>NZ_JAWRWL010000005.1:0-349810 GCF_046535495.1 Bacillus sp. SIMBA_008 | reverse complement strand
GCTGCCTCCCGTAGGAGTCTGGGCCGTGTCTCAGTCCCAGTGTGGCCGATCACCCTCTCAGGTCGGCTACGCATCGTCGCCTTGGTGAGCCGTTACCTCACCAACTAGCTAATGCGCCGCGGGTCCATCTGTAAGTGGTAGCCGAAGCCACCTTTTATGTTTGAACCATGCGGTTCAAACAACCATCCGGTATTAGCCCCGGTTTCCCGGAGTTATCCCAGTCTTACAGGCAGGTTACCCACGTGTTACTCACCCGTCCGCCGCTAACATCAGGGAGCAAGCTCCCATCTGTCCGCTCGACTTGCATGTATTAGGCACGCCGCCAGCGTTCGTCCTGAGCCAGGATCAAACTCTCCGATAAAGTAGTTTGACTGACTACGCACATCGCTGTGCGATTTATAAAAAACTGAATTAACAGGTACGTTTTGTCTTGTTTAGTTTTCAAAGAACTTTGTGTGCTTCTCTCGAAGCGACTACTTAATAGTAACATTTTTAGTTAACTAGGTCAATACTTTTTTAAAAAAGTTTTTACTAGACATAATGGTCATGCTTGTGTCTTTAAAAAGACAACAGAAATGATTATATCATAATTTTTATGACTGTAAAGGGTTATGACAAAAAAAGCGCAGCTATTTCAGCTGCGCTTTTTTTCACACTTCTTCTTGTTCTTCTTCATTCTCATCTTCTTCGTTTTTCTCAACTAAAGCTACTGTAGCAACATGCTCTTCTTCTGCCATTCTGATGAGACGCACACCTTGAGTGACACGTCCGGTGATGGAGATATCATTGATGTCCATTCTGATGAGTACGCCGCTAGCTGTAATAATCATTAGATCCTCTTCACCTTTAGTAGCTTTCACTGCTACTAGTTGGCCGTTGTTCTCGGTGATTTTCGCTGTTTTGAGTCCTTTTCCGCCCCGGCTTTGGGTTCTGTACTCTTCAGCAGGAGTTCGTTTTCCGTACCCTTTTTCAGTTACGATAAGGACGTGTGATTCTTCCTCTAAAATCTCCATGCCGACAACAGCGTCGTCATCCGTCAGGGTGATGCCTTTTACGCCCGCCGCAGTTCTTCCCATCTCTCGGACATCTGTTTCAGGGAAACGAATCAGTAAACCGTTTTTCGTTCCAATGATGATTTGTTTTGTGCCGTCAGTCAGACGTACACCCATCAGTTCATCATCTTCACGAAGACTCAGAGCAATTAGACCATTGTTGCGGATATTAGCGAATTGAGATAGCGATGTTCGTTTTGAAACCCCATGCTTTGTAGTGAAGAAGAGGTAAAGCTCCGCATTGAATTCCGTGACTGGAATAATCGCGTTGATCCACTCACCCTTTTCTACCTCCAGCAGGTTAATAATCGGGATTCCTTTTGCCGTTCTGCCGTATTCAGGGATTTCATACCCTTTTGCACGATACACTTTCCCCTTGTTCGAGAAGAAGAGAATCGTGTCATGAGTTGACGTAGAGATCAAATGTTCAACGAAATCATCTTCGTTTGTTCCCATACCTTGTACACCTTTTCCGCCCCGTTTTTGACTGCGGTAAGTTGATGCAGGAAGACGTTTGACGTATCCGTTGTGCGTCAGAGTAACTACGATATTTTCTCTCTCGATGAGATCTTCATCTTCAATTGTCTCCAGTCCAGAAGTGACGATCTCAGTACGTCTTTCATCGTTAAAACGCTCTTTGATTTCCGTGAGTTCTTCACGAATGATCTCAAGCACTTTATATTCATTTGCCAAGATGTCTTTTAGCTCTGCAATTAATTTAACAAGAGACTGGTATTCTTCTTCGATCTTTTCACGTTCCAGTCCCGTTAAACGCTGGAGCCTCATGTCAAGGATCGCTTGTGCTTGCTTCTCTGTCAGTGAGAATTGTTCAATTAAACCTGTTCTCGCAATTTCAGCCGTTTGAGAATTACGGATAAGGGAGATAACTGCATCGAGATGATCCAGTGCAACTCTCAATCCTTCCAAGATATGAGCTCTCGCTTCTGCTTTACGCAATTCATAAGCAGTACGGCGTCTAATGACAACTTTTTGATGGTCAAGGTAATGCTCCAGGCATTGCTTAAGAGTTAAAACTTTCGGCTGGCCATCAACAAGCGCAAGCAGGTTGATGCCAAAAGATGTTTGTAGAGCAGTTTGTTTGTACAGATTGTTTAAGATAACATTCGCATTGGCATCGCGTCTGATTTCAATGACAATTCTCATACCTGTACGATCTGACTCATCACGCAGATCTGTGATACCCTCTATCTTTTTGTCCCTTACGAGATCAGCAATTTTCTCAATTAATTTCGCCTTATTTACTTGGTAAGGTAACTCTGTAACGATAATTCTTTCTTTACCCGAAGATGTTTGTTCGATCTCAGCTTTTGCCCGGATCGTGATAGAGCCTCGGCCTGATTCGTATGCTTTCCGGATACCGCTGCGTCCCAAGATTTGACCCGCGGTCGGGAAATCAGGCCCTGGAATGACTTCCATAAGCTCTGGAATTGTAATGTCCGGATTCTCACTAACAGCAAGTACACCGTCAATGATTTCTCCCAGCTGGTGCGGAGGAATGTTTGTTGCCATACCTACCGCAATGCCGGCAGCACCGTTCACGAGCAGATTCGGGAACCTTGAAGGCATAACGACAGGTTCTCTTTCTGACCCGTCATAGTTATCCTGGTAATCGATTGTGTCTTTTGTGATGTCGCGAAGAATCTCCATTGAGATTTTAGACATTCGTGCTTCTGTATAACGCATGGCCGCCGCTGAGTCTCCGTCAACAGAACCGAAGTTTCCGTGACCGTCAACGAGCATATAACGGTAGTTGAAATCCTGAGCCATTCTGACCATGGATTCATATACCGCTGAATCACCGTGCGGGTGGTATTTCCCGATAACTTCTCCAACGATACGCGCGGATTTTTTATAAGGCTTGTCACTTGTCATGCCTAAATCATTCATTGCATACAAAATCCGTCTATGAACCGGTTTTAAACCGTCACGAACATCCGGAAGAGCACGGGACACGATAACGCTCATTGCATAATCCAAGAAGGACGTACGCATTTCCTGACTGATATTTATTTCACGAACTTGTGGTGTGTTTTGTTCACTCATTAAAAAACCTCCCTGAAGTATCACATGAAATATGTGGGAGTAGATTGTCCATTATGACCTTCAATACGATTTCACTATTCTCCATTATATCAATAAACTTATGATTATACACATTAAATTGCTAGAATATATAGGTATTGCAGGCATCGCTGCATCTGATCTTGTTCAGAAAAAAGCCTTATTTCTTATTGGAAATAAGGCTTTTTATGATTAGATGTCAAGATTTTTAACGTATCTCGCATTCGCTTCTATGAAGTTTCGGCGCGGTTCTACCTTGTCGCCCATAAGCATTTCAAAAGTCTCATCCGCATCCATTGCATCTTCAAGAGTTACCTGAAGAAGTGTTCTGGAGCTAGGATCCATGGTTGTCTCCCATAGCTGGGTGGCATTCATTTCACCAAGACCTTTGTAACGCTGCAGTCCAGGCTTAGGCGTTTGAGGAAGAGTTTTTAACAGCTCTTCAAGCTCCTTGTCATTGTATGCATATTCAACGCGTTTCCCCTGTTGAACCTTGTAGAGCGGCGGCTGCGCAATGTACACGTAGCCATTTTCGATAATTTGGCGCATATATCTGTAAAAGAACGTTAACAGCAGTGTTCTGATGTGCGCGCCGTCAACATCGGCATCTGTCATAATGACAACTTTGTGGTAACGGGCTTTCTCAAGGTTGAAGTCTTCTCCGATACCTGTGCCGAGCGCTGTGATCATAGAGCGAACTTCGTTGTTAGAAAGGATTTTATCCAGTCTGGCCTTTTCAACGTTTAGGATTTTACCTCTAAGCGGCAAAATGGCTTGGAAATGTCTGTCGCGTCCTTGTTTAGCAGATCCTCCGGCAGAGTCACCCTCTACGATATATAACTCGGAGATGCTCGGATCTTTTGAAGAGCAGTCCGCTAACTTACCGGGCAGGTTTGAAATTTCCAAAGCACTCTTACGGCGTGTTAGTTCACGCGCTTTTTTCGCAGCCATTCTTGCTCTTGCCGCCATTAAACCTTTATCGACAATTTTTTTGGCTGCATCTGGATTTTCCAGCATAAATGTTTCCATCGCCGTAGAAAATAACGTATCGGTGATCGTCCGTGCTTCTGAGTTGCCCAGCTTTGTTTTTGTTTGGCCCTCAAACTGCGGATCAGGGTGTTTGATTGAAATAATCGCTGTCAGCCCTTCCCTTACGTCATCTCCGCTTAGGTTTGGATCATTTTCTTTAATAAGCCCTTTTTTTCTGGCGTAATCGTTGATAACACGAGTCAGGCCCGTTTTGAAGCCAGCTTCATGGGTACCGCCTTCGTACGTGTTAATGTTGTTTGTAAACGAGTAAATGTTGCTTGTGTAGCTGTCATTGTATTGCAAAGCCACTTCAACCGTAATGCCGTCCTTTTCGCCTTCAATGTAAATCGGCTCTTCATGGACAACCTCTTTAGAGCGGTTTAAATACTCTACATAACTTTTAATTCCGCCTTCGTAATGGTATTCATTTTTGCGCTCTTGTCCTTCACGTTTATCTTCAATCGTGATGTTTACGCCCTTTGTTAAAAAGGCTAATTCACGCACGCGGTTGGCAAGCAGATCGTAATCATACTCGGTTGTTTCTGAGAAAATTTCAGGGTCCGGGACAAAATGTGTCGTCGTTCCTGTATGATCCGTTTCGCCAATGATTTCAAGGTCTGTAACCGGAACTCCGCGTTTATAGGTTTGGCGGTGAATTTTACCGTCACGGTGAACCGTCACATCAAGCTCTGTTGATAGTGCGTTTACGACCGACGCACCTACACCGTGTAATCCTCCGGATACTTTATAGCCGCTTCCGTCAAATTTTCCTCCGGCATGAAGCACCGTCATAATGACTTCTACCGCAGGACGGCCCATTTTTTCATGAATACCGACTGGAATACCGCGGCCATTATCTACAACCGTGATACTGTTGTCTTTTTCGATTTGGATATTGATATCCGTACAATAACCGGCGAGGGCTTCGTCAATACTATTGTCGACAATTTCCCATACCAAGTGGTGAAGGCCTTTGCTGTTTGTCGAACCGATATACATCCCCGGTCTTTTACGAACAGCTTCCAATCCTTCTAGTACCTGTATCTGATTTTCATCATAACTGTTTTGCTGCTGTTCCATAGCCACGTCATTCACCTACACTTTTCTAAACGATATATTCGTGATAAAAAATTTCTAAGAATCTATTTCAAACATAAATTGCGCACGTTTTTTTAATGTGCTGGAAGATAAGGGAGAGTAATATATATTCTGAACCGTTACTACGATAGATTTGGGCGTGCCGTTTACGGAAGGCACCACCTTGTGTTTCTGTTTTTTCAGAAATTCTTCAACAATAGGCGACATGTTGGCTTTAAAGTCAAAAATGCCGACAATATCTCGTGTTGAAACCACAAAGTCATCACCTAAATGAATATACAATTGCTCACCTCATTTCTTCACTTCACTAACGCACCATTTTGCACACGGAACATTCCTGCTTGACGTAAGGTTTCGTGATCAATGCCATCAACGCTTGTCGTTGTGACAAACGTTTGTACACGGCCTTGGATCGTATGAAGCAAGTGTGACTGGCGATAATCATCCAGTTCACTCAGTACATCATCCAATAGTAAAATGGGATATTCTCCGATTTCTTCATGGATCAGGTCAATCTCCGCCAGCTTAAGGGACAACGCCGTCGTTCGCTGCTGTCCTTGAGAACCATACGTCTGCACATCGCGTCCGTTCACATAGAAAAGAACATCATCGCGATGAGGCCCTGACAGCGTCACACCACGCTCAATTTCTTTTTCTCTTAATTTAGAAAACGCTTCTTGATAGCTATCTCCTATTTTCGACAAATCTAGGGGATCTGATACATCAAGAGCTGTATGGTATTTCAGGGTCAGTTCTTCAAGCCCTCTTGAGATGCCTGCATGGATGGGCTGCGCCCATTTCTCGAGCTGTGCTGTAAACTGCAGGCGTTTTACGACGACTTTTGCTGCAACTTCTACAAGCTGATCGGTCAGAACATCGAGCATCGTCCGGTCAGTTTGTTTTCTTGTTTGCAGCTGTTTCAAAAAATGATTCCGCTGGGAAAGGATTTTCTGGTAAAGAGAAAGATCATGAAGGTAGACGGGAGAAACCTGTCCGATTTCCATGTCAAGAAACCGCCTTCTCACTTGAGGGCTTCCCTTTACAAGATTTAAATCTTCCGGCGCGAACATAATGGTGTTGAGGGCCCCGACATACTGGCTGAGCTTTTGCTGTTCAATATGATTGACCTTGCCCTTTTTACCCTTTTTGGAGATGACGAGCTGCATCGGGATCGCCCCGTTTTGCTTCATCACTCTTCCCTCTATTTTAGCATAGTCTTTGTCCCACCGTATAAGTTCTTTGTCATTTGATGTCCGGTGCGATTTCGCCATGGACAAGACATAGATCGCCTCCATGAGGTTTGTCTTCCCCTGGGCGTTTTCTCCGATGATCACATTTACTTTATTTTCAAATTGAAGTTCAGCATGGTCGTAGTTGCGGTAAGATGTCAGTTCTAAGTTCTGGATATACAATCAGTGTCACCCGCTTTAATTGACGACTTGAAATGAACCAAATCCTTCAATCTCTACCACATCTCCAACATACAGCTTTCTGCCTCGGCGGTTGTCCGGCTCATCGTTCACAAGCACTTCATGCTCGCTTAAAAACCACTTCGCCATACCGCCAGACTGAATCACATCGGCTAATTTTAAGAATTGTCCGAGTGTAATCATCTCTGTATCAATTGAAATCGGATTTGCCATTATATCGACCTCTTTCAAATATCACTAATATCTAATTGTACTAAAAAAAAACGAATTAGGGAAAGGGAAAACTTGTCGGAGCAGATACCGAATAGAAAAGCTGCCGACAAGTCGGCAGCAGTGTATCGGATTAATAGGTTCTGACAGGGAGGATAAGCTGTACAATCGTTTCATCATTCGGCGTGCGAATTAAGAAAGGTCTCATTGCGCCTGTAAAGCTTACGCGTATTTCTGCTCCTTCAAGCACCTTTAGTGCATCCAGCATATATTTTGGACTAAAAGAGATATTTAATTCCTCACCTTCAATTTGATCCGCAGCAATTGCTTCCACAACTTTACCGATTTCCGGCGAGTTGGAAGAAATTTCAATGGATTCAGCCGGTTTTGCGGACAGTTTTACAACGTTGTTGCGTCCCTCTCTAGCTAAAAGAGATGCACGATCAATGGCCTGAAGGAATTCTTTTGTGTTCACAATGATTTCTGTTTTGCTGTCTTGCGGAATCAGGCTGGTTGTGTCTGGATAATTCCCGTCCAGAAGCCGCGAGAAGAATAAGACGTTTTTCGCTTTAAACAGAACTTGGGTTTCTGTGATGACGATATCTACAAGTTCCTGGTTGTCATCTAAAATCTTGCTGAGTTCAGTTAAACTTTTTCCTGGAATCACGACGTTATAAGATCTGTCTTCTGGAATATCAAGTTTCGCCTTTCTTAATGCAAGACGGTGGCTATCCGTTGCAGTGCATAATAATTCACTTTGCTCCACTTTCCAGTTTACACCTGTCAAGATAGGGCGTGTTTCTGAGGTGGACACTGCAAATACTGTTTGTCTGATTAGATTTTTTAACAAATCAGTTGGGATCTGAATCGCATGATGCTCTTCAATCTGCGGCAAGTGCGGATACTCATCAGCATCCAGTCCGTTTAGATTAAATTCAGCTTTACCAGAACGGATAATCGTCAAATACTGATTTTGGACTTCGATTTCTACAGTTGCCATCGGCAATTTTTTTACAATTTCACTAAAAAAGCGAGCCTGTAAAACGATGCTTCCGGGCTGTTCAATAGTGACGATTTCTTTATCTCCTTCTTCTTTTGGAATGAAGGATTCAATAGAAATATCTGAGTCACTCCCTGTAAAGGATACTCCATCATCTGATGCAACAATTTTAATACCAGTCAGAATGGGAATCGTGGTTCTGGATGAAACTGCTTTTAATACATCTTGGACACTTTCAACAAGACGATCTTTTTGAATCGTGAATTTCATTTTTATCCTCCTAACGGATAATGTATTAATATATATATTTATAAAAAATAGTAGAAGTAATAGTAGGGCCTGTGGATTTGTGGATAAGTTGTGAAAAAGACAGGAAACACAGCCTATCCACATGTGGACAGACTGTGTATGACTTCCGAAAAGTTATTCACACTTTCCCCGATTGATCCCCGGTCCTGCTATTTAAGCTGTTCTTTAATTTCTTTTACATGCTGCTGAAGCTGTTCATCATCTGCCAGCAGTTTTGAAATTTTTTCATGCGCATGAATAACGGTCGTATGATCACGTCCTCCAAACTCTTCACCGATTTTAGGAAGAGAGGAATCAGTCATTTCCCTTGATAAGTACATGGCGATTTGACGCGGAAAAGCTACTGACTTTGTCCGTTTTTTTGCTTTGAAATCCTCGAGTTTAATATTAAATTGCTGGCCTACTACCCTCTGAATTTCCTTTATCGTAATGACTTTCGGTTTTGAGGAAGGAATAATATCTTTCAACGCCTCAGCGGCCAGATCAGCATTAATATCTTTATTAATTAAAGATGAATAAGCGACAACTCTGATTAATGCCCCTTCGAGTTCCCGAATATTGCTGTCGATTTGATTCGCGATGTAAAGCATAACCTCGTTTGGAATATCGAGGCCCTCTGCTTTGGCCTTTTTTCTTAAAATTGCAATTCTCGTTTCTAGATCAGGCGGTGTGATATCTGTAATAAGTCCCCATTCAAAACGTGAGCGCAATCTGTCTTCAAGTGTCGGAATTTCCTTTGGCGGCCGGTCACTTGAAATGACGATTTGTTTGCTTTCTTCGTGCAATGTGTTAAATGTATGGAAAAATTCTTCCTGGGTTTGTTCTTTCCCCGCTAAAAATTGAATATCATCTATCAAAAGCACATCAACATTTCGATAGCGATTGCGGAAGTCGACGGCTTTATTATCTCGGATAGAGTTGATGAATTCGTTTGTAAATTTCTCAGAAGACAGATAAACCACTTTGGCAGAAGGATTATGATCTATTACATAATGGCCGATCGCATGCATTAAGTGCGTTTTCCCTAAGCCGACGCCCCCATAGATAAATAAAGGGTTGTAAGCTTTCGCGGGTGCTTCCGCTACTGCGAGGGAAGCAGCGTGTGCAAATCGGTTTCCAGATCCGATGACAAAAGTATCAAAAGTATATTTTGGATTGAGCATATTTTGAGGAAAATCAGATGTATCTTCTTTGACCGCTTTTTTGACTTGCGGTTTCGGCATAAAGTCCTCAACATCTTGATTTTGAGGAATGACAAACTTAATGCTCAATTCTTCCCCGGTTAATTCATATATAGTATCTGCAATCAGATGCAAGTATCTGGACTCCAGCCAGTCTCTGGCAAATTCATTGGGAGCCGTGATTGTTAATGTATCGCCTTGCAGTGAGTGGGCTTTGGTTGACTTCATCCAAGTCTCAAAACTCGGTTTGCTCAACTTTTTTTCGATTTGAGCAAGGGCTTGGTTCCACAGGTCTAATATATTTTCCATCTTCCGGCACGTCCCTCCTTTTCTTAGAAAATGGCGTCTTTCTCTGTTATAGAACACAAAAAAAGAGCAAATGGCGCTTACCATTCGTACACATTAAATGTTGAAAACATATAATATAGTAGATAAATAGCTTTTCGACAAATTTCACAACTTGTGGACAACCTTCTACACAAGCTGTGTGAAATCAATCCACAACTTATCCACACTTTGTGGATAAAGAGGAAAGGTAGGATTAGTAATCAAGAGTTAAAACACAAATATAATACCAAAATAAACGAGAGCTTGCAATGGTTGTCACAATCTTATCCACAAAGCGGACAACCTGTTGAAAAAACCTTGTCCACAGGGGTTGGTAATGTGAAAATGTTGTCGATAACCTCTGTGGATACTAAAAAAATCCGAAAAAGATATCCACATGCGTGATTTTAGGGGCAAATTGTTTGGATTTGTCTTTTTTCCGTAAAATTAAGGAATCTAAAAAATAAGGTTTCGAAAGTTGAAAAGGTATGGTATCCTATTATGGTTGCAAGAAATAAAAGCACTAGTGAAGTTGACAATGAATAGGTAACGCAAATATAATAAGTAAGACTGTCTTTAACAGCTATTCCTCGAGGGAGGTGTCATAAATGAAAAGAACATTCCAACCGAATAACCGTAAACGCAGCAAAGTTCATGGCTTCAGAAGCCGTATGAGTTCAAAAAACGGTCGTCTAGTTTTAGCACGCCGTCGCCGCAAAGGCAGAAAAGTATTATCAGCTTAGGCCACTGAATAATGTCAGTGGTCTTTTTTCACGTTATGGGAAAAGATAGATGTGATGCGTAATGAACCGGGGCATGCTTCCTGGTTCAGATGCATCTCATGTTCATAATAAATTTTAAAAGTTTCTGCCAGCCAGTATCGGAGTGAGTCATTTGAAGAAGCGAAATCGTTTAAAGAAAAATGAAGATTTTCAAAAAGTGTTTAAACATGGGACATCAGTTGCAAACCGCCAGTTTGTCTTATATACGCTTGATCAGCCTGAAAATGATGAACTGCGTGTCGGGCTTTCCGTCAGCAAAAAAATTGGCAATGCCGTGATGCGAAATCGGATCAAACGTTTGATTCGGCAGGCCTTTCTTGAAGAGAAAGAGAGACTGAAGGAAAAGGATTACATCATTATTGCCAGAAAACCGGCGAGCCAGCTGACATATGAGGAAACGAAAAAAAGTCTGCAGCATCTATTCAGAAAGTCTTCATTATATAAGAAATCTTCGTCAAAGTAGGCATCACCACTGCTTTCTTACAACTTTTAAAAGCGCTTCCTTTCTGGTTGATCAGAAAAAGACACCATTTAAAACTGAAAGATGCTAAAATACATACAAGTATGCTTTGCAATAAAAGAGTGTAAAGATTAATTATAGGAGGAAATGTTGTTGAAAAGGAGAATAGGGTTGCTATTAAGTATGGTTGGCGTATTCATGCTTTTGGCTGGATGCTCGAGTGTGAAAGAGCCGATCACTGCAGATAGTCCGCATTTCTGGGACAAGTACGTAGTATATCCATTGTCTGAGCTCATTACTTATGTAGCGAAATTGACGGGAGATAACTACGGGCTTTCAATTATTCTAGTTACCATTTTAATTCGTTTATTAATTTTACCGCTGATGATTAAGCAGCTGAGAAGTTCGAAAGCGATGCAGGCTTTACAGCCGGAAATGCAAAAGCTTAAAGAAAAATACAGCTCAAAGGATCAAAAAACGCAGCAAAAGCTTCAGCAGGAAACAATGGCTTTATTCCAAAAACATGGTGTCAATCCATTGGCGGGATGTTTCCCGATTTTGATCCAAATGCCGATTTTAATTGGATTCTATCATGCGATCATGAGAACACAGGCGATTTCAGAGCACAGCTTCTTATGGTTTGACTTAGGAGAAAAAGATCCTTACTATATTCTTCCTATCGTTGCTGGTGTTGCTACATTTGTTCAGCAAAAACTGATGATGGCGGGCAATGCGCAGCAAAATCCGCAAATGGCGATGATGCTTTGGATTATGCCAATTATGATTATCGTATTTGCGATCAACTTCCCGGCGGCTCTTTCTCTTTATTGGGTAGTCGGTAACTTGTTTATGATTGCGCAAACTTTCCTCATTAAAGGACCTGATATTAAAAAAAATCCTGAGCCGCAAAAAGTCGGAGGAAAGAAAAAGTGAGGAATGTGACTGCTGCAGGGCGAAATGTCGATGAAGCAGTACAGTCCGGATTGCAAGAGTTGGGATTAACGAAGGATAAGGTAGAAATTACTGTTATTGAAGAGGGAAACAAAGGGTTTCTCGGTATCTTCGGTAAAAAGCCTGCGATCGTAAAGCTGGTTGAAAAGATTGATCCGATTCAGCAAGCGAAGTTATATCTTCAAACGATTGCCGAAGCCATTGCCGGGAAGTCTGATGTGACTGTTCAAGAAAGCAAAAAGACAGTGAGATATCATATAACAGGTGAAAAGGCAGCATTGTTGATTGGGAAAAGAGGACAAACCTTAAACGCCCTTGAAACTTTGACACAGCTTGCCCTTAACCGTTATCCAGGCCAATATAAAAATGTGACGGTGGATGCAGAAAACTATCGTTTGAAAAGAAAAGAAACACTGAGCCAGCTGGCCATCAAGCTTGCTGACCAGGTTTTGAAAACGAAAAAATCCATCCAGCTTGAGCCCATGCCGTCCAGCGAAAGAAAAATTATTCACGATACTCTTTCTGGATATGCAAACCACCAGATCAAAACATATTCAATGGGTGAAGGCGAAAATCGTCATCTCGTTATTTCCCATAAAAGATAGCATAAAACCGAAGTCCGATAAAAATTGGATTTCGGTTTTTTTGTATCCGAAAAATCTACTTTTCCTAGTAATATCAAGGTTTTGCCGTTTAAGTTTTTTCTTTTTAGGTGTATCCTGTTGATAAAAAGGAAGTTCAGGAAATAAAATTAATTGTTATTCACATGTGGATAAGTTAAAGTAATAAGGGACGAATTTCTATTTCTGTGGATAACAAATCTTCCACTTCGAACCAAACTATGTTATCTTTTAGTTTTGGCATAATAAAAATTTTTTTATATAGATGAAGTATAAGTAAAGAGAGGTGAACAACATGGATACAATTGCGGCAATTTCCACACCGATGGGAGAAGGCGCGATTGCGATTGTACGGTTGAGCGGACCAGAAGCCATTCAAATCGCAGATAAAATTTATAAGGGACCGAAGGGGAAAACACTCAGCTCGGTCGAATCACATACGATTCATTATGGTCATATCGTAGACAGACCTTCGGATCGTGTCGTTGAGGAAGTAATGGTATCAGTGTTAAAAGCGCCGAGAACTTTTACACGAGAAGATGTCATCGAGATTAACTGTCACGGGGGAATTGTGACTGTGAACCAAGTGCTTCAGCTTGCATTGAGAGAGGGAGCGAGACTGGCAGAGCCTGGTGAATTTACGAAACGTGCGTTTTTAAACGGCCGAATCGATCTTTCACAGGCGGAAGCGGTTATGGACTTAATCAGAGCGAAAACGGACCGGGCAATGAACGTTGCTATGAATCAAATGGAAGGGCGTCTTTCTGCTTTGGTGCGCCGTTTGCGCAGTGAGATTTTAGAAACACTGGCCCATGTTGAGGTGAATATCGATTATCCGGAGTATGATGATGTAGAGGAAATGACGCATCAGATTTTAGTCGAAAAGGCAACCGCCGTGAAAAAGGAAATTGAGGCGTTGCTGAGGACTTCTGAGCAAGGAAAAATCTTGCGTGAAGGTCTTTCTACCGTCATTATTGGCCGGCCAAACGTAGGAAAATCATCTCTTCTGAACAGCCTCGTTCATGAGGCAAAAGCCATTGTAACCGATATTCCCGGAACGACGCGGGATGTGATTGAGGAATACGTGAATGTAAGGGGCGTCCCGCTTCGTCTGGTTGATACAGCAGGTATTCGTGAAACAGAGGATATTGTTGAGCGAATCGGTGTTGAACGTTCTCGCCAGGTCCTAAAGGAAGCGGACCTGATTTTACTTGTGCTTAATTATAGTGAAGAGCTTTCTGAAGAAGACGTGAAGCTTTTTGAAGCCGTTGAGGGCATGGATGTTATCGTGATTTTGAATAAGACTGACCTTGAGGCGAAGATTGACACTGAACGTGTCCGTGAGCTTGCCAATGGACGTCCAGTTGTTACGACATCTCTTTTAAAAGAGGAAGGCATCAATGATCTGGAAGAAGCGATTCAATCACTGTTCTACACGGGTGCCATTGAAAGCGGTGATCTGACTTATGTCAGCAACACACGTCACATCTCTATTTTACAGCAAGCAAAACGCGCCATTGAAGATGCGCTTAGCGGCATCGAACAGGATGTCCCGATCGACATGGTGCAAATTGACCTTACAAGATGCTGGGAGCTTTTAGGGGAAATCATTGGAGATTCTGTCCACGAAAGCTTAATTGATCAGCTCTTTTCACAATTCTGTTTAGGAAAATAATAAAAGGAGGAACTAGAATCATGGGGTATGAAGCAGGCCAATACGATGTGATTGTGATTGGCGCCGGGCATGCCGGTGTTGAGGCTGCCCTCGCATCTGCACGCCAAGGCGCCAAAACGCTTGTCTTGACCATCAACCTAGATATGGTTGCATTTATGCCATGTAATCCGTCTGTCGGCGGCCCCGCAAAAGGGATTGTCGTCCGCGAAATTGACGCGCTCGGCGGAGAAATGGGAAGAAACATCGATAAAACGCATATTCAAATGAGAATGCTGAATACAGGAAAAGGTCCTGCGGTTCGTGCTTTGCGTGCGCAAGCAGACAAATTCCAATATCAGCACGAAATGAAAAATACGCTTGAAAAAGAACCAAACTTAACATTGCTGCAAGGAATTGTGGAGCGGCTGATCGTTGAAGACGGCGAATGCCGAGGCGTTATTACACAAACCGGTGCACATTATCGTGCGAAAGCAGTTGTCATGACGACAGGGACATATTTAAGAGGACGTATTATTCTTGGCGATCTGTCTTACTCAAGCGGCCCAAATAACCAGCAGCCTTCTATTAAGCTTTCTGAGCATTTGGAGGAACTTGGTTTTGACCTTGTTCGTTTTAAAACAGGTACGCCGCCTCGCGTTAAAAGCGACACGATTGATTACAGCAAAACGGAAATTCAGCCTGGTGACGATGTGCCTCGCGCTTTCTCATATGAAACAGTGGAATATATCACAGATCAGCTCCCTTGCTGGTTGACATATACAAGCCCTGAGACACATGAGATTATTGACAGCAACCTGCACCGTTCACCGATGTATTCCGGTATGATCAAAGGTACGGGCCCAAGATACTGCCCATCCATTGAAGATAAAGTTGTCCGTTTTAATGATAAACCGCGTCACCAAATCTTCCTTGAGCCGGAAGGCAGAAATACACAGGAAGTCTATGTCCAAGGTTTATCTACAAGTCTTCCAGAAGACGTACAGCAAAGAATGCTTGCAACGATTCCTGGACTTGAAAACGTGCAAATGATGAGAGCCGGCTATGCGATCGAGTATGATGCAATCGTACCGACACAGCTCTGGCCGACACTTGAAACAAAAAAAATCACAAACCTTTACACTGCAGGCCAAATTAACGGAACATCCGGTTATGAAGAAGCTGCGGGACAAGGGATTATGGCGGGAATCAATGCAGGACGAAAAGCGCTTGGAAAAGAAGAAGTAATTCTAAGCCGTTCTGACGCCTATATTGGTGTTCTGATTGATGACCTTGTGACAAAAGGTACCAATGAGCCATATCGTCTTTTGACATCACGTGCGGAATACAGATTGCTGCTTCGCCATGACAATGCTGATTTGCGTCTGACAGAAATCGGACACCGCATTGGATTGATTTCTGATGAGCGCTATGCGGCTTTTGAGAAGAAAAAAGCGGCGATCGAGGCGGAGAAAAAACGTCTTCATTCTGTAATTATCAAGCCGTCTCCGGAAAATCAAGAATATATCCGTTCTCTTGGCGGAAGCGAATTGAAAGATGGAGTTCGCGGCACAGACTTGATGAAGCGTCCTGAAATGAACTATGAAACAGTCACAAAACTGGCGCCGCCAGAAGTGCCAGTTCCTCAAGACGTGGCAGAACAAGTAGAAATCCAAGTGAAATATGAAGGATATATTGAAAAATCTCTTCAGCAAGTGGAAAAACTGAAGAAGATGGAAAATAAAAAAATTCCAGATCGAATTGATTATGACGCAATTAAGGGGATTGCGACCGAGGCGCGTCAAAAACTGAAAAATGTACGACCTTTGTCTGTTGCCCAAGCTTCCCGCATTTCCGGTGTAAACCCGGCGGACATTTCAATTCTATTGGTGTATTTAGAGCAGGGACGCATTGCGAAGATAGCCGAATAGAAAGGATGACGGCATGAATATTGAAGAATTCACTTCTGGTTTGGCGGAAAAAGGGATCTCCCTTTCTCCCCGTCAGCTGGAGCAATTTGAGCTGTATTACGACATGCTGGTTGAATGGAACGAAAAAATCAATCTGACTTCAATAACAGAGAAAAAAGAAGTGTATTTAAAGCATTTTTATGATTCCATTACAGCTGCTTTTTATGTCGACTTCAATCAGGTGAACACGATTTGTGATGTCGGAGCGGGAGCGGGTTTTCCAAGTCTGCCGATAAAAATATGCTTTCCGCACCTCAATGTCACAATCGTGGATTCACTGAACAAACGGATCACGTTTTTAGAAAAGTTATCTGAGGCTTTGCAATTGGAGAATACAACATTCTGCCATGACAGAGCTGAAACGTTCGGGCAACGGAAAGACGTGCGTGAAAGCTATGATATTGTGACAGCGCGAGCAGTTGCGAGATTATCTGTTTTGAGTGAGCTTTGCTTGCCTCTGGTGAAGAAAAACGGTTTATTTGTTGCTTTAAAAGCCGCATCAGCGGAAGAAGAACTGAATGCAGGCAAAAAAGCAATCACGACGCTTGGAGGAGAACTTGAGAATATCCATTCTTTTAAGCTGCCTATTGAAGAAAGCGATCGTAATATTATGGTGATACGCAAAATAAAAAATACACCTAAGAAGTATCCAAGAAAACCGGGAACTCCTAATAAATCGCCAATTGAAGGGTAATTTAGACAGCCTGATATGACAATACCATCATATTTTCATCAAAATTGATGGATGTACAGCAGGAAAAACCATGAGAAAATAGAATTATAAAAATGGCAGTTTTTAAAGGTGGTGTAGGTACATGAAGCATTCATTCTCTCGTTTCTTCGGGCTTGGTGAGAAGGAACAGGAGCCGGAGATTGCTGAACATGATACAAACAAAGAAGAGATTCTGGAAATACCGGTAAATGCTATCGTTCCCAACCGTTTTCAGCCACGCACCATTTTCTCAGATGAAAAAATCAAAGAGTTAGCAATGACCATTCATACACACGGCATTATTCAGCCGATTGTTGTTAGGCATACAGAAGAAGAAGGCCAATACGAACTCATTGCAGGTGAAAGACGCTGGAGAGCGGTGCAATCGCTTGAGTGGGAAAAGATTCCGGCAATTATTAAGGATTTTTCCGACACGGAAACCGCTTCTGTGGCGTTAATCGAAAACTTGCAGCGGGAAGAACTGTCTTCTATTGAGGAAGCGCATGCTTATGCTAGGCTGCTTGAGCTGCATGATTTAACACAGGAGGCACTCGCACAGCGCTTAGGAAAAGGGCAGTCTACAATCGCGAATAAGCTTCGGTTATTAAAGCTGCCTCAGCCGGTCCAAGAGGCGATTATGGAGAAGAAAATCACCGAGCGCCATGCCAGAGCGCTGATTCCGCTGAAACAGCCTGAGCTCCAAGTCACACTGCTCACAGAGATTATTGAGAAAAGTTTAAATGTAAAGCAGACGGAAGACCGCGTGGTGAAAATGCTGGAGCAAGGCAAAAGAAAGCCAAAGCCGAGACGCAAAGCATTCAGCAGAGATACAAGAATTGCGATGAACACGATTCGCCAGTCACTATCAATGGTGGAAGACAGCGGTGTAAAATTGAATACGGAAGAAGAAGAATTTGAAGAATATATTCAATTAACGATTCGCATACCAAAATAGAAGCTCTCCTGAAAAGCAGGAGAGCTTTTTATATTTTTAATAAAAGGTAATCACTTACTTTTAGTGAATATCATTATATTAGAATTCTTTTCTTTGAGCTTGTGGATAAATTCTTCAGATTTTTGCGGTGAAATCACTGCATGTCCCCATCCCCCCTGATAATATATTGTGATGGCATGGCGAGAGCCGATCAGACGAAAACCGGACCACAGTTTCTTTTTTTGAACGACTTTATCGATGTTTTCATAAGGAATTTGATGTTTGATCAATCCGGCTTTAATGATCAGATGGTGTTCCTTCAATACATATTTTAGGTCAATAAAGCTCCAAATGATGAGCACATTTAAAAGAGTCAGCAGAATAAAAATGATCCAGCCGGAAACTCTCATATTTCCCAGCACAAAAGGAACAATGGCATCTGCTTGTATCAGTAATATGAGAAACACAATCATCAGCGTAACGGGTACATCTCTTTTCGTTTGATAAACCATTTTCTCACCATCCTGTTTTCACGTTCTGTACTGTGACTTCTTCTTTTTTTCTTTAAGAAATTCCTTTTTTAAGTCAAAAAAACATAGAAATTGCAGAATTTATAAGAGAAAGCATAAAGCGTGCTTGAATTTTCAATTATTTCCCTTCTGATTCGGAACAAAATGATGAAAAAAATGAAACGCTTTAATCTTTTTTTGATAGAATAGAAGCAAGATAGTACATGTTCATGTGAAAGTAGGTGACATCGTGGGAAAAATCATAGCAATTACGAACCAAAAAGGCGGGGTCGGCAAAACAACGACGTCTGTCAACCTTGGGGCATGTTTGGCTTACATAGGGAAAAGGGTTCTGCTGGTAGATATTGATCCGCAGGGAAATGCGACAAGCGGATTAGGGATTGAAAAAGCCGATGTAGAGCAGTGTGTGTACGATATTTTAGTAGATGATGCAGATGTAATAGATATTATTAAAGCAACGACAGTAGAGAACTTGGATGTGATTCCTGCGACGATTCAGCTTGCAGGGGCTGAAATCGAGCTGGTTCCTACAATATCAAGAGAAGTGAGATTGAAGAGAGCGCTTGAAGCAGTAAAGCAAAATTATGATTATATTATCATTGATTGTCCGCCGTCATTGGGCTTGCTGACGATTAATGCCCTTACTGCCTCGGATTCCGTTGTGATTCCTGTACAGTGCGAATATTATGCCTTGGAGGGTCTCAGCCAGTTATTAAATACAGTACGTCTTGTGCAAAAGCATTTGAATACTGATTTAATGATTGAAGGTGTATTGCTGACAATGCTTGATGCCCGGACAAACCTTGGCATTCAAGTGATTGAAGAGGTTAAAAAGTATTTTAGGGATAAAGTATATAAGACAGTTATTCCGCGTAATGTCCGACTGAGTGAGGCACCGAGTCACGGAAAACCCATCATTTTATACGATCCGCGGTCAAGAGGTGCGGAAGTATATTTAGATTTAGCAAAGGAAGTGGCTGCGAATGGCTAAAGGCCTTGGAAAAGGGATTAATGCGTTATTTAATCAGGTAGATTTGTCTGAAGAGACAGTTGAAGAAATTAAAATTGCCGATTTACGCCCTAATCCTTATCAGCCAAGAAAACACTTTGATGACGAGGCATTAGCTGAACTAAAAGAATCAGTGCTGCAGCATGGCATTCTTCAGCCGCTTATCGTCAGAAAATCTTTAAAAGGCTATGATATTGTTGCGGGTGAACGGCGTTTTCGAGCGGCAAAGCTGGCAGGTTTAGATACAGTTCCGGCCATTGTCCGTGAATTATCAGAGGCGTTAATGAGGGAAATTGCTTTATTAGAAAACCTTCAGCGTGAAGATTTATCTCCGCTTGAAGAGGCTCAGGCATATGATTCCTTGTTGAAACACTTAGATCTCACACAAGAGCAGCTTGCCAAACGTCTTGGGAAAAGCAGACCGCATATTGCGAATCATTTAAGACTGCTGACACTGCCAGAAAATATTCAGCAGCTTATTGCCGAAGGTACGCTTTCTATGGGACATGGACGCACGCTTCTTGGCTTAAAAAACAAAAATAAGCTTGAACCGCTGGTACAAAAAGTGATTGCGGAGCAGCTCAATGTTCGCCAGCTTGAGCAGCTGATTCAGCAGTTGAATCAGAATGTTCCACGTGAAACAAAGAAAAAAGAACCTGTGAAAGATGTGGTTCTAAAAGAACGGGAATCCTATCTCCAAAATTATTTTGGAACAACAGTTAATATTAAAAGACAGAAGAAAAAAGGCAAAATCGAAATTGAATTTTTCTCTAATGAAGACCTTGACCGGATTTTAGAGCTTTTGTCTGAACGAGAATCGTAAATGAAGAAACCATCTTTCAAGCGAAGATGGTTTTTGTTTTATATGCGCCCAGTGAGCCTTTGCAACGGGTTAAGGCGTTCTTGCCTCCACTCTGTCCGATCTGTTAAACTCAATCCTTCCGCGAGAACATTGGCCATATTCATGACCAAGTTGAGTCTTGTATTTTGCAATACAAAATATTCCATGAAACCGCTAACATTCACGATTCCGTTAATATGAAGATCTCCCACTTCAGGAAGGTCTTTTTGTACACCGGCTCCGGGCTTTAATGGCCCGTCCCCGATTTGAAATGAACCCACACTCTTAACGCGGCCTAAGCATGCATCGACTGCTATAACAAATGGGTTTTTATGTAATTTATGAATGTCATTGATTTTATCCTTCATGTTCACAGCATGAACGGGGTCAGATAAGGTTCCGTAGACATGGAATCTGGTGAGCTGCATCTGTTTGAGTTTCATTCCTACGAGCGGGCCCAATGAATCACCGGTTGAACGGTCTGTTCCGATACAAACCACAACAATTGGTTTGCCGGCAGCTTTACGTAAGGATGAAGAAAGGATGGTTTGGATTTGTTTTGCCGCTGCAGCATCTGTATGTGAAACATATTGCTTTACTCGTTCCTGAGAGGAAAAAAGCCCGCCTTTTCGATTCATGGGTTTCACTTCCTTGTTATAGTAGGTAACAGAATTGCTATGGTGTGTGTTTCGTTATGTAAGGTTGTTTACAGTATATCCAGCAGTACGGTTTTTTATGCTTTGTGTATGACACCGGAGATTTTAAAAAAGTAGAGGTTATTATGAATGGTTAGTGGGTGAATTATAAATATTGCCCCCCATTGCCTCGATCATGATCAAGCTACGGTCTGCTTACAAAACACTTTATAGATAGGAATGGTTAATGAGGTTCATTCCTTCATTCCACTGCAAAATGATATATTTTTAGACTGCCTCCATTAGCAGTCTTTTTTTTTATGAGTATTTCGTATGATAATTTCAACTTGTGTTCAAATGTCTATGAAAATATGGCATTTTTGCTTTCCTTTATTTATATAGTAACAATAACGGGAACAAGCTGAACTTTGTCTATGAGGTGATAGTGTTGTGGAGAGCCGGAATGAAGTGGATGCTGCTCATATTAGGGAGCCTGATCGGGGCCGGATATGCGAGCGGTCAGGAGATATGGCAGTTTTTTGGGGCGGAAAGTGGACTTGCTATTGTGCTGTTTACAATTATGTTCATTTTCTCGTCTTATATTGTGATGAAAATCAGTTTTAAGGTTCAATCCACTCATTTTCTGCCGGTTCTGGAGCATTTAATGGGGCCATGGCTGGCGAAAATTTATGATGTCCTCATCATTTTTTATTTGTTTTCGACGACTATGGTGATGATTGCCGGAGGCGGTGTGACCCTGCAAATGTACAAGCTTCCTTTCTGGTGGGGAATCACTCTGATTTGCATCGTGACAGTGTGTTTGTTTTTGTGGGATGTGAAAGGAATATTATCTATAAATAGTATTTTGATTCCTGTGTTAGTAGCGGGGCTTTTATATGCGCTGATCTCCTTTCAGAGCACACATCACCATACGTGGACGATTGATTTGTCCCAGCAGTATAACTGGCCTGCGAGCATTACGTTTACCTCTTTAAACATCCTTTCAGTTGTTGCGATTTTATCCTCTGTTGGGAAAGAGATGAAAGGGCTCGGAGAAGCAAAAATCGCAAGTGTGGCAAGCGGTCTTATTTTTGGCGTGATCTCATTTGTTTATAATGAAACGTTGGTGGAGCTGGCGGGCTCCCTTTCTCAGTTTGAAATACCGCTGTTTGCCGTTCTGGAGGGTGCGCCTTATTTCCTTTTTTTATGTATGACGGCGGTGCTGTGCCTGGCGATTTACACGACGACGGTAGCTGGTTTGCTGGGGCTGTCCAGCCGGCTGATGGCGTTTATTCATATGCCTAGATGGATGATTGTGTTGATTTTGTTAGTGTTAATGGTACCTTTTACTTCTTTCGGATTTTCTGATTTGATCGCGTTCTTGTATCCGATATATGGGATGCTCAATTTGTATTTGTTAGTTTGTCTGCTCTTATATCCTATTTTGAGCAAATGGAAATAAGAGGATGTATTTCTTTTCAGGTATCTTGATTGCTCTTATGATCAGTTTTTTTGTACAATAGATACAGCAGTTTAGGAAAA
This sequence comes from Bacillus sp. SIMBA_008, assembly GCF_046535495.1. Taxonomy (NCBI): domain Bacteria; kingdom Bacillati; phylum Bacillota; class Bacilli; order Caryophanales; family Bacillaceae; genus Bacillus; species Bacillus sp. SIMBA_008. The sequence continues at coordinate 327,455 of NZ_JAWRWL010000005.1, read as the reverse complement.
GAGGTGAAGGGTCTTGGCGGATAAAGACTTTGGCCTGAATGATATCGTAGAAATGAAAAAACCGCATCCATGCGGAGCGAACAGCTGGAAAATTATACGCATGGGAATGGATATTCGAATTAAGTGTGAGGGATGCTCTCACAGTGTTATGATTCCGAGAAGAGAATTTGAAAGAAAACTAAAAAAAGTACTAGTCAAGCATGAGGAGCCTACTTCATAAATAGGCCGACACTCATGCTTTTTCATATAGAAGGTAAGGAGAAGACGGCGATGAGCAAAGTGCATCAGTCGGCATGTCCGCTGAATTGTTGGGACAGCTGCGGCTTTTTGGTGACTGTTGATGATGGAAAGGTAACAAAAGTGGACGGAGATCCAAACCATCCGATTACGGAAGGTAAAATCTGCGGCCGCGGCAGAATGCTTGAGACAAAAACAAATTCGCCTGATCGGCTTCGCTATCCAATGAAAAAACAAAATGGCGAGTTTGTGCGGATTTCTTGGGAGCAGGCACTTGATGAAATTGCCGATAAACTTCGGGAAATCAAGGAAACGTCGGAGACGACTGCTGTTTTGCACAGCCATGATTATGCGAATAACGGTCTGTTAAAAGCGCTTGATCAGCGTTTTTTTAATGGATATGGCGGCGTGACCGAAATCGTCGGAAGCATATGCTGGGGCTCCGGTATCGAGGCCCAAAGCTGGGATTTTGGCCGTTCGTACGGTCACGGACCGCTTGATATTTACAACAGCAAGCATGTTGTTGTGTGGGGAAGAAATGTATCAAGAACAAATATGCACTTATACCATCACTTGCAGCAGGTGAAAAAGAAGGGCGCCACGATTACGGTGATTGATCCGATCTTCAACCCGACTGCTAAGCTTGCCGACCGCTATATCTCTGTAAAGCCTGGAATGGACGGCTGGCTTGCGGCAGCCGTTTTGAAGGTTCTGATTGAGACGGGAAGAACGGATGAAACGTTTATTTCTGAGCATTCTGTCGGTTTTGATGATGTGAAAGAGCTTTTGAAGACCGTTTCTCTGGAAGAGTTTATTGTGAAAACAGAAACTTCTATGGAGGAGCTGGAGTATTTGGCAGGTTTGTATGCTGATGGTCCGGTGTCTACTTTTATGGGGCTTGGCATGCAGCGATATAAAAACGGCGGGGGAACGATTCGTTGGATTGATGCACTTGTGGCGGCAAGCGGAAATGTCGGAATTAAGGGCGGCGGCGCGAATTTCGGAAATGTCCAGATTGGTGAGAGCTTTGCAAAAACAAAGCTGACGCTGCCGGAATTAAAAACAACATCCCGTTCTTTTTCAATGATGACACAGGCTGAAGAAGTGTTGACCGCTGCTGATCCTGCGATTGAGATGATTATTGTGACGTGCGGAAATCCGCTGACTCAGGTGCCGAATACAAATAAGGTGAGACAAGCTTTTGAAAAGGTTCCCATGACGGTTGCGATTGATTCCATTATGACAGATACCGCAAAGCTGTGTGATTATGTTTTGCCGACTGCCACTGTTTTTGAAGAAGAAGATATCTACTATTCCAGTATGTATCATCATTATGTTCAGTACGGGAAGAAGCTTGTGGAGCCGCAGGGTGAAGCGAAGTCGGACAGCTGGATCTGGTCAGAGCTTGCAAAACGTCTTGGGTTTGGCGAGCTGTTTGAATACAGCACTCAAGAATTTTTAGAGATGGGGCTTTCCTCATTGGAAGCAGAGGATGTGACACTTGAGCGTTTAAAAGAAAAAGGCCACCTCCCTCTTCCAGTAAAACAGGTGCCGTGGGATGATTATCAGTTTTTGACGCCGAGTGGAAAATTTGAATTTACTTCGTCGCTAGCTGAGCAAAAAGGATTTAGCGGCTCGCTTCAATTAAATGTGCCCGAAGAATCTGTTTTCCATAATGAGGAGTTAGCTGAAAAGTACCCTTATACGCTGTTATCCATTCATCCGCAGCGTTCCAACCATTCACAGCATGTGCCGTTTATTGAAAAGCTTCAGCACGTTCAGGTCGATATTTCTCCAGATATAGCGGCTGAGCAGAATCTTCAGGATGGAGACGAGGTTGTCATCTTTAATGACCGCGGACGCTTGAAGGGCAAGGTGAAAGTGATGAAACAGGCTCATGCGAAGACGATTAATATAGATGAAGGCATGTGGGCGGCTTTTGGAGGGTCAGTCAATGCACTGACAAATGATACAAATTCTGATAATGGAATGGGAAGTACGCTTTTTGACTGTTTAGTAGGCTTGAAAAAAGCATAATCAAAGGGATTGGCAGGCTGAAAATGCTTTTTTGTCAGCTTGTCTTTTCCAGTGAACCTCCTTATAATTGCTCTAGGTTCAAAATACGCTCATACAATGACGGTTTTATATAGAGGAGATGAAAGAATGGCTTTAACAGCTGGAATTGTTGGTTTGCCGAACGTCGGAAAATCAACACTATTTAACGCAATTACACAGGCCGGTGCCGAATCAGCCAACTACCCGTTCTGTACAATTGATCCGAACGTGGGAATTGTAGAGGTGCCGGATGATCGTCTGCAAAAGCTGACTGAGCTGGTCAACCCGAAGAAGACTGTGCCGACTGCTTTTGAATTCACTGATATTGCAGGGATTGTAAAGGGCGCATCTAAAGGAGAAGGACTCGGCAACAAGTTCCTATCTCATATTCGCCAAGTTGACGCGATTTGCCACGTTGTCCGCGCTTTTTCCGATGACAACATTACACACGTTTCCGGAAAGGTTGATCCGATTGATGACATTGAAACGATCAACCTTGAGCTGATCCTCGCTGATATGGAAACAGTTGAAAAGCGGATTACACGCGTCAGCAAGCTTGCGAAGCAAAAAGATAAAGACGCTGTATTTGAGTTTGAGATTTTATCTAAACTGAAAGAAGCGTTTGAGAGTGAAAAGCCTGCTCGATCTGTAGAATTCACTGAGGAGCAGCAAAAGCTTGTGAAGCAGCTCCATTTACTGACTTCGAAGCCTATTTTGTACGTGGCCAACGTAAGTGAAGATGAAGTTGCTGATCCATCTGGCAATGAAAATGTAGCGAAGATTCGCGAGTACGCTGCCGGCGAAAACGCAGAAGTTATCGTTGTATGTGCAAAAATCGAATCTGAAATCGCTGAGCTTGAAGGCGAAGAAAAGCAAATGTTCTTGGAAGAGCTGGGCATTCAAGAATCAGGTCTTGATCAGCTGATCAAAGCGTCTTACTCTCTTCTCGGCCTCGCAACATATTTCACAGCCGGAGAACAGGAAGTCAGAGCTTGGACATTCAAAAAAGGCATGAAAGCCCCTGAGTGTGCAGGAATTATTCATAGTGACTTTGAGCGGGGCTTCATTCGTGCTGAGACAGTTGCTTATGAGGATCTTCTTGCGGGCGGCGGTATGGCAGGAGCTAAAGAGGCAGGAAAAGTCCGCCTTGAAGGGAAAGAATATGTGGTCCAAGACGGAGATGTTATTCATTTCCGATTTAATGTATAGGATGCAGTTGTAAAGGGACAAGAGCTTTGGTATAATATAAAATTGTGAGTAATAGAATTATTGCTCCTTGCCCATTATGGGCCGCTTAGTCCAAAAGGAGGTGCAAACAGATGAGAAAGTACGAAGTTATGTACATTATCCGCCCAAACATTGACGAAGAGTCTAAAAAAGCAGTTATCGAGCGTTTCAACAACGTTCTGACTTCTAACGGTGCGGAGATCACTGGAACAAAGGATTGGGGTAAACGTCGTCTTGCTTACGAAATCAACGATTTCCGCGACGGTTTCTACCAAATCGTAAACGTTCAATCTGACGCTGCGGCAGTTCAAGAATTTGACCGTCTAGCTAAGATCAGTGACGATATCATTCGCCACATTGTTGTTAAAGAAGAAGAATAAGCAATTTTGAAATATATAATGGTAAAAGGTGGTCTTTCTTATGCTTAACCGAGTTGTATTAGTCGGAAGACTGACAAAAGACCCAGAGCTTCGTTATACGCCAAACGGTGCGGCTGTTGCTACGTTTACTCTTGCTGTGAATCGTACATTTACGAACCAGTCCGGAGAACGTGAGGCCGATTTCATTAATTGTGTCACTTGGAGAAGACAAGCCGAAAACGTTGCAAACTTCTTGAAAAAAGGAAGCCTTGCAGGCGTAGATGGCCGTTTACAAACAAGAAACTATGAAAACCAGCAAGGACAGCGTGTCTTCGTGACAGAGGTCCAAGCTGAAAGTGTTCAATTTCTTGAGCCGAAAAACGGCGGCGGTTCTGGTTCAGGTGGATACAACGAAGGAAACAGCGGCGGAGGCCAGTACTTTGGCGGAGGCCAAAATGATAATCCATTTGGGGGAAATCAAAACAACCAGAGACGCAATCAGGGGAACAGCTTTAATGATGACCCATTTGCCAACGACGGCAAACCGATTGACATCTCGGATGATGATCTTCCATTCTAATGTGATTATCGCCTAAAATGAAAAAGAAAGGAGGGAAATGACAATGGCAGGAGGACGCAGAGGCGGTCGTGCGAAACGCCGTAAAGTGTGTTATTTCACTTCTAACGGTATCACGCACATCGACTACAAAGATGTAGATCTTCTTAAAAAGTTTGTTTCTGAGCGCGGTAAAATTTTACCACGTCGTGTAACTGGAACAAACGCTAAATACCAACGTAAATTGACTGCAGCGATCAAACGCGCACGTCAAATGGCTTTACTTCCATACGTAAGCGGTGAGTAAGCTGATGCGTAAAGAGCAAGAACCTTCGGGTTCTTGCTCTTTTTTATAGGGGGAGGATGAAACATGAAGTTGATTTCATGGAATGTAAACGGCCTGCGGGCTGTGATGAGAAAAATGGATTTTCTCTCTTATTTGAAAGAAGAGGATGCAGATATTATATGTCTTCAGGAAACGAAGATACAGGACGGCCAGGTTGATCTCCAGCCTGAAGGCTATCATGTGTACTGGAATTATGCAGTGAAAAAAGGATATTCCGGCACAGCTGTTTTTTCTAAGCAAGAACCGCTGCAGGTCATCTACGGTATCGGAGTAGAAGAGCATGACCAAGAAGGCAGAGTGATTACGCTGGAATTTGAAAACGTGTATGTGATGACTGTTTACACGCCCAATTCCAGAAGGGGATTAGAGCGGATTGATTACCGCATGCAATGGGAAGAGGCTTTATTGTCTTATATTCTTGAATTGGATCAGAAAAAACCAGTGATTTTATGCGGTGATTTGAATGTAGCCCATCAGGAGATTGATTTGAAAAATCCAAAGGCGAACCGGAATAACGCTGGATTTTCAGATCAAGAAAGAGGGGCATTCACTCGTTTCTTAGAAGCTGGCTTTGTTGATTCTTTCCGTCATGTTTATCCTGATCTTGAAGGCGCTTATTCCTGGTGGTCGTATCGTGCCGGCGCCCGGGACAGAAATATCGGATGGCGGATTGATTATTTTGTTGTTTCTGAAAGACTTAAGGAACAGATTGAAGATGCCAGCATATCAGCGGACGTCATGGGTTCCGACCATTGTCCTGTTGAACTTATCATCAATATATGATGAGATAGCAGTAAGGATTTTACACTTACTGCTTTTTTTATATGAAAAGGAGAAAGAGATGGCAAATATAAAAGAGATCGCAAGACTGGCAAATGTATCTGTTTCGACTGTCTCGCGTGTATTGAATCATCATCCTTATGTGTCTGAAGAAAAGAGAAAGCTTGTTCATCAAGTCATGAAGGAATTGGATTATACGCCAAATCGAACCGCAATCGATCTCATTCGCGGGAAAACCCATACGGTCGGTGTGATTCTGCCTTATAGCGATCATCCCTGCTTTGATAAAATCGTTAACGGAATCACCAAGGCGGCTTTTCAGTATGAGTATGCAACGACCCTTCTCCCCACCAATTATAACCCCGATATTGAAATCAAATATTTAGAGCTGTTAAGAACGAAGAAAATAGACGGTCTCATCATTACTTCCCGCGCCAATCATTGGGACAGCATTTTAGCTTATCAGGAATATGGGCCGATCATCGCTTGTGAGGATACCGGAGACATTGATGTTCCTTGTGCTTTTAATGACAGAAAAACTGCTTATGCAGAGAGCTTTCGCTATTTAAAGAGCCGCGGGCATGAGAATATTGCTTTTACGTGTGTCAGAGAAGCTGATAGGAGCCCGAGCACGGCTGATAAAGCTGCGGCCTATAAAGCTGTCTGCGGAAGGTTGGAAGACCGCCATATGCTGTCCGGATGTAACGATATGAATGATGGTGAGCTGGCAGCTGAACATTTTTATATGAGCGGGCGGGTTCCGACTGCTATTTATGCAAATAGTGATGAAGTGGCAGCTGGAATTCATCTATTTGCCAAAAAGAATAATTGGGATGTTGAAATCATAGGCGAGGGGAATACTTCTATCAGCCGTGTTCTTGGTTTTCCGTCGCTTGATTTGAACCTTGAGCAGCTCGGCATCGCAGCATTTTCTCTATTTTTGCAGGATGAACCCGCTGATATCAAAATTCAGCATAAATTTAAGAAAAAAGCTTGAACTGAAATGCATTTCATACCTTATAACTTCATTGAAGGCGAAGGAGGAGGAAGAAATGCATATTGAACATACAGCGGTCTGGGTCAATGATTTAGAGCGAATGAAATCTTTTTATGAAACGTATTTTAATGGCGAAGCGAATGATTTGTATCATAATGAGAAAAAAGATTTTAAGTCTTATTTTATTACGTTTGATTCCGGAGCAAGGCTGGAGATTATGAAAAAAGGGAATGTGACCGATCCGCCCTCACAAACAATGACAGGCTGGGCACATATTGCCTTTTCCGTTGGGAGCCGGGAGAAAGTTGACGAACTGACTGATCGATTGAAGGCGGATGGTTTCGCAGTAGTAAACGGCCCGAGGACAACAGGAGACGGCTACTATGAAAGCGTGATTGAGGATGATGAAGGAAATTTGATCGAGATTACAATCTGACATCTGGAGTGACTTAAATGCTGAGGACAGAAAAAGAAAAAATGGCAGCCGGAGAATTATACAATTCGGAAGATCAACAACTATTACTAGAACGCAAACATGCGAGACAGCTGATTAGACAATACAACGAAACACCGGAAGATGATGCAGTGCGGACGAAGCTTTTGAAGGAGCTGCTCGGTTCGGTTGGGGATCAAGTCACGATTTTGCCGACATTCCGCTGTGATTATGGCTATCACATTCATATCGGAGATCATACATTTGTTAATTTTGACTGTGTCATTTTAGATGTGTGTGAGGTGCGTATCGGCCGTCATTGTTTGATTGCGCCAGGTGTACATATCTACACGGCCGGTCATCCTCTTGATCCGATCGAAAGGAAATCCGGGAAGGAGTTCGGTAAGCCTGTGACAATTGGAGATCAAGTTTGGATTGGAGGCCGGGCGGTGATTAACCCGGGAGTGACAATCGGTGATAACGCAGTGATTGCTTCTGGATCTGTTGTCACTAAGGATGTACCCGCTAATACTGTTGTAGGCGGAAACCCCGCAAGGATTTTGAAGCAATTGTAATGAGATCAGTGCGGCAGATCCGCACTGACTTTTTTAAATCTGTTTTGCATTCGTATTAGGACCGAAGAAGATTAACAGCAAGGAGCATGCGAGCCAGCAGCCCCCAATAAATAAGAAGACGCTGATATAGCCGAGCTGAACGGCAATAAATCCGACAAGCAATGAGCCAAAAATGTTTGAAAAACGGCCAAGACCATAGGCTAAACCGCTGCCAGACGAGCGGTATTCAGTCGGATAAGGTTCAGATGTATAGGCGTATAAGTTCGAGGTAAAGACCCGTTCTGTGATATTCACGATAAAACCAAATACAATGATCATGATGGGAATAAAAGTCATACCATATAAGAGTCCGGCGATGGCCGTCAGAAACGCACTCGCAGCTAAAATCCATTTTCTTTGAAATCTTTCGGAAATCATGGAGCCGAGCAGTGCGCCAAGCGGAGCGCCGACGGAATGCAATACGTTATACCATAATGTATTTTCCATGGTTACGCCATTGCTTTTTAGCAGGCTTGGAACCCATGAAGCAAATCCGTAAAACCCAAACGTTTCAAAAATCCATACAGCAGATAATACGATGGTGATTTTGAGGTTTCTGCCTTTCAATAAGCCTGCGTAACCTGCATGCTGCTTAACAGTTTCACTTACTTTAGGCTGAGATGCTGCCGGAAGCGGGCCTTTCTCCTTTTCAACCTGTGCCTCAATTCGGTTGAGGATCGCATCGGCTTTCGCATATTCCCCGCGATTTTCGTGCCAGCGAGGCGACTCTTCCAGACGGCGGATGAAGAAAAAATAAATAAGGCCGACGGCACCCCATACAAATACTAGCCTCCATCCCCATGAACCAAGAGGAATGACAAAGGCAGACACAATGTTGGTGATCGGAACCCCGATCAATCCAATCATGGCACAAAAAGAAATATATTTTCCACGTACACTTGAAGGGAAAAATTCCGCCAAATAGCTATTCGTAATGACCATGGCGGCTGCAACGCCAAACCCGGTGAGAAAACGGAATGTCATTAAAGATGGAATGTCCCATGCCGCAGCATTGCATAGCGATGCGATTGAGAAAACAAAGACAAATAGATTTAAGGCTTTTTTGCGGCCGATTCGATCGGACAGCCGTCCGCCCAATGAAGCGCCTAAAAACATGCCTAAAAACGAAGCAGCCGTTACGTTAGCAATAGTTGAAAGCGGGATGCCCCAATGCTCGATCAGTGCCGGCGCTACATTGCTGAGGGTAAATAAATCTGCGAGATCAAAGAAATAAACAATGCCGAGAGCGGTTAACACTTGGAAATGAACGCGTGAAATCGGAAGGCGGTCTAAACGATTCGCTGCGTTTGAGAAAGGATGTGTATTCTTTTGTTTGAAGATCGTATTCATAAAAAACCCCCTTTTAGTAGTAAGAAAAGACTGAAAATTCCCCTCTTGGGACTATTATAAGTATCTTGGTTCATTGGCAACAGAGTTCAAATCACTAGATGGAAGAACTAAATTCACACTTTATATTTTAATTTTGCTTGAAAGATTTCCAAAACAGTAGATTCATAGACCAATTTATGCAAATATATAGTAATATTCTCATTGAAAGGAAGAGACATAGAAGGAATGAATTCATTTATCCGTCCTATGGAAGGAAACAATACGTTGTGGAGATATTTTTTCGCTTTTTTGGTGATGGTAGGGTTATATGTATTCGGGAATATAGCTTACCTTTTCGCTATACTGTTCACGGTTATTGTGAATCCCAATATCACGTTTGATTTGGATGAAGCTGTGCTGAGTGATCCTCTCGTAGATCTTTATTTGTCCCATGTGATTTATTTATTCGCCATTCCGGGAGTTTGGCTGGCTGTGCGCTTTATTTTGAAGCGGCCTTTCCGAACTGTGATTACACCAAATTCAAAGATGAATTGGCGGAGAATTTCCTTTGGTTTTATTGCTTATTTCTTGCTGATGATCGCCGTACAATTGATTGATTTTGCGATTCATCCTGATAGCTATTCAATGCAAGAGTTTAATGCCTCACGCTTTATCTGGCTGCTAGCGGCTGCCCTCATTTTGGTTCCGATTCAGACATCAGCTGAGGAACTGTTTTTCAGGGGATTTTTGCTTCAAGCTTTCGGGAGATTGACGAAAAATCCTCTATTTTTGACACTGATTGTCGGAGGATTGTTTGGCGTATTGCATTTTGCGAATCCAGAAATGAACAATGGCGCTGTCTGGGCAGGAATTGAGTATTTAACATTTGGTTTTGTGTGGACCTATTACACGATTAAAACTGGAAGCATCGAAATATCACTTGGCGCCCATGCCGCGAATAATATGTTTTTGTGTATGTTTATTACAGAAAAAAACAGTGTGTATGGAGGAATTCCTTCTCTGTTTAGCGTTACGCGGGGGAACCCGATGTGGGAGGCTTTCTTTACGATAGCGGTCAACCTTGTGTTTGCGGGGATTGCTTTATGGTACCATAAGAAATCAAAAAGTAAGCAGCAAGGGTCTTAATCCCTGCTGCTTATTAACGTTTGGATGGCTTCTTCGATATTCGTTGTCGGCTGCTGGCAGGCGAAGTTTTCACAAATATAAACGGTTGTTTTGCCGTCTATGATGCGGTAGTCTGCTGCAAATGGCGCAATGTCTTTGCATTGCTCGGGCTGCTCTGCCACCAGAATGGAGTCGTTGGGCTTAAAGGCTTTTTGGAGCTCTGTTATGATTTGTTTTCTGGCTGGATCGTCTGCGTTGCCAAAAATAACGATTTCTTTCTTAGGCATCAGATGTCTTAACACACTTTGCATAAAGAAAGCATGGCCGCTCGGATACGCGTCGATGTCTGGCTTGAACACGGAAAACATTGTTTCCGCTTTTTCGATCAGTGATAAGTCGCCTGTAACTTGCCCGAGACGCAGCAGCTGCACGGCTGCCACACTGTTTCCTGAAGGCACAGCGCCGTCGTACACTTCTTTTTCCCGTACGATTAAGGCTTCTGCATCGTGTCCGGTGAAGTAGAATCCGCCATGCTCCTCATCCCAAAATAAGCTGATCATATCGTCTGTCAGTTTCTTCGCTTTTTGTAAATAAGAAAGATCAAACGAAGCTTCATAGAGATCCAGATAAGCCCATAGGAGAAAAGCGTAATCGTCGATAAAGCCTTTGTTTTTCACTTCGCCATCACGATATCGGACCATCACACGGCCGTCGATGATTAATTTGTTTTCAATAAATGTGATGGCGTCTTTCGCTAGGCTGAGATATTTCGGCTCCTGGTATACCTTTGCCACTTTCGCAAGACCCGCGATCATCAGCGCGTTCCATGAGGTGAGCACTTTATCATCGACATGCGGATAGGTTCTTTCCTCGCGTGTCTTCAAGAGCTGCTGTCTTGCGTCTTCGAGTTTGAGACTGAGCTCTTTTTCGGTTAACCCGGCATCCGCTTGGATTTGTTCCCACTTTGTGTGAATGAGGTTAGGAATATTTTTGCCTTCAAAGTTTCCTTCTTCAGTGATGTCATACACTTGGCAATACAGCGTTCCGAGATCGTCCCCGAGCGTTTTCAGAATCTCTTCCTTTGACCACACGTAGTACTTTCCTTCTTCTCCTTCTGTATCCGCGTCTAAAGCAGAGAAAAAGCTTCCGTCTTCATGAGTCATTTCCCTCTGAATGAACGTAATGATCTGCTCACAAATCTCTTTATAGCGGCTGTTTTGCGTGACCTGATAGGCTTCTGTATAAGCGGTCAGCAGCAGCGCATTGTCGCACAGCATTTTTTCAAAGTGGGGAACGAGCCACTCGTCATCGGTCGAATAGCGGGCGAACCCATAGCCGATATGATCGTAAATGCCGCCATTCGCCATGCTGTCCAGCGTTTTCGTCACGTTGTATAAAGCGTTATCCTGCCCCGTATTGTGATGATAACGAAGCAAATACATCAGCATATGGGGCATCGGAAATTTCGGTGCCTGCCCGAAACCGCCGTAGATCGTATCAAACCCGCTGGCAAGCTGCTGGAATGTCCGGGAAATCGCTGACTCGCTAAGGCCTTCGCCTGATTTGGCGGCTGTTTTGGTCTGCAAATGTTTAGCGGCGTTCTCCGCAATATCCTCGACATGCTCACGGTCGTTCGCAAACGTCTCAGACAGATGCTCAAGCACATCAACAAAACCGGGACGATTGAATTTGCTCGTCTTTGGAAAATATGTACCCGCGTAAAACGGCTTTTGATCAGGCGTAATAAATACATTCAGCGGCCAGCCGCCCTGCCCGGTCATCAGCTGGCAGATTCTCATATAAACAGAATCCACATCAGGTCGCTCTTCCCGGTCGACTTTAATCGCCACAAACCGTTCATTGAGAAGACGCGCGATTTCTTCGTCTTCAAAGCTTTCGTGAGCCATCACGTGGCACCAATGACAAGTCGAATAACCGATGCTGACCAGAACCGGCTTGTTTTCGCGTTTCGCTTTCTCAAATGCTTCTTCTCCCCAAGGGTACCAGTCCACAGGGTTGTGGGCGTGTTGGAGTAAATAAGGAGACTTTTCAGCGATTAATCTATTGGGTTTACTTTTATTTGGCATGGGATCAGCTTCTTCCTAAGTTGGTTATATTCAGGTTACCACAGTTATCCTAAACAAATACAATAACTGACTGCTTATCGATAATTGTGATGTGAAAATATAAACTAATGTTTCATTTTGCCACTTGAGATAAATGCGAATAACGTTTTTCCTTGTTTCGCAATCTGGTCAAATTTTTATAAAAAAAGTAAAAGTTTAATCCTTAGTCTATATATAATAAGATCATATCAATCAAATGTAGGGGGAGTTATTATGAAGTGCAATAAAATGAACAGGGTACAATTAAAAGAGGGAAGCGTATCAATGACCCTATAAACTGCGTCTGCCCTCATTAATGGAGGGGAAATTGTGAATACGTCTTATTCACAGTCAACTTTACGGCACAATCAAGTTTTGATTTGGCTTTGTGTTCTATCATTTTTCAGCGTATTAAATGAAATGGTTCTGAACGTCTCATTACCTGATATTGCCAACGAGTTTAATAAACTGCCAGCAAGTGCAAACTGGGTGAATACTGCCTTTATGTTAACCTTCTCCATTGGAACAGCTCTATATGGAAAGCTATCAGACCAGCTGGGCATCAAAAATCTGCTTCTATTTGGGATTATGGTAAATGGCATAGGGTCGATCATTGGATTTGTTGGACACTCTTTCTTTCCTATTCTCATTCTAGCCCGATTTATTCAAGGAATTGGTGCAGCCGCATTCCCAGCTCTTGTGATGGTTGTCGTTGCGCGCTATATTCCAAAAGAGAACAGGGGGAAAGCATTTGGCCTGATCGGGTCCCTGGTAGCAATGGGAGAAGGTGTTGGGCCAGCTATTGGCGGAATGGTTGCTCATTATATCCATTGGTCGTATTTGCTGCTTATTCCAACTGCAACAATTATCACCGTTCCATTCCTTATAAAATTGTTGAAAAAGGAAGAGAGAATAAGAGGACACATTGATATGGCAGGGATTATATTGATGTCTGCAGGTATCGTATTTTTTATGCTGTTTACAACATCTTATAGATTTTCTTTTCTGATCATCAGTATTCTTGCTTTCTTCATATTTGTAAAACACATTAGGAAAGCTCAGGACCCTTTTGTTGACCCTGAATTAGGGAAAAACGTCTTTTTTGTGATTGGAACCCTTTACGGAGGACTAATATTTGGTACAGCAGCAGGATTTGTCTCTATGGTTCCTTACATGATGAAAGATGTTCACCATTTAAGTACTGCAGCAATTGGAAGCGGCATTATTTTCCCCGGAACAATGAGTGTCATCATCTTCGGTTACATTGGGGGATTGCTTGTTGATCGGAAAGGTTCCTTGTATGTACTAACTATTGGAAGTGCCTTGCTTTCTTCCGGCTTTTTAATCGCTGCCTTTTTTATAGATGCAGCACCATGGATCATGACAATTATAGTAATTTTTGTTTTTGGGGGGCTATCTTTCACAAAAACAGTTATAGCTACAGTTGTGTCTAGCAGTTTGAAAGAAAAGGAAGCGGGCGCTGGAATGAGTTTGCTTAATTTCACGAGCTTTTTATCAGAGGGAACGGGTATTGCGATTGTAGGCGGTTTATTATCTATCGGCTTCCTAGACCATAGGCTGCTGCCTATTGACGTTGATCACTCTACCTATTTGTATAGCAATATGCTCATACTTTTTGCAGGGACCATTGTTATTTGTTGGCTAGTAATCTTGAATGTATATAAACGTTCGCGGAGGCATCGCTAAATGAGTGAAAGGATCAATCTTGTGAAAGTAATCCAAGGTTGATCCTTTTTTGTAAAATGAATAAACATGGCATCAATAGCATGTTCTTTAGATTAGCCATCGTTAGCTATACCCAATAGATACGAGAACAGGCTTGTTTTCGCGTTTCGCTTTTTCATATGCTTCTTCTCCCCAAGGGAACCAGTCCACAGGGTTATGAGCATGTTGAAGTAAAATAAGTAGACTTCTCAGCGATTAATCTATTGGATTTATTGTTATTGGGCATAGGATCACCTTCTTTCGTTTTTTTATAAACACAAAACTTAGCCGATTTACTTAAAAGAGGGAGAAGAAAATATACTATAATGCTTAATGATGTTAATGGAGGAGACACCGTCCTTTTCAATCCTCTTTTATTACAGAAAATTTGATATTGATAGTTCCATAGTATATTAAGGGGAACCCATTATTTATGGATTCCCCTTTAGTTCAATAAGAAGGATTACTGTCGAGTGTTACTTTACAATGTTAGCCATTCCAATGATAAACGATTTGCACAACGCCAGAGGAAAATGTTCTCGTATTCACCATTTTTAAATTTATCCTCTGTTTTACATCAATAAACAACGGTTTTCCTTCTCCTAAAACAACAGGGTGAATAGATAATCTAAATTCATCAACAAGCCCCAAATTTATAAAAGTTGTAATGAGACTCGCTCCACCATATAGCCAGATGTCTTTACCAGACTTTGTCTTTAATTTATTTACTTCTTCAAGAATATTATCATTTATAAATATGGCTTGATTATCAATCTCATTTTGTGTTCTGGAAAAAACATATTTCTTTTTACTATGAACCAATTTCCAAAGTTCCTTTTCTGTATCAGGGTCTTCATTTTTTGGAATATATTGTCCCCATAAATCGTAGCTTTTTCTGCCATATAAAATAGTATCAATTTGATTTAAAAAATCAGTAAACCCCATATCAGGGTCCATAATACACCAATCAACTTCTCCATTTTTCCCTTCAATAAAACCATCTAAAGTAACTGCTAAATCTAAAATGATTCTTCTCTGTTTTAAGTTATTTGTCATTACTATTCATCCTTTTACATAAGAAGTTGGTAGAAATTCTTCTCCCACTCACACACCAGATGGACTAAGTTGCGTTTGTGGACAGAGTGAAGAACAGTATCCTAAAATGAAAGTGCCCACTACTCCTCGCAGCTTGATTAGCAGGAGCACTCTTTATCTTCACTTGGTTAAATGAAAGCTCTGCTCGATTAAGTTATAGATTTCGCCTCCTGGATCTGTCCGTTCTAAAACAATTGAAATCCAATGTTCCTTATCCATATGATATCCGGGTAAGACATTTTCCCCGTTTCTTAAGCTATCACTTATGTCAGGGGGACATTTTAGATTTAGAATATCTATTTCGCCATGACCATCCAAGCCTAATTTTTCTGGGAGAACATTCATGATAAGACCGTACCATTTTTTGTTTGATGTATGTCTCAAAGAAGCATAGTTTGGGTATTTCTCCCACGGGTAATCAGGCGATGTACCGTATTTTTCTTTGACGTGTTTAAAGATATCTTCTCTTGTTAACATACTCAATCACTCCTTTATTCACTCTACTTTCTTCTTGAAAAAATCAAAGAGCGATCCTTGGTTGTCCTTTGGATACTTCAATAGAGATGTCACCAATGGCAGAAGCTGTGTCAAAGCTTCCTCTCTCCACGGATACTAGCCAACAGGGTTGTGGGCGAGTTGAAGGAAGTATGATATTTCTCATTGAGTTTATTGTTAGTGGGCATAGGTTCATCTTCTTTTCTCTTGTTTCTATTCCTTTTTACTGTACCACAAGCCTCTGTTGAAATACCCCATTAAGACAGTGAAATAGAAAAATCGCTATATATAAAAGGTAATGGATGCTGTTCTTTTAAAGAGTGCCCTTTTGGAAGCTGTTCTTGATCGAAACGAGTATGCTAATATAATCTCGTTTAGGAGGGGATTGATATGATCAAGAAAATGGCTCAAATGAATTTGAAAGATTTCAATAAACCAAATGAACCTTTCGTTGTTTTTGGGAGAATGATACCTGCTTTTGAAAACGGTGTTTGGACATATACTGAGGAACGATTTTCTGAATCTTATTTTAAACAATATGAAGATGATGAAATGGATGTTAGTTATATTGAAGGTGAAGGAAAGGTTGTTTTTTTATATTATGTTGAAAACAACTGCATCGGCCGGATTAAGATTCGTTCTAACTGGAATGGGTATGCACTAATAGAGGACATTGCCGTTGCAAAAGACTATAGACAAAAAGGCGTTGGAACAGCATTATTACATAAAGCGATTGAGTGGGCAAAGGAGAATCGCTTTTGTGGTCTTATGCTTGAAACACAAGATATTAATGTTTCAGCTTGTCGTTTTTATGCCAAACATCACTTTATAATAGGTGCAGTTGATACGATGCTTTATTCCAACCTTCCAACAGCAAATGAAATTGCGATTTTTTGGTACTATAAATTTTAATTTATCATAAAATTATTGAACGAAACGTAGCTTGTTTTGCGTTTCGTTTTTTCAAAGAAGAGGTTTTTTAACCCCTTCTTTTTTTTGATAAGAATTGTTTTTCCACAATAGGCATAAAAACGTGAAGGATCATTCCTCCCAAACAGACGGTTAATAGGGTTCCGATGCCGATAGGGCCTTTAAAGATGATGGCTAATACTAAGAAAAGAGCGTATACCAATGTTCTTGAAAACAAGATTGTTCTTTTGGAGAGATCTCGGATAATAAGTGTTAAATGATCGATGGGTGTTGATGCGAATTTCGTCTGAAGATAGATGGCTGTTCCAAGACCGATGAGCATCAAACCAATTCCGAAACAAATCAGTTTGCTTAACAACGCATTTAGATAGATGGTGTTTTTTACAACAAACAACCATAGGTCAATGCCTATTCCAGTAATGAATGCTGTAATTAAGCCTAGCAAAATAGGTTTTTTTCTCGTTAATATAGCGTTGCAGATTAAGAGGATCACAGAAATAAGGACCTCCCAGCTCCCTACGGTAAGACCGATTTCTTTTGACAGACCAACCAAAAGGGCATCGAAGGGTGATGTGCCCAGTCCTGATTGTATGGTTAAGGAAATGCCCAAACTTAATATGAGTATGCCTAATCCGTAAAAAATATATTTCATGTTATATTCCGCGATATGTCTTTTGTCATCAAGACATGAGGGATGCCGTCTTCCATAAATTCCTGTGAAGAAATCTGGTAGCCCAGTTTTTGATAAAAGCCTGCTGCTTGTGTTTGACCATGCAGCTTACATGCAGTCAGTCCTTTTTCTTTTATGATTTCTTCTAACCAGCTTACGATGACTTTCCCCAATCCATACTTACGGTAAGGTTTTAGGATGCAGATTCTTTCCAGCTTTGCTGTATGGTCAACGATGCGCACACGGCCCGTGCCGACAGGCTGATTCTCATGATATACCAAGACATGCTGGCATTGTTCCTGGAGCGTATCAAATTCATCGAACTCTTCGGATTCCGATACATGTTGCTCCTCAATGAAAACCGTCTTTCTAATATTCAAAGCTTCATGTAAATCAGCTTCAGTTGTTATTCTTTTTATATTCATTATGAATCAATCCTTTTCTGATATTAGTCTGGACTGTACAGCATGCATGTGGTCTTATAATAGTAAGGTTAAAACATTTTTGTTGTAATTGCAACAAAAATACGTGAGGGGTTTTAGGAATGAATGATATTTTGCGTGAGATCGGCATGATAGCAAGAGCGTTGGATTCCATAAGCAACATCGAATTTAAAGATTTGGACTTAACAAGAGGGCAGTATCTCTATCTCGTACGTATATACGAAAATCCGGGAATTATTCAAGAAAAATTGGCGGAAATGATAAAGGTGGACCGGACAACGGCCGCGCGGGCCATTAAGAAGCTGGAAATGCAGGGATTTATTCAAAAACTGCCAGATGAGCAAAATAAAAAAATAAAAAAACTGTTCCCGACTGAGAAAGGGAAAAAGGTATATCCATTGTTAAGAAGAGAAGGAGAACATTCCACGGAAGTGGCCTTGTCCGGTTTTACTTCAGAGGAAAAGGAAACCATTTCTGCACTCCTTCATAGAGTGAGGAAGAATATAGAACGTGATTGGGAATATGTGAAGAAGGGGAACAAAAGGGATTATTAATGGACAACGTTAACAAGTTGAGCTGATGCTGGCGAAAATCGGCGTTTCCTCTCAAGAATCCAGTCAGCTCGAGCGTGGGTGAAAATAGTCCGTTCACTTCTGTTTTCTTTAAAACTATCAAAAAATTTCCACAGGAGATGGTTTGCGTGAACTTGAGACAACTATCAGAACATGTCTATCAATGTGAATTTGAGCTTGATGTGCCTCTTCGGATTCCAGTTCATACCTGGTTTATCAAAGATGGTGATGATGTTTATATTGTTGATACGGGAATAGAACGTTTTGCTGATGCTCAAATTAGGGCAGCGTTAGCGATCGGCAATCCAAAAGCCATTTTGCTTACCCATGGCCACAGTGATCATATCGGAGGTGCATCAAAATGGTTAGAGAGATTTGATATTCCGATTTTTGCGCACCAGAAAGAACTAAAGTACATCAATGGGGAAGAGCCATATCCGAACAAAAATGAAGTGGAGAACACAGGGGTAGCCCATATTGTCCAGCCGCTGACGGAGCAAACGCTTGCTCACCTGCCTCTGAAATACTATTTAACACCTGGCCATTCTCCGGGGCATGTCGTGTATGATCATAAAATCGATCGTACTCTTTTAACGGGTGACCTTTTTATCACAAGTAAGGAGGATTTACACCCACCTATAAGAAGATTCAGTGTTGATATAAATGAGAACATCGACAGCGGCTCAATCATAGATCAAATCAAACCAACGCTCATTTGCTCTTCACATGGCGAAGAAATCCTTTATAACGAAGAATTGTATAAAAACTATGTGGTAAGGTATAGGGATTAATGGAAGTGAAAAACATAAGCTGAAAAATCTCCAGCATGGTGAAGCCCTCGATCCGATTTACTCACACCCAAAAAGAAAAAATGGCAGCTGCCTGCCGCAGAGGCTTTTGCGGAGCTTGTTTTACATTCGATTCATGAGCAAAAGGAGTGAGTGTCAGGCTCACTCCTATTCTATTTAAATTGCAGTTGTGAGCTTTGGTTTTACAAATTTCATGAAAATCCCTCTGACTAATGGGCCCATAATCAGTAATTGCAATGGATAGGCCAGGATGAAATTTTTCAACACAATCATAAGATAAGCACTGAAGAGGCTGTCCCCGTTCAGCCCATTTGCTAGAACCGCTGTCACTAAACCGAACACAGACATACAAAGTACCATGCCAATCACCATACAAGTTGACATGGCAAGGATGATATAAATTTTTTTAGTCTTGTCAAACGGCATGCGGAATGCAATCTTCTTGGCGAGGGGGCCCACTAACAGTATATCTAACAGGAGGGCGACCATAAAACCGATGACCATTTCAAAAACGGTCACCAGTGAAAAATCATGAATGGCTCCGTTGATGATGGCATTGTAAATCGACATGACGCAGACCATTCCAAAGCACATCATCACGCCAAATATAAGACTCTCTTTTTTATTTGCTGGCATACAATCATTCCTTCTTTCCATAATCGGTGATTAGTATACCAATGAACCGTTCATGCTCATAAGTGACAAATTTGTGAACAATCTATAAAGCAGAATCGTCTTGTTTTGTCATCAGCACATGCGGAATGCCGTCCAGCATAAATTCTTCTGATGCAGTCTGATAGCCGAGCTTTTCATAAAAGCCTGCCGCCTGTGTCTGGCCGTGCAGTTTGAAGGCAGAAATGCCTTGTTCTTTCACAATACGTTCTAATGCATCGACGATCACTTTTCCCAAACCGAATTTGCGGTAAGACTTCAGAATGCAGATTCGTTCCAGTTTCCCCGTGTGGCCAACGATACGGACACGTGCAGTGCCAACAGGTACATTCTGATGATAAGCCAGGATGTGCTGGCAATCACCGTGGAGTGTATCGAACTCATCGAATTCATCCGAAATGGGACAGCCTTGTTCCTCTACAAATACTGCCTTTCTGATTTCAAACGCTGTATGTAAATCCTGTTCTGACGTGATTTTTTTGATATTCATGCTTGAATCCTCCCTACTCAGAAAAATGGCTGATCACATATTGTTTAAAGGTCTCAGCAACCGGTGATAAAAACCTGCCTTTTATCCAGGCAATTCCTATGACACGCTGACATTCCGGCCAGCTGACGCGGATTTTGGTGATTTTGCTTTGGTCTAAGCCTTTCAGGTCTGGGAGAATAGATATGCCCAGTCCGGCTGCCACAAAACCTGCGGCAGTAGCTGCTTCTTCTCCTTCAAACATAATGTTCGGCTGTATATCAGCCTTCTCAAACAGCTCATCGACCGTCATCCGAAGCGCATAGCCCTTTTTCAATAAAATAAAACGCTCCCCGGCAATCTCATTCAGGGTAATGCTTTCGCGACTGGCTAATGGGTGATCATTTGGCACAAATACAAAGAGTTCTTCACTCCACAGCTTGATCCATTGGATCGGATTTTCAGGCTTAATCGAAGCGAGGAGACAGAGGTCCAGATCCCCGGATTTTAATCGTTCAAGCAGCCAATAAGAGTGGTTTTGCTTCAGCTGGAAGGAAATGTTGGAGTATTCCTGCTGAAAGGAGCCGATGAGATCGGGCACGAGCGTGGTGCCTAATGTATGTAAAAAACCGAGAGAGACTACGCCTTGGTCTGGCTTTAATAAGGCTTGGATTTCTTCTTTTCCTTCGGTGTACTCCTTCATCATCGCCTGAACCCGCCGCAAAAAAATGTGTCCGTATTGATTTAAGCTAATGGATCGTCCTTGCCTGTCAAATAGCGGCACACCCAAATGATTTTCCAGCCTGGCGATAGAGCGTGAAAGCGCAGGCTGTGTGATGGAGAGGCTTTTTGCGGCTTTCGTGACGTGCTGCATTCGGGCCAGTGTTTGAAAATATTCAAGTTGTTCCCATTCCAATTATCATCCCTCCTTTATTACATATAAGCATGAAAATGATATTTTATATGCATTATACAACATATATCAACGGTGCTAAGATAGTAATATAAACAGACTCGAGGATGTTTGAATTCGGAAGATATAAAGGATGGTTGTTTATGAATGGCAGTGCTCCACAACATGATGAGGGACCGATAAAGTCCCGATGACATACATTCGAAAAGGCACACCGGTTTTTCGAAAAATTACGTTTGTTTTCTTCGCTGCGGGTTTCAATACATTTGCGATTCTATATTGCGTACAGCCGCTCATGGAGGAATTCACGCGGGAATTTCATGTAACGCCTACTGCGGCGAGTCTTTCTTTATCTGTTACCACAATGCTGTTAGCTGTGAGCATGCTTGTCTTTGGTTCATTATCCGAGGTGTGGGGACGCAAGCCTATTATGGGTATTTCCATGCTGGCCGCATCGGTTCTCTGTCTGGCATCGGCCTTTAGTCCGAGCTTTCATACACTGCTCGTATTGAGAACCATTCAAGGCGTTGCGCTCGCAGGCCTTCCGTCGATTGCGATGGCTTATCTTGGGGAAGAAATTGAACCCGGAAGTCTTGGATCAGCGATGGGGCTATATATCAGCGGAAATGCAATCGGCGCCGTTTTCGGAAGGATCGTTTCCGGGCTCCTGAGCGAGTACTTGAATTGGCATATGGCGATGGGGACAATTGGTGTCATTAGTTTGATTGCTAGTGTTATATTTTTTATAAATTTGCCGCCATCCAGGCATTTTACGCCAAGAAAATTGAAGCTCGGGAAATTGGGAATGTCTCTGATCGACCACTTGAAGGACCGAAAACTATTCAGCTTGTTTCTCATTGGTTTTTTGCTGCTCGGAAGCAATGTTGCCTTGTTTAATTACATTGTGTATGTGCTGTTGGGCCCGCCGTATTCGCTTAATAAAGCATTTTCCAGCTGGATCTTTATTGTGATGATTGTAGGCATTTTCAGCTCGTCTTTCATTGGAAGAATGGTTGATCGGTATGGCTATCCGAAAATATTGGTGATGAATATTTTCATCGTCATTGCAGGTGCTTTATTCACGATAAATAGTATGCTGGCAGTGAAAATTCTGGGGATTGCCCTCTTTACTTTCGGTTTTTTCGGAGGGCATTCAGTTGCCAGCAGCTGGGTGGGACGGAGAGCTCTTCACAACAAAGCACAGGCTTCATCGCTGTATTTGTTCTTTTATTATGCCGGTTCAAGTGTTTTCGGAACAATCGGAGGGCTATTCTGGTCTGGTTTTCATTGGCTGGGCGTTGTCGGTATGATCACCTTCATGCTGCTGATTGCGTTATGGCTGTCGGGATACTTGGCAAGAAGTGCGAAAGTGCCGGATAAAAGCAACGAAAAAGGATTCAATTGATGACAGCAAAAAAGGACCATAAGCGGGTCCTTTTTTATTTCCAATGGGCAGGGATTCGTAAAGACGGCGGCAGCTTTGTGTTCGAATCGCCGTTGGCGGCGTTCACCTGTGCCTGTGTCAGAAAGATGCTCCCGGTCAGGTCGGCGCCGCTGAGATCAGCGTCTCTCATATCTGCACCGATAAAGTCTGTCATTCTCAAATCGGCATTTCTCAGATCTGCGGCTATGAGCAGCGCCCCTCTTAGATTTGCTCCTCGCAGATCAAGCCCTTTCAGTTTCGCGCCGATCAGGACACTTCCCCGGCTGACTTTTTTCGGGAGTTTTGGATGGCGGGCTTGGGCACGCACCAGCTCACTCGTTTTTAACAGCCATTCATTGACCTCAGCTCGATGCTCGTCCACCTGCAGTGTCAGCAAGCGTTCTTTGCTGAGCCTGGTGAGCCTTTCTATTTTTTCGAAACTGGTTCTCAGTTCAGGATGAATCGGCTTGGCTATATCTATAGAAAGAGCTTCATGTAAATACCAGAGCATTTCGTGCAGCTGCTGCATGATAGGAAAAACGTCAAACATCTGGTTGGCCGTTTCGGGGCTGTTTCGCCAATCCTTTCCCTCATAAGTGATTTGGGATACTTTTTGGCCGGCGCCAAAGCATTCATATGCAGAGCAGCCTCGAAATCCTTTTTCTCTGAGATCTTTATGTATAGAACATTGATAGTTTGATTGTAAGTTGCGGCAAGGTGTGCCCCCGTCTTTATCAAAAGCAAAATCTGCCGACTTCGCATAAGGCAAGGCGACACAGCACAGGCCAAAACAGTGCTGGCAATCCGCACTTAAATCATGATGTATATTGTCATGTAACGTTACTTCCGCAGACAATAATGTCCACCCCTTCACTTGGGTACTTTGTTAAATATATCTATTTGATTATATAGGAAAATAGGATACTTTTCATTTTGTTTTCACGGTTTCAGTGAACTAACGATGTATAATATATCCAATCATGATGATTGGGGGAATTCATTTGGAACAGCAATTGAAAGACATCATCTCTGCGTGTGATTTGGCAATCCAAAATGAAGATTTTGATACACTGATGAATTATTATTCGGAAGATGCCATTTTAGTTGTGAAGCCGGGCATGATCGCGCGAGGCAAAGAAGAAATCAAAAAAGCGTTTATCACGATTGCAAACTATTTCAATCATCATATTGTCCCGACACAAGGGGAAATGATCCTGTTGGAAGCAGGTGACACGGTACTCATCCTTTCTCAGACACTGCTTGATTCGGATAAAAAGGACTCCGAGTATGCGATGGAAAGAAGGGCGACCTATGTATTTAAGAAGAATGCGCAAGGCGAGTGGCTTTGTGTAATCGATAACTCTTATGGTACGGATTTAATTGGTGTGTAAGATATGTCTTTGATGTGCCATTCCTGCATATAATGATTCATTCAGCTGATTAGGGAAGGTGACACAATTGAATGTGTATGACATCAGAATGGCTCCTTATTGGTTTTATGAAAGCAGAGGATTTGTTCAACATCCATACTTATTTCGGCAGCCCGTCTCCTCACGTGCAATCATTGCATCTACCCGCGGCGATGTAACGGGAGACGGCGTTATTGACGAGGTCTTTCTAACTGGAAATCAAATGCCCGGCAGCCCGTTATGGAGAGATATCACATTGGTGATCCGTGATGGCAGAACCCATCAGGAGCAGCAGATTCAGCTTCAAAACAATATGGGATACAATCCGTCACTTTTTCTGGGGGATATGACAGGCGACAAGATTGAGGATGTGGCAGTGGTTATGGATACAGGGGGAAGTGGCGGTGCTATTTATGCATATGTGTTTGCCTATCTAAACAGGCAGTTCCGGCGAATTTTCAATTCAGATGTATTGAATGATGAATTAAAGTACAGTGTGAGGTATCAAAATCAATATAAAGCGAGCGTCATCAGTCATCAGCAAAACGAAACGTATATCCTCGACCTTACTTACAAGGGCCGGGAATATTTGAATGAGATTTATAACAGCCAAGGTGTGTTAAAAATGCCGATAGAAGGATGGGTGAATCCTTTATCGGGCTTGTATCCGGTTGATTTTGACAGAGATGGCGTATACGAATTATTGGCGTACCAGCGGATAGCGGGAAGGTATAACGCCGACTCATTGGGATATGTTCAAACCGTATTAAAATGGAACGGACGGCGTTTTGCCGTTGACCGGCAGAATGTTTCGATTGTTGGCGGTGCTGTCTCGTAATCCTGATGGCTGTCACCCTATAAAGGGTGACAAAACACTACAGGTGTTCTGCAACGACAACCAAATAATAAGATAAACCGGCTTGCTGCTCTTCGAACATTCCTCTATGGAAATCATCTTGCATAAAAAAACGTGTTTGTTTTACGTAATCTTCTTTACTTGTCGGATGCCCGTTCTGATTTAGGAACTTAAGATGATTCATGACATGCTCTTGCACGGAAGGGTCATGATACGTTACACCGTTTCTTAAAAAATCAGCCATCCTATCAAGAAAATGTTTAGCCTCTATTGCCATTTTGTTCATTTCATCGACATTGATTGTATGTGTATCCAATTCAAAATCGTAACGCTCTTTTAAATACCCATTTTGTTCTGCTAAAGATTGTTTCCATTCTTCAGTGCTTTCAAATCCTTTAAACATTACCTTATGATCCATGTTTTCGCCTTTTCTCGTGTATTCTAAAGATGTGTTGACTGTTTGAATGAGACGCTGATACTTTTCAATTTTCTTTTCAAACAGCTTTTTTTGTTTTTCTAATGTACTTGTTCTTTCAGCATCCTCATTTAATAATCTTTTGATTTCTGACAAAGGAATATCTAATTCTTTGTAAAAAAGGATTTCCTGCAGTCTTTTTAGTTCGTCAGCACCATAGTACCGATATCCGGCTTCGCTTATTTCCTTTGGGGCTAGCAAGCCGATTTTGTGGTAATGATAAAGCGTTTTGATTGTGACATTCGCAATATTGGATAGTTCTTTTACTGTTAATTTCACCATCCGACTCCTCCTTTCTTCTTTCACTATGAGGCCTTACCTTTGGTTGGAGTCAAGGATAAAATGGTGGTGTTTTCGTCCGAAGACAGCCTAGTGAATGTGGGAGAAAGAAAATAACACCTGGCGGATTCAAAGAAAAGAGTGCTTTTCAGCAAGCACTCTTCATTCCAGTTTAATTCGTTTTACATCCCCTAATACAAACACATAAAAAACCAATCCCAGCAACAGCACAAAACCAGCTACCAGAAAGCTGAGGGTAAAGGAGCCTGTCACATCAAACAAATACCCTGTCAGTGACGCAGCAATAATGCCTCCGAACAGGTTGTTTGCGAGATTCACCATGGAGCTCAGCATGGATACGGAACCGATCGGCGCGAGTTCTGCGGAGATGGACCAGCCGACTGGAGCGGTTGCTGAAATTCCGGCGAGTCCGATGGAAATGCAAATAATGGCTACGGTAATATTGTTCGTCAGAATGGAGCCTAAGAAGAAAAAGCCAAAGCTCATTCCGACTATGATTACGGTTCGGTACACCTTGGTGTTAGGATAGCCTTTCTTAATAAAATAATCGACGAGCCAGCCGCCGACGGCAATTCCGGAAATGGTTGAGATCAGCCACGGCACTGCCGTAAATAAACCGGACGACATGAGATCCATACCGTATGTATGTTTAAAGAAAGTCGGAAGCCAGGTGAGCAGCAGGTTGAATGTATACCCGTACCCTGTAAATCCGATCATTAAGCCCCATACTTTTCGATTGGTGAAAAGCTTTTTTAAAAGCGGGCCCGTTTTGTAAGGGATTTGCTCTGTTGTAATGGCATTGTGTTTTTGAATATAGTTTAGTTCACTTTTAGAAATGCGTTTGTGCCGTTCAGGCTGTTCATAATACTGCCAGAAAAAGATCGTAAACAGCACATTGATGCATCCAATCGTCAAAAAAGCGACACGCCAGTCAAATGTTGTGACAAGAAAAGCGACCAATGGCGCGCCGATTACATTTGAAAACTTGGCGGCCGAATCGAACAGTGAGTTTGCCAATCCCCGCTCACTTGGAGGAAACCAGAGAGCGGTTGCCTTAGAGGCAGCAGGGAACGCAGAGGCGCTCGTCAGCCCAATGAGAAACCGGAACAGATACAACAGCAATTTTCCTTGCAAAAAAGCAAGAAGGATCGTTAAAAAGCTCCATATTGTCATTCCAACCCTCGTGACCCATGCGACCCCAAAACGGTCCAGCAAACTTCCGACAGGCAGCTGCATCAGTGTATAGGAATAGGTGTAAATGGAAAACACGATGCCGAGTTCAGTTGCAGTAAGGTGAAACGAATCTTGTATCGCAGGGGCCGCTACCGAGATGGCCACTCGGTCAAAATAATTAAGAATAATAATGCCGCTAAGTAACGAAGATATGTACCATCTGGTATGCCCAGGCCGTTTCACGCGCTCTTGACTCATGATGAAAACCTCCTCTGTCATAGCATGATCTCCTGATGGAAAAACCATTCAAATTTTAAATACCACAGCGCGCTTTTATATAAACGGCAGGAATTTGACTGGAACAGATCGGTGCTTTAGAATGAAAGTAATAAAAATGAACACTCCAAAGGGGAGTAGCTTTCACAGTAAAGTCGTCATTACGGGACAAGGTGTCCTCGGCTTTGCTGGCAATCTCATTGTTAGCGAGACCTTTGCCAAATCTGATTTGGTGAAGGTCTTTTTGTTTCAGGAACTTCACCAAATTGGTGGAGTTTTTTCATTTTTATCAAAAAGGGAGAGGAGCATCAGAATGTCTAAGCTGAAAAAGTGGCTGAAGCGTGAATTGGTGAGGAAAGGGCTGCCGTTAGCGAAAGAGAAATTGATTCCGATCTTAAAAGAAAAAATGAAAAAGAAACGATGAGGGGGGCTGAAGATGAAGATCATTTTGACAGTACTTGCCGGAGTGGGACTTTTGAGTGCAGGCGGATGCGGCATGCTTGATCAGGTGAACGACGGATTGAACTATACGAGTGAAGCAGCTGGTTATGTGGAGAAGGTGAAGACATTTGCAGAGGAAGCGCCTGAATTGGCTGAGAAAGCTGTAAATGACACCGAGGCGAAAGAAAAACTTGAAGCGCAGCTTGAGTCGATTCAGAAGGCTGCCGCTGATTTTAATGAATTAACGCCGCCTGATGCCGCAGCGGAGATTCATCAAACCATTCAGGAACATAACGAAACCTTGCAGAAAAGCGCTGAAGAGGTGTTGAAACAAGCCGAGGATGGCAAGGTATCGCTTAAAGAATTGGAGCAGTCAGACCTGGTCCAAAACGCAAAGCAAATTACTGATGTGATGGGACAAATTGAGAAGCTGGGTGAATAAGAAAAAGCATCCCGACGCGGGATGCTTTTTGCTTATTCAGCCATTGCGTCTGTTAAGACAGGAACGACTTGTTTTTTACGGGAAACAACGCCTTTTAAGAGGGCTGTGTTGTTTTCTAATGTAACGTTGAACGCTTTTTCCACTTTCGCTGCTTCGTTACCGATTGCAAGAGCAAGTGAATCATTTTCTAAGATATCTGTGATAACGAGAAGGAAGAGATCAAGATTTTTCTCAGCCACAACTTTTGAGATCACAGCTTCTAATTCAGCTTGGCGTTTTTTCACATCTTCAATGTCCACTGTATTTACTTGTGCGATTTCGACTTTCTTGCTGCCGAGCGTAAATTCTTTCGCATCAAGAGAAATGAGCTCTTCCACTGTTTTTTTGCTTAGATCAGCGCCTGCTTTCAACATGTTCAAGCCGTATTCTTCAGCATCTACGCCAGCGATCTCCGCAAGCTCTTTTGCTGCTGCTACGTCTTGGTCCGTGCAAGTTGGAGATTTAAATAACAGGGAATCAGAAATGATCGCAGACAGCATAAGGCCGGCAATTTCTTTCTCGATTTTCACGTTATTCTCTTTGTACATTTTGTTTAAGATGGTAGCCGTACAGCCTACAGGCTCAGCACGATAGTAAAGCGGCTCAGCTGTTTCAAAGTTAGCGATGCGGTGATGGTCGATAACCTCTAAAACCTGAACCTCTTCAATGTCTTTGATGCTTTGCTGGCGTTCGTTATGGTCAACCAGGATAACGCCGTTTACTTCGTTTGCAGCTGTTTCAACAAGACGCGGGCTTTCTTGTTTGAAATAGTCAAGCGCGTATTGTGTTTCGCCGTTGACTTGTCCGAGACGGACAGGCTCAGCATTGTAGCCGAGTTTGTTTTTCAAATCAGCATAAGCGATCGCAGAACAAATCGTATCTGTGTCTGGGTTTTGGTGTCCGAAAATAAGTATCTTTTCCATGATAGCTCCTATCCTTTTTTTAAGTAGTGTAATCTTTATATAGTTTAACACGTCTGGCTGCAGGTGTAATCATGCAAACCCTTAAAAATTGATGTGAATAAGAAGCATTTTCTTTGAGCTGAGAAGAAAAGGTGTGTAAAATACTGGGTAGCTTAGTTGCAAAATGTAATGTAGTATCAAAAAAGGTACTGTTGGAGGGTCAAGAATGAGTGAAAAAAAGAATATATACCCGAACAAAGAAGGCTGTCCAGTTGAATTCACTCTAGATGTCATTGGCGGAAAGTGGAAAGGAATTCTTTTTTATCACATGATAGATGGCAAGAAACGATTTAATGAGTTTCGGCGAATCTGCCCGAGTATTACTCAAAGAATGCTTACTCTCCAGCTGAGGGAGCTGGAAGCGGACGGCATCGTGCACCGTGAGGTTTATCACCAGGTGCCGCCCAAAGTTGAGTACTCTCTGACGGAATTCGGGCGAACGCTTGAACCGATTGTTTTGCAAATGAAAGAATGGGGAGAATCCAACAGAGACGTGCTGGAATCTTATCGTTCGAACGGCTTACTGAAGGATCAGCAGAAATAGCAGCAAAGGGAAAACTCCTTTGCTGCTTGTTTTATTTCATTGAAATGGCTCTGTTGGCGTTTCTGACATCGTTTTTCAACAGTTCAGAAAGGTTGTAAGACGGATAATATCCATGCTGATACATGTATCGATAAACTTGGGCGTGCAGCTGGATGGCAGCATTCAGCTGTTTGACCAGTACGTTTCTTAATTGAGGTGTTGCTGTTTCTGTAATTGCGATGGCATAGCTGCGGACAGATGTTTTGGCAAAACCGAGCAGGTCACCGCTGTAAAATGGGTTATCTGCGCGTTCTTCTTCCTCATCTTCTCTGTGCGGAGCCTGTGGAAAGAACGGAAGAAGCTCTCTCAAATTTTGCTCAACACCCTGAATAGACACGTTATAAAGCTGTCTGAGCTGAGGGTCTTTTACTTCTCTTATCATTTTCTTCAGTTTAATGAGTCCGTTTGATTGAAAAGCAACCAGCTCGTGCATTTCTAATGTTTCATGCCAAGCCAATGTTCTGCGTTCATCCATGTGAAAATTCTCCTTTATCGATCAGATTCCATATCAGCATATGCCCAATGCTCAATGTTGTTCATGATGTTTTGAAGTTTTTAAAAAGGGAAATTCACCTTATATAGGATACGGGTTGAGAACATGCACAAAGAGGTGAAACACAATGTGGGACATGATAAAGAACTTTTTCTTGTTTAGCAGCGGCGTTCTGCAAGCAACAACCCTTTTACTGGTGATCTTAATTTTTATGTATGTCAGAAAAACGAAAAAGAAAAACAAGGAATCTTCTGGCTTTATGGATGATAAACATTAATTGTGATGGGCATTCTTTTCAAAGAATGTCTTTTCATTTTTCATGTTTCACATGAAACATTAGCGTTATTTTACTTGCGATTTGGACTTATGTTAAAATATAAAAGTAAAATTTAGAGATGATATAAAAACATTCGGTGCAACGTATGTTGCAGCGATGAAAAAGAGCAGTCGTTTATGCTGCTCTTTTCTATTCGTATGTTCAGGATGATACGAGGTGACTAAGTGAAACAAACGAGAGCTTTAATGGAAGGTGCTATTTTAATCAGTCTGTTTGCGATCATTACGCTTCTGGTTGTTTATGTTCCTGTGATTGGAACAATTCTGTTATTTGCACTGCCGCTGCCAATGATCTTGTACACGATCAGACATGGATTGAAGCTAGGGATATGGATGGGCGCTGTCAGTCTTCCGGTTGTTTTTATTGTCGGGTCCTTTAACGGGCTTATTGTAGCTTTTATGTCAGCTTGCGCCGGCATTGCCATGGGACATTTTTTCAAAAGGAAAGAGCCCGGGCACGCCATTATTTCGGGCGCTCTTATTTATATGCTTAGTATTGTCTTCTATTTTGTGATAAGCATTCAGTTTTTGGGTATCAATATCATTGATGAGGCGATGACACAATACCGGCAATCTCTTGATATTGTAGAAACTGTAGCGAAGCAGTCGGGCAATGCTGGACAGTTTGAGAAGCAATTAAAACTGATGGAAGAACAATTGGGTATCGTTCAATATCTTTTTCCAACAGCTATTGTGATGGTAGGAGTTATTTTTTCTTTCCTCAGTTACCTTATCGCTAAGCCGCTCTTAAGGCGATTCTCCCCCGATATTCCTAATCTAAAGCCTTTTAGAGAGTTGAAGTTTCCGCAAAGTGTTGTAGTACTGTATTTGATTATTGTCATGCTTTCATTTTTGCCTTTAGAAAAAGGCCAAATGCTGTACTCTATCGCTTTAAATGGGGAGTTTATACTCGGGTTTCTGATTTTCATCCAAGGTTTATCATTTATCTTTTTCTATTGCCATAAGAAACAATATCCAAAGGCTGCGGCTGTGATTGCTGTCATACTTGGGTTTGTTCATCCGGTCTTCATGGCGGCCATTCGCATTTTAGGCGTTTTAGATATGGGCTTTCATATAAGGAATAAGGTGAAGTGAACATGAGTTTTACTCACATGGTGGGGAGTGATAGAAATGCCAAGCTTTTATGAAAAACCGCTGTTTCGGTATCCCATCTATGCATTGATTGCTCTGTCAATTATTACAATCCTCATCAGCTTTTATTTTAACTGGATATTAGGAACCGTCGAAGTGCTGCTGCTGGCAGTTATTTTGTTTTTTATTAAGCGTGCTGATTCTCTTATTCGAAAAGAGATTGATGCTTATATTTCTACGTTGTCCTACAGGTTGAAAAAAGTCGGTGAAGAGGCATTGATGGAAATGCCGATTGGAATCATGCTTTTTAATGACCAATATTATATAGAATGGGCAAATCCGTTTCTTTCCTCTTGCTTCAATGAAAGCACTTTAGTGGGGAGATCACTTTACGATACTTGTGAATCGGTAGTGCCGCTTATCAAACAAGAGGTGGAATCGGAAACGGTTACATTGAATGACCGCAAGTTTAGGGTTGTCATCAAACGGGATGAGCGTCTCTTATATTTCTTTGATGTAACAGAACAAATTCAGATTGAAAAGCTATATGAAAACGAAAGAACCGTCCTGGCATATATTTTCCTTGATAACTATGATGATGTGACACAAGGATTGGATGACCAGACGAGAAGCACGATGAACAGCCAGGTGACATCTTTGCTGAACGCTTGGGCGCAGGAGTACGGGATCTTCTTGAAAAGGACGTCTTCAGAACGCTTTATCGCTGTACTTAATGAACACATCTTAACTGAACTCGAAAATTCGAAGTTTTCGATTCTTGATGAAGTGCGGGAAAAAACCTCGTTTGACGGTGTAGCGCTGACGTTAAGCGTCGGTGTCGGGGCTTCAGTCTCTTCCCTGAAAGAACTTGGCGATTTGGCGCAATCCAGCTTGGACTTAGCACTGGGACGCGGCGGAGACCAGGTAGCCATTAAGCTGCCAAACGGCAAGGTGAAGTTTTACGGCGGTAAAACAAACCCAATGGAGAAACGAACAAGGGTGCGGGCCCGCGTGATTTCTCACGCCTTAAAGGAAATCGTCACCGAAAGCAGCAATGTGATTATCATGGGGCATAAATTCCCCGACATGGATTCTATCGGCGCAGCGATCGGGATTTTAAAGGTGGCTCAGGCAAATAACAAAGATGGTTTTATCGTGATTGACCCAAACCAAATCGGATCAAGTGTGCAGCGTTTGATTGGGGAAATCAAAAAATATGAAGAACTGTGGTCAAGATTTATTACGCCTGAAGAAGCAATGGAGATTTCCAATGATGACACACTGCTTGTGATCGTTGATACACATAAGCCGTCACTCGTCATGGAGGAACGGCTGGTCAATAAAATTGAACATATCGTGGTCATCGACCATCACCGAAGAGGTGAGGAGTTTATCAGAGATCCGCTGCTCGTTTATATGGAACCATACGCTTCTTCCACAGCGGAATTGGTGACAGAGCTGCTTGAATATCAGCCGAAGCGCTTAAAAATCAATATGATTGAAGCAACAGCCCTATTAGCTGGTATAATAGT
Organism: Bacillus sp. SIMBA_008; assembly: GCF_046535495.1. Taxonomy (NCBI): domain Bacteria; kingdom Bacillati; phylum Bacillota; class Bacilli; order Caryophanales; family Bacillaceae; genus Bacillus; species Bacillus sp. SIMBA_008. Next base: position 294,670 of record NZ_JAWRWL010000005.1, on the reverse strand, counting down.
GGATACAAAGAGCTTTTCTCTCCGCACGGGCTCGCGGACTTTCGATGCGGCTTCTTATTTAAGGGCAAAAGGCGCCGACACGGTGCTGGTGCAGAAGTTTCTGAAAGAAACCGTTGATTCCTATATTAAACGGGCGAAGCTGATCCAGCATACGGTCCTCTATAAAGATAACATTGCGATTGCTTCTCTTCCTGAAAATGAAGAGGAATACTTCGATCAAGTGCTGATTGCGCAGGCTGCCGATTCGCTGCTATCGATGAGTGAGGTTGAGGCTTCATTTGCGGTGGCGAGACGGGATGAACAAACGGTTTGTATCAGTGCTCGGTCGCTTGGCGAGGTAAATGTTCAGATCATCATGGAGGCCCTGGAAGGCGGAGGGCATTTAACAAATGCGGCGACTCAGTTGTCCGGCATTTCAGTTTCTGAAGCGCTGGAACGGCTGAAGCACGCCATAGATGAGTATTTTGAGGGAGGCGTACAGAGATGAAGGTTATTTTCTTACAAGATGTAAAAGGAAAAGGAAAAAAAGGCGAAGTCAAAAACGTAGCAGACGGTTATGCGCATAACTTTCTAATTAAAAAAGGCCTCGCGGTTGAAGCGAACGCTTCAAACATCAGCGCGTTAAACGGACAAAAGCAGAAAGAGAAAAAAGAAGCCATTGCTGAGCTTGAGCAGGCTAAGAGCTTGAAAGAGACATTAGAAAAACTGACTGTTGAGCTTAGCGCAAAATCAGGTGAGGGCGGCCGTTTATTTGGTTCAGTGACAAGCAAGCAAATCACTGAACAGCTCCAAAAAGACCATAACATTAAAGTAGATAAGCGGAAGCTTGAACTGCCGGACGGCATTCGTGCATTAGGATATACAAACGTGCCTGTGAAGCTGCATCCTGAAGTGCAGGCTGTGTTAAAGGTACATGTAAAAGAAGAAGCTTAATAGAAAAGAGGCTTGGATTCATCCAAGCCTCTTTTTTTATTCCACGAGATAAAGAGTTTGCTGGCTTTCTCCGCCAGGTCCTCTTCGCATTCCCTGCACGCTGTTTGTGCTGCTGGAGGAACCGCTGTACTCGTCAGATGTTATTTCTTTTCCGTTTTTCTTAATCCAGGAAACAAGTTCGCTGTTGCCTGAGTTGTTTTCTGACAGAAGGAAGTATTTCACTTTGCCTTCTTTGATCAGTTTTTTCAGTTCCGACACAGTCAGAATGGGATCCGTGCCGTTAAACCCGCCCATTGCCATAACAGATTCATTTTCGTAAATGATGTATGGCGCAGCTGTTACGGTTGTCAAAGTAGCAAATAAATACTCTTCGCCGGTATTGTGTTTTCTCAGATAGGACAGGAGCCCGCTGTCGACCTCTGAAGAGAACATGTTCCCGCCGTTTGCTGAGCCTTTGAGCTGCGGGCCGGATTCAGGAAGGACGCTGTTGCCACCGTATAGAAGCGGCGTTGCTGACCAGTAAACTGGTGTGAGAAGCAGAACGCACAAGCTGATGATGGTCAGCAGCTTACTGAACGGATGGCTGCGTTTAAGCATCAGAAGTGCAAGGGTGATGCCCAGTCCTAAGAGCCCCAGGACATACATCCATACACTGCCGATTTGGCTTGTATAAGCGCTCAGAATATACACCTGAAACACGGCTGTGATCAAGACGGCTGCCGGCAGAAGATAGCTGGACCAGTCTTTATTATTTTTGTATAAGCGGTGCATCGTATACCATCCGATACCAGAAAGGGCGGCAATCGGCGGTGCCAGCATAATCAAATAATACTGGTGGAAGAATCCTGCGATGCTGAAGAAACCAGCCACGGGAACAAGCCAAGCCGCCCAGAATAGCGTTTCTTTCATTTTAGCAGCATGTCCGCGGCGATCACGGTACCAGCTGATGATTGCGCCCAGTAATCCGATCAATGAGAATGGAAGCATCCAGCTGATTTGGCCGGAAAGTGCTGATTGGAAGAGACGAAGCGGTCCAGGATCACCGGTGCCGAACATATTCACGCTTTTTCCGCCTCCGCCGCCAGGCCCTCCATTTCCAGGTCCGTTGCCACCTGTGGGAGGTGTGCCTCCGCCTCCATTGAGAGCGCCGGTTTGTCCGTTAGGCGGCTGAGGCGCCTGTGAATGGTTTCCGAATGATTGATTACCGTTCTGAGAAAAAGATGAACCGTTGCCATTTGGCGCTTGCATGTTGTCTTGATTCTGCATGTTCCCTCCGCCAGCAGCATTCATATCACCCTTTGCAAGGCCCGTAGTTTGCCCAAACAGACGCTCTGTGCCGTTGTAGCCAAAGGCCAGTTCTAGCACTGAGTTAGTCTGGCTGCTTCCTACATAAGGCCGGCTTGAGGAAGAGGCTGAATCCACTGCAATCGCCCATGAGAGTGAAAGGCCTGTCAGAAGGACAAGAGACAGAAGCAGGGACCCGATTTTTTTCTTCAGAGAAACCCGAGATGCAATCAGGTAGAATAACACAAATGCAGGCAATACCATAAACGCTTGCATCATCTTCATATTAAAGGCGAGCCCAATCAGGGCAAATGCCGTCAGCAGCCAAACCAGCTTGCCTTGTTTTACTGCCCTAAGCAGACAAGTTGAACCGAGCAATAAGGTAAAAACAAGCATGCTGTCGATATTGTTTGTCCGGCTGACAGCTACTGCGATAGGGGTCAGTGCCATGACAAGTGCGGCAATGCGGGCCGCTCCAACTCCAAAAGTCGGCTTAACCATTCTGTAGAGAAGGAAGACAGATCCAACTCCGGCAAGAGCCTGGGGAATGATGACACTCCACGTGTGAACACCGAAAATCAGTGCGAAAATCGTTTGAATCCATAACACGACAGGAGGCTTATCTACTGTCACAAATCCAGAAGGGTCAAATGACGCATAAAAAAAGTTATGGAAGCTTTGCGTCATGCTTTTTACAGCCGCCAAATAGTACTGGTTTGCTGTATCATCCTGCCAAATGTGATACGTATTCAAAAAAGCTGCTGCTAGCAAAATAAGAATAAGGGCTGCGTCGAATCGTTTGGTTTTCATCGTTTTTCACCTCTTTATGGTGTCTCATTGTAAAAAACAAATATGAAAAACTTATGAATAAACCATAAATATTCAAAGAAAAAAGCGGAGATATCTTCCCCGCTTTATGCTGAATTTCTTTGTTTTTCTGACTGGAAAATGTATCGATCTCGTCCGGCTCCCTGTCCGGCTGCTCCCATTACGATCAGGGCAGCAATGAGAAGCACAATCGGCATCGTCCAAGAATGCGTCTGGTCAAAGAGATAGCCGACAAAGATTGGCCCGACTGCTGCCAGCAGGTAGCCGAATGACTGAGACATGCCTGACAGCGCAGCGGCCTGTTGGGCATTTTCACTGCGGAGACCAATCAAAGTAAGGGCCAGACTAATGCTGGAGCCTTGTCCGATACCGATAATGATCATCCAGATGGCAAGCAATGTATGGCTTCCGCCCGCTAATAATCCGCAAAGGCCGATCAGATAAACTGAGGCCAGCGCCGCAACGATACCGCGCTGCTGTTTCACACGGTCAGCTAAAACTGGCGTCAGAAAAGTGGAAGGCAGACTCGCAAATTGCATGAGTGATACCATCCATCCGGCTGTTGCCGTATCAATCCCGTGTGAACGGAGAATTTCAGGAAACCAAGCGATGCTGCTGTAAAATAAAAACGATTGCAGGCCCATAAAGATGGTGACATACCATGCCATTTTGGAAGCCCAAATGGAACTGGATTGCAGCTTCATTGTCTGGTTTGCCGTATCTCGATGGCGCAGCTGAGGTATCCAGATTAGCAATGCAAGTAAAGCCAGCCCGCCCCATAAGAGAAAGGCTTGTTTCCATCCGCCATTCATCTGGGTCGCTAAAGGAACGCTGACACCCGATGCTAAAGCTGCGAATATATTCATTGATGTCGTATACAGGCTGATCATGATCCCTGGCTTTTCAGGGTATTTATGTTTGATTAAGCTTGGCAAAAGTACGTTACCAATCGCAATCCCGACGCCGATAAGTGCTGTTCCGAAAAACAAAGCGGCAGTATAGCCGGTAGAACGAGTCAGAACACCGATCAGCAGTATCACGAGACCTAGCCATAAAGTTCGCTCATTACCGAGGCGCTGTCCAAGCTTAGGTGCAAGCGGAGAAAGAACTGCAAACGAAAGCAGCGGCAGTGCGGTCAAAAAACCGGCTGCCCCATTGGACATGTGCAGCTCTGCCCGGATAGAGCTGATGACCGGACCGACTGAAGTGATCGCGGGCCGTAAGTTAAAGGCGATAAAGATAATGCCGGTGATCAGCCAAAATGATTGGATTTTTTTATTATGTGGATGTGGCAAAGCAGTTACTCCTCTTTTCTAACATATACATGATATTATCCCGAAACAGGTAAGCAAGTATGTGAATGAAGGCTATGATTTGTCCTCTTTTTGCAGTTCAGCCATTTTGGCAAGCAGAATATGCTGAGGCATATGCATGATCTGTTCAAGCGGCAGATTCAAGGACTCTGCAAGCTTTTGTGCAGTTTCGGCAGAAATTTGCAAAGGTCTCACAAAAGATCCCTCCTCTCTTCTGTCCATTGTACAAGAATCAGATGTGAAATGTAAGAAGATGTCACAAAGGAATAGAGCAATCGGAAAATGACCGTTATAAAAGAGGTAAGGAGGGTTCTTATGCACGCACCGTTATCCTTATTAAAACAAATGCTGAAGGAACACCAAATAGACACTGAAAAAGCTGTCACTTTCGAAGAATATATAGCAATGAGGTTAAAGCTTCAGGAGCTGATGGGGAAATTTGCTTCGATCGGGGAGTGGGATCTGTATCAAAAAGCGGCAGATTTGATGATGCACATAGGCATCCAATGGATGAAATAAACCGATAACCGCTAAAAAACCCTCGCTGCAGCGAAGGCTTTCATTCATTAAAATGAGTGTTCTTCTTCCACATTTTTAAACTGGTCATAAATTACAAGCTTAGACGGACTGTTTTCCTTAGCCACCTGTTTGGCCTTTTCAATAGCGGCGTCTTTAGACGTATACAAAGCTGTCGGCGCTACATTCTCCACCTCAATAAACCAGCCGTCCGCATCAACATTAGGTGTAATCGCATATTTCTTTATCATCTTTCATTCCTCCCTTATGTTTTATTGCATTTTTCCCGCCTTGTTACTGTCCGAAACGATCCAATCTGCTAACTGAAAAAAACAGGAAACAGACAATTTTTCTATTTTTTTTCTGTAGAAATGGTAGAATGGAGGTTGGAGATTTTTTAATGAGAGGACGGTGCTTAGCATGACAGACCTTCTGAATGACCGGCTTCCTCCGCAAAATATAGAAGCCGAACAAGCCGTGTTAGGCGCTATTTTTTTACAGCCGTCTGCTTTAACACTGGCTTCAGAAGTATTGATTCCAGATGATTTCTATAGAATGTCCCACCAAAAAATCTATAATGCGATGCTGGTGCTCGGTGACCGAGGTGAACCGGTTGATCTGGTGACAGTTACATCAGAGCTTGCGAACACAGACCTGCTGGAAGAAGTAGGCGGTATTTCATATTTGACAGATATCGCAAACTCGGTGCCGACAGCGGCTAACATAGAATATTACGCGAAAATCGTTGAGGAAAAATCGATTCTTCGCCGATTAATCAGAACTGCGACAACGATTGCTCAAGACGGGTATACCCGTGAGGATGAGGTCGAGGATTTACTCAGTGAAGCGGAAAAAACGATTATGGAAGTGGCACAGCGCAAAAACACGAGTGCCTTCCAAAATATTAAGGACGTCCTTGTCCAGACCTATGATAATATCGAACAGCTTCACAATCGAAAAGGTGATATCACGGGAATTCCAACAGGGTTTACGGAGCTTGACCGGATGACTGCGGGTTTCCAGCGCAACGACTTGATCATTGTGGCTGCCCGTCCTTCAGTAGGGAAAACAGCCTTTGCCCTGAACATCGCACAAAACGTGGCGACGAAGACCGATGAGAGCGTAGCGATTTTCAGTCTTGAGATGGGTGCCGAGCAGCTCGTTATGCGTATGCTCTGTGCCGAGGGAAATATCAATGCCCAGAATCTCCGTACAGGTAACCTGACCGAAGAGGATTGGGGCAAGCTGACGATGGCAATGGGAAGCCTATCGAACAGCGGGATTTACATCGATGATACACCGGGTATTCGAGTGAGTGAAATCCGTGCCAAGTGCCGCCGCTTGAAGCAGGAAAGCGGGCTGGGCATGATTTTGATCGATTACCTGCAATTGATTCAGGGAAGCGGTCGTTCAAAGGACAACCGTCAGCAGGAAGTATCTGAAATTTCCCGTGAACTGAAGTCGATTGCGAGGGAGCTGCAAGTCCCTGTTATCGCGCTTTCTCAGCTTTCCAGGGGTGTTGAGCAGCGTCAGGATAAACGTCCGATGATGTCTGATATCCGGGAATCAGGAAGTATCGAGCAGGACGCGGATATTGTCGCGTTCCTTTATCGTGATGACTACTATGACAAAGAAACCGAGAATAAAAATATTATCGAAATTATTATCGCCAAACAGCGTAACGGCCCGGTAGGAACCGTGTCTCTTGCGTTCGTAAAAGAATACAACAAATTCGTCAACCTGGAACGGCGTTTTGATGACGCAGGCGTTCCGCCCGGCGCATAAGCCCCAAGAGCTGCTCTTGGGGTTTTTTTCATTCGAAAGATGGAAGAAATGACGTTCGCTCAGCGGATGAAAAATTGAAAGCGTTTTAATAAAATGGTGCAAAAAGGAGATGGTAACAATATGGGAAAACGTTTTTCGTCTTTTCAAGCAGCACAAATCCGAATTGCGCGTCCTACGGGCCAGCTTGATGAGATTATTCGTTTTTACGAAGAGGGACTGTGTTTGAAACGAATAGGAGAATTTTCACAGCATAACGGGTATGACGGTGTCATGTTCGGCCTTCCTCATGCCGATTATCATTTGGAATTCACCCAGTATGAAGGGGGAAGCACTGCCCCCGTTCCCCATCCCGACAGCCTTCTTGTTTTTTATGTGCCGAATGCAGTTGAACTGGCAGCGATCACTTCAAAGCTAAAGCACATGGGCTATCAAGAGGTCGAATCAGAGAACCCGTACTGGAGCAATGGGGGCGTGACGATAGAGGACCCGGACGGCTGGCGGATCGTTTTTATGAATTCAAAAGGGATATCAGGCAAGTGATTCTTTCTTATGCTAAAGGATGAAAGTTTCGCAAGCTTTTTATGACAAAGCAGTGAGAAAACGCTTATAAAACGAATGGAAGCGAACGAATATAGATTTACAATAAATTAATGTTCGGATTTACAATTGACTTTCTGTTTCTTCACTGATAAACTTGATTTGTTTGAATAGAATCGTTTTGAAAGGTTAACGGAGGTGCACGGACATGTCTTCAGTAGTTGTAGTAGGTACGCAATGGGGCGATGAAGGAAAAGGTAAAATTACAGATTTCCTATCAGAAAATGCAGAAGTGATCGCCCGTTATCAAGGCGGAAATAACGCAGGGCATACAATCAAGTTTGACGGAATCACATATAAGCTTCACTTAATCCCGTCTGGAATTTTCTATAAGGATAAAACGTGTGTAATCGGAAACGGAATGGTTGTAGATCCGAAAGCATTAGTCACAGAGCTTGCGTATCTTCATGAGCGCAACGTGAGTACAGATAACCTGAGAATCAGCAACAGAGCTCACGTCATTCTGCCGTATCATTTGAAATTGGATGAAGTGGAAGAAGAGCGTAAAGGGGCTAACAAGATCGGCACAACGAAAAAAGGAATCGGCCCTGCTTACATGGATAAAGCAGCCCGCATCGGAATTCGCATCGCGGATCTGTTAGACCGTGACGCGTTTGCGGAAAAGCTTGAGCGCAATCTTGAAGAAAAAAACCGTCTTCTCGAGAAAATGTACGAGACAGAAGGGTTTAAACTTGAGGATATCTTAGACGAATATTATGAGTACGGACAGCAGATTAAAAAGTATGTTTGCGATACATCTGTTGTCTTAAACGATGCTCTTGATGAAGGGCGCCGTGTATTATTTGAAGGCGCACAAGGGGTTATGCTCGATATCGACCAAGGAACATACCCGTTTGTTACGTCATCTAACCCGGTTGCCGGCGGTGTCACGATCGGTTCTGGTGTCGGCCCGACCAAAATCAAGCACGTTGTCGGTGTATCAAAAGCATATACGACTCGTGTCGGCGACGGTCCTTTTCCGACTGAGCTGAAAGATGAAATCGGCGATCAAATCCGTGAAGTCGGACGCGAATATGGAACAACAACAGGCCGCCCGCGCCGTGTCGGCTGGTTTGACAGCGTTGTTGTCCGCCACGCCCGCCGTGTGAGCGGAATTACAGATCTTTCTCTGAACTCAATTGACGTCCTAGCAGGAATTGAAACGTTGAAAATCTGTGTGGCGTACCGCTACAAAGGCGAAATCATTGAAGAATTCCCAGCAAGTCTTAAGGCACTTGCTGAATGTGAGCCGGTATATGAAGAAATGCCGGGCTGGACTGAGGATATTACAGGTGCGAAGAGCTTGAGCGAGCTTCCGGAAAATGCGCGCCATTATCTTGAGCGTGTGTCTCAGCTGACAGGCATTCCGCTTTCTATTTTCTCTGTCGGTCCAGACCGCTCACAAACAAATGTCCTTCGCAGTGTGTACCGTGCGAACTAAATAGAATATGTCTGCAAGCCCCTATTTAAGGGGCTTGTTTTTTGTTTGAAAGCCGCATATAAGTTGGTCTGAGAAAAAAATATGAAAAAAAACCAAAAAAGTTATTGCCACTTCTATTTGTTCGTGATATTATAAATCTCGTTGTTACGGAAACTGCTTCAATAGAGTACAAGATGAGAACTAGATTTAAGTCGTTTGCTCTATAGAAATTCCGACATCTTTAAGAGCCATTAGCTCAGTTGGTAGAGCATCTGACTTTTAATCAGAGGGTCGAAGGTTCGAGTCCTTCATGGCTCACCATTTCGTGAAGGCCCGTTGGTCAAGCGGTTAAGACACCGCCCTTTCACGGCGGTAACACGGGTTCGAATCCCGTACGGGTCATTGATTTACTTTAGCGTTATTGCTAAATTCCTTATTTGTCTGTGAGAGCTGACACGACAGCTCTCCGGGCAATTACTGTAAGGTCCGGTAGTTCAGTTGGTTAGAATGCCTGCCTGTCACGCAGGAGGTCGCGGGTTCGAGTCCCGTCCGGACCGCCATTTTACTTTACTTAGTAGAGAAAAATAAAACATTTGGCTCGGTAGCTCAGTTGGTAGAGCAACGGACTGAAAATCCGTGTGTCGGCGGTTCGATTCCGTCCCGAGCCACTTACCAAACGCATCTGCAATCGTAGGTGCGTTTTTTCTTTTAGGAAAAAGGCAAACATGAGGAGTGTTATAATAGAAGAAAAAGGGAGAACCGGCCCTGCGGCCGGTTCAAAGAAGAAGACGTCATTGATAAAGACGCACTCCGGTGAGGGGAGGTTTCAATAAAGTTATCTTTTTTAAAAAAAGTTGACCAGCATGACAATAGATAAACAACTGGCGATAAAGGTGAAACATGTGTTTTTTTTCTAAACCTTTATTTTTTTTATCTTTTGACCTTAAACCGTTATAATAGACAAGGACCCATTCTTTACATGGGCCATAAGTGATGAAACGAATGTTATATAGATGAAATGAAGTCATTCGGCAGGAGGAAAATCAAAATGATGGATAAAAAGATCCTTGTAGTAGATGATGAAAAACCGATTGCAGATATATTGGAATTTAACTTAAGAAAAGAAGGCTATGAAGTGCACTGTGCCCACGACGGAAACGAAGCCGTTGAAATGGTAGAAGAGCTTCAGCCTGATTTAATTCTTTTAGATATTATGCTCCCAAATAAAGACGGCGTTGAAGTATGCCGCGAAGTCAGAAAGAAATACGATATGCCAATCATTATGCTGACGGCTAAGGATTCAGAAATTGACAAGGTTATCGGGCTTGAAATCGGTGCTGATGACTATGTCACAAAACCATTCAGCACACGCGAGCTCTTGGCGCGTGTAAAAGCGAACCTGCGCCGCCAGCTGACAACAGCGCCTGCGGAGGAAGAGCCTTCCTCTAACGAGATTCATATCGGCTCTCTCGTCATCTTCCCTGACGCGTACGTTGTATCAAAACGAGACGAAACAATCGAATTGACTCATCGTGAGTTCGAATTGCTTCATTATTTAGCAAAACATATCGGACAAGTGATGACCCGTGAACATTTGCTTCAAACCGTTTGGGGCTATGATTACTTCGGCGATGTCAGAACGGTTGACGTAACAGTCCGCCGGCTTCGTGAAAAAATCGAGGACAACCCGAGCCATCCAAATTGGATCGTCACACGCCGTGGTGTAGGTTATTACTTGAGAAACCCAGAACAGGACTAATGCCCATATGAATAAGGTTGGTTTTTTTCGGTCGATCCAATTTAAGATTACCTTGATTTATGTGCTTTTGATTATCATTGCCATGCAAATCATTGGTGTGTATTTTGTCAATCAGGTAGAGAAGTCGCTGATCAGCTCTTATGAACAATCGCTGAATCAGCGAATCGACAACCTTTCTTATTATATCGAACAAGAATATAAGAGCGATAACGACAGTACCGTCATAAAGGATGACGTCAGCCGTATTTTGAATGACTTCACGAAAAGTGATGAGGTTCGGGAAATTAGCTTTGTAGATAAAAGCTATGAAGTGGTCGGTTCTTCAAAGCCGTACGGTGAGGAAGTGGCTGGGAAACAAACGACCGATCTGATTTTCAAAAGAATTTTTTCTACCAAACAGTCGTATTTAAGAAAATATTATGACCCGAAAAGCAAAATCAGAGTTCTTATTTCCGCGAAGCCTGTCATGACTGAAAACCAAGAGGTTGTCGGCGCGATCTATGTTGTCGCGAGTATGGAAGATGTCTTTAATCAAATGAAGACGATCAACACGATATTGGCGTCCGGCACAGGTTTGGCACTTGTTTTGACGGCTCTTCTCGGTATTTTTCTGGCAAGAACCATTACCCACCCGCTTTCAGATATGCGAAAGCAGGCGATGGAGCTTGCGAAAGGGAATTTCTCGAGGAAGGTTAAAAAGTACGGGCATGATGAAATTGGGCAGCTGGCCACAACGTTTAACCACTTAACGAGAGAGCTTGAAGATGCCCAGGCGATGACTGAAGGAGAACGCAGAAAGCTAGCCTCTGTCATTGCCTATATGACAGACGGCGTAATCGCCACAAACCGAAACGGAGCAATTATTCTCTTAAACAGCCCGGCTCTGGAGCTGTTGAACGTTTCACGTGAAACAGCCTTAGAAATGCCGATTACGAGTTTGCTGGGGCTTCAAGAGAATTATACTTTTGAAGATTTAGTGGAGCAGCAGGATTCTATGCTGCTTGAAATTGAGCGCGATGATGAATTAACGGTGCTTCGCGTGAATTTCTCTGTGATTCAAAGGGAACACGGCAAAATTGATGGTTTAATCGCTGTCATTTACGATGTAACCGAACAAGAGAAAATGGATCAGGAACGCAGAGAATTCGTTGCGAATGTATCACATGAGCTGCGGACGCCGCTTACGACAATGCGCAGCTATTTAGAAGCGTTAGCTGAAGGCGCGTGGGAAAATAAAGACATTGCTCCGCGCTTCTTAATGGTGACGCAAAATGAAACAGAGCGTATGATCCGGCTTGTCAATGATCTGCTTCAGCTGTCGAAATTTGACAGTAAAGATTATCAATTTAACCGGGAATGGATTCAGATTGTCCGGTTTATGTCACTTATTATTGACCGTTTTGAAATGACAAAAGAGCAGCATGTGGAGTTTATCCGCAATCTGCCGGACAGAGATCTGTATGTCGAGATTGACCAGGATAAAATAACGCAGGTGCTCGATAATATTATTTCTAACGCTTTAAAATATTCACCGGAAGGCGGACATGTCACGTTCTCGATTGATGTCAATGAAGAGGAAGAACTTCTCTATATCAGCGTGAAGGATGAAGGGATCGGCATTCCGAAAAAAGATGTCGAAAAAGTCTTTGACCGCTTCTACAGGGTGGATAAAGCGAGAACGAGAAAGCTTGGCGGCACCGGTCTGGGATTGGCGATTGCCAAGGAAATGGTACAGGCGCACGGTGGAGATATTTGGGCGGACAGCATAGAAGGAAAAGGCACGACGATTACATTTACTCTTCCATATAAAGAGGAACAAGAGGATGATTGGGATGAAGCGTGAAAATATAAAAACGATATTACTTACGGTACTCGTCGTCATCAGTCTTGTTTTTACATGGGGGATATGGACGTTCCAGCCAAACTTTTCTGAAGGCTCATCCTCAACAGAGTCTACTGTTCGTGTGAAACATAAAATCGAAAAAACCACCCAAAAGCTGTCTGAAACGGTAAGGCCAAGGGACATGTTTATCCATGATGACGGCGCTCATTACAAAGTGGATGACAATGCCCTCTATGAAGAAATTTGGTCTGACTTGCCGCATTGGGATGTGAAAGGAATTAAAGATATTTCGGATCAGTATGACAAGGCTGGATTCAAAAGCTGGTTTTATGGAATAGGCGGTTCTGAAGCCAAGCTTGACTTGCAATTCAGCGATACGATCCCGATTGATATTTTCCAAACGCTGTTTAAATGGTCTAATCAGTCGTTTGAATACAGTTCGTTTGACCATATTCTGATCCCGTTCAATGAAACAAAAGCGAACAAGAAAATCTATTTGGTGTCATACAGCAAGCAGCTCATTCTTGAAGTGACGGTTGAATCAGCAAACTACCGGAACATTATGAACGACTTGAAAAACAGGCAATCAAATATGCCGGCGTTCAGTTTGTTCTCCATTGGCTCAAAGAAAGAGTTCTTGCTGCCGAACAAACCGCTTACGATGGACAAAAAAGAATTTGTCACAGAATCGATTAAAACAAATACCTTTAAGCAGGCTTTGTTTAGTGATCCGAGCATTGTAAGAGAAGATTCGAATTACAACAACAGAAATGTGCTGACAGATGGGATCAGCCGGTTAGATGTGAATCTAAGCCAGAGACAGGTGCAATTTCAGCAGCGCAATTTGGTGCAGAGCACATCCTATCAAACAGGTGAATTAATCAAAAAGAGCCAAAAATACCTTGAGGATACCGGAAGCTGGACGGATCACTATCAATTTTTCAATATCAATGACAGCCAGCAGTTGAGCTTCTATATTTTTATGGATCAGATCCCGGTCATTAACAGCACCGCCAAACCTTTCGGGGCGACATCGGCGATTACGGTGCAATGGGCGAATGATGATATTCTCAGCTATAAGCGGCCGAATTACAGTCTCGGAACGAATCCGATTAAAACAAGTGAAACAGAGCTCATGGGCGGCAGCGAAGTGAAGATGCTGCTTTCGAAACAAACCGCTTATGATACGGACAAAATTGATCAGATCTTCCTTGCTTATCAATTGGTATCAACATCAACCAACGATGATCCTCTCGTTGAACTGGAACCGGTTTGGGCGATGAAAGTAAATGGAAAAATTGTGCCGATTACAAAGGATTTATTGAGGAAGGAGGGGGCTAACAGTGGAGTGGAATAAGACAAAATCAATCTTCATCGTTGCCTTCCTCATTTTAGATATTTTCTTAGGCTATCAGTTTTTTCAAAAATGGCAGGCTACCGGCAAAGAATATGAAGTCATTAAAAATGATGTCGAGCATGACATGAAGGCCGATCATATCACGTATGAAGGCTTGAATAAGGAAGCAACAGAAGGCTATCGGATCACGGCAAATCAAAAGTCTTTCTCCAAGGAGGAAATTGAGGCGCTGAAGGATCAAAAGCCTTTGATGGACATGCCTAGTGATGATCATAAAGTAACGAGCCTGAAAATGAAGTTTGCAAATCCAATCGCACTATCAAAGAAGGATATCGAGGACGATGCTCAGGCACTTGTTTCTTCGAAAATTCAAGATGGCGAAAAATATAAGCTTTGGAAGGTTGATAAATCGAAGAAAGAAATTATTTTCTTCCAAACGTACGAAGGTCATTATATTTACCAAAAGACCGACAATCCCTCTAATATGATCGGGCAAGTGGTGCTGCACTTAAACGGTAAAAACGAGGTTGTGTCATACGACCAGACTACGCTTGAGACCTTCAAGCAAATCCAGAAAGAAAGCTTAATTACTGAAATGGATGCGGTTGAGCTATTGTACTATCAAAATCAATTAAAAGAATACAGTACTGTGAAGAGCTGTAAATTCGGCTATGTAGCACAATATCCGCTGACAAGTACGCAGGTGCTGGCGCCGGTATGGAGAATTACGGTCGAGTACGAGAAAAAAGTGAACGGTGAGAAAAAGACAGTACAAGAGTATTTTACTGTGAATGCTTTGGAGAGTACGATTTTAGATACAGATCAATGAAAATAATGGAGTGAGACAAACATGAGCTTGCAATTTAGCGTACTTGCGAGCGGGAGTACGGGAAATGCGTTTTACCTCGAAACAGAGGATCACGCATTTTTAGTGGACGCCGGTTTGAGCGGAAAAGCCATGGATGGGCTGATGGCGCAGATCGGGCGTAAGCTGGATGATGTAGACGGCATTTTTGTGACGCATGAGCATAGTGACCATATTAAGGGCCTTGGTGTCGTCGCCAGAAAGTACAAGCTTCCGATCTATGCGAATGAGAAGACTTGGAAAGCGATGGAGAATCAAATCGGCAAAATTGACACCGATCAAAAGTTTGTATTTCCAATGGAGACGGTGAAGTCGTTCGGCGGACTTGATGTTGAATCGTTTGGCGTTTCCCACGATGCGGCGGAACCGATGTTTTATGTATTCCATTATAGCGGCCGAAAGCTCGCGTTAATGACAGATACGGGATATGTCAGCGACCGGATGAAAGGCATTATCCGTTCAGCGAATGTATTTGTGTTTGAAAGCAATCACGATGTCGGTATGCTGCAAATGGGAAGATACCCATGGAGCATTAAGCGGCGGATTTTAAGTGACGTCGGGCACGTGTCAAATGAAGATGCTGCCTTGGCGATGACGGATGTCATTGGCGATGAGACGTCTCGTATTTACCTGGCGCATTTGAGCCAGGACAACAACATGAAGGAGCTGGCAAGAATGTCTGTGCAGCAGACATTGGCTTCTAAAGGATTTGTGACGGGTGAGACATTTGACTTATACGACACCGATCCGAAGAAGGCCACTCCGCTTTGCGCTGTATAATTTTTCTATGTAAATCATGACTATTCTAGGAGTTTCTAACCCACAATATAACCATATTAACGTTCTTGGAAAGGATGGAATATGGTGGATTACGAACGTGAGGAAGAACATACTACTCCTGAACAGCCAAAGAGAAGCAAAAAAGGATATTTTCTTTCGAGTCTGATTGGCGTGATTGTCGGTGCCGTATTAATGGCGTTTATCATGCCGTACCTTTCAAATGAAGGGCTGGATACAGGCGCCTTAGATCAGCAGCAAAACAACAATGGCCGGGAATCAATCAGGACGGTGAATGTCAGTGTCAACAATGCCGTCACCAAGATTGTCAGCAATATGTCGCCCGCCGTTGTCGGTGTTGTGAACATCCAAAAATCAGATATTTGGGGAGAGAGCGGCGAGGCTGGGAGCGGCTCTGGCGTCATCTATAAGAAAAATGACCATTCCGCTTATGTCGTGACCAACCATCATGTCATCGAAGGCGCTTCCCAAATTGAAATCAGCTTGAAAGACGGCTCACGTGTATCAGCTGATCTTGTCGGCAGCGACCAGCTGATGGACCTTGCCGTTTTACGGGTGAAAAGCGATAAGATTAAAGCAGTCGCTGATTTCGGAAATTCAGATAAAGTGAAGTCTGGGGAGCCGGTTATTGCGATCGGGAACCCGTTAGGCCTTGAGTTTGCAGGCTCTGTCACACAAGGCGTCATCTCGGGTACGGAGAGGGCGATCCCAGTAGATTCAAACGGTGATGGACAGCCTGACTGGAACGCTGAAGTCCTGCAAACAGATGCGGCCATTAACCCTGGGAACAGCGGCGGCGCTTTGTTAAATATGGATGGGAAGGTCATTGGCATCAATTCAATGAAAATTGCCGAGTCAGCGGTTGAAGGGATTGGCCTGTCCATTCCGTCTAAGCTCGTGATCCCTGTGATAGAGGATTTAGAGAGATACGGAAAGGTCAAACGCCCGTTCCTTGGCATTGAGATGAAATCGCTAAGTGACATCGCAAGCTATCATTGGGATGAAACATTAAAGCTTCCTAAGAACGTCACCAATGGAGCGGTTGTGATGGGTGTAGACGCCTTTTCACCTGCCGGAAAAGCGGGGCTGAAGGAACTGGATGTCATCACGGAATTTGACGGATACAAAGTAAATGATATTGTTGACCTGCGAAAACGGCTTTATCAGAAAAAAGTCGGTGACCGGGTGAAGGTGAAGTTTTATCGCGGCGGAAAAGAAAAATCTGTTGATATCAAGCTGTCCTCCGCAGACCAATTAGGCAGTTAATAAAAGCAGTCTGGCATCGTTGCCAGGCTGTTTTGATATGCAAAAAAAACTGAACAGGGGTCACGCCCGTTCAGTTGAAAAAGGATATATCGAATATGAAGAAAAATACAAGATGGATGTTACACGTGAAACAGCAAATGGCAGTTAGCTGCAAATACTTCCGTTATTTGCATGGACTTTAATGGTTTGTACCGTGTGGTTGCTGGCTGTGATACACATAGGTGCCATTTTCTTTCTTCAATGCATAAGAAGTGACGTTTTTTAGTGTTTGACCGGTTTTACAAGGCAGACCCATCCCGCTCCCGGAAATATGGAGGTTCGGGATTAGGCCTTGCCATAACGAAATCGATTATCGACAATCACAATGGGACGATTGAAGTGAAAAGTGAAATCGGCAGAGGCACTGTTTTTCTGATCAGGCTTCCTGCTCCGGATTATTCGTTAGACGAGTGAGAAAATTTCTTCAGCCGATATTGGAGGCTTTGTCTGCTGATGCCAAGCTCCTGAGCAGCTTTCGAGATGTTATGGCCGTGTTTTCTTAACACGTTCTCTATCACATATTTTTCGAAGCTTTCCATTTTTTCTTTTAAGTCCGCGGCTGGCTGGTGTCTTGGTGTTTCCGGCTCTGGGATGTCAGCCGGCTTGATTTTCATGCGGTATTGATAGGGCAGATGGGAAGCCGTAATCGTTTGCTCGTCCGTCATGAAATTCATTGCGCCTTCGATCATATGCTCAAGCTCGCGAATATTTCCCGGCCAGTCATAAGAAAGGAAAAATTGCTTCACGTCATCGCTGATGTGTTCAACATTCATTTGGAACAGATGGTTGTTTTTCTGGATGAACTCCGACGCGAGAAGCAAAATGTCTTCTTTTCGTTCCCGAAGCGGCGGGATGATCAGTGTGACGACACTCAGCCTGTAATACAAGTCCTTCCGCATTCGTTCGCCTGCAATTGCATCAATTGGGTCTTCATTCATCGTGGCAATAATACGTACGTCAATCGGTGTATCCTTTGTTGAACCGATGCGCCTGATTTTCCGTTCTTGAAGGGCGCGCAGCAGCTTCGCCTGAAGGCTGAGATTCAGCGAGTTGATTTCATCTAACAGCAGTGTGCCGCCGTGGGCTTGTTCAAACAGGCCGGGCTGGTCGACAGCGCCGGTAAACGCGCCTTTTTTCGTCCCAAACAAAATGCTTTCCACAAGGCTGTCTGGCAGTGCCGCGCAGTTTTGCGAAATAAACGGGCCGCCAGAACGATCGCTTCCATTATGGATACTTTGCGCGAACAGTTCTTTTCCCGTGCCGGTTTCGCCTGCTAGAAGGACAGATGATGACGTACGGGTTGCCCGCTTGGCGTTTTCGATGACGTCTTGAATGGCCGGACTGGTGCCGAGAATACTGTCAAACGTATAGGTTGTGCTGCCTTTTTTGTTCATATTCTCCCTGATCAGCCGTTCCAGCTTTGTCACATCCTTGGCAATTTCAACGGCGCCCCTGATTTTGCCGTCTTGGACGATGGGATATGTATGATTGATCGTCGTAATTTCCTGGCCTTTATTATTGAAATAGCTCTGTTTGACGTTTTTAATCGTCTTGCCTTCCTGAAGAGCCTGTACCAGTGTGCTGTCCTGCTGCTTTGAAAACATAAACACATCCATCAGGTTTTTATTCAAGACGTCATGCTTCTCCATATCTTCAATCTGCATCATTTTATTGTTATAAACGATTGTGTTTCCATGCTCGTCTACCACGTGCAGGCCAACATCGATTTCATCTAAAATACTCTGAAAAACCAATGTGAGGAATTCGCTGTCTTTGACCACTGTATGAACCTCCCTCAATTATTTTCTTAATATTGCTTCTATTTTATAAAAAAACGGAGAGGATATGCAAAAGAATTTTGCACTTGCTGAAATTTTCGCTCGAAATATCAGAATGTTTTTGCACCTTGTCCTCGAAAATTGTAGAAAACACACGAATTCTTGATTTGGCACAGAACTTGCATTTATATAAAGGGAAAGCAGGATAACATGTTGAAACAGAAAACAAGGGGGAATTCAAATATGACAGCTTTATCTAAATCCAAAGAAATTATTGATCAGACGTCTCATTACGGAGCCAACAATTATCACCCGCTCCCGATTGTTATTTCTGAAGCGCTGGGTGCTTGGGTAAAGGACCCGGAAGGCAATGAATATATGGATATGCTGAGTGCTTACTCTGCGGTAAACCAGGGGCACAGACACCCGAAAATCATTCAGGCATTAAAGGATCAGGCTGATAAAATCACCCTCACGTCACGCGCGTTTCATAACGATCAGCTTGGGCCGTTTTACGAAAAAACAGCTAAACTGACAGGCAAAGAGATGATTCTGCCGATGAATACAGGAGCCGAAGCGGTTGAATCCGCGGTGAAAGCGGCGAGACGCTGGGCGTATGAAGTGAAGGGCGTAGCTGACAATCAAGCGGAAATTATCGCATGTGTCGGGAACTTCCACGGCCGCACGATGCTGGCGGTATCTCTTTCTTCTGAAGAGGAATATAAACGAGGATTCGGCCCGATGCTTCCAGGAATCAAACTCATTCCTTACGGCGATGTGGAAGCGCTTCGACAGGCCATTACGCCGAATACAGCGGCATTCTTGTTTGAACCGATTCAAGGCGAAGCGGGCATTGTGATTCCGCCTGAAGGATTTTTACAGGAAGCGGCGGCGATTTGTAAGGAAGAGAATGTCTTGTTTATTGCGGATGAAATTCAGACGGGTCTCGGACGTACAGGCAAGACGTTTGCCTGTGACTGGGACGGCATTGTTCCGGATATGTATATCTTGGGCAAAGCGCTTGGCGGCGGTGTGTTCCCGATCTCTTGCATTGCGGCGGACCGCGAGATCCTAGGCGTGTTTAACCCTGGCTCACACGGCTCAACATTTGGTGGAAACCCGCTTGCATGTGCAGTGTCTATCGCTTCATTAGAAGTGCTGGAGGATGAAAAGCTGGCGGATCGTTCTCTTGAACTTGGTGAATACTTTAAAAGCGAGCTTGAGAGTATTGACAGCCCTGTCATTAAAGAAGTCCGCGGCAGAGGGCTGTTTATCGGTGTGGAATTGACTGAAGCGGCACGTCCGTATTGTGAGCGTTTGAAGGAAGAGGGACTTTTATGCAAGGAAACGCATGATACAGTCATTCGTTTTGCACCGCCATTAATCATTTCCAAAGAGGACTTGGATTGGGCGATAGAGAAAATTAAGCACGTGCTGCGAAACGCATAAATCCGCACCATGGCGGGATATTCACTTCGTTTGTATAAATTTACAACAGAAAAATCAGCACTCCCTATTTGCTCAGCTACAGTATTTTAGTATAATGTATCTTTATGAGAAGAAGTGAATTTTATATTAAATAGATAGAGACTCTTTGGACAGCAAACTGGGATAGCACCATGCAGATGTTCCAGCTTAGATCCAATACAAGTTGCTGAAGGGGTGCAGAATGTGAATACAAACCAAGATAACGGAAATCAGCTCCAGCGGACAATGAAATCACGCCATTTGTTCATGATTTCATTGGGCGGAGTGATCGGAACCGGTTTCTTCCTTGGAACCGGGTTTACCATTAACCAAGCGGGACCGCTCGGCGCGGTTCTGTCCTATTTAGTGGGCGGCTTTATCATGTTTTTGACCATGCTCTGCTTAGGAGAGCTGGCAGTCGCCTTTCCTGTGTCGGGGTCCTTCCAGACCTATGCCACGAAATTTATCAGCCCGGCCTTCGGGTTTGCGTTCGGCTGGCTGTACTGGCTCGGCTGGGCGGTTACATGCGCCATTGAATTTTTATCAGCGGGGCAGCTGATGCAACGCTGGTTTCCGCATATAGACGTGTGGATCTGGTGTCTGGTCTTTGCGGCACTGATGTTTATTTTAAATGCGATCACCACAAAAGCCTTTGCGGAATCTGAATTCTGGTTCTCAGGCATTAAAATTTTGATTATCCTTTTATTTATTATTCTCGGCGGAGCTGCCATGTTTGGCCTGATTGATCTGAAGGGCGGAGAGCAGGCGCCGTTTTTGACACATTTTTATGAAGACGGGTTATTTCCGAACGGCATAAAGGCAATGCTGATTACGATGATTACTGTGAACTTTGCGTTTCAGGGGACTGAGCTGATCGGGGTTGCAGCCGGAGAAAGTGAAGACCCTGAAAAAACGATTCCGCGGTCCATCAAACAGACAGTATGGAGAACGCTTGTGTTCTTTGTGCTTTCAATCATTGTCATTGCCGGCATGATTCCGTGGAAACAGGCGGGTGTCGTGGAAAGTCCATTTGTTGCCGTATTTGAGCAAATCGGAATCCCATATGCAGCTGATATCATGAACTTTGTTATTTTAATCGCACTGTTATCTGTTGCGAACTCAGGTTTATACGCATCAACACGTATTCTGTACGCGATGGCGAATGAAGGACAAGCCTTCAAAGCGCTTGGCAAAACAAATCAGCGCGGTGTACCGATGTACTCGTTAATCGTAACGATGGCTGTGGCCTGCCTATCACTTCTGACAAAGTTTGCGCAGGCTGAAACCGTATATATGGTACTGTTATCTTTGGCGGGCATGAGCGCGCAGGTCGGCTGGATTACGATCTCGCTTTCCCAAATCATGTTCAGACGCAAATATATCCGTGAGGGCGGGAAGATAGAAGATTTGAAATTTAAAACACCGCTGTACCCGGTGCTTCCGCTGATCGGCCTAACATTAAATACGGTCGTGCTCATCAGTCTTGCATTTGATCCGGAGCAGCGTATCGCGCTGTATTGCGGCGTACCGTTTATGGTCATTTGCTACATCATTTATCATGTCGTCATTAAAAAACGCCAGCAGGCAAATCGTCAGCTAGAGCTTTAAAAACGTTGTCCGCAAGTCATCTTTGTTATAACCCGCATAGGACATTATCTTAAATGTTGAGGTGGAATCACAGATGGATAAAACGATTTCGGTTATTGGAATGCCAATGGATTTAGGACAAGCACGACGCGGAGTGGATATGGGCCCGAGCGCCATCCGGTACGCTCATCTGATCGAGCGGCTGTCGGACATGGGGTATACGGTTGAAGATCTCGGTGACATTCCGATCAACCGCGAAAAAATCAAAAATGACGAGGAACTGAAAAACCTGAATTCCGTTTTGGCGGGAAATGAAAAACTCGCGCAAAAGGTCAACAAAGTCATTGAAGAGAAAAAATTCCCGCTTGTCCTGGGCGGTGACCACAGTATTGCGATCGGCACGCTTGCAGGCACAGCGAAGCATTACGATAATCTCGGCGTCATCTGGTATGACGCGCACGGCGATCTGAATACACTTGAAACTTCACCATCGGGCAATATTCACGGCATGCCGCTCGCGGTCAGCCTCGGCATTGGCCACGAGTCACTGGTTAACCTTGAAGGCTACGCGCCTAAAATCAAACCGGAAAACGTCGTTATCATTGGCGCCCGGTCACTTGATGAAGGGGAGCGCAAGTACATTAAGGAAAGCGGCATGAAGGTGTACACAATGCACGAAATCGACCGTCTTGGCATGACAAAGGTCATTGAAGAAACCCTTGATTATTTATCAGCATGTGATGGCGTCCATCTGAGCCTTGATCTGGACGGACTTGATCCGAACGACGCACCGGGTGTCGGAACCCCTGTCGTCGGCGGCATCAGCTACCGGG
Organism: Bacillus sp. SIMBA_008; assembly: GCF_046535495.1. Taxonomy (NCBI): domain Bacteria; kingdom Bacillati; phylum Bacillota; class Bacilli; order Caryophanales; family Bacillaceae; genus Bacillus; species Bacillus sp. SIMBA_008. The sequence goes on along the minus strand of NZ_JAWRWL010000005.1, from coordinate 272,402 downwards.
AGAGCCATCTGGCTATGGAAATGCTGTATGACGCAGGCATCATTACCTCAGCCGAATTCGTTGAGGTTAACCCGATCCTTGATCACAAAAACAAAACAGGCAAAACAGCAGTAGAGCTCGTAGAATCCCTGTTAGGGAAGAAGCTGCTGTAATAAGAAAACCCCCGCACCCGCGGGGGTTTCAGCGTGTCGACAAACCCTCGCATTCGTTGTCAGGCCTGCGCTTCGGTGCTCACGAATTCCAAACATTCGCTGCGCTCCAATGCTCGTTCTTCCTAGACTTCAAGGGTTTTCAATCACGCTGAAAAGATGAAAGAATCCTAAAACTACAAACCGTTTTAGGATTCTTTCGTTAAATTGAACCCCCGCACCCGCGGGGGTTTTTCATTTATCCAATCATTTTCTCAGCGACTTTCATTTCCTGTGAGTGGGTTTGATGGTCTGCAATAAACCAACCTGATAAAATCACCGCTGCGACGCCTGCGCCAATCAGAAATCTTTTCATTTATATAACCTCCGTTCGTTTAATCAGTTCTTCAATCTGTAATGCTTCATAAAAAAAGTGGGCAGCTTCTTTGTAAAGCTCAAGTTCCCTATACCGTTCGCCAGCCAAAATGGAAAGTTCTCTTACACTGTCATACTCTTTCTCGGACAACAAGTCATCCATATGTTGTTTGCATAAGTGAAACGTTTCCGCATGACCCCCTTCTGCATAAATGGTATATAAAATGTCTATTTTTGCCTCACATATTCTATTCGGCTCAGCAGTCAATTTTTCCTTCACGTCTTGGTAATAAGATAAGGCCTGTTCTTTCTTTTTGATCTTAAACAGTTCTCGTATCAGCAAGTAGGCAGAATGATAATAATAGGCGGAGCGGGCATACTCATCGTTCCGTAGAGCCTCCTCTAATTTCGAAACCGCTTCTTCTGATTTGCCGCTTTGCGCATGAAGAAGGCCGAAGTTATGCAAAAGCTGGGCTTCAAAAAAATGATCCTCTAATTCACTCGTGATCCGAATTGCTTCGTCCAAATAAGCCTCAGCTTCTTCAAACTGGCTCATCTCTGTAAAATTGCCTGACATGGTAATCAGCGCTGAAGCCAGCTTCTTTTTATAATCTGTCTCTTCTCTGAATGTTTTGACTGCTTGCCGTGTATGATTGAGGGATACAATATTTTGTCCAAGCTTATAATAGAGCTTTCCGACCTTCAGGTGAAATTCGGCTTTTTCAATCGGATCGGGAATGTTGTCGAGATACTGCTCTGCATCTTTATACAGCCCAATGGCAATGTCATAATTATTTTTATAGGCCTCATACATGCCTTCAAACAGAAAAAAGTAATATTTCAGCATGTCAGACGTAGCATTCATATGAGAAGGCTCCTCATGCTGAAAGCCCTGTCCTCTCGCCTCGTGAAGCAAAACCTTGTGGCGCAGTTCCAATAAGGAGAAGTAGGCCAGCACCTCCTGATCCTCTTCCATGTCATCCAATAAAGGCTTCACTTCTTCAAATAAACGGGAGGACTCTTCAACTTCATGTTTCTTGATAGCAAGGTACCAATCGTTGAGCATGCTAGCGATTTCTGCGGGTGCGATCTTATTCATGTGAAACTCCTTTCTCTAGTGACTTATCAATCTCAGTTGCTTATTCTGATAGTAACACCTCTTTCTATTTTATGTAAAATCCTCTAGTCAATATATGAAGGAGAGATGATATGACAATTATGCTGAGCCCTATGCAGACAGAAGAATTTCGGTCTTATCTCACGTACACAACAAAGCATTACGCGAAAGAAAAGGTAAAAGCGGGAACATGGCTGCCTGAAGATGCACAGCTTTTGTCTAAGCAGGCGTTTTCTAATCTGCTTCCGAGAGGGCTGGAAACACCCCATCACCATTTGTGGAGCCTCAAGCTGAATGAAAAGGATATCGTTGGCTGGCTCTGGATACATGCTGAACCGGAGCATCCGCAGCAGGAAGCGTTTATTTATGATTTCGGGTTATATGAACCGTATCGGGGAAAGGGCTACGCAAAGCAAGCATTGGCGGCATTAGATCAAGCGGCACGCAGTATGGGAATCCGCAAGCTGTCCCTTCATGTCTTTGCCCATAATCAGACGGCTCGAAAGCTATATGAGCAAACCGGATTTCAAGAAACAGACGTAGTGATGAGCAAGAAGCTTTAACGAAAAGGGCCTGATAAAGGCCTTTTTCTGTAAACGATTTCTAAAAATTCTGTAAATAACCTAGTTACTTTCCTTATTTTCCTAATATAATGTGGGTGAGGAAATTACCTTTCCTACACTCACAAGAAAAGAGGAGATGTAATGAAGTTGAAGAAACGAGTGTCGATGTTTTTGGTAGCGCTCACAATGTGCGGCGGCCTGTTTGTTACTCCCGCCAAAGCCGTAAAGACCACAAATTATGCTGAAGAAATCGCCGCACTGCAGCCAGGCACGACACCGGAAGAAATCATGAAATCTGCCAGCCAGATTGCCAAACAGCAGCACGTAAAGCAGGACGTTATCCTAAAACAGTTCTATAAGGAGATCACGGCTGATAAAGCAGAGGGGGACCGGCTCGCCAAGGAAAGCGGCATGTCTATCATGGGCGGCTCGTCCGGCACGAAAAAACTCCCGACAAGCGCGAAAGGCAATATCTATTACACGAACTCCTACACAGCCTACTACAATCACGGCCATGTCGGCATGTACTCCGCCGCTGACAAAATTGTTGAATCTGTCCCGAGCGACGGCGTCAGGCAGATCGCGTATAATGCCAGAGACGTGGAAGACAACTCCATTGTGCAAACCGTCAGCGTATCCTCATCTCAAAAAACAGCTGCTGCCGACTGGGCGGTATCAAAAGTCGGCGACCCATACTCATTTAACTTCGTCAATAACAGAAATACCGGCCATGACGGCGCCAAAAACTGTTCAAAGCTCCTATGGTCTGCCTTTTTGCTGAAAGCAGGGATTGATATAGACAGCAACGGAGGCTTAGGCGTGTATCCGCGCGACATCACTAGTTCTTCTTATACGACAACCATTATGACCATTTACTAAGGAGAAGGCTATGAAAAAGTGGATGATTACCATCGCCATGCTGATTCTCGCAGGAATCGCACTATTTGTCTTCATTTCTCCTCTCAAAAGCCATAAAACCGTGAGTCAGCAGGATCTCAGAAATCCCGATTTCCTGGATGACAAAGAAGTCCTGCTGTATTTCTCATCCTCTGCGGATCAAGATGCATTTGGCGGCGGGAAGAGCTACGCCCTGTTTATCAGCCATGACGGGACGCTGTCTTCCTTTCAGATGAAGGGCCTTGAGCTGGGCTCAGCAAAGGTTCACGGTGACAGCGTGATGCTGGAGGACAAAAACACGATTTATACGATCAAAAACGGCCTGCGCTCCCATAAAAGAACCTATCAGCACACAGGCGACAGCGCGGGCTTTCTGCAAAACACGGACGGCTTTTACACCTTATACAACTCCGGCTACGACAAAAAGGGAGACGGATACCGCTCAGAGCTGTACCGCCAAATGGACGGAGAGTGGAAAAAAGACGTCATCCCCTACTACATCCGAGCCTCCGGTTTCCATGATGGCGCCATTTACGCACTCGTCCCGACAGATGACGGAAAAGGCTATCAGCTCCTTCAGATTCAAGCAGATCAGAAGAAGCTTACCTATCTCAGCATAACGGAATGGCAGTACCGGGAAGGAGCCTCAGTCGAATCCCAACTTGCCGTGGACGACCAAGCTGTGTATGTTATGGTTCGCGGCCAAAAAGCCCACGATCTCTATCAAATGGTCAAGATCAACAAAAAAAGCGGCGAAGTAGAGCTGCACGATATCGCCGAATACAAAAACGACGAACAAACGATATACAGCTCCATGCCCTTCAGCTTTAAAAACAGCTTTTTCCCTTATGACGGGAACCTGTATTTCATTGACGGCTTCGGAAAGGTACACAAAATCGATGCCAAGACAGGAAAAACAAGCATCGTCTTCACCCTTTCCCCGGACAAAATGAAAGCCGAATTCAAAGAAATCACCCAAAAAGGCAGCAGCCTCTATTTCTTCACATACACGTATCACAAGCCTGCCTACATTGAACAGTACAGCCTGAAAACCGGAAAGAAAATGAAAGAAAAAGAGATTGGGAAGGTAAAGGATGTCGTGACGCCGAAGAGTCATTTGAAGCTGTATGATGTTGAGGTGATGAAGAGGTTTTAAGGCAAGGAGGGTAGTATGGGAGCCATCGCCGTTTTATTTATCGTTTTTGGTTTTCCGATCGTCGCAGGTGTATTTGGTATAGCGGGTCATTTTTTATTTAAAAGATTTTGGGTGGCACCGCTCATCGTTCTTATCACGAGCTTGATATTGTTAGTTACGTTAGCTTCGGGGAATAGCTCATTCATATTTTGGGTTGTTATGTATACGGCAATTGCGTTAGTAACGAGTGTTGCCACATTATTTCTCAGGAAATTTTTTGAGTGATCTCTGTTTATGAAGAGACTGGTGTGAAGTCTCTTTTTTTGTTGAACCGAAGTTTGCAGAGGATTTTGGGTATGGTTTAGAAACGAATCCAAAGGAGGAATTACATGCAGACAAATCGGGTTATTCTTCTGGCAGTTATGATCTGCCTGGTTTCGGCCATTACTGTGTTCTTGTTAAATGGATGTAAAGTCGACTTCTTAGACATCGGCGGAACCATTATTGGATGCTTTCTTGGCATATTTGTTGTTGTAAGAATACAGAAAAAACAGTCGTGAAAAAGGGAAAGAGTCATGCCGAACCGAAGTCATGTTCAAGGACGGAGAGTCCAAACACATGAATGGGAGGAATGGCGTTGACAGGAAACAAAGCGGTTGTGTACAAAGGCAAAGGGACTGTAGCGGTGGAGGATATCGGTTATCCGGAGTTAATCTTGAGGGACGGGCCCGGCGTCCCGAAGGCGAATGTGAATCGAAAATGTGAGCATGGGGTTATTCTCAAAGTCATTACAACCAACATTTGCGGAAGCGACCAGCATATGGTCAGAGGCCGCACAACGGCGCCTGAAGGCTTGGTGCTCGGACATGAAATCACCGGAGAAGTCATTGAAACGGGGCGTGATGTCGAATTTATCAAAAAGGGCGATATCGTATCCGTTCCTTTCAATATTGCCTGCGGACGCTGTGTGATGTGCAAAACGCAGAAAACGCATGTGTGCCTGAATGTCAATCCGGACCGTCCGGGATCGGCTTACGGCTACGTCGATATGGGCGGCTGGGTCGGCGGCCAGTCTGAATATGTCATGGTGCCATACGCTGATTTTCAGCTTTTGGTATTCCCTGAGAAAGAACAGGCGTTAGAAAAGATTCTCGATTTGACCATGCTGTCGGACATATTCCCGACCGGCTTCCACGGAGCTTACACAGCGGGCGTGCAAACAGGTTCAACCGTTTATATCGCGGGAGCGGGGCCTGTCGGCTTAGCAGCCGCTCACTCCGCTCAGCTCCTAGGCGCCTCCACCGTGATTGTCGGCGATCTGAACGAAGACAGACTGGCACAGGCGAGAAGCTTCGGCTGTGAAACGGTCAACGTACAAAAACACGACCGCCTCGGCGAGCAAATTGAACAAATACTAGGTGAACCAACCGTTGATGCTGCAGTGGACTGTGTCGGCTTTGAAGCATCTGGGCACGGCAATCAAGGAGAAGCGCCAGCCGCCGTGCTGAACTCAATCATGGACGTCACCCAGGTCGGAGGCAGCCTTGGCATTCCAGGCTTATACGTGACCGAAGATCCCGGTGCAAAGGATGCGGACGCCAAAACAGGCTCATTAAAAATCCGCTTCGGACTCGGCTGGGCCAAAGCCCACACCTTCGTCACCGGACAAACGCCCGCCATGACATACAATCGCAATTTGATGAAAGCGATTCTGAGCGGCAGAGCGCAAATCGCAAAAGCCGTCAACGCCACCGTCATTTCTCTGGACGACGCGCCAAAAGGCTACAGCGACTTCGACAAAGGCGCAGCCAAAAAATTCGTCATCGACCCGCATGGGACATTGAAGTAAAAGAAAAAGCCGGACGTTCTCAGAACGCCGGCTTTATTGCTGGTAATCTGTTTCTTCAAAGCGGTTTCCCGTTTCATCCTGTACGATGAATTCCCCTGCGATTTTGTCCAGTCCAATCAAAATATAAGGGTTTTTCTCATTTACCGTAGGAGCTGTGTTTCGTTTCACAGTTACAATCGTTTCTTTAGGTGAGAATTTGACGTCTGACACCTCAAGCTTCTTATCTTTCTCGCTGCTTCCGAGAGACACAATAACCATCTTTCTCCCTTCTGAAATGGTGAAGACTTGATATCCTTTCACGTCATCATGCATTTGGAGATAAGTAGCGTATATTTCTAAGTCTGGACTGCCTTCACCGATTCGATCCTTCTCCAACACCCAATAAGACGGCTTACACCCAACAAGCAGCAATATGATCACAAAAAGCCAAACCCATCTAAAGCGCAAATGCACATCGGTTACATCCAAACTAACACACGAGCGAAATAGAGTCATCAACAGCTTGTTTGTCGAATTGTGGATAAAACTCAGCCCGAAGCACTACTAACATGTGAATAAATAGGTTATATTGAGAAGAGAACATTTGTAAAAATGGAAGAAAACATCGGAGGATTTGAACATGAAACAAGCGTATTATTCTTGTGAAGAACACATCGAAACGGTGCTGGATATGTACATAGACGACCACGAGCTGCCGCCCGAAATCAGAAAAATCGAACATACTAACAGTTTATCCACAGCCTGTGAATTATGTGGAGACCCCGCAGTATATATAGTGGGGAACGAATGATCTTACACAAAATACAGAAAAGATATCCACAATTGTGGACAACATATATGAATAACTTGTTTTTAAAGTGGGGATGACCTGTGAATATCAATATTGTGACAATCGGAAAACTAAAAGAAAAATACCTCAAGCAAGGCATTGAAGAATACACCAAACGACTTTCGGCCTACGCAAAAATCGACATCATCGAACTCCCGGACGAAAAAGCGCCGGAAAACCTAAGCGACCAGGACATGAAAATCATAAAAGACAAAGAAGGCGACCGCATCCTATCAAAAATCAGCCCCGACGCCCACGTCATCGCCCTCGCCATCGAAGGAAAAATGAAAACATCCGAAGAACTAGCCGATACAATAGATAAGCTGGCTACATATGGAAAAAGCAAAGTCACCTTCGTCATCGGCGGATCACTCGGACTGAGCGGCGCAGTGATGAAGCGAGCGGATGAAAAGCTGTCATTCTCGAAAATGACGTTTCCTCATCAGTTGATGCGTCTTATTCTGGTGGAGCAGATTTATCGGGCTTTTCGGATTAATCGTGGGGAGCCTTATCATAAGTGATGGTAAATAAGAAATTTGAATTTACAATCCAGATAGAAAAAATAGAGGAAAATTAAAAAACATTCAAATAAAATATATTCCAAAAGAGATAGGACAAATGCCCTTCCTCTTTTTTTGATTTAATTATAAGAAATCGATTCTAGCTAAAATAACAATATATAAGCAAGTATTTATAGGTATGTAATGACTAACACTTTTAATAGAAAGTTAACGAACCTTAACAAATCATTTTAAGTTCAACGATTTTATTAGGATTTTATATTTAATTTTTGTTAATAAAATAAATTACCAAATAAACATTTTATTAATGATAAAATGGAATTGAAAAGACCTTTTATGCCAAATTGTAGATTTAGTTTTAGATATAATTAGAGGCATACGGGGATTTTGCTTTATATAAGAAGCAAGATATTTGTTGAATATTTGCTTGAAAATAGCTAAGGGTTTTACATAAATCAAAATAAGGGAGTTTTAAAATGGCAAATACAGATGTTCCAGCTAGTCTAGCAGGCTACTTTTATCAATTATTACTTGCTTGTAAAGAGTTAGTTATATTAATAAATAATCATGAGGATATAAGTAATTATGTTGCTATTGAAAAAGGATCAGATATAAAGATATTTTCGAAAAATGACGTTTGTATAGAAGCAAAGTTTTATAGTGATACTTATTTCACTAGGAATCATAAGTCTATTAAACATACAATTTACAATTTCTATAATGACTATCAAAATCAATTAAAAAAAGGAAGCAGTCCTAACGAATATATTTATAGGACAAATGTACCAGTGTCAAGTGTGGACAAACAATTTTTTGATTTATGGAAAAATAAAAATATAACCCAATATGATGATTATATTAATTTTGTTAAAGAGAGTATTTTAGGTGATTCAATCAAAAGAAAACCTTATAGTGATGCTTTTAATGAATATAAGAAAAGGGCAAGTGTGCAACCAAATAAAAAAGGAGAAGTATCTTTTTCTATTTACTATAATGCCTTACAAGAAGACATTAAGGATGGAAAAGAAAATTATTCTGATTTTGCTGATGTTTTAACTGACAAAGAAATTATTAAGTTTATTGATACTATAAAATTTGAATTTGGAACAAAGAGTGTTTCAAAACTTTATTCTATAAATGAAATTTACAATGATATAAACGTTGAGCTTAAAAAGCATGATTCAACACTAGGAGATGAAGACTGTGTAAGAATTAGGAATTGGTTTATTGAAAGATTTTTTGAAACTATCTCGGATTCTATAAATAATGGTATATCAGTGAAGGATGCTTTACAAGAAGTTACGAATCATAAGAATCTTAAAATAAAATATTTAGAAAATGAAAACTTTATCGAGTTTAAACAGGCAATAGATGAGAGTATAAAAAGTTTTGGATTAAGAATAGAAAGAGCTAACCATAAAGAAGAGTTGGACAATCTTTCAAATATCCTTATCAAGTTTAAAGAGAAATTTTGTAATGAGATTGAAAAGCAGTCAGTGAAAGAAGTTGCAAGTCGGTATGTTCTAGGTTCCTATGCTCGATCTCCTCATCTAATTATGGACATGTTAAAGGCAATGAGTGTGGTTGTAAATTTTAGCGGGGATGAAATTAAAATAAACCTAGATATTAATAACTTACAGGGAATCAATAATATTGCATTAAATAATTCAATGCAATTTACTCTTAAAGGAACAGAAAACAGTGACTTAAATCAATTTGCGGATATTCTAATTATGGAATTTATTAAAGATACTCAACATAAATTTCTAAGTAAAGTGGATGGCGAAGAAACTGTTGTCTTTGCAACAAAAAGTAAACCTTGTAAGTTTGCTAAAGAAGGTTTAAATAATTTAATTATTGATAATGCCCAAGTTTTCAATAATGTAATGTATCAACAATTATTTATGTCAATGGAATACAGATGTACAGAATGCTTAGAATTTGGTGAATGTGTAGAGGATACTAAAGCGTCTGTTCAACGCTTTTTATTGGGAGGATGTCATGGAGGAACTCTTTAATACCTTAAAAATAAATTACAATTTAGTAAAACTAAATGATGATTGTACATGTTATCTAACTAATGCAAATAAAGATAAAATTATAATGTGTGTTGAAGTTAATTCAATTGAAGAACTCACAAATATTACAAACTTCATCCCTCAAAACAACAAGAAAATTGCAGAAATTCTAGATCGTGAAAGAGATAAACAAATAGTAGATAATAGAATACCTATCTCCAGATTTTTGTGGGATATGTATTTGGTAGGCTTTCACAAAATTACTGAAACAGGCTCCTTTGACCCTGTTAAGGTTTCTGATATACAAAGAGATCGTTTTGTAGCCCGCAAAATTGTAATAGAATATACAACACATGAAGAATTAATTGAGAAATTTAGGAAGACCATTTTTCCACATACAGAACTAGACATGTGTTTAGAAAAAATTGAAAAAGTTAATAGTGAGATAATTTCAGAGATAATTAAAGATGTAAACATTAACGAGAAACAACATATAGAAAGTGTAGATATTTTTGATTTTCTAGATGAAATTGCTAAAGCATTAGAAAAGGGTGATTCTAATTGTTGATTAAAACAGTTAAAATAAAGAATTTTCGTGGATATGGAATCAATTCTGATGATGAAGAGGGCTTTTATGTTTTTGATTATTTAGACAGTAACTTTGTTTTACTTAGTGGTTACAATGGTTTTGGAAAAACATCTTTTTTTGAAGCGATTGAATGGTGTTTAACCGATAAAATTAGGCGATTAGAAAAGTTTGAGGATACATACCACGTAAATGTTCTCAAAAGAGCCCAATACCTTAAATTTCATAACAGTGTAGATAAAAAAGAAAGAAAAATAGAGGTTGAGATTATTTTCGATAATAATATAAAAATCTCTAGAACAAGTTATAGTACATCTCACTTTGCAGGTAATGGAGATAATTATGATTCCGAATTGAGGATTTTTAATGGGAATGATCAAATTAAAGATGCTACTAATGCAACAATTTTTAAGTTATTGATACCGGATATTGAAGATTTAATATCTAAAATTAGTGAAGTTGAAAGTAAAAAAGAAATTAGAGAATTAGAAGCAAAATATGCAAATACTTTTTTAAATACAAATATGTTAACCCAAGAAAATTTAAGTTTTTTTCTGAGGTCTACTGATCCAAATAAACGAAGAAGTATGTTTATGAAATTGTTAAATTTAAGTGATATTGATTCTTTATATAGTAGAACAAGTTCAATGCGAAGAGGAAGAGGTTTTTCAAATAAAAAAAGAGAAATAAATGATAAGTTAGTTGCGGTTTCTGAGTTTTTAGAAGGGATTAGCAACTTCTTTAAATTAAATAACTTGGGTAGTATCGAAGAGTATATATTAAGAATTAATAACATATTTGAGAACTTTTTTAAATTCATTACCGAAAACGAGATTAAAGTCGAGTCTTTTGATAAATTGTTTTCATTATTGCCGGTGACATTAACAAATTATGAAGAAATAATGATTGCAACCGAAAATAATAAAGATATGGTTGTTAAGAGTATTGATAAATTTCAAAAAAACTTTTCAGAATTAAGCTTTATAAATGAAGAAATAAACAAACTTTTGTTACTTAAAACAGGCCTAGATATTCAAAATAAAATAGAACAAAGCCAGTTATTAAAAGATGTTGATTACTCGTATCTACTAAATGAAGAGAAAGAACTTAATGGAAAATTAGATAGTATAAACAACAGAAGAGAAATCAATACAGAGAGAATAAATCAACTTTCAAACTTCCTAATCGACTTTTCTCACTATGTGAGGACAATAGATGATGATAGCCTACAGATCGAGGAAAACTTATGGCAGTTGCTTTTATATTTAAAAGAAACAGTTATTAAGTTTGACCACTTTTTAAGTGAGACACTTCCCGAGAATGTCAGCCCTAAAAAAATTAATCCTGAAGAAGTTGAGGGTATCTATAAATTAAGAATAAAATATGAGGATTTAGTTAAACAACTCGAGGATTTAGAAAGAGAAATAGACATTTTAGGTACTGAGTATAGTACTAAATCTACCATCAATGAACAAAACTTAGGTATGTTACAACATGTAAGGAAATTTATAGTGGAAAATAGTAAAGAAATTACAGAGTGTCCCGTATGTTTAAATTCAAGCTTTGAAAGTAAACCAAGCGATGAATCAACGGCCAGTCATATTTTATCTATAATTAACAGCTCAATAGCGTCAGGTAATGATGAATTAAGGGAATTATCACAACGTATTACAAGCTTAATGTTGTTACGTACAAAGATATATGAATCAATTGAGAGTGATTTTATTTCGGTTATAAGAGAAAAATTACAAAAAATATCAAATATATATACACAGAATTACGAAATAGTAAATCGACATTTAACAGCAATAAATACTGAACTTGAATTAGAAGAGGATAGCTTGAAAAAGCAAACAGCAATCATAATTGAAGGTAAGAACAGATATGAAGAATGCTATAAAGCAGTATTTAAAACTGAGCATGTCTCAGATACAATTGCACTGGAAGATTTAACGAGTCAATTAGATAAGATTAGTGAAGAAAAAGAAACTTGGTATAAAAATAATAAAGAAACGTTGGGATTCAGTGTTATTCCTAATAGAGAAGAAATTGAGCAAAAAGTAGTATTTATTCAACAAAGAGATGGAATTGTACAGTATTATCCAGACAACTTAGAAACCTTACTAAATGAAATCAATCAGATAAATAGTATTATAAATTTATACAAAAAGTCATTGGAGTATTTAGAAGAGGTAATAGAAATCAAGCTAAATAATAATTACTTATCTAAATTGCAAAAGTATAACGAATTTAAATTAGAAGAGAAGGAACTTACTAGCTCTCTAGAACAAATTGAAAAGTACGAGGAGTCATTAAAAAAATTACATGAAAATCTCACTGAGGCACAGAAGAAAGCTGTCGAAAATCAATTGAGTAATCATCCAATAATTACATGGATATATGAATCAATAAACCCTCATCCTTTTTATAATAAGTTAGTTATTACAAGTGAAGAAAACGGAACTAACTTTAAAAATGGGGATTCAAGTATTAATTTGGACCAGATATTTAGTTCTGCCCAACTAAATATACTAGCTCTAAGTATATTCTTAGGATTAGGACTATCACAAGAATACAGTAGTATTAAACAGCTATTTCTAGATGACCCAATACAGAGCATGGACGATGTGAATATTTTAGCTTTCATTGATGTATTACGAGCTATACTTGATTCAAATAGTAAACATAAAAAGATTATATTATCCACTCACGATGATAACTTTGCAAAGTTACTATCGATTAAAATGAGAAATCGGTCTTTTGTAGAATATAAGTTTAGTAGTTATGGAATTGAAGGTCCGATTATTGATATAATTACTAATTAGTTCATATGCATTTTAATCTTAAAAACATATTAGACTTAAGAATCAAAAGCTCATGAAGGTACAACTTTCATGAGTTTTTTTAATAATATTTTTTATTATCTAAATATGAATTATTAAGATAAGGCGAAAGTGAATATACAGGTGGATTCTGGAAAGACAAGCGATAGCATCACTTGTTTTTATGCCTAACAATTTAAATTTAAAAAAGAAGTAATTTTCTATTGAGTAATTTGTACAGACAAACAACATACGATATCAGTTGCAATGCACTTTTATTCCTTGCTCTATAATTAATTTTCGTTTGTATTCTCGTTGTTAAATGAAGTATTTAGGAGGAATATAAGGACATTAAGGAGAATGATGCTTCATCCCATTGAGTTAACGATAGCATAGTCAAGGAGAACCGTACCATAAGTAAGGTGTATCTTATTGTCTGGAACGGATAATGGATGTGAAAATCATCTTAATTGTTTCAAGATATACCCTGTGTATAAGTGGAAAAATCGAGGATTTGTTGACTTCCTGTAAAATCAAATTAAATTGAATTGATATATTTAACGTACTAGTAATAGGCAGATGACCAAACCTTGTTAGCGATTTGCAGTGTAAAAAGAGATGTTGAATAACCATAAAAAGAGCCCAGAGAAAGTAATCTCTGGACCCATTCCCCTCACTTCATATACCGATACTCCCGCAAACTCTCTAAAATCGCAACTTCCTGCAACAGTTCCTCACCAACATTCGTTTCCTTCACTTTCTTCCGCTCAAGCTCTTTGTCCACTAAGCGTTTCACGGTTAAGACATCGGTTCCGGTGCTTAGGACTTCTGCCTTGGAGTTGAAGTGTTTATGGGCGACGAGCTGCATGCCGTAGGAGTTATATAGCAGCGTGTAGCCTGCGATGCCTGTTGTGGATTGGTAGGCTTTGGAGAAGCCGCCGTCGATGACGATCATTTTTCCGTTTGCTTTGATTGGGTCTTCTCCTTCGATTTCTTTTACAGGTGTATGGCCGTTAATGATATGGCCATGATCTGGATTGAGGCCGAATTCTGCCAGGATGTTTCGGCAGGTTGCCTCGTCTTCGCGTAAATAATAATACGGGTTTTTCTTTTCTTTATGCGTTTCCTTCTCTTTGATGAAATAGCGCTCAAATGTCGTCATGGCGCGTTTTCCGAAGAGGGAGGAGTATTCGCCTGTCCATAAATACCAAGCCATATCTGTCGCCAGGTCATCGGTTTCTTCCGGGTGGGCAAAGGCTTCCCGCAAGAATCGTTCAAATACATCGAGCAGCTCACGGCCCGCATACGGTTTATCCTCAATCATCATCGTTTCCATATTTCCGTTTTCATCAACTGGAATACAACCGTGAATCAACAGGTTGCCGTTATATTTTAAATAAAGGCTGCCTTTTTTCATCATAAAATTCATATGGCGGCCCAGCTTTTCGGAATGCTGGACAGAGAATAGAAGCTTGTCTATGACTTCTGCTTCTTCTTCTAATAGCTGATCTGGCTGCTCCGGATTAATCGTCGCAAAGCAGGTGTTTTCCAGTTGATATGTTTTTCCGTTCAGCGTGATTTCATTTTTGTCATAGTCTATTTTCTCTAATAACAGCCGCTCTTCCATATTAAAGTTCGGCCGTCTCTTGATAATCGGGCTCTCAAGCTTGAATTGGATCATCGCAATCGCTTGATGAATTTTGGTGATTTGCTTAATCTCATCCTCTGGCCTGTTGTCATCTGCTTTTGGACGGAACGCTGGATTATCGTCATAATATTTTTCGGCCAGGTTCAATAACGGTCTCAGGTTGATGCCGTACACGTCTTCAATAATATCCAGGTTGTCGTAGCGGGCACAGATGCGGATAATATTGGCCAGGCACACTTTGGAACCGGAATAGGCGCCGATCCAAAGGACATCGTGATTTCCCCACTGAATATCGACAGAATGATAGTTGATCAGTTCTTCCATAATCCTATCCGGCTGCGGTCCGCGGTCGTAAATATCGCCTACCACATGCAGATGGTCGACCACCAGCCGCTGAACGCTGTAAGCAAGGCCGGTGATCAGCTTATCGGCTTGGCCAAGCTCAATGATCTGATCAATGATTTCGGAGTAATATTGCTCCTTGTTGCCAGCTTGTTCTGTTTTGTATAACAGCTCCTCCGTAATATAAGCAAACTGGGCAGGCAGTGCTTTGCGCAGTTTGGAGCGGGTATACTTGGAGGAGCAATAAGAAACGAGCTTAATCATTCGGTTAATGGTTTCTTTATACCACTCGTTTAATGCTGCTTTCGCATCAAAGTCATGTTTGATCAACTTCAGTTTGTCTTCCGGATAATAGACCAATGCCGCTAATTCATCGATTTCTCTATCGTAAATGACACCGCTGAAGATGTCGCGTATCTTCTCTTTGACTCGTCCTGAACCATTACGCAGCACGTGCTGGAATGCCTGATACTCCCCGTGCAAATCACTGACAAAATGCTCAGTGCCCTTTGGCAGGTTCAATATCGCTTTCAAATTAATGATTTCTGTTACCACTTTTTCTTCACAATCGTATTTTTGCGCGAGTAGATCTAGGTACTTGCTTTCCAAAACCGTCCATCCCCTTTTTAGAATAAACCCCTCTTTATGAGCATGTGCATGATAAGGTGAATTTAAAAGTATGACATTATTTTTAAACATTGGACCTTTATATGATAGTACCGCATAACTGCTTTTATAGACAATTGAAACGAGTGAATAAAGTGAAACACAAAAAAACCAGATGTTAAATCTGGTTTCCTGTTCAAAGCAAACTATTATTGTTTTTCTTTCACCATCTTTACAAAGAGGAAAAAGATAATGAATACGATAAAGTAGTTCATTGGATTCTTAACGATGCTCATCTCTAGTGAAATCTGTAAGAGTATCCAGAGCGCAAAGATGGCTAGTATGGCAGGAATGATAATTTTGTACATGTCGACCACCTTCCGTAGTGAAGAGCCCTATAATAAAAAACTATTAGCCTGTACCACAAACTGCGACTGCTCATAATTATACGAAATCTTCGAGTAATCAAACGGCTGCCCATTTGTCAGGTGAAAAATACTTTCTATATACAGCTTCGGCAGTCCCGCCTCTAATCCCAAATATTCCGCTTCTTCCTCATTAAGCTGGCCCACGTGCAGAAACAAATCAGAAAAACCAATCTTCAACCCCAGTCCTTCCCGGATGTAATGGAAGATGGAGTGGGAGACGATTTCGTTGTTTAAATACGTCACGATGGATTTGGTGTAATAGGATTCTTCGTAGCAAAGGGTCTGGCCGTTGATGTAGCGGACCCTTTTGACATAGTAGATGTCCTCGTTTATTTCGATATTCAGGTTTTCCGCCGCTTCCGGTGTTGGCTTTCTCACGTCCAGTTCGATGACTTTTGAGGTGACGTTGAAATCCTCGAGATCTTTTTTAAATCCCTGATTCGACAGAAGGCTGATATAGCCTTTTCGTTTATGTTTTCTGACGAAAATGCCGCTTCCTCTGACCTGAAAGATCGCGCCTTTTTGCTCTAATAGCTCGAGGGACTTTGTGATGGTGCTTTTGCTGACTTCAAACTGGGCCATGAGGGTTTCTAGGACTGGCAGTTTGTCTCCCTGCTGAAGCTGGTGTTCTTCTATATATGTTTCAATTTCCGCTGCGATTTGCTGGTATTTTAACATACGCATTCCTCATTTATTCGTTTAGTTTCACTTGTCAAAATTATAGCATAAACCGCTTACAATGATAGTTAGTGCGTAAATATTTTGTTTCGGCATTGATAAATTATACCGGTACAATTATAATGAAAGCGTAACCAAAATGGAGGGGTGGGTAAAATGTCGGGGAAAGTGAGAGGTTATACGAGACTAGCAAAAGACATTTTAGAGGCCGTAGGCGGGGAAGAGAATGTGATTGGGGCTTCTCGCTGCGCTACCAGACTTCGATTGGTGCTGAAGCGGTCTACCCCTAAAGCGAAGGATATCGTGAAATCGATGCTACCATCCCGGCGTCATTACGGTTGTCATGGTTACGCCTACAAAGCATGCGATTGGCCTGTGTTCAGCGTCCGGCGTCGAATTGCTTGCGCACATCGGGCTGGATACGGTGACATTAGGCGGCACTCCTTTTTCCTTGAAGGTAAAAGAAGGCGATACCGTCAAAAAAGGCGAAGTGCTTGTTGAGTTTGATAAAGCTTTCATTGAAGAGATTGAGGAAAGTGCATTACATCAAAAAATATTTACAGTCGTAAGCTGAGGAGGAATTAAACATGGGAAACATGCCAAAGGATTTTTTATGGGGCGGTGCTTTAGCTGCCCACCAATTTGAAGGCGGATGGAATCAAGGCGGTAAAGGGCCGAGTGTCGTCGATGTGATGACAGCGGGTGCGCACGGCGTGCCGAGAAAAATCACGGACACGATTGAAGAAAACGAATTTTATCCAAACCATGAAGCCATTGATTTCTATCACAGATACAAGGAAGATATCGCTTTGTTTGCGGAAATGGGATTAAAATGCCTGCGGACGTCCATCGGCTGGAGCCGCATTTTTCCGAAAGGCGATGAGGCTGAACCGAACGAAGCGGGTTTGCAGTTTTATGATGATGTGTTTGATGAATTGCTGAAGCATGGGATCGAGCCGGTCATTACCCTGTCTCACTTTGAAATGCCGCTGCACCTGGCAAGAGAATATGGCGGCTTCAGAAACCGGAAAGTCGTGGACTTCTTCGTCAACTTTGCAGAGGCTTGCTTTACCCGTTACAAAGAGAAAGTGAAGTACTGGATGACATTTAACGAGATCAACAACCAAATGGATGTGAACAATCAGTTGTTCCTATGGACGAATTCAGGTGTTGTGGTTGGCGAAAACGAAAACGCCAAGGAAGTCATGTATCAAACGGCGCACCACGAATTAGTGGCGAGCGCATTAGCAGTGGCAAAAGGAAAAGACATCAATCCAGAGTTCCAGATCGGGGCCATGGTATCACACGTGCCGATTTATCCTTTCTCCTCCAATCCTAAAGATGTGATGCTGGCTGAAGAAGAAATGAGGCAGCGCTATTTCTTCCCTGATGTGCAGGTGCGCGGTTATTATCCAAGCTACGCGTTGAAGGAATTTGAACGCGAAGGCTACAACATCACATTCGAAGACGGCGATGATGAGATTTTAAGAAACGGAACCGTCGATTACTTAGGCTTCAGCTATTACATGTCAACAACTGTGAAAAGCGATGTGAAAAATGATAACACTGGCGATATTGTAAATGGCGGCTTGCCGAATGGTGTCGAAAATCCGTACATCACTTCGAGTGACTGGGGATGGGCGATTGATCCAACCGGGCTGAGATATACGTTAAATCGTTTTTATGACCGGTACCAAATCCCGTTATTCATCGTTGAAAATGGCTTTGGGGCAGTGGATACGCTGGAGGACGGCAAGGTTCATGATCCGGAACGCATTCAATATTTAAAATCGCATATTGAAGCATTGAAAAAAGCGGTCACGTACGACGGTGTTGATTTAATTGGCTACACGCCGTGGGGCATTATTGATATTGTCTCCTTCACAACTGGCGAAATGAAAAAACGCTACGGCATGATCTATGTTGATCGTGACAATGAAGGAAACGGATCCATGAAGCGGTATAAGAAAGACTCCTTTGAGTGGTACAAAAATGTCATTCAAACGAACGGAGAGGAACTATAAGAAGCTGGCCCGAATCGAGCACTTTTACCGGAGTGCCTGGTTCGGGTTTTTGATATGATCCGACCCGATATCCAATAATGGGAATAGATTACTAGCGCTGATTGTATGTTATGATTTCACCTGTAAGATCCTTTTTTGTATAATTTAATATTAGAATGGAAGAAAGGGAGAGAGTTTGTGAGTAAAAAGGGATGAAAGCGGGTGTCCGGCTGAAGTTTTAAGATCATGATAGAGTTCCCTAAGCAAATCTCCTGACAAAAATTTGGCGAGGAAGGGGCAACATCACATTGAAAAACATTTTAATAAGAGCTGGCATATCACCATTTGATACATTTAATGCAGCTGAAATGATTGTTCGCAACTCCATTGGCGGCAACGTAGGAAACCTAGTATATGCCTACAGTGTGTTTCGCACGCTGATGACAGAAGGAACGACGATTACTCCTGATTATTATCGGATTAATCCAGCGGATGCTGAACAAATTAATAAAAATTATGATATGTATATTATTCCGCTGGCAGATGCATTCCGCGAGGATTTCGTGCCTTCTTTACGGAAATATACCCAATTAATTAAGAAACTAACCATTCCGGTTGTTGTGATTGGTGTTGGTTTGCGGGCTCCGTTTGAACCAAAATTAAATGAAGGTTTTCCTTTTGATGAGGATGTAAAAGCGTTTGTAAGTGCTGTGCTGGAGAGATCAAATATGATCGGTGTCCGGGGTGAAATTACAGCGAAATACCTTTCCAGATTAGGCTTCCGTGAAGGCATTGACCATACGGTGATTGGGTGTCCTTCTATGTATGCGTTTGGCAGAGAACTGAAGATAAGAGAAACTAATATCACAACAGAATCTATGGTGACGGTTAACTCATCAAGGCTGTCTCCAAAGCATGTGCTGGACTTTATTACGAGAAGCATGAAAGAGTTCCCGAATCATTACTTTATCCCGCAATGGCGAAAAGAAATGATTCTGACGTATGCGGGTGCGCCTGCGCTAGCGAAGCCTGCTGATAATTATCCGGTCAGCATGGAAGACCCGGCTTATCAGAATGATAGAGTCCGATTCTTTTTAAATGTGCCGACTTGGCTGGATTTCCTGAGAAAAGCCGATTTGAGCTTTGGCGCAAGGCTGCATGGAAATATCGCAGCGACGATTGCCGGTACACCGAGCCTGTTGCTTCCGAAAGATGCCAGAATGCGTGAATTAGCTGAGTACCATCAATTAACGCATGTCATGGCAAATGAGATAACCGATCAGACAAAACTGTCAGAATTAATTGAAACACTTGATTTTCATCAGCCTGAGAAACGGCAAGCGCAAAACTTTGACCACTTCATCAGCTTCTTGAATCAAAATGAATTAGACCATATTTATAAAGAGAAAGCGATTCCTGATACCGTTCCTTTTGACGAAAAACTATCTAAGACGAAGCTTCTTCCGGCTGTGACTACAGTTAGCGGCTGCAGTTCCACAGAAACAGCGAAACGCTGGGAAACGCTAGTGGCATTAGAAAATGCCAAAAAGGAAAAAACCATTAAAGATCTGAAAAAAAAGGTCAAAAAGTATCAGGGCACGTTAAATAGAAAATCAGTGCGTATCGCTTTAAAAACAGCAAATATGCTGAGTGTGAAGTGACCAATCACTAACATTACAACTATATTACAGTTGTATAAAACTTGCAATATTTTTGGAATAAAAAAGAAAG
The DNA here is from genome assembly GCF_046535495.1 of Bacillus sp. SIMBA_008. NCBI lineage: Bacteria > Bacillati > Bacillota > Bacilli > Caryophanales > Bacillaceae > Bacillus > Bacillus sp. SIMBA_008. The sequence goes on along the minus strand of NZ_JAWRWL010000005.1, from coordinate 252,126 downwards.
CCGCAATGCTGCCAATCTGGCAATTGCGGCTTTCTTATATCAGTTACGGATTAGGTAATCAAACGCGCCGAGAGCGGCAGTTGCACCTGATCCCATAGAAATAATAATTTGGTTGTACGCACTGTCTGTGCAGTCGCCGGCAGCAAATAAGCCTGGTACGCTTGTTGCGCCGTGTTTGTCGACAATGATTTCGCCCATGCGGTTGCGTTCAACCGTTCCTTCTAACCATTCTGTGTTTGGCACGAGACCGATTTGGACGAATACACCTTGAAGTTCAACGTGTTTTTCTTCGCCTGTTTCGCGGTCTACGTATGTGATGCCGTTAACACTCTGATCACCTGTGATTTCTTTTGTTTGTGCGTTTTTCACGACAGTAACGTTAGGCAGGCTGTAGAGACGTTTTTGCAGGACTTCGTCTGCTTTCAGTTCCGGCGCGAACTCTAGCACAGTAACGTGATTGACAATACCTGCAAGATCAATCGCTGCTTCGATACCAGAGTTTCCGCCGCCAATTACCGCAACGTCTTTGCCTTCAAACAATGGCCCATCACAGTGCGGGCAGTATGCGACACCTTTGTTTTTGAACTCTTGTTCACCGGGTACGTTGACATTGCGCCAGCGTGCACCTGTTGAAAGGATCACTGTTTTACTTTTCAGAACAGCGCCGTTTTCGAGTTCAAGTTCGAACAGATCTTTCTTCTCAAGGCGTTTCGCACGCTGAAGGTTCATGACATCAATATCATATTCCTTCACATGCTCTTCAAGACTTGCCGCAAGCTTCGGTCCTTCCGTCGCTTTGACGCTGATGAAGTTTTCGATGCTCATGGTGTCGAGAACCTGTCCGCCGAAGCGTTCAGCGACAACCCCAGTGCGGATGCCTTTACGTGCAGTATAAATCGCTGCACTAGCACCAGCAGGTCCGCCTCCGACCACAAGAACGTCAAACGGCTCTTTGTCAGCAAACTCAGATGCATCTGTGCCGCTGCCCATTTTCGCAAGAATTTCTTCAAGCGTCATACGGCCGCTTCCGAAGGATTCGCCATTCAGGTAAACGGTCGGCACTGCCATGATGTTTTTGCTTTCAACTTCTGCTTTGTATGCTGCACCGTCAATCATCGTGTGCGTAATGTTCGGGTTCAGCACGCTCATCATGTTTAAAGCTTGTACAACATCAGGACAGTTGTGGCATGTCAGGCTGATATAAGATTCGAAGTGGTACTCACCGCTGATCTTCTTCACCTGATCAATGACTTTTTGGTCCACCTTAGGCGGTCTGCCGCTCACTTGGAGCAGCGCCAACACTAATGATGTGAATTCGTGGCCCAGAGGGATACCGGCGAAAGTCACGCCAGTGTCTTCTCCGACACGATTGACACTGAAGCTTGGCGTTCTGTTTAATTCAGCTTTTTCAACTGAAATTTTCGATGACATGGAAGCCAGCTCATCAACGAGAGCCAGCATGTCCTTAGAAGTGTCATCTTCGCCTGCGCTAACTTTGAGAACAATGTCATTCTCAATTAGCTGCATATATTGATTTAATTGTGCTTTGATGTTTGCATCAAGTACCAATTGAATGCACTCCTTAGATTTTACCTACTAGATCAAGGCTAGGTGTAAGAGTTTCGCCGCCTTCTTCCCATTTAGCCGGGCAAACTTCACCTGGGTTTTGACGAACGTATTGAGCTGCTTTTACTTTGTTTACAAGGTTGCTTGCGTCACGGCCGATACCGCCTGCATTGATTTCAACAGTTTGGATGACGCCATCTGGATCGATGATGAATGTTCCGCGGTCAGCAAGGCCAGTTTCTTCGTCAAGAACATCGAAGTTGCGAGAGATCGTTTGAGATGGGTCACCGATCATTGCGTAAGTGATTTTGCTGATTTTTTCAGAGCTGTCATGCCAGCCTTTGTGTACGAAGTGAGTATCTGTAGAAACAGAGTAGACTTCAACACCTAATTCTTTAAGAGCAGCATATTGTTCTTGAAGATCTTCAAGCTCAGTTGGGCATACGAAAGAGAAATCTGCTGGGTAGAAGCAGAATACGCTCCATTGGCCTTTCAAATCTTCGTTTGTTACATCGATGAATTCACCGTTTTTGAATGCTTTTGCTTCGAATGGAAGTACTTCTTTACCGATTAAAGACATAATGTATATTCCTCCTAAAAATGTATTAGAAAGCATAATCGCTTTCAATAATAATTCTAATTATATATGAATTATTAATTAATATATATTTTTTGTCAAGCCATAACCTACTTTTTTTCATCTTACTAAAGGTGTGACAGGTAGGATTTAGGCATTTCTTTTATAACAAATGAGAGGCTGATTCTCAATTAGACAAGGTTTTCAGGGACTTTTGTAAATCAGAATGACAGGCCGTTTTGGCATTTGAACATTTTATGACACCATGGACAAGGGGCAAAGGACAATGGCCAAAAGCAGAATAGAACGGAACAGCAAGCTGCTGTCACATGATGATCTTGGGGATTGTTTCTAGCTATTATTGTATCACTGTTTATGATATTTAAAACATAACTTATGTCTTCTGTTGTTTGAGATAGAAGAAATCATAGAAGAAAAAAACACGGTTCAGTTGAAAACTGACCGTGTTTTTGATGACAGGTTATTCAGACCAATTCGTATGGAAAACGCCGTCCATATCAGTCCGTTCGTACGTGTGAGCGCCAAAGTAATCGCGCTGCGCCTGCAAGAGGTTCGCATTGGAACGCCCTGTGCGGTAGCCGTCGTAATAAGAGAGCGCGGTAGTTAAGCATGGGAAAGAGATTCCGGTGCTGATACCCTCGCAAACGACTTTTCGCAGGCCTGTTTGATAGGCATGGAGCTTATCTGTGAAATAAGGCGCGATCAGCAGGTTAGCCAGATTTGGCTGCTCACTGAATGCTTCGCTGATCACGTTTAGGAAATCAGCGCGGATGATGCAGCCGCCTCGGAAAATCAAGGCAATGTCTTTGAGCGGCAGATTCCAGCCGTAAAGCTCAGATGACATCTTATATTGGGCAAAGCCTTGTGCATAGGCGCATACTTTCCCCATGTAAAGAGCCTGTCTGACGTATTCAATCCAGGTGTCTTTATCCAAGTGTTTTTCTTCGGATTCCGGGCCTGCTAATACGTCTTGAGCTGCCATCCGTTCTTCTTTTAAGGATGACAAGTAGCGGGCGAACAAGGACTCTGTGATGATCGTGGACGGGATGCCGTTATCAATCGCCTGCATGCTCGTCCATTTCCCAGTGCCTTTTTGTCCGGTTTTATCAAGGATGACATCGATCAGAGGCTGTCCTGTTTTTTCGTCTTTTTTGCGTAAAATCTCAGCTGTAATCTCTATTAAATAGCTTTTCAGCTCACCTTGATTCCATGTTTCAAAAATAGATGCAATTTCATCTAGCGGCAGACGAAGCGTTTCTCTTAGAAACGTATACGCTTCTGCAATCAGCTGCATGTCTGCATATTCAATGCCGTTGTGCACCATCTTTGTAAAGTGCCCTGCCCCTTTTGGTCCGATATAGACACAACAAGGGTCATCTCCGACTTGAGCTGCGATTTTCGTCAGGATAGGAGCGGCTTTCTCATAGACGTCGCGATCTCCGCCCGGCATGATGGAAGGCCCTGTTAATGCGCCGACTTCACCGCCGGAAATGCCGACTCCCAGGTAGCCAATCCCTTTTTCCTTCAGCTCGTCATATCTTCTTTCTGTGTCTTCATAGTGGGAGTTTCCTCCGTCCATGATGACGTCGCCTTCTTCAAGCAAAGGCTTTAATGATTGGATGACGGAATCTACGGGTTTTCCCGCTGTGACCATCAAAAAGATTTTTCTTGGTTTTTCTAACGATTGAACAAAGTCCTCAAGCTCGTAATACGGGCTGAGAGATTGTCCATCCAGCTTTTGGATAAGCTGGTCCGTTAAATCTCTGGTGTAATTATAGACAGCGACGTTTTCACCTTTATTTGCCATGTTTAAGGCGATGTTGCTTCCCATTACGCCTAAGCCTATGACACCAATCGAATTGAACATGTGTTACAGCTCCTTCTTAATTTCATACAACTAAACTTAACAATAAAATGAATCCCAGTCCAGCAACGGAAATAATGGTTTCCAGCAATGTCCATGTGGCGAATGTTTCTTTCATGCTTAATCCGAAGTATTCCTTGAACATCCAGAAGCCGGCGTCATTGACGTGTGAAGCGATGACACTTCCGGCTCCTGTTGCGAGTACGACTAACGCCAGGTTAACATCAGAATGGCCCAATAACGGAATGACCAGACCTGTTGTGCTTAGTGCGGCAACAGTCGCTGAGCCTAGAGAAATGCGCAGGATCGCCGCGATGAGCCATGCCAGAATGATTGGCGATAATGCCGTTCCTTTGAATAAGTCTGCTACGTAATCGCCGACACCGCCGTTGATCAGCACTTGTTTGAAGGCGCCGCCTCCTCCGATGATCAAAAGCATCATGCCGATTTGTGAAATGGCAGTTGAACAAGAATCCATCACGGTTTTGACTGGAATGTTGCGCTTGATGCCCATTGTATAGACTGCGACCAATAACGAAATAATCATAGCAGTCGATGCGTTTCCAATCAATCTGATAAAAGCCAAAACTCCGTTATCTGCAAACCCGATTGTTTCTTGAAGCAGGTCGATAATGGTCGCGACCGACATAATGATAATCGGGAGCATTGCGGTAAAGACACTGATTCCAAAGCCGGGTGTTTCTTCAAGATTAAACGTTTTTTGTGTGCCGAGTGATGCAATATTGCCGTTTTTCGCAAATGATGCAGGAACGATTTTTTTCGCGAACTTTGTAAATAACGGCCCTGCGATGAGCACTGTCGGAACAGCAACAATAAAGCCGTACAGCAGCACTTCTCCAATATTTGCGCCATACTCACCGGCGATCGCCGTAGGTCCCGGGTGCGGCGGCAGGAAACCGTGTGTGACAGATAGTGCCGCGACCATCGGGATTCCGAGAAATAAAATAGAAATCTTCAATTCTCTTGAAATCGCAAAGACAATCGGAATTAATAGAACCAGTCCTACTTCAAAAAATAACGCAATCCCAATAATGAATGAGGCAATGACAACGGCCCATTGAATATTTTTCTCACCGAATTTGTTGACGAGCGTCATCGCAATGCGCTGTGCGCCTCCTGAATCCGCGATCAGCTTGCCCAGCATCGCACCGAGTCCGAAGATGAGCGCGATGTGGCCAAGAGTCCCCCCTATTCCTGCTTCGATGGAGCTGACAACTTTATCGAATGGCATCCCGAGTGCCAGTGCCACGCCGAACGATACGACCAGCAGGGAAATAAATGTGTTTAATTTTAAGCCCATAATCAGAAATAGTAATGCTAAGATCCCAAGTGCAACGATGATTAACGGCATGGTAATGCCCTCCCCTTCATGTCATGTACTATTTGTGTGTGATTAAGCCCCTCTGATAATCTGCAATTTGTGTATATTGATTTTCTAATAATCTTGATAGATTGATGAAAATCGGCATTAATGTTCTGTATTCCTTGGCTGAGTCTTCGATCGGCGTATGTCTGTATGTGCTGCCGATCATGTCAGACACGGCGTCGAAAGAGTCAATTTTTCCTGTTGCATACAGGCCTAAAATGCAGGCGCCGAGACATGAGCTTTCGTAGCTTTCCGGAACGACAACCTCTGATTCGAAGATATCCGACATCATTTGGCGCCAAACCTCCGACCTTGCAAATCCCCCTGTCGCTTGGATGCGGGTTACCGGGCCATCCATGCATTCAGTTAACGCCAAGAACACCGTGTACAGGTTGTAAATGACGCCTTCCAATGCCGCGCGTATCATATGCTCTTTCTTATGCGACATGGTCAGGCCGAAAAATGAGCCGCGTACATCCGGATTCCACAACGGAGCGCGTTCTCCGGCGAGATATGGGTGGAACAGCAGACCGTCAGAACCGGGTCTGACGCGTTGGGCAATTTTCGTCAGCACGTCATATGGATCAATGCCCAGCCGTGTCGCTGTTTCGATTTCGGAGGAGGCAAACTCGTCTCTGATCCAGCGAAGGACGATGCCCCCATTGTTCACAGGTCCCCCAATAACCCAATGCTTGTCCGTCAAGGCATAGCAAAAAATTCTCCCTTTTTCATCGGTTTGCGGCTTGTCAATAATCGTCCGAATGGCACCGCTTGTACCGATGGTGACGGCGATTTCGCCCTTTTTAATGGCGTTGACGCCGAGGTTGGACAGCACGCCGTCGCTGGCGCCGATGACAAAAGGCGTTTCCGGATCGATTCCCATTTGGATCGCTATTTCCGGGCTGCAGTGCTGAAAGATCTGGGTTGTCGGCACGAGTTTGGATAAGTGATCCGGCGTGATGCCTGCGATGCGCAGTGCCTCTTCGTCCCAAGCCAAGCCTTTCAGGTTCATCATGCCTGTCGCTGATGCCAATGAGTAATCGATGACATACTCATTGAACAGCTGTTTAAAAATGTATTCTTTGATGCCGATATATTTTTTTGCCTTGGAAGCGATTTCTTTCCTTTCATTCGTGATCCAGACAATTTTACTTAACGGTGCCATCGGATGAATCGGTGTTCCCGTCCGTTTGTACACCTCATGTCCGTTCAATTCCTCTTTGATCTTATGCGCCCAGCCTTCACTTCTGTTGTCGGCCCATGTGATGCATGGCGTCAGCGGCTTGTCATTTTCGTCGATTGCAATGACGCTGTGCATGGCGCTGCTGAACGAAATGAAAGAGATCCGTTTTTCGGGATGCTGTTTTGTAATTCTCGCTGTTGTATGGATGACTGCCTGAAAAATCTCTTCCGGATTTTGTTCTGCTGTTGAGATGTCCGGTGTATAGAGCGGGTAGCCGATGCTTTCTTTCTGTACCACATCTCCGTTTTCACTGAACAGCACAGCTTTTGTGCTTGTCGTGCCGATATCGATTCCTAACATATAACTAGTCATTGTTGTATTCAGCTCCTTTTGCCAGCATTTGTTGTGAGAGCCATAGGTCTTCTACCTTATCCTGCACATCATCAAAGTTTTGGTGAAGAGACTGAATCATCAGCGCCCTATCCTTTGTTTTGATGGCTTGAATATAAAGCTCGTGGTTATCTAAGATCCTTGTGAAGTCTTCATACTTTTCCTTTAACCGTACCCGCATCGATAAAAGAATAAAGCTTTCCATGACGGGTTTTAGATTGTTCCAGATCATCTGAATGTATGAATGATCAATCGCTCGGATAATGGTTTCATGGAACAGTACATCTTGAAATGAAAATTCGTCAGCGTCCTCATATTTGATTGAGACTTTCATCATTTCAAGAATTTTGCTGAGATCCTTAACTAAAGGCTCAATGTCTATTTTGACAAGCCGTTCAAAGACAAATGTTTCTAATAGTAACCGCACATCATAAATTTCCGCGATTTTCTTCTCAGTTAAACCAATTACGACCGCTCCCATTCGTTCTAAGCGGATGATTTTTTCGGATGCGAGTATTTTTAGCGCTTCGCGAACCGGCGAACGGCTTACTGAAAACTCTGCGGCGATTGTATTTTCTGATAAAATGGTACCGCTTTCAATCAGGCCTGAAACGATCCGCATTCTCAGCTCGTATGCGACACGAACCCCGGTTGACGCTTTTGAGAGCCATTTTGCGGGATACAACAGGTCTTTGGAGTCTAGCATACACTCACCTTCCTCACTCAAGAAGTATACTTGTATACAAGTATGATAACGTGAATATTTCTTTTATGCAAACACTTTCATTTCTAATTTTTAATAAAATTTTTCCCAATCATTATGGTATTTATTTCTAAATGGAATATGGTACATTGGAGATAACTAGCATAAGTGAATCATGTTTTGAAAGAGGCGATTTGGATGAAAATCATCATTGCACCTGATTCTTTTAAGGAAAGCTTATCAGCTCTGGAGGCAGCCGAAGCGATAGAAAGAGGTTTCAAATCGGTCTTTCCGGGTGCTGATTACAGAAAATTGCCGGTGGCGGATGGCGGCGAGGGAACCGTTCAATCTCTGGTCGATGCGACCAACGGAAGGATCATAGAGCAAGTTGTCACAGGGCCGCTGGGGGAACCGGTGAGAGCTTTCTTTGGCATGATGGGAGATGGGAGAACAGCTGTGATTGAAATGGCTGCTGCTTCAGGGCTGCATCTGGTGCCTGTAGATAAGCGAAATCCGCTCATCACTACAACAAGGGGAACGGGAGAATTAATCGGGGCAGCTCTTGATGCAGGAGCGGAGCGTTTGATCATCGGAATCGGCGGAAGCGCCACGAACGACGGGGGAGCCGGGATGATTCAGGCATTGGGCGGAAGGCTTCTTGATAACTCAGGCAGCGAGATTGGCCCGGGGGGCGGCGCGTTATCTCAGCTTGCATCAATAGATGTGAGCGGGCTTGATTCCAGATTGCGGAATGTCAAACTGGAAGTTGCCTGTGACGTGGACAATCCGTTAACAGGACCAAAGGGTGCTACGGCTGTTTTCGGACCGCAAAAAGGCGCGACGGCCGACATGCTGGATGTACTAGAACAGAACGTAAGCCATTTCGCTGATATGGCAGAAAAAGAGCTCGGATCAACCTTCCGAGATACAGAGGGCGCCGGTGCAGCGGGCGGTCTTGGATGGAGCCTGCTGACTTATTTTCAGGCTGACCTGAAAAGAGGCATTGATATTGTCCTTGAAGCGGTTGATTTTGAAAGTATCGTTCAGGATGCAGATCTTGTGATTACCGGCGAGGGACGGATCGACAGCCAAACGGTTCATGGAAAAACGCCGATCGGCGTAGCCAAGGCGGCTAAATCATACGATGTGCCTGTCATCGGTATTGCGGGATCAGTATCACGAGACAGTGATGCCGTCTATCAACACGGGATCGATGCGCTTTTCAGCATCGTCCCCGGAGCCGTGCCGCTAGAAGACGCGTTTGAACATGCCGCGGAATATATGGAAAGAACGGCGCGGGACATTGCAGCGACTATCAAATTGGCGAAAACGATGTTTCTGATATAGCCGATGCACACGCCAATGCATAGCCATCCTTCTTTTTGGGTAGAGACAGTTAACACACAATGAGGAATTCATCCCAGAAGGAGGACGCAGATATGACTGTACAAGAAATCAAAGGCAAAAAACTAGTAAAAGGCATTGCGCCAAATGTGGAGCCGGAAGCTCTGTTAAATGATAAACGAAAAGTATTTTTGTTTGGTTCCCCTAGTTACACAAACATTGGCGACCAAGCGATTGCGTATGCGGAAGAGAAATTTATCAAAAATCATTTTCCGTATTATGAATACATTGAGATTATGGATTATGCGACGGATGAGGGCATTGAACTGGTGAAGGAGATCATTCGTGAAGACGATATTGTCTGCTTTACAGGCGGAGGGAACTTAGGAAACCTTTATCTCGATATTGAGGAAGACAGAAGGAAGGTCTTTTCGGCGTTTAAAGACTACAAATCAATTTCTCTGCCACAATCCGTTTATTTTGAGGATACAGAGGAAGGACAGAAGGAAAAGAAAAAAACACAGGATGCGTACCATCAAAATACAAACTTAACGATTGCTGCGCGTGAGACGCAAACACTGGATGTTGTGAAAGAGACCTTCAACTCCAATGTGATCTTTACACCGGACATGGTGCTTTCCTTGGATATTGTGCCGCGAGAGCTCGAGCGGGACGGCGTTCTCTTTATTTTAAGAGCGGATAAGGAGAAAGTGACTGACGAAGATTTTATTTCACAGATGAAGAAATGGGCAGAAAAAACAACTTACACAGAGCGTACCGATACGGTGCTGGATACGGTAGACACCATCGATTACGCTGATCGTGAAAAGCATTTTATGGAGATGCTGGACCGCATCGGCTCCAGTAAATTGGTGATTACCGACCGCCTTCACGCGATGATTTTCTCGATTATCACCAAAACACCTTGCCTTGTCTTTGGAAACAGCTATGGCAAAGCCAAACATTCATACCGGGATTGGCTTGAAAGCTTAAACTTCATTGAATATACGGATAAGAATGATGTTGAGGAGCTGGAGCGTATGATTGACCGCCTGCTTCAAGCAGAACCGAATGACGTTGATTTATCTAAGGACTTTCAGCCGCTGATTGATTTTTTTGCTTCTTAAACGAAAAAGACTGCCCTCCCCCGGGGCAGTCTTTCTTTGTTAAATATGAAACAGCCAGACGACGAGCGGGCCGAAGAATGAGCCGAGCACCGCACAAAGCGTCATGGAGACGGAACTCATGGAGACGGCCAGTTCTCCATATTCCAATGCTTTGGAGGTGCCCAGTGCATGGGAGGCGCTGCCTAATGCAATGCCTTGTCCTAGGGAACTGCGTATGCGAAGCCATTTTAGGAAAAGCGGCCCGAGGATGACGCCTGAAAAGCCCGCAATCATGACAAATACGACTGTCATAGAAGGGACGCCGCCAAGACCGGCGGCGATCTGAATAGCGACAGGGGTTGTGATCGACTTTGGCAGAATGGATAATAAGAGATCATGATCAATCCCGAATGCTTCTGCGAAGATCAGCCCGCTGATCATTCCCATGCATAATCCGACCAGGACGCCGCCTAGAATGGGAACACAATGTTTGACAATGATATGCCATTGTTTATAAAGCGGATAGGCCAGTGCCACGACAGCCGGCCCAAGCAAAGAATTGATCCATTTCCCCCCGATCATATAGCCTTCATAGGAAACATGGAACATCATCAAAACCGCTACAATCAAAATGGTCGTTGTCAGAACGGGGATCAGAAATGGAAGCGGGAATCGCTTATAGAGTTTGACCATCGCTAAATAAGCGGCAACTGTTAATAGAATTATAATGATCGCGATACATGCTTGCTGCATTTCTCTTTCTCCTCCCGTTTTTTTGCTTTTTTCTCTAATAGCTGGCTGGCGAATCCAGCCGCAATGATCGTGACGATGGTGCTCAGAACGACTGTAATCAGCAGCATCAGGCCATTGAATGAAATGAGAGACGGATAGTTTATCACTCCTGTCATTGCCGGGATGAACAACAATGGGAGGAAGGATAATAAAAACCCTGCTCCGTCTTCAATGATGGAGACGGGAACAATACGGAGGCCCAAGCAGATCAGAAGCAATACCAATCCAACGATGCTTCCTGACACGGGTAAATGAAACAGATGCTGAATGGCTTCCCCGATCATAAAAAATACATATAATATCAACACTTGCAAGATAATTCGTATGACTTTCACATCAAGGCTGCTCTCCAATCAGAACAGCTTCCTCCTTTCTGGTGCTTGCTTCTAGGATGGTTCTGAGGAATCGCTTTACTTTCTTTTTATATGATTGTACTATACAAGTATAATAATTGATTTAGTCATATAACGACTTGTATTTATTCAGTTAATGTACATTTGTATTATACAAGTAAATATGATGTTGTCAATGCCGGAGATTGGAATAGGGAGCGAGAGCGATTGCAAAATCAAAATCCAGTTGAATTAATTGAATATGAGCTGACGACTTTTATCAGGAGAGCTGTTTATCTGGATCAATCAGAGAAAAGAACAGGGAATTTGGAGAGATCTTCGTACTTATTACTGAGACAATTGGATGAGTTTGGGCCTGCTCGTGTTAAGGAATTGGCAGAATCGTTTAAGCTTGATATTTCTACTCTTTCAAGACAAGCAGCTGCATTAGAGGCAAAGGAGCTCATCTATCGTTTCTCAGACCCGTCTGATGGGAGAGTAAGCCTGTTTACCATTACAAAACTCGGCAAACAACTATTAAAAGCCGATCAGCAAAAGCGCCTTGAACGTTATGAACAGATGCTGAAAGAATGGTCAACACAGGAAAAAGAGATGTTCGGCGAGCTGCTGCAGCGTATGAACAAGGCTTTTATCGATTAACAGCTGAAAAACCCATGGTTAACTGGAATAGCATGGGTTTTTCTTATGGTCAGAGATTATCTGCATCGTTTGGCGGCAGCCCAAGCCACTAGTCCGGCAACAACAGCCGCCGATACAAAGGGGCGCTTCGTCGCTTTTGTGTAGTAGCTTCTTGACCTCATCCATCCTTTATTTGTGCCTCTGTCATGCATACCGCAGCCCGCATCATAAAGAGCACTTTCTTCTCGCGGTTTGGACGGTCTTTCGGCATGCTGGCTGTGATACATGATTTTTTCCATCAGTCTGTCGGTCAGACGAGGGAAAAGCGCGCCCAGCATGGCGATGGCTTTGGCCTGTGAGCCGATGTACATGTCGCGCTTAGGGTGTTCGGCGGCAAACAGGATAGCTTCAGCGACCGCTTCCGGCGGATAGATCATGGAGCGGTAATGAGCCGGCTGTTTGTCGAGGTAGCTGTGCGCGTGCTCGTTATAAGGTGTGTCAATTCTGCCCGGGTGGATGAGCGTTACCGAGACGGGCGCCTGTTCCTTTTCGAGCTCCATTCGGATGCTTTCCGTCCAGCCGTGAAGCGCAAATTTGGCAGATGCATATGTGGATTGAATGACCGTTCCCCTGTCTCCGAACAGGCTTCCTACATTAATGAGTGCGCCCGGCACACCTCTGCCAGTGTAGTGTTTGACAGCCGCTCTTGTTCCGTAAACAGGTCCCCAGAAATTTGTGTCGAACATGCGCTTCATGTCTTCGACGGTGACGTCCATGGCGTGTCCGAAAGTCGAGACGGCCGCATTGTTGACCCATGTATCAAAGCGGCCGAATGTGCTGATCGCGGTTTCTGCGATGCGGTTGACGTCCTCTTCTTTTCCGACATCCGCCTTTACCCATATGGCGTCGTGCCCTTTTTCCTTAAGTTCATCAGTGAGCTCCTTCAGCGCCTCTTCATTTCGCGCTGCTGCCACGACCTTTGCGCCTTTTTCAGCTGCCATTCTCGCCGTGACAAGTCCGATACCGCTTGAAGCGCCGGTAATGACGATCACCTGATCCTTAAGCTTTTTCAGTTTGAGCTTTGTTTTTATGGCGGGGTTCTGTTGTTCAAGCTGCTCTGTATTTGTGACTGAATGATCGATTGTCATTGAGAGATCCCTCCTAGACGCTGTTTTTGTACATTACCCCATCCGGAAGGGTCTTACCCCTTTTGACAATCACGGGGTTCTTTTTTATATTATATAAGTCGCTCTACCATACCTAGGAGGGAATGTTTTAATGACTAGCAGAGGAGATTCACGTGAAAAAATCCTTCACACGGCGTCACGTCTGTTCCAGCTGCAAGGATATCACGCGACAGGTTTGAACCAGATTGTAAAAGAAAGCGGTGCTCCAAAAGGATCGCTTTATCACTTTTTTCCGAATGGCAAAGAAGAACTAGCAATTGAAGCGGTTACATATACAGGTAAGATCGTTGAACATCTGATACAGCAAAGCATGGATGAATCCTCTGATCCTGTTGAAGCGATTCAGCTTTTTATCAAAAAAACAGCCAGCCAATTTGACAACACAGAAAGCATTAAAGGTATTCCAGTCGGTTTGCTGGCGAGTGAGACAGCGTTAATCAGTGAACCGCTGCGGACGGTTTGCATGAAGGTGTTTAAAAGCTGGGAAGCGGTTTTTGCCAGAAAATTAATGGAAAACGGATTTGCAGAAGAAGAAGCAAATCAGCTTGGAACGCTGATTAATTCGATGATTGAGGGCGGCATCATGCTTTCGTTAACGAATAAAGACAAAACGCCTCTTCTTCTCATTGCCGAACAAATACCAGTGCTGGTGAGAAAAAAAGGGTAGCATTTTGTTATCCTTTCTCCTACAATTATATAGAACGGTCTAGACAAATAAATGATAATATATAGACTGGTCTAAATTGGAGGAAGCGATAATATGAAAACATTATGTACACATTCATTGCCTAAAGAAAAAATGCCTTATTTGCTCCGGAGCGGAGAAGGCGAGCGCTATCTGTTCGGCAGACAGGTTGCCACGGTGATGGCGAATGGGAGGAGCACAGGTGATTTGTTTGAGATCGTGCTTCTTTCCGGGGGAAAAGGAGATGCCTTTCCGCTTCACGTCCACAAGGACACACATGAAGGAATTCTCGTTTTGGACGGGAAACTGGAACTGACACTTGATGGTGAACGCTATTTATTAATATCAGGTGATTATGCGAACATTCCGGCGGGAACACCGCACAGCTACCGGATGCAGAGCCACAGAACAAGACTGGTATCTTACACGATGAAAGGAAACGTAGCGCACTTGTATTCCGTTATTGGGAATCCGTATGATCACGCTGAACATCCGCCGTACGCAAGCGAAGAAGTCTCAAACGAGCGGTTTGCAGAAGCAGCCGCTGTAGCGGACATTGTATTTCTAGATGAAGGAAAGCCTGCATGTTCGGCCAAATTAGCGGAACTTACAGAGCTGCCAGATGGAGCCGTTCCATACGTTCTTGAATCAGGAGAAGGAGATCGCCTGTTGACTGGAGATCAGCTTCACCGCATTGTGGCTGCACAAAAAAATACAGATGGCCAGTTTATCGTCGTATCCTCTGAAGGCCCTAAAGGTGACCGAATCGTTGATCACTACCATGAACATCATACAGAAACATTTTATTGCCTTGAAGGCCAGATGACGATGTGGGCAGATGGCCAGGAAATTCAGCTGAATCCGGGAGATTTCCTGCATGTCCCTGCAAATACCGTTCACTCCTATCGCCTTGATTCTTACTATACAAAGATGGTGGGCGTATTGGTTCCTGGTTTATTTGAACCGTTTTTCCGGACGTTAGGCGACCCGTATGAAGGCCACATCTTCCCATGTGAGCCTCAGGCTTTGCGCTTTGATCGCGTTTTGCAGAATATCGAAGCATTAGATTTAAAGGTGATGAAACCATAAAGATGACAAGATTGTAAGGTTTTCATGCCGGCCTGACACCTAAATCGATGTTTCCGCGCTTCATTTTTTCATACCCTTAAGGTACAGAAAAAAGGAGCGTGATGGCTATGTCTTCATTACAGCCGACTTTAACAAATGAGCGGATCGGTGTGCTTGATGTGCTGAGAGGAATGGCGATTTTCGGCATCTTATTTGTCAATCTGGCACATTTCAGTTATCCGGATATGTATTTGTCTATGCTTGGAAAAGAGAATTTTTTCATGGATAAGTGGTCTGAAGCTGATTTTGCCGCCGCAGATATACTGAAATTCTTCATTCAAACAAAATGTATTTTATTGTTTTCCTTTTTATTTGGATTTGGCATGGTTGTCATGATGGAGAGAGCAGAAAACAAAGGGAAACGGTTTGTTCCGTTATATGTGAGAAGGTTAATGGCGCTTCTCTTGTTTGGAACGATTCATGCCTTTTTGATATGGGACGGGGATATTTTAACAGAATATGCCTTGCTCGGTTTTGTCCTGCTCTTGTTTCGAAAAGCAAAGCCGAAAACACTGCTGATATGGGCGGTCTCTTTGTATCTTCTGTTTTCCATTCCGTTCATGTTGATAAGTTTTGATCAATCAAACGGACAGGAATGGGTACAAGCGGTAACACAGCAGGCAACACAAGCGATTCATGTTTATGGAAGCGGCAGCCTGAAGGACATTGCAGAACAGCGGATCCATGACCGTCTTGTTTATATGTCTTCGAATGGCATGCTTACGTATAATCCGCTCAACTTCTTCTTTGCATCCATTCCTTATTTCAGCATGTTTTTGCTGGGAGCTGAGGCAGCAAAATCACGGTATTTGCATGAACCGGAAAAGCATCGCAAAGGATTAAAACGATTATGGATGGCTGGGCTTGTCATCGGCATCGGCGCCCATGTGCTGTACAGTGTAACGGAAAAGGAACTATTTCTGCTGATTGGCGCGCCTTTCCTCATGTTTTTCTATGTTACAACGGTTGTCTATCTTTATCATAAAACAAGAGTGAGAACAGTGCTGCAATCATTCTCCGCTGTTGGGAGGATGGCATTTACCAATTATTTGATGCAGTCTATTGTGTGTACTTGGATTTTTTATCATTACGGCTTGGGCCTGTATGGAAAAGTGTACCCTGCTGCGGGTGTGCTCATTACAATTGCTGTTTGTGCCGTTCAAATGGCCTTCAGCCACCTTTGGCTTCGTGTCTTTCGGATGGGGCCGTTTGAGTGGCTGTGGAGAAGCGCTACGTATCTGTCGTGGCAGCCTATTGTAAAGAAAACAAAAGTCTAGATGCCTATTGGCGTCTAGACTTTTTTCTATTATTTATACACGACACGTGTTTTGCAAATGATGTCATGCAGGCCTTTTTTCTCTCCAAAGGCGATCATGATAAACCCGATATAAAAGATGATTCCAGATAAGATATAGGCAAAGTAACGGCCAATTCCCTGTCCGACAGAAACCCGTTCACCTTGTTCATTGACCACTTTCAGGCCAAGAATTTTTTTGCCAAGTGTGCCTTGCATTTTAGAAGCTGTGAGCAGCCCGTAATATAATACGCTGATGACGATCATGATCAGCATAGTAGGCAAAAATGCAAGCGTCATGTATTTCACTAAATACTCTTCTTCCGTCATGTAAGGGTTTGTTGCCACAGCCCCAGCTACAAAAACAGAATTGATCACAAATAGAATAATATAACTAGGAACAGATACAATAATGCCATCAATAAAATAAGCTAAAAAACGAATCCAAAATCCTGCTGGTTTTTCCATGTATTTTTCTCTCTCCTCTGAATTAATCTGGAATAGTATACTTTGAAAAACAAGTACATGCAATATGGTATGGTGATAAAATCCTGATATTACAGAAAAATGAGTCTTTTATCCTTTGTTTTTTACTATATAAATATACTAGAAAGAAGTATAGCATTTGTGTATGCATTCTGGAATTTTTTAATAAATAATGAATTTTCTACTCAGCTCTCTTATAATGAAAAGGTTAATATTTCTATCTAAGGAGGAGTTTGATGTCTAGAAAAAACAGCGTGGCGATCCTGACAGCCATTTCTGCGTTTCTTTTTTGCGCTGTGATCGTGGCGGCTTCACTTTCGCCGCTGGCCGGAACGGGAGCGGCGGCCAATCAGTTTAATTCAGTTGGCATGTGGTCAGCTGTCGGTATGATCCTTGTATTGTATTTCATTCCATTTCTCGTTTATATGCTCGGAGTCGATGCAATGAGGTATGTCATGGCGGTGCTTTGCGGCTTCGGGCTTTTGATTCATTTGTCTTCGGCCGGTTTTATCTTGATGTTTAGTTTCTTTAGTGACCATCTGCTTTCTGAGGTGATCTTTGTTTTCGGAATTAGTCTCGCTGCGGCTGCTGTCAACGTCATTTGGTTTGTGTCTGCATTTCGGCCGGGTGCTGAAAAAACGTCTGCCCATACACTTACATAGTTTTCTAGTTTGTGATGGTTTTGTGAAATAGATTTATAAAATGGATGAATATGTTATGATGGTCACAAATTAGAAGTTACATATAATGGGGGTCTCAATGATGGTCAAGTCATTTCGTATGAAAGCTTTGATTGCGGGAGCTGCGGTGGCGGCGGCTGTTTCGGCCGGCGCTGTTTCTGATGTGCCCACTGCCAAAGTGCTTCAGCCGACAGCTGCTTATGCGGCGGAAACGGTGTTTTCTCAAAATAATGGAGCATCTGGCTTTTTGCCAGGAAGATATGATGTACAAGCGATGGCGCCTGCCATGTTTAACTGGTCACGCGAAAGCCGGTTCGCCGGAAATACAGACGGGACGCTGAAATGGCAAAACGACATCAGAACGACTCCGCAAAATGGAGCGGGGGCTGTGATTGACGGAGACGGCACAGTATATCTTCATTCCAGAGACGGGGAAATGAAAGCCTTTAATCCAGACGGCTCAGTCAAATGGGTGACTGGCAATCTTGGAAAAACATATACGCAATCTCCTGTACTTGGGACCAACGGCGTTATCTATTTGGCATCCTATGACAAAAAGATTTATTTTATTGACAAAGAAACGGGAGAAATTTTAACAACGGTTCCGTTAAGCGGCGGGCCAAGCTCTGAAACGGTGATCGGTTCAGACGGGACGTTGTATTTCTCAACACTTGATAATTATGTTCACGCGATCAAACCGACGTCAAAATCAACCTGGACAGAGCGCTGGAAGTTGAAAACAAATGGTGTCGTCAGCTCTGTGCCGGTGCTTGCCAAAAACGGCACCGTGTATGTCGGCACATATAATGACGTGTTTTATGCGATCAACTCCGGAACCGGACAGGTGAAATGGTCCAGAACGACGTCAAATGCGTTTAAAGGATATCCGGTGATTGATAAGGACGGAAACATTTATGCCGGCAACCAAGATGGACAGCTGTATGCCTATACATCAACAGGCAGTTTGAAATGGACATTCCCGTTAAACGGGTTCTCCAGCTCATCTCCTGCGATTGATCATAATGGCAATATCTACATCGGCTCAGGAAGCGGCGAGCTGTTTTCCATAAGCAAAAACGGGGATATGAACTGGTCATTCTACACAGACGGCCCTGTCAGAACGGCGCCGCTGATTGACGCGAAGGGAACGGTGTATTTCGGGTCAGATGATATGAAGGTTTATGCGGCAGACGCAAACGGCAATGAATTATGGAGCTATCAAACCGACAGCAACGTCGTGTCTTCTCCTCAGCTCGCTGAGGACGGAACGCTTTATATAGGAAGTTATACGAAGCTGATGGCTTTTGGGAAATAGTAAAACAGGCTGGCGAGGTTAACTCGGCAGCCTGTTTTTTTGATCAATCAAGATATTTATTTTTATAGACAACCTTTGTCCCGCAAATATAATCATGTAATGCCAGTTTAGAGGGGAAAGCCGCCATAATGTAACCGATATACAAAATTCCGGATGGTATGTAAGCGAAAAAACGGCCAAAGCTGTGCCAAAATGAAATTCGCTCGCCATACTGATTGACAACGATGATGCCCATAAGTTTTTTGCCTAGTGTTGCTTGCATTTTTGAAGAAGTCAGCAAGCTATAATAAAGAATGCCGAAGATATATATAATGGCGATAACAGGGATCGTCCCGAATATCAGGATATAAAATTTATATTGACCTTCTGTCATATAGGAGCTTCCTGCATCAATCAGAGGCAGGACAATTAAGGTGTTAATTTGGATCATAATAAAAGCAAAAAAATAGATAATTAAATCATCAATAATAGAGGCAACTGCCCGAATCCAAAATCCTGCTGGTTTTTCCATGTATCATTTTACTCCTTTGAAGTTTTCTGGGATATTATACGTTAGAGGCTGCAGGGTTTGGTCTCGTAGTAAAAATGGTATTTTATCACTTTTAATCTCTTTATTTAGGTGATATAAAGATAAAAAAAGAACCTGCAAGATGATGCAGATTCTCTTCGTTACGATTATTTGGAGGCTTGAATAAATACACCCTTCTCATGAGAAAACTCTTTGAATCCGTATACCCCATGATAGGAGCCGATTCCGCTTGTGTTTACGCCGCCGAATGGCAGGTTGACGTCACTAAAATGGACGACGACATCATTGATGGCCGCATTTCCTGATGTCGTGTGCTGAAGGACGTTGTCAATCAGGTCTTGGTTTTTGCTGAACACATAAAGTGCAAGCGGTTTATCGCGGTCATTTACGTAATCGATGACCTCGTCGATGTCTTCATAGTTCATCATTGGCAGAATCGGTGCGAAGATTTCCTCCTGCATGATTTTCATATCAGGCGTGACGTTTTTCAAAACGGTTGGCGAGATCGTGCGGTCGCTGGCATCAAATACGCCGCCGAACACCACTTCCGCCCCTTTTTCGATGGCATCGTCGAACAGATCTTTGACGCGGTTGAAGTTGCGGTCATTGACGATCTGCGTAAATTTGCTGCGGTCTGGGGTATGATCATCCTCCATAAATCCAGCGTTGACGACTGTTTGTAAAATCCCCGCGAACCTGTCCTGAACGTCTTTTTTAATGAACAGGTAATCAGGTGCGATGCAGGTTTGGCCGGCGTTTACGAATTTCCCGACGGCGATCTTTTTCGCTGCGTCCATCAGATCGTATTCACTGTCAATAATCGTCGGGCTCTTGCCGCCAAGCTCAAGTGTGACAGATGCCAAGTGTTTGGCAGCCGCTGTCATGACGATTTTCCCGACATTTGTGCTTCCAGTGAAGAAAATATGGTCGAACGGCTGATCAAGTAGTTCGGTTGCCACCTCAACCTCTCCTTCAAAAATCGCGACTTCTTTTTCATCAAAAGCGTCTCTTATCACTTTAGCGGCAATGTTGCTCGTGTTCATCGTGAAATCGGACAGCTTCACAATCGCGCTGTTTCCGGCTGCGAGAGAAGCGGCAAGCGGCGCCATCGTCAGCATAAACGGATAGTTCCACGGGCCGAGGATGAGTGTGACGCCTTTAGGCTCGTACATAAGAATTCCGTTTGCGTCAGGGCTTAACGATGAACCGACTTCTTTAGGCGCCATCCATTGTTCCAGGTTATTCATATTATCTCTAATCGCTTTTTTTGTTCCTTCGATTTCCGCTTTTTTGACTTCGTGATATGGTTTGCGGACGTCTTTGCGGATCGCTTCGATGATTTCTTCTTCATGGGCGATGACGGAATCTAAAAAGCGCTGAAGCTTTTCTCTCCGCTGTTCCGCTGTTGAAGCGCGCAATGCTTTTTGCTGTTTTTTCTGAAGCTGAAAGACACGCTGGATGTCGTCCTTTACTTGCTGTTCCATTGTAAAATCCCCCTCATTTGCTTTCTTCTTTTCTCGGACCTATTATAAGGTGGTACCTTTTCTGTAAGAAAGACAACGGTGAACCATCTATACGTTACCGTACATATATCTAAGATCTGTCTAATGATTGGAGGTGTCTTTTGTGCCGGAATCTGCCGAAGCTCAAGTGAAAGAGGCGCTGCTGGCTTTATTGAAAGAAAGAGATATTCAACACATCACAATGAAAGAAATCGCTGAGAAGGCCAAAGTGAGCCGCGGATCGCTCTACCTTTATTATGAGGATAAGTTTTCAATCATTGAGGATTTAATCGAAGACATGAAGGAAGGGCTGGGCAAAGCGCTTTTTGACGCCTTCAGTCATATGGATACCCTCCATTTGAACAAAAAACGGCAAACGGTGCATCCGACGCTATCCTTTGTTCATGAGCATCGATCCTTTTTTTCTGTGATGATGAACAGAGGGCATTTCCATCGTTTTTTTAAGGATGTGTTTCAGCAGGATGTGCTGCTGGCTCCGATCCATGTGAATTTAACGCCGATTGAACGGGACATTTATGGACATTATCGGGCCTTGTACACGTACGCGATTATCCTGTATTGGCTGAATGAGGATGCGGCCGCGTCTCCTGAAGCCATCAGCCAGAAGGTATGGGAGCTTGTTTCTCAAAAGCGGTTTTATTGGCTGTTTGGAAAAGCTGTGCCAGGAGAGCGAGAGAAGGAGAAGCAAATCGACAGGCGGGTGGTTCGAACGAGAGAGGCGCTGCAGAAGGCTTTGCTGGACGTGTTGGAGGAGAAAAAAGACTACACGGCCATCACGATTTCTGACATTACCCGGAAAAGCAATATCCGCCGTGCAACCTTTTATGATCACTATGCCAGTAAAGAGGAACTGCTGCAAACCATGATTCAGCAGTCGTGTACAGAGATCATTGAACACCTGACGATTGCATCCAATCCGAATGAGCTTTCCTTAGAGGAAGCAGAGACAGCGCTCACCAGTCTGCTTTCTGCTTTATCGGAACGCATGCCCATTGTCCATTTTCTCAATCGGGAGTGGGGTGTTCCTCATGTGATACCCGGGATGATCAAAGCGCTGGAATCCTTTTATCTGGAACAGCAGACTGATATTCCAGCGGAGAAAAAGCTTTATGCCTACTATGTATCCGCAATGATTATCGGTCTGATATTGTTTCGGCTGGATGAAGGAAAGACACATGAGCCAGAAGTGCTGGCGAGGGAGTTTTTGCAGTTTTTGGATGTGAAGAAATATAAGGTTGTATTGCTTTAAAAGACAAAAAGAGAGGGGGCTCCCTCTCTTATTTCGTTTCTTCCTTCCATTTCTCATCAATCAGCATCTTCCCAGGCCATGTGTACGCCATGATGCCGCCGTCTGCGGTGATGTCTTCTCCCGTGACGTATGAGCTGTCGTCTGATGCGAGGAACAGTGCCACTGTTGCCATTTCTTTGGGCTGGCCAAGACGTCCGAGCGGCGTGATCCATTTGTTGGCTTCGCGGAATTGTTCGCCCATTTCCTGTTCTTTTGTGCCTGCCAGTTTATCAATCAGCGGTGTTTCGATCGTGCCCGGTGAGATAGAATTGACGCGGATGCCGTTTCGAGCGTAATCAATCGCCATCGCTCTAGTCAGGTTCGTGATCCCGCCTTTTGCTGCGTTGTAGCCGGAGCGGTCAAGGTCCGCGGCACGGCCTGACATGGAGGAGGTGTTGATGATGGAGCCTCCTTTTTCGAGCATGAGCGGAATCAGATATTTGCTGCAAAGGAACGTGCCGCGCAGGTCGACGGCGATAATGCGGTCAAACAGGTCAACCGGATATTCGTGTACCTTTCCGCCTTCCTGATCAACGCCGGCATTATTAAACAGAATATCAATCGTTCCGCATGCATCCTTGATTTGATCAGCAAATGCTTTCACACTGTTTTCATCTGACACATCGAGGTGAAAGGATTCTGCCTGTCCTCCGTTTTTTCTGATTGCGTCAACTGTTTCTTCCATTTGATCTTTATTGATATCTCCGATTATCACACGCGCGCCTTCATTGGCAAAAACCTCTGCCGTCGCTTGCCCAATGCCTGTCGCGGCGCCTGTGATCACTGCTGTTTTGTTTTCAAGTCTTCCCATGATACGAGACCTCCTTTTTCTAATTGTCTTCCCGCTATGTGCAGTGATAAACATGCGAGAAAAGAAAGGCCAGCATATGTTAAGATGAATTAGAAATTGTTGGGAGGTTTGTATGTTTGAAGGTACAGCATAAGAAGGAGCTCAAGTTTTATTGCTTCATTACCATTCCATCTGCATTTGTTGTGCTGACTGTCATCTCTTTTTTATTGCAAGAGATTACGTTTCCGGTGACTGCAAGCGCATTTCTGAATGCTTCATGGCATAATCTATTGTTTTTTATACCGTTCGGTTTGTTTTTCTACCCGGTGCATATATGGATGAAGCGGGAGTTTGGCCGCTGGAATGACACAGAAAAAAAGAGAGGATGATGAAGCCTCTCTTTTTTATGAGAATGAGTGAGAAAAAGAGTGAAAACAAATCCAACTAATGTTAAATTTACATATATATGCATCTATCAACCTGATTGACAATTGTCATCTTATGTGATAAATAGATGCTGAAAAGGGTTTACATAATGGTAAAGGAGCGATCAAGAGTGGCGAAAAAAGAGTTTAAAGCAGAGTCTAAACGCTTGCTGGATATGATGATTAACTCCATTTATACCCAAAAAGAAATTTTCCTGCGCGAGTTAATCTCCAATTCGAGTGATGCGATTGACAAAATCTATTACAAAGCGCTTACGGACGATGCGCTTACGTTTGATAAAGACAGTTACTACATAAAGGTCGCAGCTGACAAAGATGCGAGAACATTAACCATCTCTGATACGGGGATCGGAATGACAAAGGATGAGCTTGAACAGCATCTTGGAACAATTGCAAAAAGCGGTTCCCTCGCGTTTAAAAAGGAAAACGAGCTGAAAGACGGACATGACATTATCGGGCAGTTCGGTGTCGGTTTTTACGCGGCATTTATGGTTGCCGATGTCGTGACAGTCATCAGTAAAGCGCTTGGCAGCGAAGAGGCTTATAAATGGGAGTCTGCGGGTGCAGACGGCTATACGATTGAGCCGTGTGAAAAGGAGTCTGTCGGTACAGACATTATCCTGAAAATCAAAGAGAACACAGAAGATGACAGCTATGACGAGTTTTTAGAGGAATATCGTTTAAAAGCGATCATCAAGAAGTACTCCGACTTCATTCGCTACCCGATCAAAATGGATACCACCATTAATAAGCCGAAGGAAGGCAGCGAAAATGAATTTGAAGAGGTGCAGGAAGAGCAGACGGTCAACAGCATGGTGCCGATCTGGAGAAAAAACAAAAGCGAGCTGACAGATGAGGATTATGAAAAATTCTATGCTGAAAAGCATTACGGGTTTGATAAACCGCTCACACACGTTCATATCAGTGTGGATGGAGCCGTTCGCTACAACGCGATTCTATTCATCCCTGAAAACATGCCGTTTGACTACTATTCCAAGGAATATGAGAAAGGCTTGGAGCTGTATTCCAATGGCGTGCTGATCATGAATAAGTGCGCAGACCTGCTACCGGACCACTTCAGCTTTGTGAAGGGCATGGTCGATTCTGAGGATCTGTCGCTGAATATTTCCAGAGAAATGCTGCAGCATGACCGCCAGCTGAAGCTGATCGCGAAAAACATCAGCAAGAAAATCAAAAGCGAGCTGCAAAGCCTGTTGAAAAAAGACCGCGAGAAATACGAGACGTTCTACAAGTCGTTCGGCAGACAGCTGAAATTCGGCGTGTACAATGATTTTGGCGCGAATAAGGATCAATTGAAGGATCTCCTCTTATTCTACTCTTCAAAAGAGAAAAAACTGGTCAGCTTAGACGAGTATGTTTCCAGAATGCCAGAGGAGCAGAAATTCATTTATTACGCGACCGGTGATTCTTACGACCGCATTGAGAAACTGCCGCAAACGGAAATGGTGGCGGACAAAGGCTATGAAATCCTCTACTTTACTGAGGACATCGATGAGTTTGCAATTAAAATGCTGGCTTCTTATCAGGAAAAAGAATTCAAGTCCGTATCAAGCGGAGACCTTGGCATAGACACGGATGAGGATCAAAAGCAGTCCGAGGAAGAGGAAAGCAAGTATAAGGATCTGTTTGAGGAAATGAAAAACATTCTGTCAGACAAAGTGAAAAACGTCAGAATCTCAAAACGGCTTAAATCACATCCAGTCTGCCTTGCTGCTGACGGCGAAGTGACAATTGAGATGGAAAAAATCTTAAATGCGATGCCTGACAGCCAAAATGTGAAGGCGGAAAAAGTGCTGGAAATCAACCCAAATCACGAGGTATTCCAAACACTGCAGGACGCGTTTGAACAAGATAAAGAGAAGCTGAGCCTGTACACAAACCTTCTGTACAATCAGGCGCTCCTCATCGAAGGCCTGCCGATTCAGGACCCTGTGGAATTTACGAACAATATTTGCAAGGTCATGGTGTAAACAGAAAAAGGAATCGTCTCATAAGGAGACGATTCCTTTTTTTATAATGTACGCTCATTCAGCACTTGGTTTTGGGTGCTTTTCTTCTTTTTAAACCGTTTTTTCAGGCTTGCTTCAATTTCCTCCAAGCTTTTCCCTTTGGTTTCCGGTACCATGTAGAACGCGAAGAAAAATGAGAGAAGACAAATGACTGAGAAAACCATAAAGACCCATGCGATGCCCATCGCGCTTAGCATCAGCGGGAAGACAAGCGACACGATCAGGTTAGCTGCCGATAACACCAAAGTCGTGAACCCTGTCGCGGCTCCGCGTGCTTTGGATGGGAAGAGCTCAGGCATGAGCACCCACACTACCGGACCCCATGTCGCCTGGTAAAAGACGATATAGACACCTAGAAAGACTACTGTCATCCACGCTGTTGATGCGGAAAGTCCGAGTGTCAGGAGCACGCCTGATAAAGCAGCAAGGCTCAGTGTGATGCCGACACTTCCCCAGATCAGAAGTTTTTTGCGGCCGACACGGTCAATTAAGATCATGGCAGTGATACACATGATGACGTTGAGGATGCCGATTCCCATTGTGCCGAGCGCCGAAGCTGATGTACCAAGACCGGCCTTCGTAAAAATGGTTGGCGCGTAGTAGATGACCGTGTTAATGCCGACCGCCTGCTGGAAAATGGCAAGGCCGACGCCAATCAGAAGCATGGGGCGAATCCATTTGGCTTTCAGCACGCCGAGTGTCGTTTCTTTTTTCTCCGCTTCCCCTTGCTTCATCTCTGCCAATTCCATTTCGATGTCTTGGGGATCATGAGTGATGTTCATGATGCGTCTCGCTTCTTCTTCACGGCCGCGCTTCACGAGCCATCTTGGCGATTCCGGCATGAACGCGATGCCGATTAATAGAAGCACGGCAGGCACTGCGGCCAGACCGACCATCCAGCGCCACGCTTCAAACGGTGTGAACAGGTAGTTAACGATATAGGCGAGCAAAATCCCGGTGACAATCATTAAGTTGTTCATTGTGCCGAGTGTCCCGCGAATTTTCGTCGGTGCCATTTCGGAAAGATACACGGGCACAAGTGCCGTTGAACCGCCGACGGCCAACCCGAGTATCACCCTAGATGCAATCAGCATGCCGATTGTTTGAGAAAATGCGCAAGCGAGCGCACCGATAATAAAAATGATGGAAAGGACAAATACAACCTTTCTCCTGCCCCAGCGGTCTGAGCATGTGCCGCTCAAGGCAGAACCGAAAATCGCGCCAAGGAGCAGCATGCTGACAACCAATCCTTCTGTCAATGTCGTTAAAGGAATATCGTTATTGATAAACAGGAGTGCTCCGGAGATAACACCTGTATCGTAACCATATAGCAGTCCCCCTAAAGCGCCGAAAAAGTAGATCATATATTTCCTTGTGTCTTTCTTCACAAATGTCTCCTCCTCAGTTGTTGAGCCAATGAGTATCTAAAATGTATAACAAAGTTAATAGATTAGTACCCATTTCCTATCTCATTTGAAACATTTGTTTTGAACAAACGGAAACGTTAAAGCCAAAAGAGATGATCACAGATCCGCTGAGTTTAGGAAAAACGAAATAACTTTATGCTCAGAGAAACCATTAAAAAAACCTTACCCGCGCGGAGTAAGGTTTTGATTAAGACATTTTTATTCTTCTGCTTCGTTGACGAAAACCAAGGCAGAGAAGCCTTTTTTCTTATCAAATTGCAATTCAACGACGGTAACTTCCGGATTGAAGTTGTGGTATTCCTCTAAGAACTGAATAATGCCTTCTGAAATGTCATCTGACATAAGCTGCTTGTGGTGCAGGCCAAATGTGGCTTCAGCGAAGAACCCTGTACGCTTGTTGTACGATAGTTCTTTTACTTCAACGTCTTCAGGGTAGATATCTTCTTCATTAGAAATATACACGCAAATTCCGTCTACAATTTCTTGCTCATTTAATATTAATCTCATTGCCTAAAATCTCCTTCTATACGTCTTCGGTGCTTTAAATGCGCGAATCAACGCGATGACAATGATTAAAATAATGATCAAAGCAATGATATCAACGATCCAGGCAATGGGTGAAGCGCCATACGAAACATAGCCGGGGCCTCCGACTGGATGATAGGTGTAACCCCACGGGTGCATCATGCTGATCATGAACATACCCATTGTAAATCCGCTATAATATCCAAACCATCCTGATGGCGCGAAACCTGCGTGATAGTAATGATTGACTGAAACATAACGTCCGCCAACATAGGCTTTAGACGTTTTTCCGCTGTATGTCTTTCCGGTTACTTTTGATGTAGCGCCGGAAAAGGTGCCTGACGATTTTTTAGAGCTTGATGAGCTTGCCTTTTCCGAAGGCTTCTTTTTAAGCGAAATCGATGATGATGAATCGTCAGGCGTCTTGGATTTTTTGCTAGAAGAGCTTGATCCTGAGCTGTAGCTTGATTTCGGGCTTGATTTATAGCTTCCGCTGTATGACGAGCTTGAACTTCGGCTGCTGTAACTAGATGATGAGCGGCCGCTAAAGCTCTTTGCATGAGAAATCGTTGATGGCAGCAGTACACCTAAAGCAACGGTTACTGCAACTAAGGCTTTTACATATTTAAGTTTCATTCTGTTTCCTCCATAGACCATCGAAACGGTCCGCTATTCTGACCAGCAAATAAAAGAAGCTGGGTCAGCTTTATTTCATATGAGCTAGATGATATGAACGTTTCATACTTTTGCTTTCTCAATCACTTTCTTTCTGAGATAAACTACCTTTATTTTATCGGATTTATGGCTCATTTTGTAAGGTTTTGCTTCAAAATCAGTTATTTAGGAATTTATCGCACAAAAAAACAGCCTTCTCCATTGGAGAAGGCTGCTTTCTTCTTATGCGAACAGCTTATCAATAAATGAAATATCCTCTTGAGAAAGCGTCACGTCGGCTGTTTTGATGTTATCAATCAGCTGATCGGCACGTTTTGCTCCCGGGATTAAAATATCAATTTCCGGTCTTGCTAAATACCAGGCCAATACGATGTGAGGGATATCCACGTTGTGTTTTTCGGCAATCGGCGCAAGCTTGTTGACCTTTCTGATATTTTCTTTGAAACGCTCGCCCTTGAAGTGTTCCTGTTCGTTTCGCAGGTCGCCTTCTGGGAACGTTGTATCTTCTGTATACTTTCCTGCCAATAAACCTGATACGAGCGGGAAGTAAGGGATAAATGAAATATTATGCTCCTTCGTATACGGGAAGAATGTTTTTTCCGCTTCACGGTTTAACAGGTTGTATTCGCCTTGCAATACATCTACCAAACCGTCTTTGTTTGCTTCTTTCAATTGCTCTAAAGAGAAGTTGGATACACCGATGGAGCGGATTTTTCCGGCTTTCTTCATCTCATTCAGCGCGTTAACAGCTTCATCCTTAGGCGTATGTTCGTCAGGGAAGTGAATGTAGAACAAATCGATATAATCGGTATTCAAGCGCTTCAGGCTTTCATCAACTGATTTTTTAAGAAATTCTGGTGAATTATCAAAGACAAAGTCATTGCCTTGTTTTCTGTGAGCGGCTTTTGTCGCGATGACAACATCTTCACGGTTGAATTCACGCAGCACTTCACCAATTAATTCTTCGGAACGGCCGATCCCGTAAATATAAGCGGTGTCTAACATTGTCACGCCATTACGGATCGCCTCGCGCACCAATTCTTTTCCGGTTTCTTCATTTAGGTTAGGGTAGAGGTTATGTCCTCCGACAGCATTTGTTCCTAATCCGATAGGGAATACCTGCAAGTCTGATTTTCCGAGCTTCGCTTTTTTCATGATCTGCCTCCTAGAATAAAATGGATGATAGACTCTCAACACTATTGTAAACGTTAGGCCAGATGAATGCCGATTTGATGCTCATTGCAGTACTGCGTGTACTCGTCGTCTAATGGCTGAGAGGTCACAATGCAATGCAGCCTGTCAAACGGTGCATACGTCAGAAGCGTTGATTTTCCGAATTTAGAATGGTCAGCCAATAGATACACTTCTTTTGCTTTTTCTGAAATCCTCTTTTTAATTTCATACTCCAGCAGATCCGAATTGGTCAATCCGTGTGTCAGCGTCGTTCCGGTAGCGGACATAAAGGCTTTGTTGATATTGTACTTATCAAGCATAGCCGGGTCGTCCATGCCGACAAAGGAGCGGGTTTTTCTCTTATAGTTGTTTCCGATAATGATTAAGTTGATATTCTTCAAAGCTGACGCCGCATTGATAATGTCTAAACTGTTGGTTAAGATGGTGACATTTTTGGCTGGATCAAGCGTATCAAGAATAGACTTTGTCGTCGTTCCTGAATCAATGAAGACCAAATCGTGATCTTCAATAAATCGGGAAGCATAATGGGCGATTTTTGTTTTTTCATCCTGGTGCTGAATGGTGCGATTTTCAAAAGGAACTAATGCGGTTTTTTCAATAGATGTTACGCCGCCGTATACTTTTTCAATCGCACCCTTTTCTGTTAGCTTGTTGATATCACGTCTGACTGTGTTTTTGGAGACATTGAACACCTGGCACAGCTCATCTAAGGAAACAGTGCCATGCGATAAAATGTACTCCTCCATTTCCTGAATCCGCATCAGTTTCATATAAAAAACTCCTTCTTGAATCTTTACGTAACATAAATATATAATAAAAACCAAAAGTTAATCAATAGTTGCTTAAAAAATGATAACATCGGTGTATATCTTTTGCAAGATTGGACGGCCTTCTCTTACCTCTCTTACTTGATTAAAAGATTAATATAATAAAAATAATGAAAAAATGTAGTGTTTATGATTGACTTATGGGTATTATACGATTAGAATATAACCAAGAAATGACCAAAAAGTAACCTGTTGTGCATGAAATGGTTGCTTGTATGTAAATATGCATCCGCCATTTATTTTTTTGGTTTTTTTGAAAGCGTTTAATTCTTGGCTTACTGAAAAGTGGATATTGATATGAATCTATCCTGAACCATCCATACAAGTGTATGTGTTTACTAATGAAGGAGGCAATAAGAATGGCAGAAATCAGAAAATTAAAAAACTACATCAACGGTGAATGGGTTGAAAGCAAAACAGATCAATATGAAGATGTCGTCAATCCGGCGACGAAAGAAGTACTATGCCAAGTGCCGATTTCTACAAAAGAGGATATTGATTACGCAGCGCAAACGGCTGCTGAAGCATTTAAAACATGGTCAAAGGTGGCGGTTCCGCGCCGTGCCAGAATTCTATTTAACTTCCAGCAGCTGCTGTCCCAGCATAAAGAAGAACTGGCTCATCTGATTACCATTGAAAACGGAAAAAACACAAAAGAAGCTTTAGGTGAAGTGGGACGCGGGATTGAAAACGTAGAGTTCGCCGCTGGAGCTCCTTCCCTGATGATGGGTGACTCACTTGCTTCCATCGCAACGGACGTTGAAGCGGCGAACTACCGTTACCCAATCGGAGTTGTCGGCGGAATCGCGCCATTCAACTTCCCGATGATGGTTCCTTGCTGGATGTTCCCGATGGCGATCGCGCTCGGCAACACATTTATTTTAAAACCATCTGAGCGAACTCCGCTGTTAACAGAGAAATTGGTTGAGCTTTTTGAAAAAGCGGGCCTTCCGAAAGGGGTATTCAACGTCGTATACGGTGCGCATGACGTTGTAAACGGGATTCTCGAGCATCCCGAAATTAAAGCGATTTCATTTGTAGGCTCCAAGCCAGTCGGCGAATACGTCTACAAAAAAGGAAGCGAAAACTTAAAACGCGTTCAATCTCTGACTGGTGCGAAAAACCATACGATTGTCTTGAACGATGCGAATCTTGAAGACACGGTCACAAACATCGTCGGAGCTGCCTTCGGTTCTGCCGGTGAACGCTGCATGGCTTGTGCGGTTGTGACGGTTGAAGAAGGAATCGCCGATGAATTTATGGCGAAGCTGCAGGAAAAAGTGGCGGACATTAAAATCGGTAACGGCCTTGATGACGGCGTGTTCTTAGGACCGGTGATTCGCGAAGACAACAAGAAGCGCACGCTCAGCTATATCGAAAAAGGTCTTGAAGAAGGTGCCAGACTCGTATGTGACGGACGTGAAAATGTGTCTGACGACGGCTACTTTGTCGGCCCGACGATCTTTGACAATGTCACAACAGAAATGACGATCTGGAAAGATGAAATTTTCGCTCCGGTCTTATCTGTCATTCGTGTGAAAAACCTGAAAGAAGCGATTGAAATCGCCAATAAGTCTGAGTTTGCGAACGGCGCCTGCTTGTTCACATCCAACTCAAACGCAATCCGCTACTTCCGTGAAAACATTGATGCGGGAATGCTAGGCATCAACCTTGGTGTGCCGGCTCCAATGGCGTTCTTCCCATTCTCAGGCTGGAAATCTTCATTCTTTGGAACGCTGCATGCGAACGGAAAAGACAGCGTCGACTTCTATACACGTAAAAAAGTGGTGACGGCAAGATATCCGGCACCTGATTTCAACTAAACGACGAACAGCCGAACGGCGTCCATGTGCGCTGTTCGGACTCATTCTGCCAATAGAAAGAGGAGGGCTTCACTATGAGTTATTTGTTGCGTAAGCCGCAATCGCATGAGGTATCTAATGGGGTCAAACTCGTGCACGAAGTAACGACATCCAACTCTGATCTCACTTATGTAGAGTTTAAAGTGTTAGATCTTGCTCCAGGTTCAAGCTATACAGAAGAATTGAAAAAACAAGAAATTTGTATTGTGGCGGTAACGGGGAAAATTACAGTGACAGATCATGAGTCGACTTTTGAGAATATCGGCACGCGTGAAAGCGTATTTGAACGAAAACCGACAGACAGCGTCTATATATCAAATGACCGTGCATTTGAGATCACAGCGGTCAGCAACGCAAGAGTGGCGCTTTGCTATTCTCCATCGGAAAAGCAGCTTCCGACAAAGCTGATCAAAGCGGAAGACAACGGAATTGAGCATCGCGGGCAATTTTCAAACAAACGTACTGTTCATAACATTCTTCCGGATTCAGACCCTTCAGCTAACAGTCTATTAGTAGTTGAAGTCTATACAGACAGCGGCAACTGGTCCAGCTACCCGCCTCACAAACATGACCAAGACAACTTGCCGGAAGAATCTTTCTTAGAAGAAACGTACTACCATGAGTTAGACCCGGGACAGGGCTTTGTGTTTCAGCGCGTATACACAGATGACCGTTCTATTGACGAGACAATGACTGTAAAAAATGAAAACGTTGTCATCGTTCCTGCGGGATACCACCCGGTAGGCGTTCCGGACGGATATACATCCTACTATTTAAATGTCATGGCAGGGCCGACGCGAAAATGGAAGTTTCATAACGACCCGGCGCATGAGTGGATTTTAGAACGCTAACAAGTGAGGAGTGGCTGTTTACGATGAAGTATACATTCAATGAAGAGAAGGCTTTTGACATTGTTGCCATCGGCCGGGCATGTATTGATCTGAACGCAGTCGAATACAACCGCCCAATGGAAGAAACGATGACATTTTCGAAATATGTCGGCGGTTCACCTGCGAATATCGCGATCGGCAGCGCGAAGCTTGGCTTAAAAGCGGGCTTCATCGGCAAAATTCCGGATGACCAGCATGGAAGATTCATAGAGTCCTATATGAGAAAGACCGGCGTTGATACAACACAGATGGTTGTTGATCAAGATGGACACAAAGCAGGCCTTGCATTTACAGAAATCCTCAGCCCTGAAGAATGCAGCATTTTAATGTATCGCGATGATGTGGCGGATCTTTATCTTGCGCCTTCAGAGGTAAGCGAGGACTACATCGCAAATGCGAAAATGCTGCTTGTTTCCGGGACAGCGCTCGCCAAAAGCCCGTCACGGGAAGCGGTATTAAAAGCTGTTCAATACGCGAAGAAGCATCAAGTCAAAGTGGTGTTCGAACTGGATTACCGCCCGTATACGTGGCAGTCATCAGATGAAACAGCCGTTTATTATTCTTTGGTTGCCGAGCAGTCTGATATCGTCATCGGCACACGCGATGAATTTGATGTGATGGAAAACCGCACAGGCGGAAGCAATGAAGAATCCGTCAATCATTTATTTGGCCATTCAGCCGACCTCGTTGTCATCAAACACGGCGTCGAAGGCTCTTACGCATACAGCAAATCCGGCGAGGTATTCCGCGCTCAAGCGTACAAGACAAAAGTGCTGAAAACCTTTGGGGCCGGTGACTCCTATGCGTCAGCCTTTATCTATGGCCTTGTCAGCGGAAAAGACATTGAAACGGCATTGAAATACGGCAGTGCTTCAGCCTCCATTGTGGTGAGCAAGCACAGTTCGTCAGAAGCGATGCCGACTGCGGAAGAAATCGTACAGCTTATTGAAGCACAGTCATAATTGAAAAAGATCGAGTAAAGGTGGGATCGTTTGTGGGCAAGAAAATTCGCTTAACAACAGCACAGGCGCTGATTAAATTCTTAAACCAGCAGTACATCCATGTTGATGGAAAGGAAGAGCCTTTTGTCGAAGGTATTTTCACAATTTTCGGCCATGGAAACGTATTAGGGATCGGGCAAGCGCTTGAGCAGGATGCAGGCCATTTGAAAGTCTATCAAGGGAAAAATGAACAAGGAATGGCGCATGCGGCCATGGCGTACAGCAAGCAAATGCTGAGAAGAAAAATATATGCGGTGTCTACATCCGTCGGACCGGGAGCGGCTAACTTGGTGGCGGCAGCCGGCACTGCATTGGCAAACAATATCCCAGTTCTCTTGATTCCGGCAGACACATTTGCGACAAGACAGCCAGACCCTGTACTGCAGCAAATGGAGCAAGAATACAGTGCGGCGATTACGACAAACGATGCATTGAAACCTGTATCGAGATACTGGGACCGCATTACGCGCCCTGAGCAGCTGATGAGCAGTTTGCTGCGCGCGTTTGAAGTCATGACTGATCCGGCAAAAGCAGGTCCGGCAACGATTTGTATTTCTCAGGATGTTGAAGGGGAAGCATACGATTTTGATGAAAGTTTCTTCGTCAAACGGGTTCACTATATTGATCGCATGCAGCCGAGCGAGCGCGAGCTTCAAGGTGCGGCGGAGCTGATTAAATCCAGCAAAAAACCTGTGATTCTCGTCGGCGGAGGCGCAAAATATTCCGGTGCGCGCGATGAATTGGTTGCCATTTCTGAAGCCTATAACATTCCGTTAGTTGAAACGCAGGCAGGAAAGTCTACCGTTGAGGCAGATTTTGCAAACAACCTTGGCGGAATGGGCATCACAGGTACACTTGCGGCAAACAAAGCGGCCCGCCAAGCTGATTTGATTATCGGCATCGGCACAAGGTATACAGATTTTGCGACATCCTCTAAGACCGCTTTTGATTTTGATAAAGCGAAGTTTTTGAACATTAACGTCAGCCGAATGCAGGCGTATAAACTTGATGCATTCCAAGTGGTGGCGGATGCGAAAGTGACGCTTGGCAAACTGCATGGCTTGCTTGAAGGCTATGAGAGCGAGTTCGGCACAACGATCCGGGAGCTGAAGGACGAATGGCTAGCTGAACGCGAGCGTCTCAGCAAAGTGACGTTTAAGCGGGAAGCATTTGATCCGGAAATCAAAAATCACTTTTCTCAAGAGGTCCTGAATGAATATGCTGACGCGTTGAATACGGAGCTTCCGCAAACAACGGCATTGCTGACAATCAACGAGACGATTCCTGAAGACAGCGTCATCATCTGTTCAGCAGGCTCACTCCCAGGAGATTTGCAGCGTCTGTGGCATTCTAATGTTCCGAATACGTATCACCTGGAGTATGGGTATTCTTGCATGGGCTATGAAGTGTCCGGGACACTCGGTCTTAAACTGGCCCACCCTGACAGAGAAGTGTATTCAATCGTTGGAGACGGCAGCTTCCTGATGCTTCATTCTGAACTGATCACGGCGATTCAGTACAACAAGAAAATCAATGTGCTGCTCTTTGACAACTCAGGATTCGGATGCATCAACAACCTGCAAATGGATCACGGCAGCGGCAGCTACTATTGCGAGTTCCGCACAGATGACAACCAAATCCTGAATGTCGATTACGCGAAAGTCGCTGAGGGATACGGCGCGAAAACCTACCGCGCAAACACAGTAGAAGAATTAAAAGCGGCGTTAGAGGATGCGAAGAAACAGGATGTATCAACATTAATTGAAATGAAGGTGCTGCCTAAAACAATGACGGACGGCTATGACAGCTGGTGGCATGTCGGGGTGGCAGAGGTATCTAAACAAGAAAGCGTTCAGAAGGCATACGAAGCAAAAGAGAAAAAGCTGGAATCTGCGAAGCAGTATTAGAGGGGAGGCACCAAGATGGGCAAAAATGAAATCCTGTGGGGAATCGCTCCCATTGGGTGGCGGAATGATGACATGCCTGAAATTGGAGCGGGAAATACACTTCAGCATTTGTTAAGTGATATCGTTGTCGCACGTTTTCAAGGCACGGAGGTCGGGGGCTTTTTCCCCGAACCTGCCATCCTGAACAAAGAGCTGAAGCTTCGGAATTTACGCATTGCAGGAAAGTGGTTCAGCAGTTTTATTTTGCGTGACGGACTTGGTGAAGCGGCAAAGACATTTACCCTGCATTGTGAGTATTTGCAGCAAGTAAACGCGGATGTCGCAGTTGTCTCTGAACAAACGTACAGCGTGCAAAGCTTGGAGAAAAACGTGTTCACAGAGAAGCCGCACTTTACGGATGATGAATGGGAGCGGCTTTGCGAAGGGCTGAATCACCTTGGCGAAATTGCCGCTCAGCATGGCTTGAAGCTTGTCTATCATCATCATCTCGGCACTGGTGTCCAAACAGCGGAAGAAGTGGACCGCCTGATGGCAGGAACTGACCCTGCGCATGTACACCTCCTCTATGATACAGGCCATGCGTATATTTCTGACGGCGATTACATGGGGATGCTTGAGAAGCATATCGGCCGCATTAAGCATGTGCACTTTAAGGATGCCCGCCTGAATGTCATGGAACAATGCAGGCTCGAAGGACAATCGTTCCGGCAATCATTTTTAAAAGGCATGTTTACGGTTCCCGGTGACGGCTGCATTGACTTTAGAGAAGTATATCAGTTGCTGTTGAAGCACAGTTATTCCGGATGGATTGTCATTGAAGCTGAACAGGACCCCGATGTTGCAAACCCGCTGGAGTATGCATTGATTGCGAGAAACTATATTGATCAGCAGTTGTTGGATCTGGCTTAATGGGGAATGAACATATGGGCAATACCAATGGAGATTCAGCCTTCAATAAACGGACAATCGCGGCAGCATTGGCCAACTATATTGATGCCGGTTCAATTGTGGCAGGCTCCGCCGGTTTATCATTATGGGTCAGTTACCTTAAGCTATCCGATACGCAAATCGGGCTGCTCGGCGCGCTGAGCGCGAATGCGATTTCTGCCGCTGTCGGCGCGCTGCTTGGCGGGTTTCTGGCTGATAAAGTCGGACGGAAGGCTGTTTATACCAATAGTATGCTGGTTTATGCACTAGGGATTTGTTTGGTTTTGTTCGGGGTTAATTTCCCCATGTTGTTAAGCGGTTACATCATTATCGGTTTATCAGTAGGAGCTGATATAACCGCGTCATGGACCATTATTGCGGAAAATGCGCCAAAGAAGAATCGGGCCAGGCATTGCGGCGTAGCACAAGTCGCTTGGGCCGCGGGCGCTGTCGTTGTACTGCTTCTCTCCGTACTGGCCGGTGACTTGGGACTCTTGGGGAATAAAATCGTATTTGCCCATCTGCTTGTGATTGCGCTGATTACGTACATCCTGAGAATCAGGCTTCCGGAATCAGACGCCTGGCAGACAAAAAATCAGCCGGAGGATGCTCAGGCAGAGAAGCCGGCTGTACTGAATAAGACATCGTATTTTGATTTGCTCAAGCCTATGTATCTAAAAAGCATATTGTTTTTGATGGGTGTGTACTTGGTTTGGAACTTAGCTGCCGGGGTCATGGGCTTCTTTATGCCATACATTTATCAGCAGGTCGGCGGTGTATCTGCCAACATGGCCAACCTTTTGCAAATGGGGCTGTTTATCTTCACAGGATTGGGGGTCGCCTTGATCTTCATGCCCTTTGCCGACAAATATAGAAAAACCGTATTTGGAATCGCCGCTTTCATGGCGGTGATCGGGTGGACACTGTTTCTGCTGCCAATTGAAGGCCTGCCGATTCTGCTCCTGTTTATTGTCGTGATCGGCATCAATAACGGAGCAGGGCAGCAAGCGAACTATCAGTTATGGGCCAGTGAAATCTTTCCTACGCAATATCGTGCTTCCGCACAAGGACTGATGTTTTTCCTTGTCCGTATTTCAATAGGGATTTGGAGTCTGTTTGTCCCAATGATTATCACCAATTTCGGCATTGGAACGATGGCTGCAATTCTTCTCGGATGTGTGACGGCCAGTATGATCATCGGGCTGCTCTTTGCGCCGAATACGTCTGGCAAGTCGCTTGAACAAATTCAAGAGGAACTCTACGGATCTCCTCAGAGCCAAGTAAAGCAAGAAACAGAAAGCAAAATTATGTAATCAACAGAAGGAGTGGCTGTCAATGAGTTTACGTATTGGCGTAATTGGAACTGGAGCAATCGGAAAAGAACATATTAACCGCATCACGAACAAGCTGTCCGGCGCGGAAATTGTAGCTGTAACGGATGTTAATCAAGAAGCTGCACAAAAGGTCGTTGAGCAATACCAATTAAACGCGACGGTTTATCCGAATGATGACAGCTTGCTTGCAGACGAAAATGTAGACGCTGTTTTAGTGACAAGCTGGGGGCCTGCGCATGAGTCAAGCGTGCTGAAAGCCATTAAAGCCCAGAAATATGTGTTCTGTGAAAAACCGCTCGCGACAACGGCTGAAGGATGCATGCGAATCGTCGAAGAAGAAATCAAAGTGGGCAAACGCCTTGTTCAAGTCGGCTTCATGCGCCGTTATGATAGCGGTTACGTACAGCTGAAGGAAGCACTCGATAACCATGTGATTGGCGAACCGCTTATGATTCACTGCGCGCACCGCAACCCGACTGTAGGAGATAACTACACAACCGATATGGCCGTAGTCGACACGCTTGTTCATGAAATTGATGTGCTGCACTGGCTCGTCAACGATGACTACGAGTCCGTTCAAGTCATCTACCCGAAAAAATCGAAAAACGCGCTGCCGCATTTAAAAGATCCGCAAATCGTCGTAATTGAAACAAAAGGCGGTATCGTCATCAATGCTGAAATCTATGTGAACTGTAAATACGGCTATGACATTCAATGCGAAATCGTCGGAGAAGACGGCATCATCAAGCTTCCCGAGCCATCAAGCATCAGCTTGAGAAAAGAAGGCAGATTCAGTACTGATATTTTGATGGATTGGCAGAGACGCTTTGTCGCTGCGTATGATGTGGAAATCCAAGACTTTATTGATTCGATTCAAAAGAAAGGCGAGGTCAGCGGACCGACGGCATGGGACGGCTATATTGCTGCTGTCACGACTGACGCGTGTGTAAAAGCCCAGGAATCTGGACAAAAAGAAAAGGTTGAATTGAAGGAAAAACCGGAATTCTATCAATCTTTTACAACAGTTCAAAACTAAAAAACAGAGGAGTGAAAATATGAAGTTAGCATTGGATCCATCCATGTATCGTGATGATTTAACTTTAGAGGAAACGGTCTATAAAACGGCGGAGCTTGGCTATGAATATATCGAATTGTCTCCGCGTGAGGATTTTTGTCCGTTTTATAAATATCCGAAAGTTGATTCAGCAAAGATCAAACAATTAAAGCGCCTTTTAAGAGATACAGGTGTTAAGCTTTCATCGCTTCTTCCTCTTTACCACTGGGCGGGTCCTGATGAAGACCGCCGGCAGGCAGCGGTGCGCAATTGGAAACGGGCAATCGAAATTGCGGTTGAACTTGAAGTGGATTTGATGAACAGCGAATTCAGCGGTTCAAAATATGATCCTTTAACAAGTGAAGAAAAATTTATCAAATCCATGGATGAGCTTCTGCCAGTCTTTGAAAAAGAAGGTATTAAACTTAATCTTCAAGCCCACCCATACGATTTTATCGAAACGCACAAAGGTGCGATGGATATGATCCGCGCGCTTGACAAGGATTGGATCAATCTTGTCTACTCGACTGCGCATACGTTCTTCTATGATGACGGCAAAGGCGACATCGAGACCATGTTTGACGAAGCCGGCGACCGCCTCACACATGTTTTATTTGCAGATACCTATAATCATAAAGCGGCTCATGGCCTTCGCTACATCGTCAATCCGCCTGACGCGAAAGTAACGGTTCACCAGCATTTGGACATTGGCCAAGGCGAGGTTGATTTTGATACGATTTTCAGAAAACTGAGAGAGATGAAGTTCGACGGAATTGCGACGAATGCCGTATTTGCTTGGGTCGATGAAAGAGCGGATGAATCAAGCCGATTTATGCTTAAGAAAATGAAAGAAGAATTAGGTCTGGCATAAGCTGAGCATGGAGTTCGGCGGGATATGGCGACAGCCTTCCTGCCGAACTCCCTTCATATCTAAAACGCAGATGGGGGAGTCTGGCATGAAACTTTGTTTTAATGAAGCGACAACATTGGAAAACTCAAACCTTAAACAGGATTTAGAACTATGCGAAAAGCACGGCTATGATTATATTGAAATCCGCACAATGGATAAGCTGCCCGAGTACTTAAAAGATCATTCATTGGCAGATCTTGCGGAATATTTTCAAACCCATCACATCAAACCGCTTGCCCTAAACGCGCTTGTTTTCTTCAACAACCGTGATGAAAAGGGCCACAACGAGATCATCACTGAATTTAAAGGCATGATGGAAACATGCAAAACCCTCGGTGTGAAATATGTGGTGGCCGTTCCGCTTGTGACAGAGCAGAAGATTGTAAAAGAAGAGATCAAAAAGAGCAGTGTAGAGGTGCTGACTGAGCTGTCAGATATCGCGGAGCCGTACGGCGTAAAAATCGCGCTTGAATTTGTCGGCCATCCGCAATGTACGGTCAATACGTTTGAACAGGCGTATGAGATCGTAAACACAGTTAACCGTGACAATGTCGGGCTTGTCCTTGATAGTTTTCACTTCCATGCAATGGGTTCAAATATTGAGAGCTTAAAGCAGGCGGACGGAAAGAAAATCTTCATCTATCATATCGATGATACAGAAGATTTCCCAATCGGCTTTTTAACAGATGAGGATCGTGTATGGCCGGGACAAGGGGCAATTGACTTAGATGCCCACTTATCAGCACTGAAGGAAATCGGCTTCTCTGATGTTGTATCGGTTGAGCTATTCCGGCCTGAATACTATAAGCTGACTGCTGAGGAAGCCATTCAAACAGCGAAAAAAACAACAGTGGACGTCGTATCAAAATACTTCAACATGTAATGGATAAAGGAGGGGTGGACATGGCTTTTGTATCGATGAAAGAGCTTCTTGAAGATGCAAAGCGGGAGCAGTATGCGATCGGCCAGTTTAATATCAACGGCCTGCAGTGGACGAAGGCGATTTTGCAGGCGGCGCAAAAGGAGCAATCACCGGTCATCGCCGCGGCTTCCGATCGCCTGGTCGACTATTTAGGCGGATTTAAAACGATTGCCGCCATGGTCGGCGCGTTAATGGAGGACATGGCGATTACCGTTCCGGTCGTGCTTCATCTCGATCACGGCAGCAGTGCGGAACGCTGTAGACAGGCCATTGATGCCGGATTCAGCTCAGTGATGATTGACGGCTCCCATCAGCCGATTGACGAGAATATCGCGATGACAAAAGAAGTCACCGATTATGCCGCAAAACACGGCGTGTCAGTAGAAGCCGAAGTCGGCACGGTCGGTGGAATGGAAGACGGCCTGGTCGGCGGGGTCCGCTATGCCGATATCGCGGAATGTGAGCGGATCGTCAAAGAAACCAATATCGACGCGCTGGCCGCCGCCCTCGGCTCTGTACACGGCAAATATCAGGGTGAGCCGAATCTCGGATTTAAGGAAATGGAGGCTATCTCTCGCATGACTGATATTCCCCTCGTTCTTCATGGGGCATCCGGGATTCCGCAGGATCAGATCAAAAAAGCCATCACACTCGGCCACGCGAAGATCAATATCAATACGGAATGTATGGTAGCGTGGACAGACGAAACACGCCGCATGTTTCAGGAAAACAGCGATCTGTACGAACCGCGCGGCTATTTGACACCCGGCATTGAAGCCGTGGAAGAGACAGTGCGAAGCAAAATGAGAGAGTTCGGATCAGCCGGTAAAGCAGCTAAGCAGCAGGTCGGCTAAAGAGATCAGAAACCGCCGAGATGGCGGTTTTTTTGTGCGGTGTTGCGTCCATACGCCCAAAACGATTATGATGATGGCAGCAGTGTAAGAAACGGGAGTGGTTCAGTTTGAATAAAATTATGATTGTGGAAGACAGTGAAGACATTCGCGGACTATTGCAGAATTACCTTGAAAAATACGGATATCAAACAGTGGTCGCCGCGGATTTTACAGCTGTTCTTGATGTCTTTTTGCGGGAAAAGCCCGATGTGGTGCTGCTTGATATCAATTTGCCGGCATATGACGGATATTATTGGTGCCGGCAGATCCGCCAGCACTCCACAAGCCCGATCATCTTTATTTCTGCCAGAAGCGGGGAAATGGATCAGGTGATGGCGATTGAAAATGGGGGAGACGATTATATCGAAAAACCGTTTTCTTATGATATTGTGCTTGCGAAAATCAAAAGCCAGATCCGGAGGGCGTACGGGGAGTACGCCGCAAAGCAGGGAGAGAAAGTGGTTGAATATGCCGGCGTTCAGCTCTTTGTGGAACGGTTTGAACTGCGTTTTCAGGATGAAAAAAGCGAGCTTTCTAAAAAAGAAAGCAAGCTTTTGGAAGTGCTGCTTGAGCGGGGAGAAAAGGTGACGAGTCGGGACCGTCTCATGGAAAAGACGTGGGACACCGACATATTCATCGATGATAATACACTTAACGTGTATATCACGCGGCTCAGAAAAAAACTGCGGGAGCTGAATGCGCCTGTTTCTATTGAAGCGGTGCGGGGCGAAGGCTACCAGCTGAGGGCGCAGTCATGAAGCTGTTTCTCCGGTCTCATGCAGTGCTGATTCTGCTTTTTCTCCTTCAAGGGCTGTTTGTCTTCTTTTATTACTGGTTTGCGGGTCTGCATTCTTTTTCTCACTTGTTTTACATATTGGGCGTGCAGCTTCTTATTTTGGCGGGCTATCTTGCCTATCGCTGGTACAAAGACCGCGGCGTGTATCATTGGCTCAGCTCGGGGCAGGAAGGGACGGATATCCCGTATCTCGGTTCTTCAGTGTTCTGTTCAGAGCTGTATGAAAAGCAGATGGAGCTGATCCGGCTGCAGCACCAGAAGCTCCATGAGACCGAAGCCAAGCTTGACGCGCGGGTGACGTATATGAATCAATGGGTGCACCAAGTGAAGACGCCGCTGTCGGTCATTAATTTAATCATTCAAGAAGAGGATGAGCCCGTTTTTGAACAAATCAAAAAAGAAGTCCGGCAGATTGAATTCGGGCTGGAGACGCTTCTTTATTCTTCAAGGCTCGACCTGTTTGAACGGGATTTTAAAATCGAAGCGGTTTCCCTGTCCGAGCTTCTCCAATCAGTCATTCAAAGCTATAAACGATTTTTTATTCAATATCGCGTTTATCCGAAAATGAACGTTTGCGATGATCATCAGATTTACACCGATGCCAAATGGCTCAAATTTGCGATCGGCCAAGTGGTCACAAATGCGGTCAAGTATTCAGCGGGCAAGAGTGACAGACTTGAGCTGAATGTCTTCCGCGATGAAGACAGGACGGTGCTTGAAGTCAAAGATTACGGTGTCGGGATTCCCTCACAAGACATCAAGCGGGTGTTTGACCCTTATTACACGGGTGAAAACGGGCGGCGTTTCCAAGAATCTACGGGAATCGGCCTCCATCTCGTCAAAGAAATTACAGATAAGCTCAATCATACGGTGGACATCAGCTCGTCTCCCGGTGAAGGGACATCAGTTCGATTTTCATTTCTTACAAAAATGTAAGGCTGCGTTAAGAAAACAACATAGCCCGCTTTGTTTCCCCTTGATAACATGGATTTATGTCAAGGGGATTTTTATGTTGAACGTCCCGGCACTACATGAAAGCAGCCCAGATCAACAAGAATAAAACCATAAGGAGGATTTTCATGGCGAATATGCTTGAAGTCAAACATATAAATAAAACCTATAAAGGACAAGTGTCCTATCAGGCCTTAAAGCAAATTTCATTTTCAATAGAAGAAGGCGAGTTCACGGCGGTGATGGGGCCGTCCGGGTCCGGAAAAACAACGCTTTTGAATATCATTTCAACGATTGACCGTCCAGATTCAGGCGATATCCTGATTAACGGAGAAAACCCGCATCGCCTGAAGCGGACAAAGCTCGCTCATTTCCGCCGCAAGCAGCTCGGATTTGTGTTTCAGGATTTCAACCTTCTGGACACGCTGACGATCGGTGAAAATATCATGCTGCCGTTAACGCTTGAAAAAGAAGCGCCGTCTGTCATGGAAGAAAAACTGCACGGCATCGCGGCAAAGCTCGGTATCGAAAACCTGCTTAACAAGCGGACGTTTGAAGTATCCGGAGGCCAGCGCCAGCGGGCCGCCATCGCAAGAGCGGTCATTCATAAGCCGTCACTCATTCTGGCCGATGAACCAACTGGAAACCTTGATTCCAAAGCGACAAAAGACGTCATGGAAACGTTGCAGAGCCTGAATCGGGATGATCATGTCACGGCTTTGATGGTGACCCACGATCCGGTTTCGGCAAGCTACTGCCGCCGCGTCATCTTTATAAAAGACGGCGAATTGTTTAATGAGATTTACCGCGGGGAAAACCGCCAAGTCTTTTATGAACAAATTCTTGATGTGCTGTCTATGCT
This sequence comes from Bacillus sp. SIMBA_008, assembly GCF_046535495.1. Lineage (NCBI taxonomy): Bacteria > Bacillati > Bacillota > Bacilli > Caryophanales > Bacillaceae > Bacillus > Bacillus sp. SIMBA_008. The sequence goes on along the minus strand of NZ_JAWRWL010000005.1, from coordinate 207,884 downwards.
GGGGGGAAACGCAAATGACCTTTCTTCAGTTCGCTTATAAAAACGTCACGAGAAACAAAAGGGCTTATCTTGCATTCTTTTTAAGCAGCGCCTTTTCCGTTTTGATTTTCTTTACCTTTGCGATGTTCCTGTTTCATCCGGCATTAAAGGAAGGCTACCTGAATAACATCGCCAAAAAAGGCTTAACCGCCGCGGAATGGATGATCTTTGTTTTTTCTTTCTTATTTGTTCTGTATTCGGTTAATGCATTTTTGAAATCGAGAAATAAAGAATTCGGCATTCTGCTCATGCAGGGCATCACGCCGGGGCAGCTGAGAAAGCTCATTACTGCGGAAAATATGATCATCGGCGTCATGTCAATTGCAGCCGGTATTATCGGAGGATTCATTTTTTCAAAGACGTTCTTTACGGTCGGCGCTTATATTTTAGAAATGGACGCGCTGCCTTTGTATATGCCTTGGAAAGCGCTCGGTATTACGGCCTGCGGATTTCTGCTCTTATTTTTCTTTTTATCGCAGTTTACGATCCTTTTTGTCAGATCAAATACGGTTATCAAATTAATAAAGGGCACTGACAAGGTTAAACCGGAGCCTAAGCCGTCCGTGCTTCTGTCCTTATTCGGCATCGCCTGTCTGTGCGGCGGGTACGGCATGGTTCTTAAAGGCAATGTCCACGGGGCCGAACCGTTTATCATTTTACTGCTCACCGTCATCGGAACATATTTCTTTTTCAGCCAAAGCAGCATATGGATTCTGCGCGCGCTGAAGAAGTGGAAAACCTTTTATCTGCGCGGGAAAAATGTCATTTGGGTTTCTGACCTTGTCTATCGTCTAAAAGACAACGCCCGCCTGTTCTTTATTGTCAGCATTATTTCCGCGGTTGCGTTTACTGCGACAGGCGTGCTCGCGATGTACAAATCGACCGTCGGAGCGGAAGAGTCCGCTTATGAAATGGAGTATTTATCTTACAGCAACAATCCAAAAGAACAGACTCATTTGAAAGATATTGACCATGAACTGAAAACACACGGCTTTACGTATAAGAAAGACAAAATAGATGTTTCCTATGTTCGCTATCAGGAAGGAGAAACTGTTCCCCCTGTTTACATGATCAGCAAATCGGATGTATCAAAATACTTCCATGTTAAGCTGAGCGGCCTGAAAAATGATGAGGCTGTCTATTTCCCGGGCACGTATGACCGCAATTTCAAAAACGAAGCGCCGGATCAGCTGAAGTTGCTGAACCAAAAAGGGGAGCTGTCTGATCAAAAACTGTCGGTAAAAGAAGTCAAAAAACCGCTGATCTCATTGAACGCCATCATCGCGGTGAATGATCAAACCTTTGATCAGCTGAAATCACTCGGTGATAAAGCGTCACTATACGGCTACAGCTATGATCATTGGAAAGACAGTCTTGAGATCAGCCAATCCTTGCAAAATGAGATTTACGGCAATTATATCGACGTGCATTCTGATTTTGCTTCAAAAGCTGGGACTTACTATGATACGGTGCAGCTGCCGAGCCTGAGTTTATTTATCGGCCTGTTTATCGCAATTGTATTCTTTGTCGCGGCAGCAAGTTTCTTATATTTCAGGCTGTTCACTGATTTAGATGAAGACCGGGAGCGCTACCGTTCACTGGCCAAAATCGGCCTGAGTGAGCGTGAAATGGCACAAAGCGTGACAATACAATTGGCCATTCTTTTCTTCTTTCCATTTGTCATTGCTGTCATGCATACACTGTTTGCCTTGAGAACATTGGCTGTGGAAGGCTATTCCGATGTAGCGGGGCCGCTCAGTCTCACCATCGGAGGGTTTTTCATTTTTCAGCTTCTATTCTTCCTCGCGGTGCGGTCAAGCTATTTGAAAAAAATGAACAAGTAAGGGGAGTGCAAAGATGAAAAAAGCAATGGCAATCCTGGCCGTCTTGGCGGCTGCTGCCGTAATATGCGGGCTTCTCTTTTTTCATAACGATGTTACAGACAGATTTAATCCGTTTATTCACCAGCAAGATGTCTATGTTCAGATTGATCGAGATGGCAGACATCTTAGTCCGGGCGGTACTGAATATACATTAGACGGATATAATGCATCCGGGAAAAAAGAAGAAGTGACCTTTTTCGCCGGCAAAGAGCTTCGGAAGAACGCGTATTTGAAGGTGAAGGCGAAAGGAAAGTATGTCGAGACTTGGGAAGAAGTCAAGTTTGAAGATATGCCGGACTCCGTACAGTCAAAATTAAAGTGAATCATAAAAAACGGCACAGCGTCATGACTGTGCCGTTTTTTTATTTTTTATTTTCTTCGGTCCGTTTGATCAGCATGTCGGTGATGATATCCACCTGTTTGCTGACAGAAATCGGGTCGTACGGGTAGAACGTGTCAAAGTCATTGATAAACACGCGATTATGTTTAACAGCGTCAAGATTTTTCCAAATAGAGGAATTCTCCAGCTTGTCGAGTGTTTTGCTTTCGCCTTTCGGGTTGTAATCCGTAATGAACATATAATCTGCGGCATACTCAGGAATAACCTCTTGAGAGAGCTGTTTCATCTCTCCTTTTTTGATGACATCTTGCTCAATTTTTTCAGGCGCTTTTAACCCAAGTGCATTGTATACAGCTTGGCCGCCGCGTCCGCCATTGTCATTGAACACCCAGAATTCGCCCTTGTCTGTGTTTTCATAAATGCCGAAGGTCGCATCTTTGTCGATGACGCCGGCAATTTTCTTCTTAGCTGCTTCCGCTTTTTTGTTAAAGTCATCCATAAAGGATTTTGCTTTGTCTTTCGCTCCGGCGATATCTCCGAACATGCTGACTGTGTCTTCTACGTTTTTCGCTGTGTTATAAGGTATGACAACAGTCGGAGCGATTTTCTTTAATTTATCAACATTCTCTTCATTCATGACAACAATTAAGTCAGGCTGAAGCTCCATCACTTTTTCAACGCTGATTGGATCACCAACATCCTTCACATTTTTCAGCTTTGATTTTAAAAACGGATTATCAAATGACCATGAGCCTGAGCCGACCACATTGGCCCCGACAGACAGCAATTCACCGGCATAAAAATCAGTGACGATGCGTTTCGGATGTGCAGGAATGTTGACGTTCCCTTTTGGTGATTTGTATGTTCTCATTTCTGTTTTTTCGGAAGCAGAATCGCTTGAGCTCCCTTTAGAAGCCGTGCCGCTGCAAGCGCTGACAAACATGAGAAGCAGCACAAGCATGCCCACGAGCAATATGTTCTTTTTCATCAAGAACCCTCCCACTATGTATCTCAATAGATTAGTAATGATTATCATTATCAATTAATAATATAGCAAGAAACCTGTTCTCCGTCTATCACTATTTTTAAGGGGAAAGTTTTTCCCGTTTATGGGTGACGCGGTATGCCTAATCGATTATTATAGGTAAATAGGAGGAGAAAAATATGGGAATTACAAAAAGAGGTTCCGCTTGGGAATGGCTGCATAGCTGGTGGATGCTGTTTATTTTCATGCCTTTTGCCATTACCAGTTTTTTTGCCTTTTTATTTATTGGCATCAAGGTTAGAAATAGAAAGTGGATCATGTACGGCATCATTTATTTTTTCATTTTTGCGTTTGGTTTTGTTTTGCCCGATCTGCCCGGTGTTTTTATTGTGGTTCCGTTATGGGCGGTAACCATTATTCATGGATTTAAAGTGCGCCCGCTGTATTTGATTCAGCTGGATGTCTACAAAGATCATGTGGAGGCGCGGGCTTTTGCCGAGGCAAGAAGTGAAGCCGAGAGCAGATTTCATGCACCGAAACAGTCTATTCAGGATATACATATTCGCAAAGAACAGTAAGAAAAAAAGCTCAACACTCGCATTGTGTTGAGCTTTTTATATGTTACTGCTGATAGGATTGCTGCTGAAATGGCGTGTTTTGGCCGAATGGAAGTGTAGACACATTCGTATTCATGACGCTGGATTGTCCAGTAAGTTCCTGTTGCATTTGGTTGCACATGTTGACAACCTGCTGGCACTTTTGAATCGCCATATCATGCCCGTGCAGTGCTTGCTGAATGGTATGTGCAGCTTGTTGTTCGTGGTTTAGAATCTGCTGCAGCATTTGGATGTTTTGCTGTTCCTGATGAAGCATTTGGCGATATTGCTGGCTGCTTTGCTGTGTTTGCTGAATGAGCTGCTGAGCAGTTTGGCGGCATTGGTTCAGCTGCTGCAAGCCGTGTTGTGTATTATGCATGAATGATCCCTCCATGTATCGATTGACGTGAGTCGGTATTATCATGCAACTTGAATGAAAAGAAATTCCGTCAAAGAGGAACTACAATTATTTTCCTCAGCCCCTCTATCTTTGAATGAAAACGGTAAAGATTGTATACTGGGTACAAACCCTTTTTATGTAAATGTTCCGTTTTAACATATAAGAAATGCGGAAAACGAAACCCTGAGATGGGAGAATCGTATTCCGCTTTTTTTCTTTGTTTCGCTCAGAAACCGCCTTCCCCTGCAGTAAATGGGATATTCAGCCGGTTTTCTACTGTACGGAGGCGCTGATTGAGCCGATTTAGGCGGCGTGTATGGCGTTCAACAGCCTGGCTTAGCTGATTGACCTGTTCGGCAATCCGTGCAATTTCCCGATTTTGACGGCGGTCTTCGTTTGTCAGCCGGGTTAATTCTCTTGACTGCTGTTCATTTTGCCGTTCAAGTGCTGCGATTCTTCTTTCCAATGCCGGCTGTCTATCCATTTGGTATGGATCGTATACATCCTGCTGCGGATAAGGATTGTACTCATAGTGGCTATAGTAAGGTTCCTGCTGAGGCAGCTGAGGGCTGTAATATTGATAAGGGTTCATTATGATCAATCTCCTTGTGGGTGAATTCCTTATAACTTATGTAGTCCTTGGCACAGTGGCACGGCATTCGCCCAAAAAAAGGAGGAAAGGATGGTGATCCCCTTGAGAAACAAATATGGCATTTTGTTTTTAATTGTTGTATGCATCATGGTATCGGGCTGCCAGCAGCAAAAAGAAGAGACGCCGTTTTATTACGGAACGTGGGATGAGGGGCTTGCCCCCGGGCCAACGGACGGCGTGAAATCAGCAACAGTCACATTTACCGAAGACGAGGTTGTGGAAACGGAAGTGATGGAAGGAAGAGGAGAGGTACAGCTGCCTTTTATGGCATACAAGGTGATTTCCCAAAGCACTGACGGGTCTATCGAGATTCAGTACCTCGGCCCCTATTATCCGCTCAAAAGCACGCTGAAAAGAGGAGAAAACGGGACGTTGATATGGAAGCAAAATGGACAGAGAAAAACGATGACGAGAATTGAATCAAAGACCGGCAGGGAGGAGAAAGATGAGAAATCAAAAAGCTGAAAGACTGGTGGCAGCGGGGCTTGTTTTACATATTATTCAGTGGATATTTATATTATGGGCTTTTCTCAAAGTCAAACATTTATTTAGTGACTATACGATCTATAACCCTAATGTCATCAGCGGCTCCATGCAGTCCTTATCGTTTATACAAATGATGCGCGCTATGATGTACTCAGGGGCAATCGTGAATTATGTATTGTTTTTTGCCCTTGTATGGCTGATTTATGGCATAGTGCTTCATGCCATCCTGATTGTTCTGGAAATGGCGGCTTACGTCATGATCAGGCGGAATCCATCATCTTCATGGGGGTTCTTTTTAATCGCTGCGGGTGTGAAGCTTGCCATCTTGAATATAACCGGCATTCCATTTTTAGCTGCCGGCTTTCTGCTGATGAAACAGAAAAAAGCAGAAAACGGCGTCAAGGCAGAAAGAAAGCGGAAACCGCGCTTGCGTATCCGAAGACAAGGGCGGCGTCTAAATAGAATTCGGAGAAAACCATCTCTTCCGGTTGAATATCAAAAAGAAAAAACGATATGATGGGACTATAGCCTGAAAACGACATGAAGGAGATGCAGGATGTACAAACTAATTGCAATTGATATGGATGGAACACTTTTAAATGATCATCATGAAGTAACAGAGGAGGTCCGCGACGCCCTTCACGCGGCAAAAGCGGAAGGTGTCAAAATTGTGCTTTGCACCGGCCGGCCTATCGGGGGTGTGCAGAGATATTTAGATGAACTGAATTTAATTGAAGAAGGCGACTATGTTATTGCGTATAATGGAGCACTTGTTCAAAATACGCATACAAATGAAGTGGTCTCGGAGCTGTCTCTCGGTTATGATGATTTGACTTCATTATATGACCTGAGTTTAGAGCTGAAGACGCCGATGCATTTCTTTGACTCATCTAATTTGTATACGCCTAACCGGGACATTAGCGAATTTACCGTATACGAATCCTATGTGACACAGGTGCCGCTTCATTTCCGCAAAATTGACGAGGTGCCAAAAGATATCCTCATCCCGAAAGTGATGTTTATTGATAAACCGGAGAACTTAAGCCGCGTCATTACATCGATTCCAAATGACGTGAGAGAAAAATATACAATGGTCAGAAGCGCGCCTTTCTTTTATGAAATTCTGCACTCGGAAGCCAGCAAAGGAAATGCTGTACGCCAGCTGGCTCAGCTGCTTGGAATTGAACAGGCGGAAGTCATGTGCATAGGCGACAACGGGAACGACCTGACAATGATCGAATGGGCGGGCTGCGGGGTTGCCATGGCAAACGCCATCCCAGAAGTATTGGAAGCCGCAAACTTTCAAACGCGCTCCAATAATGAACATGGTGTTGCGCATGCGATTCACGAGCTTGTTTTGGCTAAATAATAAAAAATCCAGCCTCTTAGAAGGCTGGATTTTTTCGTTTTATTTGATGTAATGTCAATTCTTTGACGAATCGATTTGACTTTCGTTATGCTGATAAAACCAATTCGTTCACAATATGTATGATATTAATCTGAATTGAAAAGGGGACTGATCAAATGTGCACAAGTCTTACATTGGAAACTGCTGACCGGAATCATTTATTAGCGAGAACAATGGATTTTGCATTTCAGCTGGGGACGGAGGTCATTCTCTATCCGCGCCGTTACAGCTGGAAGAGTGAAGCTGACGGAAAGGCCCATCAGACACAGTACGCGTTTATCGGTATGGGGAGAAAACTTGGAAATATATTATTTGCCGACGGCGTTAATGAAAGCGGTTTATCTTGTGCGGCGCTTTATTTTCCGGGCTATGCGGAGTACGAAAAAACGATACGGGAAGATACCGTTCACATTGCCCCGCATGAGTTTGTGACATGGGTGCTGTCAGTCTGTAAGTCTTTGGAAGACGTAAAAGAAAAGATTCGATCTTTAACGATTGTAGAGAAAAAATTAGATCTATTGGATACAGTTTTACCGCTTCACTGGATATTGTCAGACCGGACGGGCCGAAGCCTGACGATAGAACCGAGAGCAGACGGCCTCAAAGTCTATGATAATCAACCTGGTGTCATGACGAACAGCCCCGACTTTATATGGCATGTAACCAATCTGCAGCAATATACAGGAATCAGACCGAAGCAATTAGAGAGCAAAGAGATGGGCGGATTAGCCCTTTCCGCTTTTGGCCAAGGCTTAGGAACTGTTGGTCTGCCGGGGGATTATACACCGCCTTCCCGGTTTGTCAGAGCTGTTTATTTGAAAGAACATCTAGAGCCGGCGGCCGATGAAACGAAAGGTGTAACAGCCGCTTTTCAAATTTTGGCAAATATGACGATACCAAAGGGCGCAGTGATAACGGAAGAAGACGAAATTCATTATACGCAATATACTTCCGTGATGTGCAACGAAACTGGAAACTACTATTTCCACCACTATGACAATCGGCAAATCCAAAAAGTGAGTTTATTTCATGAAGACCTTGACTGTTTGGAGCCTAAAGTGTTTTCTGCTAAAGCAGAAGAGAGTATTCATGAGCTTAATTAATTCACATCAATCAGCTGATTCCGGTTTGAATATCTGGAGTCAGCTGTTTTTTTATACAATCGTTACGGCGTCTGAATGGATAGGCGGTTTGCAAAAGCGAAGAAAAGGAAGAAAAGGCAAAGGAAATGGCGAAATCTTATATGAAATTCTTGGATGAAAACTGAGTCTTTGCTTCATTAGACTCAGTTTTCTTGCCGATATAGAGGTTGCACTAGTTGAATGAATCAATGCCGTTCCATCATGGTCACGCAAGGGTCTTTTCGCTTGAATAGAAAAAATTAATCTTAACTCATTGACAAACGTCCAAGACAAAGGTACATTTTGATTTATTCATATTAAACGACTAGGAATATAGGAGTTTATTTTTCGGATTATTCAGCCTAAAAACATGATAAAAGGAGTATCGTCATGACAAGCAAAAAGAAACAAATCAAATTAGGGGTATTTTTAGCAGGTACAGGCCATCATGTTGCGTCTTGGCGGCACCCGGACGCGCCCTCAGATGCGAGCATGAATTTGGATTATTTTAAAGAGCTTGCGAAAACAGCGGAGCGGGGCAAGCTGGATATGCTGTTTTTAGCGGACAGCCTTTCAATTGACAGCAAATCACATCCAAATGTATTAACAAGGTTTGAGCCATTCACCCTGCTCTCTGCTTTGGCGCAGGTCACATCAAAAATCGGACTGACAGCAACAGCCTCCACTACATACAGCGAGCCATTCCATATTGCCAGACAGTTTGCGTCATTGGATCATCTCTCCAATGGCCGTGCCGGATGGAACGTCGTCACTTCATCTATTGAATCAACAGCACTGAATTTCAGCGGTGAAAAGCACCTTGAACACCATTTGCGCTATCAGCGGGCAGAGGAATTTGTCGAGGTTGTAAAGGGGCTTTGGGATTCATGGGAAGAGGACGCCTTTATCCGTAATAAAGAAACGGGTGAATTCTTTGACAAAGAAAAAATGCACGAGCTGAATCACAAAGGAGAATATTTCTCGGTTCGCGGACCTCTGAACGTTTCAAGAACCCCGCAGGGCCAGCCGGTCATTATCCAGGCAGGATCATCAGGAGACGGAAAAGCGCTGGCTGCCAAAACAGCCGAAGTGATCTTCACAGCACAAAACCACCTGGAATCAGCTCAAGAATTTTATCAATCCATTAAAGAACAGGCTGCGGAATTCGGACGTGATCCAGAAAAAATTGCCATCATGCCGGGTATTTTCCCAATCATTGCCGATACAGAAGAAGCAGCGCAAGCCAAATACAAGGAGCTTCAAGATCTAATTATCCCATCTGTCGGTCTGCAAATTCTCCAAAATTACTTAGGCGGAATTGATTTGTCGGCATATCCGCTTGATGGGCCGCTGCCGAAGCTTGACGCAGAAGCTTCCAATGCGGTGAAGAGCCGCTTCAAGCTTGTTCAGGAGATGGCTGAACGTGACAATATGACGATACGAGAGCTTTACAAATACGTTGCAGGCTCCAGAGGCCACCATATCTTTGTCGGCACGCCGGAGCAGCTCGCCGACAAGATGCAGGAATGGGTGGATACGAAAGCGTGTGACGGGTTTAACATCATGCCTCCGCTTCTTCCAGAAGGAATTGAAGTGTTTGTTGATCAAGTGGTTCCGATTTTACAGGAGCGCGGCGTGTTCAGAAAAGAATATGAAGGCACAACATTACGAGAGCACTTCGGTTTGGAAAAGCCGGTAAACCGCTATGCAAAGTAAGGAGGAACGCTAGATGAAGCCACAATACCGCCTTGCAGTTGAACGTGATGCCGAACAGCTTCTCGAGCTGACATTGCGGGCTTATGAACCGATTCGAAAGCTCGGCATTCGTTTTGCTGCCGCTCATGCGGATTTGGATTTGGTGCTGAAAAATATTCGGGAAAATGCTTGCTACGTCATGGAAGAAGACGGGCGGATCATCGCGACCATCACCTTGAGAATGCCTTGGGGAAAACAGCCGGGACCGTATGGCGTTCCGCATATCTGGTGGTTTGCTGTGGACCCCGACACCGGAAAAAAAGGAATCGGAACAAAGCTGCTTCAATGGCTGGAGGAAACAATCCTTCGCGATACGTTAAAGGTTCCGTTTGTCTCACTCGGAACAGCGGATAAGCATCCGTGGCTGATTGAGATGTACGAACGAAAAGGATATGTCCGCTCAGGTGAACAAGACCTTGGAAAAGGGCATATCACAGTCTATATGAAAAAACAATTGCGACATGATCTATAAAAATAGAAAAGGCGGGAAAATCAAATGAAGATGAAAAAATGGACAGTGCTGGTCGTTGCTGCATTATTAGCGGTGCTCTCAGCTTGCGGCAATGGAAACAGCAGCAGTAAAGAGGATGACAATGTGCTTCATGTCGGTGCGACAGGACAAAGTTACCCATTTGCTTATAAAGAAAACGGAAAGCTGACAGGTTTTGACGTGGAAGTGATGGAAGCAGTCGCTAAGAAAATTGACATGAAACTGGACTGGAAGCTGCTTGAATTCAGCGGGCTGATGGGAGAGCTTCAAACAGGCAAGCTTGACACCATTTCTAACCAGGTAGCTGTGACAGACGAACGTAAGGAAACGTATAACTTTACGAAACCATACGCTTATGCGGGAACACAGATTGTCGTCAAAAAAGACAATACAGACATCAAATCAGTAGACGATTTAAAAGGCAAGACAGTCGCAGCCGTTCTCGGTTCAAACCACGCGAAAAACCTTGAAAGCAAAGATCCTGATAAAAAAATCAATATCAAAACGTATGAAACACAAGAGGGTACGCTGAAGGATGTTGCGTACGGCCGGGTAGACGCTTATGTCAACAGCCGAACTGTATTGATCGCGCAAATCAAGAAGACCGGTTTGCCATTAAAGCTTGCAGGAGATCCGATTGTTTACGAACAGGTTGCATTCCCATTTGCCAAGGACGATGCGCACGACAAGCTCCGCAAAAAAGTCAATAAGGCGCTAGATGAATTGCGTAAAGACGGAACACTGAAAAAACTCTCTGAAAAATACTTTAATGAAGATATCACAGTAGAACAGAAGCATTAAGAAACGGCGGTGAATCACCAGAATGAACACGATTGATTGGGAATTCATGATATCAGCGTTCCCGACTTTAATTCAGGCCCTTCCGATCACGTTGTTTATGGCCATAGCGGCTATGATTTTTGCCATTATCGGAGGACTTATTCTCGCACTCATTACAAAGAACAAAATTCCAGTGCTTCATCAGCTGTCAAAGCTGTATATATCCTTTTTTCGAGGCGTGCCGACACTGGTGCAGCTGTTCTTAATCTATTATGGGCTGCCGCAGCTATTTCCAGAGATGAGCAAAATGACAGCTCTCACAGCCGCTATCATCGGGTTAAGCTTAAAAAATGCAGCATATTTGGCAGAAATCTTCCGGGCTGCCCTCAATTCTGTTGATGACGGGCAGCTGGAGGCGTGCCTGTCTGTCGGTATGACAAAATTTCAGGCATACAGACGGATTATTTTGCCGCAAGCGATCCGAAATGCGATTCCGGCAACGGGCAATACATTTATCGGGCTCCTGAAAGAAACGTCACTGGCCTTTACATTAGGGGTCATGGAGATGTTCGCCCAAGGGAAGATGTACGCTTCAGGAAACCTCAAATATTTTGAGACGTACTTGGCGGTTGCGATCGTCTATTGGGTTCTTACCATGATCTACAGCATGTTGCAGGACTTGTTTGAACGCGCCATGAGCAAGCCATACCGGACTTAGAGGTGAAATCAGTTGATAACAGTAAAAAATATTCGCAAAGCGTTTAAAGATCTCGTCGTGCTAGATGGAATCGATCTAGAAGTGAAGCGCGGAGAAGTGGTGGCGATCATCGGTCCGTCCGGTTCCGGAAAATCAACGCTTCTCCGGTGCTTGAATCTATTAGAACGTCCGGATCAAGGCCTCATTGAAATCGGAGAAGCCAAACTGAACGCGGAAAAATTTACACGCAAAGAAGCACACCGGCTTCGCCAGCAAACGGCCATGGTCTTTCAAAACTACAATCTGTTTAAAAATAAAACGGCTCTGCAAAACATTACAGAAGCTTTAATCGTGGCTCAACATAAACCACGCGACGAAGCGAAACGTATTGGAATGGAGATTCTGAAACAAGTCGGTCTGGAGCATAAGGCTGATAGCTATCCGATCACAATGTCCGGCGGCCAGCAGCAGCGAATCGGCATCGCGCGGGCGCTTGCGGTCAATCCGCATGCGATTTTGCTGGATGAACCAACGTCAGCGCTTGACCCTGAGCTCGTCACAGGGGTGCTTCAGGTCATCAAGTCCATTGCGGAAAAACAAACAACGATGATCATTGTTACACACGAAATGGCGTTTGCAAAAGAGGTTGCTGATAAAGTGATTTTTATGGCAGACGGCCATATTATCGAGCAGGGAACGCCAGAGGAACTGTTTGACCATCCGAAAAACGAACGGACGAAACGATTTATCAAGCAGGTGGGAGAGCCTGCAGAGCTTATATAAGAAGGGGAGAAGAACAATGGCCGACAAAGCGTTTTATACCCGTTTAATCAATATGCGGCGTGATCTTCATGAACATCCTGAACTGTCATTTCAAGAGGTTGAAACGACGAAAAAAATCCGCCGCTGGCTTGAGGAGGAGCAAATCGAAATACTTGATGTTCCTCAATTGGAGACTGGCGTGATTGCAGAAATCAAAGGACGGGAAGACGGCCCCGTGATAGCAATACGAGCGGACATTGACGCGCTCCCGATCCAAGAACAGACGAATCTCCCGTTTGCATCTAAGGTTGATGGCACAATGCATGCGTGCGGACACGATTTTCATACTGCTTCTATTATTGGCACAGCGATTTTGCTGAATCAAAGAAAGGCCGAGCTGAAAGGTACAGTCCGCTTTATCTTTCAGCCGGCCGAAGAAATTGCCGCAGGAGCAAGAAAGGTTCTAGAAGCTGGCGTACTTAATGACGTTTCTGCGATTTTCGGCATGCACAATAAGCCGGATCTGCCTGTCGGGACCATTGGTGTAAAGGAAGGTCCGCTCATGGCAAGTGTTGACCGATTTGAGATCGTCATCAAAGGGAAAGGCGGGCACGCCGGCATCCCAAATAACAGTATTGATCCAATCGCTGCAGCCGGACAAATCATCAGCGGGCTGCAATCTGTGGTCAGCCGCAATATCAGCTCACTGCAAAACGCAGTCGTCAGTATCACAAGAGTACAGGCGGGCACCTCGTGGAACGTAATTCCAGACCAAGCTGAAATGGAGGGAACGGTTCGAACCTTTCAAAAAGAAGCGAGGCAGGCTGTTCCGGAGCATATGAGACGAGTGGCTGAAGGAATTGCAGCGGGCTATGGGGCACAAGCAGAATTCAAGTGGTTTCCTTATTTGCCTTCCGTTCAGAATGACGGCACATTTTTGAATGCGGCATCCGAAGCTGCGGCACGGCTTGGCTATCAAACCGTTCACGCTGAGCAGTCTCCGGGCGGAGAAGACTTCGCTCTGTATCAAGAGAAGATTCCGGGATTTTTTGTCTGGATGGGAACGAACGGGACGGAGGAGTGGCATCATCCGGCCTTTACACTGGATGAAGAAGCCCTTACGGTTGCCTCTCAGTACTTTGCGGAGCTGGCGGTTATTGTATTGGAGACCATCAAATGAGCAAACAAGGGCTGACAGCAGGTCTTGCAGCGGCTGTGAGAACGTCACAACCTGAGCATTCAGTTGACGCGATTCACGAAGCAAAAAAGGGATTACTTGATTTTACTGCCGCTTCATTCGCAGGAAGAGAAGATAAAGGAATTCAAAAGCTGCTCCGGCTGATAGAGGATGAAGGAGGCCTGCCTCTTGTTCCTATTATCGGACAGGGCAAAAAGGCCGCGCCATTACAATCCGCGATGCTCAATGGATTTATCGCTCATGCATTGGATTTTGATGATGTCCACTCCGATGTAAGAGGACACCCCAGTGCAGTCATCGTACCGGCCCTTATTGCATCTGCCGCTCGCGGACATAACGAGCGGCTTCTTGGCGCTTATGTTGTTGGTGTTGAAGTGATGGCACGGCTGGGAGAATCAATTGGCAGCCGCCACTATGAAAAGGGCTGGCATAATACAGGAACGCTTGGTGCCATCGCTGCTGCCTGCGCCGTAGGTTATGCTGAGGAGCTGACTCAGGAAGAGTTGGAAAAAGCAATTGGTTTTGCGGCTACGCAATCTGCTGGGATGAGGGTGCAATTTGGAACAGAAATGAAACCGCTGCACGCCGGTCTGGCGGCTCAGGCTGGCTTGCTGGCCGTTAAGCTGGCCCAATCAGAATTTGGCGGGTCCCGCACGGCACTTGATGGAGAAACTGGTTTCTTCAGTCTGTACGGTGACGTTGAAAAAGCACAACACACTTTGCTAAACGATTGGGGGGCACCGTGGAGAATTGTGCAGCCGGGTCTATGGTTTAAAATCTATCCATTTTGTTCCGCGGCACACCATGCTGCAGATGCGGTACGACAGCTTATCTCCGAAGAAACCATTTCTGCGGCCAATACCGAACGTATTGAAGTGATATTTCCGCCAGGCGGAGATGCTGCATTGACGGAACGATCTCCAAAAACTGGAGAGGAAGGCCGTTTCAGCGTTGAATATGTGATTGCTCTTGCTTTGCACGGACACGACCTGACCGTTGAACATTTCAACAGCCAGCCGATCCCAAACGGCATTCAAACGACAATAGGGCATATTCAGCGCGTATATGACAATGCTACTCAGCCGGCTCCCCGTGCCGTTCCAAAAGGCCGTTTTACGATTGTCCGGGCCTATTTATCAGACGGCCGGATTTGCGAAGCGCGTGTGGACTGCCCAAAAGGGGCGCCAGGAAATGAGCTGTCTGAAGAAGACATAATAGAAAAATTGACATTAACGGTCCCGCAAGAAAAAGCGCGGAGCATCATAACAGCCGTTGAAAAAGCCGATATAAAAGAATTTTTAGCTCATATTGAATAAGATCAACTCTATTCGGTGATTTCAGATGATATGATAAAACCAATCATATGTTTGAAAAAGGAGAAAACCATGACGGTGAATGACGCGGTTGTATTCATTTTGGCTGCCTTTTTACTATGGGGAGCGGCGGATTATTGTTTGGGAAACAGATGGGGGCTAGGCGAGCGGTTTGCGGCCGGGTTTAAGGCTATGGGGCCGCTGGCGCTGTCCATGATCGGAATTGTGTCGCTGGCGCCCGTGCTGGCAGCAATCCTGATTCCCATTGTTGCTCCGTTTTACACAGCGATTGGCGCGGACCCTTCTTCCTTTGCGAACACCATTTTGGCGATTGATATGGGAGGATATGCGCTGGCTGGAGAAATGGCGAAAGATCCGGAGGCCGGGCTGTTTTCATGGGTGTTTTTAGGAACAATGATGGGACCGGCAATCGTCTTCACAATTCCCGTCGCTCTTGGCATCATCGAAAAAGAGGATCATCCGTATTTTGCGAAAGGCATATTAATCGGGCTGTGCACAGTGCCGATCGGTTGTTTCATCGGCGGATTATGCGCGGGCTTTGACATCGGCATGATAGGTAAAAACCTTCTGATCCCGAGTCTGTTATCTGCTGTGATCGCTTTTGGATTATGGCGGTATACCGACAGTATGATTCGGTTGTTTCATCTCTTCGGGAAAGCGGTCAGTGTGGTTGCGATTATCGGGCTTGCGGCTGTCTCCGTTGAAACGCTGACAGGCATTGTGCTGATTCCGGGAATGGAGAATGTCGAGACAGGGATACAAACGACAGGGACCATTGCCATTGCTCTGGCAGGGGCATTTCCGATGACGGCTTTTATTACAAAAACCTTTAAAAAACCGCTAAAGGCTCTGGGGAAATGCCTTCATTTAGATGAGACAGCAACAGCAGGCTTGGTGACCTCTTTGGCGCACCATATCCCAATGCTGGCTTCATTAAAGGATATGACGCCGAGAGGAAAGGTCATCAATGTCGCGTTTGCGGTCAGCGGCGCCTTTGTACTCGGCAGCCACCTCGGTTTTGTGGCTGGAATGAAAAAAGAAATGGCGGCGGCCATGATCATTGGGAAATTAGCAGGCGGAGTCACAGCTGCCGCAGCGGCTGCTTGGATGACACCTGCACAATCAGCTAATCAGCAAAAACGTATCTCAGCCGGCCATAGCTGAGGCAGAAGCTGTTTCAACTTTGTCCAATCGGGAATGTTACAGTAAAGATTTCTGTGAAAGAGGGTTGGACACATGGCGGTGAAAGACCGGTACATGTCAAAAATAAAACAGGAAACCAAGCCTTGGATCAAACGATTCGGGAGGCTTGGTTATTTTGCATTCGGCGGCGTTTTTATTCTGCTTGGGGTTTTGGCTTTTATGACGGCTGCCGGGGCAGGCCGCGCCAAAGATTCGAGCGGAGCTCTCCAAACGCTATCACGCATGCCGTATGGGTCACTATTGCTTTTTTTAATAGGCATCGGCCTTATCGGCTATGTAAGCTGGATGGTGTTAAGCGCAATCAAGGACACGGAGGGGCACGGAAACAGCAGGCGAGGCCTGTCACGGAGAATAGGAAACTTTTTCAGTGCCGCCGTTTATACATCCATCGCTTGGAATGCCTTGCGATTTGTGTTTGGCCAAGGGGACGGCGGCACTTCAGAACAGACGTGGTCCGCTTATGTATTGGCGCAGCCATTCGGCCAATGGCTCACAGGGCTTACGGGTGCGGGTTTTATCGTATTTGCGATTGTTCAATTTATGAAAGGCGTTCGGGCTGCTTTTATGAAAGAATTCGATACATCAAAAATGAACAAACAGATGATATGCATCACGAAAAACACCGGGCGCGCAGGCAATATCGCCCGCGCCATTATTTTCTCAGCCATCGGCTATTTTCTCATCAAGACAGCCATGACCGCTGATCCCGACGACACAAGAGGCTTTGACGGCGCGCTCGCCGAACTCGCGCAGCAGCCGCATGGCAAATTGATTCTGTCTATATTGGCATTAGGCCTGATCCTATATGGAATGTACGCCATTATCAAAGGCATTTATCAGCATATGACCTGGGAGAAGTAAGCTCTGGGCAGGTCCGCGCCCAGAGCGTTTTTCAGTTTCTTAGAAATCAGGTGGATGAAAGCCGGCGCCAGCCTGTATAATAAAAGCAAATCAAAAGCAGTTTTATCAGGACTGATCCACAGGGAGGTGCAGAATGGATCGGGAAAAACAACAATTAAGCATAGAAGCGGCAAGGCTTTACTATCAGTCTGACTACAGTCAGCAGCAAATTGCTGAGCAGCTCAACATTTCAAGGCCAACCGTTTCCCGGCTGCTGCAATATGCAAAGGAAAAAGGGTATGTCCAGATTCGCGTCATGGACCCTTTTGAGGATTTGGATGCGCTCGGTTCCATACTTGAAGAGAAATACGGGCTCCTCGAGGCGCATGTTGTGTTTTCCCCGACACCCGATTATGCAGGAATTACACATGACCTAAGCCGCTATGGTGCAGAATATATGCATGAAACGGTAAAAGACGGCGACATTGTCGGCGTCAGCTGGGGAACCACCATGTATCAAATCGCGCAAAACATGCAGCCGAAGCAGGTAAAAGGCGTCGAGGTCGTCCAGCTGAAAGGCGGCATCAGCCATTCCCGGGTAAACACGTATTCGGCTGAAACGATTCAGCTGTTTGCAGAGGCTTTTCAAACGATGCCGCGCTATCTCCCGCTTCCCGTCGTGTTTGATAATGCGGATGTGAAGCGAATGGTGGAGAAAGACCGTCATATTGAGCGGATCATCGAGATGGGAAAGCAGGCGAATATCGCTCTCTTCACGGTGGGGACTGTCCGTGATGAAGCGCTGTTGTTCCGGCTCGGATATTTTAACGAAGAAGAGAAAGCCCTGCTGAAAAAACAGGCCGTGGGGGATATTTGTTCACGCTTTTTTGATGCGAAAGGGAATATTTGCAGCAGCGCCATCAATGACCGGACCATCGGTGTTGAGCTTGAAGACCTCAGGCTGAAGGAACGCTCCATTTTAGTTGCCGGCGGAAGCAGAAAAGTATCTTCCATTCACGGAGCATTAACCGGAAAATATGCCAACGTTTTAATCATTGACCAGCATACCGCGAGGGCGCTTGTTAATGATTTGTGACACGTTCAAACCTTTCGTTGAACAAAATTTCAATTACCAATTTACATATGTTCAAAAGTCGGTTATGCTAAAAAATATCTTAACAAAAAAGGAAGTGTGCGAAGGATGTCATTAGCCAACATAATTGATCATACAGCATTGAAACCGCATACACAAAAAGCGGACATTCTAAAACTAATTGAAGAAGCGAAAACATACAAATTTGCTTCAGTATGTGTCAATCCGACATGGGTGGAGCTTGCTGCAAAAGAGCTTAAGGGAACTGGAGTCGACGTTTGTACGGTCATCGGCTTCCCGCTCGGTGCCAATACAACTGAAACAAAAGCGTTCGAGACAAAAGACGCCATTTCAAAAGGCGCCACTGAAGTGGATATGGTCATTAATATTGCCGCTTTAAAAGACAAGGAAGACGATGTGGTGGAAGCTGATATCCGCGGTGTAGTGGAAGCTGCAGCCGGAAAAGCGCTTGTCAAAGTCATTATCGAAACGTGCCTTCTGACTGATGAAGAAAAAGAACGTGCATGCCGTTTAGCGGTGTCTGCGGGAGCGGATTTCGTAAAAACATCAACAGGCTTTTCTACAGGCGGCGCAACGAAGGAAGATATCGCCTTAATGCGCAAAACAGTAGGACCTGATATCGGCGTGAAAGCATCTGGCGGCGTCAGAACGAAAGAAGATGTAGACACAATGGTAGAGGCCGGAGCAAGCCGAATTGGCGCCAGCGCAGGCGTTTCTATCGTAAAAGGAGAAAATGCATCAGGCGGAGACAACTATTAAGAGCTGACGGAAGGCAGACTGCTTTCCGTTTTCTGAGGAAACAGTAATTGTAAGCGAATACAAATAAAGGAGAAACACATATGAAGTATTTGATTGGGATTATCGGTTTAATCGTGTTTTTAGGCCTCGCGTGGATCGCGAGCAGCGGCAAAAAAAGAATTAAGATCCGCCCAATTGTTGTTATGCTCATTTTGCAATTTATTCTTGGCTACATTCTCCTCAATACCGGAATAGGGAATTTCCTCGTGGGAGGATTTGCAAAAGGATTCGGTTATCTGCTTGAATACGCGGCAGAGGGAATTAACTTTGTGTTTGGCGGCTTGGTGAATGCGGACCAAACGACATTCTTTATGAATGTTCTCTTACCAATCGTGTTTATTTCCGCTCTGATCGGGATTCTGCAAAAGTGGAAAGTCCTCCCGTTTATTATTAGATATATCGGCCTTGCCCTCAGCAAGGTAAACGGTATGGGAAGATTGGAATCGTATAACGCAGTGGCTTCTGCGATTTTAGGGCAGTCAGAAGTATTTATCTCCTTGAAGAAAGAACTCGGTCTTTTAAATCAGCAGCGCTTGTACACGCTTTGTGCATCTGCGATGTCAACTGTATCAATGTCGATTGTCGGCGCGTATATGACAATGCTGAAACCGGAATATGTTGTAACAGCGCTGGTCTTGAACTTATTTGGCGGTTTCATAATTGCTTCTATTATTAATCCGTACGAGGTTGCAAAAGAAGAGGATATGCTTCGTGTTGAGGAAGAAGAAAAACAATCCTTCTTCGAAGTGCTCGGAGAATACATCCTTGACGGTTTCAAAGTAGCGGTTGTCGTCGCTGCGATGCTGATTGGATTTGTCGCGATTATCGCCTTGATAAATGGCATTTTTAATGCAGTATTCGGTATTTCATTCCAAGGCATTCTTGGATATGTGTTTGCTCCATTCGCTTTTCTTGTCGGTATCCCATGGAATGAAGCTGTTAATGCGGGAAGCATTATGGCAACAAAAATGGTATCGAATGAATTTGTCGCCATGACGTCGCTTACGCAAAACGGTTTCCATTTCAGCGGCCGTACAACAGCGATCGTATCAGTATTCCTTGTGTCATTTGCGAACTTCTCCTCAATCGGAATCATTGCCGGTGCCGTAAAAGGACTGAATGAAAAGCAAGGAAATGTCGTCGCTCGTTTCGGCTTGAAATTATTATACGGTGCTACGCTTGTCAGCTTTTTATCAGCAGCAATTGTGGGCTTGATTTACTGAACTTAATCGAAAAGGATCGGTGACCAAACATGAGAATGGTAGATATCATCATCAAAAAACAAAACGGAAAAGAACTCACCACTGAAGAAATTCAATTTTTCGTGAACGGCTATACAGACGGAAGCATTCCTGATTATCAGGCAAGCGCGCTTGCTATGGCGATTTTCTTCCAGGATATGAGTGACCGTGAACGCGCGGACTTGACGATGGCTATGGTGAACTCCGGTGAAACGATTGATCTTTCTGCCATTGAAGGAATTAAAGTGGATAAACACTCCACCGGCGGCGTCGGCGACACGACAACACTCGTTCTCGCTCCGCTTGTTGCGGCTCTTGACGTGCCGGTTGCCAAAATGTCCGGCCGCGGCCTCGGCCATACGGGCGGCACGATTGATAAGTTAGAGGCAATCGACGGCTTCCACGTGGAACTGACGAAGGATGAATTTATTAAACTTGTGAACCGCGACAAGGTTGCGGTCATCGGCCAAAGCGGCAATTTAACGCCGGCTGATAAAAAACTGTACGCGCTTCGTGATGTAACGGGAACGGTCAATTCCATTCCGCTCATTGCAAGCTCGATTATGAGCAAAAAAATCGCTGCCGGGGCGGACGCCATCGTGCTTGACGTAAAAACGGGAGCGGGCGCCTTCATGAAAACAGAAGAAGACGCAGCTGAACTTGCCAAAGCGATGGTACGCATCGGAAATAACGTCGGCCGTCAAACAATGGCTGTCATTTCAGACATGTCCCAGCCACTCGGCTTTGCGATCGGAAATGCGCTTGAAGTCAAAGAAGCGATCGACACGCTCAAAGGCGAGGGGCCTGAGGATCTTCATGAGCTTGTCTTAACGCTCGGCAGCCAGATGGTTGTGCTTGCGAAAAAAGCCGATACATTGGACGAAGCGAGAGCGAAGCTGGAAGAAGTCATGAAAAACGGCAAAGCACTTGAGAAATTCAAGGATTTCCTGAAAAACCAAGGCGGCGACAGCTCAATTGTTGATGATCCGTCTAAGCTTCCGCAAGCCGCATATCAAATTGATGTGCCTGCCAAAGAAGCGGGTGTCGTCTCTGAAATCGTTGCGGACGAAATCGGCGTCGCGGCGATGCTGTTAGGTGCCGGCCGCGCCACAAAAGAAGATGAGATCGATTTAGCCGTCGGCATCATGCTCCGCAAAAAGGTCGGGGACAAAGTAGAAAAAGGCGAACCGCTCGTGACGCTTTACGCCAACCGCGAAAACGTTGATGAAGTCATCGCAAAAGTCTATGACAACATCCGCATCGCCGCGGAAGCGAAGGCGCCGAAGCTGATTCATAAGTTAATTACAGAATAAAAAATAAAGCACATCCCATGCTGAGCGGGGTGTGCTTTTTTAATTATAGGATGTGATCGGCCGGATATTCCTCTTGGCTGATTTTTTTCGCTTTTGTAACATTTCTTTTGAAATGGTAGATGAGATAGCAAAGGATGATACAAGGAACTCCGCAGAAAAGTGCGATTCTTTGATTGGGATCAAAAGCAAGACCGATACAAGAAGCAGAACATAATAAGAGAGCGGCTATAGGCATAAGAGGATAAAGCGGCGTGCGAAATGTCAGCTCTTTTACATTCCCCCCTTTTTTCAGAAATCTCTTTCGAAACAAGAGCTGGGACAAGGCAATGCTCATCCAGACCACGACTCCTGCAAATCCAGCAATTGCGACCATCACCACATAGACAGTTCCAGGGGCCACGATACTGGAAACGAGAGATAAACAAGATACAGCCATACTGATCATTAAGGCATTTAAAGGAATGCCTTTAGAGGTCACTTTCTTAAAACGGGAGCTGATCATGTTTTCATTTGCTAACGACCACATCATACGGGTCGAAGCATATAAGCCTGAGTTGGCGACAGACAGCAAGGCTGTTAATATCACGAAATTCATAATATCAGCAGCGTAAGGGATTCCGATCTCCGCAAATACGGCTACAAACGGGCTTTCAATCACGCCTGCGTCCTCCCACGAAATCAATCCGGATAATATGAAGACAGCGCCAATGAAAAAAATCACGGTTCTCCATGCGACATTACGGATGGATCGCGGTATATCCTTTTGAGGATTTGCTGATTCTCCTGCTGTAACGCCGATTAACTCTGTACCGGAAAAGGCGAAGCTCACAGATATCATCGCGATAAAAACGGCAAGAAAGCCATTCGGAAACAGCCCGCCATGGTCCGTGAAGTTTGACAACATAGGAGCATCCGCCGTTCCGTTTAAAGAGATCAGGCCAAACATGGCGGCTCCTCCTAAAATGATAAATAAAATAATGGTGACAATCTTTACGCTGGAAAACCAAAATTCAGTCTCCGCAAATAACTTAACTGAAAATGCGTTGCATATAAAAAGAAGGGCTGCAAAAATCGCACTCCACATCCATACACTGCTGTCAGGGAACCAGCGCTGCATGAGAATACCGGATGCGGTAAACTCAGAGCCTACCGTCACCACCCAATTGATCCAGTACATGATGCCGACCATAAAACCGGTAGATGGACCAATAAATGTTGTAGCATATTTTTGAAAAGAGCCGGTCACCGGCATGGCAACCGACAATTCGCCGAGACATTGCATGACGAGGTACATCATCAACCCGCCGATTACATAAGCGAGTATCGTACCGCCGGGTCCGGCTTGATGTAGCGTATAGCCCGTACTGAGGAAAAGTCCTGTGCCTATGACGCCTCCCAATGAGATCATAAATAGGTGCCTGCTTTTCATTGTGCGTTTTAGCTGTTGGCTGCTGTTCTCCTGAAGATTCACTGTCTCGCCCTCCTTTTAGCTGCCATTCCTAAGGCAGATGAGTTTCCTATACCCAAAATACAACCTGCCAGAAGATCACTTGAATGGGGAGAGTTTCATTCCTTTTAATGCGTGTAACAGAACATGAGCTGCAGCTCTGCTTGTCATATCTCGAAAATCGAGGGTAGGATCGACTTCAACAATTTCAATCCCGGCGACATTGGGCTGTTGTGCGATGTACTTGACTGCTTCAAGCAATTCGTCTGTATAGAGGCCGCCCGGGCCAATCGCTGGACAGCCGGGTGCATGGGACTGGTCTAAGACATCCATGTCAACAGATATAAAAATGAAATCTGTTTTATCTTGAACAACAGGCAAAATCTCTTTTATCGTTGGGAGTAGTCCTTTTTCCCGGATCATGTCCATCGTGTGAATGTTTACGCTATGTTTTTTTGCATATGCTTCATAGGCCTGGCTGTTGCTGAATTCTCTGATACCCAGCTGGATCAAATGTTGACCTTTAATAATCTCTTCATCCAAAAGGCGGCGGAAGGGGGTGCCGTTTGTCGGCCCCCCGTCCTCCGTATTGCGTACATCGTGATGGGCATCAAATTGAATCACTGCTGTCGTTCCTTTCGTTTGTGCTATCGCTTTTATAGTGGAGTAGCTGATAGAGTTATCTCCCCCGAGTATGAGCGGCACCCAATCCGGATGGTCCGAAAGCAGAGCGTGCATGGTTTGGAAAATGTGATGATGTGACTTTACGATATCAGTGACATGAATATCGATATCCCCCAGATCATATAGAAGCTCTGCTACGACATGCTCTCCAAGCTCAGCAGAATAGGCTGATGAATGTTTCAGAGCCTGGCGTATTGTTCCGGGTGCAAAGGAAGCGCCTGAATGACTGATGGATGATTTTGATAGGGGGACACCCATCAACGCCGGTCCCTTAATGTCCTGACCGTCCCATGTTGCGATCAGGTCGCTCATTTTTGTGACATCCCGGTCTTTAAACGAAGATCCGGCCTCTCTGAGAAAAGGGTACTTATCCAAGAATGGCTCCCTCCCTGTTGACAACAATTGTTCCGTTTTTCATGACTTGATGTACATGATTAACCCCGTAGTGATACGGAATATACATATAGTTCGTGGCTTGCCAAATGACTAGATCAGCTGAGCGGCCGACTTTGAGCTGACCGGCTTCTTCTCCTTTCCCTATGGCGTATGCGGCATTGACTGTGACCGCGTGCCATATTTCTTCTGCAGTCATCTTCAGATGAAGCGCGGCAATCGACATGATCAGCTGGATATTTTCAGTCGGCGAGCTGCCAGGGTTAAAATCCGTTGCCAAGCTGATACATACACCTTCATCAATCATAGCTCTTGCCCTGGCGTATGTGCTTTTGCCAAGATAAAATGTCGTGCCCGGCAAGAGGACGGCGATCGTTCCTGCCTCAGCCAATTTCTTTATGCCTTCGTCCGATGCACCTACCAAATGGTCGGCTGAGACGGCCTTTAGCTCACCTGCTAATTCAGCACCTCCAAGCGGATCGATTTCATCTGCGTGTATTTTTAATCCGAAGCCTGCCTCAGCTGCTTTTTGTAAATAACGGCGGGATTGGCTGACTGTAAAAACGCCTGTTTCTGTAAAGATATCAGCGAAGCTGGCGAGTTCCAGCTCTTTGA
This sequence comes from Bacillus sp. SIMBA_008, assembly GCF_046535495.1. Classification (NCBI taxonomy): domain Bacteria; kingdom Bacillati; phylum Bacillota; class Bacilli; order Caryophanales; family Bacillaceae; genus Bacillus; species Bacillus sp. SIMBA_008. The sequence continues at coordinate 183,310 of NZ_JAWRWL010000005.1, read as the reverse complement.
TTTCCGGCAAAAGGGAAAGCATTTGATCCAGAAATTGACCTGGATCGTTTTGATATTCGGGAGGAATCGCATGGGCTCCCATAAATGTGGAGACAAGGTCAACAGGCTGGCTTTCATGCAGTTTCTTTGCGACACGCAACTGTTTGAGCTCTGTCTCTTTTTCCAAGCCGTAGCCGCTTTTCACTTCTGCTGTGGTTGTGCCGTAGGACAGCATTCTTTGCAGATGAAAATGGGCTTTTTGCAGCAGCTCTTCTTCTGAAGCCGCCCTGGTATCCTTGACTGTAGACAGAATCCCGCCGCCCTGCGCCAGAATATCCAAATATGAAATGCCCTGAAGCTTAAGGTTCATCTCCTTTTCACGAGATCCGCCAAATACAAGATGGGTGTGCGGATCAACGAGGCCAGGCGTTACAAGGCGTCCCGAACAGTCAATGATTTCGTCTGCCTCGTAACCGGCTTCAGCCCCTTTTTGTCCGGCGAACACAATTTTCTGTTCATGGATGCCGACAACAGCGTCTTCGATCACATGAAGATCCTGCATGCTTTTGCCTGCCCGCGGGCCGCTGCTTTCCATCGTCAAAAGCTGACCGATGTTGATGAGAATCGTATCAATTTGCTTTGGCATGTCATCACTCCTTTATTTTTGCATCGGCATGATAATGTCCTGTTCCTTCGCTACTTCAACGGCACGTTCATAACCCGCATCCGCATGACGGATAATGCCCATTCCTGGGTCGCTCGTTAAGACCCGCGCGAGCCGCTCGTCAGCCAGCTCACTTCCATCGGCCACTGCAACCATGCCGGCATGCAGGGAATAGCCCATTCCGACGCCGCCGCCATGGTGGAAGGAAACCCAGCTTGCACCCGCCGCCGTGTTGACAAGCGCATTGAGCACAGCCCAATCACCGACAGCGTCACTTCCGTCCTTCATCGCTTCTGTTTCCCGGTTTGGAGAGGCGACAGACCCGCAGTCCAAATGATCTCTCCCAATAACGACAGGCGCTTTTAGCTCCCCGGTTCTAACCAGCTCGTTAATGGCGAGGCCCATCTTTTTTCGTTCTCCATATCCAAGCCAGCAGATACGGGACGGCAAGCCTTGGAAGGTGACTTTTTCCTGTGCCATATCAATCCAGCGGTGAAGGGCTTTATTTGTCGGGAACAGCTCTTTTAATAACGCATCCGTACGGTAAATATCTGCCGGATCTCCGGAAAGCGCCGCCCAACGGAACGGCCCTTTTCCTTCACAGAATAAGGGGCGGATGTAGGCAGGGACAAACCCCGGAAAATCGAAGGCATTCTCCAGCCCTTCATCCTTTGCGACTTGCCGGATATTGTTGCCGTAGTCAAATACAATAGAGCCCTTTTGCTGAAAGGCCAGCATGGCTTCGACATGTTTTTTCATGCTTTGCTTCGCAAGGCGCACGTAAAGCTCTGGAGTGTCTTGACGCAAACGGTCAGCTTCATCAAGGGAATAGCCCTCGGGAACATAACCGATTAAAGGGTCATGGGCAGATGTCTGATCTGTCACAATATCAATTTTGACGCCTCGGTTCAAAAGTGTGTGATGCACCTCAGCTGCGTTTCCGAGAAGTGCAATGGACAAAGGTTTTCCTGCCAGCTTTGCCTCTTCAGCCCAAGCTAAGGCTTCCTCAATCGATGCAGTTTTTCGATCGCAGTATTTTGTTTCGATCCGCTTGTCGATGCGTTTCTCGTCAACCTCGACGGCAATCACGACGCCTTCATTCATCGTGACTGACAGCGGCTGGGCGCCTCCCATTCCGCCGAGACCCGCTGTCAGCGTCAACGTTCCTTTTAAGCTGCCCCCGAAGTGCTGTCGCGCCAGCTCAGCGAAGGTTTCATAGGTTCCTTGCAATATGCCTTGTGAGCCAATGTAAATCCAGCTGCCAGCCGTCATCTGTCCGTACATCATTAACCCTTTTTTCTCAAGTTCGTGGAAATGCTCCCAGTCTGCCCACTTCGGAACAAGAACAGAATTTGCCAGGAGCACGCGCGGGGCATGCGGGTGTGTACGGAACATGCCAACGGGCTTTCCGGATTGCACGAGCAATGTTTCATCATTTTTTAATGTTTTCAAGGAATGCTCAATGGCGTGAAAAGCATCCCAATCTCGTGCGGCTTTGCCAATCCCGCCATATACGATGAGGTCCTCCGGCTTCTCGGCGACTTCTGGATCAAGGTTGTTTCGAAGCATCCGAAGCACTGCCTCTTGCTCCCATCCTAAGCATTCAAGCTCTGTTCCTCTGTTGGCACGGATTGATTTTTTTACATCAGTCATATGTTCATCCCCCTTAGTTCTTTATTCTGATGATCAGGTATTAAAGATTCCTTCTTCAGCCAGTCAGTCAAGCGTTCAATGTCATAGGAAAAAACACGGTCCTGCTGAATGGACGGCACGACTTTTCTCATTTCTTGAAAAAGCTGTTTCGTATAGGACGCAGCATGTTCTATGCCTCTGTATTCAACAGCCTGCAATGCGCAAATGGCTTCGATCGCAATGACTCTCCTTGTATTTGCGATCACCTGATAAGCATGCCGAGCGGCGATGGTTCCCATGCTGACATGGTCCTCTTGGTTGGCGGATGACGGAATGGAATCCACACTTGCCGGATGGGCCAGTGTTTTATTTTCAGAAACGAGTGAGGCCGCGGCGTACTGCATGATCATTGCACCGGATTGCAGACCGGGATGAGGGCTCAGGAACGGCGGCAGGTCATTCAGCTGCGGATTCACAAGTCGTTCGATCCGGCGCTCTGCGACATTCGCAAGCTCTGATATTGCGATTTTCAGAAAATCCATGGCAAAGGCGATCGGCTGTCCGTGAAAGTTTCCGCCGGAAATCACTTTGTCACCGTCATTGAAAATGAGAGGATTGTCTGTAGCTGCGTTCATTTCAATCTCTAATTTCTCTTTGACATAGCCTAGTGTCTGCCAAGTCGCACCGTGTACTTGCGGAATACAGCGCAATGAATAGGCATCCTGGACCCGCAGTTCTCCCTGGGAAGTTGTCAGGCCGCTGTCAGATAGATAAAAGCGAATTCGTTCTGCGACATCGATCTGCTCCTGATAGCCGCGGGCTGAGTGAATATCCTCGTCAAATGCATCGATAATTCCCCGCAACCCCTCAATCGTTAAGCTGGCAATGCGCTCTGTTTGATAGGCTAGTTTCTCAGCTTCAATGTAGGCGACCACCCCCATTGCAGTCATGGCCTGAGTCCCGTTAATCAAGGCAAGCCCTTCCTTGGATGTCAGCGTTACCGGTTGAATACCTGCTTTTTTCAAGCCTGTCATTGCCGGCATTCTTTCCCCCTCAAAAAAGACTTCTCCTTGTCCGATCAGCGCAAGCGCCAGGTGGGAAAGCGGCGCCAGATCTCCGCTTGCGCCAAGTGATCCCTGCTGAGGGATGACAGGATGGACGCGTTTATTTAAAAAAGCAAGCAACTGTTCGATCAGCTCAGCGCGGACACCGGAAAAGCCTTTTAACAGCGCATTGGCGCGCAAAAGCAGCATTGCCCTGGAAACGCACTCGGGAAAAGGGTCGCCGACTCCGCAGGCATGAGAAAGGATTAAATTCAGCTGCAGCGCCGCCGAGTCTTCTTTCTGAATCAGGACATCGCTGAATTTGCCAAATCCGGTGTTGATGCCGTAGATTGTCTTTTCGTCGCGTACAATCCGTTCCACTGCCGCTCTGCTTTTTTTCACGCGCTCCATACTTTCCTCAGAAGCCGCTGCCTCCTCAAAATCAAACAGCACACGAGCGACGTCGGCTGTTGTCAATGAAGAACCGTCTAAAGTCACCATAAGCCCAACTCCTTTTTCTTTACTTTGGTAAAGCGCCCATACAAAAAGGAGCTATGCTGTGAACATTCGTTTTCACGCATAGCCCCCTATCGTCTAAGATCTATGGGCTGTTTCATATGTGATTAATTCCAACACCGAATGTCTCGTGCTCAAGACCTTTAATCGGCGCCCCGATTGTTCCATAAAGCGAGACAGCAATCCAATCGCCTTCCGCTTCACTTTCATAAGGATTTCCCCTTAAAACGGCAAACCTCAAGCCCACCGTCCGAAGCAGCGATCCCAGCAGCATTTCACCTCTGGTCACGCCATGCAAAGCCTCCATCGTCGCATGATAAAGCGCATGTGACTCCCGATAACCCTCAGATTGAATGACACCGCTCTTTTTGGAAGCGGTTTCAATTGCGGCTACTACTTTATGCGCGTCCATTGATCCTACCTTGCCAAGACAGACCTTCCATCCGTCTCGCTCCAGCTCCTCAACCTGCGTACTCTCTTCCGCCTCATTCAGCAGCAGGAGAACAGACAGCCGTCCGATCCGACGCTCTTTATGCAGTGTCATATGAATCACTCAATTCCTAAAAATTCTGATAACTATTAACTGAGTATTATATTAATTGGTTCAGCAGCAGAAGTCAAAAGGTTTTTTACAGTCTTTAACAAGTTAGATTGCTATTGTAATAGCGAGACGCAGAAAGCAGGACAGGTTTTTTCAGCGATTGCACACGATATCCAGACAGGAGACAAGCGGCCGCTGTCTAACTCTTAATATGCGTTTACTAAGTCGTATTTTTCGCAAGGCATTTTATAAAGAGCCAGCCGAATGACATCCTCAGTACAGCCAAGCCAACTGACTCCGGTGTTGACGGGCAATCAGGCATCATCTTAAAAAACGCCGACAACGAAATGGCTGTATCACAGTCGATGCAAAACCTGACAAAGCAGTTATTACATGTACGCGAATGAAAAACAGAGTGATGAAAGAAGGAGAAACAGCAAAAGAGTTGAACTATGAAGGAGAGGATATGCAAGCAGCAGTTCTGCGCAAAACAGACAGACATCAGTCTGACTATGTAAGAGAACAGTGAGAAATCACCTATCTGTTTGAATATGAAAACATGCGGCTGTTTTAATAGGCCGGTGTTTCTTCATAGAGAAATGTAAGCGCTTAAAAATTTAATAAAAAAGAGAGGCGAATTGTTTAGATGTTCAACCGATTGTTTCATGTATGTTTTCTTGCAGCTCTTATCATGGCCTTCACCCTGCCAAACTCCGCCAATGCACAAAAACCCGTATTTAAAGAAGTCAGCGTTCATGATCCTTCCATCATTGAAACAAACGGCACCTATTATGTTTTTGGATCTCATCTCGCTTCAGCGAAATCGAATGACCTCATGCAATGGCAGCAGCTGACCACCAGCGTAAGCAATGACAACCCACTGATCCCGAATGTCTATGAAGAATTAAAAGAAACCTTCGAATGGGCGCAATCCGATACTCTTTGGGCTGCTGACGTCACGCAGCTGGCGGACGGCAAATACTACATGTACTACAACGCCTGCCGCGGCGATTCGCCAAGATCCGCCATGGGTGTTGCCGTTGCTGACAACATCGAAGGCCCATACAAAAACAAAGGCATTTTTTTGAAATCAGGAATGGAAGGCACAAGCAGCGATGGAACACCGTATGACGCAACCAAACACCCGAATGTCGTCGACCCGCATACCTTCTTTGATAAAGACGGCAAGCTGTGGATGGTGTACGGATCATACTCAGGCGGCATTTTCATACTTGAAATGAATCCGAAAACGGGCTTCCCGCTTCCTGGGCAGGGCTACGGCAAAAAACTGCTCGGCGGCAACCACAGCAGAATCGAAGGCCCGTATGTTCTCTACAATCCAGACACCAAATACTACTACTTATACCTATCATATGGCGGTCTTGATGCAACAGGCGGCTATAACATCCGTGTGGCCCGCTCCAAGAAACCAGACGGCCCTTACTATGATGCAGAAGGCAATCCAATGCTCGACGTCCGCGGCAAAGAAGGCACATTCTTCGACGACCGTTCCATCGAACCATACGGCGTCAAACTCATGGGCAGCTACACTTTTGAAACAGAAAATGAAAAAGGCACCGGGTACGTCTCACCAGGCCACAACTCCGCATACTATGACGAAAAAACCGGGCGTTCCTATTTAATCTTCCACACCCGCTTCCCGGGCAGGGGTGAGGAACACGAAGTCAGAGTCCACCAATTGTTCATGAATAAAGACGGCTGGCCGGTAGCAGCGCCCTATCGTTATGCGGGCGAAACATTGAAAGAAGTAAAACAAAAAGATATCACAGGAACATACAAACTCATCCAGCACGGAAAAGACATCTCAGCCGACATCAAAAAAACCATCAACATCCAGCTCAACAAAAACCACACCATTTCCGGGGAAATGACCGGAACATGGAAGAAAACCGGAAAAAATACAGCCGACATCACGTTAGCGGGCAAGACGTATAACGGGGTATTTTTACGCCAGTGGGATTCGGTGAGAGAGAAGAACGTCATGACGTTTAGTGTGTTGAATAGCAGCGGTGAGGCTGTTTGGGGATCTAAATAAGATGGAGAAGCGCCTTCGTAGGAAGGCGTTTTTTTATGAGTTTTATTGACTATAAGAAATGGTTAAGTGGGAGAAAAAATAAAAATGAAAGAGAGATTAAAGACTTAAATAAAAAGTCCCTCCTATGATTATTTTCTCCCTCTCATAAGGTGATGAGATCTATTTTTAGCATTTTAGAACCAGTTAAACATCTCTCAAGACAATCCTTTTTACCTATTTATCCAATATGACCCATCATGTAATATGAAAATAGTCTGTATTGTAAAGAATTGACACAGTTTGATAAAAACATGAGGTGTTGCGGCATGCATAGTGAAATGTTGTTACATTCGGTAAAAGCCGACTTACATGAAAAGCAGGAACAGATCCATCAATTAAAACGAGTGCTGCACGAAATTAGGCAAATCAAACACGATTTCTCTGAGGCCCAGCATCTCATTCACCGGCCTCATCTTAACCGGGAGGCATGGAGAGGAACACATGCTCAGCGGTTTGAAGATATTCGTGAAGGAATGAACAAAGCATATCAGCAAATCAAAAGCGATCAAGTCAGCGGAATCATCGAAAGCATAGAAGGAAAAATCCACTCATTAGAGGGCGATGTCTATTCCATAAGACGCCAAATTACGAGGATAGAGCTTGAAATAGAGAAGGAAAAACATAAAAAGTGAGGTGAGCACAAATGGCACAGGAAATTAAAATGGTGTATGGCACAGTGAAGAAAGGGCTTTCTCAGCTCAAGAATTCAGCTGCACTCAAGTCCTCCTTGCCCGGCCATCTCTCAGGCAGAAACCATTTGAATGTTGTGAAGTCCATCGAGCAATTAAATAAGGACATCAAAGAGCTCACTGAAGCATATGCGTCTGTTCTGGCCAAGCATATCGCACAAACGGAAAGCGCGGTAAACGCCATGAAGGAAACGGACGAAAACATATCATCTTCCATGAAATAAAGCACGGGAGGACAAGGGATTGAAAACATTAGATGTCCACGCTCTTCACGAGGGCATTCAGCATACGATTGAGAAACTGGACAAGCAAAAGCAACAGCTGGAGAAGCTGGAAAAAAGCGTTGAGCATCTGGCAGGCATGAAGGATGCGCTGAAAGGAAAAGGCGGAGATGCCATCCGGACCTTTTACGAGGAGTGCCACAAGCCTTTTCTCCTTTTCTTTGGCATGTTTATCGACGAATACAAAAAAGTGCTGAAACAAACACAGCATGCGATTTCCTCTGTAGAATCTGACTCCCATGGCATGATTGCAGAGGCTTTTCTCTCACACGATGCAAGACACGGGGTCAAGCATGCACGAGAAGTGACAGAACAGCTCACAGACGCAGTGAATCGCCAGACATCAGCCATTGATCACATCGTCAGCCTGCCGACAGTCAATGATTCCTTTTTTCGGATGGAAACAGAACAGGCTGAGCGACTGATTTCGGACACCCTGAATAAGCTCTTTCAATTTGACGGCCAGCAAACCCAAGCACTAGAAACCGCAAAATCAGATTTTCAAACGATGAAAAAATATATAGACCAGCTTGAAACCATGTACACCGGTCCGAAAATTGAAATCACAGGCTACAAAAGTGGCTCCATCTTGAAATCGCAGGAGGAAGAAAACATCAACCAAACCTTCGGCGCCATTAACCCGCAAATGAAGCAGTCGGATGATTCACCGATGGAGATGATGATTGAGAAGCTAAAAGATAAAATTAGCAACAAAGCTAGTCATATAAAAAAAGACAAAGGCAACACAAACAACATTCAAACAACAATTTTTACTGCAAAAAGAGACATAGGTGATTATAACGAAACGATAAACAGTCCTGAAATCCAAGGTATAGCTGGGAACAGGGATGAAAATATCCTTGATTTATATAAAAAGTTTATGGACTATCGTGTTAAAATTAAAGAAGAAAGAAACGGAATCCTTGGTTTCTATGGAACAGGAAATGTTTCAGGACTTTTTGAAATTAGTGATGAACAATTAGTTAATACAAAAATTGATATGAGCCTTTTTGATACGAATAAGGCTATAAAGGATAAAAACAAAAAAGAAAAAGTTAAAAAAATTAAGAAATCAGAAACTTATTTTACTGCTTTGGGAGGAAGTGCAGAATTTTCGATTCCGAGATTTTCTAATGTTTTTAATACTTTATTATCTGGTGATATGATTGGCGGTTCTGCTGAACTTAATGGTATTAATGCAGTGATTGACCATGAAAAATCGCCACTTGCTCTTGAATTTAAATTACTTCATGCAGGGGTAGAGGCGAATGTTTCGAATACCGGAGGAGGTCTAGGAGGATCGGCTAGCGTATCTGAAGTAGGAGTAACTGCGTCCCCTCTAAATTGGTTTGGTTATGAGCCTTTAGAAGAATGGTTTGGAATAGAAAATAAAAATCCGTACATCGGTGTAGGGTTTTCTATAGGAAGTTTAGGATTAGGCGCTTCGGCTAACGAGGGTTTTGAAGTTTATATAGCTGATGGAGTTGGAATTTCATTTAAGGCAGGTATAGAGGATGAGGATAAGGAAGATGAATGAAGACTTTTTATTAAGAAAAATAAATGAAGCATTATTGATAATGCAGATTGTTTTCCCTATAGCTGGTATATTTCTTACCATAATGACAATTTGGTTAGCAAATACAAATCAAGTTAACGATATAGAGTTATATGTTATTGCCGGTTTTACATATGGTGTATTTTTCTTTTTGTTTCCATTAGGAATTTATATCTTTAGAAAAAAAATACTGCTTAAAAAGTTAAAAAAAAATAATCCTTAGGAGTATATAGAAATGAGTCGGATTAGAAATTGGTTTCCAATAGGAACTATAGTAAAGTTAAAAAATATGAAAAAACTTGTAATGGTTTTCGGTAGACATCAGATACAGTCTTCCAGTGGAAAGGAATTTGATTATGTCGCAGTCCCATATCCAGAAGGGAACATTAGTGAAAACTTCAATGTGTTCTTTGATGAAGAAATGATAGAAAAGGTAATTTATGAGGGATATACTGATAATGAAGACCAATTGTTAAGAGATAAGTTAAATGAAATTATAGAGGAGGAAAAATAGATGGAGGAATTCTGGAAGAAATTCAGAAAAAAAATCATGTTTTTTTTCTCCCTATTTTTACTTTTTACATGGACTCTTGCTATTTTATTAATAGAGGGATTTTCAATTAAAGAGAAATTAATAATGTATGCAATTGGATTAATTATGATAATTTTTTGTTTAGTGTTAGGTTATATAGTAACAAATAAAATGCTCAATAGAAAATAAATTTTGCCCCTCCAAAGAAGTGTCTTTGGAGTTTTTTTATAAAACAGAACAGGCTGAGCGACTGATTTCAGACACCCTGAATAAGCTCTTTCAATTTGACGGCCAGCAAACCCAAGCACTAGAAACCGCAAAATCAGATTTTCAAACGATGAAAAAATATATAGACCAGCTTGAAACCATGTACACCGGTCCGAAAATTGAAATCACAGGCTACAAAAGCGGCTCCATCCTGAAATCGCAGGAGGAAGAAAACATCAACCAAACCTTCGGCGCGATTAACCCGCAAATGAAGCAGGCGGTTGATTCTCCGATGGAGATGATGCTGAAGAAATTAGCCGAGAATGAAAAGTCTAAAGTGGATTCAGTTGTCAAAACGGGTGATTCTAAAAAGGTAAGTAAAAATATCATCGTTATCAATGGTAAAGTGTATAATACGAGTGAACATAGAGAACATATAAAAACTGATTTCTCAAATGCAGAGGTTAAGCAAGTCGTTTATAATGATACACTTTACAATGTATACATATCTGGTAATGACATGAAGCTTGAACCTGTCGTCTCGCTTTCGGACATTAAAGTGGATGAGAATGGATATGTGAAAATTTTAGAGACAGCTGTAGAACTTACCGGCGTGTATGATCTTTTTAAGGCAGCCACGGGCAGAGATCCGGTATCAGGCGAAAAAGTCACAGGGAAAGACCGTGTTGTTGCCTCCATAAACTCAGTACCACTTGCCAAAATAGCTAAGTTAGAAAAGTTAATAGATATTAATAAACTTATTAATGATGGGAAAAAGGCTAAGAAGGCTTCGGAAGTTAAAAACGTTGCTAAGGATAAAGGGAAAATTGCGAATGATGTAAGTGGATCTGCTAATAAAATTAATTCTGATTTAATAAAAAAGTATGCTAGAGATATAGAACAACGCACAGGTAGAGAATTACCTAAAAATCAAATAGATAAATTAAAGGAAGCATTAAGAAATAAAGAATATAAAAAAATGTCACCAATAGAGACTGCAAAACACAGGACTAAATTTGATAAAGTAAAAAATAAAGTTATAAAAGAATGGGAAGAAAACACTGGACAAAAATGGCCTGTTTATAAGGAAAATGTTGTATCTGAAAAAACAGGTAAAATTATTAGAAAAAAAGGGGATAAGTATGATGCTCACCATATAATTGAAAATACTTTTGGCGGAGAACATGAATGGTGGAATATGCATCCAGCAAAATTTCCTAACGAGCATCAAGCTGGGATTCATGGTACAGGCTCACCAGCAAATGAATTATTTAAAGGAGGCAAAAAAAAATGAGTTATAATTTTATAAAAGCAAACAAAGAAAATGATTTTTATCCAGTGAATCAAAGTGAGATTGAAGAGGTTGAAAAAAATTTAAACTTAAAATTACCTAGTGAATTAGTGAATTTTTATTTAGAAGTTGGCTATGGGTTTATTAAAGGATCAGAGTTTAATACTAATCGCATTTTGGATCCATATTCTGTAAGAGACTTTCGATTGAGGATAAATGACTTTGAATTTTATCCTGACATAGAAATATATGATGAGTTTGAGAATGATAAATTAATATTTTTTGAAGGTAGTGAATCGGCATTAATGTCAATTGAATTAAATGATAATAATAAAAATCCGATTTACTATTATGATATTCAAATTGCAACTTCTCTTACCGAGTTCTTAAGAAAAATAGAAGAGAATGATCAGTATTATCTTGATTTATTAGATGATGAATGATTTTAACATTATCCCGTTACCTCTCCCTTAAAGGAGCAAGATGACATGTTATTGATCAATAAACAGAAGGACCCTGTTTTTCAGTTTTTAGCTGGAACATTCCATCAAGATATTGAAACTCCTGATGACGCTATACAAGAGTTATTAACAGAGGAAAGTAAAGAATATTTGGAGGATGCTATTGTCTTTTTAACGGATTTTATTAAAAGTGAGCATTCAGAAAATGAGAAAAACGATTACATTCAATCTTGCGCAGATGGCGTGTATTTTCCTGCGTTTAATTTAGAACCAATAGATTGGCTAAAGAATGTAATAGTACAGATAAAGAAGTCTTTAAAAAAAATTTAAACGGTAACGATTCATAACCTTGATTGAAAAAAATGCCTTTCAAGGTTTTTAATTACAATAATTTTTTATTGAAGTTAATACTAAGTTCAAATCTTTATGATTACTTTTGTTCTAGAAACGATAGTCAACACCAAAAATGAAAGCGTTGACATCCCGCAAATCTAGTGCTAAAGTATACCTACAAACAAATAAAACGACCCGTCAGGATTGTTACTGTGAAAGCAGGCAAAACCTAAATGGTGCAGGTGCAGGAGGAGACTCTCGCAATCTGTGTCATTTAGGTTTTTTTTATTCTCTTTTAGGAGGTGATGCGGCATTTGATACAAAAAAAGCTGGTGAAAGGCGGCCACCTTTCATCCAGCAGTCCCCCCATAAAAAGGAGGTATACACATGGATTATGATAAATTATCGAAGGACATATTACAACTCGTAGGCGGTGAAGAAAACGTTCAGCGCGTGATCCACTGCATGACGAGGCTGCGTTTTAATCTTCATGACAACGCGAAGGCGGATCGCAGTCAGCTGGAGCAGCTGCCTGGAGTGATGGGCACCAATATCAGCGGCGAGCAGTTTCAAATCATTATCGGAAACGATGTGCCGAAGGTGTATCAGGCGATTGTGCGGCACAGCAATCTCAGTGATGAAAAGAGCGCTGGTTCATCCTCTCAGAAAAAGAATGTTCTGAGTGCGGTCTTTGATGTGATTTCTGGTGTGTTTACCCCGATTTTGCCTGCGATTGCGGGAGCGGGGATGATCAAAGGGCTTGTTGCGCTGGCAGTTACGTTTGGCTGGATGGCGGAGAAGAGCCAGGTTCATGTCATTTTAACGGCTGTCGGTGACGGCGCGTTCTACTTCCTGCCGCTCCTGCTAGCGATGAGTGCGGCGAGAAAATTCGGAAGCAATCCGTACGTAGCGGCAGCCATTGCGGCGGCGATTCTGCATCCGGATTTGACAGCCCTGCTCGGTGCGGGGAAACCGATTTCCTTTATCGGGCTTCCTGTAACCGCTGCCACTTATTCGTCAACGGTCATCCCGATTTTGCTGGCGATTTGGATTGCTTCGTACGTAGAAAAATGGATTGACCGTTTTACACACGCATCTCTCAAATTGATTGTGGTTCCGACATTCACGCTATTGATTGTCGTGCCGCTGACATTGATTACAGTCGGTCCGCTTGGCGCTATTTTAGGAGAATACTTGTCTTCTGGGGTCAATTATTTGTTTGATCATGCAGGGCTTGTGGCGATGATTTTGCTGGCGGGTACATTCTCTTTAATCATTATGACGGGCATGCACTATGCCTTTGTGCCGATCATGATCAACAACATCGCTCAAAACGGCCACGATTATTTACTGCCGGCTATGTTTTTGGCGAATATGGGGCAGGCGGGAGCATCATTTGCCGTCTTCCTTCGCTCCAGAAACAAAAAATTTAAATCACTTGCGCTTACCACAAGCATCACGGCGCTGATGGGGATTACAGAACCTGCGATGTACGGCGTGAATATGCGATTGAAAAAGCCGTTTGCGGCCGCTTTGATTGGCGGTGCAGCCGGTGGCGCGTTTTACGGCATGACGGGTGTTGCTTCCTATATCGTCGGGGGGAATGCAGGTCTCCCGAGCATCCCTGTCTTTATCGGCCCAACGTTTATTTACGCGATGATCGGCCTTGTGATTGCGTTTGCGGCGGGAACAGCAGCTGCGTATTTGCTTGGATTCGAGGATGTGCCTTCTGACGGCAGCCAGCAGCCGGCAGTGCAAGAAGGCAGCAGAGAGATCATTCACAGCCCGATTAAGGGAGAAGTGAAAGCATTAAGTGAAGTCAAAGACGGAGTGTTTTCTGCCGGGATCATGGGAAAAGGATTCGCCATTGAGCCTGAAGAAGGAGAAGTTGTGTCGCCTGTTCGTGGAAGCGTTACCACCATTTTTAAAACAAAACACGCCATTGGCATTACGAGTGATCAGGGAGCTGAAATACTCATACACATTGGATTGGACACGGTAAAGCTGGAGGGACAATGGTTCACGGCTCACGTCAAAGAAGGCGACAAGGTCGCACCGGGAGATCCGCTCGTGTCCTTTGATCTGGAGCAAATCAAAGCCGCGGGATATGACGTCATTACCCCGGTGATTGTGACCAACACAGACCAATATTCGTTTTCGCCGGTGAAAGAGATCGGTAAAGTGCAGCCAAAAGAAGCGCTGCTTGCTTTATCTTAAAAAACTGATGGGGTGATCAATATGAGTTCAAATGCAAAACGATTTCCAGAAGGATTTTTATGGGGCGGCGCAGTTGCTGCCAACCAAGTGGAGGGTGCTTATAACGAGGGTGGTAAGGGGCTTTCGACAGCTGACGTATCGCCGAACGGGATCATGTCTCCATTTGATGAATCAATGACTTCCTTGAATCTGTATCACAACGGGATTGACTTTTATCATCGTTATAAAGAGGATATCGCCTTATTTGCAGAAATGGGATTTAAGGCGTTCCGCACATCGATTGCGTGGACGAGAATTTTTCCGAATGGCGATGAAGAGGAGCCCAATGAAGACGGTCTCAGATTTTATGATGATCTGTTTGATGAGCTGTTAAAGCATCATATTGAGCCTGTCGTAACCATCTCTCATTATGAAATGCCGCTCGGTTTAGTGAAAAATTATGGCGGCTGGAAGAATCGCAAAGTCATAGAGTTTTATGAACGCTATGCCAAAACGGTTTTCAAACGCTATCAACACAAAGTGAAGTATTGGATGACGTTTAATGAAATTAACGTGGTGCTCCATGCGCCATTTACCGGAGGCGGTCTTGTTTTTGAAGAAGGAGAAAACAAATTAAACGCGATGTACCAGGCGGCACACCACCAATTTGTGGCCAGTGCTCTTGCTGTCAAAGCGGGCCACGACATCATTCCTGATTCGAAAATCGGCTGTATGATAGCGGCAACGACAACCTATCCGATGACTTCTAAGCCGGAGGATGTCTTCGCGGCAATAGAGAATGAGCGCAAAACACTTTTCTTCTCAGATGTTCAGGCAAGAGGCGCATACCCGGGATATATGAAACGCTATCTGGCAGAAAACAATATTGAAATTGAAATGGCTGAAGGCGATGAAGAGCTCTTGAAAGAACATACGGTGGATTATATTGGATTCAGCTACTACATGTCGATGGCGGCGAGCACAGATCCGGAAGAGCTTGCAAAATCAGGAGGCAACCTGCTGGGCGGAGTCAAAAACCCTTACCTCAAATCATCAGAATGGGGCTGGCAAATTGATCCGAAAGGCTTGCGCATCACGCTCAACACCTTATACGACCGTTATCAGAAGCCGCTGTTCATTGTTGAAAATGGCCTTGGCGCTGTAGACAAGGTTGAAGAGGACGGCACGATTCAGGACGATTACAGAATCAACTATCTGCGTGATCATTTATTTGAAGCGCGCGAAGCCATTGCGGACGGCGTTGAATTAATCGGATACACATCATGGGGGCCAATTGACCTTGTCAGCGCATCTACTGCGGAAATGAAAAAACGCTACGGTTTCATTTATGTGGACAGGGACAATGAAGGAAATGGAACATTTAACCGCATCAAGAAAAAAAGCTTCAACTGGTATCAGCAGGTTATCGCCACAAACGGAGAGAGTCTCTGACAAATTTTTGAAAAATCATGCGCTTCAATTGACAATAACGAAATGCAGGCGGACAATAAAAGAGAAAGATGAACCACCCACAGTCCGAAAGGCGGGAAGAGCATGTTTAACAAAATGTTAGTAGCGATTGACGGATCAGACATGAGTGCAAAAGCGCTTGATGCCGCAGTGCATTTGGCAAAAGAGCAGCAAGCGGAACTAAGCATTCTTCATGTGGGGAGAGAAGCCGTCGTCACGACTTCTTCTCTGACGGGAATTGTCTATGTGCCTGAACACTTTATTGATGAAATCAGGAGCGAGGTTAAAAAAGAGGGCCTGAAAATCCTTGAGAATGCAAAAGAAAAAGCAGCCGAAAAAGGCGTTCAAGCTGAAACCATTTACGCGAATGGCGAGCCGGCGCATGAGATACTAAATCACGCAAAAGAGAAAGGCGTCAGCCTGATTGTAGTTGGCAGCCGGGGGATCAGCGGCCTGAAAGAAATGATGCTTGGAAGCGTCAGCCATAAAGTGTCTCAATTATCAACATGCCCGGTTTTGATTGTTCGATAGATTTGTAAAAAAGCGCCCTTGGGCGCTTTTTTTTATCTGTTAGAAAATGTAACTAATAATATATCTCGATGTGCACCATCTCTATTGGCAGTGCCGACCGGTGTAACCGCATGAAAGACCTTTTGCCCGAGAGCAAGTGTCTCAAGCGGGTTTGTCAGCCGCAGCACTTTATCAATTTGCTTAACAGACGGAGCAATTAAGTTATCTCCTCCGATAGCATCTTCGCTCAGTTGAAATAGATGGACGAAAACAAGCGGTTCATCGTCACGATGCAGCCAAATGGGTGAGCTGTATGAAGGCGCGTCAGGTGTCACTTGATATCTCACTTGGTGAAGCCCGACGATCACTTCTTTCTCCCAATCTACAAAATCGGTTTGGCGGGCCATTTCTACATTTGAATGTATCATTTGCCGCGTTACAGGATGCTGTAGAAACTCATCTGATATTTTTTCAAATTGTCTGACGATACCGCCATCATCATAATTATATTCTTTTGATTGGAAATATCCATTATCCGGATCTAATTCAAGAGTGTCGGAGTGAGGAGCCAAAATGTAGCGGGAATGCGCTCTGTAACGGCCGCCTCCTTTAGGATCAGCTTTCAAATCATCATATGTAAGCTGTAGTTCGCGGACTGCAGCGTCCTTTGTTTTCTGCTGATAGAAATCTGCTGGGATATACGAATAGCCGTTTTCCTTTAAAAAAGAAGCATATTTAGAAATATCGGATGTCAACTCTTTTTGTACGTTTGAAACTTGAACCATATGAATCTCTCCTTAAAAAGTAGATGATTTTTTTAGTAATTTCCTGTACGATAGAAAATGTGGAAAATAGAGGATGTAGTGCAATGCTAAATTATTTGTAATATATTGTCAAATAATAATATTGAGATTATTACAAATTACCAAAATGAAAAAAGGCAGAATGTAAAATGATGAAGAAAAAGAATATAATGATAACTGGGGCAAATAGCGGAATCGGCTTTGCGGCGGTAAAGCAATTTCTAACAGAAGGCTTTCGAGTCGTTGGAGTGGATATTCAAACGAATAAAATGTCAGAATTTATAGTAAACGGTGAGTTTCACATGGAAAAAGCAGACTTGTCTGATGTCCGGCAGGCGGAATCTTTGATGACAAAGCTTGAACAAAGCCAATTGATTCCGGACATCTTAATCAATGCAGCAGGGATAAGGGAAATCACACCTGTTCTTGAATTATCGGCAGAATCATTCAAAAAGGTCATAGACATTAACCTCACGGCCGCCTTTATTCTTTCTCGGGACGCGGCAAGGCTGTGGTCAAAGCTGGGGAAACAAGGCTGTATAATCAACATCGCCTCTGTGTCCGGGCTGATGGCAGAGCCTGCGCGGGCTGCCTATGTGTCTTCCAAGCATGCGGTCATCGGACTGACGAAGCAGCTCGCTATGGAATTCGGATCAAAGGGGATCAGGGTGAATAGCATTTCACCGGGCGTGATCCAAACAGAATTAACGGAAGAGTATTTTCAAGACGATGAAATGGTTCAGCTGATCAAGGATAACCATGCCCTTCATACGTGGGGGCAGCCGAGTGATATCGTTTCCTGTATGAAGTATTTGGCTTCTGATGAGGCGCACTTTATTACAGGTTCAAACTTTGTCATAGACGGCGGCTGGACGGCCGGCAAGAAACTATAAAAAAAAGGAAAAGCACCTTGCAGTTGGGGTGCTTTTCCCTATACATAATTGGAGGTAGAATACGCTTGATGCAGCAAGATCTCTCAATCACACCAAAACAAAAATCAACAGCCGTAATCAAAATGGTCATCTCCATGGTGATTTTCGGCTCTATCGGCTTTTTCTCAGAGCATACCAATCTGCCGTCATTTGAATTAGTCTTTGTCCGCTGCCTTTGCGCGACGCTGTTTTTAGGCCTTTGCTGGCTGGCGTCCGGCCAGTATAAAACTGAAAAATGGAGCAAGAGAGACGTGCTGCAAACATTGGCGTGCGGTTTCTTTCTTGTATTCAACTGGGTGTTCTTATTTAAGTCTTTTGAAGAAACGTCCGTTACAATTGCCATCTCCGTTTATCATCTAGCGCCGGTGCTTGTTCTTCTTCTGGGGAGCTTCCTCTACAGAGAGAAATTAAATGTGATCTCCGTCAGCTCCATTATCATCTGCTTTCTGGGAACTGCGCTGATTTCCGGGATTAACGGCAGCACTTCATTGACACAGCTGATGGGATCAGGGATCATATGGGCAGTTCTCGCCGCACTGTTTTATGCGTTCACCACTTTATTGGGAAAAGGCATTCACAATCTCAGTCCTTACACGACCACCTTCTTGCAGACGGGTTTAGGGGTTATCATCCTGATTCCGTTTATTCACTTTGGTGCTTTTGCTGACCTATCTCAGGGAAACTGGATTATGGTGGTATCTACCGGCATCATCCATACGGGTATTGTATATTTGTTGTTTTTTGACAGTTTGCGATTTTTATCAACGAAATTTATTTCAATCATTGTATTTCTCGACCCCGCTGTCGCGATCGTGCTCGATACCGTCTTCACAGGCTTCCGCCCTGACCTCTATCAAACGCTTGGCATCGTGCTGATCTTTGCGGGCATGGCCTTGACGCTTGTCAGGAGGCAGGGGAAGGCGAATGTGACAGCTGAGGGTACGGATATTGAACAAATGCAATAATGGAAAATGTAAAAAGGCCTATGCGGCCTTTTTTGATTCTTAAAATAACATAAACATTCTAGAAAAATATTGTAATCCTATTCCAATGAAGCTAACATGTTAAATCAATAATACAGTTATTTCAAATTCTTGGTGCGAAAAAAAAGCTTTCTCAATTAGTAAAAGGAAAAGTGAATGTACTATTTTGATGAAATATCAACTCTTAATGACTATGATTGGCTTGAAAAAAATATAAAACAATAGAGCATACAATATATTGAAAACTTAGTTAATATTAAAAAGCGATAGTAATGATTATATATACTCTGCAAGAATCTAAAAATGCAAATGTTGCTCATGAGAATATCATTTTACTAAAAAGACGTTAAGTTAAAGGATATATTGAGCAGAGTTCATTTAACAGAAAAAACACTTGTTAAAGATTTACTGAATGGGGTCTTCTGCCAAATAGAAATAATAGACTCCGAGACTATCAGAATAGGGACAATAAACAGAGAAAATATTCTAAATATCATTTAACAATTATTTAATAATTTGTTTGGATCTTCAAAGCGAATAATAGAATTCATTCGGTAGAGGATCTTTACCGAATTGTCTGTTGATCATCTGATTGCTTAGCAGGCTTTAATAAAATAAATAGAATTATCGGTATACCAAACGAAGATTGAGTGCGTGGTGATCAAATTGAGCGAGCCAAAGCTAATAGAATGCATAAATAAAATCAAAAGTGTCTTAAATGGACAAACAACAAGAGAAGAAGTGTCGGATTGGGCTGGAACTTATGTTCATGCGGATGACCCCGAAGTAGAAGATGATAGAGTCTGGAGTATGTTAATCCTTCTAAGTGGGATTGATTTGAAAGATTCTCCTGAAACTTATTTACATTCAACAGATGATTTGAATGATTGGATCAAACAATATATGGAGTAATTTGTGTTTGGTGGTAAGGTGTTATTGATTAAAAAAGAGGCAGGAGATGACAATGTACAAAACAATTAGTGAATGGGTTGATTACATTGATGAGGGGTGCAGTGTCCTTTATTTAGATTTTAATGTGTATAAAAAAGAGCTCTCACTTAATATAAAGGTTTTTGAAAGTGAAGCTGAATATACCCATAAAATATTATTTCAAAATGTGGCATCCGCTTATTATAGTGCAGATGTTGGCGACATGAGATTGGAAAAAATAGATCCGGAAGAATACAATTGGCAAGTATTTGAGATGAGTTATCATCCAGAAGGAAACGGGAATCTATCAAATTCTATAATTCCGGAGTATCAATCAAATGCTAACTTTCTTATTGACATGAACAGAATGCTGATTGCTATAGAAGCTGAAACCGTTCGCTTTGATGATCAATCGTTTTATGCATACCAATTAAACACTAAATGATTTAAGACTGAATTGGAAAGTAGCTTTATATCAAAACGATTAATGAAACTAGGCTGTCCGTTACTAATAGCTAATAAATGCTTAATTATCACTTCATTTCTAAACTGGGAGCATAACAAATGAAAAAATTAAAAATGAATAAAATTATCAACATGGACACCCAAGATTGTTTTTTCCATGCTGATCCACTGGGGCGTGTCTACATTGGAAAAGGTGTGAAAGGTGATGTGACCATCTCAATCTATGATCCTTCCGGTGATATTCGGGTTTTTAAAGTGAAAGAGCAGATTTCATACAGTGATATCCTGCTCTTTCAACAATGTGCAGATGGCTATGTCTTCGTTTATTACGAATCGTATGAGCCGAAGGTAAAGGTTTTTTCAGAAGAGGGAAGGGTGAAAAGTGCTTTTCACTTACCTTCAGGGGTTTCCTGCTGTCTTTTGGATGAAAAACAACAGCTTTGGGTCGGTTTATGTGATGAAGGGATTTATCATGATGAGAATCCCAACGGCCATAGTGTGTGGTGTTTTACGTTAGATGGTCAGCAGAAGGAAATACACATTGATAGAAAGCTCGAAGAAATGGATGCGCCGGCTGTAGATGATTGTTATGGACTTGCAGAAAAAAACGGCTTGATTTATATGCTGTATTACGGAGACGCAGTCATTGCCGCATTTGATGAAACGGTCGTGAGACGAGTGTGGATTCTGTCGGATAAAGAGCCGGACTCAGAAGCATTTGATCAGCTCGCGATATCCGAAGAAGGTTTTTTGGTTGGGACGTTCAATTGT
The DNA here is from genome assembly GCF_046535495.1 of Bacillus sp. SIMBA_008. NCBI lineage: Bacteria > Bacillati > Bacillota > Bacilli > Caryophanales > Bacillaceae > Bacillus > Bacillus sp. SIMBA_008. The sequence goes on along the minus strand of NZ_JAWRWL010000005.1, from coordinate 162,431 downwards.
TACAGTGAAGAGCTTGAGTCGTTTCTTTATTTAATTTCTGCCGATGTGAGTCAAGAGATGAAAGAGATAACATGCTGTGATTCGAACGGTGAAGCCCTAGACATTCAATAGCTGAAACTGACAAGCAACGCTGTTTACGCAGTGGCCTCTTCTGGTATTTATAAGCAGGATATCCAGTAAGGTGTAGAGATGAGATTATGGTAAATTGGCGCGCTTTAAGTCAGACAAAACAAGATCGCATCTGGTCAGAAGTGAACAAGCTCATTAAATGGAAGCCAGGAAGCAGATGTCATCCCATCATCCCGCCTGATCCATATCGAGTGTTTGATATCTCAAGCGCGATGAGCGGTAAAGCCAGTAATGGAGATGTGGTCAGAGTGCTGAATGATTTAGAAACTTCAATTTTAAAAGCATTTCAATCATGCACTAAAAAGAACGATGTCATGTACGCATTAGACTGGCAACATGACGGATATACCTTTAGTCCTCATCAGGCAATGCCTCAGGATGAATTTGGTGAATGGCCTGTTCCGGTATTTCCAAACGGAGACTATTATTTCTTCTTTCATCAGGACTTCTCTTGGGGACTTTTGGGAGACCCGTGGAAATGTACAATCACAGTGTTTGGTGAGGAGCTGTTGGAGGCGATTGATCATGATCCGCCTATCTTGTTTCAAGATAAATGAGATTGTTGCGAAGGGAGGGGATCAGCATGTTTGAAAAACTGAGAAAAAGACAGCAAGAGCTTGAAGAAAAGGCATACCCTGATGAACTGTACGAATTTGAAGCGGAAATCTATGAGTTTTTTATGCTTGTTGATGGCAGTTTGGATTATGTGCTGGCGAATAAAAGGATGCCCCGGCATCAGCGGCGTACGTTGGAGAAAAGCTTTTTTGAGCTTTATCCTGACATACTTCCGGGTATGATCAAAAACGATAAAGATCTGTATCAGCACATTCTCTTGTATGAACAAGTCAGACAAGAGATTTGCGTTGCGCTAACCAACTGATAAGGGGAAGATTTTATGGAAATAACCTCTATAAGCAGTATCGGAAATTTAGATATGGTCGATCTAAAGCCTGACCAAATTGTTATGTCGTGTGAACTTGAAGATGCAGAGTCGTTTTATCGTGTATGGCAAGGGCTTGCCTATGAGCGAATTATGATACAGGTGATAACGACTGGTTCATTTATAGAAGACCTATCCAAGTACTTTGAAGGTTATGCTTACAAGGTGACGAAGCTGGCGAAACGAGAATTTCATTTTCAATCTGTATTACAGAAAGCAGACCGGGACATTGCAGGACTTCTCTTTCTGTTAGCTTCCATCAATGATGATGTTTTTCTGATCACTGATCCTCAACCGGATAAAAGCTATTTTTCAGAAGGGAAGCTCCAATGCCTAACGGACTCAGGCGAACGGATCATATGGTTTGAATACGATGCTGCGGAGATCTATATGGTTGGAGGTAACTAAAAATAGGAGGAATTCATTTGAATATCACACAATACGAGAAATTGAAAAAGCATCTTTCTGATGAGGATACAGGTCCATTTACATTAAACGAGTTTTCTTTCTATATGAAAGAAGATGATCGTTATATTCAAATTCCTGTGTTTGAATTAAAACTATCAGCTCAAACCTGTGACATTCATTTGCGGTTTGAAGACATTAGTGCATCAAAGCTGGATGACCTTGAATCCATCGATGCGGTTGAGTTGGAGATTGAACCGACTGACGATCAATGGGAAAGACTCCGTTATTATGTGTATGATCAAGAAGATCAGATGAGTTTCTATTGCGGAGGTTGGGATGTGATCAAGTGTGACAAGAAGTCACACTGATTTTCCCCTTTTTTTGCTTGAGACCCCCTTTTTAAATATGGCACATCAATTTTATTTTTCAACGCCATTTTTTTCTTCATTCAGTCATCATAAAGAAACAATCACCGAGTATGCATTAATGTATGCGTTTTCATAGAGGGGGATTCTTAATGAAAAAATGGATAACGGCGAGTTTTGTGATGATGCTGATGCTGGGTTTTGGCGGGATTGAGAATGTGAAGGCGGCGGAGCCGAAGGTGTATCAGTTTGACTTTGGAAGCGGTTCGGTGGAGCCTCATTACATTGGTGTCAGGGCGTCTGATCGGTATGACCGGTCAAAGGGCTACGGTTTTCAAACACCGGAGAATATGAAGGATGTGGCGGCATCCGGGACTGGTGTGAAGAGTGATGCGGTTCAGTTTTTAGCGTATGGGACGAAAAGCAATAACACGTTTAATGTGGATCTCCCGAACGGCCTTTATGAGGTGAAGGTGACGCTTGGCAATACGGCAAGGGCTAGTGTGGCAGCGGAGGGCGTGTTTCAGGTCATCAATATGACAGGGGATGGCGCTGAGGATACGTTCCAAATTCCTGTCACCGACGGGCAGCTGAATCTGCTGGTGATAGAGGGAAAGGCAGGCACCGCTTTTACGCTCAGCGCCTTGAAAATCAAGAAACTGTCTGATCAGCCGGTGACGAAACGAACCATTTATGTCGGCGGCGACTCGACGGTGTGCAATTATTATCCGCTCAACAGCAGCAAGCAGGCGGGCTGGGGGCAGATGCTGCCTCACTATATCGATAAACACACCTTTCAAGTGAGAAACATGGCGTCCGGCGGGCAGATCGCGAGAGGGTTCAGAAATGATGGACAGCTTGAGGCGATCCTGAAGTATATTAAACCGGGAGATTATTTTATATTGCAGCTTGGCATTAATGACACAAATCCGAAGCATAATGAATCTGAAGCGGAGTTTAAAGAGATGATGCGTGATATGATTCGTCAGGTAAAAGCGAAAGGAGCGGACGTCATCCTATCAACGCCTCAGGGCCGGGCGACCGATTTTACTTCTGAAGGCATCCATTCGTCTGTAAACAGATGGTACAGGGCCTCTATTTTGGCTTTGGCCGAAGAGGAAAAAACACATCTCATTGACTTAAATGTCCTCAGCTCGGCATACTTTACATCGATCGGTCCGGAAAAAACACTCGCGCTTTATATGGACGGAGATACGCTGCACCCGAACCGCGCTGGGGCTGACGCGCTGGCGCGATTGGCTGTTCAGGAGCTAAAACGCCAGGGAATCGCTGGCTTTTAATACATCATTTTTCGTCAAAACACATATGCCTTCGTCAATTAGAGTATAATGAGAACATCTGCAAGAGACAGGAGTTTATACATGAGTCATTTTAAAAACTATCAAATCAGTCATGACATTTTACGAGCATTGGAAGGACTGGGATATACAGAACCGACCAAGGTGCAGCAGAGCGTGATCCCCGCTGCCCTTGAACGAAAGGATCTTGTCGTCAAATCACAGACGGGAAGCGGGAAAACGGCTTCGTTCGGGATTCCTCTCTGTGAGCTGGCGGATTGGGATGAAAACAAGCCGCAGGCGCTTATTTTAACTCCAACCCGTGAGCTTGCGGTGCAAGTAAAGGAAGATATCACGAACATCGGACGATTTAAACGGATCAAAGCGACAGCCGTATTTGGAAAATCCTCCTTTGATAAACAAAAAGCTGAGCTTAAGCAAAAAAGCCACATTGTTGTCGGCACGCCGGGACGTGTTCTGGATCATATCGAAAAAGGCACGCTGCCGTTGGATCGTCTCTCTTATTTGGTCATTGATGAAGCGGATGAGATGCTGAATATGGGCTTCATTGAGCAGGTGGAGGCGATTATCAAGCATCTGCCGACTGAGCGCACAACGATGCTGTTTTCAGCGACGCTTCCGCAGGATATCGAGAAGCTGAGCCGTCAATATATGCAAAACCCCGAGCATATCGAAGTCAAAGCGGCCGGCCTAACCACAAGGAATATTGAACATGCGGTGATTCAAGTAAGAGAAGAGAATAAATTTTCATTGCTGAAAGATGTGCTGATGACGGAGAATCCCGACAGCTGCATCATTTTCTGCCGAACGAAGGAGCACGTCAATCAGCTGACCGATGAATTGGATGACTTAGGATATCCATGCGATAAAATTCACGGCGGAATGATTCAGGAAGACCGATTCGACGTCATGAATGAATTTAAACGTGGCGAGTACCGTTACTTAGTCGCAACGGATGTCGCCGCGCGCGGGATTGATATTGAAAATATCTCCCTTGTCATCAACTATGATCTGCCGCTTGAAAAAGAAAGCTATGTCCACCGCACGGGCCGAACGGGACGCGCAGGGAACAAAGGAAAGGCCATTTCGTTTGTCACGGCCTTCGAAAAACGGTTTTTAGCCGACATTGAAGAATATATCGGATTTGAGATTCAAAAAATAGAAGCCCCTTCTCAAGAGGAAGTGGCAAGGAAGAAACCAGAATTTCTAGCTAAAATGAATGACCGTCCGGAAAGCAAAAAGGACAAAAGCGAAGAGCTGAATAAAGACATTATGAAGCTGTATTTTAACGGCGGAAAGAAAAAGAAAATCAGAGCCGTTGATTTTGTAGGAACGATTGCCAAAATTGACGGTGTGTCAGCTGACGACATCGGCATCATTACGATCATGGATAACGCCTCATACGTTGAGATTTTAAATGGTAAAGGCCCTCATGTTCTCAAAGTGATGAAGAACACAACCGTCAAAGGGAAAAAGCTGAAGGTGAATAAAGCGAATAAATGATGAATGACCTGCTCCCAGTTAAAGGGGCAGGTCATTTTGCTGCTGGCTGACATCGGCGCTGGTCTCCTCCGGAACAAAGGCAAGAATCACAATACCAATTACAAACAAAATGATCAGACTGAACACCGCAGTCGAGGATTTCCCGGTCAGCTGGGCGGTAACGGCAATGAGCAGCGGCCCCATAATTGAGGCGAATTTTCCAAAAATGTTGTAGAAGCCAAAGAATTCATTGGCGTGGCGCTTTGGCACAAGCTTGGCGAAATAGGAACGGCTGAGGGCTTGAATGCCGCCCTGCGAGGTGGCGACAAGCATAGCCAGTATCCAGAAATCAAGTGTTGTCTTCATAAAATAGGCATACACGCAAACGATCATATAAATGACGATCCCGACGTACAGCATGGTCTTCCCCGTGAAGCGTTCTGCCAGTTTTCCGTATACAATCGAAAACGGTGCAGCGACCACCTGAGTGACAAATAGGATGATCAGAAGGCTTGAGGAGCCGATCCCTAAATCTGATCCATAGGATGTCGACATCGTAATAATCGTGCCGACTCCGTCGATATAAAAGAAATAAGCGAGCAAGAAGAGGAAAAGTGCCCGGTATTGTCTGATCCGTTTCATCGTTTGGCCGAGCCGCTTAAAGCTGTTGATGACAATATGAGGTTCTTTTTTGATGTAATAGCGTTGATGGACATGTTTAATCATTGGGATGGTGAACAGCCCCCACCAGGCAGCCGTTATGAAGAAGGACAGCTGGCTTGCGGCCGATACAGACACTGGAATCGTCTCTGCTTGTGCGAGCAGGATGACAGCAATACTGATGATAAATGGAATCGTGCTTCCAATGTATCCTAAGCCAAAACCCCGTGCCGAGACGAGATTCATCCGCTTCTCAGGCGTAACGTCCACGAGAAAGGCATCATAAAACACATTGGCGCCGGAAAAACCGATAGCCGATATCGTATAAAACAGCAACAATAGCAGCCAATGTTCACTAGGGATAAAGGCGAGCATCGCGGTGCTGGCGACACCGGCTGACACAAAGAAACCGAAGAACTTTTTCTTGCACCCTTCATAGTCGGCGATTGTGCCTAAAATAGGGCCGAGCATCGCAAGAATAAACGTTGAAATCGCAATGGTATAGCCCAAATAGGCAGTCGATTGAGCGGCGCTGACACCGCTTTCCGCAGCTGCTGATTTATAAAATAACGGAAATACCGCGGTGGTCACGACAATTGAGTAAGCAGAATTTGCCCAGTCATATAACACCCAGCTGTTTTCTTGTTTCGTAAAACGTTTCATCATCAGAGCCCCTCTCCGGTAACGATACTTCTATTGTACGAGAAATAGGCCTGAAAAGAATGGAATGCACGTCAATTTTTACAAAATATTTATGTTTTTTCGCTTCAAATCATACTTTTGATTTATTGCTGGGGTTAGGTGCATCTGGTACCATTTAACTATATTTCATGGTATTTTCCAGAAGGGATTCAGCAGAGAGGAGACAGAGCATGAGGCGAATAGGCTTGTGTATAAGCCTGCTGGTCACAGTTCTTGTGATGAGCGCATGCGAAAGTGAAGGTGAGGCTCAGATGTTCGCAGACTGTGATCAAAAGACAGTAAAACAAACCGCAGCCAAACCGATGAGCAGCAAGAAAAAGCAGGATTTCCAAGCCCTCGCAAGCGACAGGCAGCTGGCCATTGTGTTCAGTTCCATGATACAAGTGAGCGAAGCATTTGATTATGGAATCGGCAATCCAGAATACTTCGTGCGAATCAGCATGACTGAAGAAGAAGCAGACATTGCGAAGGAGAATCTCGAATCGATTAAGCTTGAGAACAAATCGCTCAAAAAACAAAACAGCGAGGCGGTCGCCTTGCTTCAAAAAACGCGTAATCAAGACATGAGCCGGATCGAAATTCAGCAGCTGACAGAAAATAGAGCCGCTTTTTTTGAGACCGCAGACAATATGATCAAACTCATCGGCCAAGTCACACCGAAAAACGCGAAGAAGACAAGACAGCAGCTGGATCAGCTGAAAAAACAATATACACAATACAGCGCCGAAAGCGTCAAAATCATGAACAGCATTGTCAAAAAGCAGAAAGCTGACAAGGCATCATTTGAACGCCATCTGGAGGCGCTGCTTCAAAAACAGCCCGGGCAGCAGGTACGGAGTGAATTGTACTGACCAGCTTCTGTCTTTCCCTGATGATATTGACCTAGTACAAAAAGAATGTACAATCAAGATATAGTCTGTTCTTAGTTGAATGGAGGGACATGTCATGAAAATTGCGAAGGTGATCAACAATAATGTGATCAGTGTGGTCAATGAACAGGGGAAAGAATTGGTCGTCATGGGCAGGGGGCTCGCGTTTCAGAAAAAGTCCGGCGATGATGTCGATGAAGCCCGCATTGAGAAAGTGTTCACGCTCGATAACAAGGATGTATCAGAAAAGTTCAAAACCCTTTTGTATGATATACCGATCGAGTGTATGGAAGTATCCGAAGAGATTATCAGCTACGCAAAATTACAGCTCGGCAAAAAGCTCAACGACAGCATCTATGTGTCGCTGACCGACCATATTAACTTTGCCATCCAGCGCAACCAGAAAGGGCTTGATATCAAAAACGCCTTGCTGTGGGAAACAAAACGGCTCTACAAAGACGAATTTGCGATCGGCAAAGAAGCGTTGGTTATGGTAAAAAACAAGACTGGTGTGTCTCTGCCAGAGGATGAAGCAGGCTTTATTGCTCTGCATATTGTAAATGCCGAGCTGAATGAAGAGATGCCCAATATCATCAACATTACAAAAGTCATGCAAGAGATTTTGAGTATTGTAAAATACCATTTTAAGATTGAATTCAACGAAGAATCGCTTCACTATTATCGGTTCGTCACCCACTTAAAGTTTTTCGCGCAGCGTCTATTTAACGGCACTCACATGGAAAGCCAGGACGATTTTTTGCTGGATACAGTGAAAGAAAAGTATCATCGCGCGTATGAATGCACGAAGAAAATCCAAACCTACATTGAGCGGGAGTATGAGCACAAGCTCACAAGTGACGAACTGCTGTATTTAACCATTCACATAGAAAGGGTAGTTAAACAAGCATAATGAGAGCGCTGACATTTTTGTTTCCTTGTGTTCACTTTTTCTTACATTCACATATGAAAATGCTAGGATTGTTACTGATAAAGCAGGCAAAACCTAAATTACAATGAGTGCGGATCATCTCTGTCTGTGCTGATGGTAATTTAGGTTTTTATTTTTTTCAGAGGGAAGATGATGATAGTTACAGGATTCAAGTAAGTAAGATTCGGTATTATCATTATTTTGACCGATGTTCCCTTTTAAAAGAATCATGTAAGATCAACATAGAAAACGCTTTCGATGAAAGGGGAATGCCAATATGCCTTATCTGAAACGAGTGTTGCTGCTTCTTGTCACTGGATTGTTTATGAGTTTGTTTGCAGTCACTTCTACTGCCTCGGCTCAAACAGGTGGATCGTTTTTTGACCCTTTTAACGGCTATAACTCCGGTTTTTGGCAAAAAGCAGATGGTTATTCGAATGGAAATATGTTCAACTGCACGTGGCGGGCTAATAACGTATCAATGACGTCATTGGGTGAAATGCGTTTAGCGCTAACAAGCCCAGCTTATAACAAGTTTGACTGCGGGGAAAACCGTTCTGTTCAAACATATGGCTATGGACTTTATGAAGTCAGAATGAAACCAGCTAAAAACACAGGGATCGTTTCATCGTTCTTCACTTACACAGGTCCAACAGATGGAACTCCTTGGGATGAGATTGATATCGAATTTTTAGGAAAAGACACAACGAAGGTTCAATTTAACTATTATACAAATGGTGCAGGAAACCATGAGAAGATTGTTGATCTCGGGTTTGATGCAGCCAATGCCTATCATACGTATGCATTCGATTGGCAGCCAAACTCTATTAAATGGTATGTCGACGGGCAATTAAAACATACTGCAACAAACCAAATTCCGACAACACCTGGAAAGATCATGATGAACTTGTGGAATGGCACGGGTGTCGATGAATGGCTTGGCTCCTACAATGGTGTAAATCCGCTATACGCTCATTATGACTGGGTGCGCTATACAAAAAAATAATGCAAAATGTGAAAGAGCCTGCTGCAATATAGCAGGCTCTTATGATTGTAATGAGAAGTTGTTGGCATGAATCTTCTATTCACTCATAATATCCTATTTGATCTTCTCCCCTCTGTAAATCACGTACTCACTCAATGCTGATCAAGCTCATACATTTAGAAAGAAATAATCCCAATCAAAAGTGCGGCAATCGTCATCACAATCGTTGTTCCCACGGCCCATTTAATAGTGAATTTTTGATGGTCGCCAAAGCTGACGCCTGCCATTCCAACCAATAGATAGGTGGAAGGCACAAGCGGGCTGAGCAGATGCACAGGCTGCCCCAGCAAGGAGGCCCTTCCGATTTCAGCGGCGTCTATTCCGTAAGCGGAAGCGGCTTCGGCGATGATGGGAAGGACACCGAAGTAAAAGGCGTCATTCGACATGAAAAAGGTGAAGGGCATGCTGACGATCGCAGTGATTAACGGCAGGTGCGGGCCCATGGCATCAGGGATGAGTGAAACGAGAGAATGCGCCATGGCATCCACCATTTTTGTGCCGGAGAGAATGCCTGTGAATATGCCCGCAGCAAACACCATTGAGACAACGTTTAACGCATTACCCGCATGCGCCGAGATTCGTTTCTGCTGCTCTTTGACATTTGGATAGTTAACCATCAAGGCAACGGCGAACGCAGTCATAAAAAGAACAGGAAGCGGCAGCAGGCTGGTGATCAGTGCGGCCATCAGAGCGACAGTCAGCAGCAGGTTAAACCATTGAAGAGCGGGACGCTTGAGCGGTGCGGCCTCCGGATCGGAAGACGGTGCGTGATCAATCGAAATGACGCCGAGCCGCTTCCGCTCTTTCTTTCCGAGGATATAAGCAACGGCGATCACCCAGAGAATGCCGGCGATCATAGCGGGAATCAGCGGCGTGAAAACCTCTGACGTGTCCAATTTTAAGGAGGCCAAAACCCTCGCAGTCGGCCCGCCCCACGGGATAATATTCATAACCCCCGAACCGAGCATCGCTATTCCCGCTAACACCAAACGGTTCATGCCGAGCCGTTTGTAGAGAGGCAGCATCGCTGCAATGGTAATCATATAGGTTGTTGTCCCATCTCCGTCCAGCGAAATGGTCATGGTCAGAACCGCTGTGCCTACGGCGATTTTTAACGGATCTCCTTTGACAAACGATAAGATTTTGGCAATGAGAGGATCAAACAGGCCTGAGTCAATCATAATGCCGAAATACAGGATGGCGAATAACAGCATGATACCGGTAGGGGCGAGGTCTGTAACGCCCTGAATCATCATCTCGCCGAGATCTTTGCCAAATCCGCTGATCAGGGCGAACACAATAGGAACGACAATCAAAGCAATAAGAGCGGAAAGCCGGTTAGACATAATAAGGTACATAAAGACAATCATCATCACAAAACCGAGTATGGCAAGCATGATATGACCTCCCCTATTCAACAGCTTTTTTAGTAAGCGCTTCCATCCTTTCTTTCTGTGAAGAAGGCTTATTTCAAATGTGTATGACCGCATATTTATATGTAGACCAAAAATCCTAATGAGCGGATTAGCAGTTTATATGAAGAACGCCACGGGTAAATGTGCTGTAGAATGTTTCGTTTTAAAAAGGGGGAGCAGACATGAGTGATGACCAAAACAAACGTGTAAATGAACACTCAAAGGACGAGCAGCTTGAGCAGTACAGGACCGATAACAGCGGGAAGAAAATGACGACAAACCAAGGCTTGCGAGTGTCAGAGGATGAGCATTCGTTAAAAGCCGGGGTTCGCGGTCCGACGCTGATGGAGGATTTTCACTTTCGGGAGAAAATGACGCACTTTGACCATGAGAGGATTCCGGAGCGCGTTGTGCATGCGCGCGGGTATGGCGTGCATGGCTTTTTTCAGGTTTACGAACCAATGACGGAATATACACGGGCCAAATTTCTTCAGGACCCTTCGGTGAAGACACCGGTATTTGTCCGTTTTTCTACGGTCGCGGGTTCTAAAGGCTCCGCAGACACGGTGCGGGATGCCAGAGGCTTTGCGACAAAATTTTATACTGAAGAAGGAAACTATGACCTTGTGGGAAATAACATTCCGGTGTTTTTCATTCAGGATGCGATCAAATTTCCGGATTTGGTTCATGCGTTTAAGCCTGAGCCACACAATGAAATGCCTCAGGCCGCGACTGCTCATGATACGTTTTGGGATTTTGTCGCCAATAACCCTGAGTCTGCCCACATGGTGATGTGGACGATGTCTGACAGAGGCATCCCCCGCAGCTACAGAATGATGGAGGGCTTCGGCGTGCACACGTTCCGTTTTGTCAATGAACAAGGAAAGGCACGTTTCGTGAAATTTCACTGGAAGCCGGTGCTCGGCGTGCATTCTCTCGTATGGGATGAAGCGCAGAAAATTGCCGGGAAAGATCCGGATTTCCATCGCCGTGACCTGTGGGAAACAATTGAAAACGGCGGCAAGGTTGAATACGAGCTCGGCGTGCAGATGATTGATGAGGAAGATGAATTCAAGTTTGATTTTGATATTCTTGATCCGACTAAGCTGTGGCCGGAAGAGCTTGTGCCGGTGAAGATCATTGGGAAAATGACGCTGAACCGCAACCAGGATAATGTGTTTGCGGAAACAGAACAAGTCGCATTCCACCCGGGAAATGTCGTGCCGGGCATCGATTTTACAAATGACCCGCTATTGCAGGGGCGACTTTTCTCTTATACGGATACACAGCTGATTCGTCTTGGCGGTCCGAACTTCCATGAGCTTCCGATTAACCGGCCGGTATGTCCATTCCATAACAATCAATATGACGGCTATCACCGGATGACGATCAATAAGGGACCTGTCGCTTATCATAAAAACTCTCTGCAAAACAATGATCCGTCGCCAGCGACAGCTGAAGAAGGCGGCTACGTCCACTATCAGGAAAAAGTCGAGGGCAAAAAAATCCGCCAGCGAAGCGACAGCTTCAACGATTATTACTCACAGGCGAAGCTTTTCTGGAACAGCATGTCTCCTGTGGAGAAACAGCACATCATTTCTGCTTTCTGCTTCGAGGTCGGGAAGGTCAAAAGCAAAGACGTACAGCGGCAGGTCGTTGATGTCTTCAGCAATGTCGATGCAGATTTAGCAGAAGAAATCGCCAAAGGAGTAGGCGTGGCGGCGCCCGCGAAGCGTAAAGCATCTAAAGAAATTCTTACTTCGCCTGCGTTAAGCCAAGCCCGTACAGTGAAAACCGCGTCAACAAGAAAAGTCGCTGTACTCGCCGGAAACGGATTTCATGAAAAAGAGCTGCAAACAGTACTGGAAGCCTTAAAGCAAGAAGGAATCACAGTGGATATCATCAGTCAAAATCTGGGGTATATGACAAGCGGCAGCGGACAGCAGCTTGAGGCCAGCGGCACGTTCCTGACGGTTGATTCTGTTCTGTATGATGCCGTCTATGCTGCAGGAGGGCTGGAGTTAAAAGACAACAAACAAGCGATGGCGTTTATCAGAGAAGCTTACAATCACTACAAGGCGATCGGTGCGGCAAATGAAGGAATTGACCTTCTTCAATCCTCTGTCGGGACAACAGAGGGGCCAGGCATCGTAACGGCTAAAGATGAACCTGACTACACCGCTTTCAGCAAGGCATTTATCGATGCGGTTTCTGCTCATCGCCATTGGGATAGACGAATTTGATCGGCTCCTGTATCTTTAAGGAAGATACTTTTCATAAGGAGCATGACAAATGAACGAAAAACAGCTCGCTGAAGCTTACGAACGCGATGAAAATATGATGATTTTGGTGTTTGCCCAATGGTGCGTGAACCATGATCTTGATCCGATGGAGCTGTACGCCAAAGCGTATCCGCAGCAAAAGCTGAATGAAAGCTTGAAAAAAACCATGGACGATCTGGTCGTGCCAAAGCACGAAGCAGAGCACATTCCGGACCAGACTGTCATTGCGGTATTAGAGATGTTCGGAAATACAGATTTGGCACAGGCCGTTCATGAAGCGATTTCTGGGCGCAAACAGTAAAAAAAGAGACATCCTGTGTCTCTTTTTTTATTGGAAAAATCATGCTGTTAGACCTAGAAACTTCTTTCGATTTAATCAGTCTATAAAAGTGTGTATTGCTTAAATAAGGGAATGTTAAACAACGACATCGAAGGAGGAGATCGTATGAAATGGAATAACATGCTGAAAGCAGCGGGGATTGCAGTCTTGCTTTTTTCCGTAGTTGCATATGCGGCCCCATCTTTAAAAGCAGTTCAAGCGAAAACACCGACTGTCAGCACCCATACGTACAAAAAGATCAAGGAGTTAACGTATCCACAAGTGCATCACGTCGGGAATGCCGCGTTTGAAAAGAAAATCAATCAAGAGCTGAAAGCCTACATTGAACAATCGTATCAGGAATATCTGAAAAACAAAAAAGCAGGCGAACAGCAGGGCTTTAAAACGGAATATCAAACATCCTTCAGCGTCAAATACAATGCGGCAGGCAAGCTCAGCATTCAAACACTCAATTATATCTATTCAGGGGGCGCCCACGGTTTAACGTCTGTCCAGTCCTTCAACTATGACTTGAAAGCACAAAAGCGGGTGACGCTGGATCAGATTCTGAACACCAAAACAAAAGTCAGCAAAACGAGAGATTACCTATATAGCTATATCAAAAAACACGATGAGCTGTTTTTCCCTGATGTAAAGAAAGAGGATATAACCCTAAACAAAGACACAATGTTTTACTTTACGGCAAACGGGATCGCCATCGTCTTCGGCCAGTATGACTTGGGGCCTTATGCAGCGGGAATCCGGAATGTGCAGGTGCCAGCCTCTATTTATCAATAATGAAAAGAGCCATATCCGAAAAGGGATATGGCTCAATGTTTCTACCACACAAACAGGCCGACAATCGCAGCACTTAATAAAGATACCGCAATTCCGCTGACGAGGAGCTTCCACACGTTTCTCCCGATGACCGTTGACTTTTCTCCGTCAAGGATCGAATTGTACGTGCCGTAAATCATGCCGACCGTACTGAAGTTTGCAAAGGACGTCAGGAATGTCGTCGCCACCGCAACGGTGTGAGGCGGAAGGGATTTGAGATTGTTTTTCAAGTCAAGCATCGCAACAAACTCGTTCGTTGCTAATTTCATGCCCATCAGCTGAGCAACATACATCGCATCGTGCACTGGCAGTCCAAGCAGGAATGCGAACGGACTGAACAGATAAGCAAAAATCGTCTGGATGGTCAGGCCGTGTACGAAAACGCCAAGAATGCCATTAACTGCTGACGTTAATGCGACATATCCGATCACCATTGCCAAAATAACGATAACCATGTTCATGCCGACAAGCATACTGTTAGAAATCGTAGAGAAAAAGTCTTTCTTCTCTTCTTTAGGCGGTGTATAGATGATATCTTCATCCTCCGGCACGTGAACAGGATTCAGCAGGTTTGCGATAATCAGCGCGTTTAAGCAGTTCAAAGGAATGGCTGTAAACACGTATGTCGCAGGCACCATTGACAGATAAGATCCGATAATGGAGCCGCTGATGCTGCTCATGCTCATTAAGCCGAATGTGAGCAGGCGGTTGTTGCTTAAAACCGTTAGCTGCTGGCGAATAACCGCAAGTGCTTCGGTATTTCCCAGGAACATCATTTGAATAGAGAAAAAGCTTTCTAATTTCGGCAAGCGGGAAGCCTTTGAAATCACCCATCCGATTTTATCAATCAGCCAAGGCAAAATGCCGAAATACGTTAAAATATCAAAGAATGTGACGATAAAGATAATTGGAAGAAGCGCACTAAAGAAAAAGTCTACTGTTTCATTCGCCATTACTGACGGAAAGGCAAACGCGATACCGTCACTGGCGCAAGCAATCAGCCAAGTGAAGAAATCACCGATTTTACCGATAGCCCAGCTTCCGACTTTTGTTCCCAGCATAAACCAAGTAATCAGCAATTCCAGAACAATTAACGTCATGATCGGGCGCCACTTGATTTTCTTTTTCTGCGGAGAACATAGGAATACAACTGCCATAATCACAATGAGACCGACAAGGTTTAGTAAAAAGTACATGATAGCAACTCCTATGAGGGTTATTATGGAAACAAAAAAAGCTCTTATCCTTCACAAATTCTGGAAGTGCAGAAAGTGTGAAAAATAAGAGCAAACAGAAAAGAACTTGTCCTTTTCAACTCGTTCAAATTTATTCAAACTTTCTTGTAGTCTAGTTTTTTACGGTTACTAGGTAGAAACAATCAGACCATATTACTGATCATATACAAGAATGTCTTTTTCTAAGATGATAGCAGTATTTTATCCTTTCACTTTTTGAAAATCAACCTTTTTAACTATTTTCACAATAATAAAATTTATATTCTGAAATGAGAAAATAAAGGAAAAACATGCTGGATTGCTATGCTGATATGATGTTGGCGGGATACCAGCATGTCAGTACTGATTTTTCTTCACTATAAGGTTCTAGCTCCTGGAGATTTGTTGTATGATGGAAATGGGGAAACCCATACAGCAGAAAGGGAGTTTTTTTCATGATTATCCAATTCATTCGTTATAGATAATGACAGGTGTAGACAAACTGCCAGACCTGGCCAATTTTTGAGATAGGCCTAGGTTTATTTGTCTATGCCTTTTTCATTTAACTAAAAATGAATGAATGGGGTGTTTTTTATCATGAAGCGAACAGTTGATTTCAGCATGTTTCGATGCCCGCTCTGCGATTCTTCTATGGATGCGGCATCAGGGAAAAGCTTGATTTGTACAGAACGAGGACATACATTTGATCTATCTCGGCACGGCTACGTGAACTTTCTGACGAAGCCGGTCAAAACCAGTTACGGTGCTGAGCTTTTTGAAGCGAGGAGCAGGCTGATTGGAGAATGTGGTTTTTTTGACCCGCTCCATGATGCGATTGCAGAACTCATCAGTCATCCCAAATCTGGTCATGAGGCATTCACCATCCTGGACAGCGGTTGCGGTGAGGGTTCTCATTTGAATGCGCTTTGCGGGTTTGATTATGCAGGGAAAGCAGCGATAGGATCCGGCATAGATCTTTCGAAGGATGGGATCTTAAAAGCTTCTAAGGCATTCAAAGATCAGATGTGGGCGGTTGCCGATGTGGCGCATGCTCCTTTTCATGATCGCCAATTTGATGTTGTTCTGTCTATTTTTTCGCCGTCCAATTATGCAGAGTTTCATAGACTGCTGAAGAATGATGGCATGCTCGTAAAAGTAGTGCCGCGAAGCGACTATTTAATAGAATTAAGGCAATTTTTATATAATGATTCACCAAGGCGCACGTATTCCAATGCGGCAGCTGTTGAGCGTTTTACAGCAAATGCAGCACACAGCCGTCCTTTCAGGCTGCGCTATGTTAAAACGCTTGACCAGCAGGCGATCCACTGGCTTCTCAAGATGACGCCGCTTGCCTGGTCGGCGCCGAAAGATCGAGTCAGCCTCCTGAAAGAGATGAAATCAGCCGATATTACGGTTGATGTTGATATCCTAATAGGAATGAAATGAATGGCAGAGGAAAGCTCCGAAAAAAGGAGCTTTCCTTTTTTAATCGGAATAGTTGGCCCACGCTTCTCGTACATATGGAAAGGGGACGGAAACAGCCGATGCGGACAGGTTTTTGTAAACGCTTTCTAGTTCGCGGAAACGGGGGATGTGTGTGTGGAACTGATCATCATTCTATTGGCGTTAGGTTTGCTGATGTTTACGGCGTATCGGGGATTTTCTGTCATATTGTTTGCGCCGATTTGCGCGTTATTCGCGGTGCTCCTGACAGATCCAAGCCATGTGCTTCCTTTTTTTTCATCAATTTTTATGGAGAAGATGGCGGGTTTTATTAAGCTGTATTTCCCAGTGTTTTTGCTCGGTGCCATTTTTGGAAAGATCGTTGAAATGGCCGGGCTTGCGGCATCAATCGCGAAAACAATTGTCCGGCTTGTCGGGGCAAAAAGAGCGATACTTGCCATTGTGCTGATGGGTGCTGTCTTGACGTACAGCGGTGTCAGCCTGTTTGTTGTCGTATTTGCCGTATATCCTTTTGCGAAAAACATGTTCCAAGAAGCAAATATACCGAAACGCCTCATCCCGGGAACGATTGCTTTAGGGGCTTTTACGTTTACGATGGACGCACTTCCGGGAACGCCGCAAATCCAAAATGTCATTCCGACGTCGTTTTTCAAAACAGACATTTATGCCGCCCCTTGGCTGGGCTTGATGGGCGCAGTGATTGTGCTGGTAGCTGGGATGCTCTATTTGGAATCAAGGCGGAAAAAAGCGCAGGCATCTGGCGAAGGCTATGGCGGTTTTGATTCGCAGAATGCTCCTGCTCCTGAATCGATTGAGTCCGCGGCTGAACCGGACAAAAGCCCGATTCGGCACGCGCTTGCCTTTGTCCCGCTTATTCTCGTCGGTGCAGTGAATAAATATTTCACCATTTACCTGCCAAAGTGGTATCCGAATGGATTTGATTTTTCTTCCATAGGATTAAAGGAGTTCGGCAGGCTTGATATTTCTTCAGCAGCTGCTATTTGGTCGGTGGAGATTGCTTTAGTGATTGGCATCATCACAACGATTTTATTTGATTGGAGAAGTGTGTTTGCCCAATTGAAGGAAGGGCTGAATGAAGGGATTGGCGGCGCCTTGCTGGCATCTATGAATACGGGTGCCGAGTACGGGTTCGGCGGCATTATCGCCGCGCTGCCGGGGTTTCATAAGCTGAGCAGCGGAATTTCACATACTTTTACCGATCCGCTTGTAAATGGCGCCGTTACGACAACTGCGCTGGCGGGAATCACCGGCTCGGCTTCAGGAGGAATGGGCATTGCGTTAAGCGCGATGTCAGAACAATACTTACAGGCGATTCAGGCTTACAATATTCCGCCAGAGGTGATGCATCGGGTCATTTCAATGGCATCAGGCGGGATGGATACACTGCCGCATAATGGCGCCGTTATTACGCTTCTGGCCGTGACGGGTTTGACCCACCGGCAATCCTATCGCGATATTTTTGCGATCACGCTCATTAAAACGGCTGCCGTATTTGCTGTGATCGCGATTTACAGCCTGACTGGTCTAGTGTAGAAGAAAACGAAAGGGGCATCAATATGGGAAAAGTGCTGTCATCAAGTAAGGAAGCTGCGAAACTGATTCATGATGGGGATACGCTGATCGCGGGAGGGTTTGGGCTGTGCGGCATCCCTGAACAGCTCATTTTGTCTATAAGAGATCAGGGAGTAAAGGATTTAACCGTTGTCAGCAATAACTGCGGAGTCGATGACTGGGGGCTTGGTTTGCTTCTGGCTAACAAGCAAATCAAGAAAATGATCGCTTCCTATGTCGGTGAAAATAAAATTTTTGAGCGGCAGTTTTTAAGCGGAGAGCTTGAGGTCGAGCTTGTTCCCCAAGGAACGCTCGCTGAGAGAATTCGTGCAGGCGGTGCAGGCATACCGGGATTTTATACGGCGACAGGCGTCGGCACCTCCATAGCCGAGGGAAAAGAACATAAAACATTCGGCGGCCGGACTTATGTGCTGGAGCGAGGCATTACCGGCGATGTGGCGATTGTCAAAGCGTGGAAAGCGGACACCATGGGCAATTTGGTTTTTAGGAAAACGGCGAGAAATTTCAATCCCATTGCCGCCATGGCAGGCAAGATCACGATTGCCGAGGCGGAAGAAATCGTGGAAGCAGGAGAGCTCAATCCAGATCACATCCATACGCCGGGAATTTACGTACAGCATGTCGTGCTTGGCGCGAGCCATGAAAAACGGATTGAAAAACGAACAGTTCAGCAAGCATCGGGAAAGGGTGAGGCCAAGTGAAGGAAGCGAGAAAACGAATGGTCAAACGGGCTGTACAAGAAATCAAGGACGGCATGAATGTGAATCTCGGGATTGGAATGCCGACGCTTGTCGCAAATGAGATACCCGACGGCGTTCACGTCATGCTTCAGTCGGAAAACGGCTTGCTCGGAATTGGCCCCTATCCTCTGGAAGGAACGGAAGACGCGGATTTGATCAATGCGGGAAAGGAAACGATCACTGAAGTGACCGGCGCCTCTTATTTTGACAGCGCTGAGTCATTCGCGATGATAAGAGGCGGGCATATCGATTTGGCTATTCTCGGCGGAATGGAGGTTTCGGAGCAGGGGGATTTGGCCAATTGGATGATCCCGGGCAAAATGGTAAAAGGGATGGGCGGCGCCATGGATCTCGTCAACGGGGCGAAACGAATCGTTGTCATCATGGAGCACGTCAATAAGCATGGTGAATCAAAGGTGAAAAAAACATGCTCCCTTCCGCTGACAGGCCAGAAAGTCGTACACAGGCTGATTACGGATTTGGCTGTATTTGATTTTGTGAACGGCCGCATGACACTGACGGAGCTTCAGGATGGTGTCACAATTGAAGAGGTTTATGAAAAAACAGAAGCTGATTTCGCTGTAAGCCAATCTGTACTCAATTCTTAATGGGAAGGTGTTTGACATGAGAAAACAAGTCGCTTTGGTGACAGGGGCTGCCGGCGGAATCGGATTCGAAATGGCAAGAGAATTCGCCCGTGAAGGCGCTAGCGTCATCGTTTCAGACCTCCGTCCGGAAGCATGTGAACAAGCAGCCTCCAAGCTTGCAGAAGAAGGCTTTGACGCGGCGGCCATTCCGTATGATGTGACAAAGGAAGCGCAAGTTGCTGATACGGTGAACGTCATCCAAAAACGATACGGCCGCTTGGATATTCTGGTGAACAATGCCGGTATTCAGCACGTCGCTCCGATTGAAGAGTTTCCGACAGACACCTTTGAACAGCTGATCAAGGTCATGCTGACGGCTCCCTTTATTGCAATGAAGCATGTTTTTCCGATCATGAAAAAACAGCAGTTTGGCAGAATCATTAATATTGCGTCTGTTAATGGATTAGTGGGCTTTGCAGGGAAATCCGCTTATAATAGCGCCAAGCACGGCGTCATTGGACTCACAAAAGTAGGGGCGCTGGAAGGCGCGCCCCACGGCATAACAGTCAATGCGCTCTGTCCGGGTTATGTCGATACCCAGCTTGTACGCAATCAGCTTAGCGATCTATCGAAAACTAGAAATGTCCCTTACGACTCTGTACTTGAACAAGTCATTTTTCCGCTTGTGCCGCAAAAGCGACTGCTTTCTGTCAAGGAAATTGCGGATTATGCCGTGTTTTTGGCAAGCGAGAAGGCGAAGGGCGTCACTGGGCAGGCTGTCGTCCTTGATGGGGGCTACACCGCACAATGACATAAAAAACACACTTGCTCCGCTAGGGAATCAAGTGTGTTTTTTCTTTGCTTATTTCCAAACATCATTAGCGATCTCAACCACATGGCGGAGCTTCGCCCATTGCTGTTCTTCAGTCAGCTTATTGCCTTCCTCAGTTGAAGCGAATCCGCATTGAGGGCTGAGGCAAAGCTGGTCTAAGCTTACATAACGGGACGCTTCTTCGATACGGCGTTTCACGTCGTCCGGATTTTCAAGCTCACCGAATTTAGATGTCACTAAGCCAAGAACAAGCTGAAGATCAGACCGTTTTACGTAACGGAGCGGCTCAAATCCGCCTGAGCGTGAATCATCATACTCTAAGAAAAGTCCGTCAAGATTCAAGCCGTCAAAAATGGTTTCGGCTGCTGCGTCATATCCGCCTTCCGCTGTCCAAGTGGACTGGAAGTTGCCGCGGCAAATATGCATGGTTACCGTCAAGTCATCCGGGCGGTCTGCAATCGCGTCGTTAATCGATTTCGCAAACAGCTGGCGAAGCTCGTCAGGCGTTGTTCCGAACGCTTCGATTTGTTTTAAGCCTTTTTCAGATAAGAAAACGGCCCACGCTGTATCATCAAGCTGGAGGTAGCGGCAGCCTCTGTCATAAAACGCTTGAATCGCTTTTTTATATGCTTTGGATACATCATGCTGGAAAAGGTGATAATCTTTTTTATACGTATCCTTTTCCAGTTTTCCGCGGAAAAACAGCATATTCGGGCTTGGAATCGTCATCTTTGGCGTCGCGTCACCGGCAATGCTATGGAGAAATGAATAATCTTCAAGCATTGGGTGAGTTGAAAAGTCGATATCGCCTGTGACTTTAATGCCGCGTGCTTTTGTTTGTACGTTATGGAATTGAATGCCTTGCTCAGGAGTAAACGGCTCAACGCCATCCAGGTTCTCCAGGAAATCAAAGTGCCACCATGCTCTGCGAAATTCACCGTCTGTCACGACGTTCAGGCCGGTTTCCTTCTGTTTTTCCACAATGCGGATAATTTCATCGTTTTCGATCTGGCGAAGCTGCTCAGCCGTAATATCGCCGGCCGCTTTTTGCAGCCGCGCTTTTTTAACGGGCTCAGATCTCAACAGGCTTCCGACTTGATCCGCGCGAAACGGCGGTTTTTTTCTTTGAAGTGATTTTTGTTCTGCGGGTGTTGTTTGTTGTGACATGTTGTCCATTCCTTCTTTCCATTCAAATGTAAAAAAGCTCTTCCTTTGGATAAGGAAGAGCTTGCGTGACAATCTCAACCTTATCTTCAAGAGCAATCATTGCTCTAAAGGATTTAGCACCATTCTGTTAAACAGCGGTTGCCGGGTATCGCAGGGCCAGTCCCTCCACCTCTCTTGATAAGGAAAACCTTTTTATGAAATTTTCTGATAGTATCTATTATTCACACATTTTCTATTTCTGTCAATGATAGATTATCTCCACACATCGTTGGCAATGTCGATGACATGGCGAAGCTTTGCCCATTGCTGCTCCTCTGTCAGAAGGTTGCCTTCTTCTGTAGAGGCGAAACCGCACTGCGGGCTCAGGCATAGCTGGTCCAAGCTGACAAAACGCGCGGCTTCATTGATACGGCGTTTCACATCCTCAGGATTTTCAAGCTCGCCGTATTTCGATGTGATCAAGCCGAGCACAATTTGCAGATCCTTGCGCTTCACAAAACGGAGCGGATCAAAGTTTCCGGAGCGGTCATCATCGTATTCCAAGAAAAGGCCGTCAAGGTTTAAGCCGTCCAAAATCGTTTCCGCTACAGCGTCGTACCCTCCTGATGCCGCCCAGGTTGAGCGGAAGTTGCCGCGGCAAATGTGCATTGTGATCGTTAAATCGCCAGGCCGGTCTGCCACTGCATCGTTAATCGTTTTGGCAAACAAGGCAGGCAATGTTTCTGGATCGCCGCCGAGCGCCCGGACAACCTCTCTGCCTTTTTCCTCAAAGAAGAGAGACCATGACGTATCATCAAGCTGGAGATAACGGCAGCCAGCATCATAGAAGGCTTTGATTGCTTTTTTGTACGCTTGGGCCAGATCATGAAAGTATTTCTCTTGATCGTCATAAATGCCTTTATCCGCCTTTTCGCCAAAAAACAGCATATTTGGGCTGGGAATGGTCAATTTTGGCGTCGCGTTACCGGCAATCTCATGTAAAAATTGATAATCAGCGAGCGCTGGGTGGCTCGTAAAATCGAGTTTTCCCGTCACTTTGATGCTGCGCGCTTTCGTTTTTGTGTTATGGAACTGAATCCCCTCAGCCGGGATGAACGGTTCCACACCGTCAAGCCCTTCCAGGAAGTCATAATGCCACCAGGAACGCCGGAATTCCCCGTCTGTTACCACATCGAGACCGATTTCTTTTTGTTTTTCCACGATGCGGGTGATCTCTTGATTTTCGATATCACGAAGCTGTTCCGCTGTCATCTCACCAGCCGCTTTTTTTTGCCGGGCTTCCTTTACCGGAACGGAACGAAGCAAGCTGCCGACATGATCGGCGCGGAAAGGTGCTTTGCGTTGTTTTTCTGTTTTTTGTCCTGCAACATTCGTTTGTTGAGCCATGTTATTCGCCTCTTTTCTGAAATAATGAGCATGTAAAAAGCTCTTCCTTTGTGTAAGGAAGAGCTTGAACGATCAAATCTCCGCCTCATCTGCAAGAACGCAATGTTCTTAAGGATTTAGCACCATTCTGTTTGAAACAGCGGTTGCCGGGTATCATAGGGCCAGTCCCTCCACCTCTCTTGATAAGGTACAACTTCATATTCAGATTTCAATTATCTTAATATTATTACTTTTGGATCAATTGTCAATGCTTTTTAGAAAATACCTTCATCTTCATCGTTATATAAAACCATATCAAGCACGATAGCGATGGCAGTGCAAATCAGAACATCTTCCTCGTTTGCAATCTGCAAGTGATAGGAATCACCCCAGCTGAGCCACTTTTTGCTCACTGACATCCGGACATTTTCCCCGTCCGTCAGCTGGAATTCATCCCTCCATAAATCACCATCGATTTCCCAGTTAAGCCCGGAAATCACAAATTTCGGTTTGAAAAACGTTACTTTCTTCGTTACCTCACAAACTGTTTTCCCGCCAATTGAAATCTCATAGCGCGGCAATAAAGACATTAGTTTTTGTTCTATGGAAACGAGCGTTTTCCCGGATGAGTCTGTCATTTGTAATGAGTCTCCTAACGAAAAAAAACGCCCCTCCACCTTGAATGTTTCTTGTTCATCCCGGTTATAAATGTGAAATGCATCTTTAAATGAGAACATTTTTTGTTTCATAAATAACTCGATCATTGCTGAAGTCTCCTTTGGATTTGCCTTGTATGAAATTACGGATAGGTGGCGAAAAGGTTTCAGGCTCTAAATCAAAACAATTTTAAAAGGCTGCGTGATTCAGCAGCCTTTTCGTTTGAAATATAGAATTAGGAAAGGTGCATCCGACGTTTTTGGCGGATGGCGTCAAGGTCGATTAGGTTGTTGTGATGAGGTGCGGCTGCTGGCAGAGGGCTTGTCTTTTGCGGTTTGCGGCGATTGTCCTTGCTGAAAGAAAAAAGAAGATAGCCGCATAATGCGATGATAATAAATAGGATCATATTACATACCTCCCAAAAAAAGTTTTGGTACTCTCTATTGTACGGATAAAAAGTCAAAAAGTATTCAAAAAATTCTAAATCAATAAATAACAAGAAACTGTCCCTCTAAAACAGTATAACCTGATGACCTGAAAATAGTCTTGAATCACGCTGTTTGCTCTTGTTGATGATTGGTTCTATAGTTACTATCGACGATAAAATAATTTCCTTTATATAACTTTTAACCTAAGTTTACGTAATTCTAATTACCTGTTTTTGGGTGCTGTTTTCTTGCTTGTTTGGTTTATACCCTATTTTGCGGAATTGAACACAAAAAACCCAAATTACGGAGCATTTGGGCGGTACGGGTGAATACGGATTGTATTTAGGGGATTTGAATGTTTTATTTGAAGAAGCGCTTGAACATTTTTCTGATTTTTTGAAATGGGCTGGATTTCTTTTGCATGTTAAGCGGCCTGGAAATGATCCATTTTTTCAAGAGACTCTTGGCAGCGATTGCATGTTTTGTCATTGTTTTTCCTCCTCATTTGTTAATACTTGTTTTACGGAGGACGTGTTTAAAATGTTTCATTTTCACACAAAAAAGCCAGTCCTTTTTTGGACTGGTTTTTTGGCACTATGCTTGCGCTTCAAACTGCTTTGCAATCTCAACGATGACATTTACGGCTTTGACCATGTTGTCAACTGAGATGTATTCAAATTTGCCGTGGAAATTTTCCCCGCCTGTAAAGATGTTTGGCGTCGGAAGCCCCATGTAGGACAGCTGCGATCCGTCGGTGCCGCCGCGGATGGGAGAAATCTTCGGTTCGATGCCGAGGTTTTCCATCGCTTGCTTGGCAATGTTGACGATTTCGATGACAGGTTCAATTTTCTCTCTCATGTTGTAGTATTGGTCGTTCATATCCAGCAGAATCCTGTCTTGCCCGTATTCGTTTTGAAGTTCTTCAACGACACGCTTCATTGTTTCTTTTCTGTTTTGGAAATTCTCTTTGTCAAAGTCTCTAATAATGTAGTGGAGCTTTGTTTCCTCTACGTCTCCTTGAATCGACAGCAGGTGGTAGAAGCCTTCATAGCCTTCCGTATATTCAGGCGCTTCGTCTGCCGGCAGCAGGCTGTTCAGCTTCATCGCGATTTTCGCAGAGTTGATCATTTTTCCTTTAGCTGTTCCGGGATGTACGTTGTTGCCTTTAATCGTAATTTTTGCGGCAGCGGCATTGAAGCTTTCATATTCAAGCTCGCCGAGCGGCCCGCCGTCAACCGTGTAGGCAAAGGAAGCATTGAACCGTTTCACATCAAATTTGTGCGGCCCTCTTCCGATTTCTTCATCAGGCGTAAAGGCGACTCTGATTGTGCCGTGCTTGATTTCAGGGTGTTTGATGAGGTAATCCATGGCTGTCATAATTTCAGCGATACCGGCCTTATTGTCTGCGCCGAGAAGGGTGGTGCCGTCTGTGGTGATGAGTGTATGGCCCTTATAGCCAGACAGCTCAGGGAATTGATCAGGTGACAGGGTGACCTGCAGCTTTTCGTTAAGAACGATGTCTTTTCCATCATAGCTTTCGATGATTTGCGGATTCACGTTTTTGCCGGTAAAGTCTGTAGCGGTGTCGACGTGAGCGAGAAAGCCGATTGTCGGCACGTCTTTTTCAGTATTGGAGGGAAGAGTTGCCATGACATAGCCGTTTTCATCAATGGCTGCATCCTGCATGCCGATGGACTTCAATTCATCAACGAGCATGTTTCCTAATGTCAATTGGCCGGGTGTGGAAGGACACGTGTCAACGGATTCATCGGACTGTGTGTCGACTTTTACATATGTAGTAAACCGTTCAATGATTTCTTCTTTCATTTCCAATCATCTCCTTTGTCTTATTTTAGCATGGCGGGATGAGAGATTTCTATTGCACAATACCGTTTCGAATGGCAAATACGACTGCCTGTGTCCGGTCTTGGGCATTGCATTTTTGCAGGATGCGGTGCACGTGGGTTTTCACAGTGCTTTCACTGACGAAAAGCTTTTCAGCAATATCCTCATTTCTCAGTCCGTAGGCCATTTGCTGAAGAACCTCAAGCTCTCTTTTGGTGAACGGCTCTGCCAGTTCTTCTGCATGAGGCTGTTGCTTCGCTCGAAATGTCTCACTGATAATTTTAGCAGCTGTGACTGTACGGAAAATCGCCTCGCCTCTCGCCGCAGCGCGAATCGCATCTACCAACTCCTCAGGAAGTGTATCCTTCAGCAGATAGCCGACTGCGCCCGCACGGATGCCTTCAAATACGTATTCTTCCGTGTCAAAGGTGGTTAAAATGACTATCTTTGTATTTGGAAGTGCGGACATAATGTCTTTCGCCGCTTCGATGCCTGAGCAACGCGGCATCTGGACATCCATGAGGATGACATCGGGTTTTGTTTGTTTTGCGAGTGCTATAATATCGTGACCGTCGCCGGCCTCGCCAGAAACCGTCATATCCGTCTGTGCGTTGATGACGTAGCGGAAGCCTTCACGCACAAGCGGCTGATCATCGGCAAGCGCGACGCGTATGTTATCTTTGTTCATCTTTTTGCTCCTTATTCGTTGTCATGAGCGGCAATGACAGCTCAATTTTCAGGCCGCTCGGCTGTACGGCACTGAAAGTAAGGGAACCGCCTGCTTTTTCTGCGCGCTCTTTCATTCCTGTCAGGCCAAATCCATAAGTAAGGATGCCGGTGAATTGTCCGTCGTCGGTGATTGTGACATAGAGATGGGACTTGTCATTAGAAATGACGGCCGCCGCATGAGAAGCGTCAGCGTGACGAATGATATTGGTCAGCGCTTCCTGCAAGATGCGGTAGATCGTTTCGCTCACGTTTGGAGGCCAAGACTCTTCTGACAGTCCGGCAGTATCTAAAGAAACGTGCAAGCCGCTCCGTTCCTCCACTTGATGAATGAGCCCCCGCAAAGCGGTAAGCCCCACCATCGATTCACTACGGCCCATTTGGTGAACGACAGACCGCACTTCTTGAAGACACTCCCTGGCGACACTCAGTACATTTTGAATGACTTTTTCTGAATCCTCCTTGCTGCTTTTAAGGATATAGGGAAGGGATTGAAGCTGAACAATAACAGAAGTCAGCTCGTGACCGATGCTGTCATGAATGTCGCGGGCAATTCTTGTACGCTCCTCAAGGACCGCGTACCTTAATGAAAGAACAGAAGCCTCCTGCAGCTCTGCATGTGCTTTCTGGAGTTCTTTATGAGCATGCTCCAGCTGCACATGCATTTTTGCCAATTCAGCATGATTCCGTTCAGCCTCCTTTCTCGCTTCTCGTCTGAAACGCATGGAGGAGAAGAAGACGTAGAGTCCGATCATGATCGAGATGTTGCTAATGATGGTTTCCAAGCTTCCTCCATGTGAGGATAGGAGGAATATGTTGCCTCCAATTAAACATGCTGTGAAGATCAAGGATAGCCGTGAAGGGAGTCTAAAGGCGGCATATATCATTAAAAATACAATCAAAAAATAGGCGGCACTCTGCTCTTGGCCGGAAACAGCCCAAAAGAAATCGGTCAGGAGCCAAAGCCCGATGAATATGCTCAAACTAACAGCAGTGGATGCCACATAGGGAATGATCCAAATGAATGCTAAGTATACCGCAAATACAAATGCTAACAAAATGGGATCAGCCTTAGTTGGATGAGATAAAAATTGTATGCAATTCAAAATGAGAATAAGGCTCGGCACAAGCTTCTTGTAGTAGTGCCGAGCCGGAGTTTGTCCGTTCATGCTGGTCCTTCTTTCGGTTATGGAATGGATACTTTGCCGGCGGTCAGCCGTCTGTATGCTTTGTAAAGCATGATGTTGCGGGCTGTGATGGTGCCGAGGGGAACGAAGAACATAGAATGAATAATGGCAATAAACATCTCGTTGCTCTCAGGCAGCCATGTTCTCGCGGCCATGCGCAAAGAAAGTATCACTAGAATGAGGATAACACTCCCAAGTGAGCCGCGTGAAGTGACCTTTCCGGTTTCCGGGTGAATCCGCACATTTACCATCTTCCCAATGCCAAACCCGCAGGCCAGCCCGATTAATAATAAAATGCCGCTGATCGCCACATGTAATACGGAATGAAAATACGCCGGCTGAAACGATGCTGATACGCCCCATAAGAGCAGCAGCGGAATGATCAGCAACTTCCCGGGTCTGACAGCTCTCTCTCGGTACATCGATAAAATAATAAGAATCAATACAATAAAAATATATGGGCTCATCGCCATGTCATCAAATCCTTTCTGCATTAAGCATAGCGAAAAAGGGAAAGAAAAACGTCAACCGGCAGATTGATTTTTCAGCTGCTATACTTGTTCACGCTGCATAAAGTCATGTAACATGGCGTGAAAATGCTGAATGTCTTCGCTGTTTCTTTTCCACATCATAAACGTTTGGGACGCAGGCATTTCTAGATGTGCAGGCGTGCTTACAGCCATCAGCTTTTTTTCGGCTTCTTCCTGTTTGATAATGTAGGTAGGGAGGAAAGATGCCCCCATTCCCGCTTTCATCATGTGGACAGCCGTATCCGTCTGCCCGACAGCCATCATTTGAAGATACGGGTAATGTGATCGGATGTTATCTAAAAAGGCATCCCCATATGACGGATGATCATGCGTTAGCAGCCGATAGCGGGTTAAGACGGATGCAGCATCCGGCCTGCTTTCTTGGAAAGGAGCCGCCAGGCAAAGCGTACCTTCGCATATATGCTGATAATAAAGAGTGTTGGTGTTCGGGTCTTTCCGCGACAAACCAATATCAGCTTCATTGTGTTCCACCGCTTGTTTAATAGCGTCAGATCCAGCCACATGAGTTGAAAGCTCGACATGCGGATGTTTTTGGATATAGGCTGGCAGAAATCGAGGCAAGATATAGGACGCAATGTAGGGGTGTACGGCCAGCGTGAGTGATCGGCTGTACCCCTGTTTCCATTGGCTGACTTTCTGCTTTCCAGCTTGGTAAACATGGATCATTTCTTTGGCATAAGGCAAAAAGAGCCTGCCTTCGTCAGTCAGTACGACTCGTCTTCCGCTATGCAAAAACAGCCGCATGCCCAGTTCATCTTCCAATTTCCTCATATGCTGAGAAACGGCAGGCTGTGTGAGATACAGATGCTCAGCCGCCTCCCTGAAGCTCTCTGATTCCGCTGCGGCAATAAAGGTTTGCAGCCATTTTAAATCCATGAAATATCTCCTTCACTGCAAGTTATCCATAACAAATTGTTAAGTTTACATGCGCATTTGTTTATCACTGATTATACATCCATTCGTTTAGTATACCTATAGAACGAGAAAATAGAGAGAGGGATTCATATGAACATATACGTAGAAGCAAATCCATATTTACATGACAAGTATTCAAAATACGCGAATGAAAAATATAAGAGAGAAGGAAACCCATTTGTCTCCTTTCCGATTCATTTTGATGACATCCCGTCCGGAGCAAAGACGCTCGCACTTACTTTCATCGATCATGACGCCATTCCCGTATGCGGATTCAGCTGGATTCACTGGACAGCGGCTAACATTCCGGCTTACATCGGAGAGCTTCCTGAACATGCGAGTGAGGAAAGACAGGACTTGATGATACAAGGGCAAAACAGCTTTGCTTCACCGCTTGCGGGAAGCAACGATCCAAAGGTGATTCACCAGTATTGCGGGCCGACACCGCCTGACAAGGATCATGCGTATACATTGAAGGTCTATGCTTTAGATGCTGAGCTGAATCTTCAGCCGGGCTTTTACTTGAACGAGCTCTATCAAGAAATGAAAGAGCACATTCTTGCTGAAGCCTCTATCGAATTGCTGGCAAGGGTTTAAGCTAAAAAATATGAAAAAACTATTAATAAACGATTAAACTTCTTAAAAATGGATGTGGACCGGTTTTAAACACTATATAATGAAAACAGGTCATTTTTTAGGAGGGTTACATCATGGCAATACTTGTTACTGGCGGTGCCGGGTACATTGGCAGCCACACATGTGTTGAATTATTGAACAGCGGCTACGAGATTGTTGTTCTTGATAATCTGTCCAACAGTTCGGCTGAGGCGCTGAACCGTGTCAAGGAGATTACGGGAAAAGATTTAACGTTCTACGAAGCAGATTTATTGGACCGGGAAGCGGT
Source organism: Bacillus sp. SIMBA_008 (assembly GCF_046535495.1). Taxonomy (NCBI): domain Bacteria; kingdom Bacillati; phylum Bacillota; class Bacilli; order Caryophanales; family Bacillaceae; genus Bacillus; species Bacillus sp. SIMBA_008. The sequence goes on along the minus strand of NZ_JAWRWL010000005.1, from coordinate 132,556 downwards.
AGATGCGGTTTTTGCTGAAAATGAAATCGAAGCTGTGATTCATTTTGCTGGGTTAAAAGCAGTCGGTGAATCTGTGGCGATTCCGCTCAAATATTATCATAACAATCTGACAGGAACGTTTATTTTATGCGAGGCCATGGAGAAATTCGGCGTCAAGAAAATCGTATTCAGTTCATCTGCGACAGTGTACGGCGTTCCGGAAACATCGCCGATTACGGAGGACTTTCCATTAGGCGCGACAAATCCTTATGGGCAGACGAAGCTCATGCTTGAACAAATATTGCGTGATTTGCATACAGCCGACAATGAGTGGAGCGTTGCGCTGCTTCGTTACTTTAACCCGTTCGGCGCGCATCCAAGCGGACGGATCGGTGAAGACCCGAACGGAATCCCTAATAACCTTATGCCGTATGTGGCACAGGTAGCAGTCGGGAAGCTCGAGCAATTAAACGTATTCGGAAATGACTATCCGACAAAAGACGGGACAGGCGTACGCGATTATATTCACGTCGTTGATCTCGCAGAAGGCCACGTTAAGGCGTTGGAAAAAGTATTGAACTCTACAGGAGCCGATGCATACAACCTTGGAACAGGCACAGGCTACAGCGTGCTTGAAATGGTCAAAGCCTTTGAAAAAGTGTCAGGGAAAGAGGTTCCGTACCGTTTTGCGGACCGCCGTCCGGGAGACATCGCCACATGCTTTGCAGATCCTGCGAAAGCCAAGCGGGAACTGGGCTGGGAAGCGAAACGCGGCCTTGAGGAAATGTGCGCTGATTCCTGGAGATGGCAGTCTTCTAATGTGAATGGGTATAAGAGTGCGGAATAAGAATGGAGGCCTTCTCAATAGAGAAGGCCTTTAAAGAACAAGGGTGCCTGAACAGGCACCCTTGTTAGCTGTTATTTGATTTTCACAATAACATCATTACTGAATTTTAGTTTCCAAGTGCCTTTTGCATAAGCTTCCTTGTCAACTTCAAATGCTTTTACACCTGTTACTTTAATATTAGGATTTAGATCACTCAAAATTTTAGAGTTATCAACTTTTGTCTCAGTTGCATAGTTTACAGAAGCATCAATATCAGAATCATAAGAAGTACCATCAGCATCAACTAATTTAACAGTTGGAATTGAAAAAGAACTTATTGGCTTTTTAGATACGTTTTTAATTGTATATTGAACAGCTACAATTGTACCACCATCAGATGCTTTCTTTTCAACATATTGAGTACCGACAGTATCTCTGTCCTCTACCTTCGTAACTGTCACTTCAGTTTTTTCAGTTTTTACAGTATCACCGATATTGTATGTTTTTTCAGTTTCTGCTTTGCTTCCGCTTGATGTTTTGGAAGTGGCTTCTGAACCGCCTCCGCCGCCAATCATATTACCGATAATAATGATGACAACAACTGCGAGAATAAACGTAATGATTTTATGTCGCATAAAAAAGTTACGTTGATCCTTACCGCAGTTAGGACATTTTTTTACACCCTTTGCAATTTCTTGACCGCAAGCTTTACAGGGTACTAGTTTTCCTGCCATTATATTTCCTCCTATGTAATAAAATGTACGAAACATATGTACTATAATGCCTATATTATTTCACTTAGTCAATATAAAATTATGAATTTCTCATAATTATTATCATTTATAGTTAAATTTACTTGTAAAATATATGCTTTTTTTCTTATCGGTTATATCTGTTCTTTTTTAATAGATAAATCGTTTTTTCTTCCAGCTTATCTGATGAAAACTCCGCAAATACCCCTTGAACCAATTCGAACCGTCCCTTATAATGCTAATATTGGAAAGTGAAAAGGATATGATAAAAACAGTGGTTTTCTAGGGTTCCGCAATGCAAATTGGACTGTGACCGAGAGAAAACACATAGCAGCTTGGCTGTTATGACACGGTGGGATAAAAGCCCAGGAGTTTCTGCTCTTTTTCGAGAGCGTTCTCCTGGGTTTTTTTATTTGCTAGAACAGAACAATGAGAAGGAGTGTTTTCGTGATGAAAAAGAGAATGCTGGATGTACTTATGCTTGTGATTGGCGCTTTTTTCTTCGCGCTTGCGGTTAATTTATTTGCGATTCCCAATGATCTTGGGGAAGGCGGAGTCACTGGGATTACGCTGATATTGTATTATCTGTTTCAATGGTCTCCTGGTGTCACGAACTTTATCTTAAATGCGTTTTTGCTTTTAATCGGCTACAAGTTTCTGGATGGAAAAACAACGGTTTATACGATCATTGCGGTTGCGGCAAATTCGCTTTTTCTTCATCTGACACATGGGTGGAGCATTCCGTCTGATGAATTGATCATTAATACGATTTTCGCAGGTGTATTTGCGGGAGTCGGGATCGGCATGATTATCCGGGTCGGCGGGACGACGGCTGGTTCCGCGATTCTGGCCAGAATTGCTAATAAATATTTAGACTGGAATATCAGCTATGCACTCTTGTTTTTTGATTTAATCGTAGTATTTAGCTCTTATTTTATTATTGGTGCAGAAAAAATGATGTTTACGATCGTGATGCTGTATATCGGTACCAAAGTGATGGACTTCATTATTGAAGGTTTGAATACGAAAAAAGCCATTACGGTCATTTCAGAAAATAAGAGTGAGATTGCAGAGCAGGTAAATACCTTGATGGATCGGGGCGTGACGATTTTATCAGGGAAGGGAAATTATACGGGCCAATCAAAAGAGATTTTGTATATCGTCATTAACAAACAGGAGCTGTCTATGCTGAAAAAAATCATTAGAAGCTGCGACAAAAAAGCGTTTGTGATCGTTCATGACGTACGCGATGTGTTTGGCGAAGGGTTTGTGGATATATCTAAATAAAGAAAAATCCCTCTGTACTTGAAGCAGAGGGATTTTTTCATTTAGAACGGATATTTGCGGTATTGCTTCTGTATCGAAATCCATTTCGTCACGGTAAATTCCTCTACTACCCATGGGTTGCCAAAGCGGCCGACACCGCTTGCTTTGTTTCCGCCAAAGGCAATATTCGGCGAATCATTGACGGACTGGTCGTTGACATGGGTCATGCCGCTGTCAATTTGCAGGGCGAACTTTTCGCCTTTTTCTAAATCAGAAGTGAAAACCGCAGAGCTGAGGCCGTATTCGGTATCATTTGCCATGTCAATCGCTTCCTGGTCGCTGCCAGCTTTAATAATGGTCGCGATTGGGGCAAACAGCTCCGTTTGGGCAATTTTGCTGTTGTTGTCCGCACCGACAAAGACGTACGGCGTCAGCACGTTTCCGACGCGTTTTCCTTCAACCGCAAGCTCTATGCCGTCTGCCTTTGCCTGCTCAATGATCTCCAGTGCTTTCTCGATTTGGCGCTCGTTGATCAGCGGGCCGACAACGGTTTTTGGATCGGTTTGATCGCCGTACGGAAGCTGTTTGACACGGGAGGTGAACTTTTCTACAAACTCATCGTACACATCTTGATGAACGATGATCCTGTTGATAATCATACAGATTTGTCCCTGGTGAATAAATTTTCCGAAAATCGCGGCATCCACAGCACGATCGACATCCGCATCTGAAAGAACGGCAAATGGATTGTTGCCGCCGAGCTCAAGTGCCATTCGTTTGAAGGCACGCCCGGCGATTTCACCGATGTGGCGCCCGACTGCTGTTGATCCCGTAAAGCTGATTAATCTCGGGATTGGATTGGTGAGCATGCCGTCCCCGATTTCCTTTACATCCGTCAGCATGACGTTGAGGACACCCGCAGGAAGGCCGGCGTGTTCAAACGCTTTCGCAATGATGGTCCCGCCGGAAATAGCAGTTTGGATATCAGGCTTGTGAACAACACTGTTACCCAGCGCAATTGCGGGCGCAATGGATCTCATAGATAAATTCATTGGAAAATTAAATGGAGAAATCGATGAAATGACACCTAGCGGAAGGCGGTAAATCTTATTGGTTTTCCCTTCAATGTCGGATGGCACCTCTTTGACGCCGCCTAACTCACCAGTATACGTCATGGCTTCATCTAAAATCGCAATCGTTTGTTCCAGCTCGATTGTTGATTTAATGATCGTTCCGCCAGTTTCGCGGGCGATCATCATAATGATGTCTTCACGGTTTTCCTGTAAATAGCCGCGCGCTTTTTGCAGGACGGCTTTTCGGTCTTCCGTTGTGCTCTTGGTCCACTCTTTTTGGGCTTTCTGTGCAATGTCAAACGCATCCTCCAGCTGTTTGCCCGTTGCCAAAGATGCTGCTGTGATCACAGACTGGTCATACGGATTCAAAATGTCCTCCGTACGTCCGCTTTCTCCCTCAGTCCATTTTCCGTTGATAAAACTTTTGTTTAACGTTTCGAAACTCATAAGATGGCCCTCCTTTGGTCCTGCATATCCTCTTCTATTTCCGCTGAAGCCAATATGTAAACGAATGAGGTTTCCCTTTCAGTTTCTCGTCTATCTATACCGGATATACTCTTTTTTAGTGGAGAACATGTGTGTTTCGCCTTATACTGAATATACAGATCCTTACATAAGAGAGGAGACTCTATGAAATCGCTGCTGGCTATTTATCCCGGTTCGATTGTGTCTGAGGAGCTTTGCATAAGGGAAGGCTGTCTATGTTTTTTTGATGAGAGCAATCAGAGATATATCTCCATTCCGAAAACAGAGATCAGTGAAAAAGAAGTATTGGTGCTGCAATCATTTTTGACGCCTGCGGATGAGGGCAATCAACTGTCTATGAAATCACCTGAGGAAAACAAGTGGTTTTCGTTCCTTTTTTCCAGAGGGGAATTGCCGGCGTACATAAAGAAACGGACGAGATTTGTTCACTTTCATTTATTCGGCAAAATAGAAAGGACGTCCTTTACAGAAGCGGTTCGCCATTTTTGGCCGGTGTCTTTTGTGATTGTGTGGATTCATGAGGACAGAGGCGTGATTGTCGAGCAGGAAAGTGAAGCGGCGGCGAAGAAGGGCGAACTGGAATCGCTCGCAAAAGTTCTTGAAAGTGATTTCTACTTCAGTGTCCGTTTTTACGCCGGAAGATTTTACGAGCCGGATGAGTGTCTGCGAAAACATTATGCTCGTGAACAGGCGTATTTCCTGTTTGCTGAAAAACGGCTGCCTCAGGTGCAGAGTGTGACCTTTGAGATGATCTTTCCTTTTCTATTATTAGAAACAGAAAAAGAAAAACTGGAAACACTGCTCTCTGAAGAAGCTGAGCTTTTATTTGGAAGTGAATCTGAGCTAAGGAAGACCATTAAGCTGTTTATTGAAAACAACTCAAACGTCACATTAACAGCGAAAAAGCTGCATCTGCATCGCAACAGCCTGCAATATCGGATTGATAAATTTATTGAGCGGTCAGGGATAGATATCAAATCGTACAAAGGCGCGCTTCTTGCCTATTTTATCTGCCTGCAAAATGAAAGTTCAGAATAAATTGGAAATATGCACGAAAAATGGCTGGGTGATTTTATGAACGCTGCCCATTTTAGCGAGAGGGAATTGCTGTTACACTCAATATAAGAAAGCGTTTACAATAACAAAGGGGGATGTTAGATGGCTGAATTGCGGATGGAGCACATTTATAAATTTTATGATCAGAAGGAACCGGCGGTTGATGACTTTAACCTTCATATTGCCGATAAGGAATTTATCGTATTCGTCGGCCCGTCCGGCTGCGGGAAATCAACGACGCTGCGAATGGTCGCAGGACTTGAAGAAATTTCGAAAGGTGATTTTTATATTGAAGGAAAACGGGTCAATGATGTAGCGCCAAAGGACAGGGATATCGCGATGGTATTTCAGAACTACGCGCTTTATCCGCATATGACGGTCTACGATAATATCGCGTTCGGGCTCAAGCTTCGGAAAATGCCGAAGCCTGAAATCAAAAAAAGAGTCGAAGAAGCCGCTAAAATTCTCGGGCTTGAGGAATATTTGCACCGTAAACCGAAAGCGCTGTCAGGCGGACAGAGACAGCGGGTTGCGCTGGGCCGGGCAATCGTGCGGGATGCAAAGGTGTTCCTGATGGATGAGCCTTTGTCAAACCTGGACGCGAAGCTGAGGGTGCAAATGCGGGCGGAAATCATTAAGCTCCACCAGAGATTGCAGACTACAACGATTTATGTGACGCATGACCAGACAGAAGCGCTGACAATGGCGACACGGATTGTAGTCATGAAAGATGGGAAAATTCAGCAGATCGGGACGCCGAAGGATGTATATGAATTCCCTGAAAACGTCTTTGTCGGCGGGTTTATCGGATCACCGGCGATGAATTTTTTCAAAGGAAAGCTCACGGATGGCTTAATCAAAATCGGTTCTGCGGCATTAACCGTCCCGGAAGGAAAAATGAAAGTGCTGCGTGAAAAAGGCTACATCGGCAAAGAGGTCATCTTCGGCATCCGTCCTGAGGATATACATGATGAATTGATTGTCGTGGAATCATATAAGAACTCTTCGATTAAGGCGAAAATCAATGTTGCAGAGCTGCTCGGTTCTGAAATTATGATTTATTCGCAGATAGACAACCAAGACTTTATTGCGCGGATCGACGCCCGCCTCGATATTCAATCGGGCGATGAGCTGACGGTTGCATTTGATATGAATAAAGGCCATTTCTTTGACAGTGAGACAGAAGTGAGAATTCGATAGGATCAAAAAAACCGGACATGGAGACATGTCCGGTTTTTTGCTATTGAAAATCTCAGAATCAAACCGATGAAAAAGGAGGAAGAAATAGACAGAAAGCAGGAGAACGATGAAACGATTGTTTTTAAGCATCTTTCTTTTGGGCAGCTGTTTGGCTCTTGCGGCTTGCGCTGATCAAGAGGCGAATGCAGAGCAGCCGATGCCAAAAGCGGAACAAAAGAAACCGGAAAAAAAGGCAGTACAAGTTCAGAAAAAAGAAGACGATACATCCGCATGGATCAAAACAGAGAAACCGGCAAAGCTGCCGATTTTGATGTACCACAGCATTTCTTCAGGAAACAGCCTCCGTGTGCCAAAGAAAGAATTCGAGGCGCATATGAAGTGGTTTCATGATAACGGCTATCAGACATTAACGCCGAAAGAGGCATCTCTCATGCTGACGCAGGATAAAAAACCGAGTGAGAAGTGCGTGCTGATCACATTTGATGACGGGTACACCGACAATTATCAAGATGCGTATCCGGTGCTGAAAAAGTACGGGATGAAGGCAACGATTTTTATGATCGGCAAATCGATCGGACATAAGCACCATCTGACAGAGGAACAAATGAAGGAAATGGCACAGCACGGCATATCGATTGAAAGCCATACGATTGACCACCTTGAGCTGAACGGATTAACGCCTCAACAGCAGCAAAGTGAGATGGCTGATTCGAAAAAGCTGTTCGACAACATGTTTCATCAGCAAACCACCATCATCAGCTATCCGGTAGGGCGCTACAATGAGGAGACGCTGAAGGCCGCTGAAAAAACAGGCTATCAAATGGGCGTGACGACAGAACCGGGCGCGGCTTCGAGAGACCAGGGAATGTATGCCCTCCATCGTGTGCGCGTGTCCCCAGGCATGTCAGGCTCGGCTTTTGGTGCGTACATCGAATCAATGAAATAAAAAAAGGCGGCGTTTAATCGCCGCCCCCTCCGCCGCCACAGCCGGAATCGCTGAAACCTCCGTCACTGCTGCATCCATCATGGTGTGAGCTATGATCTGAATAACCGAAATACCCGCTGTCCGCCTGCTGGCGGCTTTTATTTTCCGATGGCTGCGGCTGAATGACTGAAAGAAAAACTATAATAGATATAAACAATAAGATGATCACAATCACTTCGCGTCACTCCCTTTTTTCGCCATATCTGTTATACGGATGAAACGCTGACCGGTTTCATTTCAAAGTGATTGATTCTTTCAGGCGGTCTCTGAGCCAGCGCTTTAGCACCCCATGTCCTTTGTTTGACAATAAAGTGCCGACACGCCAATACATAGGGGGATGAGGAGCGAACTGAAAATCAATCAGTCTGAAAAGCCAGCTTTTATCACGGGTGAGAGAATCAATTTGAAGCTCGTCTTCACCTGCTTCAGAGCTGTAGGCACTTTGTTTCTGTATGTCCTCATCCTGCCGAACCGCCAAGATTCTCAAGGCTTCAGCCATTTGTTTGTAACCGCCCTCCAGCAAGGATGCGCCAAGGTTGTCAGCACGCACCTCCATCCATTGTGAACAAAAGGATTGATAGAGCTGGAATAGGATAATGATTGCCATAATGAAAGCCCAAAGCGCAATTTTGTGGGCCTCGGGATGGGTGATATGCTGCTCAAACAAGAGGAAAATCCCAACGACAGCTCCAAGATATAGAAAACGCAAAAGCTGTGATGACAGAACGTCACGTTTTTTGATATGAATTGCCTCATGGGCCAGAATGCCTTCGATGACACGCTGTGGAAGTGTTAGTGTGGCGCTTGTCAGGATGACCATTGACCTCCCGACATTCATGCCTACTGCCATTCCGTTGTAATCATCACTCTCCGTTTCGTATATGCGGACATGGGAAATGCCGGCCGATCGGAAAATCATATCGGCCGCTGCCTGTACATGCGGATGATGACAAGGCTTGGCGTCCATCGCTGCCCGCAACACACGGTCTGACATATACATGTTGAATACCCAATATAGGATTACGGCAACAGCCATGACCCATGGAGAGGCGTGTAATGCGTATAACGCGAGCACCAATAAGGCGTAAGCGGATACCCCTTTTACGCTGGCGGCAAAATAAAGCTTACCGAGCAGCCGCTTCACATTTTTTCTATGATAAAACGGCAAAACAGAAATCACATTGTCCACATTGTTTTCTGCATCTGTGTATTCCTGGAGAATTGTTTTCCATTTTTGCGGTTCCTTCACCGTCAGAAACAGTGTTTCGCCGGGAAGAGACAGTTTAATGACTTGCTGAAAGCTTGTTGTCAAATCTAAACGGGATGAATACACCGTCAGAAGCGGATGGAGCTTTAAGAGATCAGCTGTTGATTCAAGCTGAATGTCCTTCAAATCGGAAAGCGGGTATGTACGGGTTTCATAGTGTGAGCTGATATGCAATTTTTCTAAGGCAGCTGAATAAAAAACCTTTACGCTGAAAACATTCAGTATACGCTTTACCAGTGCCCCTCCGCCGGAGATCATGCCGAGAAGGATCACATATTTGAGAGGGCTTGTGTCAGGTCCATAGATGAAAAAAATAACAGCCCCTGCAAACACAATGGCGGTCAGCGTAATGTCTGACAGGAGACGTGTTTTGTTTCTGGCCAGCTCGATTTCCTGCCAGTCTCCCGAAGGTTTTTCCGCACGCTCTGAAACAATGAGATCCATTGCGGTCCAATAGCAGTAGAACATTGTCGCGAGTGAGACAATGCCGTCCATGAATGAGAGATGAGAGAAGATGTAAACTGCAGCGCCGACCCATAGAACAATATCAATCCAGAAGTCTATGGCCGGAATGAGTTTTGCAGCTAGGGCTGATATCAAATAAAATCCCAGCCCGAGTAGCATAAAGAGAAATAGATGAGTTCCCATAGGCATGCCATATTCCTTTCTATCTAGTATTTCCAACTATTACTATAGCATGAGGCGGGAATTTGCAAAAATATGGACATGCAAAAAAGCAAGCTCTTTCGTTTGACGAAGAACTTGCTTGCGGGGATCAATAAAACTGGTGCAGCAGCAATAAGGTTAAGGATACTGTAATCGCGCCCCCGATGCGGGTAGACACTTGGGCGAAAGGCATTAGCTCAAGCCTTTCAGCGGCGCTTAAAATGGCAACGTCACCCGTGCCGCCTTGCCCAGAATGACACGCATTGATTATGGCGGTTTCAATCGGATACATGTTCAGCCATTTTCCAGTGAAGAAGCCAACGGCCATCATGGTCACAACGACAGACAGAATCGTGATAATATTGCTGAGGTTAAAAGCGGCGACAAGCTTGTCCCACGGAGTCATGGATACCCCAATCGCAAAGAGAAGCGGGTAGGTCACAGCTGTTGAAAAGAAGCGGGACACTCCAAACGCGCCATTTTCAATTGAGGCAGGCACCAATCTGAACAGCTTGATTAGAACAGCCAGTAACAGCATGGCAACGGGTGCCGGAAAACCGAAAAAATCGTGAGCGAGCATGCCGACTAAGTATAAAGAAACAGCAAGGATACCGCCTGACGCAAATAAAGAAAGGTTGAACATTTGCTGTCCGCTTTGAGATTCCTCCAGCGCAGGGGACTCTTCTTCGGAGCGGTCCACTTTGCCGTTGCCTGTCCATTCCGGTTTTTTCTTTCCGATGCGGTTCAGCAATCCCGCTAGAATAATCGCGCACAAGCTGCCCAGCATAATCGATGGCAGAACAAGTGCAAACGCTTCCCCTTGAGAAATGGGCATGATGTCAGAATATCCGATGGACAGCGGGATAGCGCCTTCTCCGACTCCTCCAGCCATAATCGGAATGACAATGTACAGCAGGGTATGCTGAAATCCGAGTCCGAGCAATGTCCCGACAGCCAGTCCGACAATAGCGGCTGTGACAGAACCGACAATAAGCGGAATAAAAATTTTCATGAATGCTTTTACGAGTGTTTCTCTTTTCATGCCGAGAATGCTTCCGACGACAATACCGGCGATAAACAAATATAGAAAGTTTGAGTTTTCTGTAAATTCTGTGGTGGATTTGACGATATCATTAGGCAGCAGGTGATAGTACACGACAGCGGACGGAATAAAAGTAGCTAGGATGGCCGGGCCGCCAATAGAACGCACAATCGGTATCGATTTGCCGATTTGGGCAAAGGTAAACCCGAAAAACGCCATGACGGCAATGGATGTCAAAATGTCACTTTTTACATCGTGATGCATAACAAAAACAGTGATTAATATAAACAGCAAGGCATACACAGGAAGCGGTATGATGCCTACTTTTATATTCATGGCTTTCGCAAACCAATTCTCTTTTCGAACCCCTTCGTGAATTGTATCCGTTTGCAATTGCATTTGTGTTTGAAGCTCTCCCATTGAAAAACCTCCCCTATTCTTGATGCAGTGAAATTGTTCACTATGTTAAGTATACTAAAAAATTGAAATTATTAATATATTAAAAATTTACTATTCAACTTTTCTCCACTTGCCGGTTCAAATGAAAAGAGGCATCCTGCCTAAAATCTGTTTATGACGGAGTGCTGAGAAACGAGTGCTGGTGCGGGGCAAGCATTTTGTTCGCAAGGAACGATGTGTTGATGTACGATAATAAAGGGTCATTTATCCTAGCAGCCGACATAAATAAGCAACAAAATAGACAAAAATCCGTCACATAGGGCGGGACTTTTTAGGTATTTTAGGCTTTATTTTTGAAATGAATCGTTGTAAAGTACTTAATATGAACCAGTCAGAGATTGTGTCATTTGGTCAGTCTGGCAATCTTGCATCATATTGGATGACTTTTTGACACATTTGTGAAATATTGAGCAATATTTTTTTCGTCTATTTTGTGAATTACTGATCAAAGTCTCGGTTCTATTTGTGAAGTAGTGAGCAAATTACAGTTTTAACCGGAAATGGAGGAGAAAGCATGAGTGAATTGGTATTAGCCCGCATACAATTTGCATCAACAACGTTGTTTCACTTCTTGTTTGTGCCGATGTCTATCGGGCTTGTGTTTATGGTTGCGTTGATGGAGACTCTTTATCTTGTAAAGAAAAATGAGCTGTATCTCAAAATGGCAAAGTTTTGGGGACACTTATTCTTAATAAATTTCGCAGTCGGTGTTGTAACAGGGATTTTACAAGAATTCCAGTTTGGACTGAACTGGTCTGATTACTCCCGTTTTGTCGGAGATGTATTTGGCGCGCCGCTTGCGATTGAAGCATTATTGGCGTTTTTCATGGAGTCTATTTTTATCGGATTATGGATTTTTGGCTGGGACCGCCTGCCGAAGAAAATTCACGCTCTCTGCATATGGCTCGTATCATTCGGAACGATCATGTCATCTTTCTGGATTTTAACAGCAAACTCCTTTATGCAGGAGCCGGTCGGCTTTACGATCAAAAACGGCCGCGCGGAAATGAATGATTTTGGCGCGTTGATTACAAACCCTCAGCTTTGGGTTGAATTCCCGCACGTTATTTTCGGTGCGCTTGCCACTGGAGCTTTCTTTATTGCCGGAGTGAGTGCTTTTAAACTGCTGAAGAAAAAAGAAGTGCCGTTCTTTAAGCAATCTCTTAAACTCGCAATGATCGTCGGCCTTTGTGCAGGTCTTGGCGTCGGCCTTAGCGGACACATGCAGGCTGAGCACTTGATGGAATCACAGCCGATGAAAATGGCTGCCAGTGAAGGTCTATGGGAAGACAGCGGTGACCCTGCTGCTTGGACCGCTTTTGCGACGATCGATACAAAAAATGAAAAAAGCTCAAATGAAATCAAAGTTCCTTATGCCTTGAGCTACTTGGCTTATCAGAAATTCAGCGGAAGTGTCAAAGGGATGAAAACCCTTCAGGCTGAGTACGAAAAAATATACGGAAAAGGAGACTACATTCCGCCAGTGAAAACGACATTCTGGAGCTTCCGCATCATGGTAGGAGCAGGTGTTGTCATGATTCTTGCTGCGTTAGGCGGCCTTTGGTTAAACCGCCGCAAAAAGCTTGAAAACAGCAAATGGTATTTGCGCATCATGATCGCGTTGATTTCCTTCCCGTTTCTTGCGAACTCCGCGGGCTGGATTATGACAGAAATCGGACGTCAGCCTTGGACGGTTATGGGGTTAATGACAACCGCTCAATCTGTGTCGCCTAACGTAACAGCGGGCTCCTTGTTATTCTCAATCATCGCATTCGGTGTGATGTACTTGATTCTTGGTGCACTGCTTGTCTTCTTGTTTATCCGTGAGATTAAAAAAGGTGCGGAGCATGATGATCATCATGATGTGCCTGTATCAACAGATCCATTTAGTCAGGAGGTATACCATGGCATCTCTTCATGATCTTTGGTTTATACTCGTTGCTGTATTGTTTGTAGGATTCTTCTTTTTGGAAGGCTTTGATTTCGGGGTCGGCATGGCGACCCGTTTTCTTGGCCATAATGAATTAGAACGCAGAGTGCTGATCAACACGATCGGGCCGTTCTGGGACGCGAATGAAGTCTGGCTTTTGACTGGCGCAGGCGCCATTTTCGCGGCATTCCCAAACTGGTATGCAACGATGCTGAGCGGTTATTACATTCCGTTTGTCATAGTGCTGCTTGCGTTAATGGGCCGCGGGGTCGCGTTTGAGTTCCGCGGCAAGGTGGATCATTTAAAATGGGTAAAGGTTTGGGACTGGGTCGTTTTCTTCGGCAGTCTGATTCCTCCGTTTGTGCTTGGTGTGCTGTTCACGACATTATTCCGCGGGATGCCGATTGATGCCGACATGAACATTCACGCACATGTATCTGATTATATCAATGTATATTCTATACTTGGCGGTGTGACGGTAACACTTCTTTGCTTCCAGCATGGATTAATGTTTATCACGCTGCGTACGATTGGTGATTTGCAAAACCGCGCCCGGAAAATGGCGCAAAAGATAATGGGTGTTGTTTTTGTAGCGGTTCTTGCCTTCGCGGCCCTTTCTGCGTATCAGACAGACATGTTTACACGCCGCGGCGAGATTACCATTCCGCTCGCTGTTTTGATTGTCATCTGCTTTATGCTCGCGGCTGTATTTATTCGCAAGAAAAAAGACGGCTGGACATTTGGGATGACAGGCGCTGGTCTGGCGCTGACCGTGGGAATGATCTTTATTTCCCTATTCCCTCGCGTAATGGTCAGCTCGCTTCATAGCGCATACGATTTAACAGTAGCTAACGCTTCTTCCGGAGATTATTCGCTTAAAGTCATGTCAATTGCAGCATTAACGCTACTGCCGTTCGTCATCGGCAGCCAGATCTGGAGCTATTATGTCTTCCGGAAGCGCGTCAGCCATAAGGAGCCTATGACTTATTAATGGGAAAAGACCTGTTTCGATATAAAGGAATGAAGCAAATTCTCACCGTGATTACTTGTTTAACGCTGATTCAGACAGCTGCCATTATCATGCAGGCAGAGTGGCTGAGTGAGGCCGTAACCGGGCTGTTCAACGGGAAGGGCATTACCTCCCTTTTTCCGGTGATCGGCTTTTTCCTCATCGCTTTTATCGCCCGGCACGGGGTGACGGTGGCGCGACAGAAAATCGTCTATCAATACGCCGCCCGGACAGGAGCAGATTTGAGAAAAAGTTTTCTTGATCAGCTGTTCCGATTAGGCCCCCGCTTTGCAAAGAAAGAGGGGACGGGGCAAATGGTGACGCTGGCGATGGAAGGCATCAGCCAGTTCCGCCGCTACCTGGAGCTGTTTCTGCCGAAAATGGTCAGCATGGCGATTGTGCCTGCGGCGGTTGTCATTTATGTGTTTTTTCAGGATCGCACATCAGCCATCATTTTAGTGGCGGCTATGCCGATTCTGATCATCTTTATGATTCTCCTCGGCCTTGTCGCGCAGAGAAAAGCGGATCGTCAGTGGAAATCCTATCAGAGACTTTCCAATCATTTTGTTGATTCTCTTCGCGGGCTGGAGACATTGCGTTTCCTAGGTTTGAGCAAGTCACACAGCAAAAATATTTTCTATGTGAGTGAGCGGTATCGCAAGGCAACGATGAGCACACTCCGGGTGGCGTTTTTGTCATCATTCGCCCTCGATTTTTTCACGATGCTGTCGGTGGCGACAGTCGCAGTATTTCTGGGCCTGCGCCTCATTGACGGCGATATTTTGCTTGGACCTGCTTTAACGGCGCTTATTCTGGCGCCTGAGTATTTTTTGCCGGTGCGGGAAGTGGGGAATGATTATCATGCAACGCTGAACGGCCAGGAAGCAGGAAAAACCATTCAAGAGATTTTGTCGCAGCCTGGTTTTAAAGAAGAGACGCCGCTTCAGCTCGAAGCTTGGTCCGATCAGGATGAGCTGAAGCTGTCAGGCGTGTCAGTCGGCCGATCGGTGTCTGATATTCATCTCTCATTTAAGGGCAAGAAAAAAATCGGCATTATCGGTGCAAGCGGCGCCGGAAAATCAACATTAATTGATATTCTCGGCGGATTTTTGGAGCCGGATGGCGGGATGATTGAGGTTAATGGTACAAGCCGGTCCCATTTGCAGGACGGCAGCTGGCAGAAGAACCTTCTGTACATCCCCCAGCATCCGTACATTTTTGATGATACGCTTGGCAATAACATTCGCTTCTACCACCCAAGCGCTTCGGCAGAGGATACAGCCCGTGCTGCTGCGGCGGCGGGACTGGCGGAGCTGGTGGATAGCCTTCCTGAAGGATTAGAGGGGCGGATCGGGGAAGGCGGCCGGGCGCTCAGCGGCGGCCAGGCACAGCGTGTCGCCCTGGCCCGCGCCTTTTTGGGAAACCGTCCGATCCTGCTGCTGGATGAGCCGACCGCCCATCTTGATATCGAAACAGAATATGAAATAAAAAAAACGATGCTGGATTTATTTGAGGATAAGCTTGTCTTTCTCGCGACTCACCGCCTTCACTGGATGCTCGATATGGACGAAATTATCGTGCTGGACGGGGGCAGGGTTGCGGAAATCGGGACTCACAATGAACTGCTGGAGAAAAACGGTGTGTATACCAAACTCGTGAAGGCACAACTGGGGGAAAGAGCATGAAGAAAGAAGAATGGATTTTGCCGTATATCAAGCAAAATGCTCGCCTGTTCGTTCTGGTTATCTTTTTGGGCGGGGTGACGATTTTTTCTGCTGCTTTTCTCATGTTCACCTCAGGGTTTTTGATTTCTAAAGCGGCGACAAGGCCGGAAAATATTCTGCTTATTTATGTGCCGATTGTCGCTGTGCGCACCTTTGGGATTGCGCGCTCTGTTTCGCGATATGTGGAACGGCTCGTCGGGCATCACATCATTTTGAAAATCGTATCCGACATGCGCGTCCGCCTTTACAATATGCTTGAGCCGGGTGCTTTGATGCTGCGTTCCCGTTTTCGCACGGGGGATATGCTCGGCATTTTGTCTGAGGATATTGAGCATTTGCAGGATGCTTTCTTAAAAACGATTTTTCCTGCGATCTCAGCCTTGTTCCTGTATGCTGTGTCAGTGATAGCGCTTGGCTTCTTCTCTTGGCCGTTTGCCATATTGCTTGCGCTTTATTTGTTTGTTCTTGTTGTATTGTTTCCGGTTGTGTCTTTGCTCGTGACGAGAGCGAAGAATGCGAAGCTGAAAAGCGGGCGGAATGTGCTGTACAGCCGTCTGACAGATGCTGTGATGGGTGTCAGCGACTGGATGTTCAGCGGACGCCGGCATGCTTTTATTGATGCTTATGAAAAAGAGGAACATGATTGGTTTGAGCTTGAACGGAAAAAACAACGCTTTACAAGATGGCGGGATTTTGCTGCGCAATGCCTTGTCGCCGGCCTTATTTTGCTGATGCTGTTTTGGACGGCGGGACAGCAAGCAGACGGCGAGCTTGCTAAAACAATGATTGCCGCTTTTGTGCTAGTGGTGTTTCCGTTGACGGAAGCCTTTTTGCCGCTTTCGGATGCCTTAGGCGAAGTGCCGGGCTATCAGGATTCTATCAGACGCATGAACAAGGTGGCTCCTCAGCCGGAGGCGTCACAAACAGAATCAGGGGCTCAAATGCTCGATCTTCAAGATGTCACCTTGGCCTTTCGTGATGTGACGTTTTCTTATGATTACAGCAGCCAAGTGCTTGACAACTTTTCCTTTACGCTGCGCCAAGGAGAAAAAATGGCGCTGCTCGGCCGAAGCGGCTCTGGGAAATCAACATCGCTTGCATTAATCGAGGGCGCCTTGAAACCGGACTCCGGTTCTGTTACGTTAAACGGAGTGGAGACAGCGCTGTTAAAGGATCAGATTGCGGATGCGGTGGCCGTGTTAAATCAAAAACCGCACCTGTTTGATACAAGTATTTTGAACAACATCAGGCTCGGAAACGGAGAAGCAAGCGACGAGGATGTGCGCCGCGCCGCAAAGCAGGTCAAGCTGCATGACTACATTGAGTCATTGCCTGACGGATATCATACCTCTGTACAGGAAACGGGCATCCGTTTTTCCGGTGGAGAGCGCCAGCGGATCGCGCTTGCGAGGATTTTACTGCAGGATACACCGATCATCATCCTCGATGAGCCAACAGTCGGCCTCGATCCTATTACCGAACGTGAATTGATGGAAACGGTGTTTGAGGTGCTGAAAGGAAAAACGATTTTATGGATTACCCACCATCTCGCGGGAGTGGAAGCGGCTGATAAAATCGTATTTCTCGAAAACGGCAAAACAGAAATGGAAGGAACCCATGAGGAGCTGCTGGCGGCAAACGAACGATATCGCCGTCTATATCACCTTGATGTTCCTGTAAAATAGAAGACAGCCCTAAAAGGCTGTCTTTTTTGTTTGAAAAAGAAAAGGGACAGGAAAAATAGGAAAAGAAAGCAGAGGAGGGATAGAGATGAATGTTCCATTTTGGACGGAAGAGCATGTAAGGGCCACGCTTCCTGAAAGAGATGCGGAGAGCCATAAAGGCACGTACGGTACGGCTTTGCTGCTGACTGGAAGTGACGACATGCCGGGGGCAGCGCTGCTTGCAGGGCTTGGGGCCATGCGGAGCGGTCTCGGCAAGCTTGTCATCGGTACATCAGAAAGCGTAATCCCGCTAATTGTTCTTGTTTTGCCCGAGGCGACCTATTGGCGTGACGGCTGGAAAAAGGCGGCGGATGCTCAGCTTGAAGAGACGTACCGAGCCATTGCCATCGGATCGGGCCTTCCGCAAACGGAAAGCGTACAGCAGGCAGTCGATCATGTGCTTACGGCTGATTGTCCTGTTATTTTGGATGCCGGAGCGCTGGCGAAGCGCACATATCCGAAACGGGAGGCCCCCGTCATCCTCACGCCGCACCCGGGCGAGTTTTCCCGAATGACAGGGGTGCCCGTGAACGAATTGCAGAAAAAAAGAGCGGAATATGCAAAGGAGTGGGCGGCTCAGCTGCAGACTGTCATTGTGTTAAAAGGAAACCAAACCGTCATCGCGTTTCCTGATGGAGACTGCTGGCTCAATCCAACCGGAAACGGGGCGCTCGCCAAGGGCGGAACCGGTGACACACTGACGGGCATGATATTGGGGATGCTCTGCTGCCATGAAGATCCAAAGCACGCCATATTAAACGCGGTCTATTTGCATGGTGCGTGCGCCGAGCTCTGGACGGACGAGCACTCCGCTCATACGTTGCTCGCTCATGAGCTATCTGACATCCTGCCCCGCGTGTGGAAACGATTTGAATGATAAAAAAGCTGTCTTCAGAGAGAAGACAGCTTTTCTTGATACCCCGCCCGTTTTTTCAGACGCGGTTTCATTAATACATAGTAAAGCACAGAAGGCACGGCCAAGCCGATAATCCATGCGATGTCTCCGCCGCCAAACATTTTGGCAAGCGGTCCGATGTAAAAGCTTGTGTTGATAAACGGAATTTCCAGCAAGATAGACAGAACGAACGCAATTGTGGTGATCCAATTGACCTTTCCATAAGGCCCGTTTACGTCGAACATGGCTTTGACTTGATACTTTCCGTGGCGAACGAAGTAGTAATCGACTAAATTGATTGCCGTCCACGGAATTAAGAAATAACTGATGAAAAAGATAAAATTCAAAAACAGCTCCATAAAATTGCTCTGTCCCAGTAGGCTTAAGACTGTGCCGACAAGCGTGACACCCAGGATCATGATGATTCTGACTTTGGGCGTGACTTTTAATTTCAGAAACGGCTCCAGCGTTGTTGTCGTGGACATGAAGGCCCCATACAGGTTAAAAACATTGATTGCCATTTGCCCAAATAACACAATGATCAGCATAATAAACGAGAAGGGACCGAACAATTGGACAATCTGGCTGCCTGAGTTTGCCGTAAAGTCAGGAAGTGAGGTTGTCAGCAATGCGCCGAGCAGCATCATCCAGATGGAGCTGACAGATGTACCTGCATAGCTGTACCAAAATGTTTTTGAAGCCGGTGTTTTAACTGGCAGATATCTTGAATAATCGGCAACATACGGCGCGTAGGCAAGCTGCCACGTCGCAACTGCGCTGACTGCCACCAAGAAAATTGGCAGATCAATCGCTCCGGGAATCCAGCTGCCTGCCGGAATCGGCAATTGAAAAATGAGAATCGTTGCAGCAAAAAATACAGCAAAAGAGGTCCAAGAAAGGATTTTTTGCATTTTGTGAATCAAATCATGGCCGAAAATGGTGAGTAAAAAACATACGGCGCTTAAGCCTATAATGCTCCATGATCCCGGGATGGGAACAAAGCTGCTTAAGGTTCCGGCCGCCAGAATCGTGCTGCTTGCGAAGAAACCAAGGTAGATAAACATGACTAAAAAGAGGGGAAGAATCGCTCCGATTACGCCGAATTGGGCACGGCTTTGAATCATTTGCGGGATGCCTAGCTGAGGGCCTTGCGCGGAATGAGACGCCATAAATATGGCACCGATTAAGGTTCCGCAAATAATAGCGGCAACACTCCAAAACAGATTAAGTCCCATTGCAACGGGAATCGTGCCGGTCACTAACGTGGTGATATGCATATTAGCCCCGAACCATACGGGAAATAAATCTTTCGCTTTACCATGTCTTTCTTCATTCGGAATATATTCAATCGTTCGCCTTTCTACTTTCAATGCATCGTCCTCCATATTGGATGTTTTTTTGAAATCGACATAAAGTCATAGCTTAACAGACTATAAGGGGGTTTACAAATAAGGATATGCAGCCAAACGGCCGGGAAGCCTGATCTGTCAATGGCTGAAAAGAATTGTAAAAAAGATGAACGCTTTTGAATCCAGTGTCGTCTCATAAGGCAGAAAAACAAAAAAGGGGGGATCACGGTCATTGGATACACATGAAGAACAGCGGCTGATCCAGCAGGCGAAAGAGGGAAACGACGAGGCGTTTACAGCCCTTTTCCACTATCACTATTCTTTCTTATATAAATACTTGTTAAAGCTTTCCCTTCACCCCGATCTCAGCGAGGAACTTGTTCAGGAAACCTTTCTGAAAGGGTACATCCATTTAAGAAGCTTTCAGGGCCGTTCAAAATTCTCCACATGGCTGATCTCCATTGCATCGCGGCTCTATCTCGATCACCAGAAAAAGAGAAAGAGAGAATGGAAACGGAATCAGACAGTTACGGAGGAAACAATCCGCAAGATCAAGTGGGACGTGTCGGCGAAAGGGGCAGAGTGGAGCGAAACGCTCGATCTGTTTTCAAAGCTGGACCCTAAACTGCGCACACCGGTTTTATTAAGGCATTACTACGGCTATACCTACGCTGAAATCGGGGTGATGCTTCAAATCAAAGAAGGCACTGTAAAGTCCAGAGTTCATAAAGGGCTCCAGCAAATCAGAAAGGAGTGGGACGATGAATAAAGAAAAGCTTTCTGATCATTTAAAGTCAGAATGGAAAAAAGTTGATCAAACAGCCAATCCCTCTATACCGAATCAAAAAGAACTGCTTCACCAGCTGTCACAAATGAAAGCTGAATACAGAAAAAAACTTCTTCAAGAGATCATTTTATTTGTATTCTGCGCGCTGATGGTTGTGAGTGCTGCAATCTTAGCTTTCACTCAAGTTCCTGCTGTGTTTATTGTGCTTCAGGTTTGTGTGCTTGCGGTGCTGCCGATTTTGATTGCGGCTGAGAAAAAAAGGCATCTCGGCGAATGCGAGGTGAAACGCAGATGACACAAACAGAAATTGTCATAACGGTTGCGGCTTATCTCATCGTATTGGCGCAGGGAATCTTTTTATTTATTGATGCGAAAAAACGAAATCGCATGGCATGGATTTGGGGAATTGTCGGACTGATTACAGCACCGATGCCTCTGATTTGTTATTACTTTTTTGTCATTAGGCCGGATCGGAAGAAAAGGGGGATCAAGCAATGAATATTTCTTGGGAAATGATTTTGCCGCTGATTGTATTACAGCTGGCTTTGGCGGTGTTTGCCCTTATCAGCTGTATAAAAGAAGAGCGGACGAACGGGCCAAAGTGGATGTGGGCTGCAATCATCGTATGTATCAATATTATCGGGCCGATTTTATTTTTCACCGTCGGCAGAAAGCAAAGGTAAGCCGATATGCTGTCTATTGAATCATTATGCAAATCGTACAGGCATCATGAAGCTGTAAAGAATGTCAGTTTTCACGTGAATGAAAACGAGTGTGTCGCACTATTAGGACCTAATGGAGCCGGCAAAACCACGACTCTGCAAATGCTTGCCGGTCTGCTTTCACCAACCTCCGGAAACATTAAGCTGTTAGGAGAAAAAAAGCTGGATCGGCGTTTGATTGGGTACCTCCCGCAGTATCCAGCTTTTTATTCCTGGATGACCGCAAATGAATTTTTGACATTTGCGGGGAGACTGTCCGGTCTTTCGAAGAGAAAATGCCAAGAGGAAATCGGCGAGATGCTGGAATTTGTGGGTTTGCACGAAGCGGCGCACAAAAAGATCGGGGGCTATTCAGGAGGCATGAAACAAAGACTCGGTCTGGCACAGGCACTGCTCCATAAACCGAAGTTTTTGATATTGGATGAACCGGTGTCTGCACTTGATCCGACAGGACGGTTTGAGGTGCTGGACATGATGCGGGAGCTGAAAAAGCATATGGCCGTTCTGTTTTCTACACATGTTTTGCACGATGCAGAGCAGGTGTGTGATCAAGTGGTGATTATGAAAAACGGTGAAATTTCATGGAAAGGCGAGTTACAGGAGCTGAAACAACAGCAGCAAACGAACGTTTTTACCCTTTCAGTGAAAGAGAAGCTGGAAGGTTGGCTTGAAGAGAAGCCTTACGTCTCAGCTATTGTCTATAAGAATCCGTCCCAAGCGGTTTTCGAGCTGCCTGATATAAACGCTGGCCGGTCATTATTAAGTGACTGTATCCGAAAGGGATTGACCGTCACCCGCTTTGAACAGAAAACGGAGTCTCTAGAAGACGTCTATCTAAAGGTGGTGCACGCATGAAGGTGATGACGGCGCTATTGCAGAAGGAGTGGCTGGAAGGATGGAAAAGCGGCAAGCTGATTTGGCTGCCGATTGCGATGATGATCGTCGGGCTGACACAGCCGCTGACCATTTATTATATGCCGGAAATCATCGCACATGGAGGGAACCTTCCTGACGGCATGAAAATCAGTTTTACGATGCCATCCGGGTCTGAAGTGATGGTCAGCACGCTTTCTCAATTCAACACGCTTGGCATGGCTCTGGTCATCTTTAGCGTGATGGGCAGTGTAGCCAATGAAAGAAATCAAGGGGTAACAGCGCTGATTATGTCGCGGCCTGTGACGGCAGCCCATTATATCGTGAGTAAATGGCTCATCCAAAGCGTGATCGGCATTATGTCGTTTGCAGCTGGATACGGGCTTGCTTATTATTACGTTCGGCTGCTGTTTGAGGACGCATCATTCAGCCGCTTTGCCGCAAGCCTTGGCCTTTACGCGCTTTGGGTGATATTTATTGTGACCGCCGGCCTTGCCGGAAGTACGATATTCCGGTCTGTCGGAGCAGCTGCGGCTTGCGGGATCGGGCTCACAGCAGCTGTTTCCTTTGCTGTTTCACTATTTCCAGATGGTGCGAAGTGGCTTCCGGCTGAGATTTGCAAGCAGGCGGAGCATATCCTTCTTCATGGAGAGCGGGCAGGTTTTTTCGGATGGTCACTCACTTTCTCCATTCTGTGCATCATGCTTCTGGCCGTGTTTTCTGTGTGGCGCTTCCGGCGGTATGAAAGCTATTAATTGATCATGTTACGTTTTTGCGCGAGCATCACAAAAAAGGCGGCAAATGCCAGAGACCCGGCTCCATAAAAAACTCCCGCAAGCCCGACAAGCTGTGCGATTTTTCCGGCAAGAAGGGGCCCGAGGAAGATGCCTAGCGCATAAAATGATTGATAAAACCCCATCACTGACATTTTTAAACGGGCAGAACTGATTTCGACGACATGGCTTAGCAGCAGAGGAAAAACGAAGCCGAGCGCCAGTCCGATACAGGCGTGTGTGATGCAAACCGTGAACAATGCAGCTGAAAAAGGAACATATAGCAAACAGACCCCGATGACAGCGAAACTAATGAGCATCACGGAGTAAGCGATACGGCTTGTAAAGCGCAGAAACACAAAGCTTAATGTGGCGGCTGCGTGTGGGAGGAAAAAGGCGCTCATCACCCATTCCGAGCTGATTCATGTAAAGCGGCGTAAAACCAAACACTGTCATAAATAATACGGCATGGGCCGTCATAGACAGGATGGTGAAAAGCTTCAGCTTTGGCAGCCGCAATGTATCTTTGATGTACTGATTGACACGAATGGTGTCACGGTTTGCGGGAGGAGCAGACGGATCCTTAATAAAGCAGCAGATCACCAGACCTGCGGCAGAAGCTGCCAGCGCCATCCAAAACGGGACCTGCCTGCCTAAATGGGCTGCCGCAAGCCCGCAGAACACAATGCTGGCAAACTGAGGCATGACGGTAAAAAACTGCATGATGCCCATTGCTTTTGATGCATTGCCATTGTTGAAATAATGTGCGTATAAAATGGTCGCCATCACCCACATAGAAGCAGTGATTCCCGCGAAAAGCCGGGCGGCCAGCACGAAGAAGAAAGAATCAAACATCAAAAAAAGCAGGCTGCTGAGGACGGAAAAGCCGAACCCGGCAATTAACAATTGCTTGCGCAAGGAAAACAGAATGTCCGACAGAAGGCCGAGCGGGAATCGCAGAAGGATTTGCGTGACCCCGTAGCTGCCGAGAATGATGCCGATTGCGCCATATGAAAAGTGCAGATCCTCCAAATACAGGCTGAATACAGGAACGTAAATATAGCCTGAAAACCAGAAACAAAATACCATGCATAAAAAAACGGCGTGATCTAAGGCGCCGATTGTTTTTTTCTGAGGAATCAAGTCCTGCTGTAATTCCATCGTATCTCTCCACCCCTTTCCTTCCAGTACAACACAATTGTTGAAAGCGTTTCAATAGAAAAATAAAAAAACAGGGCTTCAAAAAAAGCCCTGTTCGCTGTTGTTAATACGGATCAGATGGATGGCTCTCCTGTTCAGCCTGCTTTGCAGCCTGTTCCGTTTCAGTTGTGCCGATCGGCCCGTTGCTGTTGTTTTCGGAAACCTTTTTTAGCCCTTCCGCTACGCGTTTTCCGTAGTCAGGATCAGCTTTTGTGAAATTCTCAATCATTTGATCCTGAATTTCTTTTCGGCACGTAGAAAGCGTATTCACCAAATTCGTAATCAGTTCGTTCCGCTCAAATTCAGTAAATCTCCGGTACGTTTCTCCAGCCTGTCCGAAGTTGTTTGTTCTGTCAATCGCTTCACGCTTTACATCACCTTCGACATGCGGCATATGGTCTTTTCCGTCCTGCTTCGCTTCCTTCAGCCCGCCCATAATGGATGGCTCATAGTTGACGTGCGGGTTTTGTCCTTCTGCTCTATCGACCCGATATTGCATTTGCCCGCCTTCCTGGTTGGTGGCGACATGCTTTTTCGGCGAGTTGATCGGAAGCTGCAGGTAATTTGCGCCTACACGGTAGCGCTGCGTATCAGAGTAGGCAAACGTACGCCCCTGGAGCAATTTGTCGTCTGAAAAATCAAGCCCGTCGACAAGCACTCCCGTTCCAAATGAAGCTTGCTCCACTTCCGCATGGTAGTTTTCCGGATTTTTGTTCAGAACCAATTTGCCGATCGGTTTCCATGGGAAATCGTCTTTATACCACAGTTTTGTCGGATCAAGAGGATCAAAGTCAAGTTCAGGATGCTCATCATCGCTCATGATTTGAGCATACACTTCCCACTCTGGATAATCGCCATTTTCAATCGCGTCATATAAATCCTGTGTGGCATGGTTAAAGTTTTTCCCTTGAATCTCTTCTGCTTCCTTCTGTGTCAGGTTGCGGATGCCCTGCTTCGGTTCAAAATGGTATTTCACGAGAACAGCCTTGCCCTCCTCATTCACCCATTTATAGGCATGTACGCCTGAACCCTGCATTTGCCGGTAGTTGGCCGGAATGCCCCAAGGCGAAAACAAGAAGGTGATCATGTGTGTCGCTTCTGGAGATTGAGAAATGAAATCGAAAATACGTTCACCATCCTGGATGTTGGTCACTGGATCAGGCTGAAATGCATGTACAAGATCCGGAAATTTCAGCGGGTCGCGGATAAAAAAGATTTTTAGGTTGTTCCCGACCAAATCCCAGTTTCCGTCTTCTGTATATAGCTTTACAGCAAAACCGCGCGGGTCTCTCAATGTTTCAGGCGAGTGTTTTCCATGATTCACAGTTGAAAAACGGACAAATGCCGGTGTTTTCTTGCCTTTTTCCTGAAAGAGCTTGGCCCGTGTGTATGTTGAAATCGGTTCGTCTCCGAAGCTTCCGTACGCTTCAAAATACCCGTGTGCACCTGCTCCCCTGGCATGAACAACCCGCTCAGGGATGCGTTCCCGGTCGAAGTGGCTGATCTTTTCGAGAAAATCATAGTTCTCAAGTGTTGTAGGCCCTCTATTCCCGACGGTTCTCACATTCTGGTTGTCAGTAACAGGATGCCCCTGCCTATTCGTTAAGGTATCCTCTGACTCGTTTTTCCCGGATGTCTTATGGGAAAGCGCTTCCTCGCTTCCTTGGGCATTTGTTTGGTGCTGCTTGTTTTGATGATCATCTTTCAATGGTTGGCCCTCCTTTTTTGAACGGTAACAATATTCCCTGAATGGAAAGATTTTAAAACAGCCGTTTTTTTTGATCTGCTTCGGGAATGGTACAATGTACAAAAATCGGTAAAAGGAGAGGTCGATTCGTGACGAGAGAAAAAAATCCGCTGCCCATCACGTTTTATCAAAAAACCGCTCTTGAGCTTGCCCCATCGCTTCTGGGCTGCCTTCTTGTAAAAGAAACAGACGAAGGCACAGCGTCAGGCTATATTGTGGAAACAGAGGCCTATATGGGGGCTGGAGACAGAGCGGCCCACAGCTTTAACAACCGCCGGACGAAGCGGACTGAGATCATGTTTGCAGAAGCTGGGCGGGTATATACATACGTGATGCACACCCATACATTGCTGAATGTCGTTGCCGCGGAAGAGGATGTCCCGCAAGCGGTATTAATCAGGGCGATTGAGCCGCATGAAGGCCAGCTGTTAATGGAGGAGAGAAGGCCGGGCAGGAGTCCGAGGGAATGGACAAACGGACCAGGAAAGCTGACGAAAGCGCTTGGCGTCACGATGAATGACTACGGACGCTGGATCACGGAACAGCCGCTTTACATCGAAAGCGGGTACACACCGGAAGCAATTTCAACCGGCCCGCGCATCGGCATTGACAACAGCGGGGAGGCACGCGATTATCCATGGCGTTTCTGGGTGACGGGAAACAGGTACGTGTCGCGTTAGCATGTTTAAGGAAGAGGCAATCAGGGGAATGGTTGAGAAAAAAGAAGGGAGAATCGGAGCTTTGAAAAAGATGATCAAAACCGTTATCAAATGGGCGCCGGTCATTTACCCGATTGTTCGAAAAATCATGAAGGATCGCAAGGCGTCTAAACAAAAGAATATGTCCGCATCTAGAACAGCCGGCTGATCCCGGCTGTTTTTTTATAGGTCAGTTTTCCCTCTAGTCCTCCGGATGTTCATTGACTTGCCATTCTCTCCATTATAGAATTTATATACATTTCGCATCCCTTCATCATCCTTTCTGCCTATTCACTGAATCCCTGCATCTACTAGTTAGGAGGTTTTTCTCATGCTTCATGGGCGACTACGTGATATTCTGCGCTTGCTGATGGCGGCTGAAGCCCCGGTGACAAGTTCGTTTTTTGCCGCGCAATTAAACGTAACGACGCGGACAGTCCGCAATGATATAAAGGAACTTCAAGGTGTGCTAAGCGGTCACGGTGCCTTTGTACAATCTGTAAGAGGCTCCGGCTACAAGCTCCGCATTGATGACGAGCAAGTATTCAGAACACTGCTGCAAGATGAATTTCAGCAAAAAAAGGGCCTGCCGGTATTGCCGGAGGAGAGAATGGCCTATCTTATGAAACGTCTGCTGCTGGCGGACCATTATCTCAAGCTCGATGAACTTGCTGAAGAACTATTTATCTCAAAATCTACACTCCAAACGGATTTAAAGGAAGTAAAGAAACGTCTGCTGCCTTACCGCATCGTCATGGAAACACGTCCGAATTACGGCTTCAAGCTGCGCGGGGACGAGGTGCAGATGAGGTACTGCATGGCGGAGTACATTGTCGATGAAAGAGAAACGGAGATAGATGTTTTAAATGAAAAGGCTGATATTTTACCAAAAGAAGAAATTGAGATCATCCGTTCCGCCATCTTGAAAAAAATGAAAAACGACCGCATCCCTCTGTCCAACATGGGACTGAATAACCTCATTATCCATATTGCTATCGCCTGTAAACGGATCAGAACGGAAAACTATGTATCTCTTTTCCCGAAAGATATGGATCATATCCTGCATCAAAAGGAGTACCAGGCTGCAGAAGCCATCGTAAAAGAGCTGGAATCAGCGCTTGCCGTTACGTTTCCGAAAGACGAGACGGCCTACATCACCATGCATCTCCTTGGCACAAAACGAATGACACAATCACAATGCGGAGAGGGCACATTCTCAATAGAAGAAGAAACCGATCAGCTGACACTTGCCATGATCGAAGCTGTTGATCGTGAACTGAAGCTTGGCATCCTGCATGACAAAGAGCTGAAAATCGGCTTGGCCCTGCATATGAAGCCGGCGATCAGCCGCAACCGATACGGCATGAATCTTCGAAATCCGATGCTGGCAGCGATCAAGGAACATTATCCACTCGCTTTTGAAGCCGGGATCATTGCCGGAATCGTGATAAAGGAACAAACGGGTATTGAGATTCATGAAAACGAAATTGGATATTTGGCTCTCCACTTTGGCGCCGCGATTGAACGAAAAAAAACAGAAAGCCCGCCGAAACGCTGTATCATTGTATGCGCATCGGGAGCCGGAAGCGCCCAGCTTCTGCGCGAAAAACTGCGTTCCCATTTCGGCAAGCGGCTCGATATTCTTGGAACGGCTGAGTATTATAGTCTTGATCAAATGTCCTACGAATCAATTGATTTTGTCATCAGCACCATTCCGATTAAAAAAGAGCTCCCTGTACCAGTACTGAAGGTTAACACCATCTTAGGCGGAACTGACTTTACAAAAATAGAATCTATTCTGAGTGATGAAAAGGAAAAAGCCAATCGCTACCTAAAAAAAGAACTCGTTTTTTTTCAGGAGGATCTGCGCTCAAAAGAAGAAGTGATTCAATTTTTAGGGCAGAAAGCGGTCGAATGCGGCTTTGCCGATGAAGAAATCATAGATTCCATTTTTGAAAGAGAAGACATGTCGCCAACGTGTTTTGGCAATCTTGTTGCCATCCCGCACCCGCTTGTTCCGCAGACGAAAACAACGTTTTGGGCCGTTTGTACGCTCAAAAAACCGATCGATTGGGAGAGTCAGCGAGTTCAATTTGTCTGTCTGCTTTGTGTCGAAAAGGAGAACAAAGCGGATTTGCAAAGCATGTATAAACTGCTTGGCAGCATTTTGGATGACCCGGCGGCGGTGAACCAGCTGATCAAATGTCGTTCATATCAAGAGCTTTCGGATGTGTTTGACCAAAAAATGCTGAGCTGACAGCCTGTATATACCTTTTTTCCGTTGCCTGCGGAAAAACCCTGAGTGTTTATGAAAGCGATTTCATAATATGATGATAGCAACAGCAGGACATTACAAAATTGATCAAACTCTAGGGGGTCTTTTACATGAATATATTACTCGTTTGTGCAGCAGGCATGTCTACTAGCTTACTGGTGAGCAAGATGGAAAAAAGTGCGCAGGAACAGGGAAAAGACTATACCATTTGGGCAGTTTCAGGCGATTCTGTACAAAATCATATCGATAAAGCGGATGTATTGCTTCTCGGTCCGCAAGTCCGTTACATGCTTCCGCAGCTCAAAAAATTAGGAGAGTCAAAGGGGGTTCCGGTAGACGTCATTAATACCGTCCATTATGGCACGTGCAATGGGGCGGAAGTGCTGAAATCAGCTGAACAGCTTGGACATGTGTCATAGAGAGGGGCGGGCTATGTGAATAAAGTCAATCAGATCTTAGAAGAAAAGGTCATGCCTATAGCGGGAAGAATTGCGGGACAGCGTCATTTGCAGGCGCTGCGTGATGGTATCATCCTCACGATGCCCCTGATTATCATCGGTTCCTTTTTCCTCATCATTGGCAACCTCCCGATCCCGGGATACGCTGAGTTTATGGCGAAAACGTTTGGCAGCTCCTGGTCTGAAAAACTGGCCTACCCAGTCGACGCGACCTTTGAAATTATGGGTCTTGTCGCCGCGTTCGGCATCGCCTACCGGCTCGCCGAGAAATACGGCGTTGATGCCTTGTCGGCCGGAGCCATTTCTCTTGCGGCATTTTTATTAGCAACACCTTATCAAGTGCCGTTTATGCCGGATGGCGCGACGAAAGAAATCATGGTTGGCGGCGGGATTCCGCTTTCGCTCATGGGAAGCAAAGGCCTATTTGTCGCCATGATTATCGCAATGGTGTCCACAGAGATTTACCGCCTTATTATCCAGCGCAATTTAGTCTTCAAAATGCCGGACGGTGTCCCGCCGGCGGTAAGCAAGTCATTTGTCGCGTTAATCCCCGGCTTTGCCGTCATCTTCCTAATTTGGGCAGCCCGGCTGATTGTTGAAGCGACACCGTTTGAAAGCCTTCATAATATTGTAAGCGTTTTATTGGGGACTCCGCTTTCCATTCTGGGAGGAAGCCTTGGAGGAAGCCTTGTCGCCGAAGCCGTCAAAATGCTTTTATGGGCCTGCGGCCTTCACGGTGCAAACATTGTTGGCGGCGTCATGGCACCGATTTGGTACGGCGCAATGGATGCCAACCGGATCGCATTCCAAGCTGGTGAGGAGCTTCCTAAGATTTTCACCCAGCAATTTTTCGATATCTGGGTCAATATTGGCGGAAGCGGCGCCACATTGGCACTGGTTGTCACGATGTTCCTGCGCGCCCGAAGCAAACAAATGAAGCAGCTCGGGAAGCTTGCGGTCGGCCCGGCCATCTTCAATATTAACGAACCGATTATATTCGGAATGCCGATCGTCATGAACCCAATGCTCTTACTTCCGTTTATCATCACACCGCTTGTCACAGTGACACTCACGTACATCGGAATGAGCACCGGCCTTGTCGCCAAACCGGCGGGTATCGCAGTGCCGTGGACCATGCCGCCGATCTTTTCAGGCTACTTGGCGACAGGAGGAAAAGTCTCAGGCGCGGTCATGCAAGCCATTAATATTGCCGTGTCCTTTGTTGTCTACTATCCATTCTTCAGAATGTGGGATAAGCAGAAGCTGAAAGAAGAAAACGATCTGGAGCTGGTCCAAACGCCTGCAGCATCAGATGACAAAGAAGCGGCTCTGTAGAGAAAGGAAGTGAATCGCGTGAATGAGGAAATGGAACAAATCATTTTTCAAATCATCCTTCACGGAGGAAACGGTAGGAGCTCCGCAATGGAGGCCATTGCCGCTGCGAAAAGCGGTGACGCAGAAGAAGCGCGGAAAAAGCTTCAAGACGCTGCTGAAGAATTGTCAAAAGCCCATCATTATCAGACAGAGCTGATCCAAAATGAAGCGGGCGGAGAAAAGACGGAAATGACGCTTCTGATGGTTCATGCACAGGATCATTTAATGAATGCAATGACAGTGAAGGATATGGCTGCAGAGATCATTGAGTTATATGAAAAAATCACCGAGCAAAGGGGAGCAAGCATATGACAAAAGGATTGAAGATTGTAACGATTGGCGGAGGTTCAAGCTACACGCCCGAGCTAGTGGAGGGGTTCATTAAACGGTATGATGAGCTGCCTGTGCGCGAATTATGGCTTGTCGATATCCCCGAGGGCGAAGAAAAGCTGAATATTGTCGGCACACTCGCCAAACGGATGGTTGAAAAAGCTGGCGTTCCGATTGACATTCATCTTACGCTCGACCGGAGAAAAGCGCTGAAAGACGCAGACTTTGTTACGACCCAATTCCGTGTCGGACTTTTGCAGGCAAGAGCAAAGGATGAGCGCATTCCGCTAAAATACGGTGTAATAGGCCAGGAAACAAACGGCCCGGGAGGCCTGTTTAAAGGATTGCGCACGATTCCGGTCATCCTTGAGATCGCAAAGGACATAGAAGAGCTTTGCCCGAACGCTTGGCTTGTTAACTTCACAAACCCTGCCGGCATGGTAACAGAAGCCTTGCTTCGCTACTCCAACCTGAAGAAAGTCGTCGGTCTCTGTAATGTTCCAATCGGCATCAAAATGGGCGTAGCCAAAGCGCTTGATGTAGATGTGGACCGCGTAGAAGTCCAATTCGCCGGACTGAACCATATGGTATTTGGGCTGGATGTTTTCTTGGACGGCGTAAGTGTGAAGGAGCAAGTCATCGAGGCGATGGGCGACCCGAAAAACGCGATGACGATGAAAAATATCTCAGGCGCCGAATGGGAACCGGATTTCTTAAAAGCGCTCAATGTCATCCCTTGCGGCTATCACCGTTACTATTTTAAAACAAAAGAGATGCTGGAGCACGAACTGGAAGCATCACAAACGGAGGGCACCCGCGCTGAAGTCGTACAGAAGGTCGAAAAAGAGCTGTTCGAGCTTTATAAAGATCCGAACCTTGCGATCAAACCGCCGCAGCTGGAAAAACGGGGCGGGGCTTACTACAGTGATGCAGCATGTAACTTAATCAGCTCCATTTATAATGATAAACATGACATTCAGCCGGTGAACACGATCAATAATGGTGCGATAGCGAGTATTCCAGACGATTCCGCAGTTGAAGTGAACTGTGTGATGACGAAAACCGGCCCTAAGCCAATTGCTGTCGGCGACTTGCCGGTGTCTGTCCGCGGCCTTGTCCAGCAAATCAAATCCTTTGAACGTGTCGCGGCAGAAGCGGCAGTTACAGGTGACTATCAAACTGCGCTCCTTGCCATGACGATTAACCCGCTTGTCCCGTCCGATACTGTGGCCAAACAGATTTTAGACGAAATGCTGGAGGCGCACAAAGCGTATCTGCCGCAGTTTTTCAACAAAATTGAAGCGTAAAAAAAGCCGGCCTGTAATGGGCCGGCTTTTTTCTTACTTGCTTTCAGTCAGCGCTGCGACTTCGGTCGTCCATCCGAATTCGTCTGCGACAGCGCCTTTTTGAATGCCTGTAATCGTGTCATATAGTTTTTTTGCGATTTCTCCTGTTTCACCGTTGTTGATCGAAAGTGTTTCATCCTGCCAGATCAGCTCGCCAACTGGGGAAATAACAGCTGCTGTACCTGTTCCGAAGGCTTCTTCAAGGATGCCGTCTTTATGGGCTTGGATGACCTCATCGATCGCAATTTTTCGTTCTGAAACTTGAAGGCCCCAATGCTTAAGCAAGGCGATGACTGAATTGCGCGTAATGCCTTCCAGGATGCTCCCGTTCAGCATCGGCGTTACGATTTCACCGTTGATTTTGAAGAAGATGTTCATGCTTCCGACTTCTTCGATGTATTTCTTCTCAATGCCGTCCAGCCAGAGTACTTGAGAAAATCCTTTCTCTTCGGCTACCTGCTGCGCTTTTAAGCTTGAAGCATAGTTTCCTGCGGTTTTGGCATTTCCTGTTCCGCCTTTTACCGCACGGACAAATTCACTTTCAACAGCGATTTTGACCGGCTTAATGCCTTCTTTGTAATAAGAGCCGACCGGAGAAAGAATGATCAAGAGCTTATACGTATGAGATGCCGCAACACCAAGGAAAGGCTCGGTTGCGATGATGAACGGACGGATGTAAAGGGACGTGCCCTCCGCATTTGGAATCCAGTCTTTATCAATTGCGACAAGCTGCTTTAAGCCTTCAAGAACCTGTTCTTCATCAATTTGCGGGATGCAGAGGCGGTCGTTTGATTGATTCAGGCGTTCCATATTTTTTTCCGGTCTGAAAAGCAGAACATGGTCATCCTCTGACACGTAAGCCTTTAACCCTTCAAACACGGTTTGGCCGTAGTGATAGACCATTGCGGCCGGATCCATTGATAAGGGCTGATAAGGAATGATTCTTGGATCGTACCAACCTTTATCTGCGGCATAGTCCATTACAAACATGTGGTCTGTAAACACTCTTCCGAACGAAAGCTGATTTGGGTCTGGTTTCGGTTTTTTTGTTGATGTCAATTCAACGCGAATCGTTTGTTTAGTCATGGTCAATCTCCCTGCTGTTAAATTGTTTATATTATCAAACTTATTTGAAAATAATTATATTCTATTGTATACCTTCAACAAATAATCGCAATAGGTTTGCTCAAATTTGTAAGAAATTCATATGAAAAAAGCAGGAGAAATTAATTCTCCTGCGTGTTCATATGCTCGAATAACCTGTCATAATCGGCGCGAGTGGCATCCCGAAGACCTTCAACACGTTCATTTGTAATCTCCTGTTTGCCTTCCTTCAAGCCGTCCAAGAAATATTGAACATATTCTTCAGATGAAATGCCCCGGTACGTCAGGCCTTGTTTATCGCGTGATTTTTGGTTTAAGCCCGTGTCCACCATAGGCGGTGCCATTTCAATCACTTCCACGCTCGTGTCGCGGAGCTGGTGTCTGAGCGTAAGCGAGAACGAGTGAAGTGCTGCTTTTGTTGCGCAGTACACCGGATAAACAGCTAACGGGTTAAACGCAAGCCCGGATGTGACCTGAACGATTGCCGCCTCAGGCTGCTTCATCAAATGAGGTGTGAAAAGGGCGGATAAATGGACAGGCGCTTGGAAATTAAGTTCAATTTCATCACCGTCCACAAAAAGCTCCTCTGTCCCTTTTTTAAAGTCAATTTCCTTTTGAATGCCGGCGTTGTTGACGAGAACATTCAAGTTCGGATATTCCTTTAAAGCCCATTCATACAATGCTTCCCGCTGCGAACGGTCTGCAACATCACATTGCTTTGTATGGATGTTTGGGAGCTGCTGCTTCGCTTCTGCAAGACGTGCTTCGCTGCGTCCGCAAATGATAACTTCATTGCCAATTTCCAGCAGGCGCTTGGCCAGTTCAAGCCCGATGCCAGCAGAACCCCCTGTGATTAAAACCGTATTGCCTGTCATCTTCATTGGATGTAACACCTCTTAATTAAGTTGGCTGTGATTCCTTTACTATTTCAAATCTTAGCAGGAAATATGCAGCCGCGTCCTATGAGATGCTCAGGATGAAGTGACTTTTCCGGTTTTATAAAATTCGTCAATTGCTTTATCGACATACACCCAGCCTTTCCAGCCGATGTGAATGGTGTCTTTCATGAAATACGGGTCATATTCATGCCCTGAGAAATCAGCAACCTGGAAGCCCTTCGCTCTGATTTGTTTATTTACCTTTTTGTAATAGTCAGTGCGTCCTTTTTTCGGGAAGCCCGTGTAATCGTACCATTTCCCGTTAACAGGAATGGTGACAAACATAGGCTCTGCGCCCGCATCCTTCAGGATATCGAGCATCATTTCAAAGTCGCCATATTCCGGTGACACCGCATACGATCTTCCTTTGTTTTTCCCTTTCAGCTTAGGCACTTTCGGCTTCAGCTTTTTATAGACAGGGTTGTCGATGTGAAAATCGTTAGAACCGGAGTGGCGTTTGCCCGATTGATCCGCTAGTTTATTCAATTCAGACCATGACTTATCCTTTACTGACTGCGAGATATAGCGCTTTGGCCCGGATGATTCTGTCGTTGAATAATACAGATCTTTCTTTTCCAGCATGCTGTAATACACTTTCGCCGCCGGCTTCAGCGCGTTCACTTTCCACGTCTGGCCGTTTACCATTGCTTTGTACAGCTCAGAAAGAATGGCATCGTTTTGCACAGCCTTAAAGCGAAGCATGCGTTTCATCATTTTCTTTTTAATTTCAGGGTCGATCTTATCGTTAAATGCTAAATCAAGCCCTTGCAGCGCAGAATAGTTCGGCGCGAAATGCTGTTCATCAGACCCGCGCTTAATAAACCATTGCGGAGACACGATGAATACGATTTTTTTGCCCTTCAGCTGATCCATATGGGCAGCGAAGTTTAAAGAATGAATCAATGACTGGGATCCGCCTTTGCCGACAAGGTATGGCGTGAATCCCTCATTGTTTACCTGAAAATAATTAGATGGGTGGAACTCGTCCAGCCGAGAAAGCTCAGAAGACCCGTAAATCGGAAGATATGTCGGATCTTTGAGCATCTGATCTTGTAAATATAGCCCTTGAAACATACTCGGATTCAAGGCTGTTGCTGACTCTTTCACACGCTTATCGGTGATGAAGCCTGTCAGCCATGAAGATGGAATTGCGATGGCGCCTGCGAATAGAATAAACGCCAAAATAATTGGACCGAAAAAACGCTTTTTCATTATTTCAACTCAGACAGCTGATTTACAATGTTGTTAGGTGTATTCCAAACGTCCCGGTCAAATTCAGTGATCGGCACTAAAATATCAAAACGGTTTTCAATCGCAAGCAGCAATTCTACTGTTCCAAAAGAATCAAGCAAACCTTCTTCAAAAATTTCAATATCAGGATTTTCCTTTACGATGTCATCCTGGCAAACCTCTGCTAAAACGTCTAATACCTCTTGTTTAAAATCCATAGCTTTCTAATCTCCTTTAATGGTGGTGATGAAATGGTTTTCCTGAGAAAATATAAAACCCGAAGCAAACGAAATGGAATGTGATCACAATCGCCAGAATGGTTGTCCAGCGGTTGGACGGCAGCCATTTATATTTCTTATTCCACTTCTCGAAAAAGTTGTAACACGTCATCAGAACGGCGTGATAGAGGCCGTAAATGATATATTGCGGCGCAAGCCCGTGCCAAACCCCCATTAGCATAAACAGCAGGAAATACCCGATGTTTGAGACGGCCATACGGTTTTTGATCCACTTTTTCTTAGTCATCCAAAATACGAATCTCATAAACACATAATCTCTGAACCAAAATGACAGAGACATATGCCAGCGATTCCAGAAATCTTTAATATTTTTACTGATAAACGGTTTATTAAAGTTTTCTGGTGATTTAATGCCCATAATGTAGCTGACCCCGACGGCAAACATCGTGTAGCCGGCGAAATCAAAGAATAAATACATGCTGTAGCCGTACATGTACAGCAGGTTCCCAAGAATCTTATTGTGCGTGATTGCGGGAAGATTCATGATGAAGTACGTATTGATCGCGTAGCCGATAATAAATTTATACAGGAAACCGATGAAGATTTTATGGATTCCCGTATACAACAGGTCGGCGTATTCTTCTTTCGTCCAAGCCTTCTGTTCATCCTTGACGAACCGGCGGTATCTGTCGATCGGGCCGGAGGAAATCGTCGGGAAAAACAGGATGAAATACAGCAGGCGGTGCAATGGCAGCTGTTCTTTCAGCAGTCCGTCTCTTGCTTCCATAATCAGCTGAACGCCTTTAAAGGTTAAATATGAAATCCCTAAAAAGCTGATCAGGTTATGCGGCGGATGATGCGGCTGCGGGTGTGAAAGAAACGGCCATATTTTTGACAGAAATAAAGGCAGAATAGACGCGATAACAGCTCCGCAAAAGACAAAGCCGCTGTTCGCTTTCTGCCGGTATGCCAGATAGCCGCTGATCAGGAGCACCTGCCATATTGTAAACAGGCACAGCGCGATGACCCCGTGTAAGTCGTGCGAAAAAATTAAAGCCAATATAATGATAGATATGAACATGTTGTATGCTTGAAATCTTTTTCCGTTTAAGCCGAGAATGATCGTCGGCAGAAGAAGAATGCCAAGCAGTATAAAGAATAAAAACGAGCTGTAGGGCGTCATACAAGAACCTCTTCGCCAATGCGTTTTCGGTCAATTTTGCCGTTAGCCGTCATTTGAATGTGATCCTGATAGATAAATTTTCTTGGGATCATATATGCCGGAAGAGAAGCGGCAAGCTCTTTTTTAATAGCGCTTGTCAGCTGGAATTCCTTCTCGAACTCATGCTCCTCAGGCACAATAGCAGCGATCAGGTACTCAACTGTTCCGTTTGGCTGATAAGGAATCACGACAGCAGAACGAACGTACTGTGACTGTCTGACATGGAACTCGATTTCCTCCAGCTCCATTCGATAGCCGTGAAGTTTAATCTGAAAATCCAAACGTCCTTGGCAGAAAATCTGACCGTCTTGAATAAAGCCGGCATCGCCAGTTCGGTATGCCCACTGGCCTTCATGAGAGAAAAACGCTTTTTCCGTCAGCTCTGGCTCACCAAGGTAGCCTCGGCTTACACTCGGCCCTGCAATGACGATTTCTCCTTTTTCTCCATCAGGAAGCGGCTGTCCCTGTTCATCCATAATGAAAATGTTCATATCTGGTTTGGCGAAGCCCACTGGAAGCGATTCGCTGCGGCTGATGACGTCAGCCGTAATTTCAACCGATGTGACAGCCACTGTCGCTTCAGTCGGGCCGTACGTATTAAAAATCTTTGCTTTCGGAAAACGCTCAAGCAGCGCTTTTGCCACAGAAACCGGAAGAACCTCTCCGCAAAACATAAATGTGTCCGCATGAGGCAGCAGATCCTGTGAAAAACCCGGATCCATCAGGCACATTTGCACAAAGGAAGGTGTTGATGTCCACACATTCAGCCCGGACTTCTTCAGCTCTTCAAATAAGACTTTCGGCTTGTTCACAGCATCCTTTGTCACGCAATGTAATGTCCCGCCTGATTGAAGGCACGGATATAGGTCCATGACAGACAAATCAAATGAGAACGGCGCTTGGTTTAAAAATATTTTTCCTCCGCTGACTGGAAAGTCTGCACAAATCCAGTCTGTGAAGCTTTGAAGATTCGTAGCGGAAATCTGCACGCCTTTCGGATTTCCTGTGCTTCCGGAAGTGTAAATGATATAAAACGTTTCGTGTTCTTTGACCCATTGATCTTGGCTGACAGAGCCGCCTTCGTTTTCCAGCAGTTCTGCCGCAGAAACTGTCTGAATCTGCTGGCCGACTGCATCAATTGAGAGTCCTGCTGCATGGATCAGCAATTCTGCTCCAGAGCTTTCGATAATTTTCGCAATCCGTTCGGACGGAATAGAAAGGTCAACCGGAATATAAGGATGTCCCGCTTTGACACTTCCCAAGAAGGAAACGATCATGTGCGGCTCCATGTGGCCGTACACAAGGATAGGAGATTTCTTTTCCCCAGAAATGCGTTTTTGGATCGCGGCAGCCGCGCGGTCAGACTGCTCCCATAATTCCTGATACGTGAGCGACTGGCCTTGAGAGCGGAAGGCATCGGTTTGCGGATAAGTTTCCGCATGTGTTTGAATAGCATGTAAAAGTTTCATAGTTATTCTCTCTCCAATTAGAAATCGTTATAAATATATGAACCGGTATTCGCGGT
The DNA here is from genome assembly GCF_046535495.1 of Bacillus sp. SIMBA_008. NCBI lineage: Bacteria > Bacillati > Bacillota > Bacilli > Caryophanales > Bacillaceae > Bacillus > Bacillus sp. SIMBA_008. Next base: position 94,027 of record NZ_JAWRWL010000005.1, on the reverse strand, counting down.
GTGAAAACCATACATAAAAAACAAAACAAGCAGTATCATCAAATAAAAGCCTGTATGACATGTCCACTTGACAGCGGGTTTTTCATACAGCTGTTTCATTAATTGCAGCATATCAAAAATTCCCTTCCCGTTTTTTCGACAATCACATGATTATTTGACGATCAGATGCTCAAAAAGTTTCATTTTTTCCCTAATCTCCCTCAAATTAATATATCGGCGTATGTTTTTGAAAATGAATCTTTATACCTGCAAGGGCAAGAATGGAATGTTTCGAGCTGATTCATAATAAAGGAAAAGATAGCTGGAGTCAAAAGATCTTTTTAACTTTTAAAAAGTGTAATGTACTTAAAAAAATTTTTCTGTACCTGTTCGTTCAAGTGAAAGCAGAAACCTAATGAAATCAGGGCGAGAAGCGTATAATAAGAAAGAAAACGCCTTCTTGCGGTATCTTGTGAAATAAGGGAGAAGTCATTATGATAGATAAGGAAGCAAAAGGAGTTTTTTATTAAGCTGCCGGCTGAAAAAAAGTAAGCCTTTTAATAGAAAGGAAGAGGAAGATGAACCAAACAAATAAGGGTGAGGGTCAGACAGCGCCGCAAAAAGAAAGCATGGGGCAGATCCTTTGGCAGTTAACCCGTCCTCATACGTTAACCGCATCGTTTGTGCCTGTGCTGCTCGGAACCGTTTTGGCGATGTTTTATGTGAAGGTTGATCTGCTGCTGTTTTTGGCTATGCTGTTTTCTTGCCTATGGATCCAGATCGCGACGAACTTATTTAATGAATACTATGATTTTAAACGCGGATTAGATACAGCAGAATCAGTCGGAATCGGAGGGGCCATTGTACGCCACGGAATGAAGCCTAAAACGATTTTGCAATTAGCTCTGGCCTCATACGGGATTGCCATTTTGCTCGGTGTCTATATTTGTGCGAGCAGCAGCTGGTGGCTTGCGCTGATCGGCCTTGTCGGCATGGCGATCGGCTACCTGTATACAGGCGGGCCGCTCCCGATTGCGTACACGCCGTTCGGTGAATTATTCTCAGGCATTTGCATGGGTTCGGTGTTTGTGCTGATTTCGTTTTTCATTCAGACAGATAAGATCAATATGCAGAGCATTTTGATTTCCATCCCGATTGCGATTCTTGTCGGCGCGATTAACCTGTCGAACAACATTCGTGATATTGAAGAGGACAAAAAAGGCGGACGCAAAACATTGGCGATTTTGATGGGGCATAAGGGAGCTGTTACTCTGTTAGCTGCGTCGTTTGCCGTCGCTTATATCTGGGTTGTCGGCTTGGTTATTACCGGTGCCGCAAGCCCATGGCTGTTTGTCGTCTTTTTGAGCGTGCCTAAGCCGGTTCAGGCAGTGAAGGGCTTCGTCCAGAACGAAATGCCGATGAATATGATTGTCGCAATGAAATCAACAGCCCAAACAAATACATTTTTCGGATTCCTGCTCTCGATCGGATTATTGATCAGCTATTTCCGATAATAAAAAAGACCGCTCGTTTCATGCGGTCTTTTTTTGTTACAATCGACCGCATTTTGTAAAAAAATTCATAGAACCTTGCAGCAGACAGGGACGTCTAGTACATGGACAGCGGATAAAGTTCCGTTAAAGGAGATGACGAACATGGATTTATCTGTAACACATATGGACGATTTAAAAACAGTAATGGAAGATTGGAAAAATGAGTTATTAGTTTATAAATTTGCGCTAGATGCGCTCGATACAAAGTTCTCAATTATCAGCCAGGAATATAACCTCATTCACGGACACAACCCGATTGAACATACAAAATCCCGTGTAAAAAGCTTTGAAAGCATCGTGAATAAGTTAATGAGAAAGGGCTGTGAGATTACGACGAAGGAAATGAAGGAGCATATTCACGACATTGCCGGCGTGCGCATCATCTGTTCCTTTATTTCTGACATTTATAATGTCGTGAATGTGTTGAAGCAGCATGAAGATTTGAGAATCGTAAAGGTAAAGGATTATATCCAGACACCCAAACCGAATGGCTATCGAAGCCTGCATTTAATCATTGAGATGCCTGTGAATTTAACGAACCGTGTGGAATACGTCAAAGCAGAAATTCAAATCCGGACAATCGCGATGGATTTCTGGGCGAGCCTTGAACATAAAATTTATTATAAATTGAACAATGACGTTCCTAAGCAATTAACAGATGAGCTGAAAGAAGCCGCGGAGATTGCCCATTACCTAGATGAGAAAATGCTGGGGATTAAGAAAGAAGTGGATTAAAAAAGACGGCACCCAAGTGCCGTCTTTTTTTATTTGATATCTTCAAAAATGTCAGATGCTTTCGCCTTCATTTGTTTCTTAATGGTTTTCGGTTTCTTCTCTTTTTTCACAGCCTCATAGACAGCGGCTGTCACAAGATCGCCTGCTTGCTGGAGGCGTTCTTTGCTGATATGTTCGATCGAGTCTTCAGGGGTATGATACCACGGCTCAACTTCTTCTGTTTCCGGGTCTCCCCAAATAAAGTTAGCGGAATCAATGCCGGCTTCGTGGAATGGCACATGATCAGATGATCCTCCCTGTGTCAGAGACAGGCTGTCAAACCCAATTTTTTCAGCAGCCGTACGGCTGGATTCCCAAACATAGTTAGATTGGCCATCCAATGTGTTGACATACAGCTCAGACGCTTTTTCCCAGCTTGTGCCTACCATATCTAAGTTGAAGTTCACTTCGCTTCGTTTCAGCTCTTTTTCCGATAGATGATCTACATAGTGAGAGGAGCCGAGCAGGCCGAGCTCTTCGGCGCCGAAAGCGATAAAGCGGATTTCTTTATCAGATGGAACGCTTTTTAAGACACGCGCCATCTCCAGCATAACAGAGGTACCTGAGCCGTTGTCATTTGCTCCGGGCGAAAAAGGAACACTGTCGTAATGGGCGGTCACGTACACAATGTCTGGATGTTTGATGTTCTTTGGTTTTTTGATTCCGATGATATTCTGGGAGGTTTGGTTTGTGAATGCTTTTAGTTTTAAGGTGGCTTCTTTTTGCTGGGTAAGTGCTTCGCCGTCTTCTTTCTTAATGCCGACGACCGGAATGCCGACTTTATTTCCCGACAGGTTTGGCGTCATAGGCACGAGGCTTTCTTTGTTGTTATAAATGATGACAGCTTTCGCTCCGGCGGCTTCGGCATTTTTGGCTTTCTCGTAATAAGTCAGGTCTCCTCTGGAAATCAAGGCGATTTTGCCCTTGGCGTCAGCGGTAAAGTCCTTTTGATAGCCCAATCCCGCATTGTAAAGCGGGGCCGTCAGCCCTTGTTCCTCAGTCGGAGCTGAGCCCGACGCCGCTTGGAGAAGAATATCGCGTCCTGCTGAAGACAGTGTACCCTCAAGCCGGTCAGGAATGTTGAATCGTTGAACCTTCACATCAAGCTTTAATTTTCTCATTGATGAGGCGATCAATAGGGCACTCTTTTTTTCAGCTGCAGTTCCGGCTATTCTGGGGCCGATTGCTTCACTTAGCTGAGAAATGGTAGAGTACGCATGTTTTGCTTTGAATGGAAGCTCGCGCTCGCTATTTGATATTTGTACAGCGTGCGCGGCAGGGGTGACACTCTGTGCCGGCAAGAGCAGTGTGCCGGCAGTTAAAACAGCCATCGTCATGACAGTCAAAAGCTTTTTCATCAAAAATAAACCTCCCCTAAATGTATGGTTGGGGAATATTTCGGGATGCTAAAGGAGTTTCCTGCAAGATGGAGAGCGTTTTTGAAAAGACAGTGCTTTATACCTGCAAAAAAACGCTTATGAATGAAGGGTCATAAGCGTTTCGGAATATCAGACTATTGGAGCTTTAAAAACTTGCGTTTGCCGACTTGGATGATCATATTCTCTCTTATCTCTGCTTTGGCGTGAACATCTGTTATTTTCTCTCCGTCGATGCGTACACCTCCGTTTTGAATCATGCGGCGCGCCTCGCTCTTCGAAGAGAGGAGCTTCAATGTAACGAGCAGATCGACAATCGCGATTGTTTTCTCGCCTTCCCATTGGACAGACGGAATATCATCAGGAAGGCTGTTTTCCTGAAAGACTGTTTTAAACGAGTGTTCGGAAGCTTCTGCTGCTTTCTCTCCGTGATACATTCGGACGATTGTTTTGGCTAAAAGCATTTTGGCATCACGCGGATGAACTGCGCCGGTTTCTAAGTCTTTCACGAGCTGTTTTTTCTCTTCAAGCTCTAAGTCTGTTGCCAAGTGGATGTATTTTTTCATCAGGCTGTCGGGCAGTGACATCGTTTTTCCGTACATGTCGTTTGGATGTTCGTTAATGCCGATGTAGTTGTGTTTCGACTTTGACATTTTTTCGACGCCATCCAAGCCTTCCAAGAGCGGCATAAGGATGACGACTTGTTTTTCTTTGTTGTATCGTTCTTGGAAATGCCGTCCCATGAGGACATTGAAATGCTGATCCGTTCCGCCTAATTCAATATCACTTTCGAGAACGACAGAATCATATCCCTGCATCAATGGGTAAAAGAATTCATGCAGTGAGATTGGTTTTTGCATGGCGATGCGTTCTTCAAAGTCGTCGCGCTCCATCAGGCGGGCTACCGTTATTTTCCCTGCTAATTCAATGACATCTTCCAGATTCAATGTTTTCAGCCATTTTGAGTTATAGTGAAGCTCGACTTTTTCTGGATCAAGCACTTTTCCGAATTGCTCAAAGTAGGTTTTGGCATTGTGCTGAACTTCTTCATCAGTCAGTTGCTTTCTGGCTGCCGATTTTCCCGTCGGATCACCAATTTTTCCTGTGAAATCCCCAATTAACAGCTGGACAATGTGGCCGTTTTCTTGAAATTGGCGAAGCTTATTTAACACAACCGTATGGCCCAAATGTACATCCGGTGCAGACGGATCTAATCCGAGCTTAATTTTAAGCGGCGTGCCCGTGGAAATTGATTTCATGAGCTTTGCCTTTAATTCCTCCGGCGGTATGACTTCGTGGGCGCCTGTCATGTATAGCTGAAGCTGTCTTTCTACCTCTTTTTGCTGTGACGCTGTGAGCTGCTCAAATGTTCTCATCATTTTTCCTCCTTTTTTACAAACACAAAAAAGAGCCCATCCCGATAAGGGACGTGGCTCAATGCACGCGGTACCACCCTGGTTGAAGACATTGTCTTCCGCTCATTCGAATAACGGTTTCCCGTTCTTTGCTACTTTTAAGGTTCACAAAGAAAGCTCGGGGAGGTAATTCACGTTTGCTGTGTTCCGGCTCGCACCTTCCGCCGGCTCTCTGAAACAGGGAGACAAACCGCTACTGGATTCCCGTCAAAGCTTATGTTGTATGAAGATTGTCAGCTACCTTTCTAAGCAGCCCTGTCAATATTTTCTGTTCGTCCTTCGTCATTCCCGCAATGAGCTCTGTTTCTCCTTTGTGAAACTCCGGGTAGAGTTCTTTGATTGCTTGTTTGCCGGAATCGGTGATAGAGACAAACACGAGTCGCCGATCTCTTGTGTCGATGCTTTTACGGCAAAAATTCTTTTTTTCGAGCGTTTTGATCACGTTGCTTGCTGTAGCTGTAGATATCCCTGACAGCTCAGCGATTTTTCTCGTTTCGAGCGCTCCCCATACCCATAGATCATAAAGAATGGAGAAAGCGGTCCAAGAAAGGTTATAGGAAGAAAGAACCTCAGTCTCCATTTTGACACGGAGCCTTTGTGCAGACCGATACAGATTTGTAGCGATCGAAATGGCTTCCAGGTTGAGTGACTCGACGGGCATTTGTTTGAGCTTAGAAAGTGTATCGTGTTCTTCCTTCCGAAGCTGCTGATGTTGATGTGAACGTTCCATTTTTTAGGCCTGCCTTAAATTATCAGAATCATTAGCTATGAAACGAATTTTAACAGAGTCTGGTGTGAACTTCAAGCCCATATATCGGTTGAATAAAAAAAGCCCAAACAACGCCAAAATAAACAAAAACCCGAAAACGGGGGTGCAGTTTTGCAAAAATATGTTCAATCCGACTATAAGCATGATCCGTTTCATCTGTTTTCGACAGAGCATGTAGTGACGTTAGCGATTATCTCCCTTTTGGCCATTCTGTTGTTTTTGTTCCAAGATGAGGTCAAGCAGCCGAGGGCCAGCCGGTTTTTGCGTTCTCTGTTTGTGTTTCTTTTGCTTGGTTCGCAAATCGGCTATCAAATATGGATGGTCGCCACGGACAGGTGGTCGGTGCGCACTTCATTGCCTCTCCAGCTTAGTGACCTGTCGGTGTATTTGTCAGCTATTATGTTAGTGACAAAAAGCAGAAAGCTGTTTGTGTTTTTGTTTTTTGTCGGCATCGGCAGTTCGATTCAGGCTCTTGCCACTCCTGACCTCGGTATGTTTTCATTTCCGCATATCCGATATATCCTCTTTTTTATTTCTCACGGGTCTGTGTTTTTATCCTGTCTGCTGATGGCTGTGATTGGCACCTACAGAATGGGCCAGCGCTCGTTATGGGTGACAGTCCTGCTTGTTAATGTGTACGGCGTCTGTATTTTTCTGATTGATCGCTGGCTTGGCGCGAATTATATGTATTTGACGAAAAAACCGGGCGGTTCCTCTCTCTTAGATGTTCTCGGGCCATGGCCGTGGTATATCGTCTCGGCTGAAGCCATCACAATCGCAAGCTTTTTCATTCTTTATTGGCTTTATCGCATCTTCAAAAAATGACACCTTTTTTGTTGTATCACACATTCTGTTTAAAAAAATGTCGGAGAACGTGTTTATTTTTTTGAAAAAGGGTATGTAACTTGTACAACAAAAAGGGAGATGAATACCATTGAGGAAAGATGAAATCATGCATATCGTATCATGCGCAGATGATAATTATGCTCGTCATTTAGGTGGGATGTTCGTTTCTTTATTGACTAACATGGATCAGGAGAGAGAGGTAAAATTATACGTCATTGATGGCGGAATTAAGCCTGATAACAAAAAAAGACTGGAAGAAACCACTTTGAAATTCGGAGTGCCGATTGAGTTTTTAGAAGTGGATACCAACATGTATGAACATGCGGTTGAGAGCAGCCATATTACAAAAGCCGCGTATTACCGCATTTCGATTCCCGACTTAATTAAGGATGAAAGCATCAAACGAATGATTTACATCGATTGTGATGCGCTTGTCCTAGAGGATATTTCTAAGCTATGGGACTTAGACATTGCGCCATACACCGTAGCCGCTGTTGAGGATGCGGGGCAGCATGAACGCCTGAAAGAAATGAACGTCACTGATACAGGGAAGTATTTTAACTCAGGTATCATGATTATTGATTTTGAGTCTTGGAGAAAGCAAAACATCACAGAAAAAGTCATCAACTTTATCAATGAACACCCAGACGAAGACTTTCTTGTGCTGCATGACCAAGATGCACTGAATGCGATCTTGTATGATCAGTGGTATGAACTTCATCCGCGCTGGAACGCTCAAACCTATATCATGTTAAAGCTGAAAACCCCATCGACTCTGTTAGGGCGGAAGCAATATAATGAAACAAGAGAAAACCCGGCAATCGTGCACTTCTGCGGCGGAGAAAAGCCTTGGAACTCCAATACAAAACATCCGTATCGCGATGAGTATTTCCATTACATGTCCTATACGAAGTGGAATACGATTGGGAATCCGGCGATCAACCAATAAATCAGATAAAAAAACGCTTTTGAGATGATCAAAAGCGTTTTTTGTTTGTCTCAGCGTGCGACTGACCGTTGGTAGAACCGCTGAATATGCATGGCGATGTAGCACAATTCTTTTTCAGGAAACTCAAAGCCGTATTCCTTCTTCACAAAGGTGCCGATGCTTAGGGCACACAGGAAGGCATCCTTAAACTTCTCTTTAATGATGTCAATCATTTCTGCGTCCAGCTCGTAAATGGATTCGCCTGCTTTGATATGCTGAATGGCAAAGCGGAGATGGGTCACGAGCCTTTCATAAGAGATGGTATCTTCAACGATATTAATAGACAGTTGAATTTCGATAATCTCGATAATATCACGGATCATTGTTGTAATATCAAGCGTTTGTGTCATATCGCCGGCATTGTTTCTTGCTGTGTGGATATGCATGGCGATATTGCCGATTTCATCATCAGGAATGTGAATCCCCAGTTTATCTTTAATCAGTGCTCTGGCCCATAAGCCGATCTGGAACTCCTTTGGATAAAGGACTTTGATTTCATTCAGCAGCGGATTTTTGATAACCATCCCATTGCTCAGGCGTTCAATTGCAAAAGAAAGATGGTCTGAAAAAGCGACATGAATGCGCTCGTTGATTTTGATGTTCAGCTCTTTTTCGGCATGAGAGATAATTTGCTCAGAAATCTGAATGTGGTCTTCAGGCAATGTTTCTAAAATCTCTTCGAACTGCTTATAGTCAGGTGTATCTTTTCTGATAAAGGTTTTTTCTATTTTTGACGGATCGACAATATCATTCTTCTTTTTGTTAAACGCAATTCCTGCACCCAAGAGAATCTTCTCTTCATTTTGATCCTTTACGACGATAGCATTATGATTTAATATTCTTTTAATTTTCATAGCTTTTTTGTCCTTTCATCCCCCGTTTTATGAATGAAATCGAATAAATCCAGTTATTCTGTCTCTTCTTTAAACCCGAGAAACAATGTAGCTATAAAAGCAGAGACGGCTGCGATCAAGAAACCGATCATATAATGAACAAAATTAGCGGCGCCAAACGGCAGCACGATTGAAATCATCGGAATGCCTGTCAGTCCGTAGGAATTTGCCACAACTTGTACCGCAACCACGTATGCTCCGCCAATAGCACCGCCGATGGCTGCTCCGATAAAGGGACGGATCAATTTGAGATTTACCCCGAATACAATCGGCTCAACAATGCCTAAAAACGCGGTCAGAGAAGCGGGGAGCGCAATTTTCTTCAGGCTTGATTGTTTCGTTTTGAGGAATACCGCAAGCCCCGCTCCGCCTTGGGCCACATTCGCCATCGACCATATCGGCACTAAAAAGTTGACACCGACATGCGGATTAGCAAGCAGCGTTGCCTCAATTGCATAAAAGCTATGATGCAATCCAGATAGGACGATGGTGGAGTAGATGCCGCCGAAAAGAGCTCCGGCAGCAATGCCGGCGTGATCATAAATATAGACGATCGATTGTGTCATGATCTGGCCGATGATGGACGCGGCGGGATTCATCACAATCAGCGCGAGGCACCCTGTCACCATGACCGTAATAAAGGGAATGATCACGACATCAAGCGACTTCGGCACAATCGATTTTAATAGCTTCTCAATTTTGCTCATGACAAAAACGGAAAGAAGAATCGGTATCATGGAACCCTGATAGCCCATCATTGGGATATGAAGCCCCCATATGTCTAAAGAAGACGGGGTTTTGCTGCCGAGCATAGACGGGTCCAGCAGATCAGGATGCGTCAAAAGCCCTGCAATCACTGCCCCTAGGTATGGGTTGCTGCCAAATTGCCGTGCAGCACTGAAGCCGACTAAAATCGGCAGTAAAATAAAGGCTGTGCTGGACACGAGGTCGAGCATTTTAATCCATGGGCTGCCGGCAGCGAACCAATGAAACACCTTAATCATGCCGATCAGCCCCATGAGCAGGCCGCTTGCTGTTATTGCCGGAATAATCGGCACAAAAATATCGGACAGTGTTTTCGCAAAAGCTGCGGCAGGGTTCAGCTTCCGGCTGGCTTTTTTCTGGTGGACAGGCTCTTCAGAAGGCGCGGTCTCCCATACATGAACGACTTCTTTATATATTTTGTTGACGACGCCTGCTCCGAAGATAATCTGGAAAAGCCCATAGCGGAAAAAGGTGCCCTGCACACCTTGCAGGTTCTCAATGGCATGTATATCAATTTTCGTCTCGTCCTTTACATCAAAACGAAGACGGGTCGTACAATGGCTGATGCTGATAATATTGTTTTTTCCTCCTGCGAGCAGCAGTAATTCTTTTGCAATCTCTTTATGCAAGCAATTAAAACCTCCTTTGCTGAAGAAAAGTCGGCTTGTTCATCGTATCAAATGAAAAGTTGACAATCAAAATGAAAAAAGTGAGAAATACCGGCTGAAAATGACAAAAATGCCCGCGTCGACGACGGAGCATGAGAATAGGGGGTTGTCCAAGGCGCCGTTATGAGCCCAACACGAAAAGAAGAGTTAAAATGCCCTGTTTTTTAGGCATTAATACTCCCTTTGCATCATTGGGTCTTGCCTGCCTGCCCAGTCACAATCCCGCCATATGTGGTGATAACTGTAATAACGTTCATTTTATGCTGTTCATGGCTGTATAGCAATAGTATGAAAAGCCTGTACAATGGATGGGAAAAAGGTTGTGTGTGGTGTTCTTAGAATGAAAAAAACCTTTAAGACTTGGAATGCAAATCTTAAAGGTTTTTGGTTACTTTTTCGGTTTGACGGCGTTCAGCCGTTTTTGCAGCTTTGTTTTTTCATTGGATGCTTTTAATTGATTCACTGCAGACTGAGCGGATGTCTTTGATTTCTTTGTTTTGTCTTTTTCCGCTTTCTTCACTTTTGCCTTTGCAGTTTCCACTTTTTTTGCTTCAGCCGCCGCCACCTTTTTCTTCACTTTGTCTAACCGTTTTTGCAATGCCGTTTTGTCCTTGCCTGCTTGAAGCTGATTGACGGCTGATTGTGCTTTTGCCGCATTTGCATCAGTTGATTTCTTTTCAGCCGCAGATACGGATTGCTGTGCCGTCTTCAAATTGGTGCTCTTCACTTTGTTAAGGCGTTTCTGCAGGGACGTTTTTTCTGAACTTGCAGGCAGCTTGCCAATTGCTGATTGTGCGCTGTCCACATCTGTTTTCTTTTTGCTTTTTTCCGCTTTCGCAACTTTGTCTTTCGCTTGCTTTGACGCGATGTATCGTTTTACTTGGTCTAAGCGTTTTTGAAGGTTCTTTTTGTCTGTTCCGTTTGGCAGCTTGTTGATGGCAGTTTGTGCTGTGTCAACGGTTTGCTGTGTTTTATATTTTTCTGCCTTTGCGACTTTGTCTTTCGCATCTTTTACATTTCTGTATGACTGTACTTTATCCAGTCTTTTGTGCAGGGCAGTTTTGGCGTCGGAGTTCGGCAGCTGGCTGATGAGTTCTCGCGCTTTGTTGATATCGATTTGTGCTTTTGTTTGTTCCGCTTTTTTCACCGCTTGCTCTGCTGCCGCGTACGCTGAATCTGTTGCCTGTGCTTTATACTGGATTAAGCCGTAGCCAAATTGCTGATCGCGGCCTGCGGTACCAAGATCAACGATGTTTTTCCGCATTTCCTCGCGAAGCTGGACGTTTGTCTCGGCAGGATCACGCTGTTTTAACAAGGCAAACATGGCAGCGGCGTGCGGTGTCGCTTGGGATGTTCCGCTTCCCGTTGCATAATACTGGTTTAAGTAAGTGCTTGTGATGTTTGTCCCCGGTGCTGAAAATTCAACTTCATCTCCAGTTGTTGAAAAGGAGGCAAGCTGATTCTTTTCGTTTGTTGCTGAAACCGCAACGACACTGCTGTATGCCGCCGGATAATTCACTGGCTTGCCGTTTCCGTCGTTACCGCTTGCGGCAACAAGCAGAACACCTTGTTCATATGCTTTGTTCACGGCGTCATGAAGGATTTTGCTGTCTGACGTCGTGCCAAGGCTCATATTGACGATGTCCATCCTGTTTGCGATCGACCAGTCAATTCCTTGGAGAAGACTTTGAAGATCCCCCGAGCCGTTCTGATCAAGCGCTTTAACCGCGTATATTTGTGCTTCCGGTGCGATGCCGTCAATTCCGTAGCCGTTATGCTTGGCTCCGATAATCCCTGCGACATGTGTTCCGTGGCCGTTATCATCTTTGTAAGAAGAGGTATAACTGACAGCTGAATACCCGCCGGCAATCGACAGGTCATCGTGGGGGGAGATCCCGCTGTCAATGACGGCAATTTTGATATTTTTTCCTGTCAGTCCTGCCTTCCAAGCCTGTTTCACCTGAATGGGCTCAAGGTTCCATTGCTCAAAGTTGTCAGAGGTGTCAGTGCCGTCTGACAGCACTTTGAAATCCGTGCTGTCTGCTGCGGTAAATGATACGTTGTTTTCTACATACAAAATATCAGGATCCTGCTTTAATTCTTTTACTGTCTCCTGGTCTGCTGTGACCGCTACCGCGGGAAGATGCTTATACTGCTGTTCAACATCAGCATCACTGTCCAGGATGGTTTCCTTTCCGGCCTTGTTTTTATAAACCACAATAACCTCTTTCTCGCTGCTGTTTTGCGCATGAGCGAGAGGGCCTATGGTGAGAAAACTGAAAAACAGAGTGACTGATACAACAAGTTTGCAAGACATGTTTTTCATGATTCATCTCCTTTTTCTATGATGTTTGATATATATATCGGAGAAAAAAAGAGAGATTAATAGTAAGAAGGAAAAAATTTTTCATGGGCAGGGTTGTTTAGCAAAATGCAGATTTTTTCCGCATGAAGAGGAAATTTTCCAAATGAATTTGTAAGCGTTTTCAAAATAAGATAAAGAAAACATTGCGGAGGTTGTTCACAAAGCAATGAGAAAAGGGGGTTTTTAAGATGAGCACATTCACTCGGGTGATGGAGGAAAAAATAATGCCTGTCGCCGGGAAAATTGCCGGGCAGCGGCATCTCAGCGCTTTGCGTGACGGAATTATCCTGACCATGCCGCTGATTATTATCGGGTCTGTCTTCTTGATTTTAACGAGCTTGCCGATTCCGGGGTATGCTGATTTCATGGCGAGTGTGTTTGGGAACGAGTGGGCCGATAAGCTCGGATATCCTGTTAACGCTTCGTTTGATATTATGGCGATGATTGCCGCTTTTGGGATCGCCTATCGGCTGGCAGAAAGCTATGGTGTCGATGCCCTTTCTGCCGGAGCGATTTCAATTGCCGCATTTCTGCTGGCAACACCGTTTGAGGTGCCGTTTACACCGCATGGCTCAACGGAGTCCATCATGGTAGGGGGCGGAATCCCGATCACGCTGCTCGGCAGCAAGGGCTTATTTGTCGCCATGCTGATCGCCTTGTTTTCAACCGAAATCTATCGGTACATTATTCAAAAAAATATCGTCTTCAAAATGCCAGACGGTGTGCCGCCTGCGGTAAGCAAATCATTTGTCGCGCTGATTCCCGGCTTTATCATTGTGCTTCTCGTATGGCTGGCGCGTCTTCTGATTGAAATGACACCTTTTCAGAGTCTGCACAATGTCGTAGGAGACCTGCTTGGCACACCGCTTTCCATCCTTGGCGGCAGTCTCGGCGGAAGCCTGATCGCTGAATTTGTGCAGATGCTGCTTTGGTCGTGCGGGATTCACGGGGCTTCCATCATTGGCGGAATCATGGCGCCGATTTGGTACGGCGCGATGGATGCCAACCGTCTCGCCTTCCAAGCAGGCGAGGCGCTGCCGAGTATTTTTACGACTCAGTTTTTTCAAATTTGGATCAATGTCGGCGGAAGCGGGGCGACGCTGGCGCTTGTCCTGACGATGCTTGTGCGCTCCCGCAGCAAACAAATGAAGCAGCTTGGACGATTAGGAATCGGCCCTGCGCTATTTAATATCAACGAGCCGATCATTTTCGGCATGCCGATTGTCATGAATCCCCTCCTTATTGTCCCATTTATCATCGCACCGCTCCTCACGATTACCGCGACTTATATCGGCATGAGCACCGGGCTGGTGGCAAGACCGGCCGGAATCGCGGTGCCATGGACGATGCCGCCGCTCATATCAGGTTACCTGGCGACAGGCGGAAAGGTGTCGGGCGCAGTTATGCAGCTGGTAAATCTGCTGATCACCTGTGCTATCTACTATCCGTTTTTCAGAATATGGGATCATCAAAAATGGCGGGAAGAGAGTGCGGTTGAATCTGGGGATAAAAATGTGATGTGATAGATGATCAGCCTGTCATAGGGCTGATCATCTCTTTCAAACGAAAGGAATGTTAGAATATGTAAAGGAGGTGCGCATGCTAGATTATATATGGTTAGATGACGAATCACCAATCTTACAACAAGTACCAGTTGAATACTCATCTGCTGCTCTTATCTTTTCTCCTTTTATCCAAATGCCTGAAGGATGGGAGAATGCAAAAAGAAAAAATGATTATGAACATATTTATCCAAACGATAATGAAATAAGAGGAATAGGCAAGGCTGTTTCCTGGAAGAAGGTTATGTCTTCTTGCGGCTTTCAAACACATGCTGAGCTGGCGCTGGCTTTAATGACGTCGATAGGCGCTTTAAGGGACGAGTTCGCGAGAGAGGATTTGGCTGAGGTGTTACATGAAAACATAAATGGAGACCTCTATTATCCCAGTGAGGATCATATTTCAAATTTTCATATTCCGAGTTTGGTAAAGGTATTAGGTGCGAACGGATCCAATCGGTTTTATTACGCAGAACCGATTGTGGAAAACCGCGGCGTTTTGGACATAACTGAAGCCAACTTGCGGACGGTTCTTGATGAAGCCGCAACAGAGCTCGTTTTAACTGATGAGAAAATGGATTTTGTGTTTATGAGTGTATATGACTCATTCATTAATGTCTTTTTAGCCAAAGATAAAAACATCCATGAATTGGTTGAGCGTATGGGCTGGGAAGCTATGATTTGCGATGAGTCAACGTATATCAGTTGGTATAGATAAAAAAGAACGTACATCACAAAATGTACGTTCTTTATTTTTACCGCTGAAAGAACTCAATCCACTCACCGTCAGGGCCTTCGATATAGAAATAACGGTATCCGTTTGGAAGTGTTGTGATCTCCTCGTCGATAAATTTTGCGTTCATTTTTTCCGCTTTTGTATATTCAGCCGCGATGTCATCCGTCAGCAGGGCAATGTGGTGCACTTTTCCTTCAGCGGGAAGCTCGCTGCTGTAGCCTTGAATCAGTTCAATTTCTGTTTCCGGGCCGTCTTCAAAGCCAAGAAAAGCAAGCTCGATTACACCGTTCGTGTGAGTGATGCGATCCTTCAATTTCATGCCTAGTACCTCTTCATAAAATGTGATGGACGCGTTAATATCTCTTACCATGATGCCTGTATGGTCAATTCGTTTTGGCATGCTGCTCCTCCTCGAAACTCTTTTTGTCTATCGTAGAAAAACCTTTCCTTTCTGTCAATGCAGACATCTTGGCGTTTTGTGGTACGATAAGAGAAAGCAAACGGAAAGAGGACGACATATATGAAGCTACTCACCCTAAAGAAAGCACACGCTGCCAAAATCAAAAAAGGCTATCCCCTTATCGAAAAAGAAGCTCTCGCAGGGAGTGCGGGGCACATGAAAGAAGGAGACCTCGTTGATATCGTGTCTGAGAGCGGCGAGTTTCTCGCGCGGGGCTATTATGGCCTGCAAAACAAAGGGGTCGGCTGGACGCTTACCCGCAATAAACATGAACAGGTTGACCAGGCATTTTTTCTCACCAAATTAACAAAAGCGGCCCAAGCGCGCGCCAAACTATTTGAGGCTCAAGATACAACAGCTTTCCGCCTGTTCAACGGTGAGGGCGACGGTGTCGGCGGCGTCACCATCGACTATTATGACGGCTACCTGCTGATTCAATGGTACAGCAAGGGGGTTTACACCTTTAAAGACATGCTGATTTCCGCATTGGATGAGATGGATCTTGACTATAAAGCGATTTACGAGAAGAAACGCTTCGACACGGCTGGACAATACGTTGAAGATGATGACTTCGTGAAAGGGAGAAGGGGCGAGTTCCCGATCATCATCCAAGAGAATGGCATTCAATACGCGGTGGATCTGAATGAAGGCGCCATGACGGGCATCTTTTTGGATCAGAGACATGTGCGCAAGGCGATCAGAGACCGCTATGCAAAAGGGAAAAACGTTTTAAATACATTTTCTTATACGGGTGCATTCTCCGTGGCGGCGGCGCTTGGCGGAGCGGAGAAAACAACAAGCGTCGACGTGGCAAATCGAAGTCTTGCCAAAACGATCGAGCAATTCAGCGTGAACAAGCTGGATTACGAAGCGCACGACATTAAAGTGATGGACGTGTTTAACTATTTTTCATATGCTGCAAAAAAGGATTTGCGCTTTGATCTGATTATTCTCGATCCGCCTTCCTTTGCGCGCACAAAAAAACGCACCTTCAGCGCGGCCAAGGATTATAAAAACCTGCTGAAGGAAACGATCGCCATCACTGCTGACAAGGGTGTCATTGTTGCCTCTACAAACAGCAGCGCCTTTGGCATGAAGAAATTCAAAGGCTTTATCGATGCCGCATTTAAAGAAACAAACGAACGCTACACCATCATTGAGGAATTTACGCTGCCGGAGGATTTCAAAACGATTTCGGCATTTCCGGAAGGCAACTACCTGAAAGTGGTCCTTCTGCAGAAAAAATAATGAAAAAGCTGCCCTGTTCAGGGGGAGCTTTTTTTATGTAGAAATGATCTGCTGGACGCGGCCGATGCGGCCATCTTCAAGCCGGACTTTAATGCCATGCGGATGAAAGCTTGATTTCGTCAAAATATCCTTCACTGTCCCTCTCGTCAGTTTTCCTGTTTTTTGATCTGCTTTCAATACAATATCAACCTGCAACCCTTTCGAAATGCTGTTTCGCTCTTGCCCGTTCATAACGCACATCCTTTCTTTTGTTCATTATAGTCATTATGGTTTAAAAGTAACAGCCGGCTGATGAAGTGTATGTTTGTTTTTTTCAGCCTTCATTAAATATAATGTCAGGCCAAAGCCTGCTATGCTCAGAATGCCAAAAAGCAAGTAGACTGCGAAGATCGACACGTAGTCAAAAATGTACCCGCCTGCAAATGTGCAGAACCAGTTGCCGAACCCGTTGCCAATGGCGGCGTACATGGTCAGCGCCGTCGCTTCAACGTGTCTTGGGGTAATCTTTTTCACATATTGAAGCGCCGCCGGGATAAATAAACCGATGGCCACTCCCTGAAGAAAGACCGTCGCATAAATGATCCATAGTGAAGGCGCCGTGAAATAGAGCGCCCACCTGAATAATGAGACTCCGCCTGACAGCATAATGACGTTGAGCAGCCCCATTTTATCTATAAATGTTTGGGCAAACCGCATAAATGGTATTTCTGAAATCACGCCGATGAAAAATAAAATGCCGATAGCGGAAAGAGACGCGCCGCTTTTGTCCAGAAAAAGACTGAAATACGTATTGTTCGCTAAGTTTGGAGCAAATGTCGTAAAGGTGATGATCATAAAGATGAGGAAAGTTTTGTTGCTGATAAGCTCCCGGAATCCTTTGCGGATATTGACCTTTGTTTTTGTTTTCTGCTGGCCGGGCATTTGTGAAGCCAATATGGCGGCAATGCACAGAAAGGCACAGCCAAAGATAAAGATCACGTGAATGGGGTACAGCTGGTTCGTCACCTGTCCCATGGCAAACACCGCGACACCGAAGCCGAGAGAACCAAACAGGCGGATTCCGCCATAATTGCCGTTTGTTTCTTGTGTGTACCTTAGTGAAATGCTGTCCGAAAGTGGAATAATCGTGCTTTGAAAGGCTGCAAAACAGGCCGCAATCAAAATAAACAGAGGGAAACTGTCAAATGCAATATAGGCTAATCCAATGATGCCTGTGATTGATGTGCAAACCGCCAGCAGGCCTTTCGTTTTTTGCGTATAGTCGCTGAGCATGCCCCAAAACGGCTGAAAGAAAATCATCACAATCGGGCCCAGCGACATGATCAAGCCGACCTGTGATCCGCTTAAATGCTGTTCCTTCGTTAAATACATACTGAGTAAGGGAATCATGCTGCCCGTACCGAGAAAAGCAAACAAATAAAATCCTTTTAACGCGGCATAATGCCGTCTCACCTGCAAGTTGTGCATCAAGGTGCCTCCTTTGGTATCCACAAATTACATTATATTGTAATTTGCGAGCTTTTCAATAAGGGGAAGCACATAAAAAAACTGCCCTCGAGAGGACAGTTTTTTACATAAATGAAAGTAAAAACGGCGCCGCGCAAAGCGTCATAATCGCAGCTAAGATCATCGATACGCTTGAAATCGTGCCGGACACAGAGCTGAGCTCAAATGCCTTTGACGTTCCCGCTCCGTGTGCGCTTGTGCCTAGCAGCACGCCCCGCGCGATTTCGTTATCAATACGGAAATAGCGGATGACCATCGGGCCGATCACTGTGCCGAGCAAAGCGGTTAAAATCACAAACACGGCTGTGACGGCAGGCATTCCGCCGATCATTTCAGATACGTTCATCGCGATCGGCGTTGTCACTGATCGCGGGACGAGGCTGTCAATTAAGCCGGTGCCGAGGTGAAGCCATTTCGCAATAAGAGCGGTAGAAATAATCGCGATGCATGAACCGACGGCCACATTCAAAATAATTTCCACTGCGTATTTCTTTAAAACAGGGAAATATTTATATAGCGGGATCGCGAATGCCACGGTGGCCGGCTGTAGCATATCGGTCAGCAATCCGCCGCCGAGATTATAGGACTCGTACGGGACATTCACCAGCAGCAGCAGACCGACTAACACAGCGGGCGTCACCAATAGCGGCGACGTATAAACACGCGGAAAGCGTTGATATACCTTTTTTGCTCCTAAATACACCAAAACCGTTAAAAACAAACTTACAATTCCGATGAACACGTATGCTTTTTCTCCTTTCTCTTTGCAATGAGTTGTGTAAGCGTTCCTGTAGACACCATCACGACAAACGTGCTGATGATGACAACAAGCAGAATGCTGACACCAAATTTCGACATAATGTCTCCGTATTCAATCACTCCGACGGCAGACGGGATAAAAAATAAAAGCAGCTCCCCGAGAAGCCACGCTGCACCAAGCTCGATCCATTCAAGCTTGATAATGTTAAAGTGTAATAATGTGAAAAGAATCACAATCCCAATTATACTGCCGGGAATATTTATATGAAGAAGGGCTGTCACCCAATTAATCAGCCGAGCAAATATAAATAACAGAGCGATTTGAATAACGGTTAGCAACAGTTTTTTCATATTGATGCCTCCCTTATATTCATATTGTACATAAGCTAGCGCTATAGGTAAAATATATATAAAGAATAAGAAGTATTCCTTTTGTCTATAGAAAGGGTGAAGCACATGGATATCCGCCATTTAACATATTTTCTGGAAGTCGCCCGATTAAAAAGCTTTACGAAGGCTTCCCAATCCCTTTATGTTTCTCAGCCGACGATATCAAAAATGATCAAAAATTTAGAAGAAGAGCTCGGAATTGAACTGTTTTACCGAAACGGCAGGCAGGTGGAACTGACTGATGCTGGTCATAGCATGTATGTGCAGGCGCAGGAAATCATTAAATCATTTCAAAACCTGACGTCAGAATTAAATGATATTATGGAAGTCAAGAAAGGACACGTACGGATTGGACTGCCGCCGATGATTGGATCGGGGTTTTTCCCCAGAGTGCTCGGCGATTTCCGTGAAAACTATCCGAATGTCACCTTTCAGCTAGTCGAAGACGGTTCTATAAAAGTCCAAGAAGGTGTCGGGGACGGCTCTCTTGATATCGGCGTTGTGGTCCTTCCCGCAAACGAAGATATCTTTCATTCGTTTACAATCGTAAAAGAAACCTTAATGCTTGTCGTTCACCCTTCCCACCGGCTGGCTGATGAGAAAGAATGTCAGCTGCGTGAGTTGAAGGACGAGCCTTTTATTTTCTTCAGGGAGGATTTTGTCCTGCACAACCGAATTATGACGGAATGTATCAAGGCTGGGTTCCGGCCCCATATCATTTATGAAACATCACAATGGGATTTTATCAGTGAGATGGTATCAGCAAACCTTGGGATCGGGCTTTTGCCGGAACGGATCTGCCGCGGCCTTGACCCGGAAAAAGTGAAAGTCATTCCGCTTGTCGATCCGGTCATCCCTTGGCACCTCGCCATTATTTGGAGAAAGGACAGGTACTTGTCGTTTGCCGCCAGAGCTTGGCTCGAACATACGAAATCGTATTTATGGGACCCGAAAAAAGAAAGTAAAGGATGATGCAAACATGGATGCACAATCAGCAGCGAAATGTCTTACGGCTGTCCGCCGGCATAGCCCACTGGTGCATAGCATAACCAACAATGTCGTAACGAATTTCACAGCAAACGGCCTGCTCGCCCTCGGCGCATCGCCCGTTATGGCGTACGCAAAAGAAGAGGTCGCCGATATGGCGAAGATTGCGGGTGCACTCGTTTTAAATATCGGGACGCTGAGCAAGGAGTCAGTCGAAGCGATGATCATCGCGGGAAAATCAGCTAATGAACATGGCGTTCCCGTCATTCTTGATCCTGTCGGTGCCGGAGCAACACCGTTCCGAACTGAATCGGCACGTGACATCATTCGTGAGGTTCGCCTTGCTGCAATCAGAGGAAATGCGGCGGAAATTGCCCATACCGTCGGTGTGACGGATTGGCTGATCAAAGGTGTTGATGCGGGTGAAGGCGGAGGCGACATCATCCGGCTGGCTCAGCAGGCGGCACAAAAGCTAAACACGGTCATTGCGATAACTGGTGAAGTTGATGTCATAGCCGACACGTCACATGTATACACCCTTCATAACGGCCACAAGCTGCTGACAAAAGTGACAGGCGCCGGTTGCCTGCTGACTTCCGTCGTCGGTGCGTTTTGCGCTGTGGAAGAAAATCCATTGTTTGCTGCTATTGCGGCCATTACTTCGTATGGGGTCGCCGCTCAGCTTGCCGCACAGCAGACGGCTGACAAAGGCCCTGGAAGCTTTCAGATTGAATTGCTGAACAAGCTTTCAACTGTTACTGAACAAGACGTCCAAGAATGGGCGGCTATAGAAAGGGTGACTGTCTCATGACTCGTATTTCTCGGGAAATGATGAAAGAGTTATTATCTGTATACTTCATTATGGGGTCAAACAATACGAAAGCCGATCCTGTTACAGTTGTACAAAAAGCGTTAAAAGGCGGTGCCACCCTGTACCAGTTCCGTGAAAAAGGCGGGGATGCGCTGACAGGAGAGGCTCGGATTAAATTTGCTGAAAAAGCGCAGGCAGCTTGCCGTGAAGCTGGTATTCCGTTCATTGTCAATGATGATGTGGAAATGGCTCTGAAGCTGAAAGCTGATGGTATCCACATCGGCCAGGAAGACGCAAATGCGAAAGAGGTAAGAGCTGCCATAGGTGATATGATTCTCGGCGTTTCTGCCCATACGATGTCTGAGGTGAAGCAAGCTGAAGAAGACGGAGCCGATTATGTCGGGCTTGGGCCGATCTATCCGACTGAAACGAAAAAGGATACGAGAGCGGTACAGGGTGTATCACTTATCGAAGCAGTGCGCCGCCAAGGCATCAGCATTCCAATTGTCGGCATCGGCGGCATCACAATAGAAAATGCCGCACCTGTTATCCAAGCGGGGGCCGATGGCGTCAGTATGATCAGCGCCATCAGTCAGGCGGAAGATCCTGAGAGTGCTGCACGCAAGTTTCGTGAGGAAATTCAAACATATAAAACAAAAAGATAATCGTTCATCTTCCTTCAAAAGGCTGTTCTGTAAAAGGACAGCTTTTTTGCTGTCCATCAAGGTTTTCAGACCTTCAAATTTTAATTGACAAAGGACAAGAACTGGCTATGATTATGTTATACAATGATAATCATTTTCAATTATAGGAGGAACATGATGGCTCGGGGGCTGGCACTTATTCTATTCAGCTTGTTGATGGTTTTCGGTTCTGCGGCACATGCGGAAGATGATCCGATCGCCGCATTAATTCAATTAAACAAGCAAATGATCAAATCCGTAAAAGACGGGGATATGGATTCGGCACAACAAACGTTTGAAACCTTCAAAGCGAAGTGGAAAAAAGAAGAACCTTCTATTAAGAAAGAAAACCTTTCTTCTCACAGTGAAATGGACGCGAATATCGCGATGATTTCTCTTTCTTTTATCAATCAAGACGCAGGCAAGCTCAAAACACAGCTTGAAGAGCTTGCGTCTCATTTAGAAACCTACCAGCAGGCTGTCGTGCTGCAAAAGACATCCTCAGGTCAATCAAGGGCGTCCTTAACAGCCTATATACAAAGCTTGAAAGACACAAAACAGTTCATAGAAAAAAAACAATTGGATGAAGCGTCATCCGCAATCGACAATTTAGTTACATCCTGGCTCGCCGTAGAGGGAGACGTCGTGTCCCAATCGAAAGAAGCCTATACGACATCGGAGGAAAATCTGGCACTGATGAAGGCGGAGATCGGCAGCCATCCCGAAAAGGTATCAAAGCAAATTGACGAAATGATTCAATTGCTCGAGCCGATCGCTTCAAGCAGCTACAGCTGGTGGGATGCGGCGCTGATCCCGATTCGTGAAGGAATGGAGGCCCTCCTTGTCATCGGAGCGCTATTAACCATGACAAAAAAAGCGCGGGTTACGCGTTCCTCGACATGGATCTGGGGCGGGGCGTCCGCCGGCATGGCTGTTTCCTTAGCAGCCGGCATCGGTGTCACGGTTCTGTTCTCCTCCAGTGTATTCGGAGAAAACAATTTCTTGCTTGGCGGCGTTACCGGCGTACTGTCTGCTGTCATGCTTTTGTATGTCGGGGTGTGGCTGCACAGAAACGCCTCAATGGATAAATGGAGAGAAAAAATCAATATCCAGAAGTCACAGGCACTAAAAAAACGAAGCCTGCTTTCCTTTGCGCTCATTGCATTTCTGGCAGTTGTAAGAGAAGGTCTCGAAACGGTCATCTTTTTCATCGGGCTTGTCGGGAAGCTCCCGCTCACTGAACTGATCGGCGGAACTGCCGCAGGGCTTATCGTTCTCGTCATCGTCGGTGTTCTGATGATCAAGCTCGGAATGCGCATTCCATTGAAGCCGTTTTTTCTTCTATCAATGGCGGTTGTCCTGTATATGTGCGTGAAATTTCTCGGAACCGGCGTTCACAGCCTTCAACTGGCGGGCATTCTTCCGTCTGATGCAGAAAGCTGGCTGCCGTCTGTATCGGTGCTAGGAATTTATCCGTCTGTGTACAGCACGATTCCGCAAATGTTGATTTTCCTCTTTTTACTGATTGCGCTTGTTTCAGAAGCGGCAAAACATTTTACAAACGGAAAGGAACTGACAAAATGAATTTCACAAAAATCGCTGTATCAGCCGGATGCATCCTTGCGCTGTGCGCAGGCTGCGGAGCCAACGACACATCTTCAACTAAAGAAAAAGCTTCATCTGAAAAAAGCGGGATCACTAAAGAAATCACCGCATCCGTAAATAAAATGGAAACCATCATTTCTAAGCTGAATGACTCAGCGGAAAAAGGAGACCAAAAAGAGATTGAAAAGAAGGGGAAAGAGTTAAACAGCTACTGGCTTTCCTTTGAAAACGATATTCGCAGCGATTATCCATTCGAATATACAGAAATCGAAAAGCATCTTCAGCCAATCTACACAGAAGCGCAAAAAGACAAACCGGATACAGCAAAAATCAAGACAGAATCCGAGTCACTGAAAGCGTCCTTAGAAGACCTGACAGAAGCGAAGAAGAGCGGCAAAAAGGCTAGCGATCAGCTGGCAAAAGCAGCGGATGAGTATAAAGGCTATGTCAAAGAGCAGAGTGACCAGCTTGTCAAAGCGACTGAAGCATTTACGGGTGCTGTGAAATCCGGCGATATCGAAAAGTCCAAAACGTTATATGCGAAAGCGCGTGTTTATTACGAGCGAATCGAACCGATCGCTGAAAGCCTCGGAGATCTTGATCCGAAAATTGATGCTCGAGAAAACGATGTTGAAGAAGGAGACAAATGGACAGGCTTCCATAAGCTTGAGAAGGCCATTTGGAAGGATCAAGATATTTCCGGGGAAAAGGCAACAGCTGACCAGCTTCTCAAGGATGTAAAAGAGCTTGACGGTTCAGTTCAATCACTGAAATTAACACCTGAACAAATTGTTGCAGGCGCGATGGAGCTTCTCAACGAAGCCGGAATTTCGAAAATCACGGGAGAAGAAGAGCGCTACTCACGAATTGATTTAGTGGACCTTATGGCAAATGTGGAAGGCTCCGAAGCCGTTTATCAAACAGTGAAAAGCGCGCTTGTAAAAGATCACTCCGACTTGACGGAAAAACTGGATACGGAGTTCAGCGAATTTGAAGTTTTAATGGCAAAATACAAAACAAATGATCAGTCCTATACGACTTATGATAAATTAAGTGAAAAGCAAATCAGAGAGCTGAGCACAAAGCTGACGACTCTTTCTGAAACCATGTCGAAGATTGCGAATGTGCTATAAAAGGAGTTTTGTAACAGCATGAGCGATGAACAAAAAAAGCCAGAACAAATTCACAGACGGGACATTTTAAAGTGGGGGGCAATGGCGGGGGCAGCCGTTGCGATCGGTGCCAGCGGACTCGGCGGTCTCGCTCCGCTTGTTCAGACTGCGGCTAAGCCATCGAAAAAGGATGAAAAAGAGGAGGAGCAGATTGTTCCGTTTTACGGAAAGCATCAGGCCGGAATCACAACTGCCCATCAAACGTATGTCTATTTTGCTGCGCTGGATGTAACAGCAAAAGACAAAAGCGACATCATTACGTTATTTAGAAACTGGACAAGTCTCACACAGATGCTGACATCTGGCAAGAAAATGTCAGCGGAGCAGAGAAATCAGTATCTGCCGCCGCAGGATACAGGTGAGTCTGCTGATTTATCCCCTTCCAACTTAACGGTCACATTTGGATTTGGGCCTGGCTTTTTTGAAAAAGATGGAAAGGACCGCTTCGGGCTGAAAAGCAAAAAGCCGAAGCACCTAGCCGCTCTTCCAGCGATGCCCAATGACAACCTGGATGAAAAGCAGGGAGGCGGGGACATCTGCATTCAAGTATGTGCAGACGACGAGCAAGTGGCGTTTCACGCGCTGCGTAACCTGCTAAATCAAGCGGTCGGCACTTGTGAGGTCCGCTTTGTGAACAAAGGCTTTTTAAGCGGAGGAAAAAATGGCGAAACACCGCGCAATCTCTTCGGGTTTAAAGATGGAACAGGCAACCAGAGCACGGAGGATGACAGCTTGATGAACTCGATCGTGTGGGTTCAGTCCGGTGAGCCTGACTGGATGACGGGCGGCACCTATATGGCTTTCCGGAAAATCAAAATGTTCCTTGAGATATGGGACCGCTCTTCCCTCAAGGACCAAGAGGATACCTTCGGCCGCAGAAAAAGCTCAGGGGCGCCTTTCGGACAGAAAAAGGAAACAGATCCCGTGAAGCTGAATCAAATTCCGTCTAATTCACACGTCAGTCTAGCGAAATCTACGGGAAAACAAATTTTGCGAAGAGCTTTCTCTTACACAGAAGGACTTGATCCGAAAACCGGCTATATGGATGCAGGTCTCCTGTTTATCAGTTTTCAAAAAAATCCCGACAATCAGTTTATCCCGATGCTGAAGGCTCTTTCAGCAAAGGATGCGTTAAACGAATATACACAAACAATCGGTTCTGCTTTATACGCATGCCCAGGCGGCTGCAAAAAAGGAGAATATATTGCCCAGCGTTTGCTGGAATCATAAAAGAAGCCTTTACAGGCTTCTTTCAGCGTGTCGACAAACCCTCGCATTCGTTGTCAAGCCTGTGCGTTGGTGCTCACGAATTAGAGCATTCGCTCCGCTCCAATGCTCGGCTTTCCTAGACTTCAAGGGTTTTCAATCACGCTGAAAGGATGACAAAATCCTAAAACTTTTTAGGATTTTGTCAACAATCTGAAAGAAGCCTTATCGGCTTCTTTTTTAAAAAAAAGTTGTAACTTTAATTGTTACAGTTTAAAATCAATTTATACGAAAGGAGATTATCATGACAGTACACATTAAAGTTTATTCAGATTACGTCTGCCCATTTTGTTTTGTTGGAAAAGCCGCTTTTGAAGAAGCGATAAAAGGAAAGGATGTTGATGTCGAGTGGATGCCGTTTGAACTGCGCCCAAGCCCATCTCCTCAGCTTGATCCGGTCAATGATCCTTCCAAACAGTACATGTGGCAGACATCAATTCAGCCAATGGCGGAGAAATTAGGAGTTGAGATCAATTTTCCAAACGTCTCGCCCCATCCGTATACAGACCTCGCGTTTGAAGGCTTCCATTTTGCGAAGAAATACAATAAAGGACATGAATACAACACCCGTGTCTTTCAGGCGTTTTTCCAGGAGGGCCAAAATATCGGCGACATTGACATCTTGACGAAGCTCGCCGAGGAAGTGGGATTAGACGGTGCAGCATTCAAATCAGCACTGGAAACAAGAACATATCAGGACGTGCAGCGCCAAGCCTTGAAGCACGCTTATGAAGAGGCTGACATCACAGCCGTTCCAACCTTTATTATTGGCGACACTGTAATTCCAGGTGCTGCCGGCAAGGATGTATTTGAAAAAGCGATTTCTGAAGAACAGAAGAAAAGACAAGGAAAAAGCTCTCGATAAAGAGAGCTTTTTTTATTCCTGTTCCATATGGACGCCAGTATGCGCCTTCACCTGAATTTCTGCAAACGTATCTTCATCAATTGTTTTATCAGACGACAGCACCGTTCCGAGCCACGCGCCGAGAAAGCCGAGCGGGATGGAAATAATTCCTGGATTAGACAGCGGAATGAGCGGATCACCGGTAAAAATAGCACCTCCGGCCGGGTCCCACACACTAGGGCTCATCGATACCAGCACAAGCGCGCTGATCAGGCCTGTCAGGCTGCCCCATAAAGCGCCTGAGGCATTGAATCGTTTCCAGAAGACTGTAAACACAATCAGCGGAAGGTTTGCGCTGGCGGCTACCGCAAACGCGAGTGCAACAAGGAACGCCACATTTAAGGATTGTGCAAAAATCGCAAGGAGAATCGAGAGCACTGACACGGCGACAGAAGCCCATCTGGCCGCTTTCATTTGTTCTTTTTCAGTTGCTTCTCCCTTTCTGATGATCTGGCTGTAAATATCATGGGCAAATGCTGAGGCGGCAGACAGCACCAACCCTGTCACGACAGCCAAAATGGTGGCAAAGGCGATGGCTGATACAAACGCGAACAGAAAGTCTCCTCCGAGCGCTTTTGCTAAAAGCGGAGCCGCCATATTTCCCGCTTGATCAGCCGCCGTAATCGCGTCAAAACCGACAAATGCCGCGGCACCAAAGCCGAGAAATACCGTCATAATGTAAAACACACCGATAATCCATGTCGCTGACACAACGGATGTACGGGCCGTCTTGGCATCCTTAACGGTATAAAACCGGATCAATATATGCGGAAGCCCGGCGGTTCCCAGCACGAGTGCCAAGTTTAACGACAAGGTCTCAAGCGGCACCTTGTATTTATTTCCGGGGTTCAAAAAATCAGCGCCAAGCGGAGTAGCCGTTTTCATCTGTTCAAACATGGTATTAAGGCTAAAGCCGAATTTCGAAAACACGATAATCGAAATCACGAGTGTGCCGGCCATCAGCAAAACAGCTTTAATAATTTGAACCCAGCTTGTCGCGATCATGCCGCCAAACACGACATAAATGGTCATCAGCACTCCGACGATGAGGACAGCCGCGGTATAATCCAGCCCTAGAAGCAGTTTGATCAGCGCGCCCGCCCCCACGAGCTGGGCGATCATATAAAAAGTAGAGATGGCAATGGTATTGAGAGCCGCGACACCGCGGATTTTCTTTTCTTTAAAGCGAGCGGCAATCATGTCTGCCATCGTGTACTTTCCAAGATTCCGAAGCGGCTCCGCCACGATGTACAAGACAACGAGATAAGCCACCAGAAAACCGATGCTGTAAAAGAAGCCATCAAATCCATATAACGCAATCATTCCGGCAATCCCGAGAAACGAGGCGGCAGACATGTAGTCACCGGCAATTGCCAGTCCATTCTGAACGCCGGTGAGCCCGCCGCCCGCCGTATAAAACTCACTCGTCGTTTTCGTCCGCTTCGCGGCAAAATACGTGATAATAAGCGTCAGGCCAACAATCGCCAAAAATAATAAAAAAGCAGTCATATTCATGTCTGTTCACCCTTCAGATCCTCTTTTAAAGCGCTTACATACTTATCGAAATGGGCGGCTCTCCGGGAATACACAGTACTCAGTATCCAGGTCATAGCGAATTGGGCGATGGCGAACAGCCAAGCCCATGAAACAGCTCCAATGGCCGGTGCATTCAAAAAGGTGAAATAAGATGTCAAAACAGGGAGTGAAAAATAAAAAACAAAAAAGAAAATCGCAGAAGGAACAATAAAAGCGCGTTTCTGCTTTAAAAAAGCTTGAAAAGACGGCGTTGCAGCAATCTGTTTATAATCAGCTTTGTACATGGCTTTCCTCCTTTTATTCGCTAAACGTAAGCAAAAAGGTACACCAATAGGTATGTACTGAAAGTCCGATTTATGCGTTGAACAATATCTGGAGGATGAAAAAAGAAGGAAGTCGTGAAGAGGTGAACACAGTGGTCTAAAGACAGGCGAAGGTTTTCAAGCTCGGCCGTGTATAAACGAGTTTGCTTTCAAAACCTCACCGAATGCAGCTTGTTCTCAGCAAAGCTGCTGTTTACCAGAGCACGGTTATCATGTTCGCATCACCTCTTTATGACAATGCATGTGCCAAGAGGTGATCGCATCACCGGCTGTCTGTCGTAGTTAGCTGACACACCGTTTGTCCTCAAGCTCAGCGCAGCGATTTGCTTTTGAATAGAGGATATGGTGAAAACTCAGATCAGGTGATAGAAAAGCCAGAGGTAAATAGATCCGCCTGTTCGGACTAGTCTTGCCGGACGGTTTTTTTGTGGTTTTTCTTTCTCGATGCTGTCTCAGATTCTAAAAACTGCCTCACATCATGAATGCCTAATCCAATGGATCTAGCTTCTTGAATTAACATATGCCAACCTTTGTCCAAATCTTTTTTAACATGAGTTTTCATAGTAACCTCCAATTGTATAAAATGTTTTCCTGCAACATGCGGGCAATAAAAGACAAGCCAGCGCGATGATGAGGCGAGTACAACAAATTTCACACATAGTTGCTCGGTGTTCACAAACTGAAGGAAAAACCACCTACCTATTCCCTAAAAAAATGACTAATATAACCAATGGACCTTATTTATAATAATAAACAATTAAATACTGACTGGATAGTATGTAAATGAAAATAAATCATTTAGCCTATTAAAAATGACCCCTGGGAAACCGAATAGCATAACCGTTCAAAGAAATAAATACCGCTAAAGATTGATCCGGTGTAAGATAAGGGTAATCATTACCGCCAGGAGAAAAATATGAAAAAAAACAAATTTCAAATTAAAAGAGAAGCAACATTTGAAAGTTTTATAGACGCTGGCGTGAATTTGTTGATTGACCGAGCGTATGATCCGGTTTCTGTAGAAGATATCAGCAGAGCCGCCGGGTACAGCAAAGGAGCATTTTATGTTCATTTTGTCAGCAAGGACGATTTTCTGCTGTACCTTCTCGAAAAACGTCAGATGAAAAAAAAGATCATTATAGGGTATCTTGATCAAATGGAGCGGGAGTCAGTGAAATCGCTGACATTGGACGAGGCTGCAAAACACGCTGCAGAACTGCTTTATTCCTATTACATAAATAAGCCGTCGTGGGACATCACCTCGTTTGCCATGAACATGCCGACATATAAAGTCTTAAAGAAATGCAAGGCCTATGTCCGGCTGTACGAATTGTGGGTGGAAGAAAATGTGTTATATATTAAGTGGCTGAAGGAGAGAAAGCTGATTGACGCCTGTATTGATCCTGAATATACGGCTAAAATAATATGTGCAGTCCTCGACGGAATCATCAAACAATCATATGTATTGGGCCAGCCAGCCACCTTCCGCAGCTTTTTAGACGCACTCTCGGTATTTTTTACTTTAGACAGAGAGCACGAGACGCCAAGAATTTTGAAAAGTTTTTCGGAAAGCGAGGAACATCAGTGAAGTATAGAGAAATAATTATGTATATCATTATGGGGGTTTTCACAACCATTGTGAATATCGCCAGCTTTTATATATTGGTAGAGATCATGAATGTGGATTACAAAGCCGCCACTGTTGCCGCTTGGATTTTGTCCGTGCTGTTTGCTTACATAACAAATAAATTATATGTGTTTCAGCAAAAAACACATGATCTGCAGAGCCTGCTGAAAGAGCTCACTGCTTTTTTCAGCGTTCGGGTCCTGTCTCTCGGCATAGATTTAGGCATGATGATCATTCTTGTCGGCCAGTTCAATACAAATGAAACCTTGGCCAAAATACTCGACAACGCGGTCATTGTTGTCGTCAACTATGTTGCGAGCAAATGGCTCGTCTTTAAAAAAACAAAAGAAGAAGGGGTATGAGAGGACTGCAGCATATGATCTGCCGTTTTCTATGAAGAAATAAGGGGAATAAAAAATAAAAACCAGAAAGGTGATTGCACATGCGGGAAGAGCTAAAGGGGATATTTGCAAGTGTATTCGGAGAAAAAGAGGGGTTACGGTTTTTTTTCGCACCTGGAAGAGTGAATCTGATTGGAGAACATACAGACTATAACGGCGGGCATGTATTTCCGTGCGCGCTGACAATGGGTACATATGCTGCTGTTGCAGAAAGAAACGACGGGCTTGTCCGGATGTATTCAGATAACTTTAGAAACGCAGGCATCAAGGAATGCAGCCTTGACGACATTCGCTATCAAAAAGAAGACGACTGGGCGAACTACCCAAAAGGCGTGATTTATGAATTTCAACAGAGGGGATATGCAGTTCCCCATGGCTTTGACATTGTATTTTCAGGGAATATTCCAAACGGGGCGGGGCTGTCGTCTTCCGCTTCTATTGAACTGCTGATGGGGGTCGTGCTCCGAAGCTATTTTCATCCTGAAGTAGATGCGCTTGAGCTTGTGAAAATGGCGCAGCATGCGGAAAACCATTTTATCGGCGTCAATTGCGGAATTATGGACCAATTTGCAATTGGAATGGGGAAAAAACATCATGCGATGCTGCTGAACTGCGACACGCTTGACTATGAATATAGCAAACTCAATGTCTCAGGCCTCGCGCTGGTCATCGCGAACACGAACAAAAAAAGGACATTGGCTGACTCAAGCTATAATACGAGACGCCAAGAATGCAATGATGCATTGCTTGATTTGAAAAAAGGCCTCGATATTGCCGCACTGGGCGACATCAAGCCTTCTGATTTCGATGCGCATTCCAGCCTGATCCAAAATGAAACGAACAGACGCCGGGCAAAGCACGCTGTATACGAAAATCATCGTGCTATTAAGACGGCCCATATGTTCAAAGAGAACAATATAGATGAAATCGGGCAGTTAATGAAGGAATCCCACCTTTCATTGAAGGATGACTATGAAGTAACATGCCCTGAACTTGATGAGCTTGTGTTTGCGGCATGGGATCACGAAGGTGTAATTGGATCAAGAATGACGGGAGCAGGCTTTGGCGGATGCACCATCAGCATTGTAAAAGATGAATTCGTTGATGATTTTATTCAGAAGGTTGGAGACAGATATCAAGAAAAAACAGGGCTCCGAGCGGATTTTTATGTCGCGGATATCGGAGAGGGAGCGAGAGAACTAAAGGGGGAGTGACATATGAGTATTTTTGAACATCTGGAACAGCTGCTTGAGTATGGCCTGGAACGAAAATTGATTTCGATCTGGGATCGGGAATATACGAGAAACCGTCTTTATGAAGCGCTGGGCATCACACATCCCGAGCCGGTCTCCGGCATCTGCATCAAGCAGTCACAAAGCCTGCCGGACTTGCTCGCTCCCATCTATAAATGGGCTGCCGAAACCGGCCGAATGGAAGCGGATACAGATACGTACCGTGACCTGCTCAGCGCAAAGCTGATGGGCTGTTTTGTACCTGCTCCGTCAGAGGTCATTCGCAAATTTGAAGAGACAAAAGCATTATACGGCCCAAAACAGGCGACAAAGGAATTCTATCAATATTCAGAGGATGTCTATTATATACGGACTGACAGAATCGCCAAAAATGTTCATTGGACGGTGCCGACCGAATATGGCGAACTGGAAATGACCATTAACCTATCAAAGCCTGAAAAGGACCCGCAAGCGATTGCGGCTGCAAAAGAGCAGGAACAGACAAATTATCCGATGTGTTTGCTGTGTAAAGAAAATGTCGGGTTCGAGGGTAGCGTGAATCATCCAGCCCGGCAAAATCACAGAATCATTCCGGTCACCCTTGAGGACGAACAATGGTTCCTGCAATTCTCGCCATATGTCTATTATCCAGAGCACTGCATTGTCTTAAAAGGTGAACATGAACCGATGGAGATCAGCAAAAAAACATTTGAAAGGCTGCTGTCATTTCTCGGGCAGTATCCGCATTATTTTATCGGTTCAAACGCGGATCTGCCGATTGTCGGCGGCAGCATCCTAAGCCATGATCATTTTCAAGGCGGCGCGCATGATTTTCCAATGGCACGTGCAGAAGCAGAAGACGTTTATGGATTAAATGATTATCCCGGCGTGTCGCTGGGCTTAGTGAAGTGGCCGATGTCTGTGCTCAGGCTCCAAGGAGACGAACCGGGTCATGTCGCCGAAGCTGCTGACCATATCTTCCGCACGTGGCAGACGTATTCCGATGAAAAAGCCGGCATTGCCGCCTATACAGGCGATACGCCCCATAATACGGTCACACCGATTGCGCGGCGCAGGGGAGACTTGTACGAACTCGATATCGTACTGAGGAACAACCGGACGGATGAGGAGCATCCATTAGGGATATTTCATCCCCATAAAGAAGTTCACCATATTAAAAAAGAAAATATCGGCCTGATTGAGGTCATGGGATTGGCGATATTGCCGGGCCGCTTACAGGAGGAAATGAAAGAAACGGCAGCGGCGCTATGCTCTGCTGATCCGAAAACAGCTTTAGAACAAAATCCGCTCACGGCAAAACATAGTGAGTGGGCTAATCGGATGATGGAAAAAAGAACCATAACAAAAGAGAATGCAGATCTAGTCATAAAAGAAGAGCTGGGACATGTATTCGCGCGCATCCTTGAACACGCCGGTGTGTTTAAACAGACAACAGAAGGAAAACAGGCCTTCAGAAGGTTTATCGACCAGTTGGGCGCCAAACCAGTCAAAAGCCTCAACCGCTAGGGTTGAGGCTTTTTCGATTTTTATGGCAAAACAAACACCCAAAGCGCTGACGCTTCGGGTGCTGCTGCTTTTATCCTCTTTTTCTGGTTAACAGGCTTACTAGAAAGACAACAATGGCTGCACCGATTACCGCTGGAATAATGGCAAATCCGGCTAGGTGCGGCCCCCATGTTCCAAGCAGCCCGTGTCCGATCCAGGCGCCAATAAGACCTGCGATCATAGACCCGATAATTCCTCCGGGCATATCTCCTTTTACAAACAGGCTTCCAAGCCATCCGATAATAATAGCGACGATAAGTGAAATAAGAAAACTCATCATGCAACACATCCTATTTTTTATTTATTTGCTTATATCATTCCTCTTTTTTGTATAAGATAAACAACTGGATGCTCTCATTAAAAAATACGGACAATTCAGAGCATATTGGCTCTTCATTGCGCCTTTTCTTTCAATATTTGATGCGTTAAAATGGTAACCGTGTGAAAAGATGCTAGACAAGGAAAAAATAATTCCTATCTAGAAAGTTTAACAAAATGAAATTTTTGATTGACCTAAGTTTTTTATTGTGGTAAACCTTTATTTGTCAGAATTAGTTCTTCATCATCTTTTCTTTACTTATATGCGGAAATAACTAGAAACTTTTCATCTTAAGCGATAGATGTGAATAAAGTTGGAGCAATTTTTGTCGATTTTATGACATTTAAGCGAAAATGGGATGAAGT
The DNA here is from genome assembly GCF_046535495.1 of Bacillus sp. SIMBA_008. Taxonomy (NCBI): domain Bacteria; kingdom Bacillati; phylum Bacillota; class Bacilli; order Caryophanales; family Bacillaceae; genus Bacillus; species Bacillus sp. SIMBA_008. The sequence continues at coordinate 60,181 of NZ_JAWRWL010000005.1, read as the reverse complement.
TTATAAAAAAATAAAGCTAATAAGTGAAGTTTTTGATAGCATAACAAAGTAGAGAAAAGATTTTGAGGAAGTATGCACTTCAGATTTATTACATCAATAGGAAGGATGGTGATCTTCTTGTTCAGAGCATTAAAACCGTTGCTTGTATTAGCGCTGTTAACTGTGGTTTTCGTCCTTGGGGGATGCAGCAATGCTTCAGTACTAGATCCGAAAGGACCTGTAGCTGAACAGCAAAGTGATTTAATCCTGTTATCTATCGGATTTATGCTGTTTATCGTCGGGGTCGTCTTTGTTCTATTTACCATTATTTTAGTAAAATACCGCGACCGTAAAGGCAAAGATAATGGATCTTATAACCCAGAAATTCACGGTAACACGTTTTTAGAAGTAGTCTGGACAGTGATCCCAATTTTAATCGTCATTGCACTTTCTGTGCCAACAGTACAGACGATATATTCGTTAGAAAAAGCTCCTGAAGCAACAAAAGATAAAGAGCCTCTTGTTGTTTATGCTACTTCGGTAGACTGGAAATGGGTATTCAGCTACCCTGAACAGGATATTGAAACGGTCAACTACTTAAACATTCCTGTCGACCGCCCGATCTTGTTCAAAATCTCATCTGCAGATTCAATGGCTTCGCTATGGATTCCTCAGCTTGGAGGGCAAAAATATGCGATGGCAGGAATGCTGATGGATCAATACTTACAGGCTGACAAAGTGGGTACTTACGAAGGCCGCAACGCGAACTTCACAGGTGAACATTTTGCAGACCAAGAGTTTGATGTGAATGCAGTTACAGAAAAAGACTTTAACAGCTGGGTGAAAAAGACTCAGAACGAGGCTCCTAAGCTGACAAAAGAGAAGTATGATGAATTGATGCTTCCTGAAAATGTGGACGAATTAACGTTCTCTTCTACTCACTTGAAATACGTTGATCACGGACAAGACGCTGAGTACGCGATGGAGGCGCGCAAACGCCTTGGCTATCAAGCCGTTTCACCGCACTCTAAAACAGATCCGTTTGAAAACGTAAAGAAAAACGAATTTAAGAAGTCTGATGATACAGAAGAATGATATTGATCAGGAAAGGAGGAAGCCTGCATGAAATTCAAATGGGACGAATTTTTCGTAACTGGTGACCCATTAATTCTGGGCGCACAAGTTTCCATTGCGCTTTCAACCATTGCCATTATTTTTGTACTGACTTACTTCAAAAAGTGGAAATGGCTGTGGTCTGAATGGATAACTACTGTTGACCATAAAAAACTCGGAATCATGTACATTATATCTGCTGTAATTATGTTATTCCGCGGCGGTGTCGACGGTCTGATGATGCGTGCCCAGCTAGCGCTTCCGAATAACAGTTTTTTAGACTCAAACCACTATAATGAAATTTTTACAACTCACGGTACAATCATGATCATCTTCATGGCGATGCCGTTCTTAATCGGTCTTATCAACGTTGTTGTGCCTCTTCAAATCGGTGCCCGCGACGTTGCGTTCCCTTACTTGAACAACCTGAGCTTCTGGACGTTCTTTGTAGGGGCGATGCTTTTCAATATTTCTTTCGTTATCGGAGGTTCTCCGAACGCAGGCTGGACGAGTTATATGCCGCTTGCAAGTAACGACATGAGCCCTGGGCCGGGTGAGAACTACTACCTCCTCGGACTTCAGATTGCCGGTATCGGTACCCTGATGACAGGGATCAACTTTATGGTAACAATCTTAAAAATGAGAACAAAAGGCATGACATTAATGCGTATGCCAATGTTCACATGGACAACACTGATCACAATGGTTATTATCGTGTTTGCTTTCCCTGTACTTACAGTAGCATTAGCACTTTTATCATTTGATCGTTTGTTCGGCGCTCACTTTTTCACATTGGAAGCAGGCGGTATGCCGATGCTTTGGGCTAACTTGTTCTGGATTTGGGGACATCCTGAAGTATATATCGTTATTCTTCCGGCGTTTGGTATTTTCTCAGAAATCATCTCAAGCTTTGCAAGAAAACAATTGTTTGGTTACAAAGCGATGGTTGGTTCTATTATCGCCATCTCTGTATTGAGTTTCTTAGTTTGGACTCACCACTTCTTCACAATGGGGAACAGTGCGTCCGTTAACTCATTCTTCTCAATTACGACAATGGCAATCTCAATCCCAACCGGGGTTAAAATCTTTAACTGGCTCTTTACAATGTATAAAGGCCGAATCAGCTTTACAACACCTATGCTGTGGGCGCTTGCGTTCATTCCTAACTTCGTTATCGGCGGGGTTACAGGGGTTATGCTTGCGATGGCAGCAGCGGATTATCAATACCATAATACGTACTTCCTTGTATCTCACTTCCACTATGTGCTGATCGCGGGTACTGTATTTGCTTGTTTCGCCGGATTTATTTTCTGGTATCCAAAAATGTTCGGCCACAAGCTGAACGAAAGAATCGGAAAATGGTTCTTCTGGATCTTTATGATCGGGTTCAATATTTGTTTCTTCCCGCAATATTTCTTGGGGCTTCAAGGCATGCCTCGCCGTATTTACACATACGGACCGAATGACGGCTGGACAACATTGAACTTTATCTCAACAGTCGGAGCTTTCATGATGGGTGTAGGATTCTTAATCCTTTGCTATAACATCTACTACAGCTTCCGTTACTCTACTCGTGAAATCAGCGGAGATTCATGGGGTGTGGGACGTACGCTTGATTGGGCGACTTCTTCTGCGATTCCGCCGCATTACAACTTTGCGGTGCTTCCTGAAGTCAAATCTCAAGATGCATTCCTGCATATGAAAGAAGAAAAAACTGAATTATACCCTGAAAGCAAATTCAAGAAAATCCATATGCCAAGCAACTCAGGCAGACCGTTCTTTATGTCTGTTGCCTTCGGTCTTGCAGGCTTTGGACTTGTCTTTGAATGGTACTGGATGGGCGTAGTCGGATTGATCGGAGTCCTGCTCTGCATGGTTCTGCGTTCATTCGAATACGACAACGGCTACTACATTAGTGTTGATGAAATAAAAGAGACGGAAAGAAAGATTTCCGAATAAGGAGGCGTGAGTTATGGAACATGCAGAACACGGCAATTCTAACGCGCCTATGGAATATCAATCTGAAACCGGCAGACTTAATATTCTCGGGTTTTGGATCTTTTTAGGGGCAGAAATTGTGTTGTTCTCAACACTATTTGCAACCTTCTTCGTTCTTAAAAACAGAACAGCTGGAGGTGTCTTGCCAGACGAACTATTTGAAGTCAATCTGGTAATGATTATGACGTTCTTGCTGCTGATCAGCAGCTTTACCTGCGGGATCGCTGTTCATGAAATGCGCCGCGGAAGTTTAAAAGGCGTAGTCATTTGGACAATTATCACTCTTCTTCTCGGTGCCGGCTTCGTCGGATGCGAGATCAACGAGTTTGTTCACTATGTACATGAAGGAGCGGCTCTCAGTACAAGTGCGTTCTGGTCTGGATTCTTTGTTTTACTTGGAACTCACGGAACTCACGTAACAATCGGGATTTTCTGGATCACAGGAATTCTGATTCAGTTGAAGAAACGCGGCTTAACTCCGCAAACTTCATCTAAAATCTTTATCTCAAGCTTGTACTGGCACTTCTTAGATGTTGTATGGATTTTCATCTTTACAGGTGTCTATCTCATGGGATTGGGGGGTCTGTAAAATGGCAAACAAATCTGCTGAACACAGTCACTTTCCATGGAAACACATTGTAGGTTTTATCCTGTCTATCGTTTTGACCCTGCTGGCTCTATGGGTTGCAGTGTATACTGACCTGAGCTCATCAGCAAAACTTTGGATTATCTTCGGCTTCGCCTTCATTCAGGCGGCGCTGCAGCTTCTCATGTTCATGCATATGACAGAGAGCGAAAACGGCACGATCCAAGTCGGAAACACGCTGTTCGGATTCTTTGGCGCGATCGTTATCGTACTTGGATCCATCTGGATTTTCGCGGCTCACTATCACCATGGTGACCATATGGACGGAAATCCTCCTGGAGGCGCTGAACACTCAGAGCATTCAGGCCATAACGAATAATACAAAAACCCTCTTCATTGGAAGAGGGTTTTTTGCTGTCTTCAGCTGCTTCGCTTTCTGCGAAGATACGGAAGGCCGTAAATGATAAATGCGGCGATATGAGCGACAATGACGTTAACGGCAAACAAGATAATCATGAGAGTGTGTCCAAGTGGAGAAAGGCTTTCTGTTGCGTAAAAGAAGAAGAATACCCACATTAAAATGATTGGCGGAATAGCTGAGAGTGCGACTTTTTTGTTATCAAGCCAAATAAAGAGAGGCGTTGCGCTGGCAACCAATAAGTAAGCAAAAAACATGTCCATCATACCCGTCTCCTTTCATTTTGTGATAGCGTTTACAAAAATGAAATAGAGGAACTGAGTTGTGTCTGTTTTGTGATTGTTTTTTGAACATTCTGTTACAATTATTATACCATGTTTTCCAGAAATTGATACGTGTTTTTGCAGAAATGGACTGGATCTATCGTCTTATTTTTTTCGTTCAATATGCTAGGAGAATGTATGGGCATGGGGCTCTGAATTTTTAGCTGTTTCTATATGAGGTATCACATTATTTGGGAACATAACACATTATCGCATTCGTTTTTTAACAAATTCTTTTGGTATGGCGTTTTTTTCATTTGAAAAGTTTTGTGTCAATCGAAACATTTCGGTTTATGATACGTCATATTTCGTGTAGCTGAAAAAGCGCTGCAAATGCTGAAAAAACATAAAAGGAAGCGAGCTTCACGTGTCATCTTGAACGTGGTTCATGTATAATAAACATTAGTGATTTTCCGATGAAAATGTAAGGCGGGATAGAATGAGTCGATATAAGAAACAGCAAAGCCCCTTTTACCAGGGGGATTTGATTTTTATATTTGGTGTGTTTTTTATTATAAGCGTAGTATCAATTTATGCTGCCGGTCAGTTTGGGCAGTATGGGAACACGGATTGGATTCAGCAAATTGTGTTTTATTTTTTGGGAGCTGTTGCCATTACAGTTCTTTTGTACTTTGATTTAGAACAGCTTGAAAAGTTAAGTTTATATATTTTTATCATTGGTATTTTATCTTTGATTATTCTTAAAATCAGTCCCGAGTCTATTGCACCTGTTATTAAAGGGGCAAAAAGTTGGTTTAGGATCGGTAGAATAACAATACAGCCGTCAGAGTTTATGAAGGTTGGTTTGATTATGATGCTTGCTTCAGTTATTGGAAAAGCTAATCCTAAAGGAGTTCGGACGCTTAGGGATGATATCCACTTGTTATTAAAGATTGCGGGTGTCGCAGTTATTCCTGTAGGTCTTATCCTGATGCAGGATGCTGGGACTGCGGGAATATGTATGTTTATCGTTCTTGTAATGGTTTTTATGTCAGGTATAAATTGGAAATTGATTGCGATCATAGCTGGTTCAGGTATCTTACTCATTTCATTAATTTTATTAGTAATGATAAACTTTCCTGACGTTGCTAAATCAGTTGGAATACAGGATTATCAAATTAAGCGGGTCACTTCTTGGGTGTCTGCTTCAAATGAGACACAGGAAGATTCAAATGACAGCTGGCAAGTTGACCAGGCCATCATGGCAATAGGATCTGGTGGTATTTTAGGTAATGGTATTTCTAATTTGAAGGTTTATGTTCCAGAGAGTACGACTGACTTTATCTTTTCTATAATAGGTGAGTCATTTGGCTTTATAGGCTGTGCAATTGTTGTCATCATGTTCTTCTTTTTAATCTACAGGCTTGTTGTTCTAATAGACAAAATACATCCGTTTAACCGTTTCGCTTCTTTCTTTTGCGTTGGCTATACGGCGTTAATTGTGATCCACACATTCCAGAATATCGGAATGAACATTGGAATTATGCCTGTTACCGGGATTCCGCTGCTGTTTGTCAGCTATGGGGGAAGCTCGACACTTTCCACGTTAATCGGATTTGGGATTGTATATAATGCAAGTGTGCAGCTGACGAAATACAGAAGTTATCTTTTTAATTCTTAATATGCAGACAGCCTTTACAGAGGCTGTCTTTTTTTGTGCAGAGCATTTCGCTTTTGAGATCACTTTTTTTCGGATATGATAAAAAGTGATAAGGAGGTTTTTGTGATGAATAACACAATCGAAACCATTTTGAATCATCGGTCAATCCGGTCTTTTACTGATCAGCTTTTGACAGCTGAAGAAATTGATACATTAGTGAAAAGTGCGCAGGCTGCGTCTACATCCAGCTATGTGCAGGCATATTCGATTATCGGGGTTTCTGATCCTGAGAAAAAACGTGAGCTGTCCGTGCTTGCTGGGAATCAGCCTTACGTTGAGAAGAACGGACACTTTTTTGTATTTTGTGCGGATTTGTACCGCCATCAAAAACTGGCTGAGGAAAAAGGTGAACATATTTCTGAGCTGCTCGAGAATACAGAAATGTTTATGGTTAGCTTGATTGATGCGGCGCTGGCAGCGCAAAATATGAGCATTGCCGCTGAATCCATGGGGCTTGGCATTTGCTATATCGGCGGCATTCGGAATGAACTGGACAAGGTGACAGAGGTGCTGCAAACGCCTGACCATGTGCTCCCGCTTTTCGGACTGGCAGTAGGCCATCCTGCGAACCTTTCCGGCAAAAAACCGAGATTGCCAAAGCAGGCCGTTTATCATGAGAATACGTATAATGTGAACACAGACGATTTCCGTCATACTATGAATACGTATGACAAAACCATTTCTGATTACTATAGAGAAAGAACAAACGGGCAGCGGGAAGAAACGTGGTCCGATCAAATACTGAACTTTATGAAGCAAAAGCCGCGTACGTATTTAAATGACTACGTGAAAGAAAAGGGCTTTAATAAAAACTAAAGCAAACCTCTCCGTCTGGAGGGGTTTTTATGTTTCACGTGTAACATATTCCGACAAATAGGGACAGGCTTTCACAAATAAATGGCGAATGATAGGGGACACTGATAAGCAGTGTGAGCGGCTTTGGAGAAAAAATAGAAGATCAGTGATACGATGAGGATGAGGTGGTAGGGATGGTTTCATTAAGTATATTAGATCAATCTCCAGTATCAGAGGGCAGCAATGCAGAAACGGCCTTACAGCAAACCGTTGCGCTTGCTCAAGCTGCTGAGGACCTTGGATATAAGAGATTTTGGGTTTCTGAGCATCACTTTTCAAAACGGCTGGCAGGGTCCAGTCCTGAGGTGCTAATCAGTCATATAGCGGCGAAAACAAAGCGAATCCGTGTTGGATCAGGAGGAGTCATGCTGCCGCATTACAGTGCTTATAAAGTTGCTGAAAACTTTCGTGTTCTGGAGGGGCTGACACCAGGAAGAATTGACCTGGGGCTTGGCAGAGCACCGGGGGGAATGCCGATTGCATCATGGGCGCTGAATGACGGCGGTAAGCGCAATGCTGATCAGTATCCGCAGCAAATCAAGGAGCTGACCATGTATTTGCATGATTTGGTGGATGATAAACACCGTTTTCCGAATCTGACGGCTGCGCCGCATATTTCAACGGCTCCGGATGTGTGGCTGCTCGGCTCATCTGGAGAAAGCGCGCTGCTCGCAGCTGAATCTGGCGCTGGCTATATGTTTGCCCATTTTATCAATGGAGAGGGCGGAGAGGGTACTGTCAGACAGTATAAGAGGCGATTCAAACCATCTGTGTTAGGAGATACGCCCCGAGCGGCAGTTGCTGTTTTTGTTCTTTGTGCTGACACGGAGGAGAAGGCAGAGGAGCTTGGGGCTGTGCTTGATTTTACACTTTTGGCGGGAGAGCAGGGTATTCCTTTAGAGGGAGTTCCTTCGTATGAAGCTGTTCGGAAAAATACGTATTCTCCTTATGAACAGAGACGAATTGCTGATAATCGAAATCGAATGATTGTTGGTACGAAAGAACAGGTTAAGGAGCGGCTGCTAGCTTTGAGTAAAGCGTATGAAACAGAGGAAATCATGGTGGTGACCATCACGCATCATTTTGAAGATAAGCTCCGATCGTATCGATTATTGCAGGAGGCGTTTGCTGACTGATCTTTAAAAAGCCCTGCCGATTCGGCAGGGCTTTTTCTTATTCAACAGTGAAAGGTTCTTCGGTCAAAACCTGGCTTGACTTGCCTTTGTTCGCGGCATATGCGAGCAAGTAATACTCTCCGGCCGGAAGTTTGGTTCCGCCATTAATCGTGCCGTCCCAGTCAAAGTACTGGTAACCTTTATCTTGGTTTTTATAAATGCCGGCTTGGCCTGCGAAATCAAGGTTGCTGTCATAGACGAGGAACGCCAGCTCTTCCGCTCCCGCAGGAAGGTAGGTTTCAATTTGATAGGTGCCTTGTACAGTCCCTTCGCTGACAGAGACAGATGTGACTCTCGGATAATCGGGCTCTTTCACAATCAGCAATGTAGGTACCTTAGCGACTGTTTTTCCGCCTTCTCTGACGATAACCGTTCCTTCATAGGTGCCAGCTTTTGTTTTCTTCGTATTGACCTTTACTTTTGCAGTGGCTTTCCCGGTTTGATGTGCCGGAATCACAACACGGCTTGTGCCGGATGTGGAAATGCCGCTGCCATTAAATGAGTATTCAAGTGTGTATGACTTTCTAATGGAAGATTGATTTTCAATCGTAAACGTTTCATTTTTTGTTTCGTTTCCGTTTTCCTTCAAGAACGTGCCGTATGAATAGCTTCCAGGTGAGACGAGCGAATCGGCTTTGATCGCGTTCATGATTCTTGCGCTGCCTGCGCCTTGAGCGTTATGCGGATATACTTCCCCATCGCTATCCTTTAAAGTGACAGCGGTATTCATGATGGCGGTTTTAATCTGTTCAACGCTCCACTTTAATTTGGCTTGTTTAATAACGGCAACCGCTCCGGCAATATGAGGCGATGCCATGCTTGTTCCTTGTTTTGATCCGTAGCCGTATGGATGGTCAGGATCGTGTGTTGGGATCGTGCTCACGATATTGACCCCTGGCGCCGAAATATCAGGCTTAATCATCCACGTATCCATAACAGGGCCGCGTGATGAGAAATCAGCCACTTGTTCACCGAGCGCTTTTGAGACCGTCAACTTGAATGTTGTTTTTGTCTCACCAGCTTTCAGGGCGCTGACGAGTTTTTCGCCGTCTTCTAATGAAAGCTTAATCGTTGGGACAGACATGCCTGGCACATTGGCTTCAATTTCTCCAGAGAGGTTGTTATACACAACCATGCCGATGGCACCGGCTTTTTTAGCGTTATCCGCTTTATCCACAAATGCAATGCTGCCTCGTTTGACAACGGCGACTTTGCCTGTCAGGTCTTTCCCTTCAAAATCCTTTTCTTCGCCGATTCCCGCTTCGACAAGCTCAACTTCTTTGTTATTGAGCGCTTTGACGTCGTCCTCTTTGTTATAGCCCATCACTTTTGCTGAAGAGTAGGAGCCGAAAGTGACTGCGTATTCATTGAGCGGTAGCTGAGTCGCACCGACAGAAATCGCTTCTCTTGATGTGCCCGGCGATCCGACTGTCCAGCCGTTCGGTCCGCTGTTGCCGTTTGAGGTAACAGCGACAACGCCTTCTGACATGGCCCAGTCAAGCGCTGTGCTTGTCGCCCAGTCCGGGTTGTTTAAAGAGTTTCCGAGAGACAGGTTCATCACATCTGCCCCGTCCTGCACTGCACGTTCCACGCCCGCGATGACGTTTTCCGTTGTGCCGCTTCCGCCAGGCCCTAACACACGATAAGCAAGAAGTGTGGCATCAGGCGCTACGCCTTTAATTGTTCCGTTTGCAGCCACAGTTCCGGCTACGTGTGTGCCGTGGTCAGTCGCTCCGCCCCTCGGATCGCCTGTTGGTGTTTCTTTTGGATCGTAATCATTGTCCACAAAATCGTATCCTTTATATTGTCCAAAGTTTTTCTTCAGATCTGGGTGATTGTATTCAACCCCAGTGTCAATAATCGCCACCTTGATGCCTTTTCCTGTGTAGCCTAAATCCCATGCATCGTTTGCTCCGATATAAGGCGCACTGTCATCCATTTGCGGAGATACGGCGTCTTCGGAGATTGTGACGTCTTTATCCTTTATATTGTCTGTTTTATATGTGACGTTCGGGTACACTGCCTTAACGTCTTTTACCGCGAGAAGTTTTGGAATCTCATTAGCTGGAAGCTTCATAGAGAAGCCTGAGAATACCTGCTCATATTCTCGGTTTACTTTTCCGTTTTTCACCGCTTTGATTGCTTTATTTTTTGCTTTGGTGCGAGCGGTTTTCAGCTTGCTTTTCGATTGGCTTTCTCCCGCTTCCTTCGCTTCTGCCAAGGATTTTTCTTTTAATTCCACTATAACGGTTGTTTTTTTGCTTGTCGTCATGTCGATATCACCGAATACCTCGGCTTTTTCCAGATCAGCCGACGTTTTTGAAGAAGCCGGAGCTGCCTGGACGCCCGTAATACCTGTGGATAACGCAAAAAATAAGACGAAACTTACAAGCAGAAAGCGAATGATCCCCTTTTTCAATGTGTTTCCCCCTTTGTATTTAGAAAAAATGTGAAAGATCTAGTATATATTTCTTGAAAATTCAAAAAAATCCTTGTGTCATTTGGACCATTTATTGGATTTTGTTTGTGTATAACGAAGGAGTTATACACAGAACCCTGTGTATAAGTGAATAAACCTGTGTATATATATAGTTAGGAATATACGTTCGTATACAAAATATAGATAGAGTTTGTGGACATGTGGATATCTCTTGTGATTAAGTTGTTCTTATCTTTGGGATAACTTGTGTATAAAGTTTTCAAAGCGGTTCTCCAATTTTCATTTCAATTCTTTCAGCTTTCAACAAAACTTCTAAAAACTAGTTGGTTTTTTCACTCATATTGTGACAAAGAATTCTCTTTCCACGGTCTATCATAGAGTCATGAGTTTTGCTAGAGCTGCTAGTTTGCGAGAAAAGAAATCGGCCGTCTTTTCTTGCGGGCTGCGGCTGAGAAAACGGGCTGCTAAAAAGGCTGCCTGCCAAAAAGAAGCGGAGGGATGTTTTTCTATGAAACGTTTGCTTGTATCTTTACGGGTGTGGATGGTCTTTTTGATGAACTGGGTGACGCCGGACAGAAAAACTGCGGCTGCCGCGGTCTATTCGGCTCAGCGTACATACCAAAGAAAGGCGGCTGTGCAGGCCGCAGGACTCGTTTCGTTTTATGAGTGGCGGATGGCTGTGAATGAGGAAGAAAAGCAGAAAGCGAAAGCCGCCGCGCTTTATAAAAGAAGATGTTTGCAAGCCTTCAAGGAATCGCCAAAGCAGGAGAGAGCGGGCCCGCATCTTTACATGGCAGTCAAAAGGAGGTAAAATCCCAGTCAAAAGCAAATTGGCGGGAGAGATAACCTCTTGAAAATCTATAAAGTATTAAACAACAATGCGGCTTTAATAAAAGAGGATGATCAGGAAAAAATCGTGATGGGGCCGGGAATCGCTTTTCAAAAAAAGAAAAATGATCTCATCCCTATGAGTAAAGTGGAAAAGATCTTTGTCGTGCGCGACGAGAATGAAAAGTTCAAACAAATCCTGCAAACACTGCCGGAGGAGCATATAGAAATAGCTGAGGATATCATCAGCTATGCGGAAGGAGAGCTCGCGGCGCCGCTGAGCGATCACATTCATATCGCGCTTTCTGACCATTTGTCCTTTGCGATCGAAAGGATTCAAAATGGGCTGCTTGTGCAGAATAAATTGCTGCATGAGATAAAGGCGCTCTATAAAAAAGAATATGAGATCGGCCTGTGGGCGATCGGACATGTAAAAGAGACATTGGGCGTGTCTCTGCCTGAAGATGAAGCGGGTTATATTGCCCTTCACATCCATACGGCCAAGATGGATGCGGAGAGCATGTATTCGGCGCTGAAGCATACGACCATGATCAAAGAAATGATAGAGAAAATAGAACAATACTTTAATCGAAAGGTGGATGAAAACAGCATTTCCTATCAACGCCTTGTCACGCATTTGCGATACGCGGTCAGCCGGTTGGAATCAAATGAAGCGCTCCATCGTATGGACGAGGAGATGCTTTATTTCATCCAAAAAAAGTATTCATTCGCCTATCAATGTGCGCTGGAGCTGGCGGAGTTTTTGAAAAATGAATATCAATTACATTTGCCGGAATCCGAGGCCGGCTATATCACGCTGCATGTCCAGCGTCTTCAAGATCTCTCGGAATAACCGCTTTGACTTGCAGGGAGTGATCTCTGGAAGTTTTTTTATTGATCAGGATTCAGTGTGTAGTACATCCAGCCCATCATAACTATTCCCGCGGTCAGATTGCCGAGCGTAACGGGGATTAAGTTTCTGACTGCTCCCATCAGTGTCACTGTATCAGGGTGCTCGATCAAAAGCGAGATGGCGAATGTGCACATATTGGCAATGCTGTGTTCAAAGCCGGAAATAAAGAAGCAGAAAACGAATAGCATCATGGTAAAAAGCTTTGCTCCTTCCCCTTTGAGAGACATTGGAATGAAAAAGGCGAGGCACACAAGCCAATTGCACAGCATTCCTCTGAAAAACAATTCGGAAGCCGGCGGTTCCATTTTGTGCTCTGCCAAATGAATCAAAAAGGAATGAACAGAAGGCTCCTCAAAAAGTCCCGTCGCGCTGATCAGGATGGCAAACAGAATGGCGCCGATTAAATTGCCGGCATAGCTTGACATCCACAAGTACAGGGTGTTGCGCCAGCTGAGTTTTTTCCGGAGCGCGGTATAGGTGAAATAAAAGGTGTTGCCGGTAAATAAATCTCCGCCTCCGTAAGCAATCAGCAGAATAGCGGCCCCGAAAGTGACAGCGGCTGCCGGAAAGGCAAACGGAGAATCAGCCATAAAGAAATAGCTGCCTGTTTTGCTTGCGGCTGTAATGCCAAAACCAATAAACATACTGGCCAAAATGGACCGAAGCACATAACGGATTTTGCTTGAAGCGAATATGTTTTGTTTTTTCAAAGCATACTGTTCAACCTTTTGCAATGCTTGAGTTTCCATTGTCTTTTCCTGCTTTCTTTCATGATTGAGCATAGTATAACACGATATTGTGAAGTATTTCACAATTAATTTTTACGAATTTTTGTCTACATGTTTTATCAAACTATTTAACTAAAAAAATAGTTGACGAAAACGCTGTCATGATTTATGATGAAAGCGTATTCTTAATCTGAATAAGCGGGATTGTGACTGGTAAAGCAGGCAAGACCTAAAATTTGCGTAAATGAAAAAGGATCGCTGTGTCCTTTATTCGTTGGCGAATTTTAGGTCTTTTTTGTTTAAATAAAAGGGGGAGAAATAGATGGATTACAAAGAGACTGCAAAACGCCTCATTGAGCTTCTCGGAGGGAAAGAAAATATTATCAGCGCGGCTCATTGTGCAACAAGACTGCGTTTAGTGATGAAAGATGAATCAAAGATAGATCAAGCACAAGTAGAAGAGCTTGATGGCGTCAAAGGGGCTTTCAGCAGGTCTGGCCAGTACCAGATCATTTTCGGAACAGGCCTTGTGAATAAAGTATTCGATGCCTTTGCTAAAGAAGCTGATATCGAGCGTGAAGAACACGTAAATCATCAGGATGCGGCAAAAGAAAAGCTGAATCCCGCTGCGAGATTTGCGAAAACGCTTTCTAATATTTTTGTTCCAATCATCCCGGCTATTGTAGCCAGCGGCCTATTAATGGGATTGCTGGGTATGATCAATGCGTTTCATTGGATGAGCAAGGATTCTGCGCTTTTGCAGCTGCTTGATATGTTTTCAAGTGCAGCATTCATTTTCTTGCCGATTCTAATCGGGGTCAGCGCTTCAAAAGAGTTTGGCAGCAATCCATACTTGGGAGCGGTCATCGGGGGAATCATGATTCATCCGAATCTTTTAAATCCATGGGGATTGGCGGAAGCGACACCTGATTACATGCATCTTTTCGGATTTGATATCGCTCTTCTCGGCTACCAGGGAACTGTTATCCCTGTCCTGCTTGCGGTGTATGTGATGAGCAAGGTAGAGAAATGGACGAGAAAAGTGGTTCCACATGCGGTGGATTTGCTTGTTACACCATTTGTTACTGTGATTGTCACCGGGTTTGTTGCTTTTATCGCGATTGGCCCTCTAGGCAGAGCGCTTGGCTCCGGCATTACGGTTGCTTTAACTTATGTGTATGACCATGCCGGTTTTGTTGCGGGCCTGATTTTCGGGGGCACGTATTCACTCATCGTGCTGACAGGCGTTCATCATAGCTTCCATGCGATTGAGGCTGGGCTTATTGCAGATATAGGCAAAAACTACTTGCTGCCGATCTGGTCAATGGCGAATGTCGCACAGGGCGGGGCAGGTCTTGCCGTCTTCTTTATGGCGAAAAAGGCAAAGACAAAAGAAATCGCGCTTCCGGCAGCATTTTCCGCTTTTCTCGGCATTACTGAGCCCGTCATATTCGGAGTCAATCTTCGCTACCGAAAACCGTTTATCGCCGCGATGATCGGAGGCGCATTGGGTGGAGCATATGTCGTCTTTACACATGTAGCTGCAAACGCTTACGGGTTAACGGGAATTCCGATGATCGCCATTGCGGCTCCGTTTGGCGTCAGCAACTTGATTCACTATCTGATTGGCATGGCGATTGCAGCAGTGTCAGCGTTCATTGCAGCATTTGTCATGAAGATTAATGAGGATGAGGAGAGGAAAAAATGACAGCACATGACCAGGAGCTTCGTCGCCGGGCTTATGAAGAAGTGGAGAAAAAAGAGCCCATCGCTAACAGCGATCCGTACCGCCAGCATTTTCACATCATGCCGCCGGTTGGGCTGCTGAATGACCCGAATGGCGTGATTTATTGGAAGGGCAGCTATCATGTATTCTTTCAGTGGCAGCCGTTTCAGACAGGGCACGGCGCAAAATTTTGGGGGCATTATACGACACAGGATGTTGTGAATTGGAAGCGGGAAGAGATTGCGCTGGCTCCGAGTGATTGGTTTGATAAAAACGGCTGCTACTCGGGCAGCGCTGTCACGAAAGACGATCGGCTCTATCTGTTTTACACAGGAAATGTCAGGGATCAGGATGGAAATCGGGAAACGTATCAATGCCTTGCTGTTTCTGACGACGGGCTGTCCTTTGAGAAAAAGGGTGTTGTCGCCCGCCTTCCGGAAGGATATACGGCGCATTTTCGCGATCCGAAGGTATGGGAGCATGAAGGCACATGGTATATGGTGATTGGTGCGCAAACAGAGAATTTGAAAGGGCAGGCTGTATTGTTTGCTTCTGATAACCTGAGTGAGTGGAGATTTCTTGGCCCGATAACCGGCGCGGGCTTCAACGGGCTGGACGATTTTGGATACATGTGGGAATGCCCTGATTTGTTTTCCCTTCAAGGATCGGACGTGCTGATTGTTTCGCCTCAAGGGCTTGAGGCTGACGGTTTCCGTTATCAGAACGTATATCAATCAGGTTATTTTGTCGGCCGTCTCGATTATAACAAGCCTGAACTGAAGCATGGTGAATTTACGGAGCTTGATCAAGGTTTTGATTTTTACGCGCCGCAAACACTTGAAGACGATCAGGGAAGGCGGATTTTGTTTGCATGGATGGCGGTGCCTGATCAGGATGAAGGGTCCCATCCGACCATTGACTGCCACTGGATTCACTGCATGACGCTGCCGAGACAGCTGACGCTTTCAGGCCAGAAGCTGATTCAGCAGCCGCTGCCTGAGCTAAAAGCCATGCGCAGAAATGAGAAAAAAATACACATCAATATGCATGGATCATCTGGTACGCTTCCAGTGGAAAAACCTGAAAGAGCTGAGATTCTGCTGGAAGACATTCATACGGAGTCTGGCTTTTCAATCAGTATCCGCGGAACGGCTACGTTTTCCTTCCATAAAGACGAGGGGATTGTTACGCTGGAACGAAAGAGCTTTGACGGAAAAAGAACAGAAGCGAGACATTGCCGAATCAAGGATTTGCATACCGTACACATGTTTCTCGACGCGTCATCTGTGGAAATCTTTATGAATAACGGAGAAGAGGTCTTTAGTGCGAGATATTTTCCTTTCCCGGGAAATCATGAAGTAACAGCCAGTTCGACCGGGAAATCTGAAATGAATGTCGGAATTTGGACACTTATGTAGAAAATCCTTCTATTTTCTTATGTGAAATCTGAGCCATCTGTGCTATTCTTCAACGATAACCTACTATTTTTTTCTGTAAAAGGAGTTGTTTTCTTGAATATACATGAACAGAAGATAACACCGGAATGTTTGGAAAAGGCTGCTAACCAAGTTGAAGATAAGCGAGAAGAATATAAGGATGTGCTGCTTCAGCTGAAAAAAATGCTTGGCGGAACAACGCCGCACAGTGAAACGGCGGAAATTCTCACGCGGGCATATGAACAAATGAAGGAATATGCACTTTTTGTTCAGTCGATAGAAACATTTTTGAGGAAATCTGCAAACAATTTAAAAATCAAATAAACAGGCTGCCGATGGGATCGGCAGTTTTTTCTGTGAAAAGTCTTCGGTGATTTAAAAAGGGCTGCCTCTCTGTAAGGCAGCCCCTTTTGTTTATGATTGTTGATTCAGGCGCAGTGCAGAATGCTTCGTAGGACCAACATACTGGTTTAGCGGGAAGGATTCTTTAATAGCCGCTGTGATGAATTCTTTCGCTGCGTAAATGGCTTCTTTGACTTCCGCACCTTTGGCGAGCTCCGCTGTCACGGCTGCTGAGAATGTACAGCCTGCGCCATGTGTATAAGGCGTATCGATCATTTCGCTTTCAAGGACTTCTGCTGTTTCTCCGTCATAGAGAACATCAACGGCTTTCTCATGTTTGAGTTTGCCTCCGCCTGTAATGACGACATATTGAGCGCCGAGTGCGTGAATTTTTTTCGCGGCTTCGATCATATCGTCAACTGTTTTTAGTTCATCCATGCCGCTGAGCTGGCTGGCTTCAAACAAGTTGGGCGTAATGACAGTGGCTAGCGGAGCCAATTGCTCACGCAGGGCTTGGGCGTGCTCCGGATAAAGGACTTCATTAGCACCTTTGCAAACCATAACCGGGTCAATTACCACATTTTTTAATTGTTTTTCTTTGATCGTTTTTGCCGCAAGCTCGATAATGTCAACGGTTGGCAGCATTCCTGTTTTCATGGCGTCCACGCCGATGCCGTCCGTAATTGTTGCAAGCTGGGCGCGGATTGTATCAGTATCGATCGGGAATACCTGATGGTCCCAGCTGTTGTTTGGGTCCATCGCAACGATCACCGTTAAGGCGGTCATCCCGTATACGTTTTTTTCTTGAAATGTTTTTAAATCAGCTTGAATCCCAGCACCGCCGCTGGAATCTGAGCCGGCAATGGTGAGTGCTTTATGCATAGACATGTCTTGAACCTCCATCATGTTTTGTCTTTCATTATAGTTAGATTTTCTCTGTATCACAATATAGAAGGCTTAGCAAATCATCTGGTATTCTCAAGGTCTCCTTTCCTGTTTCAGTAGGATATTCCCACTGATCTCCCGTCCAATATATGTTTTAATAGTACATGACTATGAAAATGAGAAGGAGAGCATCATGAAGATTTCTATCGTAATTGTGACCTATAATCGGATTCCGGCTCTGTGTGAGCTTTTGGAGTCGATTTCCCGCCAGACCTTGAAGCCGTATGAAATTATTATTGTGAATGATGCCGGTGAATCGGTCGTGCCGGTCAAAGCACTGTATCCGGAGCTGCCGATTGCTGTCATCAATTTAGAAAAGAACTCGGGGCATGTGGCTGCGAGAAATGCCGGTGTAAAAGAGGCGTCTGGCGATTGCATTATGCTGTGTGATGACGATGATTTCTTTACGCCAGGGCATATCGAAAAAATGGCAAAGGAAATAGAAACGGCAGACTTCGTTCATTCTGATGCGGAAATAGTTTCGTTTGAAGAGAAAAACGGAACAAGGTATCCAGTGTCAAGGAAATTGTTTGCTTATACCGCTGACTATGAGGATATGAGAGTGTTTTCTACATACGTGCCGTCGGGCAGCATGTACAGACGTTTTCTGCATGATGAAATCGGGTATTTCGATGCTGATGTGCACAATTACTGGGATTGGGATTTTTATCTGCGCGCGGCCAAGGATTACCGGGTGAAGCGTGTCCCTTGCGCCAGCGTGATTTATGCCTTCAGTGACGCGGGAGACAATCAGTCTGCTGACCTTGGCGCCAAGCGGAAGCAATATTTGGATCGTTTAAGTGAAAAGCACGGACTCGGGGAGCTGCCGACGAAAAACTTTGCCGTCCTGCTTGAAGAGCCTGAGATGAAGAGGCGGGAAGCAAAAAGTGAAATGGTTTGGGATGGCGAGCCTGTCTATTCCAGACTTCATCGTTCGTAAGGGGGCCTAATCTTGAAACAGCTTTTACAAGACAGCTGGTGGAATCAGCTAAAGGAAGAGTTTGAGAAACCGTATTATCAAGAGCTCAGAGAAATGCTGAAGCGGGAATACGCGGAGCAAACGATTTATCCGGACAGCCGGGATATTTTCAACGCGCTGCATTATACATCATATGATGATGTCAAGGTCGTCATTTTGGGTCAAGATCCGTATCACGGGCCGGGACAGGCTCAAGGTTTAAGCTTCTCTGTCAAGCCCGGTGTAAAGCAGCCGCCTTCGTTAAAAAATATCTTTCTTGAGCTGCAGCAGGACATCGGGTGCAGCATCCCGAATCACGGGTCGCTGGTGAGCTGGGCAAAGCAAGGCGTTCTTTTGCTGAATACTGTGCTGACAGTAAGGCGCGGACAGGCGAATTCCCATAAGGGAAAAGGCTGGGAGCGACTGACGGACCGAATTATTGACGTGCTGAATGAAAGGGAGCGGCCGGTTATCTTTATTTTGTGGGGACGGCATGCTCAAATGAAAAAAGAACGGATCGACACGTCCAAGCATTTTATCATTGAATCGACGCATCCCAGCCCGTTTTCGGCGAGAAACGGATTTTTCGGGAGCAGACCGTTTTCCCGGGCGAATGCCTATTTGGAGAAAATGGGTGAGGCGCCGATTGATTGGTGTATTAAGGATTTGTAAAAAGCGCAGGTGATCTGCGCTTTTTTATTTGAGTATTTTTCGAATCATTCGCAGCCCGTTTTTGGAGGAAGGATAACGAAATGCGAAGTCGAAGCGGTTCGTTTGTTTGACGACGCTTTTTTTGTGCGTGAATGTGTTAAAACTGTCAAAGCCGTGATAGCTGCCGATGCCGCTTTCCCCGACGCCGCCGAATGGCAAATACGGCGTCGCCACATGCATTAACGTATCATTGACACAGCCCCCGCCAAACGACAGATTTCCTAAAACAGCGCGCTCAATTTCTTTGTTTGTGGTGAAGAGATACAGGGCGAGCGGCTTAGGGCGCGATTGGACTTTCTCAATGACTTCCCCGATATTGCGGTATGTAAAGAGCGGAAGAATCGGCCCGAAAATCTCCTCCTGCATCACTGGAGAGTCATCCCTCACTTGTTCGAGAATGGTCGGCGCAATTTTGTGATGATTGGGATCAGATTGTCCGCCTGTGAGTGGGATGCCGTCATTCAGAAAGCTGAGCAGCCGCTGATAGTGCCGTTCACTGACGATTTTGCCGTACTGCGGATTCCGTTCCGGCTGAGGGCCGTAAAATTCTCTGATCGCACGCTTCATTTCTTCTGTGAGCTTCGTTTTGATGTCCTCGTGGACAAATAAATAATCCGGTGCGATGCAGGTTTGTCCCGCATTTGTAAATTTCCCGAAGACGATGCGTTTGGCGGCAAGCTGAATGTCAGCATCTTTATGGACGATGCAGGGGCTTTTGCCGCCGAGCTCCAAGGTTACGGGAATTAATTGTTTGGCGGCGGCCTCCATGACGATTTTTCCTACAGCTACACTGCCTGTAAAGAAAATGTAGTCAAAGGGCTGCTGTAATAATGCTGTGCTGACATCGGGCCCGCCTTCTGCCATAGCGACATAATCAGTTGGAAAAACGCTGCTGATGAGTTTGGAAAGAATAGCAGAAACAGCCGGCGTATATTCTGATGGCTTGAGAACGACCGTGTTCCCCGCCGCAATGGCTCCAATCAACGGAGAAAGCGCCAGCTGCAAGGGATAGTTCCAAGGCGCAATCACCAAAACGGTTCCATACGGCTCAGGAATGATGATGCTTTTGGAGCCTAGATGAGTCAGCGGCGTTTTGACTCGTTTCGGCTTGGACCATTTTCTCAGCCGTTTCATGACAAAGCTGATTTCCTCCAAGACGATTCCGATTTCTGTTGAGTATGCTTCTTGCTCGGATTTATGGAGATCCTGGTAGAGAGCGGCTATGAGATCGGCTTCATGAGTTCTGACGGCTTGTTTCAGCTTTCGCAAAATGTTCAGTCTCGATTCAAGCGGTCTCGTATGTCCCGCCGCAAAATAGGCTTTATGCTTGCTGATGATAGAGGGGATGCTGTTCATTCCGTTTCTCCTTTTTGTAAGGTATGGTGATTTATTATGTGAAAAATCTCTTCTGCTTGTCAATCGCGCAAGGTTTGTCAGAAAAAATAACAAACTCATATCTGCGTTTACAGCAGGAATTTGATAAAATGCAGGAAGACAACATTTATTTTTTTGGAGGGTGCTTCATGAACATTCATATATCTGCATTAATTCAAAAGATGGAAGAGGAGCTGAAAAAAGCAAAAACAGCTGAACGGGATGAGGAGCTGAAGCGTTATGTAGCGGTTGTCCGTTCTCTGTGTGATGTCGTGCTTGATCAGCCGGAGAACGCGAGCGCGCCCCGCATACAGCCGAGCGTTACGCCAAGTCCCGCCGCGCCGCCATCGACAGACCAGCTGATGATGGAAAAAATGATGGGGAGCGCGGGATTAAACAAATATCGAAAGCAAGAAAAAGAGAAGCAGGAAGAGGATGGAAACGGAGAGTCTTTATTTGATTTTTAAAGAGAGAGGTTGAGCTTACGTGAAATTGGTTCTTGGCGCGCTGCAATGGACAGCGTTTATTATTGCTGCGGCGATTGTTGTTCCGGTGGCGGTTGCCCAGTCGTTTCATCTGGATCACTCAGATTCTGCAAGATTGATTCAAAGCACTTTTTTTGTACTGGGAATTGCCGCCGTCATTCAGTGTTTGAAAGGCCACAGACTGCCGATCAATGAAAGCCCAGCCGGCTTGTGGTGGGGAGTGTATACGATTTACGCAGGGCTGACGGGAACTGTGTTTGCGACATATGGAGACACACTGCGGGGTTTGCAGGGAGCTCTTCTTGTAAGCGCTGTATGTTTCTTTTTATTAAGTGTTTTCAAGGTCATTGACAGACTTGCAAAATTGTTTACTCCGGTTGTAACGGGCGTCTATTTATTGCTTCTTGTCATGCAGCTGAGTCAGCCCATTATAAAAGGAATTCTCGGAATCGGTTATCGACAGGACGGGGTGGACGGTCTTGTATTTGGTCTGGCGCTTGTTGTGATCGCTGCCGCCTTTATAATGACAAATTCGAACATCATGTTTTTTAAGCAATATTCTATTTTATTAGCCTTGTTCGGCGGATGGGTGCTGTTTGCGGCTGCCGGAGCGGCAAAGCCGATTGAAATGCCGGACCGGCTGTTTCAGCTGCCTTCCCTGTTTCCTTTTGGGACACCGTTATTTAACAGCGGCCTGATCATCACTTCTATTTTTATTACTATCTTGCTGATCGTGAATATGCTGGCGAGCATGAAGGTCGTGGACATCGCAGTGAAAAAATTCAGCAAACAGCCTGATGGAAAGCATCATGAACGCCATGCCGGTTTTGCCGCTTCATTCAGCCATCTGCTTAGCGGTTTGACGGGAGCCATTGCGCCTGTTCCGATTTCGGGAGCCGCAGGTTTTATTGAAACGACCAAAATGCCTTCTAAAAAACCGTTTATGCTCGGCAGTATTCTGGTTATCGTGATCAGCGTGATCCCGTTTTTTATGAATACGTTTGCGAGCCTGCCGTCACCCGTTGGATTTGCGGTGAATTTTGTTGTGTTCTCCGCAATGGGCGGTCTGGCCTTTGCCGAATTTGATTCATATGAGAAAGAAGAATCAAAAAGGGTGAGGTCTATCATCGGTATCTCACTGCTGACAGGGGTCGGTATCATGTTTGTTCCTGAAACTGCGTTAAAGGGATTGCATCCGGTATTTATTTCTCTATTAAGCAACGGGCTCGTATTAGGGACGCTTGCTGCAATAGCAGCTGACCAGTTCCAGCTTTGGCGCAGGAGAAAATCCGACAATCTCGTGTCAACGGAGAACAAACATTGAATTTTGGTGCAGGTGCGATAAGATAAATGATATGAGTTTAACGAAAAGGCGGGAGAGATAGATGAAAGTTTTTATCATATTAGGGGCCATTAACGCCCTGCTTGCCGTGGGACTCGGAGCATTCGGCGCTCACGGATTAGAAGGGAAAATACCTGATAAGTATCTTCAGGTTTGGCACACAGGCGTGCAGTATCATATGTATCACGCCCTTGGGTTATTCGTTGTCGCGTTTCTGGCTGATAAATTATCCGGCATAGGCAGTGTCACGACAGCCGGCTGGCTGATGTTTGCGGGAATTGTGCTGTTTTCCGGAAGCTTATATATTCTAAGTGTGACGCAAATCTCTATTCTTGGAGCGATCACCCCGCTCGGCGGTGTGGCGTTTATTATTTCTTGGATTATGATCGTTGTCGCAGCCGTCAAATATCTATAAACAAAAAAGCCAATCCTCATCATATGAGTGATTGGCTTTTTTCTTATCTTGGCGAATAGGACGCCATGGAATATGGATACGTATAAGCAATTTCTTCATCAAATGTAATGTAATCGAGGTAGATTGTCAGGAGCAGGTAGCGTGTTCCTGATTTCGGGTCGCTGATAATAATGTGATCCCGGCCCGCAGCTTCGATGACGCCGCGAAAAATCTTCGAGCCCCATTCCTTGCTGTTTTCAAATGTCATATAAATGGTGGCCGTTTTTCCCCGATTCAGGCGCAAAATATTCTCGATGTAAGATTCCTCAACAGGCAGCATGCCGGGAACGCTTTGGCCCGGTCCTGACGGTGTAGGCCCCGATGGAATTTGAAAACCGCCGCCCTGCTGCTGGCCTGGGAATCCAAATCCCTGCTGTCCTTGTTGTCCTTGCTGTCCCTGCTGCATTGGCATCATTGGCTGCATCCCCATTGGCTGCATTTGTGAGCCTTGGCCTTGCTGCGGGTACGGGTTGGCGCCAAACTGAGGCTGATACCCCTGCATATTATCAAATGCCTGCATTTGCTGATATTGATTTTTTTTCGGTTTCATATCGTTCCTCCTTTTTATGAAAACCATTCAAAACATGTTCTGGATGTATAGGTGAACGCTCCGCGATGACTCACCTCCGATGGAAAACGATCTTAGTCGCTGGTGCGATTTTTATCTCTTTCACCTTATGAGGCTGATGCTTGGATTATGCTGAAAAAGAACAGCGGACCGATCAGATTTCGCTCTGGGCAGCCGCTGTTTTTCATAGACATACACAAACTTTTCGCATATTGGTTTGTATCCCTAGCGCAACTTGAGCATAAGCAACATAAGATAACGATAGTTTCAGGTGTGAAGTTCCAAGAAGGAGGTGTAGGATTTGCCTAAAGTATCAGTCATTATGACGAGCTATAACAAAAGCGATTATGTGGCAAAGTCCATTTCTAGCATACTCTCACAAACGTTTTCAGATTTTGAATTGTTTATTATGGATGACAACTCCAATGAAGAGACGCTGAATGTAATCCGTCCTTTTTTGAATGATAACCGAGTGCGTTTTTATCAAAGCGATATATCTGGAGTGAAGGAAAGAACAGAAAAAACGAGATACGCGGCACTGATCAATCAGGCGATTGAGATGGCGGAGGGTGAATATATCACCTATGCGACGGATGACAACATCTATATGCCGGACCGCCTCCTGAAAATGGTGCGGGAGCTCGATACCCATCCTGAAAAGGCTGTGATTTACTCAGCCTCCAAAACCTATCATTTAAACGAGAATCGCGACATTGTAAAAGAAACTGTCAGGCCTGCCGCTCAAGTGACATGGAACGCACCGTGCGCAATTGATCATTGCTCGGTGATGCACAGGTATTCGGTGCTTGAGAAGGTAAAGGAGAAGTTTGGCTCCTATTGGGATGAAAGCCCGGCGTTTTACCGTATAGGAGATGCCCGGTTCTTTTGGAGAGTCAATCATTTTTATCCGTTTTACCCACTGGATGAGGAGCTGGACCTGAATTATATTACCGACCAATCGATTCACTTTCAGCTGTTTGAATCAGAAAAAAATGAATTTGTCAGGAACCTTCCTCCGCAGCGAAATTGCCGAGAGCTGCGTGAATCATTAAAAAAGCTTGGAATGGGGTGAGAGCTTGTCGGCCTATTTAAGCAATTATTGGGTGCTGTACCGGAAGTACGTGGAGCTTTTTGACAAACTTCGCTACAAAGGGATTCCGCTTGGGCTTATCAGTAATTTTTATCAATACATCAGCCCTGAGCTGAGGGTGATGATGGAAGAAGAACCGGAATTGTTCGGATCGGTGGATCAGCATATCGATGAGGGACAGATTCAGCCGTTTTTTGAAGAAAGAATCCAAAAAATCGTTAAAACAAATGACAAACCTGTTAAAGGGAAAGTCATTTTGCACTTTGATTACCTGCGTTTTTCAAACGGAAATTACTATCAATTTGATCCTGAAAAAACGGCTGTTTTGGCCAGATGGAGTTTGCCGCATTATTGTGATCTGCCTGTAATTAGCAAGCGGGAGATTGCGGATTCATGCCAAAAAGGCGATTCGAAGCAGTATCTCGAAACAGCCTGTTCGCTTCTCGCCCCTTATGATGATCACCCGGCATTTGGTGATCAAGCGTTTCGCGACCGGCTTTTCAAAGATATTCCTTTATTTATAGAGGCCATTGATACAGTTGATGCGCTGTTTGAACAGGAAAAGATTTCAGCTGTTATTGTCGGAACGGCAGAAGACATTTACAGCAGGGTGCTCGCTCTCATGTGTCAAAGAAAAGGGGCCGTCAGCATTTGTCTTCAGCATGGCGCATTGATGGGAGATGAAGCCTTCATTCCTGTTTTTACAACCTATCAAGCTGTTTTTGGTGCGTATGAAGCAGAGTGGTTCATACGAAAAGGCTGTAAACCCGAGCAGATTCTCGTAACGGGACATCCCCGCTTCGATCAGATTTTTAACAGAACGCCTATGGATATGTCCATATTCTATCGAAAACTTGCTTTTCAGCCGACTAAAAAAATTGTGCTCATTGCCACTCAGCCCTTTTCAGAAGATTTTTATTCGGGTGTGCTCCAGGGGCTTTCTAATCAGAAGCAGCTGCAAATCATTATCAAACCCCACCCGTGGGAAATCGGAAAAAACAAGCTTGATCTGTATCACGAGGCGGCGAAAAAACATAAAGCATGCAGAGTCATCAAAAAGGAGCTGGAGCTTTATGATTTGCTGCCGTATGCTGATGCCGCAGTGACGCAGACCTCGACAGTCGGTCTTGAAGCCATGCTGTTTCAAAAGCCTGTGCTGATCGGAAAATCGTCCGGAAATCGCTCGTATCCGTATTATGAGTCTCTTGGCGATTTTATGTTTGACCAGCCGGATGAACTGGTGCACACCTTGGTTGAGGTTCTTCGAAGTCCCGACGTGCATCAAAAAGCAGAAGAGGCGCGCCTGGCATTCATAGCGGCTAATTATCCGGTGGCAGAATCAACAAATGCTTTATTTGCGGAACTGAAAGCCAAAACAGGGGTTGATTACAGGCGGGAAGATACTGAATAAAATGATAGGAGCGCAAAGAAATGGTGCAAAAGAGAAATCATTTTCTCCCTTACTCATTGCCGTTAATCGGTAAGGAAGAAATTCAGGAGGTTACAGAAACGCTTGAATCGGGATGGCTCTCTAAAGGCCCGAAGGTTCAGCAGTTTGAAAAAGAGTTTGCCGCGTTTGTCGGGGCGAAGCACGCCGTGGCGGTAAATTCATGTACCGCAGCTTTATTTTTGGCTTTGAAAGCAAAAGGGATCGGGCCCGGGGACGAGGTCATTACCTCTCCGCTTACGTTCAGCTCGACTGCCAATACGATTATTCATACGGGAGCGACGCCTGTGTTTGCGGATATTGACCAAAACACGCTCAATATTGACCCGGTAAAGCTTGAGGCGGCCGTCACACCGCGAACGAAAGCAGTTGTGCCCGTCCACTTTGGCGGGCAGTCCTGCGATATGGATGCAATATTGGCTATTGCCCAAAATCATGGTTTATTCGTGCTGGAGGATGCGGCACATGCGGTATATACGACTTATAAGCAAAGAATGATCGGTTCTATCGGGGATGCAACGGCATTCAGCTTTTACGCCACCAAAAACCTCGCGACAGGGGAAGGCGGCATGCTGACGACTGATGATGAGGAGCTTGCCGATAAGATCCGGGTGCTAAGCCTTCACGGCATGAGTAAAGCCGCATGGAACCGTTATTCTTCAAATGGCAGCTGGTACTATGAAGTCGAATCGCCCGGCTATAAGATGAATATGTTTGATTTGCAGGCGGCCCTCGGACTTCATCAGCTGAAACGGCTGGATGATATGCAGAAACGGAGAGAAGAGATTGCCGGCCGCTATCAAACCGCTTTTCAGCAGATTCCGGGACTGATCACGCCGTTTGTCCATGATGACGGCAGGCACGCCTGGCATCTATATGTTCTGCAAGTTGATGAAAAAAAGGCCGGGGTTACGCGCAGCGAAATGATTACGGCTTTAAAGGATAAATACAATATCGGCACTAGCGTTCATTTTATTCCAGTACACATTCATCCGTATTATCAAAAGCAATTTGGATATAAGGAAGCGGACTTTCCGAATGCCATGAATTACTATAAACGAACCCTTTCTCTCCCGCTCTATCCATCAATGTCTGACGACGATGTAGATGATGTCATTGAAGCTGTGCGGGATATCGTAAAAGGGGCTGATTAAGTGTATACGGTAAAAGAAAATGTCTCCAAAGAGGCAATTGAGGAATTTCTCCAAAGCAGAAAGCTTACACTGGATGTTCCGTATCAATTTTCCCTCGGCCTTTTTGAAAACAGCAGGCTCCAAGGCGTATTGCTTTACGAAGATTCTTTGTGGGAAAGCAAGGTGCTTCAGAAGAAAGTCATGAACGTCAAACTTCTTGCGGCAAATAGTACCGGGCAGCTAAAGAGGCTGTTTGAAGCTTTTTATACTGTACGCCAAATGGATGAAACGGATTTTATCTTTGTCCGTGTTCCGGCTGAAGATATCGGAGCCGCGCATGTGATACAGCAGCAGCCATCCTCTTACTTTGTCGGGAGTTTGCTGAAGCTGGCGATGCCTCCGTCTTTTTATGACAAAACACCGCCATTTTTTGAACTGGGACCGCCTGAGCCCGGAGACACAGAAGCGATATGTGAGCTGGCCCGAGACTCGTTTACAAAAAGCAGATATTTTCAGGATCCTCATCTCAGCCGCGATGCAGCAAACAAAATATTTCAGGAGTGGACACGAAACAATCTGAATGGAAGGGCGGCGGTCAATATTGTCGCTAAACACAATGGCGAGGTCATCGGCTATCTTCAGGGCTTATCAAGAGATGATGAGTGCATTCTCGATTTGATGGCTGTAAAGCCGGGATTTGAAGGGAAACGTATTGCGTTTCATTTATTGGCGAATCTCATAGAACAACCGGAGACCCAGAAGCATAGAACGGTAACAGCGGGGACGCAGCTTCACAATGTAAGGGCGATCCGCCTTTATGAACGAATGGGCTTCACCGCTGAACAATCGTATTACTATTATCATATTTGGCCGGGCAAGGAGGCGAGATAATGGCAGCGTTTCAGATCGCGAATAAAACTGTAGGCAAAGACGCTCCTGTTTTTATTATTGCTGAGGCGGGGATTAATCATGACGGGAAGCTTGATCAGGCTTTTGCGCTGATAGACGCCGCGGCGGAAGCGGGAGCGGATGCCGTGAAATTTCAAATGTTCCAAGCTGATAGGATGTACCAGAAAGATCCTGGTTTGTACAAGACGGCAGCGGGCAAGGACGTCTCTATTTTTTCTTTGGTTCAATCTATGGAAATGCCTGCTGAGTGGATTTTACCGCTATTGGATTACTGCCGCGAAAAGCAGGTGATCTTTTTAAGTACGGTATGTGACGAGGGGTCAGCTGATCTGCTTCAGTCTACCTCGCCGAGCGCTTTTAAAATCGCATCCTATGAAATTAACCATCTCCCGCTGCTCAAATATGTCGCCCGGCTGAACAGGCCGATGATTTTCTCGACAGCCGGAGCTGAAATCTCTGATGTTCACGAAGCTTGGCGCACCATCAGGGCAGAGGGAAACAATCAAATTGCCATAATGCATTGTGTGGCGAAATACCCAGCACCGCCGGAGTACAGCAACCTCAGCGTCATTCCGATGCTTGCCGCCGCTTTTCCTGAGGCGGTAATCGGCTTCTCCGATCATAGCGAGCATCCGACAGAAGCGCCATGTGCCGCGGTTCGGCTCGGAGCAAAACTGATAGAAAAGCATTTTACGATCGATAAAGATCTGCCGGGTGCCGACCACTCGTTTGCATTAAATCCGGATGAATTGAAAGAAATGGTCGATGGTATCAGGAAAACGGAAGCTGAGCTGAAACAGGGGATCACAAAGCCGGTCTCTGAAAAACTGCTTGGCAGTTCATACAAAACAACGACCGCCATCGAAGGAGAAATCAGAAATTTTGCATATAGAGGCATTTTTACAACAGCTCCGATTCAAAAAGGTGAAGCCTTTAGTGAAGACAATATCGCAGTGCTTCGGCCCGGACAAAAGCCGCAGGGGCTGCACCCGAGATTTTTTGAACTGCTGACCAGCGGTGTTCGGGCTGTAAGAGACATTCCGGCCGACACAGGCATTATCTGGGATGACATTTTACTGAAGGACAGCCCGTTTCATGAATGATATTCTCTTTATCATTCAGGCAAGAATGGGTTCAACAAGGCTTCCGGGAAAAGTGCTTCGGCCGCTCGGATCGAATCGTTTACTTGACATTCTCGTTCACCGTGTCCGGAAAAGCGCGTTTTACCAAAAGGATCGGGATAATCTTGTCATCGCCACGTCTGACAAAGAAACTGACGACATATTAGAGGCGCACTGTATCAAACAAGGCTTTCGTGTTTTCCGCGGGAGCGAAGAACGTGTCCTCGATAGGTTTGTGAAGGTCATAGAAGCTGTTAAACCGTCAGTCATCATCCGGTTAACGGGTGATAATCCGTTTGTCGATCCGGAGCTGCTCGATGTAATGATTAAGGCGCATTTTGATCAAGGGTCGGATTATA
The DNA here is from genome assembly GCF_046535495.1 of Bacillus sp. SIMBA_008. Lineage (NCBI taxonomy): Bacteria > Bacillati > Bacillota > Bacilli > Caryophanales > Bacillaceae > Bacillus > Bacillus sp. SIMBA_008. Next base: position 30,765 of record NZ_JAWRWL010000005.1, on the reverse strand, counting down.
CGTATATCCTGAATGCCCCATTAGGGATTTGCGGCGAAGTGGTCAACGCCAACCTGTTAATTGACATCAGCCGTATTCAGGATTTGGAGGATCAATATCAGGAGCATGTCACGTTATATATAAGGAATCATCCAGCTCTTTATCGTGTTCAGTTTTTAGAGGCGCCGGAACGATTTCGCGCCCCTCAATATCGGCTGACTATTGATACAAAGGAAGACTATGAATCGATAAAGGCCCTCTATCAAAAAGCAGGCGAGCGCCCCGATGTATCCGCCTCAGAGCTTATCACCCTTCTGAACCGGAATCCCGATGCGGCAATCGAACGAGAGGCTGACTAGCCATGCATGTTGGGATCTTCGCAGACGGCGGCTATGAAAAGGGAATGGGCCATGTTGTCCGGATGAAGAGGCTTGCGGAGGGGCTCAAACAGCGATGCTTGATTACGTTTTATACGAATCAGGAGTCTGAAGCGTTTCTTCATGAAGAGCATTGGCGTGTCATCGTAAAGCCGGAGCTGCAGCAGCACGAATTTATTCTCCGGGAAATAAAAAGCAAGAAGCTTGATTTGCTTTTGTTTGATATTCTAGGCGCGCCTGCAGAGCTGTTAAAGAAAATAAAGACGGAGACAGATGCGAAAATTGTTCTTTTTGAAGAGAAAAACGGTAAATCAATTCAATATAGTGACGCAGTCATTAACGGAATTTACGGTGACATCAGAAGCAGGGTGTACGTTCAGGGAAACACACGCATCTATGAAGGTCCGGACTATCTTATTCTTCACCCCGCCTTTCAGGCCGCAAGAGAGGATTACACACTTAAGAAAGACTGTCGCAATATCCTTGTTGCATTAGGAGGAAGTGATCCGAAGCAGCTTATTTTTAAAGTGCTGGCTGCCGCTGATCAAGTCCCCGACATAAAAGACAAAAACATAATGTTTGTAATGGGGAGCGCTTCACCGCATCAAGAGGCAGTCCGAAAGCGGATCGAAAAGAAGCCGCAGTACAAGATGATCGAACAGACAAATGATATGGCAGGTTTGATGAAACAAGCGGACGCAGCCATTGTCGCCGGCGGCATCTCTCTATATGAAGCCATTTGCATCGGCGTGCCGTGCCTTGTTCTTTCTCAGGTTGAGCATCAAACGGCTACAGCCAAAACATTTGCTGACCAAGGCGCCGCTCTTGATCTTGGCTTAGGTGAGCTTGTACCGGATGAAACACTCATCTATCAGATGTCGCGCATTATGAGCAGCTATCCTCTTCGCCTTTCTTTGCACAAGGGAGGAAGGCCGATCGTGGATGGCAAAGGCATTATGCGGGTAACAGCTATTCTTCAAGATTTATATGAACAAGAGATATAAAAATGCATGTAAGGAAGTGTTAATGTGAAAGGTGTTATTTTAGCCGGAGGAAACGGCTCACGCCTTATGCCCTTAACGAAAGCCGTCAACAAGCATTTGCTTCCTGTAGGCCCGTATCCGATGATATACTGGTCGATTATGAAGCTGGAGGAAGCCGGAATAAAAGACATTTTACTCATCAGCCAAAAGGAGCATATGCCGCAATTTTACAAACTGCTTGGGAACGGGGAAGAGCTTGGCGTTACTATCACTTATCAAGTACAGCCGGCAGCATCGGGCATTTCGGATGGGCTGTCTTATGCAAAGCGCTTTACGAAAAAAGAGTCTTTCATTTTATTATTAGGTGATAATATATTTGAAGATTCATTAAAGCCTTATACAGAACGCTTTGAACAGCAGGGGAAAGGAGCAAAAGTGCTTCTGAAAGAAGTTGATGACCCGGAACGCTTCGGGATTGCTGAGATTGATGAGAAAAACAAGCGGATTCGTTCCATCATCGAAAAGCCCGAACAGCCACCGACCAACCTTTGTGTTACCGGTATTTATATGTATGATGCAGAGGTGTTTTCATATATTGAACAAATATCACCATCAAAGCGCGGCGAGCTGGAAATCACCGATGTGAATAATCTATACATCGAAAACAGCCAGCTTACGTATGATGTGTTATCAGGCTGGTGGGTAGATGCCGGAACTCACGAATCGCTTTATCTCGCTTCCCAGCTTGTACACCAGGCTTTACGGAAAGGACAGGACGAAAAGTGATGGCAAAATCATATTTAATTACAGGCGGTGCCGGCTTCATCGGGCTCACGTTTACAAAGCTCATGCTGAGGGAAACGGATGCGCGCATTACCGTTTTAGATAAACTGACGTACGCTAGCCACCCGGAGGAAATGGAAAAATTAAAGCAAAACAGCCGTTTTCGCTTTGTAAAAGGGGACATCAGCGTTCAGGAGGATATCGACCGCGCGTTTGATGAGACCTACGATGGCGTCATTCACTTCGCAGCAGAATCGCATGTGGACAGAAGCATTTCCCAAGCAGAGCCGTTTATCACCACAAATGTCATGGGGACATACCGATTGGCGGAAGCGGTCTTGAAAGGAAAAGCCAAGAAACTGATTCATATTTCAACAGATGAGGTATACGGGGATTTAAAAGCGGATGATCCCGCGTTTACAGAAACGACGCCGCTTTCTCCTAATAACCCATACTCAGCCAGCAAAGCAAGCTCTGATTTGCTCGTGTTGTCTTATGTGAAAACCCACAAGCTTCCGGCCATCATTACACGATGCAGCAACAATTACGGACCTTATCAGCACAGCGAAAAAATGATTCCGACGATTATCCGTCATGCGAAGCAGGGCCTGCCTGTTCCGCTGTATGGCGATGGACTCCAGATCCGAGACTGGCTGTTTGCGGAGGATCATTGCCGCGCAATCAAACTGATTTTAGAAAAAGGAACCGACGGCGAGGTGTATAACATCGGCGGCGGAAATGAACGCACGAATAAAGAGCTGGCGAGTGCCATTTTGAAGCATCTGGGCTGTGAGGAATTGTTCGCCCACGTGGAAGACCGAAAAGGGCATGACCGGCGCTATGCGATCAATGCATCAAAGCTGAAAAACGAACTGGGCTGGCGGCAGGAAGTGACGTTTGAAGAAGGCATTGCGCGTACGATTCAGTGGTATACAGACAATGACCGATGAGAAGGTGATCTGATTGACAAAGGTATTGGTGACTGGGGCGGGAGGACAGCTTGGCTTGGAACTATGCCGCCAGCTGAAGCAAGCCGGATATGAGGTCATTGCGTTAACAAAGAAGATGATGAACATTGCTGACCAGCGCTCAGTACGGCATTCGTTTGGCCATTATCAGCCGGATATCGTGGTCAATAGCGCCGCGTTTACGTCGGTTGATCAATGCGAGAAAGAGCTTGATAAAGCGTACTTGATTAACGGAATCGGCGCTTATTATACAGCGCTTGAGTCAACCCGCATCGGAGCTCAATATGTTCATATCAGCACGGACTATGTATTCAATGGGAAAGGAACCCAGCCATATAGGGAAGACGATCCCCTCGATCCGAAAACCATTTATGGCAAAAGCAAAAGGCTCGGAGAAGAACTGATACGATTAACGACAAAAGACAGCACGATCATCAGGACATCGTGGGTGTACGGACATGGCGGCAGTAATTTCGTTGAAACCATGCTGAAACTTGCTGAAACGAAACAAGAGCTTCGGGTTGTCAGCGATCAAATTGGTTCGCCGACTTATACGAAGGATTTAGCAGAAGCGGTCATCAAGCTGTTCAGCCATCCGCCGGGCATCTATCATGTCAGCAATTCAGGCATATGCAGCTGGTATGAGTTTGCGACGGCAATTATGGAAGAAAGCGGGCTGGAAACAGCCATTTTGTCTGTAACGACAGAGGAATACGGGAACAAAACGCCCCGTCCGGCATACTCTGTGCTGAGCCATCGGGCTATTGAAGAAGCCGGCATCCGCCCCCGCCACTGGCGGGAAGCGTTACGAGAGTATTTGCAGGAAAGGAGCAGTGCGTGTGATTGATGGAGTCAAGGTGAAAAAATTGATGAAGCATAGCGATGACAGAGGCTTTTTTGCTGAGCTGGTCCGGGACGATGAGAATCTCCTTGAGCATTTTGGGCAGGCCTCTTGGTCGAAAAGCTATCCGGGTGTGATTAAGGCATTTCATTATCATGAGAAGCAGGATGATCTCTGGTTCTTCCCAACCGGCCACGCTCAGGTTGTCCTATACGATCTTCGAGAGGATTCAAAGACAAAAGGAGAAACGGACGTCTATTATATGGGCGAAGACAACCCGATGCTGTTATTAATCCCAAAAGGGGTGGCTCACGGATATAGAGTGCTGGGAGAGACGCCGCTGACAATTATCTATTTTACCACCATGTCGTATAACCCGGATCAGCCTGATGAAAAAAGAATTCCGTGGGATGATGAGACGATCGGTTTTAACTGGAACACTGAATTCAGATAAAAATAGGAACGTGATCAATCGAAGAGCAGAGGCATCTTCGACTTTTTTTGCCCTTTTTTAAAATAGGATAAAAGATATAAAATGTCAGGCAGATGTTACTAGAAAAAGAGAGGGAAATCGTCCATTTGAACCTTGTATAAACAGGAAGGAATTCTCATTGAATTCCAAGTGTTAATATTCCTTAAAAAACATTTACTTCCATGGAAAATGATGATAGATTAATTTTTAAGAAAAAGAACTGGTAATTCGCGAATTATGAAAAAGCGCTTTTTCTGCAGAGGACGCTCTGGCCAAATTTCAACAATCAATTAGGGGGAAATGTCATGCTAAAAAGAACTTCATTCGTATCTTCATTATTCATCAGTTCAGCTGTTTTACTATCAATCTTACTTCCTTCGGGCCAAGCTCATGCACAGTCTGCATCAATCGAGGCAAAAACAGTTAACAGCACGAAAGAGTGGACCATTTCTGATATTGAAGTGACATATAAACCAAATGCGGTGCTTTCTCTTGGAGCGGTAGAATTTCAATTTCCTGACGGGTTTCATGCTACGACAAGAGATTCAGTGAATGGAAGAACACTGAAAGAAACACAGATTTTAAACGATGGAAAAACAGTCAGACTCCCGCTTACGCTTGATTTGTTAGGCGCATCCGAATTTGACCTTGTCATGGTGCGCAAAACGCTTCCTCGCGCAGGCACTTACACGATTAAAGGCGATGTAGTAAACGGTTTGGGAATCGGCAGTTTTTATGCTGAAACGCAGCTGGTGATTGATCCCCGTTAATCGATAGATTTGTAGTCAGAGACTGAGATGTTTTCAGTCTCTTTTTTTGTGGATTCAAAAGCTGGTACGGATCTTGCATGATGATAAGGGTGAATCCAATGAAGAAAGGAATTGGCGGGCTGATTTTTTAAAGCGCTTACATTACAGCCGGCCAAAAAAACAATGAGGTGAAAAAGATGTCAGCAAAGCAAGTCTCGAAAGATGAAGAAAAAGAAGCTCTTAACTTATTTCTGTCTACCCAAACAATCATTAAGGAAGCCCTTCGGAAGCTGGGTTATCCGGGAGATATGTATGAACTCATGAAAGAGCCGCAGAGAATGCTCACTGTCCGCATTCCGGTCAAAATGGACAATGGGAGCGTCAAAGTGTTCACAGGCTACCGGTCACAGCACAATGATGCTGTCGGTCCGACAAAGGGGGGCGTTCGCTTCCATCCAGAAGTTAATGAAGAGGAAGTAAAGGCATTATCCATTTGGATGACGCTCAAATGCGGGATTGCCAATCTTCCTTACGGCGGCGGGAAGGGCGGTATTATTTGTGATCCGCGGACAATGTCATTTGGAGAACTGGAAAGGCTGAGCAGGGGGTATGTCCGTGCCATCAGCCAGATCGTCGGTCCGACAAAGGATATTCCAGCTCCCGATGTGTACACCAATTCGCAGATTATGGCGTGGATGATGGATGAGTACAGCCGGCTGCGGGAATTCGATTCTCCGGGCTTTATTACAGGTAAACCGCTTGTTTTGGGAGGATCGCAAGGACGGGAAACAGCGACGGCACAGGGCGTCACGATTTGTATTGAAGAGGCGGTGAAGAAAAAAGGGATCAAGCTGCAAAACGCGCGCATCATCATACAGGGCTTTGGAAACGCGGGTAGCTTCCTGGCCAAATTCATGCACGATGCGGGCGCGAAGGTGATCGGGATTTCTGATGCCAATGGCGGGCTCTACAACCCAGACGGCCTTGATATCCCTTATTTGCTCGATAAACGGGACAGCTTTGGTATGGTCACCAATTTATTTACTGACGTCATCACAAATGAGGAGCTGCTTGAAAAGGATTGCGATATTTTAGTGCCTGCCGCGATCTCCAATCAAATCACAGCCAAAAACGCACATAACATTCAGGCGTCAATCGTCGTTGAAGCGGCGAACGGCCCGACAACCATTGATGCCACTAAGATCCTGAATGAAAGAGGCGTGCTGCTTGTGCCGGATATCCTAGCGAGTGCCGGCGGCGTCACGGTTTCTTATTTTGAATGGGTGCAAAACAACCAAGGATATTATTGGTCGGAAGAAGAGGTTGCAGAAAAACTGAGAAGCGTCATGGTCAGCTCGTTCGAAACAATTTATCAAACAGCGGCAACACATAAAGTGGATATGCGTTTGGCGGCTTACATGACGGGCATCAGAAAATCGGCAGAAGCATCGCGTTTCCGCGGATGGGTCTAATTTGAGAAGCCTCCGCAAAATAATTTTGCATTTGTTTTTTGCGTAAAGAGCAAAAAACGCAAAATAAATTTGCGTTCAAGATCGGAAATAGAGAAAGGTGATCACCTGTTAGACAAATTTCTGTTCGATTCAACAAGTTTTTTCAGCAAAAGACAAGAAAATGGCATGATTCTTGCATTTTTATTCATATGCGAAGATATATTTCATAACACGAGGGGGACTACATATGACAGTCACATACGCGCACGAACCATTTACCGATTTTACGGAAGCAAAGAATAAAACTGCATTTGGGGAGTCATTGGCCTTTGTAAACACTCAGCTCGGCAAGCATTATCCGCTTGTCATAAATGGAGAAAAAATTGAAACGGACCGCAAAATCATTTCTATTAACCCGGCAAATAAAGAAGAGATCATTGGGTACGCGTCTACAGCGGATCAAGAGCTTGCTGAAAAAGCGATGCAAGCCGCATTGCAGGCATTTGATTCCTGGAAAAAACAAAGACCGGAGCACCGCGCAAATATTCTCTTTAAGGCAGCGGCTATTTTGCGCAGAAGAAAGCATGAATTTTCAAGCTATCTTGTGAAGGAAGCAGGAAAACCGTGGAAGGAAGCAGATGCGGACACGGCTGAAGCGATAGACTTTTTAGAGTTCTACGCGCGCCAAATGTTAAAGCTCAAGGAAGGGGCTCCGGTGAAGAGCCGTGCTGGCGAGGTCAATCAATATCATTACGAAGCGCTTGGCGTCGGCATCGTCATTTCTCCATTTAACTTCCCGCTCGCGATTATGGCGGGAACAGCGGTGGCAGCGATTGTGACAGGAAATACGATTCTCTTAAAACCGGCTGACGCAGCCCCGGTAGTGGCAGCAAAATTTGTCGAGGTCATGGAGGAAGCGGGTCTGCCAAACGGCGTTCTGAATTACATTCCGGGAGATGGTGCGGAGATCGGTGATTTCTTAGTTGAGCATCCGAAGACACGGTTTGTCTCATTTACAGGTTCCCGTGCAGTCGGCTGCCGGATTTATGAGCGAGCTGCCAAAGTGCAGCCGGGCCAAAAATGGCTCAAACGGGTAATTGCAGAAATGGGCGGAAAAGACACAGTGCTTGTCGACAAGGACGCTGATCTTGACCTTGCTGCATCCTCTATCGTGTATTCAGCATTTGGATATTCAGGACAGAAGTGTTCTGCGGGCTCCCGCGCGGTCATTCATCAGGATGTGTATGATGAAGTGGTGGAAAAAGCTGTGGCGCTGACCAAAACGCTGACTGTCGGCAATCCAGAAGATCCTGATACGTATATGGGTCCCGTGATTCATGAAGCATCCTACAACAAAGTGATGAAATACATTGAAATCGGCAAATCTGAAGGCAAGCTATTGGCCGGCGGAGAAGGCGATGATTCAAAAGGCTACTTTATTCAGCCGACGATCTTTGCAGATGTTGATGAAAACGCCCGCTTGATGCAGGAAGAAATTTTCGGCCCGGTTGTTGCGATTTGCAAAGCGCGTGATTTCGATCATATGCTGGAGATTGCCAATAACACGGAATACGGATTAACAGGTGCGCTTCTGACGAAAAACCGTGCGCACATTGAACGGGCGCGCGAGGATTTCCATGTCGGAAACCTATATTTTAACAGAGGATGTACCGGAGCAATTGTCGGCTATCAGCCGTTCGGCGGTTTTAATATGTCAGGAACAGACTCAAAAGCAGGCGGTCCCGATTACTTAATTCTTCATATGCAAGCCAAAACAACGTCCGAAGCTTTTTGATTTGAGAGAAATAAAATCGTGCGATTCTTTAGCGGATCGCACGATTTCAACTTTTTGATCAGGAGGACAATTTATGCAGTATACAAAAATCAGTCACATGAATCCGGCTGAAAGAGTGGAGGCGCTGACAGCATCTCTGGTCAGCCTCAGCAGCGTGAACGGCACCGTTGGAGAAGGGACAAAAGCAGATTTCATCAAAGAAGTGATCACGAGCTATCCTTATTTTCAGGAAAACCCCAGTCATGTGTGGGAACAGGCCATTCCCAATGACCCATACAAACGCAAAAATATTTTTGCGTTTATTAAAGGACATGGAGAAAGCCGAAATACAGTCATTTACCATGCCCATCTGGATACAGTTGGAATTGAAGATTTCGGCCCTTTAAAGGATATCGCTTTTGATTGTGAGAAATTGGCCGAGTATTTCAGCCGCTATGAGTTCGATCAGGATGTTCAGCGGGATGCCAAATCAGGCGAGTGGATGTTCGGAAGAGGATCTGTCGATATGCAAAGCGGCATCGCCGTGCATTTAGCCAATCTCCTGCATTTTTCGGAGAACCTTGAGACGTTGCCGGGAAATGTATTGTTTATGGCCAATCCCGATGAGGAGAGCCAGCATTCGGGCATTCTCGCCAGCATTTCAGAGCTGAACCGGCTAAAAAAAGAAAAACAGCTTCACTATTTGGCTGCTATTAATACGGATTTTATTACCCCGCTTTACGATGGTGATCAGACAAGATATATCTATACCGGAGCCGCGGGAAAACTGTTGCCTTGCTTTTACATTTACGGGCGTGAAGTCCATGTTGGCGATACACTGGCAGGGATTGACCCAAATTTCATTTCATCTGAAATCACAAGCCGTCTCCACAATAACATCCATCTGGCAGAAAAGGTTGAAGGGGAGTTGGTTCTGCCCCCATCCTGTTTGTATCAGCGTGATAACAAGGAATCCTATAATGTGCAAACGGCTGTCAGCACCAGCTTGTATTTCAATTGTTTTATTTATGAAAGAACAGCAAAAGAAATGATGGATTTGCTTATTGAAGTCACTGAGGAAGCATGCCGGGAGACAGAACAAAAATTATCAGATTATTACGAAGAATATGTAAAAAGAGCCAACCTGCCAAAGAAACATTTATCATGGGGCATTCAAGTGTATAGCCTGGAGCAATACTTAGAAAAGCTGAGAAACCGGGGAATAGATCCCGAGCAGTGTATCGAGCAGACATTCAAAGCCAACGAGCACCTTGAACTTCGCATGAGATGCTTTCAGGCAATCGAAGAGCTTCAAAAGCTTGACCCCGATCAAGGCGCAAAAGTCATTCTATTTTACGCACCTCCTTACCTGCCGCATAACTATTTGAAAGAAGATAGCGCAAGAGATCAGCTTTTGCAGCATGTGATTAAAGAAGCGGCTGACAAAACCGCTGAATCGACAGGCGAAACATTTGTCTTCAAAAAGTTTTTCCCCTACTTGGCAGACGGCAGTTTTTTATCACTGCACGAAACCGATGGCGAAATTGATTCTTTTATCAGGAACTTCCCTGGGTGGAATATGATTGGGACCATTCCGTTCAAAGACATACGCAAGCTGAATATTCCATCCATTAATATGGGCGTGTACGGAAAAGACGGCCATAAATGGACAGAACGAGTCTATAAACCGTACACATTTCATGTATTGCCTCTCCTCATACAGCAAACCACCGTTCATCTTTTGCAAAGCTACCGGATGACCATCACGGCAAAAGAACCAAAGGGGGAAGGATGATGCAGAATCATAAAAATGAATTGCAGCGCAGCATGAAAAGCAGGCATTTGTTTATGATTGCTTTGGGAGGGGTGATTGGCACTGGGCTGTTTCTAGGCTCTGGCTTTACCATTAGCCAGGCGGGACCGCTCGGCGCCATTGCCGCGTATATCATCGGCGGATTTTTAATGTATCTCGTCATGCTTTGTTTAGGAGAATTGGCTGTTGCCATGCCGGTGGCCGGATCGTTTCAGGCCTACGCCACTAAATTTCTGGGACCGTCGACAGGCTTTATGATTGGCTGGCTGTATTGGTTCAGCTGGGCGAATACAGTGGGGTTAGAGCTGACGTCAGCAGGCATTTTGATGCAAAGGTGGCTGCCCTCCGTTCCGATCTGGATATGGTGCCTCGTGTTCGGCATCGTCATCTTTTTGATTAATGCGCTCTCTGTCAGAAGCTTTGCGGAAATGGAATTTTGGTTTTCAAGCATCAAAGTGGCGGCGATCATATTATTTATTGTGATTGGCGGAGCCGCTGTGTTTGGCTTGATTGACTTTAAAGGCGGACAGGAGACACCCTTTTTGTCTAACTTTATGACTGATAGAGGGCTTTTCCCTAATGGGGTGCTGGCCGTTATGTTTACGCTGGTCATGGTAAACTTCTCGTTCCAGGGAACGGAGCTTGTCGGCATTGCGGCAGGGGAAAGTGAAAGCCCGGAAAAAACACTGCCAAAGTCCATTCGAAATGTTATTTGGCGCACGCTGTTTTTCTTTGTGCTCGCTATGTTCGTCTTGGTTGCCATCCTTCCGTACAAAACGGCGGGGGTGATTGAAAGCCCGTTTGTAGCGGTACTCGATCAAATCGGCATCCCATTTTCGGCAGATATCATGAACTTTGTCATCTTAACGGCCATTTTATCTGTTGCTAATTCGGGATTGTATGCGGCGTCGCGTATGATGTGGTCACTTTCATCAAATCAAATGGGTCCCTCCTTTCTCACCAGACTGACAAAAAAAGGCGTGCCGATGAATGCCCTGCTGATTACGCTAGGCATTTCAGGCTGTTCGCTGCTGACAAGTGTCATGGCTGCAGAAACAGTGTATTTATGGTGTATCTCAATCTCGGGCATGGTGACAGTTGTCGCGTGGATGTCCATTTGTGCGTCGCAATTTTTCTTTCGCAGGCGTTTCCTTGCTGAAGGCGGAAATGTGAATGATCTGGAGTTCAGAACGCCGCTTTATCCGCTAGTCCCGATTCTCGGATTTTGTTTATATGGCTGCGTGTTGATCAGCCTTATTTTCATTCCGGATCAAAGAATTGGCTTATACTGCGGTGTGCCGATCATTATTTTCTGTTATGCATACTATCATCTAAGCATCAAAAAGCGTATAAATCATGAAACGATTGAAAAAGAGCAGACAGAGGCGCAATAGAAAAAGCTCTCCGGGAGGCCGGAGAGCTTTTTCTACGCATTACATCCTCATGTGTTTTTAGAATGAAATATAGAAATATATAATGGGATTTAAATGAAAACAATAAAACTTATAAATATTTCGTTCGAATTGTAAATAGTGAAAAAACAATGCTAAACTATAATACAACTTTATGATAAGAAGATTATGGAAGAGGTGTTTGAGAAAGAATGAACAGCAATCAAAACAATGACATCAAAACAAAACATCATTTTCCGTTATTGTTGGCACTGGCTTTAACGATGGGGGTATTTGCGGCCGGATCTGAAGAGCTTGTAATCTCACCGCTGCTGCCGGATTTAGCAAAAGCCTTCAGCTCAGATGTCAGCGTCCTTGCATTATCTATCAGTATTTACGGCGTTATGATTTTTATCGGTGCGCCGCTTTTGGTTCCATTAGGCGATAAATACTCCAGAGAACTGAGCTTATTGGCCGGGCTTATGATTTTTATCATAGGAACGGTGATATGCGCTTTAGCTCAAAATATTTTTTTCTTCTTTTTAGGCCGGGCGCTTTCGGGATTGGCTGCGGGAGCGTTTGTTCCGACCGCTTACGCAGTTGTCGGTGATCGTGTCCCTTATACATACCGGGGCAAGGTGATGGGACTGATCGTTTCAAGCTGGTCGCTGGCGCTGATTTTCGGAGTGCCGCTCGGATCATTTATCGGCGGCGTCCTGCATTGGAGATGGACGTTTTGGATTTTCGCCTTGATGGGCGTTTTAGTTGTCCTGCTGATTCTCCTTGAAATGCGCCGCCATGCCCAACATAAAAACAGCGGCAAGGAAGAAATAGAAGAGCCGGCAGGAACATTCCGGGATGCGCTGAAAGTCCCTCGTGTACCTGTTTATATCACGATAACCTTTTGTAATATGATTGGTTTTTACGGTATGTATTCCTTTTTAGGCACCTATCTTCAGGACGTTTTTACCGGAGGAAACACGGCTGCGGGCTTATTTATCATGATTTATGGAATCGGGTTTTCCATGAGTGTGATTACAGGAAAGATAGCCGACCGCATCGGAAAAATGCGCTCCCTTTTGATTGCGCTGGGGGTCATCAGTGTTCTGCTGGCGTGTTTACCATATGCGCCGGCGTCTATGTTTCTGTTAATCGCCAGCCTATTTATTTGGGGATTAATGCAAAGTTTGACGGTGACGCTGCTCAGCACCATTTTGAGTGACTGCTCAGAGCGTCATCGCGGAAAAGTCATGGTGTTTTACAGCCTCGCCTCGAATCTGGCCGTGACATTAGGTTCTGCTTTAATGGGACCCGTCTATGTGGCATACGGCTATGCAGCTGTCGGATTGATTTGCGCAGCCATCACAGTCCTCGGATTTGTGCTCAGTATATTCGCATATAAAAAGTACGGCAAACTTGAGCAGAAGGCCGATCAATCCTTATCTCAATAAACAAAGTTTCTAAATTCCTATAATTAAAAACCCTTTTTAAAGGGTTTTTTTGTTTGTATGGGAATAATTATCAATATTTTCAAAAAACATTGACAGTTCAATTTCCGCTGGATAAAATTTACTTAAAATTTTAAAAGATTGGTTGGTGCTCATGATTATATTGGATAATAGCATTCAGACAAAAAAAAGAACTGATTCACTATCCAAACTCATTACAGTCAACACGCTCGGCCCTGAGGGGACAAGCAGTGAGTACGCAGCAAAGCATTTCATTTCCAATTTTACTCTTCTACAAGGGCTGAACAGTAAATTGTCCTTGCATGATACTTTTGAATCATGCATCGAAAGGACGCTCCAAAGCCCGCTGGAATATACCATCGTCCCACATGCTTACGATGGCATTAAGCATTTCTACATGAGGCCGGATTTGCAGCTATTGCAGATCTTCAGGTGCGATACACCGATGTACGGCCTGGCTGTTCGTCCTGATTTTGAATTCAGGGACGATATGCTTGATACATCTGTTATTGTTTCACATCCTTCACCTATTAATTTAATAAAATATTTTACCCGCAAAGATGTTCGTTTCAAACTAGTCAATTCAACCAGTCAAGCCGCAAGAAAAGTAAAAGAAGGTTTGTATGACATTGCCTTAACCAATGAGCTTGCACGGCAAAAGTACGGGCTAACCTTTGTAAAAACATTCAAAAGCATTCCAATGAGCTGGTCATTATTTGGAAAAGGAGACGTTGATGATGAAAACTAAAGAAGATATGCAGGAGCTTTATTTCCCGACACCGAAATTAATTGAATGGGAAAACGGAGTGAGGCAGTATTCAACCGTACGAGGGGATACTGAAGTATTAATGTCTTACGTCCCGCCGCATACCAATGTTGAACCCCATCAGCATAAGGAGGTCCAAATCGGCATGGTCGTTTCTGGCGAGCTGATGATGACTGTCGGAGATGTGACAAGAAAAATGACAGCCTTGGAATCTGCCTATATCGCGCCGCCGCATGTGCCTCACGGGGCAAGAAACGACACAGACCAAGAAGTGATTGCTATTGATATCAAGCGGCTGAAAGCTGATGAAACATATACAAGTCCTGAGGACTACTTTTTGGATATTTTCAAAACAAGAGACCTGCTGCCGGGCATGGAAGTTACGTTCTTTGTTGAGGATTGGGTAGAAATTATGCTTGCCAAAATCCCTGGAAATGGCGGAGAAATGCCTTTCCATAAACATCGGAATGAACAAATCGGCATCTGCATCGGCGGCGGCTATGACATGACGGTCGAAGGCTGCACAGTCGAGATGAAATTCGGCACAGCCTATTTCTGTGAGCCTCGTGAAGATCATGGTGCCATCAACCGTTCGGAAAAAGAATCAAAATCGATTAATATCTTCTTCCCGCCGCGCTACAACAGAGCAAAAGCAAAAAAAATGAAGGCGGATGAATGATCATGAACCTCACCGATAAAACCGTCCTCATAACAGGAGGCGCATCAGGCATTGGTTATGCTGCGGTTCAGGCTTTTTTGGGCAAGCAGGCCAATGTGGTTGTGGCGGATATTGACGAAGCGCAGGGAGAAGCAATGGTACGAAAAGAAAATAATGACAGGCTGCACTTTGTGCAAACGGACATCACAGACGAAGCTGCCTGCCAGCACGCAGTTGAATCGGCGGTTCATACATTTGGCGGGCTCGATGTCTTGATTAATAATGCAGGCATTGAAATCGTGGCGCCTATTCACGAGATGGAGCTCAGCGATTGGAACAAGGTGCTGCAAGTCAATTTGACCGGCATGTTTTTAATGAGCAAACATGCACTCAAGCATATGCTGGCCGCCGGCAAGGGCAACATCATTAATACGTGCTCTGTCGGCGGACTCGTGGCATGGCCTGATATTCCTGCCTATAACGCCAGCAAAGGCGGGGTTTTGCAGCTGACTAAATCAATGGCCGTTGATTATGCGAAACATCACATTCGCGTGAACTGCGTATGCCCGGGGATCATCGACACACCGCTGAATGAAAAATCATTCCTTGAAAATAACGAAGGCACACTTGAAGAGATCAAAAAAGAAAAGGCGAAGGTAAATCCGCTGCTGAGGCTTGGGAAACCTGAAGAAATCGCAAACGTGATGCTGTTTTTAGCCTCGGATTTATCAAGCTATATGACCGGAAGCGCCATCACCGCAGACGGAGGATACACCGCACAATAGAGAAGGAGTGTTTTACATATGGAGAGAAAAACAGTATTGGTCATCGCTGATCTTGGAGGCTGCCCGCCGCACATGTTTTATAAAAGCGCTGCTGAAAAATATAACCTGGTCAGCTTTATTCCAAGACCTTTTGCAATTACAGCCTCCCATGCAGCATTGATTGAAAAATACTCGGTCGCGGTCATAAAAGATAAAGACTATTTTAAGAGTTTAGCTGATTTTGAGCATCCTGACTCCATTTATTGGGCGCATGAGGATCATAACAAGCCTGAGGAAGAGGTCGTCGAGCAAATCGTCAAGGTTGCCGAAATGTTTGGGGCGGATGCCATCACAACAAACAATGAATTATTCATTGCTCCGATGGCGAAAGCCTGTGAACGTCTGGGCTTGAGAGGTGCCGGCGTGCAGGCAGCCGAAAATGCCAGAGATAAAAATAAAATGAGGGACGCTTTTAATAAGGCCGGAGTCAAATCGATCAAAAACAAACGAGTCACAACTCTCGAAGATTTCCGTGCTGCTCTTGAAGAGATCGGCACACCTCTTATCTTAAAGCCTACATACTTAGCGAGTTCAATCGGTGTAACGCTGATTACGGACACTGAGACGGCAGAAGATGAATTTAACAGAGTCAATGACTATCTGAAATCAATTAACGTGCCAAAGGCGGTTACGTTTGAAGCGCCGTTTATCGCTGAAGAATTTTTACAGGGTGAGTACGGAGACTGGTATCAAACAGAAGGGTACTCCGACTATATCAGTATAGAAGGCATCATGGCTGACGGTGAGTATTTCCCGATCGCCATTCATGATAAAACGCCGCAAATCGGGTTTACAGAGACATCCCACATTACGCCGTCCATTCTGGATGAAGAGGCAAAAAAGAAAATTGTCGAAGCTGCCAAAAAGGCAAATGAAGGTCTTGGCCTGCAAAATTGCGCAACACATACAGAGATCAAGCTAATGAAAAACAGAGAACCGGGTTTAATAGAGTCAGCAGCCAGATTTGCCGGCTGGAATATGATCCCTAACATTAAAAAGGTTTTCGGCCTTGATATGGCGCAATTATTATTAGATGTCCTCTGTTTCGGAAAAGACGCCGATCTGCCGGACGGATTATTGGATCAAGAGCCTTATTATGTTGCCGACTGCCATTTGTACCCGCAGCATTTCAAACAAAATGGCCAAATTCCTGAAACTGCTGAGGATTTGGTCATTGAAGCGATCGATATTCCGGACGGGCTTTTAAAAGGGGATACTGAAATCGTTTCTTTTTCGGCCGCAGCACCAGGAACTTCAGTTGATTTGACATTGTTTGAAGCTTTCAATTCCATTGCTGCATTTGAACTGAAAGGCAGTAATTCACAGGATGTGGCTGAATCAATCAGACAAATTCAGCAGCATGCGAAGCTGACGGCAAAGTATGTGCTGCCAGTATGAAACAGCTGAAACCCAACTCTAAATACTTGCTTTACGGGCAGGCGCTATCATTCATGGGAGACTATTGTGTTCTCCCTGCCCTGCTCATTTTGTCTACATATTATCACGATTATTGGGTGACGTCCGGGGTCATCGTGGTCAGAAGCATTCCGATGGTGTTTCAGCCGTTTTTGGGGGTTCTGGTCGACCGGTTAGACAGAATTAAGATCATGCTGTGGACGGATATCATCAGAGGCATCATCTTTTTGGGGCTCACATTTCTTCCAAAAGGCGAGTATCCGCTGATTTTTCTGGCCCTGCTGTTTATTTCTTATGGAAGCGGCGTGTTTTTTAATCCCGCCCGTCTCGCTGTCATGTCGTCCTTAGAATCAGATATTAAAAGCATCAACACGTTATTTGCAAAAGCGACAACCATTTCCATTATCGTCGGGGCGGCTGCCGGAGGGCTCTTTCTGTTAGGCGGATCTGTAGAGCTGGCTGTTGCCTTTAACGGTGTGACATACCTGGTTTCGGCATTTTTTATCAGCCGTATCAAGCTGCAATTTGTGCCGATTCAATCTGAAAACATTAAAGAGGCCTTTCAGTCTTTTAAGGAAGGACTCAAGGAAATCAAAACCAATGCATTCGTATTAAACGCCATGTTTACGATGATTACGATGGCTTTGCTGTGGGGAGTTGTGTACAGCTATTTTCCGATTGTCAGCCGCTTTCTGGGTGACGGGGAAATCGGTAACTTTATTCTCACGTTCTGCATCGGCTTCGGCGGCTTTATCGGAGCGGCGCTTGTCAGCAAATGGGGCTTTAACAACAATAGAGGCCTGACGTACTTTACCGTTTTATCCATTGTCTCGCTGGCGCTGTTTTTATTCACACCGATATTCGCTGTTTCTGTCATCGCGGCGATCCTCTTTTTCATCGCGATGGAATACGGGGAAGTGCTTGCAAAAGTGAAGGTTCAGGAAAATGCGGCAAACCAGATTCAAGGGCGCATTTTTTCAGTGGCCGAAGCGTCTATCGGATTATGCATTTCTATTGGTTCAATGTTCATTAATATCCTAAGCGCTCCGGTCATTATGGGGCTGATTGTCGTGATCGTATGCGGTTTGTTTTTGCATACGAAGCTCGTCAACAAATCGTTTTTGGAACGGGATAACAAAACGGAGCAAAAAGGAGTCTTTTAGATGGAAATAACACCGTCCGATGTCATCAAGACACTTCCAAGGCAGGAGTTTTCTCTCGTTTTTCAAAAGGTAAAGGAAATGGAAAAAACGGGAGCCCATATCATTAATCTCGGACAGGGGAACCCTGACCTTCCCACTCCGCCGCATATTGTCGAGGCTTTGCGGGAGGCGTCTCTGAATCCTTCATTTCATGGATACGGCCCATTCAGGGGCTATCCTTTTTTGAAGGAAGCAATCGCTGCTTTCTATAAAAGAGAATACGGCGTGACAATCAATCCTGAAACGGAGGTCGCGCTTTTCGGAGGCGGGAAAGCCGGTTTGTATGTGCTGACACAATGCCTGCTCAATCCGGGAGACATCGCTTTAGTCCCGAATCCAGGCTACCCTGAATATTTATCAGGGATTACGATGGCGCGAGCTGAGCTTTACGAAATGCCGCTGTATGAAGAAAATGGCTATCTGCCGGATTTTGAAAAGATTGATCCAGCCGTGCTGGAAAAAGCGAAGCTTATGTTTTTAAACTACCCGAACAACCCCACTGGAGCTGTGGCTGATGCGGCTTTTTATGCAAGAGCTGCTGCTTTTGCGAAAGAGCATAACATCCATTTGATTCATGATTTTGCATACGGAGCGTTTGAATTCGATCAAAAACCGGCCAGCTTTCTTGAGGCAGAGGATGCCAAAATTGTCGGAGCAGAGCTTTATTCATTTTCAAAAACATTTAACATGGCCGGCTGGAGAATGGCGTTTGCGGTTGGGAACGAAAGGATCATTCAGGCCGTCAATGAATTTCAGGATCATGTATTTGTCGGCATGTTCGGCGGGCTGCAGCAGGCAGCGAGTGCGGCGCTTTCTGGAGATCCGGAGCATACGGAATCGTTGAAACGAATTTATAAGGAACGAATTGACTTTTTTACGGCGCTTTGTGAAAAGGAACTGGGCTGGAAGATGGAAAAGCCAAAAGGAACCTTTTACGTATGGGCTGAAATTCCGAATACGTTTGAGACATCTCACCAATTTTCCGATTACTTGCTGGAGCATGCCCATGTCGTAGTCACACCGGGCGAAATTTTTGGAAGCAACGGAAAAAGGCATGTCAGAATCTCAATGGTGTCGAAGCAGGAGGATCTGAGGGAATTTGTCACGCGGATTCAAAAGCTGAACCTGCCGTTCGGGTCATTACAAGAAACATCCCGCTAAAAAGCGGGATGTTTTTATATGCTTTTCATGCTGCCGCCGTCAGCGGAAATTTGCTGTCCCGTGATGTAGGAGGCTTCCTCAGAGGCAAGAAATGCGGCGAGCGCTGCGGTTTCTTCGGCTGATCCGACCCGTTTCATCGGAATCCCGGAAGCAATCTGTTCTTCTGCTTTCTGTTTGGATATGCTGTTCTTTTTCATCACATTTTCCACAAATTGATGATAACGGTCTGTAGCGATAAAACCAGGATTCAGACAGTTGACAGTAATGTTGTGAGGAGCAAGCTGGATGGAAATATTTTTACTGGCGTTAATTAAAGCGGCATTCATCATACTGTTTGTGAACATGTTGGCGCCGGGTTCCTTCCACAGATTTCCGACAATGTTGATGATTCTGCCAAACTCGTTTTGTTTCATCAGTGAGGAAGCACGCTTGATTGCGTCAATATAGGCAACGGTCTTTTGAGTGAACGTGGCCGTCATATCCTCTATATTGCAGTTATCAAATGTGTCAGGCGCGCCGCCCGGGATATTATTAATCAGAACATCAAGCCGTCCGCATTGAGATTCGATTGCCTGAAAAATGGCCGCTCTCGTATGCTGGTCAGACATATCGCCCGCAAGGACAATGACGCTCGCCTCAGGATGCTTGGCCAAAATGTCTTCTTTGACAGATTCAATATTATCCAAATTTCGCGAATTAATGACGAGGGAAAAGTGCTGGTCTGCTAATTTCAGAGCGATTGCTTTCCCAATCCCTTGACTGGCTCCCATAACAAATGCGGTTCGTTTTGACAAATAACTGCACCCCTTTGAAAAAAATGGATTATTATCTACATCGTAAGAAAAAACGAAGAAAATAGCAAATTTTATTTAAATTCTGATAAAGGAGAATTGAAAAACTCCCGCCGGATAGGGCGGGAGGGGATATTATACATATAAGAATTGAGGAAGTGTATCAAGCGAAAGGTGATTGCCGACAAAGAATGAACCAAATTCGCCATAGCGAGCGCTGACTTCGTCAAAACGCATTTCGTACACTAGCTTCTTGAATTGAAGGACATCATCGCTGAATAATGTAACGCCCCACTCGTAATCGTCAAAGCCGACAGAGCCGGTGATGATCTGTTTGACTTTGCCCGCATAGCTGCGGCCGATTAAACCGTGGCTTCTCATCAAGTTTCTGCGTTCCTCCATTGAAAGCATATACCAGTTGTCGTTGCCGGATCTTCTTTTATCCATTGGATAGAAGCATACATATTTTGATTCCGGCAGTTCAGGGTAAAGGCGCGCGCGCACATGCGGATTTTCGTAAGGATCGCCGTCACCGCTTGCCAAGTAGTTGCTCAGCTCTACCACTGATACGTAGGAGTATGCCGGAATGGTGAACTCAGCAAGTCTTGATTTGTTGAATTCAAGCTCAATTTGATTTAATTCTTCCATTGTAGGACGAAGGATCATCAGCATAAAATCAGCTTTTTGGCCGACGATGCTGTAAAGAGTTTGCGATCCTTTTCCTTCTTTTTGGGCTACGCCCCATTTTTCAAGCAACCCGGTGAATTCATGTATGATAGATTGGCGCTCATCACTGGACAGAAGCTTCCAGGAAGCCCAATCCATTGTGCGGAAATCATGAAGCGCATACCAGCCGTCAAGCGTTTTTGCCGCTTCATTCGTCATTTGCTGTTCACTCATTTATCTTCACTCCCATTATCTTTTCATGATTGCCTTCACTATACCATAGTTTATCCGATTCTACTGTGGAGAAACCTTGAACATCCCTTCCGTATAACTCCATCAAAATAGAAGAACCTATAAGGGAAGATTGAGTCACTTAAATTAGTTAGAAAAATAAGATTTTTTTATGAAAGCGCTATAATGAAAGTTGGCTGTTTGAATTTGATTGGAAGAAGAGTATGCTAGTAAAAGAAAGCGTTTTTGTAACTTTTTGAGGAGGTTTTATTGTGGCAGATTTATTTTCAACAGTGCAAGAAAAAGTAGCTGGAAAAGACGTTAAAATTGTATTTCCTGAAGGCTTAGACGAGCGTATTTTAGAAGCGGTCAGCAAGCTTGCAGGAAACAAAGTGCTGAATCCGATTGTGATCGGCAATGAAAATGAGATCCAAGCAAAAGCAAAAGAATTGAACCTTACGCTGGACGGCGTTAAGATTTATGATCCTCATACATATGAAGGCATGGAAGACCTTGTACAAGCATTCGTAGAACGCCGCAAAGGCAAAGCGACTGAAGAACAGGCTCGTAAAACATTATTAGACGAGAACTACTTCGGTACAATGCTGGTGTATAAAGGACTTGCAGACGGACTTGTAAGCGGAGCTGCTCACTCAACTGCTGACACTGTCCGCCCGGCTCTTCAAATCATCAAAACAAAAGAAGGCGTGAAAAAGACTTCCGGCGTGTTCATCATGGCTCGCGGAGAAGAGCAATACGTATTCGCAGATTGCGCGATCAACATTGCGCCTGACAGCCAAGATCTTGCCGAGATTGCGATCGAAAGTGCCAATACGGCAAAAATGTTCGACATTGAGCCTCGCGTGGCAATGCTCAGCTTCTCTACAAAAGGCTCAGCAAAATCTGATGAAACAGAAAAAGTAGCGGATGCAGTTAAAATCGCGAAAGAAAAAGCGCCTGAACTGACACTTGACGGCGAATTCCAATTTGATGCTGCATTTGTTCCATCTGTAGCTGAGAAAAAAGCGCCGGATTCCGAGATCAAAGGGGACGCTAACGTATTCGTATTCCCAAGCCTTGAAGCAGGAAACATCGGCTATAAAATCGCTCAGCGTTTGGGCAACTTTGAAGCGGTAGGACCAATCCTGCAAGGTTTAAATATGCCTGTAAACGACCTTTCAAGAGGATGTAACGCTGAAGATGTTTACAATCTCGCATTAATTACAGCGGCGCAAGCACTGTAGTAAAAATGAAGGCGATGGCAGCTCTCGACCGAGGGCTGCCTTTTTTGCGCTTCCGTATAGCCTTCTTTACCAAGACGGATGATATGAGTACAATAAAGAAAACTAATCATAACCATATATTTCATTAATGACAGGGGTGGGGTTTTTGTATTACGACGTGCTGAAAACGTTTATAGCGGTGGTAGAAGAAAAAAACTTCACAAAAGCGGCGGAAAAGCTGATGATCTCCCAGCCCAGCGTCAGTCTGCATATCAAAAATCTTGAGAAAGAATTTCAAACGGCTCTTCTGAACAGGTCGCCAAAACACTTTACGACAACGCCGACAGGAGACATTTTATATCAAAGAGCAAAGCAAATGGTGTTTCTCTACGAACAAGCCAAGGCTGAAATCTATGCGCATCATCACTATGTGAAGGGTGAATTGAAAATAGCTGCAAGCTTTACAATCGGTGAGTATATTCTTCCGCCGCTATTGGCCCAGCTGCAAAAGCTGTATCCAGAGCTGAATCTAGATGTCATGATTGGCAATACAGAGGAGGTCAGCGAGCGTGTGCGGATGCTTCAGGCTGATATCGGGCTGATTGAAGGACATACAAACGAGAATGAGCTGGAAATTGAACCGTTCATGGAGGATGAAATGTGCATTGCCGCTCCAAATCAGCATCCGCTCGCCGGGCGGAAAGAGATTTCGATCAGCGATTTGCAGAACGAAGCGTGGGTGACAAGAGAGAAAGGCTCCGGGACGAGAGAATATCTCGATCATGTACTCAGTTCAAATGGACTTCGGCCGAAATCAATGTTCACCATCAGCAGCAATCAAGGTGTAAAGGAAGCGGTGATTAACGGCATGGGACTTTCGGTTCTATCCAGAAGCGTACTGCATAAGGATTTGATCCACCGGGAAATCTCAATTCTGCATATTAAAGATTTCTCGTTAAAGCGCAAGCTGTCTTACATTCATTCTCCTCTCATGGAGAATACAAAAAATAAAGAAATTTTTATTACGATGCTGAAAAGCAATTATCAATCACAGCTGCTGAAATGATATAATAGTTTTCGTTCAATAAGCCTAACATGAAAGGGTTTTACATAGATGGCAAACCAACCGATTGATTTACTGATGCAGCCGAAATGGAGAGTCATTGACCAATCCAGTCTCGGCCCTTTATTTGATGCGAAGCAATCCTTCGCAATGGATGATACGCTGTGCATGTCCGTCGGAAAAGGCGTGTCGCCGGCGACAGCGCGCTCATGGGTGCACCACGATACAATTGTCCTTGGAATACAGGATACACGCCTCCCGTTTTTGCAGGATGGCATCTCCTTGCTGGAGAGTCAAGGATACCGTGTGATCGTACGCAATTCCGGCGGTCTTGCCGTCGTATTGGATGACGGTGTTTTAAATATCTCTCTCATATTCGAGGACGAAAAGAAAGGCATCGATATAGACAAAGGATATGAAGCGATGGTCGAGCTGATGAGACGAATGCTGAGACCGTACAACGCAAAGATCGAAGCCTATGAAATTGAAGGGTCTTATTGTCCCGGCAGCTATGACCTCAGTATAAATGGCAAAAAGTTCGCCGGCATCTCTCAGAGACGCGTTCGCGGCGGAGTTGCTGTTCAAATTTATCTCTGTGCGGATAAAAGCGGCAGTGAAAGGGCCGACTTGATCAGACGATTCTATCAAGCGGCGCTGAAAGACAAACAAAACGATAAAAAAGGCGTCTATCCGGAAATACGTCCGGAAACGATGGCGTCCTTAAGTGAGCTTCTGCAAAAAGACATCTCCGTACAAGACTTAATGTTCGCTTTATTGACGGAATTAAAAGCGTTAAGCACCCATCTTTACTCTGCCGGACTGTCCATTGATGAGGAAATGGAATTTGAGAAAAACCTCGCCCGGATGGCTGAGCGGAATGCAAAGGTATTTGGGTGAACGTTCTTCGCATGCCGGCTGTATATGCCGGCATGCATTTTTTATCACAAGCGGCATTTTACCCCAATAATCTTATTTTCAGATAAATCCTTCTTACATACAGATAACCACAGCAAAAAGAAAAACGATAAAATGATATCAGCATCCATATTAAAGGGGAGAGGCAGATGAAAGGGAATATTTACAGCCTTTTTGTATTGATTGCGGCTTTTTTCTGGGGGACCACGGGAACCGTTCAGGCATTGGCTCCAGAAAGCGCCACACCGCTGGCATTTGGGGCGTTCAGGTTATTAATAGGAGGGAGCGCCATGCTGCTTGCGGTTTGGATCAGCCGAGAGCTTCACGTGAAAAATTGGTCATGGCCGCTCGTATTTTTAGCCGCTGTTTGTATGGCGTGTTACCAGCCGCTGTTTTTCACAGCGGTTAAAGAAACGGGAATTGCAGTGGGAACTGTGATTGCCATCGGCAGTGCGCCTATCATTGCCGGGACCCTCGAATGGGCTGTATTGAAGAAACGCCCGCGAAACTCTTGGTGGATTGCGACTGTGCTGGCTTTAGCGGGTTGCTGGCTTCTGTTTTCCGACAGTTCCAATGTTCGGATTGATGTGGCTGGTGTTCTTATGGCGCTTGGAGCGGGTGCTTCTTTTGCAGGCTATACGCTCATCAGTAAAGCGATGATGAAAACCCAGCCTCCTCGAGCGACCTCCGCCGTTGTATTCATGATCAGCGCCATCTTGCTGACGCCGCTATTATGGCAGTCAGATATCTCGTGGATATGGACCCCTAGAGGACTGGGAACAAGCCTTTACATCGGGTTAATTGCAACATGTGCCGCATACTTTTTGTTTGCGAAAGGGCTTACCGGGGTTCCGGCCTCGGCGGCGGTCACGCTGTCTTTAGCTGAACCGCTGACGGCTTCATTGCTTGGCGTGTTTTTCATAGGGGAAATGCTTTCGCCTTCCTCGTGGCTGGGCGGCATTGCGCTTATGATGCTGGGGCTTTTGGTCATTTCTGCTGAGCCTCGAAAACAAAAAACGGCCGAGGCAACTCACATGTCTTAATAGATTCACATAAGCTTCGCCTCATTTTACAAGAATAGCTGATCCGGCTGCAAAATGAGGAAATTCTCTTTTCTCAATAGAAAAGGGGATTTTGCACATGGCGAAAATCCCAAAACAGCTGCCCGTTTTGGGATTTTTCTATGTCATTCCGCTAATTTTTCTAAATTGCCGTTCCGGTCCATTTTGAAGGACGGAGAGGCATGTTCATCTTCTTCAAATAAAACTAGCTTTCTGGCTCTGTTCATAATTTTCACCAAGGTTTCATAATCTTCTTGGATCGTTTTTTGGTCTTTTTCAAGCTTTTGAACTTCTGCCTCTAGCTGCTCTGTTTTGTTTTGCAATTCATGATTTTCTTTCTTTAAACGCTCGTTTTCCATTTTTAATGCTGATGATTGCTCGTTATTGCCTTCGTAATTCTGCAGGAAGCGGATCACATCATTCATCGTCATCTCAGGCGCAGCTGCAGGCGTTTGAGGAGACAATAAGTGTGATAGACTAGCTAACTCTTCCTTAAAGCTTTCATCAACAAAAGGCATATGTTCGCCAGACATTAAAGGTTGCTCATTTTCGACAGATGGTGTTTCCATTTTAACCGGCTCTTCTGCAGCGGTTTCTTGAATGATTTCAGGATCAACGGCAGGAGGCTGATATAATAATCTTTTTTTCGCGGGCTGCCCGTTTCCGAGCGCTCTCATCCGCTGTTTTCGTTGTTTCTTCGCAAGCTGGAGCGCTTTTTCATATTGATGGCGGACCACTGCGTTCCATCTGAATCCGCAGGCTGCAGATGTCCGGTTTAATTTATCGCCGACTTCTTCAAAGGCGTTCAGCTGAGTGCTGCCCTCCCTCACATGCCGAAGCACTGTTTCGGCTAAAAGCAGATCGTTTTCCTCTGACCAAGCGTCTTGTCGCTGTTTTGTCATTTATCTCAACTCCCATTTTTCTTTTCATGGTATTAGAATGTCCAGGTTGGAAAATATTTATACAAATTGGCTGAAAGAATAGGAGATACGAAGGATGGAGCGGCTTGCAGGAACAGTCGAATCCTTGTAAAATGAAGAGTGATGTGATTTTTTTTTGAAACGTGATTTTAGGTTATTCACATAGATGAACATAGAAATGAAGGGAAGCGTACGTCATGGCTAATGAATTTCGAGTGTGTGATGATTGCCAAGCCACTAATATCAAAACATTGCTGCCGCGTTTGAAAGAAGTGGACCCGGACGCAAAGGTTGAGGTAGGATGCCAATCTTATTGCGGGCCCGGACGGAAAAAATCATTTGCTTTTGTGAACAATCGCCCGCTGTCAGCTCCGACAGAGGATGAGCTGATTGACAAAGTAAAAAAGAAAATAAAAAAGTAAAAACATATTTTTTCTTAGCCTCGGCCCTCAGGTCAGGCTTTTTTGCTTCACAAGATGTGTTTTTCATGAAGATGGAACAAATCGCCGGGCAAATTCAAGGATGTTTTCAAAGAATAGAGTCGATATAATAGAAACACGGCTAAAAAAAAGAGGGAATGACGATGGCGTATCCAAATGGAAAATTATCAGAAGAAAAAGTGTTTAAAGATCCGGTGCACCGCTATGTTCATGTTCGGGACAAGCTGATATGGGATTTGATCGGAACCCGTGAATTTCAGCGTCTCCGCAGAATTAAGCAGCTCGGAACGACCTATTTGACGTTCCATGGGGCTGAGCACAGCCGGTTCAACCATTCTCTCGGTGTCTATGAAATTGTCAGAAGAATGGTTGATGACGTCTTTAAAGGCCGCCCTGAATGGGATGACAGTGAGCGCGAACTCTGTTTGGCCGCGGCGCTGCTTCATGACCTCGGGCACGGGCCGTTCTCGCATTCATTTGAAAAGGTCTTTCACCTTGACCACGAGGATTTTACAAGAGGTATCATTTTGGGAGACACGGAGGTTAATCAGGTGCTCAGAAAGGTGAGCCCGGGGTTCCCTCAGGATGTTGCTGAAGTCATTGCCAAAACATATAAAAACAAGCAAGTGGTCAGCCTGATTTCGAGTCAGATTGACGCAGATCGCATGGATTACCTCCAGCGCGACGCATATTATACGGGCGTCAGCTACGGCCATTTTGATATGGAGCGGATTCTTCGGGTGATGCGGCCGCGCGAGGATCAGATCGTCATTAAAGAAAGCGGAATGCACGCTGTCGAAGACTATATCATGAGCCGTTACCAAATGTACTGGCAGGTCTACTTCCATCCTGTGACTAGAAGTGCAGAGGTCATTTTAACGAAGATTCTTCACAGGGCGAAGCAGCTGCACGATGAAGGCTATGTCTTCACTCACGCTCCTGTTCATTTCTATTCTATTTTTGAAGGGAAATTGACACTGGAGGATTATGTAAAGCTGGATGAATCTATTATTTTGTATTACTTCCAGGCCTGGGAGGATGAAGAAGACGCGATTTTATCCGACTTGTGCCGCAGATTCATTAACCGCCAGCTGTTCCAATACGTTGAATTCAATCCGAATGAAGAAATGTCGGCTTATTTTGAGCTGACTTCATTGTTCAAAGAGGCGGGAATCGATCCGAGCTATTATTTGGTCGTTGATTCTTCATCAGATCTGCCATACGATTTTTACCGACCGGGAGAGGAAGAGGAGCGTCTGCCGATCCATCTCTTGACGCAAAACGGCCAAATTAAAGAGCTGTCCAGGCAGTCGGCTATTGTGGAATCCATCTCAGGTAAACGGCGGACGGACCACAAGCTGTACTATCCAAAGGACTTGATTTGTGACGGCTCTGAACATCCGGAAGCGAAAATGAAAATCCGGCAGCTGCTGGGACTGACATAGAAATTGGAAAGAAGGAAAAAGGAGATGTCGGGAATTTGTTGAAAGAACATGCAAAACTGATGAAGGTGTTCTCGGATTCTGGAGAAATCATCGGGCGAAAGAAGCTGCAGAAAATGATTTATATCGCCAAGAAAATGCAGTTTCCTTTCTATGAGAAATATGATTTTCACTTTTACGGACCATATTCAGAGGAACTGACGCTCCAGATTGAAGAGCTGTGCAACCTTGGATTTCTGCATGAGGTGAAGGAAAAAAAGGGCGGCTACTTTCAATACCGGTATTCGCTGACTGAGACAGGCTCCGCATTTTTAGACCATGCTGATCTGGACATGCCGGATATGAAAGGCTATATCGACAGTGTAAACAGCCGTTCTTCACGGTTTTTAGAGCTGGTTTCCACGATCCTTTACTTTGACGGGCTTGAGGATGAGGAAAAGAAAGAAAAAGTCTTTACCATCAAAAGTAAGCAAAAATATACAAATGAAGAATATGACGAAGCGCTTCAATACATAGAGGAACTGAAGCAGATTTGTTAACCATACCGAGCAAAAGAAATGAATCGTTTCTTTTGCTTTTTTTATTGACAAAAGCTGCTAAGAGATTCATTATGGATAATAGTTATCCATAATGAATCAGGAGTGAATAGGATGAAAATGAAATCAGGAATGGAGCAGGCGGTTTCTGTGTTGCTTTTACTGTCACGGCTGCCTGTACAGGCTTCTTTGACGTCAGAGGCTATAAGCCAGCGATTGCGTGTGTCTCCGTCTTACTTGAAGAAGCTGATGAGAACATTAGTTCAAGCCGGTTTGGCAGAATCCTTACCAGGGACGAAGGGCGGTTTTACCCTGACGAAGCCTTTGGCTGACATTACGCTTTATGATGTTTATCAAGCGGTCGAAGGCAGAGGTTCGATGTATCAGGGGAAAGGCCTGCTGCAATCTGTATTTGAGGGGGAAAGTCAATGTGTGCTGGAGACAGTCATGGCGGAAATCGAGGATAAATGGGCTAATCTCATGAGAGAAGAATCCTTGCAGCATGTCATGGACAGAGTCGGGGAATTGTATGATCTTGAAAAAATAGATGATTGGGTAATCAAGCAAGTGAAAGGGCAATTGTAATGAAAAATAGCGCGTCTATACAAGAATCAACATCATCAACAGGCATATCCGTGCTGATCGTGCTCGCACTTGGTTTCCTCATGGCAACTCTTGATGTGACCGTTGTGAATGTGGCGATGGCTGATATGAAAAGCACTCTTTCAATGTCACTTTCAGGTGTAACGTGGGTTGTGGACGGGTACATTCTTACTTTTGCGTCGCTTCTGCTGGCGGGCGGAGCCTTGGCCGACCGTTTCGGATCGAAGACGATCTATATCTTGGGTTTAGCTATTTTTGTTCTCGCCTCTTGTCTATGCGGTGCATCCTTTAATGGGCAAATGCTGATTGCCGGACGCCTTATACAGGGAATTGGCGCAGCTTTGTTTATGCCAAGCTCACTCAGCCTTTTGGCTGCCTCTTACCCTGATGAGCGGGCGCGGGCGAGAATGTTTGGACTGTGGGCCGCGCTTGTTTCCGCCGCTTCAGCCCTTGGGCCTTTTATCGGGGGCGTGCTGGTAGAGTTGGCGGGATGGCAGAGTATTTTTCTGATCAATGTGCCAATAGGGGCTGCTGCGCTCATTTCAGCTTACCGAATCCTCAGCCGCGTTCCGGGAAAAAGCAGCCGCGTGAACATCATCGGGCATCTGCTTGGCATGATGGCTCTCGGGTTTCTTTCCTATGCTTTGATACAGGGGCCTTCAGCGGGCTGGCGCTCGCCAGTGATTCTTGTAGCATTTACTGCAGCGATTTTGGCATTTGTGCTGTTTTTGCTGCGGGAAATTTCTGCAAAAGCACCCATCCTGCCGGCGTCCTTATACAAAAACGGCCGCTTCTCAGCTGCCCAATTTATCGGGTTTTTGCTGAATTTCGCCCTTTTTGGCGGCATGTTTATGCTCAGCCTTTTTTTGCAGGAAGCAGGAGGTGCAAGTTCCTTTATGGCTGGAGTGGAGCTGCTGCCGATGATGGCGGTCTTCGTGATCGGCAATCTGCTGTTTGCCCGTCTGGCGAATCGGTTTGAAGCCGGGCAGCTTATGTTTGTATCAATGGCGGTCAGCTGTATCATTGCATTGCTGTTGTTTGTGCTGATTTCTCCGGATTTTCCTTATTGGCAGCTGGCGGTGTTGATGTCTGTTATGAACCTCTGTACCGGTATTACAGTTCCTGCCATGACAACTGTGATCATGCAGGCTGCCGGGCAAAGACATGCTAATATCGCCGGTGCGGCGTTAAATGCAAACCGGCAAATCGGAGCCTTGGTCGGCGTAGCGATAACCGGGGTGATCATTCATCTGTCCGCCACTTGGTATGCTGGTGCCGGGTTTACGTTTTTGATGATGGGAGCGTCATACAGCCTCGCTGCATTGCTTGTATGGCTGTTTCTGGCTGCCCATAACGGGACTGCCGCGTCAGAAAAAATGTAAATCACTGATTGCACTTTGTGGGAATATATAGTAAGATGTAAAAAATTATTGAAACAACAGGCACTGATAAGGACACGAGATGCTTTTTACGGTTTCCAGAGAGGGAAGGACAGCTGAGATCTTCCTAACGCAGGGAAAGCAGCTTACCGCCTTTGAGCCGTATCGGGGAAAACAAGTATCTGATACCGTCATGCTGCGTTACAGCATCTTTAAGCCGATCACCATGTGTAATTGATCGGGAATTTGGGTGGAACCACGGATGATCAACACATTCGTCCCTTTTAGAGGGATGGGTGTGTTTTTTTATATGAACTACATAAATGCGTTGAAAAGGACACGAATGATAGTTACGGTTTTCAGAGAGGGAAGGAAAGGTGAGAGCTTCCCAGCTTAGGAATATCATTTACCGCCTTGG
>NZ_JAWRWL010000004.1:0-422026 GCF_046535495.1 Bacillus sp. SIMBA_008 | reverse complement strand
CATCTGTCCGCTCGACTTGCATGTATTAGGCACGCCGCCAGCGTTCGTCCTGAGCCAGGATCAAACTCTCCGATAAATGGATCACAGGTTAAGTTCACCGCATCCCGCGGTGACACCTGTGTGACCTGCGTCGTGCAGGTCCTAGTTTGACTGACTACGCACATCGCTGTGCGATTTTTAAAAATGAATTAACAGGTACGTTTTGTCTTGTTTAGTTTTCAAAGATCATTCAATAATGGAGCGGGTGATGAGAATCGAACTCACGACATCAGCTTGGAAGGCTGAGGTTTTACCACTAAACTACACCCGCGTATTATCTTATATTGGCGCGCCCGAGAGGAGTCGAACCCCTAACCTTTTGATCCGTAGTCAAACGCTCTATCCAATTGAGCTACGGGCGCTTATCAAGCGACTTAACTATCATACTATCATTTGATGGTGAAGTCAAGAAGTTTTTTTAAAATGTTTTTTCGAATCTTTTTCAATTCGACTTTTCTTATTATACACATTTTTAAAATCTTGTAAACACCTTAGAAAAACTTTTTTTGTTTTTCGTTTTGTTTCACGCTGTTCATCAGCGACGTTTAATAATATACCATGCCTGTTTTATTTGGTCAATACTTTTTCTGTATTTTTTTATTCTCTTCTTTCACCCCTTCTCATGTATATATTTTATCTCATCTTACAAATAATATAAGAAAATCTCTTAAGAAGAAATGAGGCGTGTTATGTATTACTACAAAGAGGAACTGATTAATATCATTAAACCGGACAAACCAGACCCGGCAGCTGCTAAGGTCCTGCAGGAGATATTAGGCGGTCATTACGGAGAAATGCGTACAATGATGCAGTTTTTTTTCCAAAGCTCTAATTTCAGAGGAAAGCAGAAACAGTACCGCGATCTGCTTCGCGGCATTTTTTTAGAGGAGATTGCCCACGTTGAACTGGTTCAAAACACAATCAATGCTTTATTAGATGAATCAGGCGGTGAAGGTGTCGGCAGTCAAGGTGCAGATCAAGCACCACTTAATGAAGCCGTTAAACATGCTAATCCTCATCATTATATTATTGGTGCGCAAAGTTCCCTTCCCGTTGATGCAGGGGGCAATCCGTGGAACGGGTCGTGGGTGTATAACCACGGAAACTTAATTACTGACCTGCTGGATAACCTGCTTCTTGAGTCGACAGGTGTGCTGCAAAAAACAAGAATTTATGAAATGAGCTCTAATCAGACGTTCCGCGAAACACTTGCTTTTCTGATTGTACGCGACAATGCTCACCAGAATGCATTCGCGAAAGCGCTCGAGACATTGGGCGTTGAGTGGGCGAAGCTCCTCCCTGTACCGAATTATGACATTAATAAATATCCTGAGTGCAGAAAGTATGTCGAATTAGGCTACCATAATGCACAGTTTAACTTTAGGTTGGATGAAACGAGAATCGGTGAAATCTATCAAGGGAAATCTCCAAGCCGAAATGGCGGAGAGTTACAAGTAATAGATCCTCCGGCAGGGTTTCCCGTACCAGTGCTTCCTGAAATACCGAATGAACACAGTCCTGGGTTAGGCGATATGAATGCTTAATCCAGTGGGAAGGTGCTCAAGAAACTTCTTGAGCACCTTCTTATTGTACATTACTGATTCATTCAACGATTGGCGTTAAAGAATCGCCGTTCCACATTTCTCCCTTGTTGAGTGTCCAGCTGTCATGATATAAAGCCGAAGCACCCTTGTTTACAGCTGGGCTCCATTCATCATTCCATGCCAGAAAGTAAATGGTTTTAGGATATTTTTGTTTTATAGCATTGATAAATAGGCTGTAATCAAAGCTGCCGTTTGCTGGTTGCGGGCCGACTTCTGTAAAAGCAAATGGTTTATTAAGCGCTGTTAGCTGATCGTATCCATTGATCGAGTAGGCATCTTGAAAATACGCATCTAATCCGACAATATCCACGTAAGACGCTCCCGGGTAAAAATCAGTTTTAAAATCTCGGTTGGCGTCGGGTGAGTAAACCCAAATCAAATGATCAAGTCCTCTTGTGTCGGTCATATAATGATAGATTTTCTTGTAGAGCTGTTTATATAGAGAGATTCTTTCATTATCCTTTTGGTTATATGATGTAAGTCCCCACCAAAACCATTCGCCGTTCATTTCATGCAGTGGCCTGAACAGAACAGGCACACCTTGGTTCTCCAGCTCTTGAAGTCCGTCAGCAATTTTGCTGAGCATGGCATTTAGCCGCTTTCCTTCTGCTGTTGAAGAATCTAGTATTTTTTTATACTGATCGTTTGTAATCGGTGTTTTAAAATGCCCTGACTGAAAAGCAGGGTTCGCCAGGTGCAAACTGATTTGCGGAATTCCGCCATTTTTCCAATACGAAATTAAATCACCGTTGCAGCTTACATCTATTGAATCTTCAATTTTAGCTGTTTCAAGCCACCCTCTGGCATAATCGCAGCCGTAAATAGCAGGCGATTGCCCGGTGGCGCTTCGGATTCTATCAGCCTCAGCCATAGAAAATGTGTCATGACTGTAACCTCCGAACGCTCCGGAAAGGACTCTGTTTTCCGTTCGGTTCGGCAGGTGTGCAAGCCAGTTCATCACTGCTTTTGTTGTCTGCTGGGCATTAGGATTCACAGGCGACACAGTATGCGCTTCAATTGGTTTTGCTAAAACAGCAGACGCAAGTAAAAATATAATGAGCAAAGAGATCGTATGTTTCTTAAACAAATGCAACTCCCCCATTCATTAAGGATGAGATATCATGAATTCACATGTTCCTTCTATTGAAAACTCGCCAAAATGCGCAGGCAAGACAAAGTGTGAGCCTGCATTGCATTCATACTGAATACCATTATTTATGATTCGTCCTGATCCGCTCAGAACACTCCCCAGCAAATAGGTTTGATGTGAAGGAAAAGCAGCTCGGCCGCTAATCTTCCATTTGTACACTGAGAAATAATCTGATTGCACATAAACAATGATCTCAGCGTTACCAACTTCTTTTACTTCCGGTGTATGCACTTTATCGATATGCGGTATCGTTATGACTTCCATGGCTTTTTCTATATGAAGAGTTCTTTTTTGGCCCTGGTCATTACAGCGGTCATAATCGTATACGCGATACGTTGTATCAGAATTTTGCTGGATTTCAAGGACAAGGGTTCCCTCACATAAAGCATGGAGTGTACCGCTTGGCACATAAAAGAAATCTCCGGGCTTGATTTTGATTCGCCTCAGCAGCCCGTTCCAATCACCGCTTTCTATTCGTTGTTTGAACTCTTCCTTTGTGCTTGCATGATGTCCCAAAATTAGTTCGGCGTCATCTTTGCAATCAATGATATACCAGCACTCCGTTTTACCAAGGTCGCCATTTTCGTGCAGTTTTGCATAATCATCATCAGGATGGACTTGCACGGAGAGATCCATATTGGCGTCCAGCAATTTTACCAGCAGCGGAAACACCTTCCTATCTGGAAAACCGAAAATCTCCGGATGATCTTGCCATACTTGATCTAGTGTCTTTCCTGCCAGCGGGCCATTTTTTACAGACGACGAGCCATGGGCATGTGCAGAAACGGCCCAGCACTCACCTGTTTTTTGTGAGGGTATTGCGTAGCCAAAAGCGTCACGAAGCTTCGTCCCTCCCCATAGTCTTTCTTTAAAGACAGGCTCTAAAAATAAAGGATGCGTCATGATCGCACCTCCCCGGATGCTGCCTCTGCTTGTAAGGCCTGGTGCGCCAAAACTAGCGTGCCGATGATTCCGGCGTTAGAGCCTAAAAGTGGAGGTACAATATAATCACTTATATCATCTGACAATTCAGAAAAATCTAAGTAGTTGTTCATGATTTTCGGTACATATTGATAGATATAAGAAAACACTTGTTTCTGTTGCATGACGCCGCCGCCAAGAATGATTTTTTTAGGTGCAAGGATCAAAATATACTGAGCCAGTGCTTGGGCAATATAGTACCCTTCCAGTTCCCAGACTTGTGCTATATCTGATAAATCCGCGGCTTTTTTTCCCCAGCGCGCTTCAATGGCGGGACCGGAAGCCAAGCCTTCAAAGCAATCTCCATGATAAGGACACTTCCCTTGGTATGCGTCATCCGGGTGCCTCCGGATATAAATATGGCCCATCTCTGGGTGCGACAGCCCCTGAAGGAGCCTGCCCCCTACAATTGCGCCCGCACCGATGCCAGTACCAATCGTTATATACAGGCAGCTGTCGAGACCCTTCGCTTCACCGAAAAGGAATTCACCCAGCGCCGCAGCGTTGACATCTGTACTAAATCCGACTGGGATTTTCATTTCGTTCTTAACAGTTTGCAAAAAGGGGTAGTGTCTCCAGCCCGCTTTCGGCGTGGCCATAATGGTACCGTATGTTTGACTCGTTTTATCGTTATCAACAGGACCAAAGGAGCCGATGCCGATTGCCTGTAATGAAAATTGGCGAAAATATTGAATCACTTTCTCTATCGTTTCATCCGGCATCTTTGTGGGGAATTCTATCCTGTCAATGATCGTTCCATCTTCTCTACCGACAGCACAAACAAACTTTGTGCCGCCTGCTTCAATACCGCCAAGCATGCAGATGGCCTCCTTGTTGTCTCCGCAATCAGCGCCGTATGTTTACAGAAGTCACAACAAACTTGTCATGCCGATGACGTGAAAAGGAATATTCAAATGGAATCCCGGTATCTAAGAAGCCCACATGTTCCACTTCCAGAATTGGATCATCCTGTTTGCAGCCCAGATGCTGCTGGTCAATATGATCAGATTTGCATGCTCTGATTTTCCGATGCGTTCCGGCGATTTTGAGCTGCAGCACATTTGTAATATGATTGTAGATCGAATCATGAAGGACATCGTCATTAATGCCCGGTATTAAATGAGTCGGCATATATGTTTTTTCCAATACATAGGGTTCACCTTCTACAATTCGCAGCCGAACGACATAATAAACCGGTGTTTTTTGATCAATAGACAAATGGGCGGCCACTTCCTCAGTGGGAAATTGCACTTCAAACTGAATGACCTTGCTTTGGATTTTTTTATCTTTCAGCAAGTTGGTCAATCCGAGAATCTCATTGCTGACTACATGGACATGGTCATCCTGTATTGCAGATTGAATAATAAACGTGCCATGGCCTCGTTTTCTAAACAGCAGACCCTCGGCAACTAAATTATCCAAGGCTCTCTTCATCGTCATGCGGCTTGAGTTAAATTCTTTTGCAAGAGATACTTCATCAGGAATGGGCTGATCGATCGGATATACGTTATTTTTAATTCTATTTCTCATTTCATTTGCAATGATTTCGTATTTATTCATTGGTATCCTCCGGCAGCTGTTAGAGTCTGATATCACATAAGCTTTTACGGATATCATAAGTTCTTTTCCCTAT
The DNA here is from genome assembly GCF_046535495.1 of Bacillus sp. SIMBA_008. NCBI lineage: Bacteria > Bacillati > Bacillota > Bacilli > Caryophanales > Bacillaceae > Bacillus > Bacillus sp. SIMBA_008. The sequence continues at coordinate 416,619 of NZ_JAWRWL010000004.1, read as the reverse complement.
TTCATCAATGTTGCGGATTTTCGTCATCTCTATTCGTTATGATGATTGCCGGAAGATCTTGACCTTTAGGAAAATCTAGAAACCGCTTTGCTCAGCAACCTTTTTGAACCAATTTCCGCTCTTTTTGACGGTTCTTTCTCCGTCTTTCTCAAGATTGACTGATACAAATCCGTATCGGTTTTTATAGGCATTTGTCCAAGACCAGTTGTCCATGAACGTCCATAAGTGATAGCCTTTTACGTTCGAGCCTTCCTGTATGGCGCGGTGAATCCATTTGAGGTGCTCTTTTATAAATTCAATCCGGTAATCATCTTGAATGATGCCTTGTTCATCTCTGAAGCGCTCTTCACCTTCAACCCCCATGCCGTTTTCAGAGATAAAACACTCGATGTTTCCGTAGTTTTCTTTTAAATTGATCAAAATATCATAAACGCCTTTTTCATAGATCTCCCAGCCGCGATGCGGATTCATTTTGCGGCCCGGCATGACGTAGGGATCAAAATACCTGTCAGGCAAAAAAGGAGCGTCGGGATTCGGAAGATGTTCTTTCGCTTTCACACGTCTCGGCTGGTAATAATTCACTCCCAACAGGTCAACCGTGTTCTTTTTGATGATGTCAAGATCTTCAGCGTTGTAATCAGGCATAAAGCCTTCATGCTTCAAAATGTCAACCAGCTCTTTTGGAAATTCGCCTTTGACAGATGGGTCTAAAAAGGATCTGTTAAAAAACGCGTCTGCGATTTCCCCGGCTTTTACATCCGCCGGATGGCTGCTTCTCGGGTATGATGGGGTCAAATTTAAAATGATTCCGATTTTTCCGTCCTGCTCCATCTCCCTGTAAGCCTGAATGGCGCGGGCACTTGACAGCATCGTATGAAATCCAACCTGGACGGCCTCTTTAAAGTCTACCTTGTTTGGATAATGAAAATCATATAGGTATCCGCCTTCTACGGGAACGATTGGTTCATTATGCGTGAACCATTTTTTCACCCGGCCGCCAAACAAACGGAAGCAAGTTCTTGCATAGTTTTCATACGCGTCAACCGTCTCTCTGTTGACCCAGCCGCCGATTTTTTGAAGCGCCATCGGCATATCGAAATGAAACAAATTGACAAAAGGTTCAATTCCGTTAGCGATTAACTCATCAATGACATTGTTATAGAAATTTGCGGCTTTATCGTTGATCTCGCCCGTTCCGTTTGGTATTAAACGTGACCAGGAAATCGACATCCGGAACGAGTTGTGGCCAAGCTCCTTCATCAGCCTGATATCTTCTTTATAGTTGTCGTAAAATTGGGATGTGTCTGCGGGGCCGACATGATCAAAAAAACGATGCGGTTCTTTTTCAAACCAATAATCCCATATATTCTGGCCTTTTCCGTCTCTGTCGGCGGCACCCTCCGTTTGTGTTGCTGAAGCCGATGATCCCCACCAAAAATCCTTTGGAAAACGATATTGTTCTGTTTGTGCCAAGTCTCTCTCCCCTTATGTCACATTTTTATGCTGTTATCATTTTGCTGAGCAGCTGTCTCCTGCACAGCCTGTTCTTTTTCTTTTCCCAGATTTAATTTATCCATTGCTTTTAGGAACGGAAACCAGATCACGAAGACAATCAGCAGATTGATAAGCTGCATCACGCCCCCCATGATTGAGTTCGTCGCCATGATACCATTAATGAATAATGGAACCGTCCACGGCACTGTCACACCAGTCGGAGGCGGAACGAGCCCTGCTGACATAGCCAGATAGGTGACGAGCGTAACAACCATCGGTGCCAGCACCCAAGGCACAATAATGATCGGATTCATGACAATCGGAAGCCCGAAGATAATCGGTTCGTTGACGTTAAAAATACCGGGAGCGAGGCCAAGTTTTGATACTTGCTTCATCTGCCTGCTTTTCATGAATATGAGAATGGTAAACACAATCGCAAGCGTCATCCCGGTTCCGCCCATCCCTACTGTATAAATCTCCATAAACGGTTTTGAAATAATATGAGGGATTTCTTTTCCCGCCGTGTAAGCAGAAAGGTTTTCTACCTGCAGTGTATTCCAAATCGGGTCCATCACGGAGTTGATAATGATCTGTCCATGCAGTCCGAAAAACCAAAGAATTTGAATGAAAAACACGGCAATAAGCGTTGGAATGATACCGCTTCCAAGTCCGACAAGCGGAGCCTGAATTGCGTGATAAATGACGTCGTGCATATTTGTTTTAAAAAACAGAGTCACCATTACGTTAATCAGCAAAAATACGGTCAATGTGATAAAAGCCGGAATAAGTGCGGCGAATGATTTTGCTACAGCAGGCGGAACGCCGGCTGGCATTTTGATTGTCAGGTTTTTTTGAACGATTCTTCTGTAAATTTCGCCAGAAAGAAATGCCGTAATCATCCCAAGAAACATCCCTTTTGCACCGAGACGATCGACCGGGATAACCCCTGTAATGGCATCTCCTGTTTCTGGCTGAATGATAAATGGCGTTAAGAGCAAAAAGGAAACCAAAGCGATCGCTCCGCCAAATACAGCTTCGACCTGATAGCTTTTTGACAGGTAATAGCCTATCCCGAACACAACAAAGACAGACATAATGCCCATTGTCGCCGTGGAGGCAATGCCGAAATGAGACTGAAACGATGTAAGCATTGAGGCGTTCATGATTTTGTTTAGAAACGGCAAATTCGTTAACACGACAAAAATGGACCCGAATATCGTCAGCGGGAAAGCCAGCATAAATGCATCACGCAGCACTTGCAAATAACGGTTATTGTTTAACCTCCCTGCAATTGGAACAAGGAATTGGCTGATTTTCTCGAACACCCTATCCACCCCGATTATTTATAGATTCTTGGTTTTAAAGAGATCAAGCATCTCTTTCACTAATTCTTTCATGGATAATGTTGACATCAGATGATCCTCTGCATGCATAAGCAGCAATGAGAAAGCTTGTGCTTCTCCGCCGGATTCCTTCTGTATCATTTGAAAGTGAATGTCATGGGCCGCGGATAAATCCTGCTCAGCCTTGGCAATGAGGGCATCCGCCTCATCCTTGTTCCCTTCTTTGTAGGCGCGCAGTGATTGTATGATGCAGCTGCGGGCATTGCCGCTGTGCAGGATAAGCTGAAAACTGATTTGTTCGTCTGTTAAGTTCGTGATTTTCACCTGTTCCATTATTGATTCTCCATTAAGGACAATGCCTGCTCATACGCTTTTTTCCCATCTGCCATTCCGTAGGCCATCATGTCAATGACTTCAACCCGAATGTTGTATTGATCCGCTTCTTTTTGGAGTTCGCTTTTCAGAAAGCTCATTTGCGGACCGATCAAAACGGCATCCGCTTTTCTCATGTCTTCTTTTGCTTTATCCTGGCCAACAGCCCAAATCTCTGCTTCCTCACCGATAGACTGTGCGTATTCCTTCATTTTTGTCACCAATAAACTGGTAGACATTCCTGAGCTGCACGCGAGTAATATTTTTTTCAACTGCTATCCCCCCTTGTGATTAAAACGCTTACATGGATTATTATAGTCATTTATTTTTAAATGTCTATACTTTTATAAAATAAATATAATCATACACTTGTCCGGTTCATCACTTTGTAAATTTTTCTATGGAAGATTCATTCATAATGTGGTACACTCATCAACGGAAACGAATCAATTAAATAGCTATTATCACTTGTATAACCTCAATAATATGGTTTGAGGGTGTCTACCAGGAACCGTAAAATCCTGATTACAAAATTTGTTTATGACATTTTTTGTAATCAGGATTTTTTTTATTTATCAAAACATTTAAGTAAAGGAGTTTGTTATGAATTTCAAAGTTTTCCTGCTTGCAGCTTCTACGATTGCAGTCGGATTGGTTGAGTTAATTGTGGGGGGAATTCTTCCTCAGATCGCAAATGATTTAGACATTTCCATTGTTTCAGCCGGACAGCTGATCAGTGTGTTTGCGCTGGGATATGCAGTATCTGGGCCGCTGCTTTTGGCATTGACTGCGAAGATTGAGCGGAAGCGCTTATATCTAATTGCTTTATTTGTTTTCTTCCTTAGCAATCTTGTCGCCTATTTCAGCCCTAATTTCGCCACATTGATGATATCTAGGGTATTGGCAGCAATGAGTACAGGGCTGATTGTTGTACTTTCTTTAACGATTGCCCCGAAAATTGTAGCGCCTGAATACAGAGCCCGCGCAATCGGAATTATTTTTATGGGTTTCAGCTCTGCTATCGCATTAGGCGTGCCGCTCGGAATCTTAATCAGCGATTCCTTCGGGTGGCGGATTTTGTTCCTTGGCATCGGCCTGTTGGCGCTGATCTCCATGCTGATTATTTCAATTTTCTTTGAAAGAATACCGGCGGAGAAAATGATTCCTTTCCGGGAACAGCTCAAGACGATCGGTAATCTGAAAATCGCGAGTTCACACCTCGTCACGATGTTTACATTAGCTGGCCACTACACGCTTTACGCTTACTTTGCACCGTTTTTAGAAGAGACTCTTCACCTGAGCTCTTTCTGGGTCAGCATTTGTTATTTCCTTTTCGGGATATCTGCTGTATGCGGAGGCCCTTTCGGAGGAGCGCTATCTGACCGGCTTGGTTCCTTTAAGAGCATTTTGCTGGTGACCGGTTCCTTTGCCATCATTATGTTCTTACTGCCGCTGTCTACATCGTCTATGATTTTCTTTTTGCCTGTCATGGTGATTTGGGGTCTTCTGAGCTGGAGCCTCGCCCCGGCTCAGCAAAGCTATTTAATTGAAATTGCACCTGATTCGTCTGACATTCAGCAAAGCTTTAACACATCGGCCCTCCAAGTCGGAATTGCCCTTGGCTCAGCCATTGGCGGTGTTGTTTTGGATCAGACGGGTACTGTAGTGTCAACAGCATGGTGCGGCGGGTCAATTGTGATCATCGCTGTCCTGTTTGCTTTCATTTCTTTAACAAGACCTGTTCAGACAGCAAAAAAATCCTCCTTGTAAAAGGAGGATTTTTTATTATTTAGCTGAAAGCTCATCTTCTGTGACCCATTTGTGGTTTTTCACTTTTTCGCCGCTCGTTGTCGATGTATAGTCAACCATGTATACAGTTGTTTTTTCCGCGGAGTCGATCTCGGCTGTTGCTCCTTTCATGCCTTTCATATGAGAAGCCTCTAAAATCACCTGATCTCCGGGTTGTAACGTTTTATCTCCAGCACCTTTGATTTCTTCTTGGATCACCCATTTGTGATGATCCACACGCTGTCCCCCATTAGTCGGAGTATAAGAAACAACATACGCCGTTGTATCATAGGCGCCTGTTACCGTAGCTTCGGCACCTTTCATGCCTTTCATATGGGAAGTATTGATGGTTACCTGGCTGCCTACTTTGTATTTCGGATTTTTAAATTCCTGTAATCCCTCTGGAACGTCAGCTGATCCAGAATGGTCCATCTCTTCATGTGTTGAGGAGTCTGAATGATTGTCATGTGTGCTTTGTTTCGTACTGTTGTTATTGCCGCATGCTGATAAAACTAAAACAAGAGATAACATCAGAATTCCCAGTGCATTTTTAGAGATTTTCATGTTCATTCTCCTTTGCTTCATTTTTTTCCTGTAACTTTTGCCCGCAGATAATGAAAACATGCCCTCTCGATAATACTATACCCCCGAATGGTATGTAAATACGCTGATATTCTCATAAAGCGTTCCCGCAGTTTGTCCTATTCCCCTTTGTTTGCAAAGCCAAACATAAAAAAAAGCCGCTGTCAGGCGACATTTATTGATTTAAGACTTTTATATACACACCTTTTTTTGCTTTTTGATAAGCGGCCTCACCCATTTTCCTCACCTTTTCAGAAGCATCTGAGGATTTGATCCATTCGCCATCAAGAAAAATGGACGGATCGATTAGGCGCATTTTCTTCTTTTGATGGAAATCGTACTGGATGTCATCCTCTATTACTTGTATGCCGGGATGAATAGCTGTAAGCAAGCTCAGAACTTCTTCATTTTTTGATTCACGCATGATGTTCAGTACCTCTTGGTCCGTTTTCAGGAGATCCTCTGCGGATATGACATCATGCCGCAGCGCTGCCTTCAATGCTCGCGCTAAGTATTCATATCCATATACATTCACGGGATTCAAAAAGAAATCAATCACTTCCTTGTAGTACACACTGACAAACCATTCGGCAGCTTCAATACTATCAGGAAACATCCTTCCGTTTCTCACAATAAGATGATCCAAAAAGGTTTGCGCTTCGTGCAGGCTAATGTGTCCATATCGGTACATATCACGCAGCGTATAGTCTGTCCGATCAGCACACAGCTCCGGTGCGGGCTGTTCGAGCAATGTCCACCTTGAATCGTCAGATAAAAGTTCTTCAGTATGATAGCCGTGTTTTTGTAAAATGTCCGGGATTTCAGAGTGAACAATGACTTGTTGAAAGATGTTTTCATGATAGTCTTCTGCTTGATTTTCAAAGACAACGTCGACCACATGAGAAAAAGCTGTGTGTGATACGTCGTGGAGCAGACCTGCAATCTGTTCTTCTATCGTTCCTCCGAGCTTTTTGATGAGGAGCATTACGCCGATGGAGTGCTCATACCTGGTCACATTCCACCTTCGATTGACTAAAAAGCTTGCTCCGCCTTGATAGATCCCTTTTAATCTTTGCACAGGAGCGCTTTTGATAAGCTCTTCCAGCACTCCGTCTATATGGTGGTGCCCGTAAATGACATCGCTGATTTCCATGCTGTCACCTCAACATCTATTTTTTTGTTATATATTGTTTATATGCAATCTTTCAATAGAGGAGTGTTACGATGATCATCATCCCAAACAATGAGATAGCGAAACATATGTTGACCGATTTTTTTGCCAAGCATTGGGGTACACCCGAGATGGCGATTTCCAGTGGCATTTTTCGGTGTGATGAATTAGATGGATTTGCCGCAGTAAATGAAAGCGGCGAAATCATTGGCTGTATTACATACACAATAGATGGGAAAGATTGTGAAATTATTTCATTAGATAGTATGATTGAAAATAAAGGAATCGGCACAGCTTTACTTCAGCAGGTTGAAGAGACGGCTAAATATGCACATTGTCAACGAATAAAGCTTATCACAACGAATGATAATGTACATGCGATGGCGTTTTATCAAAAGAGAGGCTATCAATTCGCCGCAGTGTTTCCGAACGCAGTTGAAAAAGCGCGCCGACTCAAGCCGGAGATTCCCGAGGTGGCTGAAAACGGCATTTTGATTCGGGATGAAATTCTATTTTCGAAGGTAATTGATTAAACGAATAGGAGTCTTTTATGTCCAGTCATTATAAATACCCTCTCATTTTCACGGCATTCCTATTAATCGCTTTCTGCTTGATCTTTTTTTCCTATCACCTGATTCATCATGTTCGTTTGGAGTATCCGAATTGGCAGGGAGAAAGCAAAGACCAGAATTGGGAAGCTGTTTTCAAAAAAAATGAAGATGCACCGAATGAATACAGCGGCGAACTTTATTGGATCGGTGATACAATTGAAATAGACAACACTTATTTGGAATCACTGATTGTAAAAAAGGATGATGAAGTTCTGCTGAGTTCTGACACGGAAATCCCGATGCATGATTATGCTGGAGCCACTTTTTCTGATGGAAGCGCAAAGGAAAAGTCCGTTTCTTTTTTAGAGCGGTTAGATGAACATGAGCTTGAAGGCCATGATATAACCATTGAAGTGAAATGGAAACAAGGTGATCATTATTCTGCGAGTCAGCTTACGCTCAATGAAAAGACCTTGTTTGATGAAAAGCAGCAATAGATGATCAAAACGAAAAATAGACAAATGAAAAGGCATAACATATTTTATACAGCTCATATGTTATGCCTTTTTCTTCATTTCCGCCAAAAAGTGGAGCAGTTCGCCTTGTCCCGAATATTAAACTCAATCATTTTCTCAAGTAGCGTGTAATCAACTGGACCGTTCCAAGGGATACGTATTAGCTGCTCGGTGTAATCATATCCGGCCTTCACAATATCATCCTCTACGTGCGCTATCGTTACTTTTTCAGGAGCGACAGCTAAATGCTTTTTAGAAACACTAAAGCCAATAATAAATGTACCGTGATCCGTAAACATCGGTTGGTTCCATTTTATTTCTGTATGTAAATTTGGATATTTATTTTTTATCCAAGTTAACACCTCTTCCGTTCTTTCTCGGTGGAACGGGTCATCAATCCCCGCTAAATACTCAGAAAAAACGTCCATGTTGTTCCCTCCTAAAATAAAATGATGCCACTCCATATGAACTGCTCAGACATGTGCTTACACAATACCTCTTTCCAACATAATACTTAAAATTGTTCAAGATGTAAGCGGGTTGTTTGTATGCGACTATAGCAGATTTCAGTCCGCCTATCCACGGCCAGTATCTATTCCTCCAATTTATTTCTATAGTACTATCACTCTTTCCTTTCTCTTGATAGCAGTTCATTATTCTTGTAAATCCAATCTTTAAAATCCATTAATACTAGCTTAACAGTTTAAAAATATAATTGGGTTGTCATTGAGATTCATCTATATTTAGGAGGTTATCCAGTTGAAAAAATTCCCGAAGAAATTACTGCCTATCGCGGTTTTATCATCAATTGCGTTCAGCAGCTTAGCCAGCGGCAGTGTGCCTGAAGCCAGCGCCCAGGAAAAGAAAAAGGGGAACCACGACGAAATTAAGAATGTTATTGTTCTGATTGGTGATGGTATGGGTGTGTCTTATACATCCGCTTATCGGTACTTAAAGGATAATAAAAAGACAAAAGTTGTGGAGCCTACAGCTTTTGATCAGTACCTTGTCGGCCAGCAAACAACTTACCCCGATGATCCTGAACAAAATGTAACGGATTCTGCAGCGGCGGCAACAGCTATGTCTGCGGGAATTAAAACATACAATAATGCCATAGCCGTTGATAACGACGGATCAGAAGCCAAAACGGTACTTGAAGCTGCGAAAGAAAAAGGAAAAGCAACAGGACTTGTGGCCACTTCAGAAATTACACACGCCACTCCGGCCTCTTTCGGTTCACACGACCACAGCCGAAAAAATATGAACTCAATTGCGGATGATTATTTTGATGAGATGGTCAACGGCAAGCACAAAATTGATGTCCTTTTAGGCGGGGGAAAGAGCAATTTTGACCGTAAGGACCGTAATTTGATTAAGGAATTCAAAAAGGCGGGGTACAGCTATGTGGATAATCGCAAGGACATGCTGAAAAACAAAGACAGCCAAGTTCTCGGCCTATTCGCTGACGGCGGCCTTCCTAAAAAGATTGACCGTACGAAGGATATTCCATCACTTAAAGATATGACAAACACAGCCATTAAAAAATTAAACAAGGATAAAGACGGATTCTTCCTCATGGTGGAAGGCAGCCAAATTGACTGGGCGGGCCATGACAATGATATCGTCGGCGCCATGAGCGAGATGGAAGACTTCGAACAAGCTTATAAGGCGGCTATTGATTTCGCCAAAAAAGACAAGCACACATTGGTTGTGGCAACGGCTGACCACTCAACCGGCGGATATTCCATCGGTGCGGACGGCATCTACAATTGGTTCAGTGAACCCATTAAAGCCGCAAAACGCACACCAGACTTTATGGCAGAAAAGATCGCTGACGGCGCGGATGTTGAAAAAACGTTGAAAACATATATCGATCAAAAGAAATTGGCTTTAACAAAAGCCGAAATTCAATCTGTTGAAGAAGCGGCAAAATCGAAGGAAGTACTGGATATCGATAACGCAATCGAGAACATCTTTAATAAACGCTCTCACACTGGATGGACAACAGGCGGACATACCGGTGAAGATGTTCCCGTCTATGCATACGGTCCGTCTAGTGAGACATTTGCCGGCCAAATCGACAATACAGAAATCGCCAAAAATGTTTTCAAGGCTTTACAATACAACATTAAGATTAACGATAAGTAAAAGAATACAAGGTGTCCCGTTGCTTGTATGAAGTAACGGGATCTCTTTTTAATGGAGGAATCATCATGAGAAGAGTTCTTTCAATTTTCGTTTTTGCTATCATGCTTGCGGGCTGCTCATCAAACGCCAGTACTGAAAAACAGCATGCAGGCGGGGAGAAAACAGTAAAAGCTGAGCCGCAAAGCACTTCATCCCAGAAGGACAGCACAGATAATTATCAACCTAATTCCCAGGTAACTGATGACCGATCATTGCTTAAGGTCGGCCAAACGTTTTCAGATGATAAAGGAAAAGCTGTCTTAAAAGATATCAAACAAGTGAACAAAACCTATAAGATTGGCGACGTGGAGTTAACAGTAAAAGAAATGAAGCTGATCCACTTGCGCCCGGACTACAGCATGATTGATTACTTTCATGAGTTAACACACGATGAAGAGTTTGATTTCGTTAAGGTTTTCGTTGATATCAAGAACACCTCTTCAAAAAAAGTAAATGTTGCGCCGATTGCATTGATGAAAACAAATACGGGCGAAACCTTTGATTGGAACAAAGATATTTATCTTGAAGAGTTAAACGGCGAATTGGAAGGCGGCGCCGAAAAGTCCGGAAATCTCGGCTTTATTGTGAACGCATCAAGCCGCCATGCTCATGATAAGGCCGCGGATGCTGAGAAGAAAACAAAAGAGATCAAGTGGATCGAAATCACGACAAGTGACGTCTTTGACCATAACCATAAGAAAATCAGTGATGCTCAAAAAATCAAAATCAAGTTTTAAATCAAGAACTCCCGTACAAGGTACGGGAGTTCTTTTTCTTATTTGTTTTTTTGGCGAATCAACTCATCAATCCGCTCCATCACTTCTTCCATGTCCATACATTCTTTGAAGCTTTGATTGATTTTTTTAATGCCTGCCGTATACTGATCGTTGCGCAAAACCTCATCTACGGCCTGTTTTAATATTTGGGCATTGACTTCATCTTTAGAGATGACATAGCCTGCATGGAGTTCAGAGAGACGCTGCGCCACCATCGGCTGATCCTTGTCATGAGGCATGACAACCAGTGGCACGCTGAAATGAATGCCTTCGTTTACGCTGTTCATTCCGCCGTGTGTAATGAAAACATCCGATTGCTCCAGCACTTCCAGCTGAGGGACATACGGAGCAATGATAAAGTTTTCCGGCGCCTGCTTTAATTTGGTCAGGTCCGCTTTTTCTCCGGCAGCGATGACGACTTTTCCGTTAAAGCCTGAAAATGCATCAATACAAAGGTTGAAGAAATCCTCTGTATGATCCAGTACAGTCCCCATTGAAATATAAATGACACTCTCATCTTTTAGCTGTTCAATCGGGAAATCCGTTTTTTCCGCTCTCTTTGGAAAGCTCGGCCCGATAAACAGACATTCATCCCCGAAACGATCACTTTCTGGCTGAAAATAACGGCTTGTATACACTACGTTCAATTCCCCTTTATTGTTCATGAATTGAACCAGGTTTTTCGGGGCAACACCGTACGTTTCTTTCATTTTTGCCAAAAGGTCTTCGCACTCTTGATCCAATTCAAGCGGCGCTCCAGACTCCGGATGCAGCGGCAGGATTTTCAGGTGCTCCTCGCCAAACAAGAAAGACGCCGATGAAGAGACTCCTGGAATATCTAAGTAATCCCTTACCAATTCCCCCGCGCCGAATTTATCATAATAAACAAAATCAAATTGAATGCTCTTAGATAAGTCTTTGACAATCTGTAAAATGTCTAATGACGTTTTGATATGGATTTTCACGAAATCAAGAATGCCATTGGGCGAACCGACATGAATAGGTGTCGTTCGCAGCAGATCCCGGTGAAGATGGACCGTTGCTCCCGCTGCTTCTAATCGTTTTTTATATTTTTCAGTGGATATATAATGGACATCATATCCCTTATCGGAAAACGCTTTTGTAATGCCTAAGGTAGGATTCACATGGCCTTCCGCAGGAAAATTCAAAATCAATACTGTCTTCATGTAGACAACTCCCTCTCAAATCGTATTCTGACTCTTTGTTTAATCAGACTACTACTAATCGTAAAATGGGAACACAACCCATGCAAGGTACAAATGAATGAACTATTCTGCTGCTCTGGACTTAATCAAAAAAAAGACACCCAAGCTCTGGTGTCTTTTTTTACACTTTTCTGATCGTGAAAAATTTCCGCAGAAGCCATGGGCCCGGTGTAAAGCCCAGCGTTAACTGCCAAGCACCAATAGCCTGCAATCTGTATTCACGGACGATCTGCATCTTCCGGCTCATGCTTCTGACATCCTCAAACCATACCTCATGCGTCCGTCCCTGCTGATCACTGTACCGGAAAAACGGTGATTGATATTCGGCTGAATATTGTATCGGGGCTTGGTACCTCATCGCTCTTTCGATTGCGTTTTGATTTGAAATCGCTGAAGCAACTGTGCCCGGCTGGTACGGTATGATCCAGTCGTAACCGTAGAGCGGGACTCCGATAATGATTTTTCTGCTCGGCACCTGCGCAATCGTAAACTCAATGGTTCTCCTTATTTCAGTAATTGGCGCTACTGGACCCGGCTCACTTCCGGCATGATGCCAATCATAAGCCATGATAAACATATAATTGACAACCGCTCCTATTCCTCCGTAATCATAGCCTCTCAGCCAGGGGATATTATCGCTTGTTTTTGCAGGAACGGCTATCGTCAGCACATACCCTCCCGCCTGAAGTCGATCTCTCAGCTGGCGTAAAAACCCAGTGAAAAGATCGCGATCCGCGGCGCTCACCTGCTCAAAATCGATTGTGACACCGCCATATCCCCTTGTGGAAACTAAGTCATAAATGTTGTTGACCAGATTGGTTCTCGCTGTCGGATTGTTTAGCACTTGGTGAACAATCTCCGTACTGAAGCCTCCTGATGTAAGGTTCGTTACTGTTGCCAGCGGCGTGACTCGTCTTTGCCAAGTTGTCTCGATAGCAGCCGCATCATTCAATTGGTTTGCAATGTCGCCGTTCGGTGCAATATGGTATTCGAAAATCGAAATCGAAGACGAGTATGGCGCATAATCATTGATTAATTCCCGATCGAGGTCAGGGTTTCGGAGCACATAAAAACTTAACGTTCCCGCAATGTAATTTGAGATCGAAGGAATCGTTATTTTTGCTCCCGCTTGTAAAGCATTTGGGCTGATGCCCGGATTGGCGGCCCGCAGTCGCTCTAATGGCACAAACGCTTTAGCTGCAATGGCGGTAAGCGTATCTCCCGGCTGGACTGTATATACATAAAGAGGGATAAGCAGAGCCTGCCCCGGCACGATATTCGTTTCATCTAAACCATTCACACCCCGTATTTGATCAACAGAAGCACCGTATCTTCTGCCTATCGAAAACAAAGAATCACCAGGCCCGACGATATGGATAAACATGTTTAACCCCCATTATTCGTTAGTCAAACCATCATAAAATCTTATTAACGGGGCCTCTTAGATATGTGGTGAATACATAAAAAAATACCAAGGGTTCTGCTCTCCCTTGGTACCGGATCATAGAAATCAATTCTCTTTACCTTCTTCAAGCACATGCTTCAAATGCTCACAGTCATGATTGAAATGAGCCAGCACATGCTGTTTGGCTGCTTCTTTGTTTTTCTTTTTCACTTCTTCAAATATCCTGCGGTGCTCACGCAGTATCGTTTCTGCACGGTGGTCGCCGGTATAATTAAGAATTCTGCAAAAATGAATCAGGTCATTTACATGCTCAAGCAAATTTTTCAAATGTCTGTTATGGCTGAAATCAACCAGCAGCTCATGAAATTTTTGGTTTAAACGAATGATTTCCGTATCTTCCGTGCCGTTGTAAATCGCTTTCTCTGTTTCTTCAAGCTGTTTTTCGAGTATGGTCAGCTCTTCTTCGTCCGCTTCGTCTATGACTAATTCGACTGCCAGCTGCTCCAGCGGAATTCTGATTTTATAAATCTCATCTACATCTTTTGCCGTTAACGACGTGATCGAAAACCCATTTCGGTCATCCGCTTTTAACAAACCATCTTTCTCAAGCAATCGCATGGCTTCCCTTATCGGAGAGCGGCTGACGCCAAAGCTTTTCGCCAGCTGTGTTTCGTTTATCCGTTCCCCAGGCTTAAAAGTCCCGTTGAAGATCATTTTTTTTAGCTGGTTATAAAATTGCAGGTAGTAGGGAGTCGGCTTATCTAATTTAAAATCGTCCATATATAATACCTCTTTTGAATATATTCAAGGGCTTTTCTTCATCAAAATCATATAACAGATGGTAATGGGAAGCAACAAACTGCCTTGTCAGATCCCAGAATTTGAGGTACGATATGTTTGCTGAACGACGGTCGACGGACTACTGACAACCGAAAAACGGCGTGTTTTTCTTCGTCAATAGGACACCATACCTCCGCCAGAATAGCGCACGATTACATTTTTACATCTTTTCAATGGAGGAAAAAATATGCTCATTATTCTTGTTATGTTTCTTCTAGGAATTATTTTAGGCTTTATTGGCGCCGGTGGAGCCGGCTTTGTCATTGCCCTTTTAACGCTTCTTTTCCATATCCCGATTCATACGGCTTTAGGCACTTCACTTGCCGGCATGGCTTTTACAAGCTTATCAGGGGCATACAGCCACTATCGCGAGGGCAACATTCAAATGAAAATCGGCTTAATAGTCGGAGGCTTTGCTGCGGTTGGCTCATTTTTCGGCGCCAAGCTGACATCTTTTATTCCGGCTGATTTGCTTCATTATTTGACGGCTGGAATGTTATTTTTATCAGCAATTCTCATTTTAATCAGATTATTTATTTTAAAAGAGAAGGCTCAAGTGAATCAAAGCACTCTTTCAACGTATACGAGAGCGGTCATCTTAGGAATTGTAGCCGGCGTTCTTTCCGGCACATTCGGCATCGGGTCGGCACCTTTTATTCAAATCGGTTTAATGATTATGCTGAATCTGTCCATTCGCCATTCTGTCGGAACGACGATGCTTGTGATCATCCCTCTGGCTGTAGGTGGAGGCATCGGGTATATCACAGAAGGTTTTGTTGATTACGTTTTGCTTGTCAAAGTTCTGGTCGGGACAATGTGCGGTGCCTATGTAGGCGCGAAATTCACCAACCTCATGCCAAAGGTGGTTTTGAAATCAGCCATCTTTTTGACTCCGGCGATTGCAGGCCTGCTGTTGTTATTCTAAATAAAACAAAAAACCTGACGTCATGTCAGGTTTTTTTTATGAATTCTGCCCTACTCGTTCTTTCGTTAATCCAAAAAACGCCAGTGAGCCGATGACAGCTGTCACAAACATGATCGCTCCCATCGGAACAGCTGTTGTCTCATTAATGCCTACAAGCGGTGACACGATTGAACCGAGGAGCAGCGGGAGCATTCCAAGCAGCGCACTTGCACTTCCGGCGCGGTGCCCCTGCTTTTCCATGGCCAGGGTAAACGTGCTGGTCAGAACCATGCCGATCGTAATCATGTAAATGAAAATGGATATGACTAATGTAGCAAGAGGACCGTGAATCATGGTCATGGTTAATAGCACAGCCGTCGCAATCACAGCCGTAATGACCGCTATACGAAGCAGGCTTTTTTCATGAATGATTCCGCCAAAGCGCCCGATGATAAAGCTGCCCGATATAATCGCCAGCCCGTTAATGCCAAAAAGAATACTAAATACCTGCGGAGACACCCCGTAGATATCCTGGTATACAAAAGGCGTACCAGACACATATGCAAAGCTTCCCCCGTGAATAAATCCGACAGTTAACGCGTACCCCATAAAGGATCGATCCTTCAGCAGGCTGCCCATCGTTTTGACGGATGTTCCGATTGAGCTTGGAATCCGTTTTTCCGGCGGAAGCGTTTCTTTTAACCTCAATGCAATCAGAAGAACTAGTAAAAATCCGATGATCATGAGGACGTGAAAAATTGTATGCCACGTTGCGAACGGCAAAAGCAAAATGGCACCGCCTGTCATAGGCGCAACCATTGGCGCCACCGCGGTAATGACCATTAACAGCGAGAAAAATTTAGAAAGCTCTCTTCCGGTAAACACATCGCGGACGATTGCGCGAGACAGCACAAGCCCTGCAGAAGCAGTGAAGCCTTGTAAAAAACGCGCAGCCACTAAAGTTGTTATATTGGGCGACAGTGCACAAAACAGAGAAGATAACGCAAATAAAAAAATACAGATTAATAGCGGTTTTCGTCTTCCCTGCGCATCGCTGACCGGCCCGACAATTAGCTGGCCGATCGTAAGCCCGACCAGACAGGCTGTTAAACTTAACTGAACAAGTGAAGCACTTGCTGATAAATCTTCCGCGATTTCAGGAAAACTTGGCAAATACATATCTATATTAAGCGGGCCCAATATAGCAAGCATGCCGAGCAGAAACGCTAGTGCCAAGCGTTCTTTTCCAGTTGGATTGTGCAGCATGTTATCAAACCTTCCCTTCAACCTAGTCCCTTATATAATGGATGTCAGCTCCAACTATGGATTGAAGCTGTGAAACATTTGTATATTGTATCATAACTTTCAGCCTGTGAAAGCCGCTTGAGCACGGGCTCGGCAAAGTGATATTCCGAACACCTATAAAGGGAATGATGCGGGGAATCATCGTGATCAGCATCATCTGAAGAAACGGCCAGCTTTTTTTGCTAAGTTCTAGCCTAGCGAATTTTATGCGCTGGGAGGTTGTTCAAAAGTGCAAATGGCTTGCAAGATGAAATCAATCGTTGTATATTAATTGACGTGTCAATCATTGATATATCAATTAATAGTTTTGACAGGAAAGAAGGGATGGGTTTTGGCGTCATTTTGTTCAGAGGAAGCCGAGATTTTATATCAGCTGCAAGGCGTGAACAAGGTGATTGGCGTGAAGTTCGAGGCATGCACGGGCATCAGCCAATCTCGTTTGGAATTGCTGACATTGCTTTATCATGCAGATGAGATCAGTCAAAGCGACCTTCAAAAGAAAGTAAATATCGATAGCGCAGCCGTTACCAGACACCTGAAACAGCTGGATGCCAAAGGCATGGTATCAAGGCGGCGCAAGCCTGAGGACAACCGCATCACCCTTGTTAGGTTAACAGACCAAGGAAGAGAGCGAATTGAGTCTTCTAAGAAGGAAAAGGAGCGTTTCATGAAGGAAATGCTCGCAAATGTAAGCGCAGAAGAACGCCGCCTGCTCATTGATGTGCTGGCGCGCATGCGAAACAATATAAATAATATCGAAGCTTAAGAGGAGTGTATCAACATGATCAAAACAAACGATTTTATGGAAATTATGAAAGGCCGCCGTTCTATCCGCAACTATGATCCGGCAGTAAAAATCAGCAAAGAAGAAATGACAGAGATCTTAGAGGAAGCAACAACTGCCCCATCTTCTGTTAACGCGCAGCCATGGCGTTTTCTTATCATTGACAGCCCGGAAGGAAAAGAAAAGCTCGCACCGCTTGCAAGCTTTAACCAAACACAGGTCACAACATCATCTGCTGTCATCGCTGTATTTGCAGACATGAACAATGCAGACTACTTAGAAGAAATCTATTCAAAGGCCGTGGAACTTGGTTACATGCCGCAGGAGGTCAAAGACAGACAAATCGCCGCGCTGACCGCACATTTTGAAAAGCTTCCGGCACAGGTCAACCGTGAAACGATCCTGATTGATGGAGGTCTTGTTTCCATGCAGCTGATGCTGACTGCACGCGCGCATGGCTACGATACAAACCCGATCGGCGGATACGATAAAGAAAACATCGCGGAAACCTTCGGATTAGATAAAGAACGTTATGTACCGGTTATGCTACTTTCTATCGGAAAAGCAGCAGACGAAGGCTATGCTTCCTACCGTCTGCCGATTGATACAATTGCAGAATGGAAATAAAACAAAGAGCCCGGGAATGTTTTCCGGGCTCTTTGTTTTTAAGTACCCAGCCGCCGTTTGATCGTCTGACCTTTTTTGGGTAACACGTCTGAAGTTAGTCGTTTAGTCATGAAAAAAGAGTGATGACCATTCATCACTCTTCTCTCGATTACTCTTTTCCTTTCTTCCTACCGAACGGCCACCAGTTTCCTTCTCCAAAGGTCGCAATGATTGCCGGGATGAAAAGCGGAAGAATGACAAGGCCGTAAAGCAAGAGCCCGATGATGATAACACTTGCCACCTGCATCAGTGTATTAACACCTGAAGGCATCATCGCCGCGAACGTACCGGCCAATATAATGGCAGCTGTAATAATGACAGATCCCATTTTGCTCATTGACCTGACGACACCTTGCTCAATGCCAAGGTGCACCTCTTCCTTAAATCGATCCAGCAAGAAGATCGAATAATCTACCCCTAACGCGATCAAGATGACAAAGCTGAAGAATGGCACTGCCCAGCTGACACCCGCGTTTCCTAAGCCGTTTACAAAAATTAATTCTGTTATGGATATCGACGTATAGTACGTCAGCAGCAATGACGCGATCATATAAATCGGCATGATCATTGAGCGGAACAAAATGGTTAACACGATAAACAGGCCTATAATCATAATCACCATTGTTCTGGAGAAGTCCGTTGTGGACAGCTCCTTTAAGTCCGCATTCATACTCGTGACCCCGCCGTATACGATCTGTGCATCCTCCAAAGGAGTGCCGTCAACTTCGTTTGCGACAGCTTTTTTGATTTGGTTTATTGTCGTAATAGCTTGTTCTGAGTACGGATTTGAATCCAGAACGACACTTAATTGAACACCTTTGCCGTCTGCAAAGGAATACTGGTCAATTGACTTCTTAAAGTCTTTGTCCTTCATTACTTGACCGGGAATGAATATGCCTGTATCTCTTACAGTTGAACTTTTGCTCATATCCTCTAACATATCACTGGAAGCTGTAATACCGTCAGAGACTTTCGTCAGGCCCTGATTTGCGCTTTTCACGCCTTCGGACAGCTTCTTCAGGCTTTCTGTCAGCGTTCCAGCTTGTGCCTGCTGGCCTGAGAGCTGTTGGTTCGCTTGTTCAAGGCCGGTTTGAATCTGGCCAAGCTGTCCGCTGATTGCCGTAAGCTGCTGCACGGTCTGTGCGGTATTGCCGGTTTGGGAAATCTGTTTGCTCACGAGCTGCAGCTGCTGATTGATTTTGCCCAAGCCATCTGCCGCATCGCCCAGTGACCCGCCAGACCCTCCATTTGAGGCCGAGCCGGTTTGCCCTGCCATTTGATTCAGTCCGTTTTCTATATCCGTTAATCCGCTTTGGACATCGGCAATCCCTTTTACCGTCTTATCCAGCCCGTCTGAAACCGATCCTAGCTGGTTATCAATATATAAATCTTTGATTTTTTCACCAGTCGGCTGCGTAATGGTCATAACAGAGTCAACATGATCGACTTTCTCGATCGCTTTGCTGATATTTCCTAGATAGGGGATTGTATCAGCTGTTGTAAGATCTTTGTCTCCTTTTACGACAACATTGATCGGGAACGCTTTTCCTTCCCCGAATCCATCCTTAATGGCCTCGAGAGCTTTTATAGATTTATAATCGCTGCTGATTTCCGCAGTTGAGTCGAATGAAATCTGGTCATCATAGGTCAAGATGAACGGAAGCGTAATCACCACCGTGATGACAATGAACAGAAACGGACGCGCAACGGAGTGTCTGCCGAGAAACGCCCATAGTTTGTTATCACTGTGTGACAGCACTTTCTTAGAAGGCCAGAATAATTTTTCACCCAGCGTCACCATAAATAATGGCAGCAGTGTGTAGAGGATGATCATTAAAATTCCCACACCGACTGCTACCCCTACTGCGGATTGAAAAATCGCAAACTTCGCAAATCCTAAGGCGGAAAATCCGATCAATACCGCAAATCCGCTGATAAATAAGGTTTTTCCCCCTGTGCGGTAAGCGATAAGCGCCGCTTCTTTTTTATCATGCCCGTTTGCCAATTCTTCACGGAATCGTGTAAGAAGCAGTATGCAGTAATCTGTTCCAATGCCGAACAGGATCGCGACTAAGAAGGTTTGCGTAAACGTCGAGATTGGAAAATCAACATTGTATACAAGGATGCCCAGTATGGATTGACTGATCAGATAAGAAAAACCGACAACCACAATCGGGATAAAAGGCGTCACAACAGATCGGAACACGATCAACAGTAAACCGATGATCAGGCAGACTGTGATCACTTCCGTTTTCTTAAGCCCTTCCTCTGAGCTGTGAGCGAAATCCTGGTTGATAAGGGAAGCTCCCGTAATATATGCCGTCAAGTCATCAGGAACGATTTGATAAATCTCGTCCGCAATTTTTTCCGCCTTTTTATCAGAACCTGTAATCGTGATAGGCATGAGAACGGTTTTCTTGTCTTTCGACATCAACTGGTCTTTGACTTCTTTTTCCGCTGACAGAGGAGATGTTACCTCTTCTACACCGTCGATCTTTTTAATTTTATCAATCATTATCCGGAGCTGATTCTCTGTTTCTTTCTTTATAGCGTTGTCTAATGTAAAGACAACACTGATCGAATTATTGTCTTCTCCCGCTTGTTTTAAAATGGCGTTTGCCCTTTCTGAAACAGCATCAGCGGGAAGCTGGGCCTGCCCCTTTTGATTGGCCAGCTCCGTTAAGTTCGGAGAAAACAAACTCAAAACGACGGTAAGTGCTAATACTATGGCTGCAATTGCCCACTTGAATTTGATGATTGCTCTCATTCGGCAGAATCTCCTCCTTTAAATTTGCTTTTTAAAATGGTGAATATCTCGATGATGGAATGTAAGTGTTCCTCATCTATATCATCAATCAACGGTTTGAGCGCGTTAAAGATGGCAGAATCTAATTCTTCTAGTATGTGTTCACCACTGGGTGTAATGTTAATAAGCTTAGAGCGCCTATCACTTTTTTCCGGACCGTCGTCCCATTGAACCAATCCCTTTTCGAGCAGCTTTTTCAGTCTGTTAGAGATCGCGCTCTTATGTACATTTTGGTACATGGCCAGGCTGCCGGGAGAGGTTGGGCCCTTGACTTTTAAAATTTTCAACAGGTCTGCCTGTTCCCTTGAGATATGCTTGAAGACATCCTGATTGATTTCACGATGCACAAATTCTGTCCCTTCAAGCAGGACTTCCACAAACAGGTTTATCGCCTGACATAGCTTTTGTTCATTCAATATCTTCCCCTCCTCATTATAGTTTACCCCACTAAACTTTATGTTCAATGTCAATTAGTTTATTCCTCTAAACTATATATGTCAACAAATTTTATTCACGGGCACTCTACACAGGAACGCACGTTCGTGTATAATAGAAGCTATATACATGAAAGGGGGAATTTTAACATGTCAGATTTGGCGTTCAAATTGTATGAATATAACGTCTGGGCCAATCAACAAATATTCAACCGATTAAAAGAGCTTCCAAAAGAGGTATACCATCAGGAAATTCAAAGCGTGTTTCCGTCAATATCCCATGTATTGTCTCATGTTTATCTTTCTGATCTCGGCTGGATTGAAGTGTTTTCCGGCAAAACCTTGAGCGATGCGTTGGCTTTAGCTGAACAGCTTAAAGAACAGACAGAGGCAAAAGAAATAGAGGAAATGGAAGACCTTTTTCTGAGGTTATCCGAGCGCTTTACACTATTTTTACAGCAAAAAGAACAGCTCAATCAGCCACTCCAGATTCAAAATCCCTCAAGCGGAATCATGAAAACAACTGTTTCCGAACTGCTTCCCCACGTTGTCAATCACGGGACATACCACCGCGGCAATATCACAGCAATGCTGCGGCAGGCAGGCTACGCATCCGCACCGACAGATTATGGGCTCTACCTGTTTATGAAAAAAACTGAAAAAGCATAAGAAAGCGGCTCCCTAAATGGAGCCGCTTTTTTCGGGAAATAGTCCAAATCACATTAAAATTCTTTTCATCAATCCTTTTTTAGTAAAAAAGATAGAAATTTTAGTGTTATAATAATCATTAAAAATAGATTGCTGACTCAATAAACAATTTTCAATGGAGGAACACATAAAGTGACAGACGACATGACGAAAGACAATATAAATCAGCAAACGTTGCAGAGAGGCTTGAAAAACAGGCATATCCAGCTCATCGCCATCGGCGGAGCCATTGGGACAGGCTTATTTCTCGGCTCGGGCAAATCGATTCATTTTGCCGGACCTTCGATTTTATTTGCTTATATGATCACAGGGATCATTTGCTTTTTAATTATGAGATCGCTGGGTGAACTGCTGTTATCAAACTTGAACTATCACTCTTTTGTGGATTTTGTACAAGACTACCTAGGCGATATGGCAGCATTTATCACCGGCTGGACATATTGGTTCTGCTGGATTTCCATTGCGATGGCTGATCTGACAGCAGTCGGGCTCTACACTCAATATTGGCTCCCGGGTGTGCCGCAATGGGTGCCTGGCTTAATCGCTCTTATTATTTTACTGATTATGAATCTGGCGACAGTCAAGCTTTTTGGAGAATTAGAATTTTGGTTTGCTTTGATTAAAGTCATTGCCATTTTGGCGTTAATCGTCATTGGCCTTGTGATGATTTTCAAAGGCTTTTCCACAAGCTCAGGAGTGTCCAGTTTCACAAACCTCTGGAGCCATGGAGGCCTGTTCCCGAATGGCATGCACGGGTTTATCCTCTCGTTCCAGATGGTTGTGTTTGCTTTTGTCGGCATTGAGCTTGTCGGGCTTACGGCCGGTGAAACAGAAAACCCTGAAAAAGTAATCCCTAAGGCGATCAACAATATTCCTGTCCGTGTGCTGCTTTTTTATATCGGGGCTCTTCTCGTGATTATGAGCATCTATCCTTGGGATGTCATCAATCCCAGCGAAAGCCCATTCGTACAAGTATTTGTTGCTGTTGGCATCGTCGGGGCTGCAAGTATCATCAACTTTGTTGTGTTGACATCCGCTGCTTCAGCATGCAACAGCGCTGTATTCAGTACAAGCCGTATGGTCTATTCCCTGGCGAAAGATCACAATGCGCCTGAGTCAATGGCGAAACTGACTCAGCGTAAAGTGCCTAGAAATGCTTTATTCTTTTCAGCTATCGTGATTTTAATCGGTGTTACGTTAAACTACATCATGCCAGAAGGCGTATTCACCCTGATCACAAGTATTTCAACCGTATGCTTTATCTACATTTGGGGGATTACGGTCATCTGCCATATGAAATACCGCAAAACAAGACCTGAATTAGCGAAAACAAACAAGTTTAAGCTTCCACTTTATCCGTTTACAAATTACCTGATTCTTGCGTTCCTAGCGTTTGTTCTGGTTGTGCTGGCACTGGCACAGGATACTCGTGTTTCCTTATTTGTCACACCGGTTTGGTTTATTTTGCTGATTGTAATTTATAAAGTGAGAAAAGCGAAGCATCAATAACACTCGAAACTCCTGCCTCAAAAATGAGAGCAGGAGTTTTTTGATGAAAATGACCTTTGCTTTTGAATTTGAAGGTATGCTATAGTGTTTGTAATCAAAACAAGAAGGGATGATGGGTGGACAATGATTAACTAATCTTATTTTTACCGTTTGAAATCAATATTTCAAATCAAAAAATAGGATTAGTCTGCCCATTTTCTATATATACGACCTGCTATTTATAAAAAATAGCTTATTTGATCATGCACAGGCACGGCTAATCCTTCCAACACATTTGGGAGGATTTTTTTATTCTCCCTTTAAAGCGAGGGATATGGATGAAAGAGATCGTAACATTAACAAACGTTAGCTATGAAGTGAAGGATCTGACTGTTTTTAAAAATATAAATGCCAGTGTTCAGCAAGGAGATATCATTGGAATTATCGGCAAAAACGGCGCTGGGAAATCTACGCTGCTGCACCTCATTCACAATGACTTAGCCCCTTCCCAGGGTCAAATCCTTCGAAAGGATATAAAACTGGCTTTGGTTGAACAGGAAACAGCGGCATATTCCTTTGCGGATCAGACACCTGCCGAAAAGAAGTTACTGGAGAAATGGCATGTGCCTCTTCGTGATTTTCATCAGTTAAGCGGCGGTGAAAAACTAAAAGCGCGGCTGGCGAAAGGACTATCAGAGGATGCAGATCTGCTGCTGTTAGATGAACCGACAAACCACCTTGATGAAAAAAGCTTGCAATTTCTCATCCAACAGCTGAAACATTATAACGGCACTGTGATTCTCGTTTCTCACGATCGATATTTTTTAGACGAAGCCGCAACAAAAATATGGTCGCTTGAGGATCAGACGCTGATTGAATTCAAAGGGAATTACTCCGGGTATATGAAGTTCCGGGAGAAGAAAAGACTCACCCAGCAGCGTGAATATGAAAAGCAGCAAAAAATGGTTGAACGGATTGAAGCACAAATGAATGAGCTCGCTTCTTGGTCGGAAAAAGCCCATGCTCAATCGACGAAAAAGGAAGGGTTTAAAGAATATCACCGGGTAAAAGCGAAGCGTACGGATGCCCAGATAAAATCCAAGCAGAAGCGGCTTGAAAAAGAGCTGGAAAAAGCAAAGGCGGAACCCGTTACCCCAGAATATACAGTCCGCTTTTCAATCGATACAACCCCCAAAACAGGAAAACGTTTTTTAGAAGTTCAGAATGTAACAAAAGCGTTTGGAGAAAGGACTCTCTTTAAAAACGCAAACTTTACAATTCAGCACGGCGAAAAGGTTGCGATCATAGGCCCCAATGGCAGCGGAAAAACGACATTACTGAACATCATTCTTGGACAGGAAACAGCAGAAGGAAGCGTATGGGTGTCGCCGTCCGCAAACATCGGCTATTTAACGCAGGAGGTGTTTGATTTGCCTTTAGAACAAACACCGGAAGAGTTATTTAAGAATGAAACATTCAAAGCAAGGGGGCACGTTCAAAATCTGATGAGGCACTTAGGTTTTACAGCCGCCCAATGGACTGAACCGATCAAGCATATGAGTATGGGTGAGCGTGTAAAGATCAAGCTGATGGCCTATATTCTGGAGGAAAAAGACGTGCTGATTTTAGATGAGCCGACAAACCATCTCGACCTGCCGTCACGCGAACAGCTGGAAGAAACACTATCACAATACAGCGGCACATTGCTGGCGGTTTCACATGACCGATACTTTCTCGAAAAAACAACAAACAGTAAACTCGTCATCTCAAACAACGGCATCGAAAAGCAGTTAAACGACGCTCCTTCAGAAAGAAATGAGCGGGAGGAGCTTCGGTTAAAGCTTGAGACAGAAAGACAAGAAGTGCTGGGAAAGCTCAGTTTTATGATGCCAAATGATAAAGGGTATAAAGAGCTTGATCAAGCTTTCAATGAGCTTACGAAACGAATAAAAGAGCTGGATCATCAAGACAAAAAAGACTGAGGGAGAAAGTTCAAGCGGCATTGAAAAGGACAACAGCTGTTGTCCTTTTTTCTTTATATGTTCAAGCCTTCCCATGACCTTAATGTTTCTAATGATGACTTATAGTACCCTGCCACTGCTTCCAGATAGGCATGTTGTGTTTGGGTAACGTAAGCGAATTTTTTCAGTATAGCTGTTTCCGCATACGTATATTGGTCATGGCATAACCCATCTTCTGATAAAGATAGACGGCTGTCTCGTTGTGTGCAAATACATGTAGAGCCAGCCTTTCCACACCAAGCTCTCTTGCTCTTTCATCAAGCATTTGAAGCGCCAATTGAGCAAGTCCTTTTCCGGAAAAGCTTCATACAATCCAAAGGAATAGATAAACGCTTCCTTTTGCGGATGAAACGGATCAGCGTACAGCCAGAGCCAGCCCATTCTTTCCCCTTGGTCATTTGTGATGTTCCAAAAATAATGATTGTTGCTGTCTCGCCCATTCGGAATCATGTTCTCATATGTCTGCTCCGATTTCTCAAATGCCTCTTTTTCCGTCCAAGTTCCTGAAGTTATGTTTTGTTTCGCAAAATTTTGCACGGACATCCCGCGAAAGGCTTCGAACTCTTCCTCAGTCATGTCTTCCAAAGTGAATGCCATCCTGTATTCCTCCTTTATAAAAAAAGCCCAGCTGATGCCGGACGAATAACGCAGAAATGGATCTCTATTTTACTGCTTCAGTTAATTCCTGGACTTTCTATTATTCGATAAGAACAGGAGGTTTCCTGCAAATGGGCTTGTTCTTAAACATTAGTGAAAAGCTTACGTGTAACTCCCCATGATGATCATGATAGAAACAATCAAACAGATCATCGCTGGTATCGCCATGATGGCCGATTGTCTTGCTCGAAACATATGCGCATGAATGGCTCCCGCCATGAGAACGACAAACAGAACACCTGCTCCAATCGCTGCATTCCGATTCCAAATTCCCGCTGTCATAGCAAGTGCCCCGGCTATTTCAAGAATGCCAGTAACAGTCAGAAACCATAATGGATATTGATAATGCCGCCAATGCTCAACTTGAAAGGGAACGCGGCTTACCTTTATTATGCCTCCCGCAAGCATAAAAACTGCCAAACTGACTTTCAGAATAATAGATATCATCTTACGTCATTCCCTTTCGGAAGCATCCCGTATATCAAAAGATTCACAACCTCTGCTGCGAGGCTTGCCGGATCTTTGATTCCGGTTAACAAAAATGAATCGGTTAAATGTTCAATCATGCCGATATAACACTCAGCGACAGTTTCCATATCCAGTTCAGAGTGAAAATAGCCAAGCCGCTGTTCTGCTTCTAAGTTCTCTTTCAAAACCATCGCCAAGTCTTTTTTCATTTGTTTTGCTTCCGGGTTGAGAAAAAAGCCGATCTTGGTTAAATCCTTGTCCTCAGCTAAAAATTGAAAAACAGTCTCTACAGCTAGCAGTACCCGTTTTGACACATCCTCCGTGTTTAATCCGTTTTCCAGAAGAAGTGACTCTGTCAGCTTTCTGACCCGAGAGTGAAAATCGGTTATTAACTCGGCAAAGATGGCTTCTTTGCTTTGAAAGTACAGGTAAAATGAAGGCTGCGTGAACCCAGCTTTTTTCACAATTTCACTTACCTTCGCGTCATGGAATCCCCGAATCGAAAATTCATTAGCGGCAGCTTTGAGTAACCGTTTCCGGCTTTCTTCCCCTTTACGTCCTTTTTTACTTTTCAACGAGGACCACCCCCAAAAATAATACTCGCAAGTAATGTTACTCACGAGTATTATTTCATGGCATTTGCTTCATTGTCAATAATTTCAAACTGATCCTGTTTGCCAGCTTTCTTTATTAAAGGGTCTCATGCATTTCGAATAACTGAATCAATTCATTGCTTCCTATATCAATGGCTTTTCATTCACTGATAAGTATTTGCCAAATAGATTGACATTCAGGCTGTGACAAACTTTATTCTTTTTTTCTAACGAGCATCACTCCAGGGCCAGATAGAGTTTTGCCCGTAAATGCAAGGAACAATTGGGTGCAGCGGCGCATAATGTACTGTACAGAAAGATGGAAGGGTGTGATGGGATGCCGTCTACAGTAATCAACCTATATTATTTGAAGATCAACAGTATTTCGGGCAATGGTTCAATTACAATAGGCGAAGCTGCTTATAACAGCCCTACCAACAATCAAAAATCTCAAGGGACCAACTCTTCTTTCGGTGATACATCACCTACAGAATCCGTAATGGAAAACTTCTTAAACGATCCTGATGTAAATGACCAGACATCTATCGGCAACTCTGATACATCCAACGTTAATGCTCCTCCGATTGCACCACCGCCAATTTTAGATTAAAGGGGTTTCGTCTATGCCATATCAAATTAATATCGCAAATATTAAGATCAACGGCGTCACGCAAAACGGAAATATAGATGTCGGTCCGACTGTGCACAACAGCCATACTGCGAACAGCAAATATTTTGGAGCAAACTTTTCCTTAGGGGATCTTTCGCCTACGTCTTCACTTTTAAACACTGGAAATATTGATTCAGACGTTAGTGACCAAGACCAAATCGGAAACCCTTCTGCGCCGATTTCAAATCAAATTTAAGGAGAATCTCATATGGATTTCGAAAAAATTCGAAAGTGGCTTGAGATTACGAATGAATATAAACAAAGTGACTTTTGGACAAATGTGCTCAAATATAAAGCCCCGGAACATTTTTTTGATTCCGAAGCTTCTACGTTTGTTTACGACTTTTATCAAGATGAGGAATATAATTTTATCATTGTGGAAATGCCCGGTGTGTATGAGGAAGAATTAACGATCCGTTTACTGTCTAAAACCCAGCTGCTGATCAAAGGAACGATCACGCCTGTTTTTCCAGCCGAAATGGAAGTGCTGCGTGAACGGTATTACGGAGAAATTGAGCGAATCATTCAGCTTCCCGAAGCCGCTGAAACTCATTTGTTACAGATTCAGCTGTTAAACGGGCTTCTGCATATTTCGTACCCAAGACAAGTTGAAACCATTGCGTTCAATAAGGGGCTTTAAGATTGATTGTTCCTTCATTCCTTATCCATAGGGACTGATATATGGTCTTTATATTGATCCACATAAATATCCCCATTACCCATCAGCACTGCGTACACGGTCTCTTTCACCTTTATGTCTCTTTTTCGCAATTCTTCCAAAAGCCAGGATTCCGTCAAACGATTCTGCTTTAAATTATTCTCAATGATTTCTCCGTCCATAATAAGTTCTATCGGAAGCCTTTGTTCTTGGTTTACCGCAATCATTAAATCCTGTTTGGTCACATGCCGGAATTGCGGTTTTCTTAACACAGTCAGCTGACCATTCGTTTCAAGAATGGCAAAAAGAACTTCTTCGATATTAAATATTTCTTTTTCCCGTAATTGCTGATTTAAATAATCAAGTGTGTAACGCATTTTCCTCATATTTGATTCAAGTATCTTCCCGTTTTGAATCAGCACTGTTGGATCTCCGGCAAAAAATTTCCTCAGCTTCCTGTTCTTTATCGACAGAAACGAAATTAGAAAAATCGTTAGCACAAAAATACTAAACGAAATGGCCATATTGTGCGGTTTTATTGAAGTATTGTAAGCTAATCCGGCAGCAATCGCCCCTAGTGTGATCGCCGCAATAAAATCAAAAATCGTCATTTGAGAGATTGTCTGTTTGCCTAAAATTCGTTCTGCGATTAACAGCAAGCCAAAGCTGGCAACCGTTCTAATGACAACTTCAAGTTCAATCATGTTATGGCGCTCCCCGCTTCCCAGATTGTTTCGGCCAAAAAACTCCTGTTGCTATCATTGTTTGGCTTAATATATCCATCTATACCAAAAATATTGTTCGGTTCAGGACAGAATGAACCGACTGCCTTTCGGATATATTAAATTGCGATTGGCCGGAAGAAAAGCCAATCCCATGACAAATCTAATTCATCATTGGTCAGGTGGTAGCATGAATTTCACTTGGGAATCTCTTGTTCTCATTGTAGCCGGGGTCATTTTGCTGAGAATTTCAGGAAGGAAATCAATCGCACAAATGACGTCAACTCAAACGGTTGTCATGATTTCGATCGGAACTATTATCGTTCAGCCAATCATCGAGTACAGCCTCTTCAAAACATTAATTGCAGCGGCAATTTTCACAAGCACACTCATCGTTATGGAATGGATCCAAATGAAATCGAACACCATTGAAAAGATGTTAACCGGAAAAGCAAAAATCGTCATTGAAAACGGACAGCTTCATATCGAAAACTTAAAGAAGATGAGACTTACAGCTGACCAGCTTGAAATGCAGCTAAGGCTTCACGGCGTTACGGCTATACAAGATGTCAAAATTGCGACATTAGAGGCCAACGGACAATTAGGAATTGAATTGACTGATGACGCCAAGCCTTTAACAGTCAGGGATCTGAAAAAACTCATTCACCCCGATTTCATAAATAAGGACGGACAAGCCCAGTCTGGCAATCAGAATATTTTTGATGAAGTTGGCAAAAAAAATAAAAAAAACGTCCCTAAAAAGCTGCATTAACAAAAGGCGCTTGTGGCATTTTGCAGGTTTTTGTCTCTTACTGAAAGTTTTTGCCGTTTTGTTTAAGCAACTGCTGCTCACACACCATATTGTATAAACAGTCATAACAGAGAGGAGAGATGAATGATGAAATTCCCAGTTTATATTCATTCGATATCCGGGAACAGCGTTTTTAATAACGGATTTGCAGTTTCCATCAGCCCGTTCTCTGTGTCTAAAACAACAGAGGGTTCCGGTGGGAGTAATACAGGTTTGGTTTTTGAATCCAATACTTTAAGCCAAACAAGCTCCGCCAATCAATCCCAAAATGTAACATATGCGATCCAAGAGCTGCTTTCCAAGCTTTTAGCGTAAAAATTAAGAAATAAACACTTCATGAGGTGCCGTATGGCTTTTCCAATTATTCACACGAACTTTTGGGATGCTGTGATAGCTGTTCCAATCATCATATTGATAACCCAAATCCTCAAAATATTATTGAAAATCCCCAAAACTTTTGTACCGTCAGTTGCCTTAATAACAGGCCTTGTCATTTCTGTTTTCATAAGCCATCGACACAGCCTCTTTTCTGGCGTATTTATGGGCTGGTTTTATGGCTACGCTGCTATAGGCTCCTACTCATCATTAAAAACGACCATCTTATCCTTCAGGCAAACGAAAAACGATACATCAAATTCATAGATGACATATAACGATCTGCCGCCTCTTTATCAGGCGGCTTTATTTCTGCTGATAGGTTGATCATCTTCAAAAGAGATGCTCATTCACTCGCTATTATTTTTACCATTATGTTGATGCAATGATATAAAAACGCAATATCATAGAAGTAAATAGACTGTCAGCGTCCTCTATGACGGCTACTTCTGAGTGAAAGGAGTTTTTGAAGCATGCGATCTCAAATCAACATCTCAAATCTCACGATAAATGGAATGACACAAAACGCCAATACAGATATCGGACAAAACTTGCAAAACAGCCATACTGCGAACAGCAAAAATTACGGAGTGAATTTCACATTAGGAGATTACTCTCCTTCTCATTCAATTATTATTTCAGCAAGTTGTGATAATGATACAAGTGATCAAGGGCAGGTTGATAACCCTTCTTCGCCTAGTGAAGAATAAAAAAAGAACTCATTTGAGTTCTTTTTTTGCCTTATTCCTTTATTCGCCTTCATATAATCGATAAACCCTTTTCAGCTTTTGTTCAAGCTGTTCAAAATGAACAAAACGGGCTTCTCTTAGAAACTCAGTCCCATCAATGAACAAAAGAAGCACAGGAACGGTGAAAACTGAAAATCTGCCGGCGACCTCTGCTACATCGTCAGCATTGATATGCCCCAATTTGATGTTTGGAAACTGATCCAATACTATTCTGATCTGGGGCAGAACTGCGTGACATACTGAACAGCCAGGCCTTGATATATAAATAAAACTGAATTTGTGCTGTTTGATAAAGTTTTCTATAGAAACTAATGAATGTAATTCTGTCATCTTTTTCATCCATTTACTCCTTCAAATAGGTCTGTTTTTCATGACCAAGCTCATCAATACGTATCATTCACTATACAGATTTATATTTATGATATCCGCTTTTTTGCTTTGCAGAGTACCTGCAAGCTTGCCGAAAATGTCAAAATAAAAGAACAGTTACCGACAAGCAGCAACTGTTCTTACATACTTTCGTATTAAAAATGCAAAGCGTAAGCTCCTGAACCGATGAGTGCAACCCCTATGGAAACTGCAATGAGCACCAGGTTATATTCAAAACCTCCGGCGCCATTCGCAAAACCTTTCGCTCCATGGACTTTTACGATAGCACCTAACATGATGATCGTTATGATAGCAGCTCCAAGCGGGAGGAATACGCCTAAAATAAATAGAATTCCGCTTACTAACTCCCCAAGACCTGATAGAGCGGCCGCAACGTTTCCTGGTTTCACCCCAATTGATTCGAACCATTGTCCGGTTCCTTTAATCCCGTATCCGCCAAACCAGCCGAATAATTTTTGTGTGCCATAAAACAAAAACACCACACCAATCATTATACGAATAAGCAACAGTCCTGCATCTTCCATTTGTATCTCTCCTCATCTTTGATTTTATCTGATTCTTTGCTGACGGTATCCAGCAATCATCAATTGAATATATGTTTCTTTATTTTTTATGTGTCAAATCAATCTAACTCTCTTACTTCAAACGGCAGCAGCTCTTGTTCAATTTGTGTGCGATGCGGTTCATATTGCACAGGCAGCATCAGTTTTTCGCCCATTGTTTCCTGTGTTTCATCATGTGCAAAGCCCGGGGGATCAGTTGCGATTTCAAACAGGATTTCCCCGTGTTCCCTGAAGTAAATGGCATTAAAGTAGTTTCTATCCCGAACAGGAGTTACACCATATCCGTGGGAAGCAATATATCTTTGCCAATCTAACTGATCTTCATCATCGTTAGCCCGCCAAGCGATGTGATGCACCGTTCCGGCCCCCATTTGCCCGCGGCCAATAGGCGTTAACTTAAGGTCAATCACATTTCCGATATCACCGGCGGAACGATAACGAACGAAGTCTCCTTCTTTGCCGACTCGCTCCAGCCCCATGATGTTTTCTAAAAGGTCAGCGGTTTTGTCAGGCTGCGCTGATAATAGGGTTGCACCCCCAAAACCTTTAATGGCAACATCGGGCGTTACATCTCCGAAAGTCCACGTATTAGCCTCTCCTTCTTCTCTTTCCACGATTTCTAAGTGCAGTCCATGAGGATCATCAAATTCTACATATTGTTCCCCAAAGCGCTCGATTTTGGTGTAGGGAACGTTGAACTTTTCTAGTCTCTTTTCCCAAAATGCCATAGCCCCTTTCGGCACGACATACGAAGTCACGCCAACTTGACCGTCTCCAATGACGCCTTGGCGGGCTCCGGCCCACGGAAAGAAGGTAATGATTGTTCCCGGCTTCCCGCCTTCATTCCCAAAATAAAGATGATACGTACCTGGGTCATCAAAATTGACAGTTTGCTTGACCAAACGAAGCCCAAGCACTCCTGCGTAGAAATCTGTGTTCTCTTGAGGGTGACCGACAATCGCTGTAATATGATGAATTCCCATCGTTTTTTTCGCCATTTTTATCCGCTCCTTTTACATATACTCAACAAACTCATTCACAGGCTTCCGGTAGCCGCGCGGTCTTCTGCTCTCTGTTTTTTCTTTTCCAATCGTAATCATCATGACAACCTCAAATTGGTCGTCTATGTTCAAAATCCGTTTTACGGCTTCCGCATCAAAGCCGATCATCGGGCAGGTATCCCAGCCTTTTTCCTTAGCACTCAGCATAAACATCATCGCCGAAAGTGAAGCATTCCTTATCGCCTCATCTCTCTTAAATTGTTCTCCCCTGTTTTCATAAAACGAAACGGTGTCTTGCACCATGTGGTCATACTCTTGCTTATTTAATATCCCCAATACCTTTAAACCTTCATAGATATCGGCCGCTTGTTGATATGCCTGCTTATCCCCTAATACCAAGAGAACCGCAGAAGAGCTAACCACTTTATATTGTCCGTTTGCAGCCTGCTTCAGCTTTTCTTTTACGTCCGGGTCGAGAACCGTCACATATTTTGTATGCTGCAAATTAAAAGCCGATGGTGCCAATGCAACCAATTCAAACATTTCATTGAGGTCTTCTTTTGTGATTGGATGACCTGAAAGAAAATTGCTTGCAGATCGTCTTTCATTGACTAAATGTGTAAATTCAGCCATTACGATACACTCCCTTTTATCTCGAATTCGAGATATTTTATTATAAAAAATCCATATTGAATATTGTGTAAAAGAAATGACAACGGATTGAACACTTAGAGATGCGCTTGATCGCTGATCTTTCCGACCAAATATCTCAAATTAAAATATCTTGAATATGAGATAATAGTAAAATACAGATCTTCTCATGTCAATAGGTTTTTGAAAATTAGGTGGAAATTTTTCACTGACGGCAGCATTTTAATAGCGAATCATCACTGTTGTTACATAAGAACTCATTTGTTTGCTGTATGACCTTTTTAGCATAGCTCCAACTTTTTTTCTGTCACCTTATTTATTAGTAAACAGGAAACAACGTTGCTATAGACCCACTCGAAATTGAATTGGTATGATAAACAAAGTGATTACACAGGAAAGGATACGGAGAGCGTATATAGAGCACTCCTATTTTTTTGTGCAGTTTTATAGGAGGAAAAAATGGCAAGTGAAAGAGAACAAATAAGCAGAAAAGTTGCTTTGATTGCATTGATCGCCAATCTGATCTTAATGGCAGGAAAGGTCTTTTTTGGGCTGGTAGGCGATAGTGAAGCCGTGTTTGCAGACGGAATACATTCCGCGGCAGATGTCGTTGCTTCGATTGCAGTCTTGGCAGTGATCGGAATTTCCAATAAACCGCCCGATCAAGACCATCCTTTTGGTCACGGAAAAGCTGAAGTCATTAGTGAGGCGATTGTAGGAATTATCTTAGTGATCGTATCCGTTTATATCCTCATAGAAGCGATTCTGTCCTTTGTTAAAGGGCCAAGCGTTCCCCAATACAGCGCATTGTTTGCGGCTCTGATTTCGTACGTGGCTAAGGAAATCTTATATCGTTATTCTATAAAGCAAGGGGAAAAATGGAACAGCAAAGCGATTATAGCGATTGCGTACGATCATAAAGGCGATATCGTTGCCTCTCTTGCCGCTTTTATCGGCGTCCTGTTGGCTATCATCGGAAACACCCGCGGATGGTCCTATCTGTTGTACGCCGATGCCATTGCCAGTGCAATCGTTGCTTACCTCATTTTTAAGATTTCAATGGAATTAATCAGGCCGTCTGTTGATGTGCTCATGGAAAAGAGTGTTGATCCCGAGCTGATAGAGGAATATAAAGCTGTTATTTTTCAATGTGATCAAGTAAAACGAATTGATAGAATCCGCGCGCGAGAACATGGCCACTATAAATTGCTTGATGTCCGTTTATCTTTGGATCATGATTTGACAATTAAGCAGGGACACGACATTGCCCGCGAAATTCGGAATGAAATCAAAAGACAGTTTTCAGATGTAGAAGAAGTGCTCATCCATGTAAATCCTTATTTCGAAGAATGAAAAGCTCCTTTTTAGAAGGAGTTTTTTCTTTTTGCTGCAAACTTTACCTTTAGAACTCGCCCGTACTATATAATGTGGATGTATATAATCATAGGGACAGAAAGGTTGTTAGAATGAAGGAATTTTTTTCGATTGGAGAAGTGTCAAGGTTATTCAATGTGAAAATCTCTGCTCTTCGGTATTATGATGAAATCGGCCTTTTGAAACCGGAATATAAAGATGGGCAAACGAACTATAGATATTATTCTACCCAACAGTTTGAGCGGCTGGATACCATCAAGTATTTGAGGGCCCTAGGCCTGCCAATCAATAAGCTTCTTGATTTTTATAACTCTCAAAATACAAACACTCTTCTTCATTTACTAAAAAGCCAGCAGGCTGAAATTGATCGCAAAAAGAAAGAATTGGAACGCATTGAACGAAAGATCTCCCGACGCATCACACATATAGAAGATGCCGTTAACATGCCGTTACATCAAATTACAAAAATCAAACTTCCCGCAATGCGTGTGGCTTACTTGCAGCATGAATATGTTCTCGGCCATGATATCGAACATTCGTTAGCTGAATTGAGAACCCACCTGAATGTGAACGAAGATATATTCATAGGCAAGATCGGTTTATCCATATCAGCAGCAAATGTGAAAGCAAAACAGTTTGACAAATATTCCAGTATATTTATGATTCTTGAAGATGAAAATGAAAAAACTTCTTCAGAAATCATCTTTCCTTCAAGAGAATATCTGCAAATTAGGTTTAAAGGGTCACATCCAGAAGCCGAACCATACTACAAAAAATTACTGGCATATATGAAAGAACATCATTATGAAGTAGCAGGGGACTCAATCGAAATCACACTCATTGATTATGGCATTACGAATAACCTAGATAATTACGTGACTGAAATCCTGCTGCCCATCAAATAATCTCATGAATATGTTTTGATCTCCCTTGACTCTCTACTAACTAGAGGGTTTATTTTTTATGCAGGAATGATTTTTGGAGGAGAAAGCTTATGTTTGGAACGATTTTTAACACAGTGATGATCATTGCAGGAAGCATAATCGGGGGGATATTCAAAAAAGGCATTAAAGATGAATACCAGGATATTTTGATGCAGGCAATGGGATTCGCTGCGGTCGCACTGGGGATCAACGCCATTACACAGCATTTGCCTGATAGTAAATACCCCATTCTATTCATCGTGAGTTTAGCCATTGGAGGTTTGCTAGGCCAGATCATCAATTTAGAATTACGATTCAACAAGCTGGTGAACAAATTTTCTAAAAGCAATTTAGCAGAGGGCTTATCAACTGCGGTCTTATTATTTTGTATAGGCTCGCTGTCAATATTAGGCCCTGTTGAAGCCGCTTTGCATGGAGATTATACATACCTCCTGACAAACGGGATGTTAGATGGGATCACCTCCATTGTGCTCGCTTCAACTTTTGGTTTTGGAATAGCGGCTGCTGCCATTGTATTATTTGCCTGGCAAGGCTCCATCTATTTATTTGCTAAAGTAATGGAGAGCGCAATCAATACAGACCTTATTAATGAAATCACAATTGTGGGAGGCATACTCATCCTCAGTTCAGGTCTAAGCATTCTTGGAATCAAGAAGTTCAAAACATTGAATTTGCTGCCTTCCCTCTTGATCCCTCCTGTTGTGATTTTTGTGATTCATTCATTTGGATTGCGGCTTTAATGAAGCGGCTCCACAAAGGAGGTTAATATTCTGTTATATTGATTTTCAATAATCTGTTCCAATCGTTTTATTTCCTTTTCATCTTGGATTTGACGTCGAATAACAACTGTATTATATTGTAAATAAAGTCTGTTATATCAATATCAGATTCCCCATCACGAAACGGCACATTCATTTAAACAAAATTGGGAGGGGCATTTGTATGTCAAACCATTCATCTAGTATTCCCGAATTAAGTGACAACGGTATCCGCTATTATCAAACTTATAATGAAAGCCTTAGTCTTTGGCCGGTCCGTTGGGATCATTCTATATATCTACTCGTTTTGGTCAAACACATGTGATTGCAAGCGGCCCAGAGGATGCCCCGCCGCTTGTATTACTCCACGGAGCATTATTCAGCTCGACGATGTGGTATCCCAACATCGCCGATTGGAGCAGTAAATACAGAACTTATGCAGTTGATATCATAGGTGATAAAAACAAGAGTATTCCTGAGAATGTAAGCGGTACAAGAACGGATTACGCCAATTGGCTTCTTGATGTGTTTGACAATCTGGGGATCGAAAAGTCCCACATGATCGGACTTTCGCTTGGCGGTCTCCATACGATGAATTTCCTTTTACGTATGCCTGAGAGAGTAAAAAGCGCAGCTATACTGAGTCCGGCAGAAACGTTTTTGCCATTTCATCACGATTTCTACAAATACGCTCTTGGCCTTACAGCGTCAAATGGAGTTGAAATATTCTTAAATTGGATGATGAATGATCAGAATGTGCTGCACCCGATTTTTGTGAAGCAGTTTCAGGCAGGGGTAATGTGGCAGGATGGATCAAGAAATCCAAATCCTAATGCCGACGGATTTCCGTATGTTTTTACCGATGAGGAATTACGTTCAGCAAGAGTTCCTATCCTATTATTACTTGGTGAACATG
Source organism: Bacillus sp. SIMBA_008 (assembly GCF_046535495.1). NCBI lineage: Bacteria > Bacillati > Bacillota > Bacilli > Caryophanales > Bacillaceae > Bacillus > Bacillus sp. SIMBA_008. Next base: position 378,953 of record NZ_JAWRWL010000004.1, on the reverse strand, counting down.
AAGTCATCTATGATCCCCACTCAGCCCTGCACCGAGCCTCTTCATTCGTTCCTGATATTGAGGCGGAAGTCATTAAAAATGCCGGACATGTTTTATCGATGGAACAACCCGCTTACGTAAATGAACGTGTAATGCGTTTTTTCAATGCAAAAACAGGCATTTCACGGTAAGGGCTTATAAGATAGTGTTTTGCATTCATAAAGACCTGCAATATACTTCTAGCCGGGCATTTCAAAAAATAGAGTCCCTCTTATGGACTCTATTTTTCTTGGACAAAACCCGCAGCTGGTTTTGTGTGCTTGTTTCTTTAGGTTTCTTATATGATCAGTTGTAAAATCCTTTATTTTCAAGAAGGATTCTCAAGATCCTTGGCATCAAGTAGTGAATGCAAAGTCAAAAAATCATGTCACTTCTCCTGGGATGCCTGCTAGTATGATGCAGCTTCTGCCAATATGAAACAAAGTTCCATCCATATCGAAAATGAGTGATGGCGCCATAAGTGTCTCCTTTTAACTGCCGACTTCATCTTCTAAATACTACCATATGCAAAAAAAGCAGATCATTAAAGATCTGCTTTTTCTATTACACACTGATTTGTTTCTTTTGTTCATGATCTATTTCTGGCTGTATTTCCTTTGTCAGTTGATGCCCTTCTATATCCACATTCGGAATCATCTTGTCTAACCATTTCGGCAAATACCAGGCTGCATTCCCCATCAGCTTCATGACACTTGGAATCAGTGTCATTCTTACAATAAAGGCATCAAAGAGCACACCAAAGGAAAGAGCTAATCCGTTGGCTTTAATAGAAGCTTCGCCTGCAAAGATAAATCCTGCAAAAACGAAGATCATGATCAAGCCGGCTGCTGTAACAACAGGACCACTGTGTTTTAATCCAGCCTGAATGGCTTGTACTGGATTGTTTGTTTTTACATATTCTTCACGCATTCTGCTGACAAGGAATACTTGATAATCCATGGCTAACCCGAACAGAATCCCAATAGATAAAATCGGCAGGAACGCGAGTATCGGCCCTCTTTCAGGTATTTTGAAAAAGTCGATGAGATTCCCGTCTTGCAAGACAAATACACAGATTCCAAGAGTGGCTGTCATCGTCAACATGAAACCTGCAACAGCAACAAGCGGCACAAGCAGCGAACGGAAAACGATGGTCAGCAATACAAACGCAAAGCCCACAATAAGTACAGCAAACACCGGTATCGCATCATTGAGGCGATCTGAAATGTCAATATTCACTGCAGTCGATCCAGTAACAAGCAAATCTACTCCGTTTTTATCTGATAAACTGCGTACATCGTGTACCAAATCTTTCGTTGTGACATCATTTGGACCTGTTTCCGGAACGACCGTAATGATGGCAAAGTTCCCTTCTTTATTAGGCATTGCAGGGGTGACACTTGCTACATGGTCTAAACCCTTTATTTCTTTCACTGCATCTGCGAAAGCCTCCGCCTTATTTTCTGTAGCATTTGTGGCATCCGCTACGATTGTTAATTGGCCATTAAATCCTTCTCCAAAGCCTTCGGCAAGCAAGTCATATGCCCGGCGATCCGGATTATCCTTAGCTTTCATCCCAGCATCAGGCAAGCCCAGTTCCAAATGCATAGATGGGATACTAATGACGATCAAAATCAGAATGCTGCATACACTTAGCATGATAGGATTTTTGGTGACAAAGCGTCCCCAGACATTTGTTTCAGTGCTTTGTTTTTCTATTTTCTTGTTTGATTTCGGAATCATCCGCTTCCCTGCAATCGATAAGACCGCAGGCACAAGTGTAATGGAAGCCAAAACAGCCATCAGTACACTAAGCCCTGCTGTCAGCCCCATCGCAGACATAAAAGGAATGTTAACAACAGTCAATCCGCAAAGTGCAACGATAACAGTAAGTCCGGCAAAAACGACTGCGCTTCCCGCTGTTCCCACGGCTCTCGCAATTGATTCATTCTTTTGTATGCCTTCGCCTAAAAACTGGCGGTGTTTCATAAAAATAAATAAAGCATAATCAATACCAACAGCAAGGCCAATCATTCCGGCTAATGAGAGACTGACGGAAGCAATATCAAATACTTGTGTCCCAATCAAAACCAGTCCAATACTTACACCTAAACCAATCAGTGCAGTTAAAATCGGCAAACCTGCTATTAATAAAGAACCGAATGTAATGGCTAAAACGACAAAAGCCAAGATAATGCCGACAATTTCAGAGACACCGCCTATCTCCATCTCGGCTCCCGGTACATCTCCGCTTAGCTCAGTTTGCAATCCTTCATCATCAGCCATTTTCAAACTGTCTTTTAAGTGTTTGATAGAGTAATCCTTTATATCATCTGCTGATGATTTATACTTGATATCAGCATAGGCAACTGTGCCATCTTTCGCGATTGTCCCTGTCACAAAAGGACTTGCAATCGAGTCAACAGAATCATCTTTACTGATTTCTTTGAACGTATCTTCTATTGCTTTTTTTGCTGGCTTCCCAGTAAGTTTCTCCCCATCACCAGCACCGAAAATAACCCGTATGCTCCCTTTATCAGGACCGTGAGGAAATTCTTTCTGAATCACATCCATCGCTTTTTCCGAAGGTGTGTCAGGTATGGACATATCTTCAGAAAAACTTGGTTTTAAGGTGACTGCAAGGCCTATCGAAGCAACTAACACAACGATCCACGCACATATTGCTTTTATGCGATTGCGAGCAACCCATCCTCCTAATGTATATAACATTTTTGACATGATAATCTCCTTTCAACACATTGCTTGATCACATTCTTTCTCATTGTAGTTGACAATGAAATGAAAAAAACGTACATTCGGGCATGTACGTTTGGGCAATTTTCAAATATGCAGTTTAGTTGTCTATTGTCAGAATACCTTTTTGCATGGCAATCGTTACTGCCTCAGTTCTTGAATTCGCGCCTAATTTATTGTAAATGGACGTTAATCTTGACTTTACTGTTCGCTCAGAGACGCCCAAATCAAAGGCAATCGCTTTGCTTTTAAGACCTTTAGCAATTGCTTTTAGAACAATGACTTCCTTTTCTGTCAGCTGCGTCTCATTGCGCTGCTTTTTCATCCGCTCAAATTGGATTTCTTGCAGACGTTTGAGGATATCAGGCTGCAATAGCACATTTCCTCTGATCGCTGCATCCATTGTGTGAAAAAGGGTTTCTGAACTCGTATCTTTTAACAGATATCCTTTCGCTCCTAATTCAATCCCTTCGATCATTAAGTGATCTTCATTATATGTAGTCAAAATAATGATGGGGGTATCGTGTTTTTCTTTTATTTGTTTAATGGCCTCTAACCCGCTCATCTCCGGCATATACAAATCCATCAGAATGATATCCGGTTCTAATTCATCTGCAAGACGGACTGCGACTTTTCCATTTTCCGCCTCTCCTATAATGGTGTATTGATCATTCGTTTCAATTAAAAGCTTCAGACCTTCCCTCACGACAAGATGGTCATCAACGATTAAAACCTTATTCATCTTGCATCTCTCCCTGAATTGGTACAGTGATCTCAATTTGTGTTCCTTTCAATTTTGTACTCTTGATATTGAATTGGCCATTTATTGCCCTGACGCGTTCTTGTATGCCAAGAAGCCCATAATGTCCTCTCTTTTTCTTTCCTTTTTCAACATCAAATCCCTTGCCGTTATCCTTAACTGTTAAATGGAGCCTTCCCTTTTCATCATCCCAAATGGATATCCAGATTGTTTTCGCCTCAGCATGCTTTGCCGCATTCGTCATGCATTCTCCAATGATGTAATAACAGTTTTCAGCTGTACGCACATCCAGCACCTGATGCAATCTGTAATCTAATAAACAAGCCATGCCTGTCGACTCTATAAAATGATCCATTAGCGAGGTAATTCTTTCTTTTAAAACACCGATTTCTTCTGATTTGCTGCGGAGATCGTCAATAGCTGAACGTGCATCAGCTAATGTGCTTTTCACTCTTTTCATCGATTGTTGTATGATTTCCTTCGCTCTCTCTGTGTTGCCTTTGGCGAGATGAACATGAATCGCATCCAGCTGCATATTTAAACTGACAAGACCTTGAGCAAGCGTATCGTGTAAGTCTCGGGCCATCCGCTGTCTTTCGTTCTGCAGCGTCAGCTGTTCTACCTGCTGATGAGCCAGCTCCAGCCTTTCAAGAGTCAATTGAGCTTTTATTTTTTCATCGACTTGGGCAAAAAATGTTGCGGCATAAGTGATGATGACAATCATGATCGGCGCAGCAATAACAATAAAATGCAAAACTTCACCTTTATGAAGGTGATACGCCGAATTTATGACCAGCAGCAGCAATAGATAAAGAATGAGAAAAGTCCTTCTTCTGTCTGCCATTCCTATAATTTGTCCAATTAAAAATGCATAAAGGCCGATAATGACAAGTATAAAGAAGCCAGTCATGAGATTAGCAAGTGCAAAGGTGATCAAACCTTGTACCGCGAAATACAGAATCACTCTTTTCTTAACCCAGCGATATGAGTGCCAATGAAGCAAAGCAAAAATGGCGATTAATATGGTAAACGCATAAAGCAATAAAATGGACCAGCCCCCAGAAACAAATTGTAGCACGATAGAGGCTATATAGATCATGAGAATAAAAGCCAGGCCCGGCACTCTGAGTGCAAGCATGTTTAATGCCCGCCTATCATGTGAGTAATATTTATCTTTAAAAGGATTCCTTATAAGCAAACCTTATCCACTTCCTTTACCTGTTTCACCGAATAGAGATTCATGAAAATCGAACCCATATTTCAACGTGCAAACATACATGAGAGAAGGAACACAACAATATCAGGTGCAGGGAAACATTAGAGTTTCCAACAAGTGATCATTGCCCAAACGTACATGAACGTTCTGCCTCTATGTACGTTTTATCTTTTCAAATTTACCTTTAAAATCATAAGGAACTTACTATTCATTGAAGGAATGATCATCATTGAAATCGATTGATCTCACAATTTTATCATTAAAGAGAAAAGGAATCCGGACCGAAAAGGTATTAAAAAATCAGAACCCTGATCGATTAAGCCATATGACAGACAAAAATGCACAACCAAAAAGCAAGGAAAAAGAGGATTGAACATGTATTGGTTTCTAGGTGCTTTATTATATTTTCTGATCGGTACTTGTGTATTCATTGGAGTCATTAGAGACAGCCACTCAGGCTCGTGGACCCTGCTTGCCTTAGCAGCTCCACTCATCATTTTGGGTTACCCTTATTTTTATTCTAAGCAGCTTTTTGCTAAAAAATAGTGAAATAACGCCATACAATTCGCACATTGGTAAAGATATCAATATCGAGATACAATTTAGATATACGACGGAAAGGAGTCTTGCCTTATGAGTCAAAGAGTGTCCTACTATGAGATTGCACCTGAAGGTATGAAAATCATGATGGATATGGAGAAATACACGAAACAATCCTCAATTAACCGAACGACGAGAGAACTAATCAAAATCAGAGTCTCTCAAATGAACGGCTGTGCCTTCTGCATCGATATGCATACGTCCGATGCCCGCAAAATGGGGGAAACTGAACAGCGAATTTACTGTTTACATGCTTGGAATGAATGTGATTTTTACTCACCTGAAGAGAAAGCGGCTCTCGAACTATCTGAATACATCACGCTCATTCCATCTAAAAGGGTTCCTGATGAGCTATATCATCGGGTGCGGGAACATTATGATGAAAAACATTATGTTGACCTTGTTCTGATCATTAATCAAATAAACAGTTGGAACCGCATCTCTATTGCAATGGGGAATCGAGCTGCTTCAAAATAAGAAGAAGGAGTAAGATTAGAACAAATCTTACTCCTCCTCCTGGATATCGTGCCTTCGCTTCAACATCCTAAATCTTCACGTTTAGGTGCTTTTCAAACGCGATTTTCCCGCTTTGTGTAATCCTAATCGCTCTCGTTTTAGGCATACGAACGATCCATTCTTCTTCTAACATGCGCACCAATAGGGCGTTTCCTAATGCTCCTGCAATATGATGCTGCCGTTCACTCCAATCCAAACAGCAGCGGGCAAAAGCTCTCCTCTTATTCCGTTGTTGCTCTTCATTGATGCCTAACTTTGAAAAGAATAAAGCACCCTCTGAAGTCACCTCAAAGTTTAAATCAACTTTTTTTAACATCCCCTGCTCAACTAATGAATGTGCCATTTGCACGCCCACATAACCTGCCAAATGATCATAACAGGTACGGGCAAAATGCAAGTCCTTTTTCTCTTTTGACTCTTTTAAAGATTTGACTTTTGCTTTAGGCGCAATATGAAGCAATTGTTCGATCACATTTGCAGCATCTGAGTCAGACAATCTGTAATACCGATGTCTCCCATGCTTCTCTACGCTAATCAGCTTTGCTTCAAGCAATTTATTCAGGTGAAAACTTGCGGTTTGAGGTTTAATGTTAGCGAGATATGCAAGCTCTCCCGCAGGATGTATCCTTCCATCCATCAGACTGAGAAGAATGGAAGAACGCGAGGGATCTGATAGCAACGAAGAGATTTTTGCAATATTAGGATTCATGATTTTCCTCCTTACATTCATATTTCGATGATAGTTGAAATGTTAATCCTTTACAATATAAATGTAAGCGTGACAAGGAGGAAAAACGTTGGACATCAAAAAACAAGACACTCGTCGATTTAAGGAAATCAAACCCAAGATCATGTATTATGGTACCTCGACATTTCTTCTAACCACATTGAATGAGGATGGAACCACTAATATTAGTCCTATGTCTTCTTCTTGGGCTCTTGGACATTATATAATCCTTGGAGTAGGACTGGGAGGAAAAGCCATCGACAATTTGGAAAGACACAAAGAATGTGTCATAAATTTGCCTGGCCCGGAATTATGGGAAAACATTGAAAGAATTTCATCTTATAGCGGAAAAAAGAGTATACCGCCTTTGAAGAAACAGCTCGGATTTACATATAAAAAAGAAAAATACGAGGCAGCAGGGTTAACGCCTTTACAATCAAAAACAGTATCACCAACACGAATCAAAGAATGCCCTATCCAAATAGAAGCCGAAGTGAAACACATTCGGCTTCCAGAATATGAATCGTCATTCGCAATTGTAGAGACGCAGGCACTACATTTTCATGCCGAGGAAAGTATCATTCTGGACGAAAACCATATCAACCCTTCCAAATGGAGCCCGCTTATCTATAATTTCAGACACTACTTTGGTTTAGGAAGAGAAGTCGGAAAGACTTTTCGATCAGAGACATGATCATTTTAAGACCGAACCATGATTTGGTCTATTCTAGTAACTCTTGTTATTATCAGATCAAGCGATCATTAGGCTTGATCTCTTTTTTAGTGAAACATCCATTTAAGGATATAAAAGTTACTTACTTGCCAGTTCTTTTATCATTAAACCCAACTCATAAATCCCCTTTTGAAGGTCTTCAAGAGATGCATAAGCATATGATAAGCGAATATAATTCCCTTTTTCCTGAGCATAGATACTGCCGAGATTGATCAGAATCCCTTTTGATAAGGCTTTAGTATAAAGTAATTTCATTGATATGGAAGGCAATATTTTTATCCAGACAAAAAATCCTCCTTTTGGGATATTCCATGTCGCCACATCTTTCAAATGAGTTTCTAAAACACTCAAGGCCAATTCTCTTCTCACCTTTAATTGCTGCCTAACCTTTTCTACATGCTGCTGGTAGTGGCCGGAAGTAAACCACTCTGCCGCTACTCTTTGGGATAAAGAACTGGATCCGTAATCTGTTTGCATTTTAATGTCAGATAAACGTTCAATCACCGGTTCCGGTCCGACGATCCATCCAATTCTCAAACCTGGGCTTAATGTTTTCGATAAACTTCCTATGTACAGTACGTGTCCATTTTTATCAATTGTTTTAATAGGATATGGCGGAATTTCATCGATCCATAACTCACGATAAATGTCATCTTCAATAATAGGAAGCTGTGTATTCTCACTTACTGCCAGGATCTCTTCACGCCGCTTTTTAGACATAAGAATACCAGTCGGATTGTGAAAACATGGATTTGTATATAAGATAGCCCTTCCCCGCTCTCCTCTTGTTAAATGAACATTTTCAGGCAAAAGTCCTTCATTATCCATAGGAAGTCCAGTCAGCTTCATACCAGCTGATTGAAATACGTGTAATGAATAAAGGTAAGAGGGCTGATCAAGATAAACGGTTGATCCTCTTTGTAACAGCCCCATTGATATCAGCTGCAAGGCTTGCAACGCTCCTGAGACAATCAGAATGGAAGAAGATGAGACGTTGATTCCAATGGTTTTTAAATAGTTGCTTAATGCCTCCCTCAAAGGTAAGTAACCTTTTGGTTCTTCATAACCGAATGCCTCCATGTGATGAGATACCTTCTCCATCATCTCTTTCATAACAGCCAAAGGAAAAATCTCAGCTGAAAGTTCACCTTTACTGAGCTGTATAAGGTCTGTATTTGATTCTGATTGATTTATCTCTTGAACGATTTTTCGGCTTGGCATCTGAATGCCAGAGGTGACATATTGATCCCAATCGGGAGCAGAATTCTTAGCCATCAGTGTCCATGTGTTGTTGATAACAACTGTGCCTTTCCCCATTGTGCCTTCTATTAGCCCATCGGCCATCAATTCCTCTAACGCTGTAATCACTGTGCTCCGATTTACCTGAAAATCTTTTGCAAGCGTGCGCTGGCTTGGAATCTTGCTTCCAATCGGCCACTCGCCATTTCCTATTTTCTCTTTAATAAAATGAACGATTTGTCTGTACTTAGGGAGCTTTTTCATCTTTTTTTCTTCTGGAAAGCTCATAGAATCGGTCTCCTTAAAATAAATTGGTTGGGTCAAAATCCGTTTAACTGGTTGAAGCCATATCACCAAATCTTTATTAATATAAAAACACATTAAATAACTGGTTGGTTTTTGTAAAGAGGAGTGAGAGGAATGCGAAAGAAAACAGTTCAAATAATGATATCTCATAGTCTCATGATTGGTTTATGGGCATCTGCTTTTCCGGGAATTCGCGCAGGACTAGAAGGGTACACACCAGAACACCTTGCTTTATTTCGTTTGTTAATCGGCTCTATGGCATTATTGCTTTTTGCTGTTTTGACTCAGATGCGCCTACCCGACTTGAAAGACATTCCTGCCATTTTTCTTTTAGGGTTTTTAGGTTTTGCACTCTATCACATTTTGCTGAACATCGGTGAAAAAACAGTTAGTGCCGGAGTTGCAAGCTTACTCGTTACTACGGCACCGATCTTCTCAGCCATGCTATCCCGCCTGTTTTACAAAGAGCATTTTGGATTTACGAAATGGCTTGGCTCTATGATCAGTTTATTGGGTGTATTATTGATTGCATTTGGGGCGGGAGACTTTACATATTCAATGAGCGGTATCTTGGTCATCCTGCTGGCAGCATTTTCGGAAAGTATTTATTTCGTTTTTCAAGCCCGCTATATAAAAAAATATGGTTTTATTCCATTCGTTACATTCACCATTTGGGGCGGAACAATACCTATGCTTGTGTTTCTGCCAAGCTTAGGCGAAGAGATGATGAACGCTTCAATAAGCGCAACTTTGTCTATCGTTTACTTAGGATTATTGCCGACGGTTATTCCTTACTTCGCACTAGCATATGTCACTTCACTCGTCGGTGCTTCAGAAGCAACCCTTTCACTTTATGTTACACCGGCTTTAGCCTTGATCATATCTTGGATCTGGATCGGCGAAATACCCACACTGCTCTCTCTGCTAGGCGGAGTGGTTACAGTTGGCGGGGTATGTTTTACCTACCTAAAAGTAAATAAAATGAATAAGATTTTCATCACCCATTTTTCTGCTAAAAGGGTAAAAAAACTCTAAAACAAAAAAGATACCAACATCGGTTGGTATCTCCTTTTAAGGTTCTTTCATTAAGATTAGCCAGAGTAGTAAATAGTGTATTCCGTTACCGGCTTAAACCCTAGTTTAGCTGCTAATGCAATGGACGAATTGTTGCAGATATCACAATCCCAGCTAGGAACAATCCCATTTTCCATACAAAACGCTATAAACCTATTTGCTACGCAATAAGCTAACCCCAGTCCTCTATATTCCTCAAGTGTATAGATATCCATTTCCGATCGATTATGCCCTAAAAATATAGAAGTACACTCACTTACTACATGATTGCCATGTAATACAGCAAATCCAAAACCTTTTGAAGCAAACTGTGAGACAGAATCCCAATACTCCTCATAATACGCGCTGTTAAACGCTGTGCTGTGTGAAATGATCTCTTCGTCAATTCTTTTCAATACAAGCCCCTTTGGCAGTTGCAAAGTCTTTTTGAAAGATTTTGGTTGATAAGAAAATGCAGCTCTTCTCATTTGGTTCAAGTCATCTTTCAGTATGGGTTTCAGTACACTATCCCATGTATCACTGGAAGAAAACAAGGTAAATCGTTTTGATGATTTCACTTGTTCTTCATAATATCCTGCAATGAAATCATGAAAATCCCGATTCCCTTGGTCTCCCGCAATAAAATAAATGCCTGATTCAGTTCCTATAAAAAACGATTTAGGAAAGGTTTGATCATCTGCATAAACAGCTCCCGGAATGGTTTGGTCTAATATTGAATAGACAAATGTGGGACAATATTTGTCATCAAACATCGTTTTTAAGCTACTGTATTTTTCTTTTGTTAATTCCTGCAAAACAGACAACTCCTTTAAAACACCGTCTCCTTCATGATTCTGTTCACAAATCAATTTTCCTCTGTCACCAGCTAAATAACTTCCCTGTTACGAATCTCAGACTAATAAAAACAGGTGTCTGCACTCAGCTCGCAGACACCTGTTGAACAACACATTGCATTATATAACCCAAGGAAACGCTAGTATATCGATTCTTTATTCCCCAGTTACAGCAAACTGTTTTAAACGGTCACCAATTTCATCACGGACCCTTTGGAAACACTTCTTCTGTTCCGTGTGCTTTTGCCGGATCATCAAATTTCTCCGATGTTTGATTTGAAATATCAATCCCTGCTTCTTTCATTGCTTTGACAGCACTCGATGTCATCCTTGAGCTTCGATTCCTGCGCTGTACACATTCCACTTAGCCCCAAGGTATTTTCTCCCCCACCCTTCAGCCATTTGGCTGCGGCAAGAGTTACCAGTGCATTGTTTTCCTTGATATAGTGACCTTGTCCTTTTAGAAACAAGAATGGATTATCAGCAGCCAAATATACAGGCCGACAAGTGTGATCAATAAAGTGGGTATCGTGAGGATAATTCCTGTTTTAAAATACGTGCCCCAGGAAATCTTCATACCTTTGTGCGAAAGAACATGAAGCCATAATAATGTCGCTAAGGAACCAATCGGTGTTATTTTAGGCCCTAAATCTGAACCGATCACATTTGCATAAATAAGCGCTTCTCTCATCATCCCATGTGTATCTGTACCGGCAATGGCCAATGCGTCAATCATAACAGTCGGCAAGTTATTCATAATGGAAGAAAGAATCGCCGCAATAAAGCCCATTCCAATTGTCCCAGCAAACAATCCTTGATCAGCTGCGGCTTGAATCACATCTGAAAGGACATCCGTTAATCCGGCATTTCGGACACCATACACAACAACGTACATGCCAATTGAAAAGAATACGATAGCCCATGGCGCCTCTTTCACCACTTTCTTTGTATGGACGGCCGGACTCTTTTGCGCAGCGATTAAGAAAATGATTGCAATGCTGCCCGCTACCACTGATACAGGGATAGAAAAAAATTCACTTGCAAAATATCCAATTAACAGCAGCCCTAAGATATACCATGACAGTCTGAACATGTTTTGATCTTTAATTGCTTCAACAGGTTTTTTAACCTCAGTCAGATCATAGCGTTTTGGTATGCTTTTTCTAAAGAAAAGGTAAAGTACAATGATGCTCGCCAGCAGCGAAAACAGGTACGGGACAACCATTCTGGATGCATAATCAATAAACGTAATATGAAAATAGTCCGCTGAAACAATGTTGACCAAATTGCTTACTACAAAAGGAAGCGAAGTGGTATCCGCAATAAATCCGCTGGCAATGATAAAAGGAAAAACTAATTTTTCATTAAAATGTAATGCTCTGACCATCGCTAATACGATTGGTGTCAATATAAGAGCTGCACCGTCATTTGCAAATAACGCGGCGACGATAGCTCCTAATAGAGATACATAAACGAACATCCGCACACCGTATCCTTTTGCAGCCTTAGCCATATGAAGCGCTGCCCATTCAAAGAAACCGATATTATCAAGAATTAACGATATCAGTATGATGGCCACAAAAGCCAAGGTCGCATTCCAAACAATCCCTGTCACAGTTAACACATCATGAAAATTGACAACACCTGCTATTAGAGCTAAAACTGCGCCTCCACAGGCTGACCACCCTATAGATAAATTTTTCGGCTGCCATATGACCAATACTAGAGTTAATAAAAAGATGAATACTGCCAAAATCATTGATGTCAATCTAATGCCTCCTTACTGGCAACACGCTTGAGTTTTCTTTTGTTTGATATGGTTTAACAATTCATCCTCCTGATCAATTTGATGTAAGATCAATTGCAATGTATCAAACTCAGGACAGGAACCATTTATTGAATAATAACGCCATTGGCCTCTTCTGTCCTCATTCACAAAACCTGCGTTTTTTAATTTCCGCAAATGCTGGCTTATGGCGGGCTGGCTCATTTCGAACATATCAACCAATTGACAGACACAATATTCTTTTTCAAGAAATAATCTCATCATTATAAGCCTAGTTTGATCACTAAGTGTTTTCAAACAACGAGTCATCGCCGCAACATCAATCGTCATATGAGCTCCTCCTTCCCAAATCAATATATAAGCAAATCGTTATATACACGCCAAACGTTTATACATTCCCTTTTGCGTTTCCATATGCAGAGCTCCGTTTATCTTAAGGATCAAAATTTCAAAAACGAAAACCTGAGTCGCTCCCCGCGTTTCCTTAGCGCCACCGTCATTATATAAACTTTTATTTATATAAACAATCCCTTATATTCGGAACATCAAATATGTTTGATTCAATTAATATCAATCTCTTTATTTGCCTTTACCCATTGTACATTGAACCGAGTACGGCAATATAGCTTGTATTTGCTTTTGGCAGGAAGGATGACCAGGACAACACTTATGGCGGACAAAGCATTTCATTCCCAAATCAGTAACTGAAATGGATATCGGACAGGAAAGCATAATAGCAATCAGCAAAATACAAAAAATACCAAGGGTTTTGATACCCTTGGTATTTATGATTGAGACCTTCACCGGTTATTCACCCACAAGCCTCAAAAAAGTGTTTTTGATTAAATTACCCGCGGCATGTCAGTTACGGTTAAAAAGGTCATTCTATTTTTTAGTGATGATTAAGATTTCTAAAATTGCTGCCCTTCACTTCAGCTACGTCATATACGGTGACAAAGGCAGATTTATCAATATCATTAATAATTTCCTTTAGTTTGGTTTCTTCTAAACGGTTGATGACACATGTGATTTCTTTAAATTTCTCGTGGGAAAAACCCCCGTAAGCTTCTTTATATGTGGCGCTTCGGCCTAATTGATCACGTATTGTCTCTACCATTAATTCAGGTTGGGTTGTAATAATTTGAAAGGTTTTAGAGCCGCTTAAGCCTTCCTCCACAACATGAATCACTTTGGATGCAATGTAGTAAGCAATGACTGAAAGCAATGCCCCTTGTAAGCCAAATACTGTGGAAACAAAAATAAACACAAATAGGTTTAAGAATAGAATGAGATCGCTCGTTCCGAATGGCAGTTTTCGGGATAGCAGCACAGCAAGCATGTCAATTCCATCTAATGCGCCGCCATTACGCAGCGCCAGCCCCATTCCGAATCCAAGGATAATCCCGCCGACAACGGTAATTAACAGGGTATCTCCTTCTATGATAGCGGGTGTGTGGTGGAAAAAGCTTGTCCCCGCGGCAAGCGATACGATTCCGATAATTGATAATAATGCAAAGCTTTTCCCAATTTGCTTATATCCTAACCAGACAAATGGAATGTTGATCACAGCAATCAAAATCCCCAGCGGCAAGTTGAATAGCTGTGAACCAACGATGCTCAGACCCGTCACCCCTCCATCAGATACACTGTTTGGAATGAGCACTGTTTCTAGTCCATACGCCGCTATGATTCCTCCAATGATAACCATGATGATTTGGAAAATCATTTTCGCTTTAAATTTCTTATGTTTTTTGGTTGTATTCATACCATTCCTCATTTCTCAAATATTTCGTTATATTTAAATATACCATAATAGATATTTTCAGCTAAAAACATGCGTTTTTTTAAATAAAGTAATTAACAGTAAGGTAACCCTCTTTGACTTAGAACATTCATGTACCGTGCCGCCTGTTGAGCAAGCGGCCCCTTTCACTTCAGATCGTGAATCGCCCTCAAACTTCAACACCGAAAATCCTAATTTATTCTGATATGATACTTAAAAAAGGAGGTTTGATTACAATGAATAACCTGTGCCGCAGTAAACAAGCCCCATTTGAATACACCTTATCTCTTATAGGGGGCAAATGGAAAATGAGAATTCTCTATGAGTTAGGGTGTGAAAAAACGATGAGATACGGCGAGCTGAAAAGGGCTATGCCCTTCATCACCCATAAAATGTTAAGCGCACAGCTTAAGGAATTGCAAACTGACGGCCTTATTCATCGGTATGAGGTTTCTCAAACCCCACTGAAAGTAGAGTATTCGTTATCTGACAGAGGGCGATCTTTGTATCCCCTCATAGATGAAATGTGTAAGTGGGGAATGGCACAAGGAATGCCTCATATGTAAAACTACTTACAAAAAAGTGCGTACTTGTTTCCCATTGAGAGGAATTTTATACTGAATGAAAATGCTTCGTGTGGAGGAAAAAATGACAAAACAAGTCTATATCATTCATGGCTACGGAGCCTCCTCAACAAATCATTGGTTCCCTTGGCTGAAAAAACGTCTGCTCGCAGATGGGGTCCAAGCAGACATTTTAAACATGCCTAATCCGCTCCAGCCAAGACTTGAGGATTGGCTGGATACACTCTCTTTATATCAGCACACTTTACACGAAAATACGTATTTGGTTGCGCACAGCTTAGGGTGCCCTGCCATTTTGAGATTTTTGGAACATATTCAATTACGAAAACAGCTTGGCGGAATCATACTTGTTTCCGGCTTTGCCAAATCGTTGCCCACTTTACAGATGTTAGATGAATTTACACAGGGATCGTTTGATCATCAAAAAATCATCGAGTCCGCGAAGCACCGTGCTGTCATTGCTTCTAAGAACGACCAAATTGTTCCATTTTCATGGAGCAAGGAGCTGGCACAACAAATTGACGCTGCGTTATACGAAGTCCAGCACGGGGGTCATTTTCTAGAAAATGAGGGGTTTACTTCTTTGCCTATTGTTTATGATATTTTAACCTCTTATTTTTCAAAAGAAACCCGCTAACATCTTTCACCCATCTGCTTCAATCGAGCCCGCGAAAAGCGGGCTTTCTGAGTTATCGTTTCATCAATACGGATAACTCACCTTCAAACACTTTTACTTCTTTTTGATTATAAGTAGATAACAATACTGTGAGTATTCCCAATTCATTTCTCTTTGGCTGCTTATCAAGAACCTCAACAATTGTAAACAATTCATCATCCGGATATACGGGTTTTATGAATGTCATATGATTCATCTCTGTTCCGGCTATAATATCGTCTCCATAGAGACCTTCTTCAATCCAAAGTTTAAAAGATATGGCCAGTGTTTGTATGCCGGAAGCGATAATTCCATTAAATCTGCCTTTACTCGCTTTTTCTTCATCTACATGCATATACTGAGGGTCAAATTCACCCGCAAACCGCATAATATCATCTTTTGTTACTTTTAATGATTTCGTTTTGAAGACCTGGCCAATTGTAAACTCATCTAACTTCATTCTTACACCTCTATTTTTTCAATTGTCTATTTTGTTTATTTTAGCACTGTGATGAGCAAATAAAAAATTCTGTTTTTCGCTAAACAGACATATCGTGGGCTGGACTGCTGGCACTCATCATATACTTAAAAAATATTGAACAGCTCTCAACACTTAGTCGTCACTTGGCCTTTTTGCTAAACTGAAAGCTCCCTCATATCTTCCAGGCAGCCTTCAGTTTTTTTATGCCTTCTCTTATGTTGGATTCAGAAACCCCTGCAAACCCGAGCGAAACCGTTTTTGTAGGAGGATGATGTTGATAAGAAAGAGAAACAGGATAAATTTTTACTCCATGTTTTTTCGCCTTCTCAATTAACTCTTTTTCACCAAATGGCAAATAAACGTCAAGTAAGATACGAAGCCCAGAGTTTTCTCCGCGAATTCTGACATGCTCTCCTAATTCCCTTTGCACTGCCTCTAATACAATGGCTCTTTTTTTGCGGTAAAGTTTTCTCATTCTGTTGATGTGTTTTTGCCACTCTCCATTTTTTATAAAATCAGCTAGGGTTAGCTGACTGTGGCAGGACACTGTCTGCTTATATAAGGACGTGATTTCATGCCCCTTTTTTAAAAGAGGCGAAGGAAGAATCATATAGCTGATACGCAGCGAGGGCAAAAGAGACTTAGAAAAAGTGCCCATATAAATGACACGGTTATGCTGATCAAGCCCTTGCAGAGAAGGAACCGGCTGTCCTGTGTACCTAAATTCCCCGTCATAATCATCCTCTATGATAAAGGATTGATTTTCGGCCGCCCATTTGAGCAGCTGAATTCTTCTGTTGATCGTCATGATTGTTCCCAGCGTAAATTGATGGGAAGGTGTGACATATACAAGGTTTGGCTGCTGTTCTTTGATCTTCTGTATACAGATTCCTTCAGCATCGACTGGTATAGGAACAATATTCATGCGGTTGGCTTCAAAAATCTTGCGTGCTCTTGGATAACCAGGATCCTCATACCCTATAGAAATATTCGGCTCAAAAACTTGGCACAAGATTTGCAGCAGAATAGGGTTCCCGGCACCTATAATCACTTGTTCAGGGCCGCAATGAACACCCCGAGATTGATACAGGTACTCTGCAATGAGTGTTCTCAGCTCAAACTCTCCTAAAACATGTCCCGGCCGATAAAGCTCGTGTCCATATTGGTCTAAGCTATTGACCATGCTTTTTCGCCATGCGGAAAAAGGGAAGTAAGAAGAATCTACATTTCCATAATGAAAATCAATCCATTGTTTATTTTCTTCTGCTTCTTGTTGAATGGGTGTTGTGCTTGGCATTCTATCATAAGCAAAATCAGAATCATGATAATCAGCAAACCACCCGCTTCTTGGCTTGCTCACAATATAACCTTCAGCAGCGAGCTGTTCATAGGCACGTTCTACAGTCGTTTGGCTGATGGAAAGCTGATTCGCCAAAAGTCTTTTTGAAGGAAGCTTCATTCCTTTTTGAATACGGCCCCGATGCATATTTTCTTTAAAATACCGATAAAGCTGCTGATAAAGCGGAATATCCAGAGTTCTATTCAAAAAAGGCGTGATATCCATTTGCGCGTTGTTCTCCTAACTGGTATGCATTTTTTTATGAAAACTGGCTGTTTATAAAAGGCCAATTCCAGTTTATAGTCATTGTAATCCTTAACTGCTGGTTTTGTTAAGAAAATACAGGCAATGAACAAGAAAGATATGTGGAGTGATTGTAATGAACAAACGAACAAATGGCTGGATAAATGGTTTTATAGGCGTACTCATTTTCAGCGGCTCGCTGCCTGCGACCCGTTTGGCTGTGTCGGACTTCGATCCGCTGTTCCTCACCGTATGCCGCGCTGCGATAGCTGGTGTACTGGCGGGAAGTCTCCTTCTCATCTTCCGGCAGCAGCATCCTGCCAAAAGAGACCTCATTTCATTATTAGTGGTAGCGTTTGGCGTAGTGATTGGTTTCCCGTTGCTGACAGCTTTAGCGCTTCAGCATGTCACATCCGCACACGCCATTGTCTTCATTGGACTTCTTCCGCTTGCAACGGCGGTCTTCGGCGTACTGCGCGGGGGTGAACGCCCCCGCCCCGTCTTCTGGATTTTCTCAGCCGTTGGCAGCTTGTTAGTAGCAGGTTTCGCACTCATTCAGGGGGGAGGTTCATCCCCGCTTGGCGACGCGTACATGCTGGCTTCTATTGTCGTATGCGGTCTTGGTTATGCAGAAGGGGCAAGGCTTTCACGGCGTCTGGGGAATTGGCAGGTGATCTCATGGGCACTCGTTCTGTCACTCCCTCTTATGCTGCCATTGTCGTTCTTTTTTACGCCGGACTCATGGTCGGCGATCGGCGTTCCCGCACTGCTCAGTCTTGCATATGTATCCTTATTCAGCATGCTGATCGGCTTTGTGTTCTGGTATCGAGGTCTTGCCCAAGGCGGAATTGCGGCGGTTGGGCAGCTCCAGCTTCTCCAGCCTTTTTTTGGACTGCTGCTTGCCTCAGTGATTCTGCACGAGAAAGTGGGCTGGGCACTCGTAGCAGTAAATATCGCCGTTATCATGTGTGTTGCTGCTGCACGGCGATTTGCAAAGTAAGGCAGACCTTTATCGTAAACTTCAAAAATGCATGAAGGTATAAAAATACCAAGGGTTGCTGGCCCTTGGTATTTTGCACGCGATCGAGCAGACTTGAGTCTCCCGCTTAGACATATAAGTCAACACCCATTTACCTGCCGCCATTATCAAATCCGCTCTAATAAATCCCCCACTTTTTCTGCCATGACACGAGGTGGATAAGGCATTTCGTTTTTGTTTGCATTTATATCCCACTTTACATTCAATACCTGAAGAAAAAGGGGCAAAACTTCTTAAGATTCTTAGGTTTTCGCGATGCTATTCAAGATCGTTTCCTCTTCTTAAACAGTTTTCAATATCATCCTATCTATTCCATGGTAATATTTAGATACATAAACTTATATATGAAGCTGACCTGAATTAATAGAGAGGAATGAAAAAATGAAGAAACGCAGAAAGATATGTTATTGCAATACTGCCCTGCTGCTTATGATTTTGCTTGCTGGATGTACGGACAGTAAGGATGGAGAAGCACAACAACCTTCAAATCAAGCTTCTGCTGTGCAAACTGACGAAAAACACACTGAGCCTGAAGAGAGCACCAAAATACGCAAGGATGAAGCGGAGCCAATAACAGAATCAGAAGAATCCGCAACAAAAGCTGCAAATGATACCTCTTCAGCAGAAGAGAAAAGCAAAGAAGACAATGTATTGGCAGCATACTCTTCGGAAAAAATTGAATATGCCAGAGTTTGGCTTCAACTTGGACCTAATCAAGAGATAGATGAATTAAATGTTCGACATATTGCGGCTGGCGAGCCAATTAATCCTAATGATGATACAAGTGCCAGCTATCCAGAAAATGTGACCCAGTTGGCAGGTTCTCGTTTAGTGGATGGATCAGTCACTTATCATGGCAATGGGGATGGCACAATTCATGTATATAATGTGCCTTTACGCTGGGATTCCGCTGATGATATAGAAAAAGGCGTCATGCGGGAAGTGACTGAGAGTATCATAAAAAACAGAAAAACAGTGTACGTTGATACAGGCGACGATGAAAAAATCAAGCGGCTCATTGATATCATGATGATTCATTAATCAGTATTCGTTTGTCTGCACCTGACTAAAAACAATGGTTAATAAGGTATATTAATACAAAAACAAAGTTTGGAGTGTAGTAACTTGCTAAAAATCTTCCGGTTCTATTAGTTCTCCTAGGCATTCTAAATGTAATGAGCCATACCATTGAGCTATTTCATTGGATAGATTTCTAGGTGTTGCATTAATATTTTATAACGCTGTCTAGTGGCATACAATGTTAGAAGCATTTCAGCAGTAAGTGAATGTTGTCCTAAGAAAAAACAAGCATCTTACTATGCTTGTTTTTCTTCTATAGAAATGATCTTATTACGCTATGATGCTATTCCTTTAGCCTGAACCTTGGCGTGCCTAATCCTTTAATCCCTTTCCATCGAGAATTTTTTGCACATATTTTTCGACTCTCGATTCTCGGGTTTTGGATTGTTTGGCTTGAGAAAAATAAAGAGTGTACGCTCTTTGCCGTCCCGGGGTCAAAGCTTCAAAAGCAATTTTCAATGCAGGGATTTCATCGAATTTATTTTGAAGTTCTTCAGGAATGTTCAATTCAATATTTTTGTTAACATCCACTTTCAAACCGGCTTTTTCAACTTCAATGGCTTCGTGAATATAGGCTTTCAAAATGTTTTCTAGCTCATTTATTTCCTGAACATTTGTAAACCGAATCTGGCGCGCCGCCTGTACATTCTCCGTTTGTTGAATGAGAATTCCATCTGTATCCTGTAATAAGACGCCTTTGTGGAACAGAAGCGCGCAATATTCTTTAAACCCATGTATTAAAACAATATTTTTATTATGATATGTGTAACAAGGATGCATCCACTTAAAATCTTCAGTCAGCTCACAGTCAAGAATGATGGTTCTCAACTTCTCAAATTCTTCCTTCCACTTTTTCGCTTTACTTAAAAATTCATCAACCTTCGGATTTGTTCTGCTATTTGTCATGAAGGAATTCCCCTCTTTCCAATCTTTTTACATTTACGTGAATTCACAATAATGAAGTCCAGTTTTATTTTTGACATCTCGGTATTTATTTTATTCTTCTATAGGTTCCTTCTCTTATTATTCAATAGATTAAGCTCAAAGTGGGGATGATGCAACAACAAAAAAAGAAGGCCCACAAGCCTTCTCTTTTTGTATAATTATTTCACTGACAATCTGAAAAAATAACAATTCGATGATTATATATCTTTTTTATTCTTGCCAATGCATAAGGTTACGGCAACACTAGCTATACTGACTAAAGTTCCTGCAATAGAAACTAGAATTGTCAAAAAGCCATTGGGAATAAGAAATCCAATTGGAATGAGCCCCAGAAAAGTGAAAACGATAAAACATTGGTATACACCAGATATTATTCTTACAACCAAATTGCCAAAAAAGGACATGACTAATGGAGGGATCAATAAAAATACAACGATTCCAATTGAGATCATCAAGATAATAGGTTCATCAAATGAGATGACATGATCTCCAGGCGACTCTTTAGCAGCCGCTAAAACAACAACGATAGACATCATTAGTGTAACAATAACAAGAGAAAACCTTTTTAACAACGTTATGACTCCTTTACCTAAAGCGAGTAATCCTGCCTTTTTCAAATCCGATAACCATTTTATGTGATTCAATTAAAGAATATGCAGTGAGTGACACAGCTATAAGGAATCCTGGTCAAATCTTTATAATAGATTTAATGGAGCAACTATAGTTAGTTAGATTATTAGACGACGCAATAGACTTTATCTAACAATATAACAAATTAATGTAAATTAAACAATCCTATCCTTTATCGTCCCCTAAACCATACCACCACTGGAATGAGTAATAAGGACAACATCCCTCCAGCAAATGATAATGCTAGGTAACTTGAACCTGCCACAATCATTCCAGATAATGCTCCGCCAGCAGCCCCTGACAACGCAATCAGAACATCCACTGTCCCCTGCGTTTTAGCTCGTGTGGCAGTATCAGTTGAATCTACAATAAGGGCAGTCCCGCTTATCAAACCAAAATTCCACCCTAATCCCAGTAAAGAAAGAGCAATGACGAGAAGAATCATAGATTCTCCCGGAGCAAATGCTGCTATTACACCTGCCAAAAGCAACGTTGTTCCAGAGGAAATAGCCATTGCGGTACGTCCCAACCTATCTACAAGAACACCTGTAACAAGTGAAGGGAGATACATAGCACCTATATGAAAACCAATAACAAGACCGACTGCACCCAAGTCATGCCCATGATGTCTCATATGAACCGGTGTCATTGTCATAATAGCTACCATTACTATTTGGGTAAGAACCATAACCGTTGCCCCAACGATTATCCCTTTTTTGTTTTCTGTATGCTCAGTTGCCGCCAAATGTCCTTTATCACCAGGCTCTTCATTTGCCGCTTCTATTGTTCTTGCTATAACTAATGGATCTGGACGAAGCATAATGAAAAGGACCACACCTGCTAACATATATGCTGCTGCGGCTAAAATGAAAGGGCCAGCAAGTGATGGAACACCAATAGAAAGAGCGAAATCCCCCATCACATTCACTAAGCTTGGACCTGCCACTGCGCCAAATGTAGTAAAAACCATGGTTATACTAACAGCAGTCGCTCGCTGCTTATGATTTGCTAAGTCTGTACCTGCATAACGGGCCTGTAAATTAGTGGCTGTACCTGCACCGTAAATAAGCAACGAAATAAATAACAAGAAAATACTATTTATGATTGCTGCCATAATAACGCCTATTGCTCCAAGTCCGCCAATCATAAAGCCAGCTGAAAGACCTGTTCGACGGCCATAACGTTGAGAAAGTCTTCCAACAATTAATGCAGATCCTGCTGACCCTAAAGTAAATAAAGCAGAAGGCAAACCAGCAAACGCATCAGTGCCAAGCATTTGCTGTGCAATAAGCGCACCGACAGTCACTCCTGCCGCCAGCCCCGCACCGCCAAAAATTTGTGAGATACTCACAACGAATAGTGTACGCTTGTATAACGATTTTTGTTTTTCTGGTGAACTGATGTAGCTCTGTAATGAAGCAGTTTGAACATCTATTGCTTTTACGCTGTCCTTGTCTAACATCATCTGACCTTCCTTTCTAAAAGCCAATTTTGTATAAACCTCCCTCTAGATGTGGATCATCATAACACGCACAAAAAAGCCATACAATGTCATAATTGTATGGCAAACAATATTAGGTAAGATCGTCTAGCAAACGTCTCAGGATCATTAATCCTTGTTCAAGCTCTTCAAGTGTTTTTGGTGCACAGACAGAAACCCTTACAGCCCTTTCAGGACAACTATTTCCCACTACAAAGCGTTCAGCCGCATACACTTGCACGCCATGTCGAGCAGCCAATTCTTCAAATTCGGCACCAGACATTTTACCCGGTAACAACAACCAACGAAAAATGCCTGTTTCAACACCTAAACATGTATATCCCGCAACATATCGGTTTACGAGTTGATTTCTGCGAATGGTTTGTTCACGATGACTCTCAATTAAGACTTCAAATTGATTTGATACAATCGTGCGAGCAGTAAGTTCAGCTAATAGCGGGGAAACGGTTATATTTAAATTATAAAGCGCCTTCGATATTGGCTCCTTATATTGTCTCGGCACTGCTACATAAGCCAAACGCAGGCCTGGCGCTAACGATTTTGATAAACTTGCAATATGAATAACCTGTTGCGGTGCGAATGAGGCGAGTGCCGGAAGCGGATTTTTGTTGAGAAGATGGTACGATGCATCCTCAATAACAAATAGATTATATTTCTTTGCAATGTCTGCAACCATTCTTCGATTCTCAACAGACATAAAGGAAGTCGTCGGATTATGATAATCCGGGATTAAATACAAACCTTTAATATTTTCGTTTTTACACGCATATTCAAGTGACTCCGGACTCATTTCATCGTTTTCTGATTTTATCGGTACGATTTGCACACTAAGCAATGATGCAACAGTTTTTAATCCAGGGTACGTATGATGGTCAACACCGATGCGATCTCCAGGCTTACAAAGACTCGCCAATGTCGCAGCAATCGCATTTTGCCCTCCATTTGCAAATAAAATGTGATCCACGGATGTTTCAAATCCGCCTCTTTGGATGAGCTTTACAGCTGCATCTTTTTGCCAAAGGCTTTCGCCTGCCCGGCCGTAGCTAAACCATTTTTCATAATCCTCCTCCTGAATCATGTTTTTCAGTTGGTGTAACAAGGGCTCATATGAAGCGTGATCTGGAAGTATTGCTCCCATTTCAATTAAATGTGTCGGCTTTGTATCCTCAAGTAAATACGCATTCGACAACGCATCATACGATACAAATGTGCCGCTCCCTACAGTCGCACTCAGCAGCCCCTTTAACTCACACACTTTAAATGCTTTGGAAATCGTACTCACATTTAAATCTAAATAATCGGCCAATTCTCGCTGTGGAGGAAGTTTTGTTCCAGGTAATAAAACTCCGTTTAAAATATCCTGTTCCAATTGCCCTGCAAGTGCTTTATAAATAGGCTTTTCAGCTTTATCAATCGATGGCTTCCAGCTCATCGGATAATTTTCAAAAGAATTGATAGGCATGATACGCATCCTTTTTCACTCAATTATATGAATGTGCTGCTTATAAGACAATTATAACTTTCTTTATTGATGCCTTTTTATGAACAGCATGCTTCAATAAAACCTGTACAAATACAAGTGAATCACTTACTTTATTTCATATAAGTCATCCTGCAAAACTGTGCACAGAATGTCGGATAAATACATTTCACTCCTGTTATTCTTTGGTTAAAGGAGGCCAAATAAATGGATTTGCTTAAAAGTATGAATAGGGCGTTAAAGTATATTGAAGAAAACCTCACTAATGATATTGATTTTCAAGAGGCAGCAAAGCTTGCTTTCTGCTCTGAATATCATTTTAAAAGGATGTTTTCCTTCCTTGCAGGTATTTCATTATCGGAATATATTCGTCGCAGACGTCTTACTCTTGCAGCTTTTGAACTGAAAGACAGCAATGTAAAAGTGATTGATATTGCAATAAAGTACGGTTATAACTCACCAGATTCTTTTGCACGGGCATTCCAAAATTTACATGGCATAAACCCATCAAAAGCCAGACTTAATGGCCATTCCCTTAAAGCTTATCCACGAATGACCTTCCAGCTAACAATTAAAGGAGGAAATGAAATGAACTACCGTATTGAAGAAAAAGAGGCATTTCGCATCGTTGGCATTAAAAAAAGAGTTCCTATTATTTTCAAAGGAATTAATCCGGAAATTGCATCTATGTGGGAAAGTTTAGATGAAAAAGCAATAAATAAACTAAAAGAGCTTTCTAATGTAGCACTATCAGGACTCATTAGTGCATCCACCAATTTTTCTGAAGGTCGGACAGAGGAAAAAGGAGAGCTCGATCACTATATTGGCGCAGCCACAACGAAACAGTGTCCAGATAACTTCTCACGGCTTGAAGTTCCTGCCTCAACATGGGCTGTATTCGAATCAATCGGGCCATTTCCGGATACACTGCAAGAAGTATGGGGACGCATTTATTCCGAATGGTTTCCATCGTCAAATTACGAACAAATAGAAGGTCCAGAAATATTGTGGAACGAGCATAAGGATGTAACATCACCATCTTTTAAAAGCGAAATTTGGATACCAATTACAAAAAAGAAAAATTGAAGGTTCTTGAAGAAAAAATACCAAGGGCGTCAAAACCCTTGGTATTTTTGATATTGCCGAGAGGGCTCAAACTCCACCAGTGTTTTTCATTGCCGGACCGGTCATGTAAGCAAAAAAAGCCCCTATATATCCCGATTTGCATGATTCCTAATCTTTAATATCGATTTTTCACTCTCCATAGAAGGCTCTTTATGTAAAGCCAATATTAAAGTTATCCCTATAATACAAATAGCACCAATCCATTGAAAAGAACCAAATGGCGCTTTTAACCAAACGACAGTTGTTACAACAGCTGATAGAGGCTCTAGACTGCCTAGTAGGCTTGTTTCTTTTGGAGAGAGGCTTTCCAAGCTTTTTATGAAGAACCAGAACGCAATCATTGTTCCAAATAATATCACAAATAAAATATATGCATACGCCTCAGCAGTTAATCGTTGAAAATCCAGTTGCCATGGCGGATGGATAAAACCCAATGCAAAACCGCCAATAATCATAGCCCAACCTACAACGACAAGAGAATCAAATTTATTTAATAAACCAACGGCATACAAAGTATAAAAAGCTGCCGCGAATCCTGATAAAACTCCCCATACTACTGCAGCTGCCGGCACTGAAAGTTGAGACATTGAACCATTTGTTAACAAAAAAAAGCAACCCACTAAAGCAAGTACAACAGTAATGATATCTTGTTTGGTAAGAACCGTTTGTTTTCGCAAAAGCGTGTAGATAATGACGATTACTGGGGATAAATATTGCAATAATGTAGCAACGGCAGCATTCCCATGTTGAATGGATGCCATATATGTGTACTGCACAGCTAGCATTCCCAATAGGCCAAAAATAAGAAGCTGGCCAGCCGACGCTTTGTTTCTCCAAACCTCAATAACCTGAGACCGATCCTTTCTGAACAGTTGCAGCATTAAAAGTAACATTCCAGCCGTAAGCAAGCGTGTCGTTACAAGCCAATTGACATCAATTTGATATTCTTGAAAAAGTTTTTTGGCTACTGTGCCTCCAATCCCCCAACATGTCGCCCCTGTGATAACATAGAACAATCCCATTCTTCTATTGGAAGTATTCATACATGACTCCTCACTAATAAATATAATAATAGTGTTATAATAAATGCAAAACATGATAAAAAATACTCAAATTGAATGAAAAAATATAAATATATTGAGGTGTGAAGTCAGAATGAAGAATTTTGTGATCGATCAAAATTTAAAAGAATTAACAGAGCACCGAACGGTAGAATTGCCAGTTGCCTGCTACAAGACAACGATCAATCAAAATATAAATGGCTATATTCCGCTTCATTGGCATGATGAAATCCAATTTGTTTTGATACTAAAAGGGATAGCTCTCTTTCAAATAAATGAAGAAAAAATAGAGGTTCACGAAGGGGATGGATTATTTATCAATAGCGGCTGCCTGCACATGGCCGAAGAAAAGGAAGGCTCGGATTGTACGTATATTTGCTTGAATGTGTCACCCCATTTCGTTTTATCTCAGGAACTGTATTCAAGCTATGTTCAGCCCTATATGTTTTCAACCAATTTGCCCTATTTATTTTTGGCTGGAAATCAACAGTGGGCAAAAAATATTCTAGATGCTGTTAAAAAAATAAATCAATTGATTCAACAAAAGACATCGCTCTATGAGATTGACATTACGATGCAATTAACGTTAATGTGGAAAAACCTGGTCGTTAATGGTTTTCAATTAGAGTACGATCAATCTGAAATGATAAAAAGTCATCGAATGAAACAAATGTTAAACTGGATCCATCTCCATTATGTTGAAAAAATCACATTAGAGGACATTGCAAAAGCTGGCCAACTGAGCCGTTCTGAATGCTGCCGTTATTTTAAACGAATGCTGAATAAGACGCCATTACGTTATGTAATGGATTATAGAATTCAAAAAAGCTTATTATTACTGCAACACCCTGAATCCAATGTGACAGAAGTGTCTTATCAAGTTGGATTTAACAGTACCAGTTATTTCATAAGTAAATTTCAACAAGCGATGAATATGACGCCATTATCATACAAAAAAATGAATTCATAAAGTTTATTCTATTAATAAATGGAGTCCCTGTTAATGGTACTCCCCTAGCACGATTTTTACGCCACTACTGCTTGACCCTAAAATTCTAGGTGGCCTTTTGTATTTGGGAATTGTTTCAACAGCTTGTGCATTTTTATTGTGGAACCACGGCTTACAATTATTAAATGCCTCAAGTGGAGGCCTCTTTTTCTTTTTTCAGCCTCTGGTTGGAACCTTACTCGGATGGATTCTGCTTGGAGAACAAATAGGCGGGACATTTTGGATAGGTTCGTTTTTAATTCTGAGCGGTGTTTTATTAGTCATTAAAGAGAAAGAAAAAGAAGTGAAGTCATAACAAAAAAAAGCAAACTATTTTATATAGTTTGCTTTTCAATTAACCTTGTTCTTTCCCCTTTACTTCTTTATGTTCTGGTCTTCATTTATAATCTCTCCTTTCTTTATTTTTCTTCTCGCCTCAATACCCATTTGAAGGTTGTCAATTTCCCTGATAATAATGCCAATTTGGTGGCTAAATGTTTATCAACAAACCTTTTTCTGCTTGCAAGATAAGTGAAAATGCATCATTAAGTAAGTCGGCCGTTATCCATATCAAATCGGTAAAGAAATTAGAACTTAATCATGTGCTTTAAATATTTTTAGCTGACATTTCACGAATATCGTTCTTTCTTATCTACTCAAATCATTTCTGTAATGTCATTGAGCCAATGAAAAACTGCTCACACGGATCAATTGACCTTTTCCTGATTGGAAATCCGACACGTTCCCTATTGTTTTTGCTTGATCTGTTTTTTCAAAAAAGTTATTGACATCAAAAATTCGATCATGTTATTATTAAAATTTTGATATTACACCTCCATATATGGTAATCTTAAGAAGGATACCATATATGGAGGTGGATGATATGTTTCAAATTGGCGATAACATTGTTTATCCAATGCACGGAGCAGGTATAATTGAAGCCATAGAAGAAAAAGAATTCTTAGAGGAAAAACAACAGTATTATGTCATAAGAATGTCAATCAGTAATATGACAGTTATGATTCCAACGAGTAAAATATTGAGTTCGAATATACGACCAGTTACCGATATACTTGCATTAAAACACATTATGCACATTTTTCAGCATGGAGAATCCGATAGGTTACTGCCATGGAAGCAAAGGTACAAAATAAACACGGACAAAATAAAAACAGGTGAAATACAAGAAGGTGCTGAAGTTGTACGTGATTTAATGCGTATGAAGAAAGAAAAAGCACTTAATGCAAGCGAAAAAAAAATGCTGGATAATGCATATGAATTTTTGATTAGTGAACTGGAAGTAATTAAAGGAATCACTGAAAAACAAATAAAAAGTTTTGGTTAGATACATCCCAAAAGATATTTCGGAATATTATGATGAAAAGCAAATCTTCTCCAACTTATGTTTAGAACATTAACGACCTCTTTTGTTATTCCTACATTCTAATCCATTTTTATTATTTACATTTCTTCTGCGAAGATTGAAGTTTTACCAAAAAACTCAATAAAATAGTCACTTGTTATTAGTATCCTGATTCACACTGGCACGGACAAGGAGCCGTAAGGATGGAAGAGAGGTAGGGCTTTCATTGTTTTAGGTATCTCTAAGTGATTATTTCCAGGAGAAAAAAACAATCGATCTCCTCATTATTTTTAAGAATTTCTTATATCCACTGCCACATTGAATAATAATTGTTTATCTTCTTCTCATAAAAGAGATATGCGAGTTGATAACATTTAGATGAAACCATTTTTATAATTCATCTAATCTTACTTAAATGAACGAACAGGTTAGTGAAAAAAAGAGTTATCTATGCTTGAACAAAAAATTAAATATTTTATATACATTCCGCATATTGTCAATCCAGTATGTTATACTGTAAACAAACCTTTGAAGTTTTAAATCTTTTTCTATTACCTTGTAGCATCTCCCTACTCGAACGTTGAGTAGGGTTTTTTATTGAGTATGATATAGACATAAAAAAACAGGCCCTATATAAAGAGCCTGTTTGTATAAACGAATGAAGATTAAGCTTTTTGAACGTTAGCAGCTTGAGCTCCACGAGCACCTTGCTCAACGTCAAACGATACTTTTTGACCTTCGTCTAAAGATTTGAATCCGTCACTTTGGATTGCAGAAAAGTGTACGAATACATCGTCTCCATTTTCGCGTTCGATAAAGCCAAAACCTTTTTCTGCATTAAACCATTTAACTGTACCTTGTTCCATTTTTGTTGCCTCCTAGTGTGTAACCACACAGTATATACTATCCTTGCCCAAAGTATCATCAAGACGAAAAGTCAATCTTCATACTATCCTTTACACCGAACAAAAATAATTCTTCTTTATTATATCAGGTATCGGAAATAACTGCAAATTAATATTGATGGCATTATTTGTTAAACTTGACCTCAAATCATCTTTCTTTGCTTTATTAGGAAATTCAACTCAATCGCAAAGCCCCCTATTCGGGAAAATCATTTCCAGCAAATTAATCAACAAATGGATTTCCATATTTATCACAAAAATGATAAAAACCATAACGATTCATATACATCATTTTCTCTATGTTCTCAGGAGTATCAAAATCAATCATCTCTAAAATTAAATTAGTAAATTCAATAGGGGCAGTTCCATTAGCAGTAACCAAATTTTTATCTCTTACTGCTTGTTTCTCTACAAAACTGCTAATCGGTTTATATTGTTTGTAATCTTTCCATAAGTAAACAAAATTACCTGTATGGCTATGATTATTCAGCAAACCATTCTTCGCCAAAAAATCCACTGCACCGCATATCGCTGCTATTGGAATGTTTTTTTGAAATGCAGTTTTTACAAAATGTAATAGTTTTTTATTGTCATTACTCCAGGAATCCCCGCCAATCATAACTAGCAAATTAAAATTTGCAGGTTCTAACCCTATTATGTAATCGACAGATGTTTTAAAACCACCTATTGAGCTTACAATAGGGTCTAAAGAAACAGTGTGAACCGACCAATCTTCTCTTTGATTTAATGCAGATGCTAAGTAAACACCTTCCCAATCTGCATACTGGTCTAATATAAGAAATAACGCCTTTTTCACAACTATATACCGCCTTAGATTATAAGTTTTTTATTATCCAACCTTTTCGATTTGTTACGAAGAAAAAATACTCTATCTTCCGTACCTGCCCTTCCCCAACAATTTGGGGTCAGGTGAGTGCGATAAAGAGGAGTGTTCATCACATCCCTGTAATCTTTGAGTAACGTTTCCTCTTGCAACATTCATACGATAATATTTCATCAGAAAGCATTAAATCTCCTGTTCATGAAAATAATCAACGACTTCAATTGATTATATAAGCTGTAATCTCCAATTTGTTTCATTTTTCAAGGAATAATAAAGAAGGATACTACATAAGTAACATCCTTCTTTCCCAACTTTATGACTTTTAATTTGCTTGCTGTGCTTGTTTTACTGATTCTTTGCTAAAAAGTCCAACAATATTCCACAACACAATTACAGAAGCTATTATTAAACGAGTAGTACTGACTTCTTGGTTAGTAAATAATTTATAACCATATATTGATCCCAATGCTACTATACAAAAAACATTGAACCATTTACTCCAACGCAATTAAAAAACTCCTTTTTAATTAATTACATCTCCATACAATCTGTATACATTTATTATAGTACCAGTATTTTATTGAAAATATATAAAATTTTTCAATATCTAATCTTAAACCTTTCTTAACTGATCCTATAAATCATTACTTTCACACTTGTTACGTTGGCAAAATAAAAAGAAGACTACACGTTGTAACACCCTTTTTTATGCTTTGACTTCCATATAAACTTTTGAGCTTGGCATCAACCGTCCGGCTAATATCTTATTATTTAGAATGTGTAGCGATACATAGAAAAACTAAATTAGCAAGAAAAAAACATGTTATATCAAAATTGAACCAAGTTTTTTCCAAGATTCCTCAGACGAGGGATTTTACTTCTGTATAACAAAAAATCACTTTGTCCTTTATAAAGACAAAGTGATTTTAAAATTAGCTATTAGGTAAATCTACTTTTGCAGGAGTACTTGTCCAAGGTTTGCCCATTTTCTTTTTATGAGCTTTATCTTCAAAAAATTGAACTGTAGCATACTGATACCAACTATCAGTCATTGCTCCTTTTTCGTATAAATCATATTTATAATACGCATCAGGGATTTGTTCTTTTGCCCAATAAGAGAATAAAATAGTGGCAGCCTTACTCCCCCATTCCAAGCCAGGGACAATACCGACTAATGACATTGTAACTGATAACGCATTTTTAGCTGCTTTTGTATGCTCAGATAAAGTCCCCACATAATTGTATCCCTTTTTAGGTTTTGCAGCCTGTGTTGTGAATTCATTTGATTTCAAATTATTTTTTTCATAATTTGTTCTTTTAGCAACATTTTCATCATACTCAAAGTTTAAACCTTTTTGTTCTATGCCATCGACTTTTACAGTATGATCATTTCCGTTCATCTGAACTTTGTGAGTTTCATTTCCACTCACATACTCAATTTCAATTTCACTTTTCATTTTGTAATGTAGAGCTAGTTCTTCGTAAGAAGGGGTTGTCTTAGAGTCCTCCTTTGCAGAAGCGTAACCTGCAGGTAAAAGTGAGCTTAAAGTCAATGATGCAGCCATAACACAAGTAATAACTCTTTTCTTTCTCAATTGAAATCCTCCTTGTGTTACACCTTAAGAATCTGAATTACTAAATACTTGCTTAATTTTATAAGCAATAACAGCGAGGTATAAAATTGCAACAAACACTAAAACTCCAGTGCCATAATCAGTTTTTGCAACTAGAAAAAGACTTAACACACCGAAAATAATGTACATAACAATATCAAAGATATTTTTCTTGTTGTTCATATAAACTCCCCCGTTTGGCAATTGATTCCAGGTGCATATTTGATTGCAGCCCAATTGCAGCCCCAGCGTATTAAACACTTACAATTTTGTCCAATTGAAACTCTCTGGCAATATTACTTTAATCATATCGCAAAATAATTTTTTGAATTATTTTCAGCACACCTACTCTAACATGATTCTTTTTTGATTTACATAAAAAATCGAAAAATTGAGTCATTTTTCCTTGGAGAATAACTGTGTGTAAATCTTAAAAAGGACTATTCATTCATTTTGAAAATTAGAGATACATACGCTAATCATTTTATTTTCATTAAAATCCTTTTCGTGTTTGTTGATAATATGGAGAGGTGATGAAAACAAAAAGAAAACAGTTAGACCAAAATTGACTGAACTTAATGCCACAAGAACACCGTACAATAATAAAAGTGATAAATAATTATCTCTTCCGTTCATTACATGCTCTCTGAATCCCAAATAATTGTGTAGTTATACACATGCCACTAATGCCATGTCAACTCCTTACTATAATAAATAGAAAAAGGAGGTTCCGGTAAAGTAATGTCTACTTAGGTTCTTCAAAGACAGTTATATAAGCTTATGCTTTTTCCTGAATCCTTCTAAAATACCAAATAACTACTGGAATGAGTAACAATGATAAAACGGCTCCAGAAATTGATAGTATTGTATAACTAGAATGTGCAACAACCATTCCTGACAAGGCTCCACCTGCTGCTCCTGATAGTGCTAATAAAACATCGAATGTTCCCTGTGTTTTTGCACGTAGAGATGGATGTGTTGAATCTATAATAAGGGCAGTTCCCGTTAGTAAACCAAAGTTCCAACCTACCCCTAGTAATACTAGTGCTAGGATTAGCAATGATAATGAGTCTGCCGGTGCAATAGCTGCCACCAACCCAGCGGCAAGAAGTGTGGCACCTGAAGCAATAGCCATAGTTGTGCGACCAAACTTATCTACTAATAAACCAGTCAATGGTGAAGGAAGATACATCGCTGCAATATGGAGTCCTATAACTAATCCCACTTCGCTTAAACCATGACCGTGATGACCCATGTGAACCGGTGTCATTGTCATAATAGCTGTCATGATTAGTTGAGCTAAAATCATAATGACAGCTCCTACCATTATTCCTTTTTTGTCTATAGCAGGATTTTTTAGACTTCCTCCTATTTGTACTTTATCGTCTTTTTTCTCAGCATTCGCAATAGCTGTTGATACAAACAGCGGATCTGGACGAAGAAAAATTAAGAGAATAATTCCAGCAATTATAAAAGCTGCTCCTGACATAATAAACGGACCAGCTAAATTGGGAACACCAATTGAATCTGCAAATTCCCCCATTGTATTAACTAAGTTAGGACCTACTACAGCTCCTAAAGTAGTAGAAACTAAGGCCATACTTGCAGCAGTTGCCCGTTGTTTCTCATTTGCAAGGTCTGTCCCAGCATACCGAACTTGAAGATTAGAAGCCATACCTGCTCCATAAATAAGAAGAGAAACAAATAATAGGGCAACGCTGTTAATTAAAGCCGCGATTATCACACCTATAGCACCTAATCCGCCTATAAGGAAACCACCTGCAAGTCCAGCTCTGCGACCAAAACGTTGTGAGGATGCTCCTATAAGCAGGGCAGCTACGGCAGATCCAAAAGTAAAGAGGGCAGTTGGAATTCCTGCTACATTTTCCGATCCTATCATATCTTGTGCAAGAAGCGCCCCAACTGTTATCCCAGCTCCAAGTCCTGCTCCCCCAAATATTTGTGAAAAAATCAAGATTTTTAATGTTTTTTTATAAAGTTGGTTTTGTTTTTCTGGTGAATCAATATAACCTTGTAACCAAAGAGGCTGCTGTGTTGATATATTTGTATCTTTTTTTGTCATTACCATGAATTCTACCTCCTAACGACACATCTTTGTTGCTTTTCAAGTTTTTTTGTCATCATTGGAACATTCCATTTTTGTTATTCCGTATATTTAGGATTTTCGATATATTTAAAATTTAAAATATTCATTATTAGAAGAAGCTCATGATTAGTTTTTATAATTATGAGCTTCTTCTATTTATTTGTCGGTGTTCATATTAAAATGTGTAAGACTCGCCATCTTCTGGCACTAAAATATTACTTGAGAATCCTTTTTCTTTACTAAAGTTTTTTAATTCTTCTCTAGATAGTGTCCAATGGTTAACAGCTTCCATATGAACAGATATAATCTTAGCATGAGGAGCAGCCTTGTGAACTTCATAGATGTCTTCTTTTCCCATGATGAGTGAACCTAAATCTAATCTTTGATTGTCTCCACCATTAACCACAATGATTTCTGGTTGATGTGTATGAATCTCGTCTTCGATAGCATCATACCAAACTGTATCCCCAGCTACATATAAAACTTTTTCACTTGGGTGCTTGAATACTAATCCACAAACATCACCCATTAAGTTTAATAACTCTTCCCCTCTGCCATGTTCACCTTTTGTTTTTACTAATTGGATCCCTTCAAAAACAGTGTCTTGATGTAGCACTTCTACATTTTTGAAACCACTTGCTTTTACTTCTTTTGCATCTGCTTCATTTTGAACAAACATTTTGATGTTTTTTGGCAATACGTTTTTTGCCACATCATCAAAGTGATCTAGGTGTAGATGAGTAACAATTACCGCATCTACGCCATCCAGAATGTTATCAATTGATGTTGGCAAACTCACCAAAGGATTAAATAAATCTTGTCTGATCGTTTCAGGGAAAGTAGCGTACGTACCTTTCTCTGCTAACATAGGATCTATCAAAAATTTTTTATTTGCGTATTTTACAACAATTGTTGCATTTCGAATTTGTGTAATATTCATATTTACAACTCACTTTCTTTTTTTATTTGTCTTAGATCGACAGAGTTAAGTGTATAATATCAGCAGTGTTCGAATACATAGATAAAAAAAAGTGTTTTAACTCTTTGACTTTATTTTCGAAAGGAATTAACGTTCAAATAGATCAAACAGATAAAAAATTATAGAGAAATTATGTATAATAGCCGAATTCAATGAAAGATCTGGGAGAGAGTACATTTAACATGCCCAGCAGCTACAGCTAGAGTAGAGAAATTAGAAGAGAATGGAGTTATTGAGGGATCTAACATTAAAGTAAATCAAGCAATTAGGTGCTTTATGTAAACCTTCATCAATATCTATATTTATGGCAAAAACAATCCCTGTATATGGTCTTACTATGGATCAAAAACAGGACATCTTGATCTTTTATCAGATGGGAATAATGATACTGAAAAACAATAAAAGATAATGAATAAAGGATGTCCAGAAGTATTTTTCTGAACATCCTTTTTTAAGTTGTTGAATCATCTTTCTTGTGAAAAGAAAGACGTTATGTTCGCGCAGGAAATTCTTTTATTTTAAAAATGCCTCTGTGGTTTTTACTGTTGCATAGACACCATTTAATGCGGCCATAAATGCGTAATGGACATGCTCAGCAGGAACGATTTTATCTTCAATTTGCAATGTTGTTGTTGCGCAAGCATCTTCTACCACTTGGCATACATAACCATGTTCAACTGCAGAACGAACTGTTGCATCAATACACATATGGGACATCATACCGCAAACAACTAATTCTTTAACCCCTTCTTCTTGTAGCTTTCCATTTAAATCTGTATTGAAAAAGCTATTCGGCATATGTTTTACAATGACTGTCTCTTTCTCTAATGGACGTACTGACTCATGAATTTCGACACCTTCTGTATTTGGATGGAAAAAATGAGCGATGTTACCTTCTGTGATATGCTGTACATGAAAGACAGGTGCGCCTGTGTTTCTAAAGTGTGAAAGTAGTTTAGCCGCATTTTGTGCTGCTTTCTCTGGGTTTGTTAAAGCCATCTTCCCATTTGGAAAGTAATCATTTTGAATATCAATCACTAATAAAGCTGTTGTCATTTTTTCACCTCTTAAAATTTTTATACTGTATAAGGATATATAATTTCCATTGAATTTTCGATGGTCTCATGAAATACTATTTTGTAAAACTTTTTCACTGTGAAAGGAGTTACTATGCAAATTGATTCAATTGATTTTCAAATTCTCCAATTATTAAATAAAAATGCTCGGATACAATGGAAAGAAATCGGTGAAAAAATTCATATGACAGGACAAGCGGTAGGCAATCGCATCAAAAAAATGGAGGATAACGGTATCATTAAAGCATATTCGATTGTGGTTGATGAATTGAAGATGGGGTTTTCTTTTACAGCCTTTGTCTTCTTTTTCATGAATGCATATACGCATGATGATTTATTGAAATTTATTGCTACTCGTAATGAAATTAGCGAAGCTCATCGTGTTTCGGGAGATGCATGTTATCTTCTGAAGGTAACGGTTCATTCACAAGAAGTTTTAAATCACCTTCTGAATGATTTATTGAAGTATGGAAACTATCAGCTTTATTTGTCTATTAAGGAAGTAAAAAAGCATTATAATACTTCATTAATGTCTGATGAATAATGCGCTTGTTATTATAATGTATAAAAAGGCCCCAGCTTGGTAAATTCCATATCCAACCTAGGGCTTTTTTAGAGCATATATATCATGTTATATGACCGCACATCTCCGTTTTATAAAGTTAACTATTTACCAATAACAATCGACACTTTATAGTTTGCATGTTTATTTAAGTCATTTAAAAATTGATCTAATACCTCGTTTGAAGGAAATTTACATTCAAGCAAATAGCAACCGTCTCCACTAACTTTATAATTGTTTATTACATAGTTATCTTGTGTTTCTATAAAAGCTAAATAGGGTTGATGATGGATTTTTTCGATATAAATATTAAGAAAAGCATGTATAGAGAAGCCTAATTTCACTTGATTCACTTCGATACTACATCCTTTTATTATGCCATTGTCTATTAACTTTACTACTCTTGATGCGGTTGCTGGTGCAGTGAGATGTACTTTTTCCCCTAATTTTTTCATTGTAAGGCGACTATTTTTAGACAGCTCATCAAGTATTTTTTTATCTATTTCATCAATCATTTTCTTGTATCCTTTCTGAAAAATAAGATGTATTTTACATATTTTGTTCACTGAACATTTTTTTATGTTTGCTTAAAACTTTAAAAGTAAAGTGAAATTGTGAAATAACTTTATTTTGCCTATGTATTGATCGTTTGAGAAAGTATATATTTATTTGCATGCAAATCAAAGAGGAATGGACACCATTTAATATGAAACAATTAAACAATTTTTCAAAATGTTTTTTCCATTGATCTTGTATAAGTTCATTATTTTAGAGGTGAAATTATGAAAAAATTTGATATATCTGTTTTATCAGTTGCTCCATTAAGACAAGGAGAAACAATGAAACAAGGGATTGATTCTGCAGTGTCATTAGCTAAAGCTGTAGATAATATGGGCTATAAACGGATTTGGTTTGCAGAGCATCATAATCACGACGCTTATGCAAGTGCAGCAACCGTATCAATTGTACAACATATATTAGCAAATACAAAAGACATTCGCGTAGGTTCAGGGGGTATTATGTTGCCAAATCATTCCCCATTAATCGTAGCGGAGCAATTTGGAACACTTGA
The DNA here is from genome assembly GCF_046535495.1 of Bacillus sp. SIMBA_008. NCBI lineage: Bacteria > Bacillati > Bacillota > Bacilli > Caryophanales > Bacillaceae > Bacillus > Bacillus sp. SIMBA_008. The sequence continues at coordinate 340,936 of NZ_JAWRWL010000004.1, read as the reverse complement.
AACATTATATCCAAATCGTGTAGATTTGGCATTAGGACGCGCACCCGGAACGGATCAAAAAACGGCCGATGTGATTCGTCGTTCCAACCATAATGGAGTGTTTTTCTTTGAAAGAGAAGTAAATGATATTTTGCGTTTTGTCGGGGATAAGAGTGTACAGGGTGAGGTTCGCGCTTATCCGGGTATTGGAACGCATGTGCCTGTTTTTGTGTTAGGATCCTCAACGGATTCAGCGGAAATTGCTGCAAAGCTTGGTTTACCCTATGCATTTGGCGCTCAATTTTCACCCCATTCGATGGAAGAAGCGCTCTCTATTTATCGAGAAAATTTCCAACCGTCTTCTTATTTACAAGAACCTTATGTGATCGCTTGCATTAATGTGATTGCAGCAGAATCTATAGACGAGGCATCTTTTATTTCTGCAAGTCATTTGCAGGTGTATATTGATATTTATACAAATAATTTAAGTAAGCTTATTCCACCCACTGAAAACTTCCTAGAATCGTTATCACAGTTTGAATTAGAAATTCTCCACAGTCGACTGGGGTATACAATCATGGGTGATCGAGAAACAATTCGTCGCGAACTAATTGATTTCCAACAAATGTATCACGCAGATGAATTAATTGTGTTATCTAATATTTACGAATTGAGCAAGGAAATTCAGTCGTACGAGATTTTAAAACAGGTTGTGGATGAGTTGTTTAAAAAAAGAATGGAGCAACTTTAGAAATCGAGTCAGTTGTATTAGCTTATGTTCTCCTCAAGCGCGATTGTTGAACAAGAAAGAAAAGGGTGATACATATTAATCATGTATAATATGTATCACCCTTTAGTTTTTTTGAACGAATAGGACATGGTTCGTTTCTTTTACAATGAACGGATATCTTTTTCCTAATAAACAGAAGGAACCGCCGACCGTTTGGATGACTTACTTTAAGTAACTGGTGAGTTTTGGTGAGCAAGTCTTCTCCCATAGCCGTATTTTCCACACAAAAAAATAATACCAAAGGTGGTTAAACCCTTGGTATTATTGAGATGCGGCCGAGAGGACTTGAACCTCCACGGGTTATTCACCCACTAGGCCCTCAACCTAGCGCGTCTGCCATTCCGCCACGACCGCGTGATCATTAAATTGTGTTTGTGCTGGTTTAGTAGGCTCTTAACCTAGTAAAACCGATTTGCGTGCACTTTGTAAATAAAGTGCGGGTGAAGGGACTCGAACCCCCACGTCGTAAGACACTAGATCCTAAGTCTAGCGCGTCTGCCAATTCCGCCACACCCGCAAAAAGACAAATGGTGAGCCATGAAGGACTCGAACCTTCGACCCTCTGATTAAAAGTCAGATGCTCTACCAACTGAGCTAATGGCTCTTACTATTAGATTTCAAAAATAAAAATGGCTGGGCTAGCTGGATTCGAACCAACGCATGACGGAGTCAAAGTCCGTTGCCTTACCGCTTGGCTATAGCCCAACGAAATGGAATGACCCGTACGGGATTCGAACCCGTGTTACCGCCGTGAAAGGGCGGTGTCTTAACCGCTTGACCAACGGGCCGATGGTTGAGAACTTATATCGAAATCTTATGGCGGAGAAGGAGGGATTTGAACCCTCGCGCCGCTTACGCGACCTACACCCTTAGCAGGGGCGCCTCTTCAGCCACTTGAGTACTTCTCCAATATGGCTCCACAGGCAGGATTCGAACCTGCGACCGATCGGTTAACAGCCGATAGCTCTACCACTGAGCTACTGTGGAATAATGAGACAAGACTTATTATATCAGCCTTGATTTGCAGTGTCAAGAGGTAAATGTTTTTATTTATCTCTCGTGACGACTTTTATAATGTAACATAGGCTTACCATATTCGTCAACCTTTTTCACAAAAAAATTCTTTTTATTTTTCCGCGGCATTTTCCGCATCTGTATCTGTCAGGGTTCATGGCGCGCTTCTTTATATACTGTTGGCCGCAGGCCGTACAGATATACATATAAGTTTTTTTGTTTTCCGCTTTTTTCTTAAGGGGTGTACAGAACCTCGGCGCGTTGACCTGCTGCAATAGCATTCTAAAATCTCTGTCTCTGTGCTTGTACCCTTTTCCTTCAAGGTGGAGATGATAATGGCAGAGCTCGTGCTTGATGATGCCGATCAGCTCCTCCCTGCCGTGTTCAATCAGATATTTTCTGTTCAATTCAATGTTATGGGAGGTTAACAGGTACCTGCCGCCAGTGGTTTTAAGCCTGTCATTAAAAAGCGCCTGATGGCGGAACGGCTTTTTAAAATACGTTTTAGAAATATCCTCTGTCAGCTTTTGAAGCTCTATATTATCCATAGTGCACCTCACTTAAAAAACATTGAACGGGACAATTCACCGTTCGCATACAATATGGTAATCACCGTCCCTCTTATGATAAAAGCTGAGGAGGAATGAGCCTATGCCAAATTGGCTTAAAAAGCAGATGCAAAAAGCGTTCCTTGAAAAAGATAATTACCAAATTAAACTGCTGAATCAATGCTGGTATTTCTATAGGAAAAAACACTGCTCGTAAGCAGTGCTTTTATTTTACCATAGACAGCGATACTCTGCCTTTTTGTACATCTACGCCGTCAACCCAAACTGTCACAATATCGCCGACAGATACGACATCAAGAGGATGCTTGACGAATTGATTGCTCAATTTTGAGATATGCACAAGCCCGTCTTGTTTGACTCCGATATCAACAAACGCTCCGAAGTCCACTACATTGCGCACGGTGCCCTGCAGTTCCATTCCCTCTTTCAAATCTTCCAGCTGAAGGACGTCTGTTTTCAGCAAAGGCTTAGGCACCTCATCGCGCGGATCGCGTTCCGGCCTTGTCAGCTGTTCACAAATGTCTTTCAGAGTGATTTCGCCGATTCCCAGCTCTTTTGCCGTTTCAGAAAGCGCCAGCTGATTGATTTTGTCCTTCAATTCCGCCGTGCCGATATGTTCTGTTGAAAGTCCGAGTTTTTTCAAAAGCGCTTTTGTTTCTTTATAGCTTTCCGGGTGAATGCCTGTTCTATCCAAAGGCTCTGTCCCTTCCTGCACTCTTAAGAAACCGATACATTGTTCATAGGTTTTCGCACCGAGCCTTGGGATGTCCTTCAGTTCTTTTCGATTTGAAAACTTTCCGATTTCCTCGCGTTTTTTGACAACGTTGCCTGCTACAGACTTCGATAATCCAGCTACATATTGAAGCAGTGCGGCGGAGGCTGTGTTGACGTTTACTCCAACCTGGTTTACGACCGTTTCGACGACAAACCGCAGAGATTCATTTAAGCGTTTTTGGCTGACGTCATGCTGATACTGTCCGACACCAACAGACTTCGGATCGATCTTAACGAGCTCCGCGAGCGGGTCTTGAAGTCTCCGAGCAATAGATACGGCACTGCGCTCTTCAACCTTAAGGTCAGGGAATTCTTCTCTGGCAAGCTCTGAAGCCGAATAGACGCTTGCTCCCGCTTCATTGACGATCACATAATAAATTTTGCGCGGCATGTCTTTGAGTACATTGACGATGAATTGTTCTGTTTCTCTGGATGCTGTGCCGTTTCCGATCGCCACCATCTCGACTTGATACTGCTCAAGAATCTTTTTCACTTTTTCATGGGCTTCTTTTGTTTTGTTGACTGGCGCATGCGGATAGATCACATCAATTTTCAAGACTTTTCCGGTCTCATCTGACACAGCGAGCTTACAGCCGGTTCGAAAGGCTGGGTCAACACCGAGAACGGTTTTGCCTTTCATTGGCGGCTGCAAAAGAAGCTTTCTCAAGTTCTCTGAGAAAATATGAATCGCCTGTTCATCAGCTTTTTCTGAGAGCTCTTTCCTGATTTCACGCTCGATTGCCGGCTGGATCAGCCTTTTATAGCTGTCTTCAATTGTCTCCTGCAAAATCTCTCTTACGGATGTTGAGCGATTTTTGATGATTTGTTTTTCTAAATACGCCTTAATGTGATCCGCAGGCGGTTCGATCGCTACCTTTAAAATGTCTTCTTTTTCGCCGCGGTTCATTGCCAGCACCCTATGCGGAACAACTTTTGCAATTGGCTCTTCATACTCGTAATACATTTCATACACATTTTTCTCATCGGTGTCTGCCGACTTTCCGGCTGCAGACTTAATGGTTCCTCTTTTGAAGGTTTCCTGGCGAATCCACTTTCTGAAGGTCGGCTCGTCTGAGATTTGTTCCGCAATAATGTGCTTGGCGCCTTCAATCGCTTCTTCTCGTGTGAACACTTCTTTTTCTTCGCTGATGTATTGGTCTGCAGTTGCTGCCAGATGATCATCTTGGGGAAGTGTCAGGATATAGTCGGCAAGCGGCTCAAGGCCTTTGCTTTTGGCGACTGTCGCCTTTGTTTTACGTTTTTGTTTATAAGGGCGGTAAAGGTCTTCCACTTCCTGAAGCTTCACCGATTGCTCGATTTTACGTTTTAGATTATCTGTCAGTTTATCCTGCTCTGCAATCAGCCTGATGACTTCTTCTTTTCGCTGATTCAGGTTTTGTATGTATTGCCAGCGTTCAGAAATCGTCTGAATCTGAACCTCATCCATTGAACCCGTCTGCTCTTTTCGATACCGGGCAATAAACGGGACTGTATTGCCGTCCTCAAGCAGGCGGATGACACTTTCAACATGTTTTTGTGATAAACCTATTTCTTTCGCAATTTGCTGTTTTAAAAGGGCTGACGTTTCCATGTAACCAAAGCCTCCAATTTTGTCGTTCTTTCTCTAGTGTATCAAAAACCGAAAAAAACACATAAAAAAAGACAGCTGGCGCTGCCCGTATCTTTACTCATGTTTCAATAGTTCCTGTAAGCCGCTCAGAAAATTCTCTTTTTTCATCGCAGCTGCAAAGAAGGCTTGATCAATCTTCTCAACAATTGGCAAAGCCGCTGTTACTTTTTCTCCTCCTATTTCTGTAAGAGACAGGAGGACCTCTCTTTTATCCTGGGGATTTTTGCTTCTTTCGATAAATCCTTTTTTCTCAAGCGTCCGCACAACCTCCGAAACCATCATGATATTGGTCTGGCTGAAGCTTGCAAGTTTTTTTTGCGTGACGGTTTCTCCGTGAGCAATCATATACTTGCACGAGGTCAGCAGAACAAATTGAACGTGGGTCAGGTCAAACTCAGCCAATGCTTTTCCTACTTTCCGCTGCCAGCTTTGCGTGGCCTGCCATAATAAAAAGCCAGGGCTTGTGTTCGGACCGCTAAATTTAGAGTGCCATTCCACTTATGTTAACTCCCATCGCTTGTGCTATTGTCAAAAAATCTTTTTTGCTTATTTCAAAGTGTCCTCTGCGAAATAAAAAGCCAAGATGCTTGGTTTCCTGAACAAATTCAAGCTTTGATTTAACGTCGTAAAAACCGATTTTATGGCATGGATAATAGTCTATATCTAATCGGTATGGAATAAAATTCGGAGCCATTTGATACGGATAGATGTTTCCGCTTTTTACTTTGCCGATCGCAGTAAAGCTTCGCAGCAGTTTGCCGTCTGGATATGCGTCTCTCGGAGAATAATAAATCAGCCAATCTCCCTCTTTCATTTTGGCGAGCGGGGCTTTTTTTCCATGGCACAGCTGTGCAAAACCGCCGGCAGCGCCTTTTAATACATGCTGCTCTGACACAACGCCGATCCAGTAATTTGTGTTCATTTTATCACTCCTCCGTAAAGATGGACAAGCCTGCTGACAGCCGTCGGCATGTCTTTAGACAGTTCAGTCCCAATGATTTCTCCCCACTTTTTTGCTTCAGCGCCTTCTAATACAATTCCATATGTGATACACAAATCTTCTTTTTGCTTTTGAAGCACGTGAAAAAACTCCATTATTACATTGCTATGCGGGCATGTTGACCATGACAGAAAACGCCCGATGTTTCTCCACATGCTCAAGCCATAAGAGAATTGTTTTTCCTTGCAGAAGCAATGTTCCTTCCGTTCCATTTTGAAATTGTCCTTTCAAAGAATCTGATGCAATACCCGTCTCCCATTGATCCATTGTTTCTGTTTCCTGATAACAGTTCCAGGTTTTCCCACATCCACTTCAGCTATCGCTGTGTATTCATAATTCCACATCCCATAAGCTCCCAGAATGATAAGTTCACTTATTAATTATAATAAGCGCACTTATTAATAGTCAACCGCAAAAAAAAGAAGCCGGCATTCCGGCTTCTTCTTGTTCTTATTCTCTAGGACAGCTGTCCGAGAATATAGGTCAGGTCATCTTTTCTCGATGTCGTATACATTTTCAGCGAATTCGATATTTCTTCTACCGATTGGCCTTTTTTCAAATGGGAGCGGATATCAGGTACGTTGAGTCCATCTGTATGTATAATGAACTTTGAACCCTTTTCATAGGTGGCGGTGTGCGTTTTGTATTTTTGCGGCTTGCCTGATAAATAGCCCGAAATCGGCAGAGGATAAAAGCTTTCACCAGACGGGGAATGCAGAATAAACCGTACATTTCCGACAGAGCAGTACGTAAACTGCCTTTGCTCAAAATTGATTTTCAGGATAGATGCTGTAGCGCCTCTTTTGTTTTTCATCGCCTGATTACAGCGTTCGATAATGCTTTCTACGTCTTCACTCGCATAGTTTTCCACTAAGTCTTTGATGGCTGCAGAGGATTCATTAGCAAGTGATCCACTTCCCAGTCCGTCAGCAACCGCGCAAATTAACTCCTTATCATCAGCTTTCATAAAAAAACTGTCACCGCAAATCGATTTCCCTTCTTTATTCAGTTGATATACTAGAGTTTGAATATGCTCGTTTTCTTCAACCTGGATCATTACATTAACTCCATCGAGGGATCTTCAATCAAGGCCTCTCTGAGCTTCTTCACAGCTTTGCGTTGCAAGCGCGAGACGTGCATTTGAGATATACCGAGAATGTCCCCAGTTTCTTTTTGGCTTTTGTTTTGAATATACGTAAGGTCTATGATTTGTTTCTCACGGTCTGAAAGGACATGAAGCACGCTTTGCAGCATCAATTGCTGGTTGACCCGCTCATATCCGTCCTCCTGTGATCCGACGATATCAAGAATCGTGACAGTGCTTCCGTCCGAATCCGCTTCAATGCTGTGGTCAACGGATAAGGCTTGATAGCTTTTGCCCATTTCCATCGTTTCAAGAACCTCTTCTTCAGAAACATCGAGGAATTCGGCAATCTCTTCGACTTTCGGCGATCTTTGTGTTTCAGTGGTCAGCTGATCAACCGCCATTTTGATTCTTGGACCCAGTTCTTTAATTCGTCTCGGCACATGAACGCTCCATGTTTTATCTCTGAGGAAACGTTTAATTTCACCGATGATTGTCGGGATTGCAAAAGCTTCAAACGATTTGCCGACAACAGGATCGTATCGCTTAATCGCGCCTAGCAGCCCGATCATGCCGACCTGGCGGAGATCCTCGTGGAAGCTTTTGCCTTTTGAGTATTTTTTCGCAAGCATGTCAACCAGATTTGTGTACACCCGCACAAGCGTTTCCTGCGCTTGTTCATCTTGCTTTGTTTGGTAATCGCTTATGAGCCGATCGACTTCATCTTTAGTTAGTTTCGTAGTTTTTGATGGTTGTGTCATGATCAACTCGCTCCCCATTTAAATACTTTGTCATCGCTACGGTGACGCCGGAGTGGTTTTGCACTCTGACTTCATCCATGAGCGTTTCCATTAAATATAGACCGAGCCCTCCTTCTGATAATTGATCAACTGTGTGCGAAGGTGTGTACGGCCCTAGATCCTGCTGCTTTTGATCAAAGTCAAAGCTGTCTCCTTCATCCGCCACAATAACCTCTAAACGGTCTTCAAACACACCGAATCGTATTGACACTTCCCCATTTTTATCTTCTTTGTAAGCGTGCTGAACCGCATTTGTGCACGCCTCACTGACTGCGATTTTCAAGTCTTCAATTTCATCGTACGTATAGCCCATTCTGCTTGCGACCCCTGACAGCGTCAGTCTTATAATTCCCACATATTCAGGTTGGGCCGGCACTTTCATTTCGATGTAATCAGCATTATTCTTCATTGCACTCCACCTTCTGACTTTGCAGAAATATCAATGATGTCCTTCAAGCCTGTAATGTCAAACAGTCGGATCAGCCGTTCAGAAAGATTTTCAAGTTTCAGCGAACCACCTTGTTTTTTCACCATTTTAAAGGTCCCTACAAAAACGCCCAATCCGGTACTGTCCATGTAGCTGACATCTTTCAGGCAAATTCTTAAGTCAGCTCCTTGTTCTGCCAGAGGAACGAGCTTCTCTCTAAGCACCGGGGCTGAGTATACATCAATTTCTCCTGCAATGTTTACTTGTATATCATTCTCGTTTTGCTTCACATCAACATTTATATTCATTCGTATCACCTCAAATTTTCCTTCAAATCACTAGTTGCTTTATACCCTCGTCTGACAGACGTTAAACCTTTCTCCGCAAAACAATTAACGTAAAATCATCGTGAAGCTGAAAATCCTGCAATTTGAGGAGGCTGTCATAAATGTTTTTGACCATTTCCTGCGCAGAGGAACACATATGTTCCTCAATGAGCTTCTGCAGATCAGGACGCTCCAAGAAACCGTTTTCCGTTCTGCATTCTGTGACGCCGTCAGAAAATAAAACAATCATATCGCCCTTTTCCAGATGCTGATCGAATTGTTTGTAGTCATAGTCCTGCGAGATGCCGAGAACGAGTCCTTTGGCCTCTAAATCGTAAAACGTGTTGTCTTTTTGAGAATAATAGAATCCCGGTTCATGTCCCGCTGAAGCATATGTAAATTGATGCTTGTCCATATTGTAATTCGCATAAAACATCGTAATAAACATACTGGCATCAACGTTTTGTTCAACAACACGATTCAAATTTTTCAGCACTTGAGAAGGGTGTATGCCCGTTTCCGGCAAAGAGTCCATTGCGTATTTAATCATGGACATGCATAAAGCCGCTGGAATGCCTTTTCCGATCACGTCCGCGATTGCGATATTGATGGATTCCTTGTCTTTGACAAAGTGGTAGTAATCACCGCTCATCTGTTTAGCGGGAACACTGATGGCGCCGATATCCAGCGCTTCCTCCTGAGGAACTTTAGTTCCGAGAAGCGTCTGTTGGACATTTGCCGCGATTTCAATTTCTGATTTGATTTCCTGCTGTATCCCTCTAAGGGTTTGATGCTCCTGATAAGCCATTCCATAGCCAATCATGACTTCTATTAAAAAATCCAGCGAATGAAACACATCTTCCGGGAGACTTGGATACAGCTCCTTCAGCACTTTTCTGTGAATGCTGATGATTTCTTCCGGAGGAATTTGGTGCTCGATTGTTTTTCGGCTGAATTTTTGGGCTTGATATAAAGATGTTTCTGTTAATTCGGCTATATATCGACTAAGCAGCTGATGATACCGCTGCTCAATAACCTCCCTAAAATCCACGTTCTTACCTCCTACCGAAGCCATTTGATGGCTTGTATCTCTGTTCCTTCCCCCGCTACGGAATTTAAGCTGAATTCATCCATCAGCCTTTTGACCCCGGGAAGTCCCGCACCAAGTCCTCCAGACGTTGAAAACCCGTCTTCCATGACTTTTCGGATATCAGGAATTCCCGGCCCTTGGTCTTCCGCTATGATTTTCAGGCCTTTTTTTCCTCTGTCTGCGACCTGTTCAATTCCAATCTGCCCTTTGCCGGCATATAAATAAATATTCCTGGCTAATTCTGAAATAGCCGTTGTAATTCTAGCCTGGTCTACCGTGCCGAAACCCAGTTCTTTCGCAACGTTTCGTCCCAGCTGTCTGGCGGCCACAATATCCCATTCTGTCATGATTCTTACACAGGATTGGTCGTTCATTCGCTATTCCCCCAATTCCCGCTTCAATGTCTCAAGCCCCTGCTCTAAGTCGAGCGCAGTTTCGATTTCCTCAAGTGCGATTCCAAGTTCAATCAGCGTCACTGCCACAGCAGGCTGAATGCCGGTCAAGACGACTTTAGCCCCCATTAACTTAGACATTGTAATGACGTCGCCCAGCACTTTCGCGATAAATGAATCAATCATATCCACAGATGTCAGGTCAATGACGACTCCGTTAGCACCTGTTTCGTATATTTTATTTAATAAGTCTTCTTGAAAGGTTAATGCTGATTGGTCATCAAGTTCCCACTGAATGGACACTAATAAGCAATTATACAGTTTCAAGATCGGGATTTTCGGATGTCTCAAAATGTTATTCCCCCAATGAAACGATTTTTCGATCCGTCATTTCCAATGCTGTTTGAATTCCTTTTTGCAGGGTATTCTTAGTTATAACTTGGGATAAATCAATCCCTAGGTTGACGATTGTTTGAGCAATTTCCGGACGGATTCCGGCCAGCAGGCATTTTGCTCCGACAAGCCTTACAGCTTCTGATGCCTGAATAATATGATGGGCAACCATCGTATCGACGACAGGGACACCTGTAATGTCAATCAGCACGACTTGGGAACGGTGTTTGACGACGCCATTAAGAAGGTTTTCCATAATTCGTTTCGCGCGTTCGGTATCAATTGTTCCGACAAGAGGCATCACAGTGATATTTTCAAACACCGGGATAAGCGGCGCAGACAGCTCTTGCAGCGCGATTTTTTGCAGGGATACTGTTTTTTCCCATGAGATTGAGTATTGATTAAAAATTTCTGTGTTAATCGGGCTGAAAAAGCGGTCAATCTGCCAGATTAATTCCGTGCTCTCTTGATCTGGCAATCTCTTATCATTCATTTTCGTGTAGAGACGCTTCCAGAATTCAGCAAGCGCAGTAGCCAAAAACTTCATAGACAGTCCGATTTGGACCGCTCGAAGCGCCAGTTCGCTGATTTGGCTTTCAGCAGCATTTTCGTCCTTAACAGACAGCAGCAGAATGTCGATATATTCTTTAGATATATTTTCATACACTTGGTCAGTCAGCTGATAGGATTCTTGCTCGCTTAATTCTTTTAGTGTGTCAGTCCACAGTTGGAGCAGTTCATTTTGATTTTCGGCAATGAACTGGTATACAGTCTGGTTCGACATCAAATTCGCTTACCTCCCAATAAAAAACAACATATTTTTTCGTTATTTCACTATTATATCGTTTATGTTTTTTGAAAACAAAAAAAGTTGCTCTATTTGAGCAACCTGCAAATATGTCTAAAAATCAATGAGTGCCAAACTGATTTGTAAGGCTTCATCAACCTTATCCATCATTTCATCATCCAGATGAGTAATCTTATCCGTTAACCTTTGCTTGTCAATCGTCCGAATTTGCTCCAGCAAAATAACGGAATCTCTTTCAAAACCGTAGCGTTTTGCATCGATTTCGACGTGGGTTGGTAATTTCGCTTTCTGTATTTGTGCTGTTATGGCTGCAACAATAGCAGTTGGGCTGAAGCGATTTCCGATGTCATTTTGGATCACTAAAACCGGGCGCACCCCGCCTTGCTCTGAGCCAACAACAGGAGATAAATCAGCAAAATAAACATCGCCGCGTTTCACAATCAAATGATTATCCTCCGCTGACTAAGCGCTCAACTGTCGTTTCAGCCTCGCACTCCGCAAAGTGAGCCTCAGAAGAAATATTCAGGTTGATTTTCGCCATTTCCATATAGCCGCGTCTCATCAAATCACGGTTGTGACGAGTTGTTCGTTCGCTGACATACGCTCTCACTGCTTGTGATATCAGTTCGTTTCTGCTTCGTTTCTCCCGCATCGCTACACCATCCAATTCAGCTACTAGGTTTTCGGGCAAGCTGATTTTCATTTCGGTTCTTGCGCTGGATTCAGACAAAAAACATACACCTCCACCAAACTTACGGATACGACTCTTTTATCCATCCAGTGATAATGATACCATTATTCACTCTTCAAGCAAAGCTGTTTTATGAATTCTCCATTTAGGTAAGTTAATTGCTTATATTTACCTGCAATAAAGGATTTCTTACTTCCATTATACTCCCATTTTCCAAAAACATACGGGGAACACGGGAACTTATTGTACAGGCCACCTCATAGTTAATGGTTTCGAGCCTTCCTGCAATCTCATCCATGGAAATATATTCATCCCCCTGCCGGCCTATTAATGTGACTTTTGTGCCCGGCGGATATTCCTGATCCAGCTCCACCATAAATTGGTCCATGCAAATTCGGCCGGCAATTTTCAGGCGTTTTCCCTTCACAAGGATGTCGGTCCCTTTCAATTTTCGGAGCCAGCCGTCCGCATAGCCTACAGGCACCGTCCCGATCCATGTGTCTTTTTCCGCTGTGTACTCGGCTCCGTAGCTGACGCTCTCGCCTTTTCTGATCAGTTTGACATGTGACAGTGTCGAATGCAGGGTAAATGCCGGACGCAGCTGAAACGGTATCTCGTCCGACATGTCAGCAGACGGGCGAAGGCCATACATGCCGATGCCGAATCTGACTGCATTAAAAAAGCCTTTTTTCAGCCGGAGTCCAGCGGCGCTGTTCGCGCAGTGGACCATTAGATTCTTTAACGGCAGCGGAGCAATCAGCTCTTTAAAGCGCTCAAACTGCATTAAGAAATAGCCTCTTTCTTTTTCATCCGCTGTCGCAAAATGGGTAAATACCCCTTTGCACTTTAAACGAGGGTTGCGGTCAAGAATTGCCATCACGTTCTGAACTTCTTCCTCTGTTTTTACACCAAGTCTGTTCATCCCCGTATCGACCTTCAGATGAAAATGAAGAGAACCTTTTTTCGTGTGGCGGGCTGCCTCCTGAAGCCATTCAACAGAATAACCTGTTAAGGTCACGTCATACTCAGCAGCGATTGCCACATACTCCGGGGGAACCGCGCCAAGCACCAATATAGGCGCCTTCAATCCCTTTTTGCGCAGTGAAATCGCTTCATCCAAAATGGCCACGGCCAAGCATGAAGCACCTGCGTCAAGAGCAGCCTTTGCTGTTTCTGCATCACCATGCCCGTAGGCGTTTGCTTTCACAACTGCCATCAAGTGGACATGTTCACCGATATGTTTTTTCATATTGCTGACATTTTCCTTTATCGCGGACAAGTCAATTTCCGCCCACGTATCTCTGTAAAAAGGTTTTGTGCTCATTACGACACTTCCTAGCTTTTATTCAATATCATTTACATATCATACTAAAATTAAAGGCTAAAGGGAAACGATGTCTAACGAAAAAAAGGCCAAATCATGTTTGGCCTTTGGCGGTTATTTCGATGATTGTCCCTGCATGCTTTTCGCTACTGTCACCATTTCCTCTTTAGAAAGATCTTTAGAAGAGAGAAGGTAATCTACGCCGTCATATGTCCATGATAATGATGCATCCGACAGGGCGCCGATGGTGTAGCCGAGATTTACCGGTTCGCCGTTCAGCGTAACGGAGGAGGAAGCCTTGGCAATCTGGGCTTTTTCCTGAATTAACGTAAATGATTTTTCTCCTCCGTACGTCATGATGATGCGCTTCCCGTCTTCAGTAGATATATCTTTTTCTTCAAGCAGCTTGACGCCAAGCGGCAGTTCCAGCGGCGTTTTGACCGCAAATGTATCGGAAGGCTTTGCGCTTGTGGCGACATCCATTTGAGAAAGGGTCATATTTTTCTTTTCATCAAATGATTCTTTATCAAATTGTTTATTAAATTCAAAGCTGCTGAATTCTACTTTGACCATCACTTTCCGGTCAGTATCCATCACTTTGACAGATGACGGGCTCATATCTTTTTTGTTAAATGTGATTTCTTGCGTGGGCAGCATTTTGTTATGCTGATAGTTTGTTTTTGTTTCAAATACGTATTTCTTTTCTTTCGCTGTGAAAACTGCATCCGAATCGTTTTGAACATCCTTTACGAGCGATTCAAACAGATAAACCTGGCTGCTGTTGTTCGGCCAATCGCTTTGAAATCTGAAGCTCTTATTTAAAGACGGCGTGAGAACGAATACTCCGTTTTCATTTCGTAAAATGACTTGGTTTTGGTCCTTTTTCGGATTTTCTAAATAAACCCTGTACAGAGACGGCTTTTTGTGCCAGATTTCCACATTGTATACTTGAGGCTCACTCCCTGTCTCGATGGTCATTTTCGCTTTTGCTTTGTACGAGGTGTATTCTTTCGCCTTTTCATCTAACCCGGCCACAATATCTTGCTGTGTTTTTTGCCCGCAGGCAGAAAGAATAAGAACAGCAAGCAGTCCCGTTAAAAGCAAAACAAAGCTTTTTCTCACCTTTTTCAACCCCTTTTTCTCAATTGATGTAAAAGGAAGAAATCGCTTGTTTGACTTTAACGGTACGCTCGGTACACGTTTAGGCAGAACAGATGCGTACCATAAAAGCCTCAAACAACTTGTCTCCCTTAATGCACTATCAAATATATGAGTGGGGTTTCCCTAATATGCAGACTAGCTTGACAACCTTTCAATCACAACCTGCGCGGCAGCGTATTCTTTTGTATGAGTGATCGATACGTGAACGGCGGCCTGGCTCAGTTTCGTACAAATGATATAGGGCTTGCCATTTTGGTCTTTCCTAATTTCAATGTCCTGAAAGCTGAGCTGCCTCCCAATGCCGGTGCCAAATGCTTTCGAGAACGCTTCTTTTGCCGCGAATCTGCCCGCGAGAAATTCGTTTTTTCTTTTCTCTGAAAGCTCATAGTATTGGTCAAGCTCGCTTCGCGTCAAAATCCGCTCGGCAAACCTTTTCTGGCGCCCAGCCATAGAGGCGATCCGTTTAAGCTCGGTAATGTCCAGCCCAATGCCGTAAATCATGTATGATAACCTCCTTTGCGTACGTACTATTTAAATGGTTTGTCTCATAAACGTGTTACTATAGATATACCAAAATGAAGAAAAGGGGCTCGGAATGTTTATACGGACTGAAAATTTTCAAACATTTATCAGGCTTTACCCCGTTGTCACCTTTATATTGGCTTTGCAAGCTGTTCTCTGGCTGTTTTTTTCACTTCCTGCCCATTCAGTCGTGTTATGGAGGGATACCGTCACAGGCTATAATCTAGGTGTCGCAAACGGTGAATGGTGGCGGCTTATCACACCGATTTTGCTGCACGCCGGTTTCACACATCTGCTGTTTAATTCCATGTCCATCTTTTTATTTGCCCCGGCTTTGGAACGCATGCTGGGAAAAGCGCGTTTCCTTCTTGTATACGCCGGCTCCGGCATCATCGGCAATATCGGCACTTATGTTACAGAGCCGCTTGATTACGTGCATGTCGGGGCTTCAGGCGCCATTTTCGGGCTATTTGGCGTATACCTGTTTATGGTTCTTTTTCGCAATGAGTTAATTGGGCAGGAGCATTCCAAAATGATCATCACACTGCTCGCATTTGCCGTTCTCATGTCGTTTATCAACTCCAATATTAACATGATGGCCCATTTGTTTGGACTATGCGGCGGGTTTCTTCTTTCGTTTTTATGCGTGCAAAAAAAAGAGCGGCGGTATTAACCGCCGCTTCAGATTGTTGACAAAATCCTAAAATGGTTTTCATTTTAGGATTTTGTCATCTTTTCAGCGTGATTGAAAACCCATGAAGTCTAGGAAGGACGAGCATAGGAGCGGACTTTCACAGGATGTGATGACGACGGCGTTTAGGCAGGACGCCTGAGAATTTAGCCGTTGATCCACTTCGCATTGAGCACCGAAGCGCAGTCCTGACAACGAATGCGAGGGTTTGCCGACACGCTGGAGCGGCGGTATTAACCGTCCGCTTTTTCATATGAGTACCACTTTAAAATGAAGGCTGCATCCTCTTCACCTACGTCCCTCACCGTTAACTCTTCCATATGGCTCGATGATTTCACCGAAGTAGAAATGGTATACAAGCGGCCTTTCTTTTGGAAATAGGATTGGCTGAACTTGCAGACCTGCATTCGTTTTTTCAGTACAATGGCGGTTGTTCTGCCTATAAATCTAGACGTCAGCTGAAGACGGTCCCCGTTGATCGTCCATGCAGCCTCTTTATACGCGAGATAGCCGAAGAGCAATTCTATCGGCAGCAGGATCACTGACAGATAGCCCCATGGCTGAAAGAAGATACATAACGGGATGATCAAAAAGAGTGAAAAAATGACAGAACGGAACAAATAGCGTTTCAACGCGCGCCGCGGCAGGCGGCGGCAGTTTTCTTCCAGCGTGTATTCCGGCGTAAATGTTCGGAGCATGTGCGGAAGCTTTTTTTTATGAATCATTGGAAAGAGAATGGTCAAAGCGCCTTCTTCTTTTTCCCGGTCGCCGCCTCCTGCGCTGACGATGGACACCGTTACAAAGCCGAAAAGCTGGCGAATGATATTTTCTTTGATTTTAATGGCTTGTATTTTTCGCAGCGGAATCGTGACTTGATGTTTTTCAATAATTCCCCTTGAAATCACCAGTTCCTGCTCTTTTTTTATGATTTGAAAGTTCGCGTATCTAAACATCATGCCCGCGATGCTGAAAATCCAGGCGATAAATAAACCGATAAAAATGAGTACCGCATAAATACCGATGCTGGCGTGCTGAAGGAAGGAAAATTTATCGAATAACCAATCCATCGGCAGCACTTCATCAAGCTGGGAAATAAGTGCAAATACAGCGGAGATAATGACTCCGATTCCGCCGGAGGTAGAAGCGGCCATGAGCAATTCTTTCGCGTTCATGCGATAGTGCTCTTGCACCTCAACGGACGGATCCAACTCCTCTTCAGCTTCAAGCCGTTCTTCATCAAGTTCATTTTCTCGTCTTTGCGCTTTTTTCTTAAAGACAGCTTCTTTGATGCGTTCCGCTTCTTCAACAGAAATAGCAGAAAGAACGGCTTCTGCCTCCTTGCCTCCGCCTGCTGTTTCAATTTGCAGCTTCACAAGCTTAAAGATTTGCTGGACAAGGCCCGCGCTCGTATTCATTGTTTGAATCCGATCAATCGATATGTATCGTTTTTTCGTAACAAATAAGCCTTCTTCAATTCTAAATTCATCATCTTCAATTCGATAGGTAAACCTTCTCCATTTGATAATGCTTGCCGCTACAAGCCAGATGAACAGCACACCGAGCGCAATGGCTCCGTAAAAACGGACAGTATGGTTTGAATTGACAATATACACAAAAAAGAATGGCAGAATGATATTTTTTATCGTTTGAATAATGGTATGGCATAAATTCAAAATGACTGCCACCGGGTGCAGGCGTTTCGGTTCAGACATCATCGTCAGTCACCCTCGCCAGACGGGAAATGGAGTCTCTTAGCCGATCCGCTTCCTCCATCTCTAAAGCGGGGATCGAATGAACGGTCGCGGCTGTGGAAATTTTCACCGTTGCCAGGTTGTATTTTTTTAATAATGGCCCTTGTGACGTATCGACGTGCTGAACTCTGACCATCGGAACAATCACACGTGTCACCACAAAAATACCTGACTGAATATCTATTTCATGTTCATGGACTTCATATCGCCACACCTTATGACGGACCTTCGGAATGATAAAGACCGTCACAATCGATCCCAGCAGCCAAACAGCGCCGAGCACGCCGCTGATCCAGTACGGCCAATGAAAATAATAGCTTAACACTGCAACTGCAATGACAATAAGCAAGCAAACAGCGGATATGATGATCTCTTGAAGTCGCCAAACCTTTAATCCGTCTGGACTGATTTGGTTTTTTGGCTGCTCTCTCAAAAATACCTACCTCCCTTTTTTTCGTCGTTATTTATACGTCTCTTTTACAGAAAGGTTTCATTCTTAAGCATACAGAGAAAAATGGCTTCCGTCAGCTGAAAGTTTGCTGAATAACAAATCACGAACATAAAAAAGCCCAAAACATCATGTTTTGGGCTCTGAATCGATCAAATTAGTAAGATTTTTTCTGGCGTCTGTCACCTGAAGAACGGCGATCGTTTGAACGCTTTTTGTCATAGGAAGAACGGTTGTTGCTTTTCCCTTTTCCGCCGCGGTAGCCGCCGCCTTGACCGTCTCTGCGTTTAGAAGAGCGCTGGTTCTTGTAGCGTTTGCTGACCATCGGCGCTTCGTCTGTTAAGCGAACCGGTGTGTCGTCTGGCTCTTTTGTAGCCATTTTGATAGCCGCCGCAACCACTGTTACTGCATCATGATCTTCAAGCAGCTCAGCTGCCGCTGTCATGTAGAAGTTCAGGTTGTTTTCACTGATTGTTGTGCGAAGACGTTCAACAGTAACCTGTTGCTGACCTTCTAACGCTTCATCAAGTGTAGGCTCCTTCATGCGGTCCATTTTGCGTTTTGTTGTTTGTTCAATTGCGCGAAGCATGCTTTTCTCACGCGGTGTAATGAACGTCATCGCCATACCTGTTTTTCCTGCACGGCCCGTTCTTCCGATACGGTGAACGTAGCTTTCAGGATCTTGAGGCACGTCGAAGTTGTATACGTGTGTAACACCTGAGATATCAAGTCCGCGAGCGGCAACATCAGTTGCGACTAGAACTTCGATTGCGCCTTCTTTAAATTTACGAAGCGCAACCATACGTTTCGCCTGCGTTAAGTCACCGTGAATACCTTCAGCTGCATATCCGCGAAGGTTCAGAGCTTCAGCCAGCTCATCGACACGGCGTTTTGTACGTCCGAATACGATCGCAAGCTCAGGAGACTGAATATCAAGAAGGCGAGTCAGTGTATCGAATTTTTTACGTTCTTGCACTTCCAAATAGAACTGCTGAATGTTAGAAACCGTCATTTCTTTCGCTTTTACTTTTACGTGTTCCGGCTCAGTCATGAAGCGCTCTGCAATGCGTTTGATCGGCGCAGGCATTGTGGCAGAGAACAGAAGTGTCTGATGCTCGCTTGGCACGTTTGAAAGGATAGATTCAATATCGTCAATGAATCCCATGTTCAGCATTTCATCCGCTTCATCCATTACAACGGTATTTACATTGTTTAAACGAATGGTGCGGCGGTTGATGTGGTCAAGAAGACGTCCAGGTGTTCCGACAATAATATTCGGATTCTTCTTTAACGCCCGGATTTGCCGTCCAATATCCTGTCCGCCGTAAATAGGAAGAACCTTCGCACGTTTATCTTGTCCGATTTTATACAATTCTTCAGATACTTGAATGGCTAATTCACGGGTTGGCGCGATTACGATTGCTTGAATATTAGGAGACTCGGGGTTAATTTTTTCAACAAGGGGTATACCAAACGCAGCTGTTTTACCTGTACCTGTTTGCGCTTGTCCAATGACGTCTTTATTTGAAAGTCCGAGCGGTATCGTTTGTGCCTGAATCGGTGTTGCTTCTTCAAATCCCATACGATTAATTGCTTTCATGAGATCAGAACTTAAATTAAAATCTTGAAACGTTATAGTCAAATTATTCAAACTCCTTCTAATTGCTGTTTCAGTAATGTCGTGATTTACCACTTATAAAACTGCCCTTTAGACAAGAAGGACAGGATCCATCCGTATACAAAGCCCGAATTACTTTAAGTTTTATCTTACCATTACACTATTTGTTTTTCAATAAGATGAGAAGCAGATCGGCATCTCGAATATGCCGGCTGCTGCTCCATCCGCTCCCAAGAATCCAGCGGAGAACTTCGGGTCACGATGAAAAGTCCGGACGAATATGTTCGTATCGCGAAATAACCTATATATATTGTATCATAGCCGCAGCCGGCCAGATATACATAATTTTCGGCCGGCATACATTAGTGTTTGCATATCAGGTTATTTTATGATGCAATATGCGTTTTTTCGCAAAATATTTTCTTATGAAAGCGGGCTCTCTATTAAATCTTTAACGATTTCTTCAAGCTTCATACCTCTGGACGCTTTGAATAAAATCAAATCGCCTTTTGATGCGTTTTCCTTCACAGCTTGAAGGAGATCTTTTTTCTCAGTGTAATGGCTGACGCGGTCTTTCTCAAAGTGTTTCAGGGCGCCTTCCGCGATAAAAGCTCCCAGTTTTCCGTACGTAAAGACGCGGTCAATTTTATCAGGGCTGATCACAGCGCCGCACTCTTTATGGAACGTTTCTTCAAGATCGCCGAGTTCAAGCATATCACCGAGCACGAGCATTTTTTTGCCGTAGCCTTCAAGGCTTTCTGTCAATTGAATTGCAGCTTTCATGGAAGTCGGGCTCGCATTATAAGCGTCATTGATTATCGAAAGGCCGCTGTCTGTTTTGATGAGTTCAAGCCTCATCCCGGTTACCTTTAGGCCGCTCAGTCCTTTTGCCGCATCCTCAGGCGCGATGCCAAAATAAGCCCCTGCAGCAATTGCAGCCATGGCGTTCATCACATTGTGCTTGCCGAGTATTGGAATAAAAAACGTGTTTTCTATCCCTTTGATTGTAAAATGGGTTCCTTCCTCACTCTGGCTGACATCCTGAAGCTGATAATCATTATGCGTTCCCGTACCGTACGTTTTCGTCTGGCAGCTGTATGCATTTTGAAGAAGCGGTTCGTCCCCGATATAAATCAGCACTCCGTCTTCTTTAAGCCCGTTTATGATTTCAAGCTTCGCCTCCGCGATGCCCTCTCTAGAGCCGAGGTCTTGCATATGCGATTCGCCGATATTCGTAATCACTGCCGCATCCGGGTTTGCCAGTCGGCTCAAGAGGTCAATTTCTCCTTTGGCGCTCATTCCCATCTCCAATACGGCGATCTCCGTATTTTCAGGCATCGCTAAAACCGTCAGCGGCAAACCGATATGATTATTGAAGTTTCCTCCAGTTTTGTGGACACGGTACTGGGTCCCCAATACGGCGTGAATCATATCTTTTGTTGTCGTTTTGCCATTGCTTCCGGTTACTCCGATGACACGCGTGCCAAGCTCCTGCAAATAAGCTTTTGCAAGCTGCTGAAGTGCAGTAAGGGTATCGTCCACTAAAATGACGGCGTGATTCTCGGGCGGATTTGGTACTGACCGATCCCAAAGAACAGCCGCTACACCAGCTTCAAAGGCCTGCTCCACAAAAGAGTGGCCGTCAAAACGTTCCCCTTTCAGCGGAATAAAGAGCTGATGTTGTTCCAGTTTTCTTGTATCGGTTGCCACTCCATGAATGACTGTTTGTTCATATTGCGGATTTGCTAGTGTGCCTTTAACCATTTCGGCAATGTTTTTTACTGTTCGCTTAATCAAGTAAGGTCCCTCTCTTTCTTTTGTATATACGGGAAAAAACACTGCCCTTTTACCGGCAGTGTCCTTCTTCATTAGAATGTATGCTTAATCAATTGTTTTTCAGCGTGGCGTTCTTTTGCAAGCTCCACAAGCTGTTCAATCAGGTCAGCATATTCCACTCCGGCTTCTTTCCAGAGCAACGGGAACATGCTGAAAGGTGTAAAGCCAGGCATTGTGTTGACTTCATTGATCAGAACTTCGCCGTCAGCTGTCAGGAAAAAGTCCGCTCTGACGAGTCCTGAACCGTCGATCGCTTTAAACGCTTTGATCGCCATATCACTGATTGTTGCGTATTCCTCATCAGTCACAATCGCCGGAATCATCAGATCAGTATCTCCATCCTCATATTTCGCTTTGTAATCGTAGAAATCTGTCTTCGGTGCGATTTCTCCCACAACAGAGCATTTAGGATCATCATTTCCAAGAACGCCGATTTCGATCTCGCGGCCGTTAATTCCTTCTTCAACGACGACTTTGCGGTCATATTGGAAAGCAAGCTCAAACGCTTTTTGCAGTTCTTCACGGTTTCGGCATTTGCTGATTCCGACACTTGAGCCGAGGTTCGCCGGTTTTACGAAGCAAGGGTAGCCTAATTCCTGTTCAACCTCCTCACAGCTTTCTTTCGGAGAACGAGTCCAGTCTTTCTTAAGGAAAGCTGCGTATTTAGCCTGAGCAAGGCCAACCTGCGCAAATAAATGTTTCATGACAACTTTATCCATGCCAGCTGAGGAAGCAAGCACTCCGTTGCCGACATAAGGAATGTTCAACAGCTCGAGCATTCCCTGGATCGTACCGTCTTCTCCGTTCGGTCCGTGGAGGAGCGGGAATACGACGTCGATGGCTTCATTTTGCTGTGACGCTTCCTGCGGAAACATCTCCTGGTTCAGGGCAGCTGGAGAAAAAGCACTGCCTCCTTGCTCAAATTGAAGCATTTTCACGTTTGAAACAGGTTCAGTTAAACGGGCGCCTCTAACCCATTCGCCTTTTTCTGTTATATAAATCGGATGTATATCAAACTTCTCAGTATTTAGCGCTTTGATTACAGCCAGAGCTGTCTGCAGGGAAACATTATGTTCTGCCGACTTTCCTCCGTACACTAATCCTAGACTTGTTTTCAATGGATACTCCCCCCACTACAATTCATCTTTACTATCTTATCATTTTCACCGGAAAATGATCTAATTATTTTTGGGCATGCTGATGTTGAATGCATTTGTATGTAATTCCTTTTTATTTTATATTAAAATGGCATTGAAAAGGAGATGTGACATATGAAAAAAATCACAACAAACGAACAATTTAATGAACTGATTCAATCTGATAAAGAAATCATTGTAAAGTTTTATGCTGATTGGTGCCCAGACTGCACACGCATGAATATGTTCATCGGCGATATTTTGGAAGAATACAACCAAAACGACTGGTATGAGCTGAATAAGGACGAGCTTCCTGACCTGGCTGAAAAATACCAAGTAATGGGCATTCCCAGCCTGCTTATTTTCAAGAACGGTGAAAAAACAGCTCACCTTCACAGCGCCAATGCCAAAACGCCTGAAGAAGTGACTGAATTTTTATCTGAACATATAAGCTAATTCGTTAAACAGCCTTATTTTATGTCGTCAGGCTCTACATGAACATGAACATGAGTGACATCGTGTTCATGTTTTATTTTGTCTTCTACTTCATCCGCCACTCCATGGCCTTCTTCTACTGTAAGCTTCGGATCAACCGTAATCACCATCTCGATATGAACTGTACTGCCTAAATACCTCGCTTTCACATCCTTTAGGCGATGCACATTTTCGATCCTGCCGACGGTCTGTTTGTAAGGCTCAAGATCTTTTAAATGGAAGCCGTCTGTTAAGGAATGTGAAGCGTCTTTAAAGATATCCCACGCAGTTTTGCAAATGATGATGCCGATGATAAAAGCCGTTACCGGATCAACCCACGGCAGCTTCAGCTGGGACGAAAAAACACCGATAAACGCGCCGGCACTTACAAAAGCGTCTGACCTGCTGTCCTTTGCCGCTGCCATCAGGGCAGAGCTTTTAATGGACGCTGCCAGCCTTTTGTTATATAAATAGATGCCATACATAAACACAGCACTGCCTAACGCCGTCCATGCCGCGATAAGATTTGGCGTTTCCGTTGTGCCGCCCGCAATCGCTTTTCCTCCGCCGATTAACACTTCAATGCCGACTGCCATCATAATAAAAGACGCAACAAGAGACGAAATTGTTTCAGCCCGATAATGGCCGTATGGATGATCGCTGTCAGCCGGTCTTTGAGAAATCCGCAATCCTATCAGCACTGCTACTGACGCAACAATATCTGTTCCATTATTTAACCCGTCTGCTCTCAGCGCTTCAGAATGATATAGAATCCCGATAACTAGCTTTACAACAGCAAGGATGACATATGCAAAAATATTGAGGAGCGCCCCTTTTTCTCCCTTTTTCAGATTTTCTGTCCGCTCCATTGAATACCAGCCTCCATTCTATTACATAGTATGGTTCAAAACATGAAAAATAGCAGGGTGCGTTCAATGAAGCGGAATATTTCGACAGCAAATTATTGCCCGGGAAACTTTTTGTCGATTTGTTGAATGTTTGTAAATTGGCCAAGAGTAGGACTCTTTTCATCTTTACAGGCTATTGCGGACATTGTATACTGAAGTTAATTGATAATGATTATCAATATCGTTTGATTGGAGGTTGGTGACACAATGACACCTCAGTCTGCAGAAATCAGAAAAAAACAGCTCATTCATCTGTTAATACAGAATGGTATATACAAAAAGTCAAAGCGTCATCTGTATGAATTGTCGCTGACGGAGTTAGAAAGTGAATACAAACATGTCAGGAGGGCGCCGGAGCATGCCGAAGCGTAAAGTGAAAACTTACCAACAGCTGATCCAGGAAAACAAAGAGGCGATTATGGGCAATCCAAAGCTGATGAACGTTATTTATGACAGGATCGACCGCAAGCATCAAAAAAATCTGCAAGAGCAAAACAATACATAAAAAGAGCCGGTAAGGCTCTTTTTTTTATGACTCAAACGCTTCAGCTGCCAGCTTGTGTATCACGGCGTCATCCATCGGCGGGTTGTGAAGACCGGCGCGCACATCACGGTAATAGCGCTGAAGCGGGTTGGTTCGTTCCAGGCTTTTGGCCCCGACAATTCTCATCGCTTTATCAACAACAGACAGCGCAGCGTTTGTGACGATATGTTTCGCCGCACCGAGCTCGCTGGTCAAGTGTGGACGCCGCACCGGATCGTCATACAATTGAGCGATATGGAAAAGAAAGTGTCTGGCATTGAGCAGTTCAAGCTCCATTTCGCCTGTTCTTTGCTGTACGGCCGGGACATTCTTGATCGGTCCATTCAAGCTGTTTGGAGAATACTCAGATGCAAATTGCACTGCATAGTCACGAGCAGCTTGAGCCACACCAAGATAAATCGCAGGAATGTGAAGCAGCCAGCCATTCGGCTTAGCTCCACGAGGCCCTTGAAGCAGTTCCACCAGCTTATTCTCATCAAGCATTACTTCGTTCAGTACAAGGTCATGGCTCCCAGTCGCCCGCATCGCCATCATATCCCACGTTTCTTCAATCGACAAGCCGGGATCATCTTTATGAATGAGAAACACGCCTGTTGTTTGTTTGTCCTCAATCCATGCGGTTACTAAAAAATAATCCAGAGCTTGTGACATCGTCGTAAAGGTTTTTCTCCCGTTCACTGCCCATTTGCCATCCTTTTTGACGGCGTGTGTACCGGGACGCCCTCCTCTTGTCGGGCTTCCGGTTTTCGCTTCAGTCGCCGCCCTGTTAATGACGGCTCCGTTTTGGACTTCCTTGGCAACAAATGCAAATACGTCTTCATCCCAGCTGTTGCCTTCTCCAAGCTCCCCGATCACGCTCAAATGCCAGCCGATGCTAAGAGCCGTCGGAGCATCTCCCCGTGCAAGCCGTTCTTGAAACAAGAGCATATCGTAAACAGAAATGCCCCCTCCGCCATGAGATGCCGGCAATGTTAATGCTGTATACCCAGCATCACGCAGTTTTTGTATTTTCTCTGCAGGAAAACGTCCCTGTTCGTCATCTTCAGCAGCTGTTTGCTGAAATTCATCCGCAATCCGTCCGATTTTCTCCATCCATTGCCGCTGTTGATCGTTTTGTATAAATAATGACATCCGGCAGCCCCCCAGTTTTAATTCCGATAAATTTAATATGTATTATAGATTTCCTGCCATTTTTCCGCAACTGTTAACCTTTTGCCCAGTATAGAAAAACACGCCGTTCCCCAAGGGAACAGCGCGATTACACAGGATTTGCATCCCGGTCTTGTTTCATGCCGAGATAAATCAGCATATATGTCAGGTAACCCATCGTCATCACCAGGCCGCCAAAGAAAAAGCTTGAGAAAATCGGCTCTTCAAAAGCGGTCACTGCGGCCAACACAATCCAGCTGGCATACAGATAGATGATAAAATAGCGGATGCCCGTCTTCATTTTATATATCATGTACAGTCCCACGAGAGAAAACAACCCAAGCGCGAGCCTGAAATAAACAAGATGTTCAAACTGAAACATGAATGACACAAATGAGAATCCAAGCAGCAATACGATCGGTAAAGCGGTAATAAAGTTCCTCAATCGAGACACCTCCGTCAGTACCTTTAGTATAAACCAAAATATCAAATGATATTGATTTACGTGAGCTTTTTCACAAAAATGTCATTCCTTGCCTTTAGACCCGAACATCCCGTTTACAGAAGCACCACCAGCCAACAACGATGAAGAATATGGCATGTATGATGAGAATTCCAATTGAAAACAATGGCGTCATGCCTGAAAACAACGCTGTCTCTCCGCTTCTGTATTGCGTAAAGTCAGTGTTCGCAAAAAGCAAAAAGCTGCCCCACTTGTTTTCAAACAACTTCATGAGCTGAACAAGTGTACTCGCTCCGTATAAAACGACAAAAGAAACAACAACTGCTACCGCGCTATTGCGGAACAGCGAAGAACAAAGCAGCCCGAATAATCCCATCATTACAGCTTCAAGCCAGTTTGACCCGATCAGCGCCAAGGTGTTGACCAGCAATGTCTTTGATTCCGCAGTCACCGATGTGCCAAAAAACAAGAGACCGAATAATAATGCCAGAATGTAGTATGCCAAATACAAATAGAAGCTGACCATCACGACTGTGATTAATTTTGACCAAAAGACCTTTTGGCGTTTAACCGGACGAATGAGCAAAAATTTGATCGTCTTTTTATCAAATTCCATCGAAACAATTGTTGCTGCAATTACGATCGTTAAAGCCTGCAGCAAAATGTTCAGGCTCGGTGTATACGATAAATAGCCGATGAAGTTTTCATCTGTTCCGGCACTGATGACAATCCGTTTAATGATCAATGCCATGAAGAATTGAAAGACAGCCATCAGGATAAGGGAAACCAAAGTAACCTTCCGATTAAAAAGTTTCATATGTTCATTCCAAATTAATTTAGACAAGCTCTTCTCCCTCCTCTTGATGAGCTGTTGTCGCTTTTATAAATTCGTCTTCCAGTGACTGCGTGTAAGGCGTAATGGAAAATACATTCAAATCTTGTCCGACAAGTGATCGGTTCAGCTCCGGTATGTTTTCTTTTGCCACCTCAACTACAATCGTCCCGTCTTGGCTCTCAGCTTGATATTGATTGCCTGTAAGCCAATTGAGCGCTTTTTCTTGCGGCTGCACTTCTATAATCGCTTTTTCTGTGGTTTGATCAGTTCCTTGTAAGCTGACTTCCGCTTTGATCTCACCTTTTTGAATGATGATGACACGGTCGCACAAGTCTTCAACCTCGCGCAATAAATGAGTGGCGAACAGGACAGCTGTTCCTTCCATTTCTGCGAGTTCCTTAACATGATCGCGAAAATCCTTCATCCCCGCAGGATCGAGGCCGTTTGTCGGTTCATCTAGAATGAGAAGCTTCGGCCGGTGAAGAATTGCCTGGGCGATACCCAGACGCTGGCGCATCCCAAGAGAATAGGTTTTCACCTTATCATGAATCGCTGACGTCAGCCCGACACGTTCCACCACTTCATCAAGCCGTTCATCCGCTATTTTTTTGTGCATATTCGCAAAGTGCTTGAGGTTTTCCCAGCCTGTCAGGTACGGATAGAACTCAGGGTTCTCAACAATCGCTCCAACCGCTTCCATCGCTTTTTCAAACTCTGTATCATGCTGGAATCCGCTGATTGTCACGCTTCCGCTGTTTTGTTTCAGCAGCCCGACGATGATACGGATGAGTGTTGTTTTTCCGGAACCATTCGGACCGAGCAGGCCGATGATTTCACCCTCCATGACGTCCATGCTGATCTGTTTTAAAATCTGTTTAGACCCAATCTTTTTATCGAGGCCTTCAATATGTAAAATCGGCTCAGCCATAAAGCCTTCCTCCTTTTTCGACAAAAAATAAACAGTGCCTAACATTAGGCACTGTTTGTATTATAGCATTTGTTGCTTCCAAATGTTTGGTTAAACCGATGATGAGCGTTTACTCCGACTGTTTGTTCTTTTCAGTTTCTGTAATGATGACAGGCATTGTCACCTGTTGTGTTCACCACTGTGCGAAGCAATGCCAAGCTCCGATTCCGAGTCTTAATTCCATGCCTTGAACAGGCAGGCCGGCAGATCGAGGCACACTCATTATTCGATTTTAAACTACATTTTATCGCTATTCTCTCGGGGTCCTTTAGACCTATCTTCCTTGTTGGTGACATCCAGAATATCAAGGAGAAACACAAAGATCGGAATCCCGATAATTAAACCCCAAATGCCGAAGAAGTGTTCAGAGAAAATGAGTACTGTGAAGGTGAAAAAGATTGGCAGCTCTGTTTTCGCCGACATCAGCTTCGGATTTAAGAAATATGTTTCGATCGCATGAATGGCGAATATGACAAGGACAATGTAGAGCACATACATCCCGCCGCCAGTGCTGTAGGCGATAATGCTGAGCGGAATCAGGGAAATGACGACGCCTGCTACAGGGATCAATCCAAGGAAGAACACCATAATCGAAAGCCCAAACAGCTGCGGAAAATGCATAATCCAAAGCGCGATAAACGTCAGAATACAGTTGACGAGCGCAATGATAAATTGAGCCTCGAGCACCTTGCCGAACGTTCTTGCAAATTTGCTTCCGAAAAAAGCAATCTCCTCATAAAAGACCCTCAGTTTGCTCGTTTTAAATTTCGCCATGAATTCAGAAAGCCGTTTTTTCTCAAATAAGAAAAACATGCTAAGAATGAGCGCCATCACGACCTGCAAGCCGAATGTGCTGATATCGGCCAGATACGTATACACTACATTGAAACCCTCTTTGACATATGAACTGATGTTAATATCTCCGAAGACACTGGTGATCTCATCAAAGAAAGGGATGCTGTCAGGATGATACGCAATATGTTTAATCTGCTTTACCAGCTGCTGGATCTGTGCCGCGACGACCGGATAAAACACAAAGCCCCCGACTGTAAGCAGCACAGCCAGCAACATGTAAAGAAACGTAATGACAACCCGCTGGCTCACGCGGAAGAACTGGCTTACAAACTGCCGCACGACAAGTTCC
This sequence comes from Bacillus sp. SIMBA_008, assembly GCF_046535495.1. Lineage (NCBI taxonomy): Bacteria > Bacillati > Bacillota > Bacilli > Caryophanales > Bacillaceae > Bacillus > Bacillus sp. SIMBA_008. The sequence goes on along the minus strand of NZ_JAWRWL010000004.1, from coordinate 312,198 downwards.
AAACGATCCATTAGAAATGTGAAAATGAAGGTAAGCAATATTAAGTTGATCATGCTCTTAAATAGATATAACACACCAGTTAACACGACAAAGATGGAGAAACGCCTTACTCCCGGGTGCTGAAAAAATTTAACTAAAGCGGCCATTTATACACTCCTGTTAGGACAAACGTCCTTCATTCAATATAGTATCCATTTGTAAATTATATAACAAAAAAATGCTGAGGTCTCTGTCCTTACCTTAATAATTCTTAAACAATTAAAAAAACGGCCCCATGGATGGGCCGTTCTTTTTTCAGACTGCTGTTTTCATTTTTTTCATGCCTTCCACAGCCTCTACGCTTTTTGCTTCATCAAATTCATTTTCGCTTTTGGCAACAATGATCGTGGCGATTCCGTTTCCGATCAGGTTCACAATGGCTCTTCCTTCACTCATGAAACGGTCGACCCCGAGCAGGAGTGCAAGACCCTCCAGCGGAATGACCTGCAGCGCTGACAGCGTTGAGGCAAGGACGATAAATCCGCTTCCCGTCACACCTGCCGCTCCCTTCGATGTCAGCATCAGAACGAGGATAATCGTAATTTGCTGGCCGATGCTGAGGTCTACTCCAAACACCTGTGCCAGAAAGACAGTCGCCATTGATAAATAAATGGATGTGCCGTCGAGGTTAAACGAATAGCCCGTCGGAATAACAAGCCCGACAACGGATTTGGAACAGCCGTAGCGCTCCATTTTATCCATCATACGCGGAAGCACCGATTCGGAAGAGCTTGTGCCAAGCACGATCAAAAGCTCATCCTTAATGAAGCGAAGGTAATTCCACAGGCTGAATCCGTAAAGCTTGCAGATGATATTTAAAGCAACAAATACGAACAGGAACATCGTAATATAAACAGACATCATTAAGCTTGCCAGCGGTTTGATGGAATCGAGCCCGAAGTGTCCGATTGTATACGCCATCGCCCCGAATGCCCCGATTGGCGCGGCACGCATAATGTAGCCGATAATTTTGAAAAAAACGTGAGAAACCTTGTCGAAGAAATCAATGACGCTTTTTCCTTTTTCGCCTAATGCCGCAAGACCCACTCCGAAAAGAATAGAAAAGAATAAGACCTGCAAAATGTCCCCTTTTGCGAAGGCATCAACCATGTTGGATGGAACAATGTGTGTAACAAATTCAATCCAGTCGATTCCCTGACCGCCATTTTGCGTGTATTGTGATACATCTCCTTTTTCAAGCTTGCTGTAATCAAGACCCGCACCCGGCTTCATAATATTGACGACAAATAAACCGATAATGAGTGCGAGGGTGGTGACAACCTCGAAATAGATAAACGCTTTTCCCCCTACTTTTCCAACCTTCTTCATATCGCCCATTTTTGCAATCCCGAGAACGATTGTGAAGAAAATGATTGGTGCGATCACCATTTTAACAGCGTTGATAAATGTATCACCAAGCGGTTTCATTTCTTTGCCGACATCCGGCCAGACCAGCCCGACAATGACCCCGATGATGACCGCGGTTATGACCTGAACTGTTAAATTTTTAAACAGTTTCATATCCTTCATCCCCCTGTCCTATTCGCCTTTTGTGTCTTTCTTACTAGAATGATAGCGTTTTCATACAGTCTGGGGAAGTTTATGATCATAACGGACATTTTGGTCTTTTTGGTCTCAGGTTTATCCTTTTAACACGTAGCGGTTGACCGGCCGGCCGACTCCGCCGTATTGAACGTCCAATTTGATGATCCCGGTTTTTTCTAAGTAATCAAGATATCGTCTGGCTGTCACTCTGGCGATGCCGAGCGCCTTGGCAACCTCTTCAGCAGAAAGGGATGCGGTTTGCTGTTTCAAAAAAGCAGTGACTTCATTCATCGTGAAGTGATTCAACCCTTTCGGCAGATCCTGTACGGCCTGCTGCGGAATATTCAGGATCGCATCGAGCTGTTCCTGGGACAGCGTATCATTCGCTTCGATTTTTTGTTTATATTGCTTGTACTTTTCGAGTGCCTGTCTCATTCGCTCAAGCTTAAACGGCTTTAAGATATAGTCAACCGCCCCGTTTTGCAGCATGAGTGAGATCGTTTCCTTGTCTTTTGCAGCGGAGACGACAATGACATCCACTTCAAGCTTTTGCTTTCTGATCTCCTGCAAGGTCTTGATGCCGTCTTTTTTCGGCATGTACACATCGAGAATGACGAGATCTGGCTGTTCTTCTTTAATCAGCTTCATGCCTTCCTCTCCGTTTCCTGCCGTTGCACAGACAGTAACGCCTTTAACAGTTGTAATGAAATCCTTATTGACCTCTTGAACCATCGGATCGTCTTCAATGAGCAGAACCTTCCATTCTTTACGAGCCATGCTGTGCTTCCTCCCCCTTCATTGGAAAAACGATAGAAAAAGATGTCCCCTGCCCCGCATGTGAATCAACTTCTATCGTGCCCGATCCTTTGTCTATGATTTGTTTCACTAGATACAGGCCATAGCCTGTGCCGCCAGTTTTATTGACCGTAAAACCTTTGTCATAAAGGCGAGGCATATGTGTCGGTTCAATTCCGCAGCCGTTATCTTCTATTAAAATAGCAAGGATATCATCTGTTTGTTCGATACTAATGTCAATTCGTTTGTCTTCAGATTGAACGGTTTCAAATGAGCCGAAGGCATTTTCAATCAGATTCCCCAAAAGCACGACAATATCATGCTGATCAACATGCTCGGGAAATTGCTGAAGACTGCTGTTTTCATCTATATGAACAGCAATGCCGAGCTCTCTTCCCCTTCTGATTTTACTTAATAGAAGGCCTGCCGCAGCGTCATTTTGAATCGAGCGGTGCAGAAATTCAGTCACATTTTCCTGCTCAGTTGACGCCTGGAATGCAAGCTGCAAGGCTTTTTCAGATTTCCCCAGCTGGATGAGACCGGCGATCGTGTGCAGCTTATTCATATGCTCATGGTTTTGGACACGGAGCGCCTCCACAAAGTTTCTGACACCAGTCAATTCCTCTGCCATCTTGGCCGCTTCCGTTCTGTCCTGAAAAATCGCAACGGCGCCGATCACTTTTTTCTTCATGACGATCGGAATTCTGCTGCTCATGATCACCTTACCGCTGACACGAATTTCTTCATTATAAACCGCTTTGTTCCGCTCCACGATTTCGGGCAGGCGCGAATCCTTGAGAACCTCCCAAATCACCTTGCCGATTAGATCCCCCTGCACTTCAAAGATCTGTTTCGCTTTTTCATTGAAGATCGTAATGACGAGACGATTGTCAATAGCGATCACCCCTTCATTCATCGAGTGAAACGTCGCTGTCCGTTCTTCATACATTCGGACAATCTCATGGGGTTCAAGCTGAAACATTTGTTTTTTGATATGGCGGGCCAGCAAAAAGGAACCAGCAAGGCCAAAGCCGAGTGTCAGCACAACGATGAAGGCGATATCACGCTTTAAATGAAGCAGGATGTCAGCGATCCCCGGCAGCGTTTTTCCGACAAGCACCACGCCTATTTGGTTCAGGTCTTGATCCTTTACCGGATAAAAAGCGCGAACCGCCGTGCCGATCTCGCCCTTTGCTTCAGAGAAATAAATGTGCTCCGCAAAAGCTGCCTCCTCGTCTGCACCTTCTGATTTCTTGCCAATGCTTGTGCTGACAGGATGCGTATATCGGATGTGATTCATATCCATGACGACAATATAGTCTGCTTCATTAATCATCCTGATTTCTTCAACCGCATGGCGAACCGCTTCTGTTTGTTTTTTTCGCGCCAAGGCTTCTTTCACTTCTGTCATCTCTGACACCGTCCGGGCCGTATTCATCAGCCGCTTTTTCAGCTCCCGCTCCTCTGTATGCTGAATGTTGCCGATGAGCACAATGCCGCCGATCAAAAAGGAGAAAATGACGAGTATATAGGATAAGATCGTGATTTTCCAACGGATTGAGAGCTTCTTTTTGTTCATCAGCTTCTCCTTTCAGGTCTTTACGAATGTCATAGCCCCCATTATCCTTAACATAGGGGAGGGCTTTTCATGAAGAGTTTGCTTGCATGTCTCGCACTGATGATCGCTGGAATTGCAACCGCTTTATTTATCGGATTCCATGATCATACCGGCAATAAAAAGATTGTTTATGATGACGACCAGGAAGGCCTGCAGGATCAAATCGTGTTTAAATTCAGCCACGTGGTTGCTGAAAATACGCCAAAAGGGCTGGCCGCCAATAAATTCGCTGATCTGGTGAACGAAAAATCAGGCGGAAAAATAAAAATAGAAGTATTTCCGAATGGAAGCCTGTACTCGGACATTGAAGAAATTGAAGCATTGCAAAACGGCGATGTTCAATTTATCGCCCCCTCCACATCGAAGCTCGGCATGCTCTCGCCTGAATGGGGAGTGCTGGATCTGCCGTATGCATTTACAGATTACAACGCCGTCAAAAAAGGGCTGAACGGAAGCATCGGCACACAGCTGTTTGATTCTCTAAAGAAAAACCAATTGAAAGGATTGGCCTATTGGACGAACGGCTTTAAGCAAATCACAACAAATCAAGGGCCGGTCAAAACACCGGATGACTTAAAAGGGCAGGATCTGCGCATTATGCAAAGCGATGTGATTGAGGATCAGTTCAAGCTGCTTGGCGCAACACCTCATCAGGAATCCTTCAATTCTACCTTTCAGCTGTTAGAAAACAATGTAGTCGATGGCGAAGAAAATACAATTTCAAACATCTATTCTAAAAAATTTTATAATGTTCAGGACTATTTGACAATAAGCAGCCACGGTTATCTCGGCTACGCTGTCATGACTGATGAACACTTCTGGAAGGCGCAAACACCAGAAACAAGACGCATTTTGACTGAAGCGATGAAGGAGACAACGGAGTGGAATGAAACGTATGCCGAACAAATGAACAAGGAGCAGCTGGAAGAAATCAAAAAGAATTCTGCTATACATATTTATGAGCTGTCAGATAAAGAGAAACAAGAATGGATGAAGCGTCTTGACCCTGTTTACCGGCAGTATGAGCCCATCTTTGGCCGGGAGCTGATCCGGGAACTGTTGGAGCTGCGAAAAGATTCATAGTTCCCATCTCGATACGCTGTTTTTCGTTTATCTTTCTATCGATCGGAAATATAAAAAGAGATAAACGAAAAAGGAGATGGGTACATGTTTAAGCACACAAAAATGCTGCAGCATCCTGCTAAACCAGATCGTCCAGATCCATTATTCGCTAAAAAAATGCAAGAAATTTTAGGCGGGCAATTCGGAGAAATTTCAGTTGCCATGCAGTACTTATTTCAAGGCTGGAACACAAGAGGAAATGAAAAATACAAGGACTTGCTGATGGATACGGCAACTGAGGAGCTCGGGCATGTTGAAATGATCGCAACGATGATTGCCAGACTTCTTGAGGATGCCCCTCTTGATCAGCAGGAAAAAGCTGCTGAAGATCCGGTCATCGGCTCCATCCTAGGCGGCATGAACCCTCACCATGCGATTGTATCAGGACTTGGCGCCATGCCGGAAAGCAGTACAGGCGTACCTTGGAGCGGCGGTTATATCGTAGCAAGCGGAAACCTGCTGGCAGACTTCCGCGCCAACCTGAATGCGGAATCTCAGGGCCGTCTGCAGGTCGCACGCCTGTTTGAAATGACGGATGACAAAGGCGTCAAAGATATGCTCAGCTTCCTGCTGGCGCGTGACACGATGCACCAGAACCAATGGCTCGCCGCCATTAAAGAATTAGAAGCACAGGAAGGTCCGGTTGTGCCGGGTACATTCCCGAAAGCGCTCGAAAAACAAGAGTTCTCACATCAGCTTATCAATTTCTCTGAAGGCGAAGTAAGCGCCGAGCAAAACTGGCTGAATGAAAAAGCGCCGGACGGAGAAGCCTTTGAATATGTGAAAGAAGCAAAAACGTTTGGAGAAAAACCGGAGTTAAAACCAGCACCGCCTTTTGTTCATAATACACTTCCGGGACGCGAGTAAAGAGACAAGCCCAAAACATGATGTTTTGGGCTTTGATTATGCCTTCAGAACCGTCCAGTTTGGTTCGTACCGGATATCGGGGTTATGTAACAGATCGTGAACGAACGGTTTATCCTCTTCGTACACCGTCACCTCTATCGAAAGAATTACAGCCTTCTGATCGTTTTCCTCGTATATGCTGTCATGTTCGTTCTCCATAAAATGATCATAGGCTTCTCTGTTTTCCCATACACTGATGATTTCTGCGGTGAGCGGCTCGTCTATCGTTTTTCGCCAGCCGCCGGCCTGTTTGATAAAGCCGCTTATATGCGATAACGCTTCCCACTGTGACTGCGCTTTTGCAAATGCTTCAGCGTTTGCAGCATCTACTTCACATATCATCTTTTTGATTAGCATGGCTGCTCCTCTATGATGACGGTTTCGGCTTGTTTATGCTCCACACAGAGATTTACCGTTCTGACGTAAGAGCGTGTGCGGTGAACCGTGCCTTTAGGGATCAGCAGGCTGTCATTTGCTTTGAGCACCGCGGTTTCTTTGTCCTTAAAATCGATCAGCAGCTCCCCTTCAAGAACAATAAACAATCCGTCTGAGTCAGGGTGATGGTGCCAGTCATATTCTCCCGTAAACACCGCAAGGCGCACGCAGTGGTCGTTGACCTCTGAGATTGAAAAATTGGCGTGCTTTTCTTTGACTTCATTTGCGATGGCGAGCAAGTTTTGCATCTTGGACATTAGCGAAAACCCCTTTTTCACTTATTGTATCTCAATAGCGGCATAAATTGAGAAGATTCCAAAAAAAAGCGATCCAGCTGATGTGCCGGATCGCTTTTTTATTTACAGGTTGTCTGCCTTTATGCTTTTGATTAGTCGTTGTTGCGGGCGTTTCCGCCTTTTGAGCCAATTTCTTGGTAGAATTCTTTATCATGATTTTTGCTTGTTGCCTCTCCGCCTTTTCGGCCGATTTCTTGATAGAATTCTTTGTCATGGTTTTCGCTAGTGGCTTCTCCGCCTTTTTCACCGATTTCTTGATAGAACTCTTTGTCATGATTTTCGCTTGTGGCTTCTCCGCCTTTTTCACCGATTTCTTGATAGAATTCTTTGTCATGATTTTTGCTTGTGGCTTCTCCGCCTTTTTTCCCAATCTCTTGATAGAATTCTTTGTCATGGTTCTTGCTTGTTGTTTCTCCGCCTTTTCTACCTGCTTCTTCTCTGCTCATTTTGTTATCGTCTGCCATTTTGAATTCCTCCTTTAATTGGTGTTGGTTGTTGTATTCCCGCTCACAATTCTTTTAAACAAACAAAACACATTGGGTATGTTTCCACTAAAAAAAGCAGGCGGATCGCGGTGTCCGTCTGCTTTCTACTATTCCATCTCTCGTTCTGTTTCTTTCAGTCGTTCAAGAATGCGCCTCTTTTTGTACAGCATCATGCCTGTCTCGGTAATGTCGTTTAATGTTGAGCGATTGGCAGCGGCGCCAAAAACCATTCCGGCAACCGGCACCATCTGGAAAAGTTTTTTCCAGCCAAACGTGTCTCGATAGCCCAAAACGACTTCTCGCCAGCCTTGGATTTGAGAAGCGACATTCTTATATGTACGGTCTTGATCGTAGTGTTTTAATTCCTGCAAAATCGATCTTTTGCCGACAACATCAGCCGACGTCAGCTGCAGGCATTTCACAATGAAGACGCGTTCTTTTTTCTCCTTTGGGTCATAGCCGTATGCGACTGCGATATCCTGTAATGTTTTTAGTGATAAGCCAAGCACTGCCGGAATGTCTGCCGCCAGCGTAAACACGCCGCCCACACCGGTTGTCGCGCCTTGAACGGTTGCTGCGTTGGTTCTGTTTTTGCCCATTCCTTCCGCAATTTCATCCATGACAGGAAGAGGCGCTTTCCGGATGTCCTCCAGCGATTCAAAGATCTCCTCCGGCAGTTTCTTTTGAAATATCCTGATAATCTGTTTTTCAGATGTCAGGTACTGTCCGCCTGTTTGAACAAAGCTGCCGACCTCATCCAAGAGCTTGCCGATCTTTTTCTGGATGAATTCCGGTGTCAGCTTGTCCAGGAGTTGAAACGGGAGACGGCTGAGCTTTTCCCAAAACCAGACTTTTTGCTGATCTTTTTCCCATTTCTCTATCTCTTTTAATTGCTGATGTAAGTCTTCTTTTCGTTCTGTTGGCACCCAATCCGCACTTCCCTTCCGTTTTTTCTACTATATAGTATACCTTCATTTTTTCGGATGCGTTTTTATTTTTCACCTGCGGGTACCATTTTTATAAAAGGAAAAGGAGTGATGGACATGCCTTGGTCGATGAAGGATTATCCTGCTTCATTAAAAAATCTTGAGAAGCCGGTGAGAAAAAAGGCGATAGACATTGCGAATGCGATGATTGATGAAGGCTATGAGGAAGGGCGCGCGATTCCAATTGCGACAAGCAAAGCGAAGGAATGGGCGGAAAACGCCTCTACAGATGAAATTGATGATTTCCTGACGCATGATGATGAGACAGAACGCGATGCTGATCCAAGCAGCGGCAGCGGCCCCGAGCTCATGAATAAAGCAGAGCATGTTATTAAGCATAAAAAAGGCTGGGCAGTCAAAGCCGAGGGCGCCAAACGTGTGTCTGAAATCAAGGATACAAAGAAAGAAGCGATTGAACGGGCAAAGGAAATCGCGGCGCATAAAGGCACTGAGGTCATTGTTCATTTAGCTGACGGCAGTGTGCAGAGAAAGATTAAAACAGGATCATAAAGGAATATGCTTTCAAGTGTTTCGAAATGATCAGGAGCGGTTATTGATTGGTAAATCATTTATGAGAGGTGATCATGATGCTTAGCTTTTTGGTTTCATTAGTTGTTGCTATTGTTATCGGATTAATTGGGAGCGCCATTGTAGGAAACCGGCTGCCGGGAGGAATTTTCGGCTCTATGATTGCCGGGCTGATCGGCGCTTGGATCGGGCACGGACTTCTTGGCACATGGGGACCGAGCCTCGCCGGCTTTGCTATTTTCCCTGCCATCATCGGGGCAGCCATCTTCGTATTCTTGCTGGGCCTTATATTCCGCGGGCTGCGGAAGGAAGCCTAGACTCATTAGATACAGAAGGCATCGTTTCGAACTGAAACGATGTCTTTTTATATGGGACCTTATCCCGAATCCCTACATATCATGTTACATAACAGGGAAAAATTCAGAAGTGTATTTTGAACATTTTCGGTTGACAAGAAACCGGGATGGTCATATGATGTAGATAAAATAATTTGCCTTAAGGAAACTCTTTGTTGTACGGCAAAAACAAACAGAATTCAGGTGAGACATGATGAACAAGGACATCACAGCACAATCTCCCCGTTCCAAAGCCGTCCAAGATGCGCTTGACGGGAAAATCAGAGGATTCAGAGGGCTGCTCCCTTTTCTCGGCCCTGCATTTATAGCAGCCATTGCCTATATTGATCCCGGCAACTTCGCAACGAATATTTCGGCGGGTTCTAAATACGGATATATGCTCTTATGGGTGATCTTATTTTCCAATATCATGGCCCTTTTAATTCAATCCCTATCCGCCAAACTCGGTATTGCGACAGGCAAAAACCTGCCTGAGGTTGCCCGTGAAGAATTCCCGAAGCCTGTCTCGATCGGATTATGGATTCAGGGCGAGCTGGTCATTATCGCAACTGATCTGGCGGAATTTATCGGAGCGGCTCTGGGACTGTATTTGCTGTTCGGCATTCCGATGCTTGAAGCGTCTATTATTGCGGCGATCGGTTCTTTCGCGATATTGGAGCTTCAGCGCCGCGGTTATCGCTCACTTGAAGCCGGTATTGCCGGTATGCTGTTTGTGGTCGTGATCGCCTTTGCGCTGCAGACCTTTTTCGCAAAGCCTGATGCCGTGTCAGTGATGAAGGGCCTTTTTGTCCCGGCGTTTCATGGCACCGACAGTGTGCTTCTTGCAGCGGGTATTCTTGGCGCAACTGTTATGCCGCACGCCATTTATTTACACTCTGCCCTTACACAGCGGCGGGTGGTTGGCAAAACTGATGCAGAACGGAAGAAAATCTTTAGGTTTGAATTTATTGATATTTTAATAGCGATGCTGATTGCAGGGGCTATTAATGCAAGTATGCTGATTGTGGCTGCCGCATTATTCTTCAAAAACGGCCTGTTTGTTGAGGATCTCGACGTCGCATTTCAGCAATTCGGACATCTTGTCAGCCCTATGTCTGCGGCTTTATTCGGGATCGGGCTGCTCGTTGCCGGTCTATCCAGTTCGTCTGTCGGCACACTTTCAGGCGACGTGATTATGCAAGGATTTATCAACTACCGCATTCCGCTGTATGTACGGCGTTTTATCACGATCATTCCGCCGATCTTGATCATCGCGTCAGGTGTTAATCCGACGACCGCTCTCGTACTGAGCCAGGTCGTGCTGTCCTTCGGGATCGCCTTTGCCCTCATTCCGCTTATTATGTTTACAAGCAATAAACGGATCATGGGATCTCTGATCAACGCCAAATGGATCACAGTGGTGTCTTGGCTGATTGCTGTATTGATCGTTGCTTTGAATGTGTTTTTAATTGTAGATACGTTTCGATAAAAAAACCGGCTTCTAAAGCCGGTTTTTATTTTTTCGCAAAAGCTCATTGATACCCTTTTTGACAGAAATTTGTTATGATAGAAGAAAAATCGGAGTTTTGATGATGTCAGTATTTATTCTGTTTTATTTGTGGATTGTTCCTATTGTTATCGGCATTTTATGTTCTGTTGCTGCCCATAGATCCAAGGGAAAAATGAGAGTCGCGCCCGGCATTGCCATGATCGTGCTCAGTATTATTTCCCTAATCACGGCGTTTACGGCCGGACACACAAATTTCCACGTGTTTATCGGCGGCATGTTTTTATTCGGCACCTTCTTGGTCGGTTCTGCTTTTCCTTTCTTCTTCGGGCTGAAGAAAAAAGAGAAATAACCCTATTATGAGAAGAGTTCTGTAAGATTTGATAAGAATAAACATACAAGGACAAATGCATCTCATTGCTTTGAAACAAGATGCATTTGTCCTTTTGTCTGTTTCGAGAATGGCGAAATCAGTTCCTAATACATACACCGATCATTTTATGAATTCAAACATGTTATAGCTGAAAATACGTTTGTTTCCAACAAAAAACAGAGGCCTTTTGGGGCCTCTGTTTTTTTAGAATAACCGTTTCAAACTTTTCTTCAGTGACGGCATTTCAAATTTTTGGTTTTCGAAGAAGTTTTTCAGCATGTACTTGCTAAAACCTTTCGCCTGCCCGTAGGTGATTTTGCCAGGCAGCGGCGGTTCGTTTCCAATCATGACATCCACTACGACCGGTTGGTCAGAGTGCAGCGCCTCATGGAAAGCCGGCGCAAGCTCTTCCGCTTTGGTCACTTTGATGCCCTTTGCTCCGCAGCTTTCTGCAAATGCGGCATAGTCGACATTTTGAAGTTTTGTGACATAGTCGATATTGCCTTTGACCTGCTGCTCGTACTCAATCATGCCGAGATTTTCGTTGTTTAAAATGACGACTGTGATCGGGAGCTTATATTTGACGGCGGTCGGAAGGTCCTGCATGACCATAGAAAATCCCCCGTCACCGCAGACGGCGATCGCCTGGCGTTCCGGTTCGGACAAGCTTGCTGCAATCGCTCCCGGCAGGCCGCAGCCCATTGTCGCAAGCCAGCTGGAGACGATGAAATCCTGGTTCGCGTTCATTTTGAAATGACGCGCCATCCAGACTGTCACAGTTCCGACATCTACAGAGAGCACCGCATCATCGGCTGCCGCTTCCTGAAGACGGGCCACGACCTGCTGAGGTTTAAGCGGTGTTGTTGCCTCTGTCTCATCTTTTTCAATTTCGTTCCACCAATGCTGCATATGTTCTGTGCAGGCATTCAGGAATCTTCTGTCTTCCTTGCGTTCAATATACTCTGTCAATTCGCGCAGACCGAGAGCCGAATCGCAGACAAGGCCCGCTGTCACCGGATACCTTTTTCCGATTTTTGCCGGGTCTGAATCGAGCTGTATCGCCGGTGTGTCATCAGGCAAATAATCACGATACGGGAATGACGTTCCGAGCATGATTAATAAATCACATTCCTCCATTGCCTCGTAAGCCGGCTTTGTTCCAATCTGACCGAGGTTGCCGAGAAAATGCGGGTGCTTATCGGGAACAACACCCTTTGCCGGGAGTGTAACAACGATCGGAGCGGCGGCTTTGTCCGCAAATTCTAAGAGCTCCCGTTTCGCCTTTTTCATTCCCTGCCCTGCCAGGATAATCGGCTTCTTAGCGTTATTAATATATTGGGCGCAGGTGACGAGCTGTTCTTTTTTCGGTTCAAGGTTCCCTTCAATATACACTGGTGAAGTATACAAGGGCTCCCGTTTGATTTTCTCCGCAAACAAATCATCTGACACGCTCAATACCGCAACGCCTTTTTTGCTGTAGGCGGTCCTGATCGCCTGATTTAAGAGATCCGGAAGTGATTCTGCGCTATGTACCTCTCTGTTGAACACAGCCACGTCCTCAAACATTTGCTCCAGCTTAATCTCCTGGAAATAGTCCCGTCCGACTTCGCCAGAAGAAACCTGTCCTGCAATCGCCAGCACAGGGGCGCCGTCCGCTTTTGCATCATATAAACCATTTAATAAGTGCACCGCTCCCGGCCCTGCGATTGACAGACAGACTCCGATCTTGCCGGTGAGTTTTGCTTCAGCTGCGGCTGCCAGTGCCGCTACCTCTTCGTGGCGGGTTTGAATGAACTTCAGTTGATTTCTTTCGTGTCTTAATTCTTCAATAAACTCATTTATACTGTCTCCGGGGATGCCGTATACATGATCAACTCCCCATTGCTCAAGCAGCTCTGTCATTACTTGTCCTGCAGTTTTATGTGCCATAACGTATCCTCCTTTTTCCTTTTTTCAATACCACAGGAGAAAGGCTTTAAAACCCGGAGACCTGAATCACTTGCCAAGTCTTCTTTTCAACAGGTCGATCGCCGCGAGCAACCCTCTATCCTTAACGGTGACATTTACATCTTGAGCGCCGTTCTTGAAATCATTGATCTGCCTTTTTCGATTCGGCACCATAAAAAGCGGCAAACGCCCCGGGGAAACCCACTTTAATCCCGCTGTCTCTGTGCCGTCAGCCACTGCTTGTCCGCCTGTTATGCTTCCGAAAAACAGATGCTGTTCATCTTGAAACTTTGGCCTTTGGTAAACACCTATTTTCGCAGAAAGCGCTGCATTGTATCCCGTTTCTTCCAATACCTCCCGCACTGCCGCTTCCTCAGCCGATTCCCCGGGATCAACCCTGCCGCCCGGCAAATCCCATAGAGGGACATCTTTTCGTTTCACCAGCAGAATTTGCTGACTTTCGTTCAATACGATCACAAAAGCACCTTGTGTATACACCGCCATACCTCCTTTTCCCGCAAAAAAGGACCAAGGTGATTCCCTTGGTCCTAGAGCTTTACTTTTTAAAATGATATGGCAGTGTGGCAACCATTATGTCCTTTTTCCAGAACAGCCGGACTCTGAGGAGAAAGGCCGATTGGTTGTGAAGGATGGTGTGCCAGCGTTTTTTCGTTATAAATTGCGGAAACAGCACCATAACGGAAAACTGCTCCTTCTTCGCTTTTGCCTCAACTGTTTCCAAAAACTTATCAAACGGATGGACAAGGCTTCTGTACGAGGAGTGAAGCGTAACGAGACGCACGCCGTTATTAAGCTCTTCCCAGCGTTTTTCGAATTTCTTTTCCTGTTCTCTGTCAAATGACACGTGAACGGCGATCACTTGATCGGACAGTGATTTCGCATAGTGAATCGATTTTTGCACGACGGTGGTGACACCGGCCACAGGCACAATCACAACGGTGCCTTTGATTTCTTCCGGCTCTTTGTCTACGATGCGAAGCTGTTCACCAACCGCTGTATAGTGATTTTTAATCGCAAAAAACAGCAAAACGACGATAGGCATAAAGATTAACACAGGCCATACGACATTAAACTTCGTCACAAACAGAATGGATAGAACCATAAACGATATCAGAGCACCGCAGGAGTTGATCAGCATTTTTCCGATCCAGCCTTTTGGTTTTTGCTTGATCCATTTCATGCACATGCCGGTTTGTGAAAGCGTAAATGGAATAAATACGCCCACAGCATATAACGGGATTAAGTGCTCCGTCTGTCCTCCGAATAAGATAATGAGAACAATGGACGCAAAGCCTAAAAAGATAATCCCATTTGAGAAGCCTAAGCGGTCGCCCCTGACAGTAAACATTCGCGGCATATACTGGTCTCTCGCCAGGTTGAAGGCAAGCTGCGGGAAGGCTGAAAATCCCGTATTTGCCGCAAGGACCAAAATAAGCGATGTGACACCTTGGATGACATAATAGAACACATTCCGCCCGAAGGTTTCGGACGCAATTTGTGAAACCACTGTTTCATCAGGCTTCGGCGCCGTACCATACCCGTACGCGAGCACCGTGATGCCGGAAAACAAGATCGCCAGCAAAATCCCCATCATCGCAAGCGTTCTTGCCGCGTTTCGCGCAGGCGGGTTTTTGAATGCAGGAATCGCATTAGAAATGGCCTCAACCCCGGTCAACGCTGAGCATCCGGAGGAAAAAGCCTTAAGCAGCAAAAACAGCGTAATGCCGGCTACAGGTGTGCCTAGCGGTGTATGATGGGCTGGCTGGTCTATTTGTCCTGTCATGAGTTTAAACAACCCGACTGCAATGAGAACCAAAAGCGCCACCACAAACAGATAAACCGGGTAGGCAAGAATGGATGCCGATTCCGAAAGACCGCGCAGGTTCAAAATCATAATCACTAACACGAGAAAAATAGCGATCGGCACATGATAATCATGCAATGCAGGAAAGGCTGACGTGATGGCGTCCGTGCCGGCGGAAATACTTACCGCTACTGTTAAAATATAATCAACAAGCAATGAACCGCCCGCAATCAATCCCGGTTTTTCACCGAGATTTTCTTTAGAAACGACATACGCCCCGCCGCCCTGCGGATAAGCGTAAATAATTTGCCTGTATGAAAGAATCAGTGCGAGCAGTAATATGAGAACGCCAACCGCAATCGGAATGGAGTACCAAAATGCGGCAGCACTGATTGTTGCCAAAATGATTAGAATTTGTTCTGTCCCATATGCAACAGATGACAGCGCATCTGAGGAAAGCATAGCCAAGGCTTTTAATTTCGTCAGTTTTTGCTCTCCAGCTGCTTGGGATTTTAGTGGTTTCCCAATCAAAAAACGTTTGATTGAATGATACATCGATGTCTTCCCCTTTTAATTTCTCATTTTTCAATTAAAACAATAAAACATCAGTGTCTTGCTCTCACATGTTGATGATAGTCCTTTCTGCTATGATGTCTCTGTATGCGATTTGCATTCAAAAATGAACAACAAAAAACACAGAGGCAAACGGATGCCCCTGTGCCATAACATCGAACACAGGTTTCATTCATCTCCTCTCACGAACGCTTACGAGGTTAGCTGACGGATTCGGGCATATGAGAGTTAGCCCTACCTAAAAAGGATTCACCCCAACGGCAAAAAGCCGTTCTATTGGGTCCCCCGCTCTGATTTCAGATTAAGCGATTTGTTTTCTAAAAGAGATCATACTCCCGTTCCCGCACGTTGTAAAGAGGCTTATTGGCTGAGAGAAAAAAATAAAATGACAGGTTCCACAAATGGAATTTACTTACCAAAAATAAAAAAACAGAGGCTAAAATCGCCTCTGTTTTATTCTGTATCTGTCTTTCTTTTTCTGCGTCTTACGGCAATCCAAATGAACACTGCCGCAACCACCATAATGAGTGCCAGCACACCAATATACATCCATTTCTGGCTATGATCCTGTGTTGGTTGTTCTGCATCGGAACTGTTTGTTTCCGATTTGAGCTGCTGGTGGTTTGTAAACACCTGCTGGCTGTTTGTTTCATTAAGGACGGTTGCCGACTCATCGTTGCTGTTCAGATAACTGATGATCTCTTTTGTGACAGCCGTGCCATCTCCTTTTGACGGTGCAAAGACAGCCATTGTATAGCGTGAATCCCAAACCGATGCTTGGGTAAATACCACTTGTTTTGTCGTCTCATTCAGCATCTCGAAACCAGATACATCAAACGAGCCGTTCTTTTCCTGCGGCACAAGCAGATCTGATGATTTCTCCTTCAGAAGAGAAAATTGATTGATCCCTCCTATGAAAATGAGGTTTCGTCCTTTCGCATCATTTGCTGTAACGTCAGATGATTTCTTTACCGTATATGAATGCTGTGCTTCGCTGCCAAAGGATTCC
Source organism: Bacillus sp. SIMBA_008 (assembly GCF_046535495.1). Classification (NCBI taxonomy): domain Bacteria; kingdom Bacillati; phylum Bacillota; class Bacilli; order Caryophanales; family Bacillaceae; genus Bacillus; species Bacillus sp. SIMBA_008. The sequence goes on along the minus strand of NZ_JAWRWL010000004.1, from coordinate 295,874 downwards.
GTCACGAGAGAAAGCTCCTCAAGCTTCGATTGGCTTACGGTGTCAGGAAGCACGATTAACGTTGTTTGATCCTGGTTTCCGGCGTAAGGAAGCGGCCACTCTTGAAAATCCGCTGAAGGAGACATGCCTTTGATAGCGTATGATAATGTACTGTTTTTATCGATAAAAACCCACTTTTCTTCATCAGTCGTATTACAAGGGTTGTTTTCCTTTAAACCGATCGTGACAAACTGAATATCAATGTAGCGGTTTTTTTGCAGCAGCTTAGGGTCCACTTTCACTGTGACATGATAGAATCCGTTTTTATCTTCTTTTCCTAATTCATCAAGCCGGACCGAGTGCGGCTGGCCGTTGATCATCACTTTCAGTTCTGCAGCCTGAGAGGCTGACTCGTTTTCAGCCGTTGAGGCTTGAATCGTTTCAGACTTTTTCAGTTTAAGCGACAGCTTCGCCGATTGGTTTTCATCTAAAACAGCCGAAGCCGGATAAAAATAATGTGCTGAAGATGTTTTGTCAGCTCCAATTGTGATATCGCCCGCTCCAAAATTCTCAAGGGTCAGCTTATCGCTTTCTTTTTTTTCAGTCTGCTGAAGCTTGCTGATTGAAAGTGTATCGCCGCTGAGCTGGCCTGTATATGTCTGATCTGTTATCACGCTGATTTTTTTAGTGAGCGCGTCCTCGGACGCAGCTTGCGCAAACAAAACCGACTGCTGCTTGCCCTCTGCTTTCAGCACCCGCTCCGCAAGCAGAAGGTTTTCTCCTTTTGCCTGTAGCCCAGCTTGTTTCAACAGTTTTTTCACTTTGCCGTTCCAATGCTTGTCCACGCCGATAACAATCGTCGGCTTATCGATTTTTTTCAGTTCAGATTCCGTGACATACGCAATACTGACACTGCTGTCCACCGTTTTCAAATAGCCTTCTGTTTTAACAGCAGCTTCTATTTCTGCTGAACTTGGGTTATCCGGAATGACGATAGCTGTTTCTTCAGCTGTATTTCCAGATTGGGCGAAAGGATACGGATAATGGTCCAGCGACGTTCCCTTCGCTTCACTGCTGTCAGCAAGTGTCAGCCGGCTGTCCGGATAAATTTTGATCCAGTTGCCTGATGTATCCTGTCTGACGCACACGCCCTCTTTCATTACGCCGTAGAATTTCAGCGATACGTTGTGATAGCCTTGCGCAGACTGGCTTTTATTCAGATTCAGCTTCACTGTTTTCCGTTTGGAATCACCATCAAGCTTTAACGTCTTGACCGGTTCATCATCAATGACAGCCGTTAACGATGATGGAGAAATTAAAAGATTTGATGCCTCGTATTCGATTACCAATTGCTGATTGCCCGAAGAGGCGCCTGCCGGGATCTGATACGTCAGCTCTGCGCTGTCTTTTGATCCATACAGTGTAATCAACTCGCTTGTCAGCACCTGCTGTTTGGCTTGTTCTTGGCTGCTTTTCCCGAGGAGCGAACCACTGACCTGTACGTCTTTGGCAAGAGCCGTTTGTCCAGTCATCGCCAGCAGCATGAAGCTTGTGAGAAAAATCATTATTTGTTTCAAAAAGGTCACCCGCTTTTATGTTGATTGTATCGTTCTGTCTTGTACCATTTGACCTCTTGCTTGAATAAACGGTGCTTGATTTCTACGAATAAAGAGTAGATAACAAGCACAATCCATGCCTGCGAGTATGTGAAGTACATGAGAAATACGATAAAAAAGTTTTGCTTGTTCATTTCTGTTTTTTCAATGCTCAACGTAATCATGACCTCTGTCATAAATAAGAAAAACGCCAAAATCCAGAGAATCATTGCCAAAAATCCAACAGACAAATGCAAATCATAAAACAAATTCACTACAAAAATCGCATTTGACATGATCACGCCAAAGAAAAACAGGAAGTACGTAAAGAAAAAATAAAACAAATCAAAGATAATCCGTTTTCGTTTCAGCTTAAAAAACTGCGCCAAAAATTTGAGCACGACATATTGATTGCCGCGCGCCCATCGGGTGCGCTGGCGCCACCATACCTTCCATGTTTCCGGTTCCTGCTCCCACGTGATGGCGGCAGGGAAAAAGCGGATGTGATAGCCGAGATTATATACCCGGATGGTCAGCTCAGTATCCTCAGCGAGCGCTTTGTCATCCCAGCCTCCGAGCTTTTCGATAATGCTTCTGCGGATCGCGAAGTTGGTGCCTGGGATCGTGGCGATTTTGAACCACTTCCATCTGCCTCCCTGGGCCATCCACTGAAAACAGATCGTTTCGATATTAATAAACCTCGTCAGCAGCGTCTTTGCCGCATTGATGACGCGGAATTTCCCTACCACGGCGCCTGCCTTTTCGTCATTCATCAGGCCGAGCACGAGGTAATACACGGCCATTTTCTCAGGCGTGTTGTCGGCGTCATACACACAGATCACATCGCCGTTCGATTCGGCAAAACCCGAGTTAAGTGCAGAGGATTTTCCTTTTCCTGCATTTGGCGGCTTCGTAATCACCATTTTGATGAAATCGTATTTCTCGGAAAATTCATTGACGATATCACCCGTCCGGTCTGATGAATTATCATTAACGACGATAATCTCCAGCCGGTCCTTCGGATAATAAAGGTTGACCATGGCCTTCAGCGTCTGCCGAATCACAACCTCTTCGTTATGCGCCGGGATGAGGACGCTGACCTTCGGCAGTTCCTTCATATTTTCTCTCCACTTCGGGATATTCCGTTCGAAGGTCATATAGTGGCGAAACCCGCCCTGCATGAGGAACATGTGGTAGAGAAGCATAACCCATATTAAACTTAGCGAGATAAAGAACAGCGTATTACCCAAGGCTTCTTCTCTCCTTAAAAATTCGTTTTTTCAATGTGGCTCTCAAGTAAAACGTATAACTGACAAACATGATGACAAATAAGAGCACAACAGCGGAGAGAATCCATAACGCCTTTTCAAGAGGGGTTTGCCGGTGATGATCGAAAAACTCGTCAATGGCGCTTACGCCGTTTTTCACCTGAATCGTTCCGTCACCGCTTGTATGAATTTCCACTTTATCTGTTTTGACGGTTTGTTTCGTTTTCTTTAAATCAAGCCATTCACTGTCTGGAATGCGTTCCATCTGATCAACCAGCTCCGGCAGATATTTCATCCCAAGGTACGGGTGATAAAATCCTCCGGCTACTCCGCCTTCAAAATCAATCATCTGGGAGATGTGCTCCTCCATCTCACCGATCGGGTTTTGCTTTGATGTGTCGACAAAGCCGATCGTTTCCGGATAAAGCGTCATTCCGTGCAGCATCGAAGGAGCAGTCACAAACGGAGGTGCACCGGATGTTTTCCATGTTGTGCTGCTGAGCTGGACCTGGCCGAAAATGCTTGTAAAATACTGCGAGGCGATTTGATAGCCATATTCGGACATCGTGTAATGCGGCGCTTCAAACGCCAGCGGGTAAAGACCCGATGATGTCAAATCCTCAATGGCACGCGTCAGTTTTTGTTTTGTATACGTTTCTTCCTTTTCCCGAAATGGTTCGAGATAGCTGTGATAGGCTTGTTCGTTCGGGAAGTCCTGTTCTTTCTCCAAAATGGACGGGGGGTCTTCGGCATTTCCGGATGTAATCGGCTGATCCGCCTTTGCATCCCAAAATTCAAAGCCCTCTCCTGTTTCACTGTAGCGATAAGCGTGAGTATAGCCGTGAACAATGATACTGCCGCCCATGCTTTGCAGCTTCTTCAGCACCTTGACCATCTTCGGTTGATCAGACAAATACACTTTGTCGCCTGTTTCCGGATTCAAATAAACCGGAATGACCGCCAGGATAAAAGGAATATGCCGCTTATGCAGGTATATACCGGCTTGAAGCAGCAATTTTTCATCAGACATCGGGCTGATATCCTCGAGACGCAAATACAATAACGTCGTCCCCGCCTTCTCTCCGAAAGCTTCTCTGAGCTGTTTTGCCACGATCAAATTGTCATTTAACAAATTTGTTAATCCAATGTACACATTCCCTTTTTTTGTTTTCCATATAAAAGAATGTATTGTGCCGTCATCGGCTTTGAAGGTGTAAAGCGCCGTTCCTTTCAGGCCTGATACACTCAGCACGTTAAGCCCGCTTTCCAGAGACACATTGGCCTTTTCCGACCTGCTGTGAACCTGAAACACATTTTCTTTGCGGGCTAATGAAAGCCCAGAAAATTGGTTGATCTGGCCTGCGTTATAGCCAATGGCGACAACCGGTTTTTTACGCCGCTGATAAGAGACAGCAATTTTTTGCTGAGCTTTCTTTTCGTTTGGCCGAAATAAATCACATGGTCTTTCCCTTTGAAATCCGATGCTTCAACGTCTGAATCTTTTTTGACTGTCACATGGGATGTAAAGTGGCCCGCAAGCAAATCGAGCATTTTGACTTGTGACGACTCTTTGCCGTCCAAGGTTGAGTAGATGATGAGAATGCCGGCATCCTGATCTTTCGCTTGCGCAGAAACGGGAAAAGACGCAATAGCTAAAAAAAGAAGCATCATGACGCATAGCAATGTGATTCCTTTATAGTTCATTCATCATCATCTCGTTTTCCAGTTCTTCTAAAAATTGATCAGCTGTTTTGATATCGTTGCGGTAGGGCAAATAGCAAACGTGGAACGTAAGCGACACATACTTTCCATTTTCCAGCTGATATGTATCCAATTGTTTCTTCAGCTTAGTCAGAACGGCCGGCATATGTTCAGCAGGCGTGTGCGTCAGCACGATCCCGATACGCTCGTCAGAGGGACGGAATTTCTTATCCGTTTCCCGAACGCTTGTCCTGATTTGCTGACCGACATATTGGAAGAGGCGGTCCGTTTCTTTTTCACCGTACAAAGACTTAAACTCTTTGAAATAATGCATATGGAGCAGCAAAAACACAAAAGAATTGCCGTAGCGCTCCGCCCGCTTGATTTCTTCTGAAAGTTCCAGCTTCATCCTTTGCTTGTTATCAAAACCAGTCACTCTGTCAACAGCAACATAGCTTTTGATTTCGGATTGAAGCCGTGTTATTGAGCGCCGAAGCTCTGCTGTAATATCGTGGATTCTTCCAGAAATAAAAGAAAACAGCAAAAGCGCGATTCCCCACACGACAAGCATTCGCAGCCCTTCCTCAGCCGGAAAGAGCGATGTCTGTCCAGTCTGGAAAAACATCATTAAGGTGCCGAGAACAAAGAGTACGATTAAGGTCACTGCCAGCGCGTAAATCGGGCCGAACCAGATGCCTGCGGCGATGACGCCAAATGTGATGCAAAGGATCAGAGCACCTTCTGATTGCTGGGCTGACACATAATAAATAAACAAAGACAGGGCCGCGATGAGCCCTGAAAAATAAGCAAATAATTTTTGTGATTCACTGAATGATATTTTCATTAAAAAGCTTCCTTTCGGCTAACAGCGGCAGCAGATTGTCAAATGAATGCGTCTGAGTGCCGCTCATATAGCCTCCATAATACGATTTCACCGGATCATGAATTTCAAAGTCATTCATTCTGTCATATATGGCTTTGATGACAGAACTGTTTTCATGCTGTTTTGTCAAAAACAATACGGCTAAGGCATATACGGATGGAGACTCATATTGGACGGCAGGCTCCTTCGTATCTGCCGAATACCGCCCGTACAGCTTTCCGTTTTTCTGAAATTCCTGCTTGATCCAGTCCGCTAAAACAGATGCTTTTTCATCCCCTTCCGGCAAATGCCAAGCAGAGTAAAGCTGATCAATCAGGTTGATTTCACTATCATATGTGTATTCCTTCGTCTCCGAGCTGTATGTCTTCGGCAGAAAGCCATTTTTTAAAGGAGCTGAATAGAGAACATTGGCATTCCGCTGTTCTGTGTCTTCGTCTATGATTCCATTCTTCTTTAAGACAGCTAAGGCGTCAGGCATGACGTATGAAAGCGTCACATCCTTTGAAGCGGCCTGTGAGTCGTAATAGTCTGTAAATAACCCATTGTTCATATTGTATGTCTTCAAAGACGTGCCGATATCCCTAGCCGTTTGCGCGTAGTCGCTGCGGCCCCATTTTGCGGCGGCTTGGTCAAGAGACAGCATAATTCTCATATCATCTATCAGCGCATTCGTCCCGCTCGCTTGGCCATTTTGAATCTTCCACGTCACCAAGTGATTGCTCATCAGAAATGAATCAGTCAGATGCTGATATTGATCCTGGAAATGCGGTGCGTCATTTTTGCTGAGCAGAAACTCCATCCACAGGCCGAGAGATTCCGACAAGTAAGAAGGCTGGTCTGAAAAATCGGTTTTGATCAGCCCTTTGTCATTCATTAAATTGTGATAGATGAAATATTCCGCCGGCTGGAGCGGGCTGGCATTCACTTCTGTCGCCGACTGATTTTGGGTCTTGTTTCCAGCTTCAGCACACCCTGCAGAAAGTCCGATAGATAAGAAGAATAAGATGACAGCAATTAGTACATGCCTCACAGGCAAATCCCCCTTTGTCGCCTGAAGCAAATCAGACGCTCACAAATAGTTATAGACGAAAATATGACTGCCATGTTACAAAGTACATTTACTATAAAAGAAAAAAATGCAGATTGCTAGCTTTTTTTCCCCTTTTTGAACATTAAGAAAACAGGACCTAAGTCCACTAAAAAAACCTGTGCGATAGGCACAGGTTTTTTTATTATTTATCCAAACCGAGTTTTTTCAGCTGTTCTGCCAGCGCGTTGTTAATCGGCTCATCTTTATTTTGTTTTTTCATATAAGAGGATACGTCCCGTTTGGTAGCACGCGCTTTGTCTTTGTTTTTTCGTTTTTCAAATACAGAGAGCTTTTCACGGTGACCGCACACACACGCAAAGGTTTGGCCCTCGCCTTGGCCGCGAAGCTCCATTCTTTTATGGCAATTCGGGCAGCGTGCGTTTGTTTTTCGGGCAATCGTTTTTCTGCTTCCGCATTCACGATCTTGGCACACGAGCATCGTCCCGCGTTTGCCGTTTACTTTCAGCATCATTTTGCCGCATTCCGGACATGCCGTTCCCGTGATGTTGTCATGTCGGAAGGTTTGGCTGCTGTTTTTGATTTCTTTTACCGTTTGGTGAGCGTAAGCCTTCATATCTTTAATAAAAACAGCCGATTTCAATTTGCCGGCCGCGATCGCAGACAGCTTTTGCTCCCATTCTGCTGTTAAGGCCGGTGATTTCAGATCCTCCGGAACAAGCTGCAGGAGCTGTTTTCCTTTAGATGTGATAAAAATATCTTGGCCTTTTTTCTCGATTAAAAAGCTGTTGAACAGTTTTTCAATAATGTCGGCACGCGTTGCCACCGTGCCGAGGCCGCCTGTTTCTCCAAGAGTTTTGACGAGGCCTTTTTCTTCTCCCTGCATAAACGCGCTTGGGTTTTCCATCGCTGACAGCAAGGTCCCTTCATTAAAGCGGGCAGGCGGCTTCGTTTGGCCGCTTGTTTCCGTTAACGTGCGGACGGCAAGTGTGTCGCCTTTTTGAAGCGCAGGAAGTGTCTGGTCTCTGTCATCCTCCTGCTCATCATCCTCATCCGCCATATCATAAACGGCTTTCCACCCTTGCGACTGCACGGTTTTGCCTTTCGCCGTAAAGGTTTCTCCGCCGATTTCTGCGATGACCTTTGTTTCCTCATATTCGAATGCAGGCATTAATACAGCAAGGAAACGTTTCGCAATCAGGTCATACAGCTTTCGTTCTTTATCACTCAGGCTGCTGAGAACGAGCGGCTCTTCGGTCGGGATAATCGCGTGGTGGTCTGACACCTTCGCGTCATTGACATATCCTTTATGAGATTTAATGCCGCGTTTTTTAATTTGGCTGACATATTGGGCATACGGTTTTACTTCCATGCCTTCCAGACGGTCTTTTAACGTTGGGACGATGTCACTGGATAAAAATCTAGAGTCAGTCCGCGGATATGTGACGAGCTTATGCTGCTCATATAGCTTCTGCAGGACAGAAAGCGTTTCTTTAGCAGAAAAACCGAAGCGCTTGTGGGCGTCACGCTGCAGCTCCGTTAAATCATAAAGCGCAGGCGCAAAGCTTTTTTTCGCTGTTTTTTTCAGCTCAGCTACGACCGCTTGCTTTCCTTCGAGGTTTTTTAGCAAACGGCTTGTTACATCTTGATTGAACGTTCTCGTCTGCTTTGATTTCTTATCCTGCCACGTCAGCGTCATGCCGTCGACTGCAGCACGAATGCCGTAATACGAAACGGGCGTAAACGCCTGAATGTCTGCCTCGCGCTTTGCAATCATGGCAAGCGTCGGAGTCTGCACACGCCCGCATGAGAGCTGGGCATTGAATTTTGTGGTAAGTGCACGGGTGGCGTTGATCCCCACAATCCAATCCGCTTCCGCTCTGGCGACGGCAGAATGGTACAGGTTTTCATATTCTTTGCCGCTGCGCAGCTTTTGAAAACCTTCCTTGATCGCTTTATCCGTCACAGATGAAATCCACAGTCGCTTGATTGGTTTTCGGACATTCGCTTTCTCAATGATCCAGCGCGCAACAAGCTCACCTTCCCGGCCTGCGTCAGTCGCGATGACAATCTGATTGACGTCTTTACGAGTAAGCTGGGATTTGACTGCATTGAACTGCTTTCCGGTTTTTTTTATCACCACAAGCTTCAAGGGTTCTGGGATAATCGGCAGATCCTCTAGGCGCCATGATTGAAATTCTTTTCCGTAGCCTTCCGGATCAGCAAGCGTCACCAAATGGCCTAAAGCCCAGGTCACAATATATTGATCACTTTCGAGATAACCGTTTCCTTTTTTATGGCACTTCAGCACCCGGGCTAAATCCCGGCCGACTGAAGGTTTTTCAGCTAATACAACTGTTTTTGACATGCTTGATCACTTCTCTTTCTTTCGCGCTCATCCTGTTATTATAACAGACTTCACGCGGCACTCTCTAACCGCGCCCGTTTTTCGTGTCAATTTCTGAGAAAATGACGTGAGTGACGGTTTGCGCGTAGGGCGATGTTTTGTTAATGAAATCTTCTACCGCTTCGAGGCTTTCGGCATTGATTTTCAGCATATAGCAGGCTGCACCTGCAATCCGGTAGCAAAATTCAATATTCGGCAATGTTTGAATATAGCTTTTGAACCGCTCGTAATCCGCGTTTTTAACGGTTGCTTCCACAATACAGGAAACGGGAAGCCCAAGTTTTTTCTGGTCGACCTCCAGCGTGTATTGCTTGATGATGCCAAACGATTCAAGCTGCCTTACCCGTTCTGTCACAGATGGAGGCGACAGCTTAATTTTTCTGCCTAATTCCCTCATCGACAAACGGCTGTCCTTCTTAAGCACCTCAATGATATTCAGATCAATCTGGTCAAGTTTCATTTCAACATCCTTCTTTTTTGATTTTGTACACATTATCTCGGGTATTTTTGTAAATGACAAGTACAGTTCCCTAGAAAAGGCATGTAAAAATGAATGTTTTCCGAACATTTTTTAAAAGCTGTCATATGCCCCTCCGGATTGTTTATAGTATAAAATGAAAACGTGTCCACAAGGAGGGCGATTTATGCTGCACACGCCGATCGGAAGACTTCGCACGATGGGTTTTATTGAAGGAATGTCACTCTTAATCCTGTTGTTCATCGCTATGCCGCTTAAATATTGGGCAGGCCTTCCGCTTGCGGTGACAATTGTCGGTTCGGTTCACGGCGGGTTGTTCATTTTGTATTTGCTTGTCTTGGCTTATGCAACCTTCTCTGTCAAATGGCCGCTGAAATGGTCAGCTGCCGGCTTCATCGCCGCTTTCGTCCCATTCGGAAATTTTTTGTTCGACCGCGGATTAAGGAACTATAAATAAGGAAGCGCAAAAAGGCTGGATCTTTATGATCCAGCCTTTCTTATTAAAACCACTTTGTCAGCCACGCGATATAGTAGGCCCCGGGAATAAACATGAGCTGGGCGAGGAGTGTGCCCGCCACCCTTGATGTGACCATTGTGACAGAGGTCCATTTTAAATAGATATAGCTTCGTTTTCCTTTTGCCACATCATCAGCTAGAACGGATACTTTAGGATCAACAAAAATGGCCAGCAGCATCGTCGCAATTCCGTTGATCAAACCCGAAGCCATGACGGCTGTCGTGCTGCGCTCCGGCGCCAGAAGGCCTGCGTATAAAGCCGAAAGCACGCCAATCGTATAAATCGATGTGATCAGCATGTTGATGACAAACAAACGCTTCGGAATCAAGCGCATATGAAATCCTTTTACATATGAAATGGACGGCAGACGCAAATAGGAAAGGGCATTTTTGAATCCTTGTTTCGAGAATCCCTTTCGGAATACTTGAAAAACGGAGCCGCCGCCGCCCGCCAAGTGAATAATCGCCCGTGAAAAAAGAGCGACAAAAGACGGGAGCAGGATAATGCCCAAAATGGTGCCGACTGTCGATCCGAAAATTAAAAAGCGGAACTGCTCCCCTACAATCGCCAGTGCGTTTTTTCCAGCATCATCAATTAAATGCCCAGTAAAGGGCTGCTGCACCATGTTCGACATTCTGGATACGATGACCATGACATTAAACAGAGAAAGCGCGGACGCAATAAATCCAACGCGGGCCCCGGAAAGCCTTGTGGCATAGGCTAAAGTTTCTATCGAGTGAATCAGCAATAAAAAACAAAAAATAAAAAGTACTTGTGTTGTAATGACATGCACGTTATTCTTCCTCCAATTTCATCCTAGAGATAAGACTGGAAAGAAGACAAGGAGGTTTCAGTACGATGTGTTTTTTGCAATAAAAAAACCGTCCGGCGTACGCCGGGCGGTTTGTCTTATTCTTTTCTATACGCAAATAAAGATTATATCATCCGCCAAGTCAGGCGGGTTAGATTCATAAAGCATTGTTCCGAAGAATCATTCTGGAAAGTAAACACCATGGAAATTTCTTGAACACAAGACAACGAAAGCCCTACCTCTCAATCGTCACTGCGGCTCCGAAGCCGCGCCGGTGTGAATTGTAAAACAAAAAAGTCTTTTTTCCATCTCATCGTTAGGGGCGATTTGTTATGAAGGAAAAGAATAAGGGCAGCTGGTTATGCTGCTTGGGAAGCGGTAAGCTTCTCTCTCAAAACAGAAAAAAGAAGTTTACTTTCTTTTTTATTTGCTTATTTTTCTTACTAGCTATTCATAATAACATATCGCCCCTGAAAACACAAATTTTTTATAGTTCGAGTGAGACCGGTGTTTTCTCCCCGGCATTCATTAATCTGATATCCTCCGGTTCAATTTCAAGAATCACCAGATTCGGATCATCCTTGCCGTCAAACCAGCGCTCTAATTTGGAACTCCATATTTTGTCCTTGAGTTCTGCCGAATTGTTGATTTTGGCTTTTCCGGCAACTTCGACATATGCGTCGCCAAAACCTTCACAATCATAGCCTAATAAAATGTGGACATTGGGGTTGTTCTCAATTTCTTCTGCTTTATGAGTTTCCTTGCTTGTCGGTGTGTAAATCGTCAGCCCGTCATGGAAAAAAGTCATGTAGCGGGAATGCGGTTTGCCCTTTTGAACTGTTGCGAGCGAACCTACTTTATGGTGATCTAGAACATCAAGCACTTTTTGTTTAATGTCTTGCTGATTCATCTCGAATCACTCCTTTTTAACGTCTCCGCTGTTACTTTTCCACATCCGGGGAAGATTTAAACAAGAAAGTGTGCTCTTTATTTTTCGCCTTCCCATTCACGCTTTAACAGACTGTAGTAGACGAGGTCGTGATGCATGCCATTTACGTATAAGCCGTCCCGTGCCCTGCCTTCCTCTAGAAACCCGAGCCGCTCCGGAACCGCTCTGCTTTTTTCGTTTCCGACAGCCGCACAGATCGCCACACGATTCAGCTCAAGCTCTTCAAAAGCATACGTAATGAGTTTTCGGCAGGCAGCTGTAATAATGCCTTTCCCTTCAAATTCTTTGGCAATCCAATATCCGATTTCCGCCTTACGATTCACTTGATCAAGGTTATGCAGGCTGATCATGCCGCATAGGCTGCCGTCATAAAGGAGCCCCGCCTCAATGCCGTTCAGGTCGGCATACTGGCGCCGCCAATCTGGAATGATTGTTTCTCGGTACGTTTCAGCGCTGCTTGGATTTTCCGCAAAAAACAGCCACTTGCCAAGCCGCTGCTGATTTTGGATAATGAGTTCGGCCAGCCGCTCCGCATCCTTCGGCTCCAATAATCGGATGGTGATGTGCTCATTTACCTTGCAAGTGAACATTGCCTCGCCCTCTTTCCTTTTTTACCCATTATAGCGATGATTCTGTTTTTTTCAATACAAAAAGGATGGGCTGTTAAGCCCATCCTTATATTCTTGGATCGGTAAAGATATCATGTTTATCCGTGCTCGTCGATGACATCTCCGTCACGACGGCACCTTCTTCCCCGGCCTGGAACCAATGCTTTGTGTTTGGTGGAATCGTGTATTGCCCGCCCGGTTCTAGCTCAATTTCGTGCCAGACCGTATAGTGTTCTCTGTCTTCCTGAGGAGGGAGAACCTTTGGAAGCGGCGTTTTTTCTCCTTCTACGTAAAGATACACTTTTCCGTAGCGGCAGCGGAAGGTCTCCTGCTTGCCTTCCTGGCCGTCGACCGGCGGATGGCGGTGTTCCGGGCAAGTCTGTCCCGGAAACAGCACCAATTCCTTTGAACAATAACGGTCTGTATTGACGTAGACGAAGAGCTGGAGCCCGACTTTTCTTTCTTTTCCTAAGCCGTAATCCATCAGCTGGATTTGGTCTACTTCCTCGTCCGTTAATACAATCCCTGCTTTTTGATAGTAGCTGTTCACTTCTTCTTTCGTGATGCCCATATGTCTCACTCCCTCTTATGTCGTCACAAAGTTTCCGCCGTTGACATGCAGGGTCTGTCCTGTCATGTAAGAGGACTCATCTGATGCCAGGAGCACATAACAGCCGACGTGCTCAACAGGCTGTCCAGGACGGCCCATCGGCGTATCTTGCCCAAATTGAGCAACTGTTTCTTCAGGGAACGTAGCTGGGATTAGTGGCGTCCAGATTGGACCCGGCGCGACTGCATTTACACGGATGCCATCTTTAACAAGCGCCTGCGCCATTGTTCTTGTAAAGGCGTTGATCGCCCCTTTTGTCGCTGTATAATCAATCAGTGTCGGGTTCCCTACGTACGGGTTGATGGATGTCGTATTGATGATGGCGCTGCCCGGTTTCAGGTAATCAATTGCTTTTTTAGTCAAATAAAATTGAGAATAAAAGTTTGTTTTGAATGTGCGGTGAAGCTGTTCGCTCGTAATATCTTTGATGCTTTCCTTCGGATGCTGTTCACCTGCATTGTTGACAAGGATGTCAAGGCCGCCTAGTTCCTTGACCGTTTTTTCAACCGCTTCATTGCAGAATTCCTCTTCACCTACGTCACCAGCAATCAGCAGGCATTTTACGCCTTCTTGTTCAACACGTTTCTTCGTCTTCTCAGCGTCTTCATGCTCATCCTTATACACAATGGCGATGTCAGCGCCTTCCTTTGCGTAAGCGACGGAAACCGCGCGTCCGATCCCGCTGTCGCCGCCTGTAATAAGAGCTACTTTTCCTTTTAATTTGTCTGCTCCTTTATAATCCTCGTACTCATACACCGGACTTGGATTCATTTCGCTTTCAATTCCCGGCTGGCGACTTTGAGTTTGTGCCGGCAGTTCTTTTGGATAATTTGCCATGATGATTCTCCTCCTTTGTTTTCATGTCTATTTGTTGTGTACCTCACACACTCTTTGGATAAACATGGCTTGGCACCTTCGCATTGCTTTATCAGAAAAATGTTTCACATGGAACGCTGGGAGGAAATTAACTCAAAAAGGGGGTTGGTTGCTGAATGATTAACATGCTTTCTAGAAGATTCAGCAGGCCAAAGGGCGTCATCGGCATGATTGCCGGGTACATCATGGCTGCTGAAAATCAAACACTGAATCAGTGGACAATCAATCAGCTGGGTATCACGCGCGGGGACAGCATTTTAGAAGTCGGGTTTGGCCCGGGATACTGCATGCAGCAGATGCTGAAACGCGAGAAGGATGTTCAGCTTCATGGGATTGATGTGTCAGAGGCCATGCTGAAGCTGGCCGCCCGCAGAGTGAAATCCAAGGGTGTGCGCCTGATACAAGGAAGCATCGAGACATTTCCTCTCCCCGCCTCGTTTTATGATAAAGTGATTTCCGTTAACAACTACACCATTTGGAATGACCAAACAAAAGGCATGAAACAGATTTATCGGGCATTAAAGCCAGGCGGCAAAGCAGCCATTACGATGCAGCCGCGGGAAGCGGATGCCAGTCCTGAGAAAACCAAATCATTTGGAAGACAGATGATTGCTGACTTTAAAGCAGCCGGCTTCGAAGACATTGATATAGAATTTAAGAACATTAATCCTGAGCTTTCCGTCTGTGCAACTGCAAAGAAGCCCGCCACATAAAGTGGACGGGCTTCTTCTTTTATGAATGTACAGCCTGATTGCGCAGGACGTCTTTTTTCACCTTGCCAAGGTTGTTTTTCGGCAGTTCGTTAACAAATTCAACTTCAGGTATTTTGTAAGCGGACAGGCGTTCTTTACAAAATGCAATGACATCCTCTTCCGTGATGCGCTGGCCGCCATTTTTCACGATAAAAGCTTTCGGTTTTTCACCGTAAAGCGGATCAGGAATACCGACCACAGCCGTTTCAAGGATTCCCGGGATCTGCTGGATAACTTCTTCAACCTGATCAGGATAGACGTTATCGCCTCCGTAAATAATGACATCCTTGTAGCGTCCCGTGATGAAAATAAAGCCATCTTCATCTACATATCCTGAATCTCCGGTTTTAAACCATCCATTTTGCAGCACTTTCGCTGTTGCTTCAGGATTGTCTTCATAGCCTTTAAATAAGAATGGAGTATGAACAACGATTTCGCCGATTTCTCCTTGAGGAAGTTCTTCTCCGGTCAGAGGATCTTCCACTTTGACTTTAACATCTGCCACAGGTTTTCCTGCAGATGCCGCTTTATCCATTCCCATATCAGGCGTCCATGTGCTGATGCCCCAAGCCTCAGTACTTCCATAGCCATGCGCAAGCGGAATGCCAATATCAAGATAGCGGCGGATTAGGCTGCTCGGCACTTTTGTTCCGCCTGTCATTAAAATCACAAGCGAAGATAAGTCAGTTTGGTGCGTTTCCCACGCCTCAAGCAAATACGTGTAAAACACAGGAAGAGCCATCACGGTCTGAATTTTCTCTTCTTCAATGACCTTCAGCATGTGAACAGGATCTTGATCCTCTGTAAACACAAAGGTTGTTTCTGCAAATGTTCCAAGCATGATGCAAATGAGCGCACTCGTATGATAAATCGGATGGCACGCGAGAAAACGAAGGCCCTTCATGCGTGCTATTGAGCTGTTGGATTTTTTAACGTATCTGTATATGCCGCCATGTGTAATCATGCATCTTTTCGGGTTTCCCGTTGTTCCAGATGTAAACATCAGAAGTGCTGTATCATCAGGGGAAACCATTTCCGTCTCTGGCAAATGATCAGGACCTGCAAACAGCGCTTCAAATTCAGCAGATGTTTCGTAAGCTGTTCCTGTTTCCATTGTTACACACAGTGAGGATAATTCAGGAAGAACTTCATCCAGTATCTCTTTAAACTCCGCTCCGTAAAACATCGCTTTCGGTTCACTTGCTTTTAAAATGCCTGTCATTTCATATGGTTTCAGCTGCCAGCTGACAGGTACGACAACAGCACCTATTTCAAGTGCGGCGAACATAACAGTTGATGCGGGATGGCCGTTTTTACAAAGCAATGCAACACGGTCGCCCTTTTGAATTCCTTTTTGAAGCATGGCATTCGCCAGCTGATTAATCCGTTTACGGTAACCTTTATATGTCAGTGTATGGTCTCCGCTTTTTACAGCCTCTATTTCTTCGCTATTCGGCATGTCATGCAGAATCAGATGCTGTAATGTTTCCATATCGTCATCTCCTATATTCTCTTGAATCTTCAATAATTTGTTAGATTTTCTTCCTTACTTCACCCATTTTAACCCAAAAAAGATAACTTGTAAAACTATTTCATTTTGGAATTATTCCAATAATGAATGATAAAATAGTCCCACATTTTCTTATTTTGTTCCCCATCCACAGAAAAACACACGCCAAATTTTTGACGTGTGCCATGCAGGTTTACAGTATGTTTTTTTCTTTCATCCATGTGAAAAATATGCGGTTTAACCGCTGATACAATTCTTGTTCTCCTTCTTCCTGAAACCCCGCCATGCTTTCTCCGCTCTCGATAATTGCCGAGCTGATCGCGCTTAAAATCTCTGAGCCTTCAGCAGATAATGAGCCAGGCGCCATCATGACGAGAATGCGTGTCATCCTGAGGGTATTTCCGTCCATGCCATCCACTTCATAGGAGGTGCTGAGATCAAACATTTTGAAAAAAGGCAGGACGATTTCATCATTTTTGAGATGATAAAGCGCCATGTTTGTTCCGGGGATTCCCAATCCCCCTTGTTTCTCCCGCTCAGCCAGGCAAAACGCAGCTTTTTCCGGATCACGGATCAAGCCATCCTTCTTCAGCTGTTGAAAAAGCTCTAACAGAAGCATGCTATGGTCCGGGTTTGTTTTGAGTTGAGCTAGCGTAAAATGGCGCAGAACATCTTGGATAACCTCCATATACCGCCCTATGCTTTCCGCCGCCTCTAGCATGTCAGGTACATCAGCTTGCTGCGCCTCTTCCTTCGGGCTTCTTTTTTTGTTAAGAATAAGGGGAATCTTCCGCTTGATATACTGCTTGACCTGGTTTGCGTCTTCCTCATTTAATAGTGGGCTGACCATGATGTAATCAATGTTTTCATAAGGAATCGGTACAGTGGACACAATCATATCATAGGCTTGAACATCCTTCCCCTTTAGCTCGATCAGGGATGACATATCAAACGATTCAATTTCCGGCAGCTCTTTTTTCAGTCTGGAGGCAAGCATTTTCGAGGAGCCGATCCCGCTTGAGCAGACGACAAGCGCTTTCACTTTTGCTTCTTCTTTTTTGATTTCAAGAGCCGAGCCAAAGTGAAGAACGATAAAAGCGATTTCATCATCAGAAAAGGACATGCCCGGAAAATACTTTTCGACGCCTTCTTCGATCGCCATATAAAGCAGAAAATAATCGCGCTTGATCTGTTCCTTCATCGGATTGTATATCTCAATATTTTCTTTTATGCGGCTGACGGCCGGCTCCAAATGGGCAATCAAGCCTTCATATAAAGAGTAGTTTTTCGTTAGATCCATTCTGATTTTGTCTGAAATAAAAGCAATGAGCCGCTTTGTTTGCAGGGCTGTTTCCAGCTCAATTTCCTGCGCTTTGTATTCTGTTTTGTATTTTCGATTGGCGCTTCGAAGGTGGATTGTAATATAGCCGACCTCCGCCTCTGGAATCGTCACGCCGAAGGCACGTTCAAGCTCGCCCGCGATTTCAAGAGCCGAACTGTATTCTTTCGCATTCTTCAGTTCCTCAAGCTCATTTTGCTCCATGGTGATGGTTTCCCCAAGCTTAATTCGTTCGATCGCATACGTCAGATGGACGACGAGCGCTATATAGGAGCTGTCGGACAATGAAAAAGCGATTTTTTCTTTGAGTTGAAATAAGATGCGCTCCATTTTTAGCAGCTCACCTTTGCTGACAACCCCGAACATTTTCTCTGAAGAATCGGCTTTTCCTTTGATGTTTAATTCAACCGCTTCCAAAAACATTTGGATGTCGAGACGGTTCACAATCAAGTTGCCGACAATTTTCCGTTTCGCATTCTCCGGCCCTATAAGCTGGATGCCAAAACCTCTTTTGCGGATCAGTGTCAGTCCGAAGGGAGAAATCCACTTCTCGAGCTCATCTAAGTCATAGCTGACCGTGGCATTCGTCACCTGGAGATCATGAGCAAGAGTGTACAGTTTGACGGGCTCCTGAGACTCTAATAACGAACAAAGAATGAGCAGTTTCCGTTCGTCGGCGCTGTATTCATGCTGTTCATATGATAAATCAGTAAGCAGCTTTTGTTTATCCTCGGGACTTCCCACTGCTTTCAACCCTTTACCGGGCTGTTTATCTAACGTAAGCCCCACGGTTTCCATCAGCGGTTTAATTGATTTGAGTTCCCTGTGAATGGTTCTCGTGCTGACTTGCATCAGCTCAGCAAGCTCAGTTACGGTTATATATCTGTTTTGTAATAATAAGTGCTTTAACAGCTTTTGTTCTCTGGCAGTCATATACATAAAAAAGACCTCCTAGCCAATCTTGATGTGCGGATGAAGTCGCAAGGAGATGCAGTAGAGGATATAGAGAGGTTTCCTTTTAATATAAAACGCTTTCAAGAAAGAATCAATCACTTATAAATGGTAATTTGGCACTATGCGGTGTGACAATATTGAAAAAGCATCAGCTGGTAAGCTGATGCTTTTTATGGAATATCGTAACCCTGTACGGCTGTAAAAATGCGGAACCATTGATCCTGGTCAAGCTTGTATGACAACGCATTTATCGCGGCGGAAATCCGCTCGCGCTTTCCGCTTCCGACAATCGGCATAATGCCGGCCGGATGCGTGAACAGCCATGTGTACATGACCTCGCCCAATGAAGCGGCGCCGATCTCTGCTTGAACGGATTCAAGCGCCGTGCGGACACGCCGGTCTTTTTCCGTGTCACCAGTGAATACTTTGCCGCCTGCCAGAGGCGACCAAGCCATCGGCGGAATTCGTTTTTCCTGGCACAGATTCAAAGTGCCGTCTAGCATATTTTCTAATTCATATGCGGAAAGCTCAATCTGGTTGGTCACAAGCTTCTCAGGCAAATAAGATTCCAGCATCCGATACTGGTGATCTTTAAAATTTGAAACGCCAAAGTACCTGACCTTGCCAGAGCATTTCAAGGCCTGAAACGCCTCTGCTACCCCCTCCGGATCCATGAGCGGGTCCGGTCTGTGAATCAACAGCACATCAATATAATCCGTCCTTAAGTTCATAAGCGATTGCTCAACGGATGCCAAAATATGCGATTTGCTTGTGTTATAATGATGCGATCTGTGAGCGGGCCGTTCAGGCGATTCAAGAACGATACCGCATTTTGTGACCAGCTCTATGTTTTCTCTTAATCCAGGCGAAAGGGCAAGGGCGTTTCCAAACAGCTTTTCGCACGTATAGCCTCCATAAATATCCGCATGATCAAAGGTCGTGATGCCATGATCGATACACCATTCAATGAGACTCAGAAGTTCAGCATCTGAATAGTTCCATTCATTCAGCCGCCAAAGCCCGTGTATGACTCTTGAAAATTGAAGATCCTCCGCCAATTGAATACGCTGCATGCAAAATCCCTCTTTTCTTTGTATAAACCGGGTTTTGCCCCTTACTAGTTCATTCGGCCTCAGATCCTCTTTTTCCTTTCGCTCCTTTTAAAAAGACATTTTAATTCGATTGAAATTGCTTTTTCGCTTTCTCAACGACATAGTGGCTGCCGCCGCGGTCCTGCACATTTTGGATCATCATGGCGACAAGCAGGTCTTTGTTTTTGTAATCGTAGCCGACAAACCAGCCATTTTCCGTGCCGTCTTTATCATCTTTTGATGTTTTCAGCTCGGCTGTTCCTGTTTTTCCAGCCACTGTGATTCCTTTCACGACAGGCTGATACGCTGATCCGCGCTCATCTTCCACAACGCCTTTCAGACCTTTTGTAATGTCTGCCGCTCCTTCCTTCGTGACCACTTGCTTGTGCCAAACATCAGCTGTTTGTGAATCTTTTTTGATCAGCGTCGGTTTGACAAGGTCTCCATTGTCAACAAATGGCGTGTAAGCAGTTGCCAAGTGAAGCGGAGACATTTGCATTTGCCCTTGTCCGTAGCCTGTATCCGCAAGCAAAATGTCTGAATCAAGCTTGTCATTTGCAATAGACGATTTCTGGATCGGGAATTCATACGGAACGTCCTCTGAAAAACCGAATGTTTTTAAGCCTTTTGTGAAGGTGTCCGCTCCCATATCAAGCGCATTCTGGGCAAAATAAATATTGTCTGACGTAATAAGGGCGTTTTCCAAATCGACTTGTTGAAGTCTCTCAGACACACGTGTCACTGAATAGCCGCCCCAGCTCGAATCTTTTTGCCACTCCTTGCCTTTAATTGTTTTCTTCTCATCGGCTTTAAGGGTGCCGTTTTTGATTCCAATAGCAGCCGCAATCGGTTTAATGGTAGAACCTGGCGCGTATGTCTTATTGAATTTCGCTGAAAACGGATTGTTTTTATCTTTGTTTAGCTTTTTCCATTCCTTATCGCTCCAGCCGAAAATAAATCCGTTTGGATCGTAGGAAGGCGCGCTGACAAGGGCGAGTGTTTCGCCTGTCTTCGGCTGCAGCGCGACTGCCGCCCCGCTGTCATCCTTCAGTTCATCATACAGCTTCGTTTGCGTTTTGATATCAATTGTGAGGTGAAGATCCTCGCCGTCCTTTGCTTTCTTTTCAGCGATGACTTCCCCGGTTTGCGGCACGTAGATTTTCCAGCCAGTTGTGCCTCTTAGCTTGTCTTCATACACATTTTCAAGTCCGGCGATACCGATGTTAGACGTATCGCTGTACGTTCCTTCTTTCTTTTTCTTCAGTTCTTCCGCTGTAATGGCGCGGACATAGCCTGTTAAATGGGCTGTCTTTTCGCCATACGGATAGTAGCGGGAGCTGACATTCGTTCTTGTTACGCCTTGTAATGACGTCGCTTCTGAAACTAACTTCTCCTGGTCAGGCTTGACCTTTTTGAGCGGCACAAACGAATCGTCTTTTACCCAGCCTTGATCCAGCTTTTTCTTGATGTCGTCTTCAGTCAAATCAAGTTTTTTGGCGAGTTCTTTTATAACTTTCTCTTTTTTATCGCCAAGCTCTCCGGGAACAATTCCAATTTCCGGAACATCTGTATTGACAGCTAAACCTTTTCCATTTTTATCGTAAATTTGGCCTCGTTTCGGTTCAATGCTCATAATTTGCACGGTTTTGTCGTCAGCCAGCTGCTTGAAAATAAACGATGGGTCCCAATCTATATTCCATGACTCCTCGTCATCTGTTTTTTCTAATTTCAGCACAGCAGTATTCTTGAAGCTGACTTTGCCGGCATTTGTGTTCATGCTGACTTTATACGGGATATGTTTCATTGTCTTGTTGTCTTGATCGTCCTTATCTACTTCTCCCGCAGTGACTTTCAAATTTTTTACGCCGGCCTGCTCATAGATGGCTTTATACCTGTTGACGAAATCTTTTTTGGAGATTTCTTTTTTGACATCTTTAGTCAGGCTTTGATACATGTCATCGAATTGCTGATCGTTCCACTGTTTCACGAATGCTTCCATGCGATCCTCTGGTGAATCTGTTTTGGAGCATCCGATTAACCCAATCAATCCGACGCATAGAAATACTAGTAGAATACACTTTTTTAACATGACTTTCCCCTGCCTTCCACTTGTTATTTTCTCTTAATTGAATTGGTGCGTGCAAGATTTTTTTGAAAATGAAGGAAAAGTTCACCGATTTTGCAGAAATCTCCTATCGTTTGCTGTAGACTATTTGAAAAGACAGAAAGAAGGGATAGCATGGTCAGAGAGGCAGCAATGCTTCACATTAAAGAAGGCCTTGAACAAGAGTTTGAGGATGCATTCCGGCAAGCGGCGCCGATTATTTCCGGCATGAAGGGCTA
This sequence comes from Bacillus sp. SIMBA_008, assembly GCF_046535495.1. Lineage (NCBI taxonomy): Bacteria > Bacillati > Bacillota > Bacilli > Caryophanales > Bacillaceae > Bacillus > Bacillus sp. SIMBA_008. The sequence continues at coordinate 274,155 of NZ_JAWRWL010000004.1, read as the reverse complement.
TATCACTCACTCGTTATCAAAATGCATGGAGGAAACGCATAAATATCTGCTTCTTGTGGAGTGGGAAACACTTGAGGACCATACGGAAGGCTTTCGCGGTTCTTCAGAGTATCAAGAGTGGAAAGCCTTGCTTCATCGGTTCTATACCCCGTTCCCGACGGTCGAGCATTTTCAGGATGTGTAATAGATTTATATAATATGAAGTGTAAAACCGATAAGGGAGACAGACCATACAAAAACGGCGGTATAAATATTAAAAGCGCCTGAGCCGTCATTTTCTTTTTTGCGCTCTTCAAGCCCCTGCATAAACATGACGGCGCCAAGAAAGACGAGCATGACCGATTGGATAACAGAGGTGTGTTCCGTATAGTTAAAAGCAATAAGCGCCAGTATAATAATGATAACCGCAAAAGACATTTTAAAAATCCGAAACAAAAGGACCATCCTTCCTTATATACGAAATATTGAACGTTATGGCTATATTTGCCTACGCCCTCCATTATTCTAGCGCACTTTGTTTGTCTGTAGAACAGAAGACAGAGAATTTTAAGTTTCTTTTAATATTTCGATCACACATAAAAAACGCGCCTGTCATGAGGCGCGTTTTCTATGAAACTGATAATTCTTTATAGCCTAGCTTGTGAACGGCTTCAGCCATCGCTTGATAGCCTTTGCTGTTCGGATGGACACCGTCAAAGGACAGATATTCCTGTTCTTTGCCTTTGAAGATGCTATAGGCATCTGCGATTTTGACATGGGGTGCTGATGCAAGTGTTTCTAAATGTGAATTAAACGAAGTGATCCATTTGCCGGCGATATCAATTTCGGGAAACGGATTGTATAAGTTGAACACACGAATGGCGTACGGGGAAGGATTTTCTCCTTTAATCTCGGCGATTTTGACAATCATCTTTTCAAAATTCTCATGGCAATGGGCGGATACACGGCTGAAAATCGTTTCATCCTTAGAGGTTTGGTAGGCTAAGACCGAATCGATGAGATCGTTTCCGCACCCTGTGATCGTTATCATATCAGCATCTCGAATGCATTTTTGCACATAGGGATATGACAGGAGTCCCAAAATCTCTTCTGTATTCAGGCCTGATCTGGCAAATATGTTTATTGCCGTTCTTGTTTTCAAGTCAGCTTCCATCATGTCCCCAAAACGCTGGACGAAGCCGGGTGAAAACAGCCCGGAGCCTCTCCCTGTCGTCAAGGAATCGCCCAGAGCTGTATATCGAAGCACCATGTTCTTTCCTCCACTCTTGAACGTCGATACGTTAATGTACGCAGCAGAGAAAAGATTGGCTACTTATGTATATCCTATTTTTCTTGAAATCTGTAAAGCGGCGTCCTTCACCTTTTCTGTTAAATAGGGCAGCCTGTCTTCTGTAAATCTCGCTTCAAAGCCTGCAATGCTAATGCCGGCTGCCACCTGGCGCTTATGGTTAAAGATCGGGGCGCCGATCGCAGCCGTATAGTTTTCGAGCTCTGAATAGCTGACAGTATAGCCATTTTGCACAGAGGCATCAATCTCCTGAAGCAGTTTTTCGGGATCGGTAATCGTTCCGGAGCCAATCGAAATGAGCTCGGTTTGTTTGATGTATGCTTCGATTTCTTCACGGGGAAGAAAGGACAGAATGCTTCTGGCGCACGCTCCTGCGTATAGCGGGGAACGCCTGCCGATCGCCGTATACAGCCGCACAGTCTGTGTCCCTTCTATTTTCTCAACGTATATCGCTTCATTGCCGTCTCTCATGATCAACTGCACGGCCTCATCCACTTCCCGGCAGAGCTCTTCCATCACCGGTTTCGCTATTTTTCTGATATCCAGCCTGTCAGCGACAAGCTGTCCGAATTCCAAAAACACCAATCCCAGCGAATAAGCGCCGGACGCATCCCGACTGAGGAACCCCATTTCCTCCAAGGAGCTGACCATCCGGTGAACAGAGGTCTTCGGCATTCCCGTCAGCGACACCAGTTCACTTAAGGTTAGGCTTGGTTTATGCAAAAACAAATTAAGCAGCGCCATAGATTTGACTACGGTTTTATTTTTATTCTGCATCATTCATCCCCTTTGCTATGTCAGCCATTCCATCTTCATTCTCGTTTTCAGTTCTTTTATATGCTGTTCCCGTTCTACCGCAAGCGCTTCTGCCTCCTGAAGGGACACAGGTTCAAACTGGACGTGCTCGCCCGGCATGATTTGGGAAACAATCGGCAGATCAGCGGATATGATGTGCGCGATCCTCGGATAGCCGCCAGTCGTCTGCCGGTCTGCAAGCAGGATAATCGGGTTGCCGTCAGGCGGCACCTGAACTGTTCCGAATGAAACCGCTTCCGACACCATCTCAAGCGGGGCCTTCAGTTCGAGCGGTTCTCCTTTGAGCCTGTAGCCCATACGGTCAGACTGCGGCGTGACACGAAATGCTTCTTGATAAAAACGCGTTTTTGATTCTTCTGTGAAAAAGGCAAATTGCTTTCCTTCCAGCACCCGAATGACGGGATTCTTCTTCAATGGCAGAAATCTGCCGCGGCTGACTGACCACTTCGGTGCTGCAAATCCCTGTTTTCCAAGCTGCGAACTTAAGCGGGAAAGGATGGTTTGCGAAAGAGCTGACATCTCTCCAATGTTCAGTTCATCTTCTTTTTGAAGCGCTCTGCCATGAAGTCCGCCGATGCTTCCTCTGACGTATGTGCTTTTACTTTCCATGACGGCAGGCACCTCGATGCCGCCGGCTGCCGCCAAATAAGCACGGCTGCCGAGTTTGCAGGGGCCAAAGCTGACTGTGCTGTTTTCCTTAATGAGCACAGGCTTCCATAAAGGCGCTTCCTCGTCATTAATACGCAGCGTGAAGTCCGCCCCTGTCACAGCAATCAGTGTCTGTTTTGAAAAATGAAACGACGGACCGGGCCCCATCATCGTTATTTCGAGACCTGCTTCATTTTCGCCGTTTCCTATCAACAAATTGGCAATGCGCAGTGAAACCGTGTCCATAGCGCCGCTGGCCAGAACGCCGTATTTTTGGTAACCCGTTCTGCCTATATCCTGAACCGTTGTGAGCAGTCCGGGCTTTAATACTTTCATGCTCAATTGGACTCCTCCTTATAGGCGTGATAGTCTTTTTCTGAGATGCGAACGAATTTCACAGTATCTCCCGCCCGCAGCAATGTCGGTGGGTTTTCCTGCGGCCGGAAAAGAGCCAGCGGCGTTTTGCCGATCAGCTGCCAGCCGCCCGGCGTTGAAATCGGGTAAACGCCTGTCTGCAATCCCGCAATACCGACCGAACCTGCGGGAATCGACGGTCTTGGTGATGATTTTCTCGGAGCTGCAATGCGTTTTGACATCCCGCCTAGAAAAGGAAAACCGGGCGCGAAGCCAAGCATATACACCACATATTCACCGTTTGTATGAATGTCGATTACTTCCTCCGGTGACAGCTGATTGATCTTCGCCACCTCTTCTAAATCCGGACCGAATTCACCGCCATAGCAGACGGGAATTTCTACAATACGGCGGTTGACCTCATAGTCTTCGGCTATTTCTGCTAGCCGCTCTTCGACATCGCGCTTGACACTCTCAAAAGGTGAGCTTATGCCTTGAGGCAAATGCTTGTACACTTCATACATATCATAAAATACGGTTAGACTTGTAAAAGCCGGGATACATTCAATGAATCCCGGAAATGGCTGTTCTTCTATATAAGCGGCCGCGGCATGGACAATGCCGTTGACCTGTTCATTGATTTCTTCTCCGAATCGGATCATCATTGCAGAATCACCGAGCTGTTCTATTTGATATCGTACAGTCATCTTTCTCACCTCTTTTATTTCTCGTTCATCAGGATGACGAGAGGCTACAGCACCGCAAGCGACTCGTCTCGAATATCTGTGATGAGCATATGCCCCGGCGCATGTGTGATGACCATTTCAGGCTTTACATTCATAGCCACGGCTTGCGGGGTCACCCCGCATGCCCAAAAAACAGGAACCTCGCCGTCACGAATGGAAACGGCATCTCCGAAATCGGGTTTCCCGAGATCGCGAATCCCGATTGCTCCCGGATTGCCGATATGGATCGGCCCTCCGTGCACAGCCGGAAAACGCGAGGTCACTTGTGCAGCACGTACAGCCAGCCGTTCAGGAACCGGCCTCATGCTGACAACCATCTGTCCGTGAAACGCCCCCGCCGGAACACAATCGATATTCGTTTTATACATCGAGACGTTTGTCCCCTCATCAATATGCCGGACAGCTATCCCATTATTGATTAGTGCCTGTTCAAAGGAGAAACTGCATCCGATCAGAAAGCCGACAAAATCGTCCTCCCAGTATGGCGTAATATCAGATACTTCTTCCGTTAGGATACCGTGCCTGTAAATACGGTATTTCGGAAAGTCCGTTCTGATATCAGCATCCGGCGCAGCCAGAGACGGCACAGGCGAACCTGCTTCAATCACATCCAGCACGGGGCAGGGCTTTTGATTTCGCTGGCAAAACAGCAGAAAATCAAACGCAAGGTCCTTTTTCAAAACCACAAGATTCGCTTGGGCGTAGCCGCCGGACATGCCTGCGGTCGGCCCGTTTATTTTCCCCTCTCGTATCAGGGCGCGTACATCCTTTGGCGCCATTTTGTTTAATTGCTCCACTTATATCAGCTCCACAATTGAGGAAGTTGTGTACATAACGTGTAGATTCCCATAACTGCCATTACAATCACTACAAGCGCGCCTGTGCTTGTCAGCCAAAGCGGATGCTTATAATCACCGACAATGTTTTTCTTGTAGGCGGCAACAAGCAGCGTTCCGAGCGCAATCGGCAGAATTAAGCCGTTCAGTGAACCGACAAGGACGAGGATCTTCGCAGGCTGGCCGATTGTGACAAAAGCTAACGTAGAAACCACAATAAATCCGATAATAATACCGCGTGAATTCTTTTCAATTTTTGGAGAAAAGGTCTTGAAAAATGAAACAGATGTATAGGCTGCTCCAATAACAGACGTAATCGCCGCAGACCACATGATCAATCCGAAAATTTTATAACCGACATTTCCAGCAGCCAGCTTGAAGACAGAAGCCGCCGGGTTGCTTTCATCGATGTGCAGGCCTTTCGATACAACGCCTAGAACCGCAAGAAAAAGAGCGATACGCATGACAGATGTAATTAAAATGCCGACAACCGAGCTTTTTGTCACCTGCGGAATGGATTCCTTCCCTTTAATTCCGGCATCAAGCAAACGGTGTCCCCCGGCAAATGTAATATAACCGCCGACGGTTCCGCCCACTAGGGTGACAATGGCAAATATGCTGATGTGTTCCGGGACGAATGTATTTGCGACTGCCTGTCCGACCGGAGGAGCTGTCGTCGCCGCAACGTAGACCGTTAAAATAATCATCACGAACCCCGCGATTTGCGTAAAACGGTCCATCGCTTTTCCTGCTTCCTTGATGACAAAAATCAAAATGGCGATAACGGCACTGATTAAAGCGCCTGTTTCAGGTGTAATGCCGAACAGCACCTGAAGTCCCAGCCCGGCCCCTCCGATATTCCCAATATTAAAAGCTAGTCCGCCAAGCACGACGAGAATGGCGATGAAATACCCCAGTCCGGGAAGCACCATATTCGCAATTTCCTGACCTCGTTTTCCAGAAACTGCGATGATGCGCCACACATTGGTTTGGGCGAAAATATCTAAAATAATAGAGATTAAGATGACAAAACCGAAGCTTGCTGCGAGTGTGTTTGTGAATGTTGCGGTTTGGGTGAGGAAACCCGGTCCGATTGCTGATGTCGCCATTAAAAAGGCGGCGCCCATCAGCAATGACCAGCTGCCCGCTTTTTTTCCTGCTGTCTTTTTCTGCTGCTCCATCTATTGTTCCTCCTTTATGTTGACCTCTGTTCTGAAATAGCTGTCACTTCAATTCCAGCCGCTTTGAGCTGTTTTCTGATTTTTTGCGCAAATGTCAGCGCATGGGCTCCATCTCCATGAATGCAGACTGTATCTGCTTTTAATGACACATCATGTCCTTGCTGAGATTTGACCGCCCCTTCTTTCACCATTTTGATGACCTGGGTGACGGCGGCATCATCACTTTCAATGAGTGCGTCCGGCTGGGAGCGCGGTGTCAGCGTGCCGTCCGATTGGTATGTTCTGTCGGCGAACACTTCATTTGCGGTCTGAAGTCCGATCCGTTCTCCCGCTTTTACAAGCTCGCTCTCAGCAAGACCGAAAAGAATCAGGCCGGGATCAACCTTATAGACAGCTTTCGCGATAGCATCCGACAGTTTTTGATCGACTGCCGCCATATTGTATAAAGCGCCATGCGGCTTGACGTGCTGCATGTGAAGTCCCTCTGCTTTTAGAAAGCCAGAGAGCGCGCCAATTTGATAAACGACAAGATCATACGCTTCCTCAGGAGAAATCGCCATATTGCGGCGCCCAAAACCGAGTAAATCCGGCAAGCCCGGATGCGCACCCATTTTCACGCCTCTTTCTGCTGCAAGCGCGACGGTTTTTCGCATAACACTAGGATCTCCTGCATGAAATCCGCATGCGATATTCGCTGATGTCACATACTCTAAAATATCTTGGTCAAGGCCTATCTTGTAGGCTCCGAAGCTTTCTCCTAAATCACAGTTTAAATCAATCTGAAACACAGAATCCCTCCTGCCAAAGCAAACGATATGCTTTATGTCATTTATTGTCCCGAAATTCGGAACGACTATTCCGAATTTTTGAACTTTATTTCATTATAAGTGAATCATATCAGTTTGTGAAATACTTTTGTCAGAAAACCTACCATGGTCCCAGAAGAAAACCTGCCAAACTAAAAAAGAGAGTCCATCTTAGGACTCTCTTTTTTTATAGTACCCAATGGCGAATCGCTTTAGCGACACCATCCTCAATATTTGTATCCGTGATATAATCAGCCGTTTCTTTTACGATGTCTTGCGCATTGCCCATTGCGACGCCAAGACCCGCTTCTTTGATCATCGCAATGTCATTAAGGCTGTCGCCCATCGCCATCACATTCTCCATTGTAAAGCCGAGTTTTTCCGTAACCTTGGCAAGGGCTGCAGCTTTGTTGATGCCAAGCGCGTTGACTTCAATGTTTGTCGGACTTGAATTTGTGATTTCGAGCTCTTTGTTTTTTCTCAGCTCCTCAAGCACTTCGTTTCGGATATCGTCATCCTCGATGTCAAAGCCGAATTTGAGCCATTCATGATCCGTAATGTTTTCCGGAAACTCGCCTCTCCATACTTTATTCACCGTAGAAGCCCAGAAATTAGTGTTGTGCTTATTCCGCAAATCCCACATCATTTGAATATGGTCCGTATGAAGCAGCTTCCGTTCCACCAAATTAAAATTCGAATCCCAAATTTCACTGCCGTTTGCCGTGATTAGAAAGGATGACAGCTTTAGCGATTCCGCCAGCTCCCTGCACGTCATCAGCGTCCGGCCCGTGCTGATCACCACATACACACCTTTATCCTCCGCTTCACGAATGGCTTTGCGGTTTTCATCCGAGATCAGCTGCTCGTCGTTCAGCAGTGTACCATCCATATCAATTGCGATCAGCTTGATATCTACATCTTCTCTTTGAACAGACATATATGTACCTCTCTTTATCTTTTTGTTGTGCTTCTCTCTATTCTAATACATTATACCCAGCGGGACAAAAAAGCGATTTCCTATGTTTGAGGAGAATGAATAAGAGGAAAACAAACGGTGAGGTGATCAAACATGACAGAAAAAAAACAGCAAAACAAACCAAATGAAAACCCCGAGCACAACGACTTAACCGATCCGATTCCTAATGAAGAGCTGAAGGAAAATATGAATGATGAAAAACACAAACGCCAGCAAAGAGATAACTCTCAAAGCGAACGGGATTACGACACAAAATAGAACCCCTCACAAAATGTTGTGAAGGGTTTTTTTCATTTTTCAATATAGATGCCGATTTCAGCTTCAGCAACAGGCTGCTCTCCAACTGATGCCTTGGCATGTCCGAACACAAACCCGCGCCGATTGCGCGTGACTTCAAACGTAAGATCAAGCCGGTCACCAGGCACAGCTTCTCCCAGCTTTTCCGCTTTCTTCACCGAAGACAATAATCCCAAGCTGTTCTCATCTGTAATTCCTGTAAAAGCCGCGGTTTGCGCAAGCGCTTCAATCACAAGTGAAAACGGCATTTCTGTTTGCGTATCAGTGATAAACCAGTCGTTCTCACTAATCAGCTTATAAGCTGCCGCATGTTTGCCGGGCTCGCTATCCGTCACGCCATCAATAAACAAAAATGGATAGCGGTGAGGCAAAGATAATGAGTTCATTTTATATCTCCTTTTTTTGACCATTATATCTCAGCCTAAAGTGAAACGATAGGATATAATGGAAAAAACACAAAAGGAGGCCGTTATGTTCCCAAAACCGCTTGTCATTCTCGCACACGAAATATATGGTGTAAACAGCCATATGAAAAAGATGGGCCGGCTGATCAAAATGGCTGGATATGATGTGTTGACGCCCAACCTGCTCGGCGAGGATGAAGTCTACACACTGAAAGAAGAAAAAACGGCATACGAACAATTTACAAAACACGAAAGGCTGAAAACGGGAGAAACCATCATCCAGAATGTGATCAGGCAAAACGCCGGACGGCACATCTTTGTGATTGGATTCAGCGTGGGGGCTACTATCGCATGGAAATGCAGCAGTATGCCTGAGGTGAGCGGATCGGTTTGTTATTACGGTTCCCGGATACGCGACTCTCTTCATCACATGCCAGCCTGCCCGGTCCTATTGTTTTTCCCTAATTATGAGCCGTCGTTTGACGTAGCGCTTCTTATCAAAAAACTGCGGGAAAAACAGCATACCCATCTTGAGATTTACCAATTCGATGCGCTTCACGGCTTCGCCAATCCTGATTCTGTTTATTTCAACAGGGCCCTTTTCTTCAAAACGCTTTCTATCATAAAAAACGGGGCGGAAAGCCGGCTCCGCACCGTTTCATCATCATTTTTTTAAACGTGCACGGCGCTTTATTATCGGTGCCGTCATGTTCCATGTTCTTTTTGCATTGCATTTTATTTTGCCTGTCTCATCTCACCGAATGGATAAAAGACGAGAGATTCAGTACCGATGATATCGTCCTCAGAAGGCATGCCCATTCCGTTTCTGCTATCCAGTGAATTGAGACGGTTATCTCCCATCACAAAATATTTACCGGAAGGAACCTCAACTTCGAAGTCACCTGTTAAGGTTACACCCGACTCTTTGACCTCCTGTTTATATTCCTTTAAGTATGGTTCTTCCACCTTTTTATCATTTATGTATAGCTGATCATTTTTCATTTTAATGCTGTCACCAGGCAAACCGATTAAACGTTTGACAAATGAGCGGCCGCTCTTTTTGTCATGAATGACTATGATGTCTCCTCTGTGAAACCCGCCAGTCCATTTGACTGCTTTATCAACCAGAATTCTTTCTGAGTCTTTAAGCGTTGGGGCCATTGATGATCCTTCAATAAGAAAAGGCTTGTAAAACACCAATCTGATCGTAAAAATGAGAGCTGCGATCATAATGATACTGAGTACAACGATCGTTTTGATTTTTCTTTTTTTCTTTAACGTGATTGTTTTTGCATTCAACTTCCTTCACCCGATGCTTTCCTAAGAATTCCAAATTATTATACAGCATTTGGATCTGCTTGGTTAGACTTTCGTGGAAATTTTCGTAAGGAAATGGACAGGCCGGGGCAGCCATCTGCCCCGGCCTGATTCATCAGAGCTTTCTTAAGCGCGAACAGATTTCATCAGTGACCTCAGCCGTTGTGCTTTGTCCCCCAATGTCGCGTGTTTTGATGCCGTCGGCAGTCACTTGCTCCATCACATCCAGAATTTTCGCCCCCAGCTCTTCCTCTCCGAAGTGGTCGAGCATCAGCTTCGCTGTCCAAATCTGGCTGATCGGATTGGCAAGGCCCTGTCCGGCAATGTCAGGAGCTGAGCCGTGAACCGGTTCAAACATGGACGGATATTTGCCGGATGGATTGATGTTCGCAGAAGGCGCAATGCCGATGCTTCCCATCAGGCTTGAGCTGATGTCGGTTAAAATATCACCGAACAAGTTGCTCGCCACAATGACATCAAACGTTTCCGGACGCGTCACAAAAAAAGCGGCCAGCGCATCAATATGCTGAGATGATGTTTCGATTCCGCTATAATCAGCGGCTGTCTGCTGAAAGACTTCATCCCAAAACGGCATCGCGTGATAAATGCCGTTAGACTTTGTGGCGCTTGTCACATGACTGCGCCGTTTTTTCGCCAATTCGAAGGCAAAGCGCATGACACGTTCTGTCGCTTTTCTCGTAAACACGGCATTCTGGATGGCGATTTCATCATCGCCTCTGTGAATGCGCCCGCCGACTTCACTGTATTCACCTTCACTGTTCTCGCGAATCACCACGAAGTCAAAATCATTTGGATGCAGAAGCGGCGACGTAATGCCTGCCATTTGTTTGGCGGGTCTCATATTAATGGAAAGCTCAAGCTCCCTCCGGATTTTCAGCAGCAGGCCCCATAACGATATATGATCGGGAACCAGCTTCGGATTTCCGACGGCTCCCAAAAAAACCGCTTCAAATTGAGTAAGCGTATGTATTCCATCTTCGGGCATCATTTTGCCGTGCTCCAAGTAATAATCACAGCTCCATGGAAAAGCCGTGAATGAGAATGACAAACCTCCGTGTACCTCAGCGGCTGTATGAAGCACTTTCTCAGCAGCCGCTACAACCTCTTTTCCTACTCCGTCTCCCGGTATTGCCGCAATCTCGAATTGTTTCATCGTCATTCTCCTTCCCTGTTATCGTAAGCGCTTTCTATTATACTAGATTGCGAGATAGTAAAAAAAGCCCGTGACATTGTGTCACGGGTGGTCGGTTATTGATTGAGTTTCTTTAAAACGATGGCGTGCAACGGTTCATGGGACTGAATGCCGCAAACCTCTTGAAGTACGCCGCTGTATCCTTTTTCTTCGATCAGCGCTTGCAGTTCAACCGCTTCAGGATCACCGGTGAAATCGAAACGAAGAGCTGCGGCAATTCCTTCCGCCAGCGCGTTCGGTTCTTTTATTTTCTTTGCCGGGCCTACAAGTCTATCATTTTCTCCCAGTTTTCTGAGAGGTGACCTCGCTACGCGGGTCACATCGTCCGAAATGAAAGGATTTTCAAAGCGACCGATGATTTTTTTGATATATTGTTCGTGTTCAGTTTGCTTAAAGCCATACGATTTGACGAGATAGTCACCAGTTTCAAGCAGCGCCGAATGAACGACACGGCGGATTTCCGGATGATCGATTGCTTCTTTGACCGTCTTGAGTCCGCGCTGATAGCCGACATACGCTGTCACCGCGTGTCCGGTATTGACCGTAAACAGCTTCCGTTCGATGTACGGCGTTAAATCATCAACAAACAGTGCGCCGTTTATGACTGGTGTTTTCCCTTTAAAGCCTGATTCATCAATGACCCATTCGAAAAATGGTTCAACCGATACTTTCAGCGGGTCTTCATGATGCTGAATCGGGACGATCCGGTCAACGGCAGAATTCGGAAAACCTACCGTTTCACTGATGGATTTCTGCTCTGCTTCCGTTAAATGGCTGTATATCTCTTTCTTTAAGAAGCTGCTTCCGCCAATCATATTTTCGCAGGCAATGATATTCAGTGTGTTTCCAGCGTTTCTCCGTCTTAATCCTTCTGCGATAGACGGAGCAATCAGCTTCAGCACGTTCGGGCCGACAGCTGTTGTGATGAGCGCCGCCTCATTCATCAGCCGGTACAGCTCCTCGGGCTGACTGCCGCTGTTAATCGCGCTGACCGGGCCAATGACCTCTGATGAACGTCCCTCTTCCGCCAGTTCCACTGTGTATTCTTTTTTTTCATTGAGGAGACTGACCATCGTGTCGTTCACATCCGCAAACACCACATCATAGCCGGAGTGGTGAAGCAGCGCGCCGATAAACCCTCTCCCGATATTTCCCGCACCGAAATGTAAGGCGATCATGTCAGTTCACCTCGTTGAAAATGGCGATCAAATCTTCTTCGCTTTTAGCGGAGATCAGGCGTTCAATGTTTTCTTCTTCTGAGCAGATAATGGCGATATTAGACAAAATGTCTAAATGCTCATTATTTTTACCCGCAATGCCGAATACCACTTTTGCCGTGTTGCCTTCTCCGTACTCAACGCCCTCTGGAATTTGTATGATTGAAATTCCAGAGTGAAGCACCTCGCTTTTCGCTTCTTCTGTGCCGTGTGGAATGGCAATGAAATTCCCCATAAACGTAGAAGACGTTTCTTCACGTTCAAACATTTTGCTAATGTAATCCTCTGTCACGTAGCCGTTGTCAATCAGCGTCTGGCCTGCCAATTTGATGGCCTCTTCTTTTGATGATACCGTTTGATTGAGTTTAATATTTTCCTTTGCGAGTACTTGCATGAGTATCACTCTCTTTCTATAAGATTACTTTTTCAGCTTTTCAATCAGCTCATCGTATTTCGGGCTGTTTAAGAAGTTATCCACTGATATGTGCGTCGCGTTCGGCAGCTTTGCTTTCGCGCGGTCTGTTAAATCTTTGTGGGTGATGACAATATCCGCATCGCTTGGCAGATTGTTAATGGCCGTGTTGGTCACACTGATGTCAAGCTCCGCTTTTTTCACTTTGTTTCTTAAGATGGATGCCCCCATGGCACTTGATCCCATTCCCGCATCACACGCAAAGATAATTTTGTTCACGCTTTCAGGAGACAGCTCAGACGCTTCTTCTGCTTTGGCTTGTTCCGCCTCTAAAGCAGCTGCTGCTTGGCTTTTCTTCCCCTTCATGGACTGCATTTTTTCTGTTGCGGCAGCCAGGTCTTCTTCACTAGCTTTAGAGGATTTCAGGATCACTGCTGAAACGATGAACGATACAGCTGCAGCGACCAATACACCCGCCAATACGCCGAAATAGCCTCCTCTTGGCGTCATTGCCATCAATGCGATAATGCTTCCCGGTGACGCTGCCGCGACAAGTCCGGCATTAAAGATCGTAAATGTTAAGAGTCCGCTTGCTCCGCCGGCAATGGCTGCGAGAATCAGGGCCGGTTTCATCAGAATGTACGGGAAGTAAATCTCGTGAATCCCTCCGAAGAAATGGATGATCGCCGCACCGGGAGCCGTTGATTTTGAAGATCCTTTGCCAAAGAACATGTAGGCCAGCAAAATGCCGAGCCCCGGTCCAGGGTTTGCTTCTACTAAAAACAGAATTGATTTTCCTGTTTGAGATGCTTGCTCGATTCCGATCGGGCTTAAGATTCCATGGTTTATGGCGTTGTTAAGGAACAACACTTTCGCCGGTTCTACAAAAACACTGGCTACCGGCAGTAAATTAGCGTGTACAATGACTTCCACACCAGCCGCCAGCAATTTATTTAGCGTCAAGACAACCGGGCCGATGGCGTAAAACGCGAGAATCGTTAAAGCCGCGCCGACAATCCCTGCCGTAAAGTTGTTGATCAGCATTTCAAAGCCTTGCTTGACTTTATCCTTGAATAATTTATCAGTCTGTTTAATGAGGTATCCGCCAAGCGGACCCATAATCATTGCGCCTAAAAACATTGGAATATCCGATCCTACAATCACCCCAATTGCCGCTGTCGCTCCGACAACTCCGCCGCGGTGGTCGTAGATCATTTTTCCGCCTGTATACGCTATCAAAAGCGGCAATAAATACGTAATCATCGGGCTGACCAGCGTGTTCAGCTGTTCATTCGGAAACCATCCTGCCGGAATAAACAGCGCGGTAATGATACCCCACGCGATAAACGCGCCGATATTCGGCATGATCATTCCGCTCAAATAACTCCCAAAGCGTTGCACTTTCACTTTCATGCCGCCTTGCTGCTGTTCTTGCTGCTGCATATATAAACCCTCCCTGTTTTGTTTGTCGCTGTAAGATACAAAAATATGTTCAGAGAATGATGCTTCCCTTTGACTCTATGTTAAAACGCTTACAGTCCCTATACAATTGAAAGTAAAGAGGACTTTGGCACATGACTGTGACAATTTTTTAAAAATAAAAAGGCTCCTGGTTTCAGGAGCCTTTTCTCTTTCCTCTATAAATGATGTTGCCATTTTGAATCACGTACTTTGCAATCATCCGCTCACTCACAATAAAAACGGGATACGCGCACACAAGCGCAAATACAGCCATCGGCACGTGCTGTACAGCTGGCAGCACTGAGCCTGCCGCATTGCGGAGGAGCATCAAAAGATAAATAAGCAGCACGATGGCCGCTAATGATACCAGCATAATCGGAGCTGAAACTTTATATTCATAAAGCCGTTCCCGGCAGTGGCCGCAGCGAAATTGACAAGGCACATTTGATGATCTGACCATATCGCCTGTCAAAGGTTTGCCGCAGTTCGGGCATGGTGTTTCTTTCATAGGGTATTCCTCACTTTCTATTCCATCTGTCTATTATACCAGAGTCCCTTCTGTTTCGTTTTGTTGCTGTTCAACACATTTTCACATTTTTTATCATCCACTTACTTGTCTCCGTCTCTAAAATCCTCTACGCTTAAATAGATCTTAATGAAGAGGGTGTATGAATGCTTCCGATTAATAGACAGCAACACATACTGAAGTGGCTGAAAGAAGAAGGCTCGCTTAGAATTTCTGACATCAGCGCAAGGTTCGGCGTTTCGGAAATGACGGTATATAGAGATGTCAATCAGCTGGTTCAGTCAAATCAGGTCATTAAAACGGCCGGCGGCATCACGCTCCCCGCCCGAACACCTCAAACGGATCATATGTGCAGCTATTGCTTGAAGCCCGTCAATCAAGCTCATTCGGTTCAGCTGATTACGGTAAACCAAGACATTGAACAGCTATGCTGCGCACATTGCGCGTTTTTGCGTTACGCGGATAAAACGGAAGAGGTTTCACACTTGATTTGCAGAGATTTTCTGTTACAGACAACCGTCAGTGCCGGTTCGGCTTATTTCGTCGTAAATGCTGAATTAAACCTGCACTGCTGCCAGCCGCAGGCCATTCCGTTTGCGGCACTTGACCATGCCGAACGATTTCAAAAAGGATTCGGCGGAGCCGTCCGCACTTTCGACCAAGCGCTGGAAGATATGCTTCAAGACAGAAAGAAACGCTGCACCTGCACCAAGAAATAACACAACACATACAGCGGAAGGTGGTGTCTGAGTGATGAAGCGAAACAGATGGTGGATCATCCTTCTGCTTTTTCTTGTTTTCCTGCCGAAAACAAGCTTTGCTCACGCCTATATTGTCAAATCTTCACCTAGGGAAAACAGCGAATTAAAAAGCGCCCCTGCGCAGGTGGAAATCGAATTTAATGAACCGGTTGAAGAAGGGTTTCATTACATTAAAGTCTATAATTCAAACGGCGACCGTGTGGATACGGACAAGACTGAAATCAAAAAAGATAATCATCACATCATGACAGTGAAGCTGAAGAAGAATCTGCCTAAAGATGTGTACAGAGCGGAATGGAATGCCGTATCCGCGGATGGACATCCTGTTTCCGGCGCCATTCCGTTCAGTATCGGGAAAGCGGATGGCGGATTCAGCAGCCAAAAAGCAGCCGATTCAGCTCTGAATCCGGGAACAGCAGCAGATCGCGCGATTCTGTATACAGCCTTATCTCTGTTTATCGGAACGGTTTTCTTCCATCTTTTCTGGTATAAAGGGAAATCAGAACAGCTCGTCAAACGGACGAGACGTATCCTGACCGGCTCGATCGCAGCATTGGGGCTGGCGCTTTTGCTTCAGCTTCCGATTCAGACAAAAGCGAACGCAGGCGGCGGCTGGGGCAGCGCATTCCAGCCGGGCTACATCAGAGAAACACTGTTTGAGACAGCAGGCGGCTCCATTTGGATCATACAGGCTGCGCTGTTCGTGCTGCTCGCACTGTCTGTCATCCCTGCGATACGGAAAAACCGCTTTTCATCCTTTGGCTATTGGACAGCGCCGCTCATTTTCTTTTTCGGTCTCCTGCTTGCCAAGGCGTTTACCGGGCATGCTGCTGTCGTTGAAGAAAAAACGGTCGGCATTTTGATGGATTTCCTTCATTTAACTTCCGCTTCCATCTGGGTCGGCGGAATAGCGGCACTCGTTTTGCTACTCTCAAAAGAATGGAGGCAGCCTGACAAAACGCTCGCGTGGGAGACGGTCAGACGGTTCTCCCCATGGGCGCTCACTGCAGTCGGTGTCATTTTGTTTTCAGGCTTGCTTAATGGATTTTTCATCATTCGTTCAATGGATTCTCTGTTCCATACAGCGTACGGCCAAGCTCTTTTAGTGAAAAGCGGGCTGTTTGTTTTCATGCTGGTCTTAGGCGCAATTCATTTTCTGCTTACCAGAAAGCAGCGCCGCACAGGAATCAGCCGAACGTTGAAAGCGGAGTGGGCAATCGGCATCGCTGTATTGATCACAGCGGCCGTGTTTACAAGCCTGCCAAGCCCGCCTGAGCCGGCGCCGGAACCGTTTTACCAAACCAAAGCGATTGAGAACGGACAAAGCGTTTCTCTCAGCATCAGCCCAAACCAGCCCGGAAAAAATGTTTTTGAGCTGCGTGTCACCGACCATAACGGAGATCCCGTGAAAAACATCCAGCAAATCACGTTAACCGTTTATAAAACAGGCCTGTCAGGCAGCGAAAACAAAAGCACCTTTACATTAAAAGAAAAAACAAAAGGCGTCTTCCAAGATCAAAACCTGTCGATTAATGAAAAAGGAAACTGGAAGATCAAAGTCCACGGCCTGACCGGCGACTTTAACGAAATCAATATCATGTTTACAAAGACCAATTAAGGAGTGTTTACGTTGTTGAAAAAAATCGCATTGACACTATCTCCGGCTATTGTCGGCTCCCTCTTATTCTTTACGGCCCCTGCCAGCGCGCACGTTTCTGTAAAACCGGCTGAGTCTGCTGCAGGCTCTTGGGAAACGTATACAATGAAGGTCCCTTCTGAGAAAAATCTGCCGACAACGAAGGTTGTCCTCAAAATGCCGAAGGATGTTGAATTCCAGCAATATGAGCCAATTCCGGGCTGGAAGGTTTCCACTCAAAAACATGATGACAAATCAGTGTCCGTGACGTGGGAAGCGACTGACGGAGGCATTCAGGAAGGCCAGTTCCAGCAGTTTACCTTTGTTGCCAAAAACCCTGACAAAGCGGAGGAAGCTGCTTGGGACGCATACCAATATTACAAAGACGGCAGCATTGTTGAGTGGACAGGTGACGAGGATGCCGATACACCTCATTCCATTACAAACATCACGTCTGCAAAACAAGTGACAGATGAGCACGGCGCCACGAAAACAGAAGACGATTCCGAAAACTCAGGTTCTTCAGCTCTAGACATTACAGCGATTGTGCTGTCTGCGGCTGCCATTATTTTATCTGTAGCAGCACTTGTTAAGAAAAAGCGTGCGTAATAAAAAAGCGATCCAGATGTGATGTCTGGGTCGCTTTTTTTGTTTAACCGCGTCCTGCCTGGAATGAAGGATATTGTGTCATACCGCCGTCCGCGAATAACGTGATGCCTGTGACGTAGCTGGCTTCCTTCGAAGCAAGCCAGGCTGCTACTGCGGCGATCTCCTCCGGTTCGCCGATATATCCCATTGGAATCATGCTTTCTACATCAGCTTTCTGTTTAGGGTCAGCGAATTTTTCAGCATTGATTGGCGTGTTGATCGCACCTGGCCCAATATTATTGACGCGAATGCCCTTCGGCGCGTATTCCAACGCTAATGTTTCTGTCATCAGCTTTATCCCGCCTTTACTTGCCGCATAGTGGACAAATAACGGCCAAGGAATCACTTCGTGCACACTGGACATGTTAATGACATTTCCCTTGATATCGTTTTCTACGAAATATTTTATCGCTTCACGGCTTCCTAAAAAGGCACCCGTTAAGTTCGTGCCGATGACTTTATCCCAATCCTTGAGCGGCATTTCGTGAGATGGTACAGGATTTTCAAGACCGGCATTATTAATCATAATATCGAGTGTGCCGAACTCCTTGATTGCCGTTTGCACGATATTTTTTACATCTTCCTCTTTCGTGACATCTCCTTGGACGACAACAGCTTCACCGCCCGCCTTGATGACCTCTTCTTTTACCTCGTTTGGATCTTGTTTATTACTATAATAGT
This sequence comes from Bacillus sp. SIMBA_008, assembly GCF_046535495.1. Lineage (NCBI taxonomy): Bacteria > Bacillati > Bacillota > Bacilli > Caryophanales > Bacillaceae > Bacillus > Bacillus sp. SIMBA_008. The sequence goes on along the minus strand of NZ_JAWRWL010000004.1, from coordinate 255,931 downwards.
TGATAACCACTTTTGCCTGCTCCTTGCCGAAGCGAATGGCCATCGCCTTTCCGAGCCCTGAAGCAGCTCCTGTAATAGCGACGACTTTTCCTTTTAAATCCGGATACATATACATCCTCCTCCATTTGTTATGAATTTGTTTTGGCGATTCCTAAGAATACGGCGGCGGCAATAATCAGGATAATCCCGATCGCAATTGCTATAAGCTGGCGTTTCGTTTTCTTTTCACGCAGGATGAAAATACCGCCGAGCGTAGAAATGACAATTCCCATTTGTGAAAGGGAAAAGCTCGTTGCAACGCCGACTCGCGGCTGAGAAATAAACAAAAACATATTTCCGCCTGCCCAGATTAACCCTGGGAGAATATTTCTGATCGCATACTTGTTAAAGGGTTTGTGTCTATAGGTTAAAACTAACCCCCCGACCACCATGCCAATTGCCTGTGGCAGCAGCGCGGACCAGCCGGACACATTGAATAATCTAGCCACGACTACATAAACCAAATAACCAAGAGTCGAAACAAGGAGAATCAAAATGCCCTTTTTCAAATTGCTTGGCTCGCCCTCTTTTTTATCATTCTTATCTTCCAAGGACGTGAGAATGATTCCCACAATGATAAAGATCAAAGCGAGAACGCCAAGCGTAATCGCAATCGGTGTTGACCATTCGCGGAACACGATCACACCGAACAGCGAGGTGGAAACGAGCTGCATTCCTGTGGAAATCGGCATTGTTTTCGACACGCCCATCAATTGAATGCTTTTCAGCTGGTTGGCCTGTCCAAGTGACCAAAATAAGCCGGATACGACTCCAACAATAAAAATGCGAAGGGACAGAACGGGCTGAACAAAAAAGTAAATAACGATAGAAACAATGAGTGCCCCGATCGTCGTTCCCAGTGTCTGGCTGTACGGCCCGCCGCCTAATTTCACATTGAAGAGAACAATGCTCCCCCAAAACAAAGCCGGGAGAAGAGCCAATAATAAATCCATTGTTGGGGAACCTTCTTTCAAAATGTATTTGCTGTTATTTTGGCTGGAATTGTTGTGATTATTCGCCGGAACACAAAAAGAGCTGCCGGAAAATCCGGCAGCTCTCAGGAGCGTGCATTCTTTTATAAACCGATGGACAAATATTTTGTTTCAAGGTACGGCTCGATACCTTCTGAACCGCCTTCACGGCCGATGCCGCTTTCTTTCATTCCGCCGAATGGCGCTTGAACCGCTGACGGTCCGCCGTCATTCCAGCCGATAATGCCATACTCTAGATTCTCGGAAATATAGATGCCGCGGCGGTAGTTTTCTGTGAAGAAGTAAGCAGCCAAGCCATACGGTGTATCGTTGGCAAGCTGAATCGCTTCATCAATATCAGAAAACGTGACGATCGGGGCGACCGGGCCGAATGTTTCCTCATGCATGATGTTCATGGACGTATCGACATCGGTGAGCACTGTCGGATTCACAAAGTAGCACCCTTTGTCATCGTTTCGGTCATATGTGCCCCCAGCAATAACTTTCGCGCCTTTTTCAACCGCATCATCTATTTGGCTGACGATTTTTTCGAAGCCTCGTTTGTTGATAATCGGGCCGACATTGACGCCTTCCTCAAGTCCATTTCCGACTTTCAGCTTAGACACTTGCTCGCTCAGTTTCGCAGCAAATTCATCCTTGATGGATTCATGAACGATCAGGCGGTTGGCACATACGCAGGTTTGGCCGGCGTTTCGGTATTTGGACGCCATCGCCTGTTCAACAGCAAGGTCAATGTCTGCATCTTCATCTACGATCAGCGGGGCGTGTCCGCCGAGTTCCATTGAGACGTGCTTCACGGTGTCCGCGCTGTTTTTCATAAGGATTTTCCCTACAGGTGTTGAGCCTGTGAACGTGATTTTGCGGATTTTCGGACTGCTTGTGAACACATTTCCGATTTCTTCTCCATCGCCGATCACAACCTGAAGAACATCCTTCGGAATGCCCGCTTCATATGCGAGGCGCGCTAGTTCATAAGCAGACAGCGGTGTGTCCGGCGCCGGCTTGATGATAAATGTACAGCCGGCGGCAAGAGCAGGCGCCGCTTTGCGCGTAATCATCGCATTCGGGAAATTCCAGGGCGTGATAGCAGCAACGGGGCCGACCGGCTGGCGTGTGACAACAATTCGTTTACCCGTTGTCGGGGCCGGGACCGTTCTTCCGTACACACGCTTCGCTTCCTCTGCGAACCATTCGATATAGCCTGCGCCGTAAAGTACCTCGCCGACTGCTTCCTGGTATGGTTTTCCGTTTTCCTTTGTAATTAAATCTGCAAGCTCTTCTTTATGTTCAACAATCAGCTCATACCATTTTTTCAAAAGAGACGCTCTTTCGTTCGCTGATGTTTTAGACCACGTTTTAAACGCTTGATGTGAACGTTCAATGGCTTCTTCTACTTCTTTGGCTGATTGCTGAGGAATCGTTTTGATCTCCTCGCCCGTAGCCGGGTTGTAGACCGTTAATTGATCTGGCATATTGAACATTCCTTTCTTTTCATGATTACTTAAAATGATAGCAGACCCAGCCGTTTTCTTTCCAATGATTAAGCTCGCAGGCCAGCCTCCAAGATGCTGAGCCCTTCATTTAAAAGGCTGTCTGAGATGACGAGCGGTGTCAAAAAGCGGATGATATTACCGTTAATTCCCGCTGTCAGCAAAAGTAATCCGTTTTGATTCGCATAGGCCGCGATCGCTGCTGCTTTTGCTTTATCAGGCTCACGCGTGTCTGGATCCTTGACGATTTCGATTGCGGCCATCGCTCCGAGTCTGCGGATGTCACCGATGAACGGGAATTCTTGTTTCCACTCATACGCCTTGTCTTCAATGATTTTGCCAATTTCTTCAGATCGCTCATTCAGTCCTTCTTCTTCGATAATATCCAAGACTGCCAAAGCCGCCGCGCAGCCGAGCGGGCTGCCGGCATACGTGCCGCCCAGCTCCCCTGGCGCTGCCGCATCAAGCATTTCCGCACGCCCGATCACACCGCTTAATGGCAGGCCTGCCGCAAGCGATTTAGAAACCGTGATCAGATCGGGCGCTACATCAAAGTGCTCAATTGCGCAATAAGTGCCAGTTCTGGCAAAGCCGGTTTGGATTTCATCAGCAACAAAAACAATGCCGTGTTCTTTGCAGAATGAAGCGACGTGCTGTACGAACCGTTTCGAAGGGATAATAAACCCGCCTTCTCCCTGCACTGGCTCCATCACGACACACGCCACCGTTTCAGGCGCCACTGAAGCGATAAAGAAATCATTGAATGCTTGAATGACCATATCGTCATAGCTTTCATCACTCATGCCGGCCGGCTTCTGATAATAATAAGGGAACGGCGCTTGATAAACCTCTGGCGCAAAAGGCCCGAAACCGAATTTATAAGGTTTTACCTTGCTTGTCATGCTCATCGTCATATTTGTGCGCCCGTGAAACCCGCGTGTAAACGAGACAACGCCTTGGCGCTTTGTATACTTTCTGGCGATTTTCACAGCGTTTTCGACCGCTTCTGCCCCTGAGTTAAGAAAAATCGCTTTTTTCTCATGGCTGCCCGGTGCAATGCCACACAGTTTTTCGGCTAACTCGATATAAGTCGGGTACATCATGACATTAAAGCCAGGATGAATCAGCTCCTCCGCCTGCCGCTTCACAGCCTCAACCACCTTCGGATGCGAGTGTCCGACATTTAACGTGCCGATGGCGCCTGCAAAATCAATAAATCTCCGGCCGTCCAGATCGTACAGCTCGGCCCCTTCTCCTTTGACCGCCAGACTGCGGTTGCCGTTGCTCACACCTTTTGACACAAATTGATCCCGTTTTTGCTGCCATTGTGCAGTTGTGATGCTTGCTGTTGTTTGACTCATGTGAATATCCCCCTGTCGGTATTTTCTTATCATTCTGACTTCTCTTTGGTATGATGAAAAGTACCAATTATAACTTTTTGATGGTATCAGAAGGAGAAAATACAAATGGATATCACGATTACACTCGATCGTTCAGAACAAGCCGATTATATCTATCAGCAAATTTATCAAAAGCTGAAAAAAGAAATCCTCAGCCGCAATCTGCTGCCGCACTCGAAGGTTCCCTCCAAGCGGGAGCTGGCTGAAAATCTCAAGGTCAGCCTAAATTCAGTGAATTCAGCCTATCAGCAGCTGCTGGCTGAGGGGTATTTGTACGCCATTGAACGAAAGGGTTTCTTCGTGGAGGAACTAGACATGTTTTCCGCCGAGGAGCACCCTCCATTTACACTGCCGGATGACCTAAAAGAGATTCACATCGACCAGAGCGATTGGATATCGTTTTCACACATGAGTTCCGATACAGACCATTTTCCGATCAAAAGCTGGTTCCGCTGCGAGCAAAAAGCGGCCTCCCGCTCATACCGCACGCTCGGCGATATGTCACATCCGCAAGGGATATATGAAGTGAGAGCGGCCATTACGAGGCTCATTTCCCTGACGAGGGGTGTAAAATGCAGGCCGGAACAAATGATCATAGGGGCAGGCACACAGGTGCTCATGCAGCTGTTGACTGAGCTTTTACCCAAGGAAGCCGTGTATGCGATGGAGGAGCCTGGCTACAGGCGCATGTATCAGCTTTTGAAGAATGCCGGAAAACAAGTAAAGACGATCATGCTGGATGAAAAAGGCATGTCGATTGCTGAAATCACCAGACAGCAGCCAGATGTGCTGGTGACCACCCCGTCGCATCAGTTTCCGTCCGGAACGATTATGCCTGTATCCAGAAGAATTCAGCTGCTGAACTGGGCAGCCGAGGAGCCGCGCCGATATATTATTGAGGACGATTATGATAGTGAATTCACATATGATGTAGACAGTATTCCGGCGCTGCAAAGCCTCGACCGTTTTCAAAATGTCATCTATATGGGAACCTTTTCAAAGTCCCTTCTCCCCGGCTTGCGGATCAGCTATATGGTGTTGCCGCCTGAGCTGTTGAGGGCATACAAACAGCGGGGCTATGATCTGCAGACTTGCTCATCACTCACACAGCTCACCCTGCAGGAATTTATCGAGTCTGGTGAATATCAGAAGCATATAAAAAAAATGAAGCAGCATTATAAAGAAAAGAGAGAACGCCTGATCACCGCTTTAGAAGCAGAGTTCAGCGGAGAGGTAACCGTAAAAGGAGCAAATGCGGGGCTGCATTTTGTTACCGAATTTGATACCAGGCGCACCGAACAAGACATCCTGTCACATGCTGCCGGGCTGCAGCTTGAAATATTCGGAATGAGCCGATTTAACTTGAAGGAAAACAAGCGGCAAACGGGCAGGCCAGCTCTCATTATTGGTTTTGCACGGCTGAAGGAAGAAGATATTCAGGAGGGTGTGCAGCGGCTTTTCAAAGCGGTTTACGGACATAAAAAAATCCCCGTTACAGGGGATTGATTCACCAGCGGTCCTGGTCTACATTCAGCACGGCTTCAAGCAGGCCCGGAAATGCCTTTTCAAGGTCTTCAGCGCGAAGCGAATAATACCGGCGCTTTCCTTCTATCCGAACTTGAGCGATGCCCGATTCTCTCAAAACTTTAAAATGATGCGACAAAGTCGATTTGGCAACCTGCACATCTGCACAGGTGCTGCACGTTTTTTCTTTTGCTTCAGCTAATTGCTTGACGAGCTCTAAACGAAGCGGATCACTAAGTGCATGAAGAACCTTTGTCAGCTGCAATGTTTCTGTTTCTGGATGGTTTGGAATGTTCATGACACAAATGTATCACACAACAATTAGAATGACAATTTTACTATATAAGGGTTTTTCCTTTACCTCATTTAGAATACATGTTACATTTAGTTCGATGAAATTCGAACAATAAATTCGCATAACAACGGAGGAGATTTAAATGATCGTATTACAAGCTTACATCAAAGTAAAACCAGAAAAACGCGAGGAATTTTTGAGCGAGGCTCAATCACTTGTTCAGCATTCAAGAGCTGAGGAAGGCAACGCGCAATACGACCTATTCGAAAAAGTAGGCGAAGAAAATACATTTGTCATGCTTGAAAAATGGAAAGATGAAGCGGCAATGAAATTCCATAACGAAACTGCGCATTTCCAAGGGTTTGTCGCAAAAGGAAAAGAACTGCTGAGCGCCCCTCTTGATGTTGTCCGCACAGAGCTTAGCGAGTAAAGAAAGGGTGTCCCATATGAATGAAGTGATTAAATCTTTAAAAGACCACCGCTCGATTCGCAGCTACACAGATGAGCCTGTAGCTCAGGAGCAATTGGACCAAATCATTGAAGCGGTGCAATCAGCCCCTTCTTCTATCAACGGACAGCAAGTGACTGTGATCACAGTCCAGGATAAAGAGCGCAAAAAGAAAATCTCCGAGCTGGCAGGCGGCCAGCCATGGATCGATCAAGCTCCTGTTTTCCTGCTGTTCTGCGCAGATTTCAATCGGGCCAAAATTGCGCTTGAAGATCTGCATGATTTCAAAATGGAAATCACAAATGGATTGGAATCTGTTCTTGTCGGCGCAGTAGACGCTGGTATTGCCCTCGGCACAGCAACAGCAGCGGCTGAGTCACTCGGACTTGGCACAGTTCCGATCGGTGCGGTTCGCGGAAACCCTCAAGAGCTGATCGAACTGCTTGAGCTTCCAAAATACGTGTTCCCTTTATCCGGCCTTGTCATTGGGCATCCTGCCGACCGTTCAGCGAAAAAACCGCGCTTGCCGCAGGAAGCTGTCAATCATCAGGAAACTTATTTGAATCAGGATGAGCTGACGTCTCACATTCAGGCATACGACGAACAGATGTCTGAATACATGAATAAACGGACAAACGGAAAAGAAACAAGAAATTGGTCACAGAGCATCGCTTCCTACTATGAGCGCCTGTACTATCCGCACATCCGTGAAATGCTTGAAAAACAAGGATTTAAAGTTGAAAAATAAGCTCTTATTCGGCCTGTCGGATTTTCCGGCAGGCCTTTCATTTACCCGGTTAAAATCCATTGACTTCTATTTTGTTTATTTGGTAAAATTTTTTCATAGTTACTCATTGGTTTTCTGTGAACCAATGGGTTTTCTAATGTTCAAGAAAGAAGGAAGCCATGAGATGCTTGATAAAAAAACAGATATCTTGTTAGCCGCGCGAAAGCTTTTTTCGGAAAAGGATTTTACGTCGGTTTCCATGCAGGCGATCGCAGAAGAATGTAAGATGTCAAAAGCTTCGATATATAAGCTGTTCCAATCTAAAGAAGATCTGCTTTTGGAGCTGCTGTCATTTAACCAGAAGCAAATGGTGGCCGCAGCCTCAAGACTTCAGGAAAATACCGCACTTACACCGGAGGAGCGTTTGACGCAAAAGGTCAAAATGGAACTGGAGGGCTTCAGGCGGAATCAGCAGTTTTTCAATATGCTGACCTACGGAAACCCCAAGCTGCATAATGACCGGGTCAAACAGCATATCCATCAGACCAGATCGACGATTATCTGCTGGCACCGCGATTCGCTGATCCAGGCGTATGGAGAAACCATTCTCCCGTTTGTGTGGGATTTGGTTATCATTCTTCACGGCATGATGCGTGAGTTTTTAATGCTGATCAAAATCGAGGAAAAACCGCTTGAGCTTGACCCGATCGCAGAGTTTATCATCAGCACCCTCAATCAGATTATCAAAAACAGGGAAACCCGCCAGTCTCTTCTTCCGCCCGAAGCCATCGAGCTTTATATTCATTCAGCATCCTCCTACAAGCCAAAGGATAAATCAGTCCTATTATCGGAAAGCCTGAAGGAATTACATAAAGGCATCTCTTCCCTGTCCGCCGCGGACTATGACGTAGATGAACTGACATCCGCAGCCGCCATGCTGGAGGAAGAAGCGAAGAAGGAAGAACCCCGCGCTTTTTTACTCAAATCACTGATTGGCTATCTGGAACAAACCAGTGTTTTAACACAGCCCGTTTCCATGTTAAAAACACTGTTAATTACTTAGAGAAAAGAAGGGATATGTATTGAACACAAGTATTGAACAAAAACCTTTTAACCGTTCTGTCATTGTCGGCATTTTGTTAGCCGGAGCGTTTGTGGCGATTTTGAACCAGACATTGTTGATTACCGCACTTCCCCATATCATGAGGGATTTCAATGTCGATGCCAACCAAGCACAATGGCTGACCACATCATTTATGTTAACCAACGGGATTTTAATTCCGATTACCGCGTTTTTAATTGAGAAATTCACAAGCCGGGCGCTGCTCATCACAGCAATGAGCATTTTCACTGCCGGAACAGTCGTCGGAGCGTTCGCGCCGAACTTCCCGGTTCTGCTGACAGCGCGTATCATTCAAGCGGCCGGAGCCGGCATTATGATGCCGCTCATGCAGACTGTATTCCTGACAATCTTTCCGATTGAAAAACGCGGCCAGGCTATGGGTATGGTCGGATTGGTCATCTCATTCGCGCCTGCGATCGGACCGACTCTTTCCGGATGGGCTGTCGAAGCTTTCTCTTGGAGATCATTGTTTTATATTATTCTTCCGTTTGCTGTGATTGATTTGATTCTTGCCAGCATCCTGATGAAAAACGTGACGACTTTAAGAAAAACACAGATTGATATTTTATCAGTCATCCTTTCAACATTTGGGTTCGGCGGCCTTCTGTACGGCTTCTCAAGCGTCGGCTCTTACGGCTGGTCCAGTTCAACCGTCTTGATTTCACTGCTGGTGGGTGTCATCGCGCTGCTCTTGTTTATCACAAGACAAATGAAGCTTGAAAAACCGATGCTGGAATTCCGCGTCTTCACGTTTGGCATTTTCAGTTTAACAACACTGCTGGGAACCCTCGTCTTTGCATTATTGATCGGTACGGAAACCATCCTGCCGCTTTATACACAAAATGTCAGAGACGTCACAGCTTTTGATACAGGGCTTATGCTCCTTCCGGGAGCCGTTGTGATGGGCTTTATGTCGCCGATTATCGGCAGAATTTTTGACCGTGTCGGCGGAAGAGGGCTGGCGATTGCCGGTTTCTGCATCATCTTCCTGACATCTCTGCCGTTTATGCAGCTGACTGACCATACGTCACTCGCTTGGATTGTCGTTTTATACACCGTTCGTCTCTTAGGCACCGCCATGATCATGATGCCGGTGACAACAGCCGGAATCAATGCGCTGCCGCGCCACTTGATTCCGCACGGAACTGCGATGAACAACACGATTCGCCAAGTCGGCGGCTCGATCGGAACCGCACTATTGGTTTCCGTGATGAGCAACCAGGCGGCACATGCAGGCACGACAAATGTGAAGCACGCCGCCCTGCACGGCATGAACGCCGCTTTTATAGTGGCTGCCGTCATTGCACTTGTCGGCTTCCTTCTCTCATTCACATTAAAGAAACCTCAGCGCCCTGCCGAACAGCAGCCGGCACGCTGATTAACAAAAAAAGAGCCCCGCTATTTAGCGGAGGCTCTTTTTGGTTTTACTTTTCTAAACCGTCTTTCACTTCTTTGATCATTTGTGCCATAGACTCAAGACCGCCTCCTGATAAGTACCAAGTAGCAGAATCAAGGTAGACGACATGATCATTTTTCACTGCGTTTACATTCTTCACATAATCATTTTCAACGACTTGTTTAGTAGATGATGTTTCACCGATCGCTGTACCGCGGTCAATGACAAACAGGTAATCCGGGTTTGTTTTTGAAATGTACTCGTAAGAAACGCTTTGTCCGTGAGTAGACGCTTTGATGTTTTTATCAGCCGGTGTCACGCCGAACACGTCATGGATCAGGCCGTATCTTGATTTAGGACCGAATGCGCTGATCTTCCCGTCGTTCGCCATGATGACGAGACCGTTTTTGTTAAGCTTTTCAGCCGTTTTCTTTACATCTGCGATTGAATGATCGATTTTTGCGAGTTCATCCTTCACTTCATCTTCTTTATCGAAGATCTTACCGATTGTTTCTGCGTCAGACTTAAATGATTCCATATACTTCGCTGTGTCTACGCCAAGGTAAATTGTCGGCGCAATTTCAGAGAATTCTTTGTAAGACTCAGATTGTCTTCCTGAGATAATGATCAAGTCAGGGTCTAAATCTGCCACTTTCTCGAAGTCTGGCTCTTTTAAGCTTCCGACGTCAGCATATTTGTCATCCTTGAATTTGGACAGATATTTAGGAAGGGCTTGTTTCGGCAGTCCCGCTACTTTATCATCAAGACCAAGTTTATCTAGTGTATCTAAGCTTCCAAAGTCAAATACGACAACTTTTTTAGGGCTCTTCGGTACTTTTGTTCCGTTTTTGTCCAGCTGGTGTTTCACCGTGATTTGTTCTTCCTTAGAATCAGAACCTTTGCTGCTTGTACTTTGGTTTCCGCATGCAGAAATGACAACTGCCGTCACCAAAGCGATGAATAGTAATGCGAACTTTTTCATGCTCTTCACCTCTTCTATATATTAAGAAAAATAGACACCTATTCTTTGATTATCAATCGTCTGAATTGGGATGGTCATATCGTAGATTTCCTCAAGCACTGACGTTTCTATCATTTCTTCAGGCGGTCCTTCTTTAACGATTCGGCCGTTTTTCAAAGCGACGATATAGTCAGAATAGACTGAAGCAAAATTGATATCGTGAATGACGATCACGATCGTTTTTCCAAGCTCCTCTACCAGCCGTTTCAGCAGTTTCATAATTTCAACTGAGTGTTTCATATCCAGATTGTTCAGCGGCTCATCCAGAAAGATATAATCTGTGTCCTGGGCAATGACCATGGCGATAAATGCCCTTTGGCACTGTCCGCCGCTCAGCTGATCCAAGTATTTGTCTTGAATGTCTTCCAGCTTCATATAGCTGAGCGCCTGGTTAATATGAACCCAGTCTTCCTCTGTCAGCCGGCCCTGTGAGTACGGAAACCTGCCAAAACTGACGAGGTCTTTGATCGTGAGCCTGATATTGATTTGGTTCGCCTGCTTCAAAATGCTCATTTTCTTGGCAAGCTCTTTGCTGTCACATGCTCCAATCTCTTGTCCGTCTATGTAAATCTCGCCGGAATCCTTTTTGATCAGGCGGCTCATGATAGACAGCAGCGTACTTTTGCCGGCGCCGTTAGGACCGATAAACGAGGTGATTTTGCCCTTTTGAATCGTGACTGACGTCTCTTCAAGAACAACTTTCCCGCCATATTGTTTGCTTACATTTCTGACCTCTACCATGATTTATTCTCCTTTAACAGCAAGTAGATAAAATAAATCCCGCCGGCAAAATTAATAATGACGCTCAGCGTCGTTGAGAAGGTAAACACTTTCTCAACCACAAACTGCCCTCCGACCAGCGCAATGATGCTGATGAAAACGGAGCCTGCGATTAAGTATGAATGCTTATATGTTTTCAGGAATTCTCTCGCCAGGTTGACGACCAGAAGGCCTAAAAACATAATCGGCCCGACTAGCGCTGTTGAAACAGAAACCAAAATCGCAACCACGATCAGCATCTGCTTCACCACTTTGTCGTAGTTAATGCCCAAATTCACGGCGTGCTCGCGTCCGAGCGACAGCACATCGAAAAATTTTGTAAAACGCCAGACATAAACGCCTGTCAGCAGGAAGATGATGAACGCGAGCCATAACAAATCCGTATTGATATTGTTAAAGCTGGCAAACATCTTGTCCTGCACAACTTGGAACTCATTCGGATCAATCAGCATCTGCATAAAGGAAGACAGGCTGCTGAACAGCGTGCCAAACACGATTCCGATAAGCAGAAGGAAAAAGATATTTCTTCCCTCACCCTTGAACATGATCTGATACAAAACAAGAGAAAACAGTATCATTAGCAGAACAGAGATGATAAAGTTGATGTTTTTATTCATGATGACCATATTCGCAGAACCGAACAAAAAGATAATGCCAGTCTGAATCAGCATGTAGAGAGAATCAAGGCCCAAAATGCTCGGCGTCAGGATGCGGTTGTTCGTAATCGTTTGAAAGATCATGGTCGAAAACGCAATCGCTCCCCCAGTTAGCACAATGGCAGCGACTTTTTTGATTCGTCTCGGAAGGGTGTAATCCCAATTGCCTAAGTCATAAAACAAAAACAAGCCAATACATACAATGGCTAAACCAACGAGCAAAGCTATTTTCATCTGGTTACGCATAGGCTTTTCTCCTTAACAGCATAAACAGGAAAATGCCGCTGCCGATGATTCCGACCATCAGGCCAATCGAGATTTCATAAGGGAAGATAATGATTCTGCCCAGTATATCGCAAAACAGCACAAACACCGCTCCCAACAGCGCAGTATGCGGCAGGCTGCTCTTCAGATTGTCTCCTCTGTAAATCGATACAATATTCGGGATGATTAAACCCAGAAACGGCAGCATACCGACAGTCAAAATGACAAGGGACGTGATCAGGGACACGATAATGAGCCCGATGTTCACAACCCGTTTGTACTTGAGGCCGAGGTTGACAGAAAAGCTTTCACCCATACCGGCCAATGTGAATTTATCCGCATACACATAGGCAATGATGACGAGCGGAATACTCAGATAAAGAAGCTCGTATCTTCCTTTCACAACTAAAGAGAAGTCTCCCTGCAGCCATGATGACACATTCTGGATCAAGTCATATTTATATGCGATAAATGTCGCGATTGAACTGACGATATTCCCGAGCATTAAACCGACAAGCGGAATAAAGATGGTGTCGTTAAACTTGATTCTTTCAAGGATTTTCATAAACAGAAAATTTCCTGCTAGGGCAAAGACAAACGCGACCAGCATTTTGATTAAAGGACTGGCGGATGTAAACAGCAGCAAGGAAATTAAAATGCCGAGCCTCGCCCAATCCATCGTGCCCGCCGTCGTCGGTGACACGAATTTATTTCTGCTGATCTGCTGCATAATCAAACCGCAGATGCTCATGCTTAATCCCGCGATGATAATGCTGATCAATCGCGGCAAACGGCTTGCAAACAGCGTTGACGCCTCTTGTTTGCTTAAATCGAAGAGATCAAGCGGCGACAGATCTTCTACACCGATAAATACAGATGTGACTGCTAATATGATAAGTAGAATAAATAAGTAACGTAGCTTCATGCTGCCTCCTTACATCCTTACAGCAAAAAGAACGTATCTCCTACTCCGCAAGGACTCAAAACAATATGGCCATATAGTAATTGATTATCATTATCATTTACATATTACCATTTTTCTAGGGTTAGTCAATATTCTTTAAAAATATTAACCTAGTCATTTATCCATTTTACTAATCATTCTAACCATTTTCCATCACAAAACGTTAGGCTGTTTACCATATTTATCTTTATAACGCAGGTATACGGTCAGCAAACCTGACATTATTCCTCGTGGAAAATACAAATGTTCTCCCCATATAGAAATTCCCCCTTGATTTACAGTACTGAAAGAGAGATAATAAATACTAAATTTGTGTGAAAATTTTAAACATTAGGAGATGTAAACATGAAGGTCGTTAAATTCGGAGGCAGCTCACTTGCTTCAGGCGCCCAGCTTGACAAGGTGTTTCACATCGTTACCTCAGATCCGGCACGGAAAGCTGTAGTCGTTTCAGCTCCGGGAAAACGCTATGCCGAGGATACGAAAGTGACTGATCTCTTAATCGCATGTGCAGAACAATATTTGGCAACAGGCAGTGCACCTGAACTGGCGGAAGCAGTTGTGGAACGGTACGCTCTCATCGCCAATGAGCTTCAGCTAGGGCAAAGCATTATCGAAAAAATCAGAAATGATCTGTTTACGCTTTTAGAAGGAGATAAAAGCAATCCCGAGCAATACCTTGACGCAGTCAAGGCCAGCGGAGAGGATAACAATGCCAAGCTGATCGCCGCTTACTTCCGTTATAAAGGCGTCAAAGCGGAATATGTAAACCCGAAGGATGCTGGCCTCTTTGTGACAAATGAACCCGGCAACGCGCAAGTTCTTCCTGAATCCTATCAAAACCTCTATCGTCTTCGGGAACGTGACGGACTCATCATTTTTCCCGGTTTTTTCGGATTCAGCAAGGATGGCGATGTGATCACATTCTCACGGAGCGGTTCTGATATTACCGGTTCGATTCTTGCCAACGGACTACAAGCCGATTTGTACGAAAACTTTACAGACGTAGACGCTGTGTATTCTGTCAATCCGTCCTTCGTTGAGAATCCAAAGGAAATCAGCGAGCTGACATATAGAGAGATGCGGGAGCTGTCCTACGCGGGTTTTTCAGTGTTTCATGATGAAGCGCTCATTCCGGCATTCAGAGCGGGGATTCCTGTTCAGATCAAAAATACGAACAACCCCTCAGCCGAAGGCACCCGCGTCGTCAGCAAGCGGGATAACACAAACGGGCCTGTCGTCGGCATTGCCAGCGACACCGGTTTTTGCAGCATTTATATCAGCAAGTATCTCATGAACAGAGAAATCGGTTTTGGCCGCAGAGCCCTTCACATCCTGGAGGAGCATGGTTTGACGTATGAGCATGTTCCATCGGGAATCGATGACATGACAATCATTTTACGGCAGGGGCAAATGGATGCCGCCACTGAACGCAGCGTCATCAAACGGATCGAAGAGGATTTGCATGCCGATGAAGTCATCGTCGAGCATCATCTCGCCCTGATTATGGTTGTAGGGGAAGCGATGCGCCACAATGTCGGTACAACAGCAAGAGCCGCCAAAGCATTATCAGAGGCACAGGTGAATATCGAAATGATCAATCAGGGATCTTCTGAAGTGAGCATGATGTTTGGCGTAAAAGAAGCCGAAGAAAGAAAAGCCGTCCAAGCGTTATACCGGGAATTTTTCGCGGGCGTGCTGATCTCTTAATCGTACATAAATAGCGGGCGGCAGCGCCCGCTATTTTTTATATCACCTTCATATAGCCGAATTCTTCATTTTTTCTCTTGTCCACTATTATCCCTGCCAAATGGATCGGTTCAGCATATCTTATAGTATCCTTCATAGGGAGGTGAAACCTTATGTCAGGATACTCTAACGGCGGCGGTTACGGCGGCATCAGTTCTTTCGCTTTAATCGTTGTATTGTTTATTCTTTTAATTATCGTAGGGACTGCGTTTGTTGGCGGCTACTAAGCTGCTGACCGTCTCTGCGGAACCCTGTCCGCCACAGTTTTGCAGTATATGCTGAAGCAATCTCGCAAGGAGGTGCACAAAATGTCAGGTTACGGAACTTCTTTCGCTTTGATTGTTGTGTTATTTATCCTCTTGATCATTGTGGGAACTGCATTTGTAGGAGGCTACTAAATAAACGTAATCTCCATGAAGGCGGCACCGCAAGACTATGTCCTGCGGTGTTTTTTTGAAAAGAAAAACCCCTTCTCGCTAATGAGAAGGGGCTTGCTCTTACGTCATTCCTCTTTCTGTCACATGAAAGTCGAGTGCTTCCGCATTAGCAGAAACGCCAGCCGCTGTAAAAATCGCGGCTGCGGCCAAACAAATAACAAACAACTTAGATTTCAATTTCATACAAACCTTCACTCCTTTGTATTTGTTTTCTTGCCTCTTCAACTTGTAGAAAGTAGGAAGCAGACAGTTTAAACCATTTCTGTTCATAGTAATATTTTGCTACTTCTAGGGCTAAATCCTCTATATCAGCGTACATATTTTTATTTTTTAAGTACTGGAAACATCGTTCGATTCCTTCTTCATTGGGCTGATCCTGATATAGGGATTGCAAAAACTCGAATTTTACGGCATAGTCTGCATCGTCTGTTTCTTTAGCATATTCATAGCCCCGCTTGTGATATTCCGAAGCTTTATCATGTTTTCCCTGTTTATAATAAATCAGGGTGATTAAAAAATAGGCTTGCGGGAGAGAATTGACGATCCTGCTGCTTTCAAATGTGGAGACCGCTTTTTCAAAGTAATCAATGGCAGGGTCTAGAAGGTCTTGATTGTAATAGCATAACCCGAGATTGTAGTATGCTCTTCCAACCAGCTGGGCTTTTTGTTCCGCTTGGGCCATATTGAGCGCTAATTTGAAATGGCGTGCGGCTTGTTCGAAATTTCTTTCATCCATCAGGTTGACCCCGAAGACGAAATGGCATTGAATGATTCTCACATTATAGGTTTCCTGCTCCACGTAAATTTCATAGGCGTTTTTTATATTAATCAATGAAAAATACGTTTGCTTCATATAATAATAAGCTTCCGCGATTTTAAAATAAAATTCAGCCCGTTCAATATGGTCTGCGACAAAGGAGAGCTTTTTCTCCGCCTGTTTATAGTATGTAATGGCAGAAATAAATTCCCGCTTATCAAATTCATACATCCCGCGAAAAAAATTCACGTAATAGTCGAGCAGCCCTTTGAGATCTGCCTGGTTGCTGTCAATGTTTCTTGATAATTCAGACAGGCTTGGCTGGTCTTCGATATTTAATTTCTCTAACGGCTCAAGATAATCCAGCATAAGCTGGTGCCGGAATTCCATTAGTGAATAATAAAGCAGCAAGTTGGAATCATGCTGCATGTGTTTCAGTTCCTGCTGGATTTCAGCTTTTAACACTTCGGCATCCGGCACGCTGAATGTCCGGATATATCTGTACCACTCGTTAATTTTTTGACCGACCGCTGAAGAAGGAATTACCCCGCTCTTCATTCCTTCACCCTCTCCCATCAAAAACTGTTTATGTCATATTTTATCATGTTTATAGACCGTCCCAACCCGAAAAACACGCAATCTTTGTTTTCGGGAGCACGCAATAAACCGAAGCGGTGTGCAAAAAAGGCGGATGCATCAGTTGATGCGCCGCCCTGTATGCTATTGCTGTTTTGCCGTTAAAGGAAGGCGGATGATGAACTTTGTGCCTTTCCCTTCTTCACTCTTGATTTCTACTGTGCCCTGGTGCATTTCAACGAGCTGCCTTACGATCGAGAGACCGAGTCCGTATTCACCGTATGCTGTGTTCGTTCTTGAAATATCTGCTTTATAGAATCGCTCCCAAATATGCTCAATATCCTCTTTTGGAATGCCGATACCCGTGTCTTCAATTTCAATAATCGTCTCTTTATAACCTTCCATTCCGCGCAGCCAAATGTCACCGTTTTGCGTAAATTGGATGCTGTTTTTCGTAATGTTGACGAGAATTTGAATGAACCGGTCATAATCGGCATGTACGATGACGTGATCCTCTACTTGGATCATCAGCTTGTTTTGTTTTTCTTCCGCCTGCTGCTGCAAGTGCTCTTTCACGATTTCAAACACCTCGATCAGAGGAACGTCTAGCTTGTTCAAGGTAATTTGCTGGGATCTGATTTTTTCATAATCCAGATTTTCTTTTACGAGCCGCAGCATGCGCTTCGTTTCCTCACTGATCAGCGAGAAGCATTTATCCTTTTTATCCTCAGGAATCGTATGGCTGTTCAACCCTTCAACCAAACCGTTGATCGTCGTCAGCGGTGTTTTTAATTCATGTGACACGTCAGCGATAAACTGCCTTCTCCGCTTCTCAAGGCGCTCAATTTCATCCCTTGACTGCTTTAGTTTTTTCGCCATGATATTAAAGTCAGACGCCAGAACGCCGATTTCGTCCCCGTAGCTGTTTTCCAAATGGATGTCATAATCGCCGGAAGCCACTTTATCTGTCGCTTCTCTCAGCTTTTGAATCCGCTTGACATGGAATTTGGACAGAAGCCAACTCACGAGAATCGTAATCACAAGCGTGCTGATCACAGCGTAAAACATATAGAGGTTGACCTGATTGACCATCTGTTCAACACCGCTGATCGGAGAAATCAGCAGAACGGCGCCTTTAAATTCGTTCTGAACAAATATAGGCTGCGCCACAAGTGACACTTCATCATCAAAACGGCCATCTGCCCTGATCATGACAGTCTGCCCTTTTTTTAGTTTATTCCATTCTGATTTCTTCAGCTGTTCCCTTGGTGGGTGATGAAAGCCTTCAGGAAGAAAATAGGGCTGTTGCTCTTCATTAAAGATGATAAACTGCGTCTTTCTTGTGCTTAACATGTCCTGATAAGGATAGAGCCTGCGCATGTCCACCTGGCCGGCTTGGAATTCATTTGCAATCTGCACCGCATATGACGTCAATTCCTCTACTTTGTTCTGATAGGCAAATTCCTTCACAAAGTGGGAAAACAGAGAAATGATAATGACAAACGCTAAAATCAAAATGCTGATATGGCTTAGCAGCAGCTGATATAAATATTTAATCTTCATCAAATTTATACCCTACTCCCCACACAGTATACAGGAAAGGCTTGTCCTCGCTGGCAAGCTTTTTCCGCAGCCGTTTGATATGAACGTCAACCGTTCGCTCATCTCCATAAAACTGATAGCCCCATACCTGCTCAAGCAGCTGTTCTCTGGAGAACACCTGCCGCGGATTTTGGACAAGGTAATAAAGCAGATCGAATTCCTTGGGCGTGAGATTTTCTACAGGCTCTCCGTTTAATAATACTTCTCTCGTCTTCTTATTAATGGTAAAGCATTCCGTTTCGATCATATCTTCATCAACAACCGCTTTTCCTGTCGCCTTGTATCTTCTGATGACGGCTTTGATGCGGGCAACCAATGTCAGCGGGCTGAACGGCTTCGTGACATAATCATCCGCCCCCATCTCAAAACCGATGACCTGATCTGATTCAGTGTCTTTGGCAGTCAGCATGATAATCGGCACCGTGCTTGTCTCTCTTATTTTTCTGCAAATGGTCACGCCGTCCATAGATGGAAGCATGATATCCAAAATAATCAGATCCCAATTTTCTTCCGTAAAACGCTGGTATCCCTCTAATCCGTCATGAACGAATTCCGCTTCAAAACCTTCCTTAAAAAAGAACATCTCCGTCATCGTACAAACACTAACATTATCTTCTATCATTAATATTTTCATTATATCCTCCGGTTGTTTTGATGCTTTTTTATATAATAGCACCATTTTAAACAGAAGGTTTTGCGTTTCACAATTGTTAGTTTTTATTTCATCAACTAGAAATAGATTGTTCATATTTTTTTCATACCTTTGGACTACTATTAATTTATCAGCAAGCGGGCGCCCCAGAGGCGGTCTTATCAATAAAAATACCAATACGGAGGAACATAAATGAACTTTATCAAACGGGCCTTTTGGAATATGAAGGCTAAAAAGGGAAAAACGTTATTGCAATTATTTGTGTTTACAGTCATATGTGTCTTTGTTCTATCAGGCCTCACCATCCAGTCGGCAGCACAAAAGTCAAGCGAACTGGCCAGACAGGAACTTGGCGGAAGCGTGACACTTCAGGTTGACCGTCAAAAGCAAATGGAAAAACAGCAGGACAGCGGTGAAAAGCGCAGCTTCGAATCAACACCGATCAAAGTGTCTGATGCGAATAAGCTTGCAGCGCTTGATCATGTGAAGAGCTACAATTACACCGCATCAGCTTCAGCCAACGCAGGAAACTTTGATGCGATTGAAAGCTCTAGTTCAAGTGATTCCAGCTCCAGCAGTTCAAGCTCAAACGCTAAAAACAGCCAAGGTGGCGGACAAGGCGGACCGCAAATGGTTCAAGCCGATCTTTCTATTGAAGGTGTCATCAGCACAGCATTAGTTGATGATTTCTCTGACGGGGATTCAAAAATCACAGACGGACGCGCGATTACAAAATCAGATGTCGGCAAAAAAGTAACAGTGATCAACGAAACATTAGCGGAAGAAAATGATTTAAGCGTTGGCGATTCGATCACAATTGAATCAGCAACGGATGAGGATACAACAGTAAAACTGAAGATCGTCGGTATTTATAAAACAACATCTTCAGGTGATGACCAAGCCCAAAATTTCTCTTTCTTAAATCCTTATAACAAGCTTTATACGCCTTACACAGCAACAGCGGCATTGAAAGGCGACGACTATAAAAATACGATTGACTCAGCTGTTTACTATATGGACGACGCGAAAAATATGGATGCTTTCGTAAAAGCAGCGAAGAAAACATCAATTGACTTTGATACGTACACACTGAATACAAACGATCAGCTTTACCAGCAAATGGTCGGACCGATTGAAAATGTGGCTTCTTTCTCTAAAAACGTGGTGTATCTTGTATCAGTGGCAGGCGCCGTCATTCTTGGCCTGATTGTCATGATGTCAATCAGGGAGCGCAAATACGAAATGGGCGTGTTAATGGCTATCGGTGAAAAACGATGGAAATTGATTGGACAGTTCTTGACTGAGATTCTGATTGTGGCCGTTATCGCTATCGGCCTTGCATCTGTGACGGGAAATCTCGTCGCGAATCAGCTTGGAAATCAGCTTTTATCCCAGCAAATCAGTTCATCAACCGATTCAACGCAAACCGCAAGCGGACAAATGCCCGGCGGCGGTGGCGGCATGGGCGGCAAAATGTTCGGCCACAGTTCATCAAACGTAGACGTTATCGATTCACTGAACGTCGCGGTTTCTATGAACGACATGCTTATTCTGGGCGGGATCGGCATCCTAATCGCAATCATTGCAACATTGCTGCCGTCAATTTCAGTACTGCGGCTTCATCCGAAAACGATATTGACAAAACAGGAATAGAAAGAGGCGGAACCTATGAGCTTATTACAATTTCAACAAGTCGGCTACTGGTATAAAGACAAAAGCCAGCCATTGTTTCAGGATATTAACATCAGCTTTCAAAAAGGAAAATTCTACACAATCGTCGGAACATCAGGGACGGGGAAAACCACTTTCCTGTCTCTGGCAGGCGGACTTGACGCACCAAAAGAAGGAAACATCCTTTACGACGGAAAAGCGGTTTCTAAAATCGGCTTAACCAATTTCAGAAATCAATATGTATCAATCGTCTTTCAGGCGTACAACCTGCTCCCGTATATGACGGCTTTGCAGAACGTCACAACCGCTATGGAAATCACAGGTTCTAAAGAAAAGAACAAAGAATCATATGCGCTTGACATGCTGCAGAAGGTTGGCATCAACGAAAAACAAGCCCGGCAAAAAGTGCTCACACTGAGCGGCGGACAGCAGCAGCGGGTATCAATTACAAGGGCTTTCTGCTGTGACACGGATCTTATCGTAGCCGATGAACCGACCGGAAACCTTGATGAGGACACATCAAAAGAGATCGTACGGCTCTTTCAGGATCTGGCGCACAAGGAAGATAAATGCGTCATTATGGTGACGCACGATGAACAAATTGCAAAAGTGTCAGACATCAATATCAGACTTTCAAGAGGAAGCTTTACTGTGAAGGAAAACGTCGCAGTCGTATAACAAAACGCGCCTCTGCCAGTGCAGACAGGGGCGCACCCTATATCCCCCTTTTATATAGAAGTGAACATAAAAAGAGCGGCGGCTGCATCCCCCCGCTCTTTTTATCATTTTTTTGCTTCCGCCCCTTTTGACTTCTCTCTTCGTTTCTTTTTCCAAACAGCCACAATAAACAGAAAGAGCGGAAACAATAATTGAAAAGGCAAATGAATATACAGCGGCACCACGTTCAGGCCTTCATTCAGGTGCTCTGAAAAGTTAGTCGCGATCGTTATAGAAAGGATTAAGATGCCCAATCCCATCGGATAAGCCAATTGAGAGGGGTTCTTTTCCTTAAAGAGCGTAGATGTCCCAACCACAGTGGCATATAAGTAGAGGCTGACCTTAAAGAAGCCGCCGATGATCAGCGCCAGCATAAAAAAGACATCGAGCCGGTCTAAAAATTCTTCGACCTTGATTGTCTGGATCGTGCTTAAAAGCGGAAACTGGGATCTGAGTGTAAGATCAACATCAAGCACGCTAATATTAATCGCCACGGTGAGCGCCACAATCAATCCGCTAATAGCCATGGCGATCATCCCCATTTTTTTCACATCTTTTCTGTCATTCAGGTTAGGGAAAATCATCACAAATAAAACAACTTCACCAAATGGAACGTACATGGTCTGTGTGAAAACAGAGTGAAGGACAGGAGAAATGCCGTTTGCCAAAACCGGCTTTAAATTGTGCGGGTCTATAGTCCCTGAGACAATAATCAGCACAAGGCCGATCGCGCCCAGTAAATACATGGCCCCGAAAAGAAGTTCGGCCGCGCGTGCGAGTACTTCAATTCCTTTTCTTACGGCATATATGCTTACTACCATTAATAAAGCATTTACAATAATGATAGGTGTATCATGATAAGCAAACGTCAGCAGCATTTCTCCAAAGTCACGCAGCACCCTTGCGGCAATATAGGCAAAGTACAAGATATAGAGAAATGAAAACAGCCAGCTCAGCTTGGTTCCCAGCATATCATCCATATATTCTTTCGGAGAAGAATTCGGATAACATTGATAAATGCCTTGATACAAATAGAAAAGAAACAGTCCGATCGCACAGCCTAATAAAACTGCTATCCAAGCATCCCTGCCCGCCATTGATCCCGGTGTAATCAATAAGGAGCTGCCCAGTTCAAAAATGATAATCATGACAAACAGCTGCCTTATGCTTATTCTGGCTTTTTCCATCTGTCACTTCCCCTTTCTTCAGACCTAATCATCTTTAAACTGGTGTTTGATCGGATTGTTTCGCAATCCCGTCCTTCTGATATACGTCTCGGCCTTCACATCGATGGGCAGTTCCGGCAAATATTCTTTGTCCCAAGTGTCCTTCATTTTCTCCCACTGCTCCGGATACTTTCTATATATCGTGTCACCAAAACCGATAAAATCTATTTTATTCTTCTTAATCTTTTTCACAGTATGGCTGATTTCCTTTTCAAGCTCTTTGTTGAGCGCTTTTTCAATAGCGGCCAGCACCTTGGGATCAGACAATTGGAAAGGGTATTTGACAGCATCTATAATACCTTCAACCGACACTTTCACATGGATGTACGGACGTCCGTTCCGCATTTTCGGTACCAGCTTTGTATCTTGATGGGTAACCTGCAAGCTGACCGCATCCTTCGTCTTGCCCCAGTCAGCATTAATAAACGTATGCTGGATCTTATTCATAAGCCAGACTGCCCCCACGCTTTCATCATCTTCCAGCCAATATTTTAAATAACCTGCCTTATCAAAAACCGCCAAACCATCTGCCTGAAGAATGGCTTTCGGGTCAGTCGCCTGCGTGTTTTCCATGCTGACTCCTTTTTTATCGTCACCAATCATCATATATCCCGGGATAACCGGTGCCATAGTGTTGGCGGCAAGTGTTTTCAAAACGTCCTGAATATTGGTTTTGACCACCCGGCCGTATTGCGCCTCCGTGAAATCCAGGGTTTTATTGACTTTATTTGATGGAATTTTATCAATTGGCGTCAAGATTTTCACAATATTTTCTGCTTTTGTTTTATGAGCAACGACGAATGTTGCTGTTGTCCTGAATTCTGTGTCCCGGTCAAGATTATCTAATACAAAATCCAAACCTTCTTCTTTTGCCAGCTTTTCATTGATCACGACTAGATTGGTATGGGCAAAATAAAGCCGCCGTGATACCTTCATGGAGGCTTTTCTGAGTGCTTCCGTTATATTGTTACCTTCAATTGAATAGACAGATACAGGCGGCCTGTCTCCAGCACCGCCTCCCTGAAGGCCGCCGGCAACATTTCCTGGATTGATAATTTGAAGATGCAGCACGTAGTTGCTGTCGTTTGTCCGATCGATGCCAATCGCCGAGATAATCGCAAGATCCGTCAGCTCCCGCTTATCCCAGCAGCCGGGCAGCACAATGACGCTCAAAAGCATGAGAACGGCTAATAGACATTTACGTACCATTCTGATCCCCTTCTTCCAAATCTTTGTTCACCATTCCTCGTGAAGCGGCCGGCTCTGGGCGTTGATCTTGCCCCTGCCGCACCTTATCTTCCTTACTGACCGATTCCGGCCTTTTTTCATCGGCCCACCACGGAACCCGGAAAAGCGCGTCCTTTACGCCTTGTGAAGAAAAGGGTGCAAGCGGCGACATATATGGAACGCCGAATGAACGAAGACTGCATAAGTGGACAAACATCATAATGATCCCTAAAATCAGCCCGTAAAAACCCATAACAGCTGAGGCAATAATAAAGATAAACCGAATAAGCCGAGCTGAAATCGCCATTGCAAACGCCGGTGTTGCGAAGCTCGCAATCGCGGTGAGTGCCACGATAATCACCATTGCCGGAGAGACGATACCAGCCTGTACGGCAGCCTGGCCGATTACGAGCGCGCCTACGATTGACACTGCCGAGCCGACAACCCGGGGCAGCCTGACTCCCGCTTCCCTCAGAATCTCAAAAGCAACCTCCATCGTCAGCGCCTCCACAACAGCCGGAAACGGGACAATTTCCCGCTGGGCCGCAATGACCACTAACAGCTGAGTCGGTATCATTTCTTGATGAAACGTCGTGGCTGCCACGTATACGGCCGGAGCCACAAGCGAAATGAAAAAGACTAAAACACGAAGAATTCTTATGCTTGTCGCAATGTCAAAACGCGAATAATAATCCTCAACAGACTGAAAAAACTGGACAAATAAGGCCGGGGCTATAAGCACAAACGGTGTTCCGTCCACAATAATTGCGAATCTTCCTTCTAACAGATTACCCGCTACAACATCAGGGCGTTCTGTATGATACATAGTCGGAAACGTCGTAAAGGTTTCATCTTCAATCAGCTGCTCAATATATCCAGATTCCAAAATACTGTCAATATCTATTTTTTCCAGGCGCTGTTTCACTTCCTTCAGCACCTTTTCATCACATATTCCTTGAATGTACATGAGAGCGATATCCGTATTCGTAACAGAACCTTTTTTCATTTTTTCAACCCATAAATTCGGATTTTTAATGTATCGCCGGATCATGGAAATATTGGTTTGCAGAGACTCTGTAAACCCTTGGCGCGGGCCGCGGAATGACACCTGGGTGCTCGGCTCTTGGATGGAGCGCTGCTCTCCCCCTTGAGTGCTGCAAATCAGCGCTTCGGCATAGCCATCAGCAAAAATGAGAGCATTGCCGAGCATTAACTCGGAAAAAAGCTTGTCCCAGCTCTTTTCCGCTTTCACTCCGCCCAGCGGGAGCGTTTTTTCAAGAATTTGCTGGATCGCATGGGAATTCTGGATAGACTCATCCTGTACCAATGGATCGATTAACGACTCATGGATCGTGTTATTATCGACCAGCCCAGCAATATAAATAACAGCTAGATGGACACGATCCTGCTCCCCGATTTTAATCTCGCGAATGATGACGTCAGAGCTGCTTCCGACTTCCTTTTTCGTTTCCGCTATATTCTTTGCCAAACTTGGAGAAATGAGAACCGGCCTTTCTTTTTCTTGCTGCTGTTCCTGGTTCCTTTTGTCTGTATTCTGCTTGTCTTTTGAATCGGTATTGTTCTTTCGCTTAGAAAATAAAGGCATACACAAATACCTTTCCTTGTCGTTTTCTCATATTCTTCCTTTTAAAATTGAGATTATGCATTAGGGTTAGATGCGGTATAACTTCTCCGTCAAAGATAGACACTAAAAGCGGAGGATGATGAAGCATGAAGATATTGGGCGTGACCGGAGTCATATTAATTTGTTTATTAGCTATTTCTGTGTTGATGGACATGCTTCAAGGGTTCAGTTTAACAAAAGCCGTTTATAACAATATGTCCAGCTTTAAGATGACAACATTTGCGGAATGGGTCGTGCTTTTATTTTTTGTTTTAGTACTTGTGAGAGAAATGTACGTGATCTATAAATCGAAAAAAAAGAACCCCTAGAGGGGGCGCTTTTTTCAGACAATCATATTGCCGTCTATTGTATCACTGCTGTGTTTGTTGATTGTCCCTTTAAAAATGCGGTTGCCAATGATTTTGGAATTGGTTGCCGTGTTTGTTTGAATAGCTATCGCAGTGCCCGTGGAGAGGTTATTGATGGTGTTTCCAGAGATGATAGAGCCTGCAGAGCCATTAATATAAATCACAATCGGATTCCCGATTGTTCTGTTGACTGAAATGGTATTATCAAAAATCTCATGCACACCGGCGCTGATATAGATGGTGACCAAAAGCGGAGATCTCTCTAAGTGGTTGCCGATAATTGAGGTTTTTGCACTTGTGGAGCAATAAATGGGGTAATTTTTGAACTCTTTAAATGTATTGTTTTTGATGATGGCGCCGGCATTGTTTGTGACGGAAACAGAATATGATTCCGGCACTGCTTCAAACGCGTCAGGATTCAGTGTATTCCCTTCAATCACCGCGTTCCCTTGAGCAATCCAAATGCCCCGGCTGAATTTTCTCAGGAGATTATCTTTAATGATCATATTTCCGCCGGAAACGTTCACACCGTCAACGACTTGAATGAGACAGTTATTCAGAAAAGCGATGTCATCTGACAGCACTGCGCGAAGACCGATGCTGCGCCTTGTTTCAGACAGTCCGTTTTGAATTTGGTTTCCGTCTACCTTTACATCGGAAGACTGATAAACCAATATCCCTGTGTTTTCAAAGTTGCTGATTTTGTTGTTCGTCACAAGAACGCTCTTTCCCCTGACATCAATTCCAGTTGAAAATCCGGTAATGAGGTTGCCAGCGATCACTGCATCACTGGTCTCTTTTCCTTGTGATACACCGAGTCCGGTTATCCCGACTCTTGGCGCAGCCGCCGCGTCTTCAGGGCGTCTCAGAATATTGCCCTTGATCACTGTTTGCGTCCCATATCCGTAGCTGATTGTATTGTCTGAGTGATTTCCTTCTATTAAAATGCCATACCCGTTAAAATTGGTCACAGAACTTGAAACGTTTCCAACAAAGTGGTTATTGCGAATTGATACATTAATCGGTTCCTCATAATCAACGTCACCTTCGCCATATCCTTCAATGTCAATTCCGAATTTCGGGGCTGTTCCATTCCCCGTTCCGGCATCTTCAATCAAGCATTCCTCCACCGTGACCATGTCACATCCGGTAATGGAAATGTTATTTCTCCTCGACCGCCGAACCTCACAGCGGCGGATGATAATTTGCTCTGACGTTCGATAATCTTGATTGGTCTTTAATCCCCTTGGGCTGACTATGATCCCATCGCCCGTAAAATCGGATATTTTCACATCATCAATGACAACATTCGAGCATCCTTCAATACATATGCCAAAGCCCCATTCATGGGTTGACCTTATCCCTGCCGAGGCATACGTATGCTCATCCCGTTCGCCGATAATTTGTCCCCCGGAAATGGTTATATTCTCTTGCTTGCCTACATAAAATGCGGAATAACCCCACGAACTATTCGGTATCACTTTCATGATACATTCGGGGTCCATCATAATCTCAAGGTTGCCGGGAACAATGATCCCCGCGTTTCGAAACCTCTGATTAAGATCTCCGCCAAGCGTTGCGTCTATTAAATATGTTCCCTTTGGAAACCAGACAGTATGATAGCCTTTCGAAACAGCTGTACTGAGGCACTGATTAATCCGTTCTGTCGAATCCGTTTTACCATCTCCAGGAACACCGAAATCCGCTGCATTTAATATGAATTCAGCCAATTGCGAGCCTCCTTCTCTATGATTACTATCATGTTACTCACAAAGGCCCGATCTGCTTGTACATTTCTCTAAAATTTTATTAAAAAAATATAAAGGAATAGTTGTGTAAGAAAATCTCACGATAAAAAGTTTAAAAATTAGGAGGAAATCACTATTTTTAGGTATTTATAATTTTTCCAATATGGAACTATTTGAAATGAGTATAAATTATATTGACACAAGTATTATATAAGAATATGATTTTTATAATACACTTTTTTTAGAAAGGGTTTGGCTGACATGGCTTCGATTGATAACGAAAGTATCATTAAAAGCGTCCCGCAAAAAGGGTTCTTTGGTCACCCGCGAGGACTATTTACACTATTTTTCACCGAATTTTGGGAGCGTTTCTCTTACTATGGAATGAGAGCAATCTTACTTTACTATTTGTATACAGAGACGGTAAACGGAGGGCTCGGCTTTGACAAGGGCACTGCGGTTGCCATTATGTCGATTTACGGATCACTCGTATACATGTCCACCATTATTGGCGGATGGCTCGCTGACCGGGTATTCGGTACCGCAAACACCGTGTTTTACGGCGGCATATTCATTATGTTCGGCCACATTGCACTCGCCTATCCGGGCAGTTCGATAGCATTCTATATCAGTATGGTGCTTATCATTGTCGGAACAGGCTTATTAAAACCAAACGTTTCAAGCGTAGTTGGGGATCTTTACACGAAAGAAGACCCGCGCCGCGACTCAGGTTTCAGTATTTTCTACATGGGGATTAACCTCGGTGGTTTACTCGCGCCGTTAATTGTCGGAACACTCGGACAGAAGTACAACTATCATCTCGGATTCGGAGCTGCCGCGGTCGGAATGCTTCTCGGACTTATCGTTTTTGCTTTGACAAGAAAGAAAAACCTCGGGCTTGCAGGTTCCAATGTGCCGAATCCGCTGTCTAAAAAATCTGCGATTGGCACCGGAATCGGTGTTATCATCGTGGCGATCGCAGTGATGATCTCTGTACAAACAGGCGTGCTGACGATCAATCGTTTTATCGACCTTGTAAGTATTCTCGGTATTTTGATTCCTGTCATTTATTTCATCATCATGTTTACAAGCAAAAAAGCGGACAGCACAGAAAAATCCCGTCTTGCCGCTTACATTCCTTTGTTTATCGGTGCTGTCATGTTCTGGGCCATTCAGGAACAGGGAGCGACCATTCTTGCGGTATACGCTGATGAACGAATAAGACTTTCATTGGGCGGATTCGAACTTCAGTCATCATGGTTCCAATCATTAAATCCATTGTTTGTCGTCATTTTTGCACCAATATTCGCATGGCTCTGGATGAAGCTTGGCAAACGCCAGCCGTCTACACCAGTTAAATTCTCAATCGGAATTATTTTAGCCGGATTGTCATTTATCATTATGGTATTCCCTGCTATGCAAGGAAAAGAAGCACTCGTAAGCCCGCTTTGGCTCGTTCTCAGCTTCCTGCTTGTCGTACTTGGAGAGCTGTGCCTGTCTCCAGTCGGTTTATCCGTGACAACGAAACTGGCACCAGCTGCCTTCTCTGCACAGACAATGAGTATGTGGTTTCTGACGAACGCAGCAGCCCAAGCGATCAATGCCCAAGTAGCCGGATTGTTTGATAAAATTCCTGAAACAATGTACTTCGGCACCATCGGTTTGATTTCTATCGTTCTTGGCGGCATTCTCCTGCTGCTCTCGCCGATGATCAAACGCGCGATGAAAGGGGTCTTATAATCAGAAACAGCCCGCGGATTTTGATCTGCGGGCTGTTTTTTTATTGATCAAGCCATTTGCTGAAGCTTTGATCAAAGACTTCCGGTTCTTCCAGCATCGGCTGATGGCCGCTCCTTTCAAAAATAACCTTATCCACATGGGGATATAAACCGTCAACTGCATCCCATAGCGAAACGGGCGCAACCAAATAATCATATCTCCCTAATCCAATATACACCGGTATACGAACATCAGCTAACCGCTGAATAAGATCAATCTGGGCAAATGTATTGCCCCATAATTCATCCATGATCGGCATATTCGTGAATACACCGTCCCATAAGGCCGCAGCATGCGGCCGCTCTTGATAAAAGCTTTTCGCTTCAGCGCGAATACACATGTGCACGAAGCGCCTTTCAGGATCTTTTTCGATGTCCTGCGGCAAATTCACGATGTCTTTTTCAAAGCGTTTCTTTCTCTCAAGACTGGCTGTTTCCATGAAAAATGATTCGCTTTTCCGCTGTCTTTCCTCACTGTTATTAGGCGCAGTATTGAAGAGCGCCACCTTCCGAACTTGTTTGGGATATGTCCTGGCATACTCTAAAGCCATAAAAGCGTGCCCAGAATGTCCCAGAATAGTAACATCCTCAAGCTGAAGAAATGCTCTCATCCTTTCGATATCAGCCAAGACGGCATCAAGCCCCGAATCCTCCGCACGAAGCTCCCGCTTAGGCTTAGCAAATCCCCTATGGTCGACAAAGACCCATTGATATTTCTGTTTGATATCTGAGGAAAAAAGGCGCGGATAGTAAACCGCACTCCCGATCACAAGGATGGGTGCGCCCTCGCCCTCAATTCGATAAGCTAAATCAAAGCCGTCCGAGTGACAGATCCCCGCACGTTCCATTTCTCACGCCCCCTTTGTTTTCATTATATAAAAAAAGCCTGACGCATGGCGTCAGGCTATCGATATTACCGCTTTAAATCTTCCAGGGTCTTTTCCCATCTGCCCAGCACCTCTTCAGGGCTGTGAAGCTGTATACGGACACCTGAAGTCAAATCAGCGTATTTCGCAACGTCCTCCTTCACTGAAACGATGCGGCAGGAAAAACGGTCTCTATCATATTCGGCATCTTTCAAAGGCGGTAAAGGCGCGCATTCAAGCTTTACATAATAGGCCGCTCCCTTCCACCACGCCGTGAACTGTGCTTTTCCTGTGCGAAGGATGTTGGCCGAAGTCATTGTGTTTTTCCACAGAGCGATTCGGATATCAGTTCGGCTCAGCGCGATAATTTCACCCGCACTGATCATAGCGGCATGCGGCCAGCCATCCTCTGATACTGTTTGCAGAACGAAGGCCTCATGCTGCTTCTCATTCAGGCATCTCCCGTCAAGCAGCTCAAAGAGACGGTCTGACATACTGTTCACGCCGATCAAGCCTTTCGTTCCGGCACCGCCGGAACTTCAATTGCTGTTTCTGTTTCCTTTGGATCAATTTTAAACGCTGGATTGTATTTTTCGGGATTTGTAATGCTTTCCGGTTCACAGGATCTCCATGTAAAAAAGCATGTTTGGCACTGATAAACTTCCCATGCGCCTTCTACAAGCGATTTGCTCATGACTTCTCCCTTTTTTGAGTCGCATCGAGGACATGTATGCATTTCGAACATCCTTTCCTTATTTATTCATTAAGTCCATTAGTTTTTGTTCCCATTCTTTCGTTGTTAGCGGAGAATCAAGCGGCTGTGAATAATGGCCTCTTGTTTCCGGCGCAATCGGTGTAGTGGCGTCAAGAATCATTTTGTGAGTGATTCCTGATGGATTGGATCCCGGATCAAGCGGCAGGACAGATAAGTCCGGAATGATGACCGCATCGTGTTTCGGATGCATTTTGGTCGAAAGCGCCCACATGACCTGCGGAAGGTTGAATGGATCGACATCCTCATCAACGACAATGACCATTTTGCAGTAGCCGAGTCCGTGCGGCGTTGTGAGTGCGCGCATGCCGACCGCTTTCGCAAATCCGCCATAGCGGGTTTTTGTGGAAACAATCGCGATTAAACCGTGTGTGTACATGGCGTTCACTGCCACAATTTCGTTCGGGTACGCTTCTTTTAACTGCTGATAAAGCGGCACGCATGTGTTAATGCCGATCATGTAATCGCATTCTGTCCAAGGCATGCCTAAGTATAAATGTTCAAAGATCGGATTGTTTCTGTGATAGACGCGTTTAATTTTGATAATCGGCATGCTGCGTCCGCCGGAATAATGGCCTGTGAATTCACCGAACGGCCCTTCATATTCGCGCTCTCCGGCAATAATCTCACCTTCAAGCACCACTTCAGCGCCCCACGGAACATCCAGATCAGACAGCTTTGATTTGACGATGCGATATGGTTCGCCTTGAATCGCACCTGCCATTTCGTATTCTGATTGATCATAGAGAAGCGGAGTCGATGCCGCCGTTGTAATGACCGGCTCACAGCCGAGCGCAATAGTGACCGGAAGGTTGATGCCGCGTTCTTCAGCTTGGCGCAGATGGATTGCAATATCGTGCTGCGGAACAGGCTGAATGCCGAGACGGTCTTTTCCTTTGACCTGCATTCTGTAAATGCCGACATTTTGTTTGCCGAAGTTGTCAGGGTCTTCAAGATCACGGGAAATGACACATGCTTTGTCTAAATAGTAGCCTCCATCACCTTGGTTAATTCTGAAAAGAGGCAGTATATCGAACAAATTGATATCTTCTGTGATTTCATTTTCATGAAATGGCGCTGTTTCCTCACGTTTGACCGGCATCGGAAACTGGTCATAACGCTTCGCAAATTCAAAAAACTGTTCTTTAACCGGTGTGTCTTTCGGCATGCCCAGCATCATTGCATGGTTTGGCCAAGAGCCGATGACATTCATCGCAATTCGCGCGTTATGATAGCCATAAATGTTGTTAAATAAGAGCGCGGGGCTTTTATCGCCAAGATTGCTGGCTGCCCGTGCGGCGGCCCCTAAATCCGGTTCCGGCTTTACCTCTTCATTCACTGTAAGCAGCTGTCCTTCTTTTTCAAGGGCTGCGAGAAATTCTCTGAAATCTTGATAGGCCATGATCAAGCTCCTCCTTTTTGTTTTTCAATCCCATTCCAGCGCTTCGCTTCAGGAAGCCGAATGCCGAATTGGTCCAACGTTCTGAATACAATATGGTCAACCATTTCCTCTAAGCTGCTCGGCTGATTATAAAATGCCGGCATCGGAGGAAGAATGATTGTGCCCATTTTCGTAAGCGCTAGCATATTTTCGAGATGAATTTGGTTCAAAGGCGTCTCTCTCGTTAAGAGGACGAGTTTTTTTCTCTCCTTGAGCATGACATCCGCCGCACGTGTCAGCAGATTATCCGCCATGCCGGTGCGAATGCTCGCGAGAGATTTCATGCTGCACGGCGCAACAATCATTCCATCGGTATCAAACGACCCGCTTGAAATGGCTGCCGCCTGATCCTTATGTGAGTAAGTGTATGTGGCCAGTTGTTCTACTTCTTGTAAGGTATAGCCTGTTTCGTGTTTGATCGTGACGTTTGCCCAAGGAGACACAACGAGATGGGTTTCCACTCCGGCGGCCTTCAGCCACTGTAGCAGCCTGACCCCGAAAATGGCCCCTGTTGCCCCTGTCATTCCGACAACGAGTTTCACTTTGCCCCCTCCTTTACGCTTGAATTCTGCTTTCATTTCAATCATACTCCTGATATATCCATATGAAAAATATCTATTAAATCTATATTTAATACCTAAAAGGTATGATAAGGAGGCGCTTTCTTTTGGATATTCGCCAGCTTCGATACTTCATTACCATTGCCCAAGAACAGAAAATTACGTCCGCAGCCAAAAAGCTTCACATGGCGCAGCCGCCTTTAAGCAGGCAGCTCAAACAGCTGGAGGACGAACTTGGTGTTGTTCTGTTTGACCGTAACAAGAAAAAACAAATGACTCTTACATATGAAGGAGCTGTTTTTCTAAAAAGAGCAAAAGAGATTCTGCATAGGTTTGAAGATGCAGTCATTGAGGTACAGGAGCTGAAGGAGGAAGTAGCCGGCACACTTGCCGTGGGATCAACGATTTATTGCGCGGCTCTGATGCTTGAAAAAGTAACACAGATCAAAGAGAGATACCCCCATCTCACCTTTAATATTTGGGAAAATGAACCCGCGACACTGTTGGAGCTGCTGGAAAGCCGGCAAATCGATGCGGCGGTCACGACAACACTGATCAAAAGTGATACAGTACAATTCAAACAGCTTGATGACATTCCATGTGTGCTCGTGCTTTCAGATGAAGCCGGATATCCGTGCGGAGACACCATTAAGATGGAGGACATTCCTTCATTTCCGCTGATCCTGCTGCGGCCTGTCAACGGAAAAGGCGTCTATAATCAGGTCATGAATGAATTTCATCGTTTGAACCTGGAGCCGCGCATTGTTTGTGAATGCCACGACTCTGCAACTTTGCTCAGCCTCGTGTCATCCGGATTCGGCGCGTCTATTTTGCCCGTCACAATGATTCCCGTTCATATGAGAAATCACGTTCACACCGTCCATATCGAAAATAATCCCTTCATTATGACACCGGCTGTCATGTGGAGAACGGACAGTTATTTGCCTAAACCGGCACAGCAATTTTTGGATTTATTTTAAAAGATTTTGCCTTATGAAAACCAATTACTTGACTCATACTAAAAAAAAGTTATCCTTTAGATTTGTAAGCTATTTTTTTATTTCAATAAAATCAACCAGAAAAGTGGGGAATAAGATGAAAAAAGCATTATTGGCTTTATTCATGGTCGTAAGTATTGCAGCTCTTGCAGCTTGCGGAGCAGGAAATGACAATCAGTCAAAAGATAATGCCAAAGATGGCGATCTTTGGGCTTCAATTAAGAAAAAAGGTGTGCTCACAGTCGGAACGGAAGGAACATATGAGCCGTTCACTTACCACGACAAAGACACTGATAAATTGACTGGCTATGATGTCGAAGTTATCACAGAAGTCGCAAAACGCCTCGGGCTTAAAGTCGACTTTAAGGAAACACAGTGGGACAGTATGTTTGCCGGCCTGAATTCCAAACGGTTTGACGTTGTTGCCAACCAAGTCGGAAAAACAGATCGTGAAGACAAATATGATTTCTCAGATAAATACACAACATCAAGAGCCGTTGTCGTAACGAAAAAAGACAACAACGATATTAAGTCTGAAGCAGATGTAAAAGGAAAAACGTCAGCTCAATCACTGACAAGCAACTACAACAAATTAGCTACAAATGCCGGCGCTAAAGTAGAAGGCGTTGAAGGTATGGCGCAGGCCCTTCAAATGATCCAGCAAGGCCGCGTCGATATGACATACAACGATAAGCTTGCCGTATTGAACTACTTAAAAACATCTGGCAATAAAAACGTGAAAATCGCGTTTGAAACAGGTGATCCTCAGTCAACATATTTCACGTTCCGTAAAGGAAGCGGCGAGGTTGTTGATCAAGTCAACAAAGCATTAAAAGAAATGAAAGAGGACGGGACTCTTTCTAAAATATCTAAAAAATGGTTCGGCGAAGATGTTTCTAAATAATCTGCCGGCATTGACGCTTGGCACGGCGATCCCGTGGGATCTGGTGCAGCAGTCATTCTGGCCGATACTTTCAGGGGGAATCTACTATACGATTCCCCTTACGATTCTTTCCTTTATATTCGGAATGATCCTGGCGCTGATTACGGCGCTTGCCAGAATGTCGAAAGTGAGACCTTTGAGATGGGTGTTCAGCGTATACGTATCCGCAATACGCGGCACTCCTCTTCTCGTTCAATTGTTCATCATTTTCTATCTGTTCCCGGCCTTTAACGTCACATTAGATCCATTTCCAAGCGCAGTTATCGCCTTTTCTTTAAACGTCGGCGCCTATGCATCTGAAATCATTCGGGCATCTATTTTATCCGTGCCGAAAGGGCAATGGGAAGCCGGCTACACAATTGGCATGACACATCAAAAAACGCTGTTCCGCGTCATTTTGCCGCAGGCGTTTCGTGTGTCGATCCCGCCATTATCCAATACCTTTATCAGCCTGATTAAAGATACATCCCTCGCCTCTCAAATTCTGGTCGCTGAGCTGTTCAGAAAAGCCCAGGAAATCGGCGCGCGGAATCTTGATCAAATTTTAGTGATCTATATTGAAGCAGCCTTTATTTATTGGATTATCTGCTTCCTGCTCTCACTCGTCCAGCATGTCATCGAACGGCGTCTTGACCGCTACGTGGCCAAATAAGGAGGTTCCGAGTATGCTTACCGTTAAAGGATTAAACAAATCATTCGGTGAAAATGAAATTTTAAAAAAGATAGATATGAAGATTGAAAAAGGAAAAGTCATCGCCATACTTGGGCCTTCAGGTTCAGGGAAAACGACGCTGCTTCGCTGCCTGAACGCTCTGGAGATCCCGAATCGCGGAGAGCTTGCATTTGATGATTTCTCCATCGATTTCTCCAAAAAGGTGAAACAGGCGGATATCCTAAAGCTTCGCCGAAAATCCGGAATGGTGTTTCAGGCGTATCACCTGTTCCCGCACCGCACAGCCCTCGAAAACGTGATGGAGGGCCCTATTCAGGTGCAAAAACGGAACAAAGAGGAAGTCAGAAAAGAAGCGATTCAGCTTCTTGATAAAGTCGGATTGAAGGACAAAATGGATTTATATCCGTTCCAGCTTTCCGGCGGCCAGCAGCAGCGCGTCGGCATCGCCCGCGCACTGGCGATTCAGCCTGAGCTCATGCTGTTTGACGAACCGACCTCAGCGCTTGATCCCGAGCTTGTCGGAGAGGTGCTGAAGGTTATCAAGGACTTGGCCAATGAAGGCTGGACCATGGTCGTCGTGACCCACGAAATCAAGTTCGCGCAGGAAGTTGCGGATGAAGTCATCTTCATCGACGGCGGCGTTATCGTGGAGCAAGGACCGCCGGAGCAAATTTTCTCTGCACCAAAAGAAGAACGGACACAGCGGTTCTTGAACCGGATTTTGAACCCGCTGTAATAAGAAAAACAGGGCGCCATCGCCCTGTTTCAGATTATTGACAAAATCCTAAAACGATTTTCGTTTTAGGATTTTGTGATTTTCAGCGTGATTGAAAACCTTTGAAGTCTAGGAAGGGCGAGCATTGGAGCACAGCGAATGTTAAATTCGTGAGCACCGAAGCACAGGCCTGACAACGAATGCAAGGGTTTGCCAACACGCTGAAACAGGGCGCCTGCGGCGACCCTGTTTTTTTGTTGAGCCCCTTTCGCCTATTCCGCCCTTCTGTCAGATGTGCTACAATGACAATCGACTGATTTTTACGAAAGAAGGGACCTCACGTGAAGCAAGAACTTGTTCTGCGCTGGACATTTTATTTTGCCGGTTTGATCATTTTGGCTTTTGGTGTATCCCTGACGATAGAAGGAAAAGCACTCGGCATTAGTCCGTGGGATGCATTTCATTACAGCCTGTTTCAGCACTTCGGGCTTACCGTCGGCCAGTGGTCCATCATTATTGGAGCGCTCATCGTCGGATTCACGTCATTGTTTACGAGGGCTTGGCCGAAAATTGGGGCCCTCCTGAATATGGTGCTCATTGGTGTATTTATAGATTTTTTCAATTTCATTCTGCCTGCCCCCTCGACCTATACAGGCTCGATCATCGTCTTCTCTCTCGGCGTAGTGCTGATCGGTTACGGCGTCGGTGTTTATGTATCAGCAGGCCTTGGCGCGGGGCCGCGTGATTCACTGATGATGCTGATTACAGAAAAAACCGGCTGGAATGTGCAATGGGTGCGGAACGGCATGGAAATAACCATTTTGTTTGCGGCATGGGGCATGGGCGGGCCGATCGGTTTTGGCACCATTTTGACCGCCATCCTCACCGGACTTATTTTGCGCTTTTCATTGCCCCAGTCAATCCAGTTGCTGAATTATGCTGTGGCAAGGCGGACAGCCGCTGTGAAAGCATCTCCGCCTGTACACTAAAACAAAGCCGCCTTGGCTTTGTTTTTTTATTTTCTCCTCTATATGAGTCTTGTGGAAGTATGATAGGATGGTTTTGACAATCTTTTGCAGACGGAGGATCTAGAATGAAGATTTACGGAATTTATATGGACCGCCCGCTTTCACAGGAAGAAAATGAACGGTTCATGTCTTTCATATCACCTGAAAAACGGGAGAAATGCCGGAGATTTTATCATAAAGAAGATGCTCACCGCACCCTGCTGGGAGATGTGCTCGTTCGCTCAGTCATAAGCAGGCAGTATCAGTTGGACAAATCCGATATCCGCTTTAGCACACAGGAATACGGGAAGCCGTGCATCCCTGATCTTCCCGACGCTCATTTCAACATTTCTCACTCCGGCCGCTGGGTCATTGGTGCGTTTGATTCACAGCCGATCGGCATAGATATCGAAAAAACGAAACCGATCAGCCTTGAGATCGCCAAGCGCTTCTTTTCAAAAACAGAGTACAGCGACCTTTTAGCAAAAGACAAGGACGAGCAGACAGACTATTTTTATCATCTATGGTCAATGAAAGAAAGCTTTATCAAACAGGAAGGCAAAGGCTTATCGCTTCCGCTTGATTCCTTTTCAGTGCGCCTGCACCAGGACGGACAAGTATCCATTGAGCTTCCGGACAGCCATTCCCCATGCTATATCAAAACGTATGAGGTCGATCCCGGCTACAAAATGGCTGTATGCGCCGCACACCCTGATTTCCCTGAGGATATCACAATGGTTTCGTACGAAGAGCTTTTATAAATGGCTCATCAACAGCTTGACACCGCGCTCAATATCTTCCGTTTTCACATTGGAAATATTGATTTTTAATAGATTTTCTTTCGGATAATCTGATAAATAATGACGGTCTATCGCCTCAAGGAGAACCCCTTGTTTTTTCAGTCTATGAATCACTCTTGAGGCGGGCAGATCCTGAGGAAGCACCAGATGGGTGTGCATACAGGGTGCCTGCCCGCTGGAGAACGTAAAGCGTCCGCTTCCCAGCTGCCTGTGAGTTCGAATGGCTTGATGTAGCCTCAGCGACCGCTCTTTATAAGAATCTCTGATTTTCTCCTTATGCCTTCCATACATACCGCTTTTCAGGTAAATCTCCAATGCCGCTTGAGAAATCATCGAACAGTCGATGTCGTTCAGTTTTTTGTACGCATAGAACGTGTCAGTCAGCGCTTCGGGCAAAACAGCCGCCCCCACGCGGAGGCCGGGGAACATCATTTTCGAGAAGCTTTTCAAAT
This sequence comes from Bacillus sp. SIMBA_008, assembly GCF_046535495.1. Lineage (NCBI taxonomy): Bacteria > Bacillati > Bacillota > Bacilli > Caryophanales > Bacillaceae > Bacillus > Bacillus sp. SIMBA_008. The sequence goes on along the minus strand of NZ_JAWRWL010000004.1, from coordinate 217,453 downwards.
AGATGACATGTGAGGACAGATCATATGCGTACAGCGGATCTGCCTTTTTATTTTCCTCCAGATCACCGAGGTAATCATCCTCAACGAGATAGACATCATACGCTTCTGCCAGTCTCACAAGCTCCTGTTTATCACGCTCTGACAATGAGCACCCAAGCGGGTTATGGAAGCGCGGCATCGTATAAAAAAATTTAATCGATTCTGTTTGAAATAACCGCTCAACCTTGGCTATATCAAGCCCTTCTTCTGTTCGTTTCACCCCGATGGCGGGAATCCCGACCGTCTCAAGCTGTTCGACCATCAAATGGTAGCCCGGCTGTTCAATGGCGATCTTCTCTTTCCCATTTGGGAACGGCATGGCACAAAGCAAGGATAACGCCTGCTGGACACCTGATGTAATGAAAATATGCCGTTCATCCGCAAATACCTGTTGAGTGGCCAAGAGCTTTCGGAGTACGCGGATGAGTGATGGAAGCCCCTTTGGCGTCCCATAAATAAACAAATCGTTTTTGTATGTATCAATCGCTTTGTTGATACAGTGCTGAAAATCAAGATACGGAAACACATCTGGATCCGGCGCAGATGTGGCAAAGTCGATGGGGCCAAGCTGCCCGCTTTTGGCTTTTCCCGTCTTTTTCACAATATAATAGCCGCTTTTCGGAACAGAATAGATAAGGTGGCGCTTTTCCAGCTCCTGCAGCGCGCGGATCACTGTGCTTTTGCTGACTTGGTAGCGGGCGGACAGCTGACGGATAGATGGAAGCCTGTCTCCTTCTTGATAGGCGGTGCTTTGCATCATCTCCTCTATCCTCGTTACTAGACTCATATATTTCTCCATGCCTTCTCCCCCTGTTTTGTACCGGTACAGTTCATTGTTTTTCTCATTGTACCGTTCTGACCGCGGCCATACAATAAAGGGAGCGACCGGCGCTGCAATTCAGGTAAAGGAGCCCTTCCCATTATGGTTAAACATCAGCAAGCCCCCGCTTATATAGCGGCTACTTTATATTCGTTCATTATCGGTTTATCCTTTCTATTCGTAAAAATCGCACTGCAAACAGCAGAGCCGTTTGATATTTTGGCGCATCGGTTCACCATTGCGTTTGCTGCGGCCACTGTACCGATTTTATTCGGCTGGGTAAAGCTATCAATCCGCGTAAAGGACGTCATTGCCATTTTGCCGCTCGCCCTGCTGTATCCCGCGTTATTTTTCAGCTTTCAGGCATTCGGCCTTGTGTACTCGTCCTCCTCTGAAGCGGGAATTATTCAGGCAGCCATTCCGATTTTCACGATGGTCTTTGCCGCTTATGTTTTAAAGGAACGCCCAACGTGGACGCAAAAGGGGTTCACGGTTTTATCCGTTGCCGGCGTCATGTTTATTTTTGTGATGAAAGGCGTTGACGTGGAATCAGCCAGCTTAAAAGGGTCTTTGCTGATCCTATTGTCCGCTTTGTCTTCAGCGATGTACAATACTGCTGCCAGAAAAATGACGCAGCGGTTCAAGCTGACAGAGCTCACCTACATCATGTCAGCCATCGGCTTTGTCGTCTTCAACGCCATCGCCCTTGTGCGTCACGGAGCGGCGGGAACAGTCGGCACTTATTTTCTGCCGTTCCGGGAGCCCGGCTTCGTTCTCGCCATTGTGTATTTGGGCGTGCTGTCTTCACTTGTCACTTCATTTCTGTCTAACTATACGCTGTCGCGAATTGAGGCGTTTAAAATGAGCGCTTTTAATCATGTATCTACCATTGTGACGATGATTGCAGGAGTTGTGATTCTCAACGAAAGCCTGGCCTGGTATCATCTTGCCGGGGCTGTTTGTATTATGATTGGCGTGGTGGGGAGCAATATCAATCTGGAGAAAAAAACAAAGCGCCCTGGTATGCCTGCAAAAAAATGAGAAATTATGCTAGACTGAAAGGAAAAACATGGTTAGAGGTGTAGGTTTACCGTATGATTCAATATGCTAGTGAAAGTATCAATCTTCCAGGAGAAATCGCTTTTAAGGATGTAAGAGAAATCTTTTTTTATCAAATCGCAAAAATATCATGCTTTTACTTTCTGTTGTTTTGCGCCATATTTACTGCAGTTAACTTCATTAACGGATGGCCCCGTATCGTTTATGGCAGTGACGCGCTTAACTTGTTTATGAACAGTATGTTGATTATCGTGATGTCAGTTCTGTTTACACTGCTGCTCCTCCTTCTTCTATATGTGAAGTTTTCCAGAGCATACAAGAAGAACGAACGGATGAAATCTAAAAGAACATATACTCTGAACCAAGAAGGAATTCGTATATGTTCTAAAAAATATGACCTCATTTTCAATTGGGATGAAATCACAGCTGTTTTCGAATATAATAATATCTTCAGGGTCAATACATCAAGTGGCCAATATATTGCGATCCCAAAACGTTTTTTTCATTCCAAAGAGGAAATGAACAGATTCAAGGAGATTATCCTTAAAAATACCGGAACAAAAAAACTCAAATTTAAAAAGGATCAGCATTGACAGTGCTGATCCTTTTATATTGAATGGTGGGTTTCTTTTGCCTTCTGTTTATCTAAAAACGGCACCAGCTCTATTACAGCCGATAAACCCACAAACACGATGCACACAGCGACAATCAGCAAATAACCATGAGTCATGTCAAAAAACAAACCGCCCGCATACACGCTGAGAGCTCCGGCAACCTGATGGATAAAGAAATTGATGCCTAACAGCGATCCGATCAATCCTGTTTGATAGCTTTCCGAAATTGACGCCGCGGTCAGCGGGATCACGCCTGTGTAACTGAGCCCGAATAACAGGATAAACCCGAAGTACCAAAGGTCGCTGTGATGAATTCCGAGAATGGGAATGAGCAGGCAAATGAGGCTGAGCAGCCGAATGAAAAATAAGATGGATAGCATGACGCTTCTGCTCCCGAGGAGATCGGACAGCCAGCCTGCCAATAATCCGCCAATGATGATAAACGCCCCGAACGCGGCCATCATTCCGTTGACATGAGAGACATGCGCATCCTTAAGTATCGGGACGAGGTGAGCATCAATAATTCCCATTGTAAATCCGCAAGTAAACACGCCGAAGTACAGGATATGAATGAGGCGGGATTGCTTCATCACGTTCCAAAACCCCCGCCAATCATAAGATTTTTTCACAGACTCCGCTTGCGCATGCGGCGGGTGCTTCATCCCAAAGACGAGGAGCGGCAGCAGAACAGCCGCCATGACGATTCCCAAAATCGTATAGGTGCTCTGCCAGCCTGCATGATACGGAGCCGCAGCCCAAATGGGCGAGAGAAGCAGCAGGCCCGCAGAGTTGGCATTGGTCAAAATAGCAAGCGCCAGACCTTTGTGTATGTCAAACCAACGGCTGATGAAATACTGGGTCGTCACGCCGACCGCGCAGGAATAGCCGATTCCGCCAAGCACACCGTAAATGGCGGAAAACACATGAACATTCGGTGAATAAGGAAGCACCAAAAAGCTTGTGCTGATGCAGACAGCTCCAAGCGCCATAATTTTTCTGACACTGAAACGGTCGATAAAAAAACCGACAAAAAACTGGACGATGCCGGTTGTGATCATAAAAATGCTGACAGAAACCGAAATCAGCGACCTGTCGGCATGGAAGGCATCCGCCATTGGCAGCATAAAAAATTGAAAGGAATTTCTGAATGAGTTCATTCCGATGGCGAAAACAAACGTAAACAGCAATACAAACCATTTCATCCTGGGAGACGTGCGCATGTTTCGACCTGCCTTTGTTTGAGTATTTCGACTATTATACCATGCAAAAGTTGGCATTCTACACAAAAAAAGCGGAACAGCCGAAGCTGTCCGCTTTTGATCACGGTTGAATGATCGGATGCTGATTCAAGATCGCAAAAATCCGTTCTGCGACTTCTTCCGTTTGTGACAGCAGGAACATGTGCCCGCCGTCAAATTGATGGAATGTGATGTCTTTTGCCCACTTCTTCCAGCCTTCCGCATCTCGTATGCATTTTTTATCATCAAGCCCGTTAAAGACATGAACAGGCGACTGAATCTGGGCCAGATCGTAAAGCTCAAATTGTTCAAGAGCCCGGTAATCTGATCGGAAAGAAGGCAGGAAAAAGGACATGACCTCCTTATTTTCAACAAGCTCTGCGGGCATTCCGCCTAATTGGATAATATGATCGAGAAACTGATCATCAGGCAGGTGGGACACTTTCTTCCGCTGAATATGAGGCGGCTGGATTGCAGAAATGATAACCGCCTGCGGAAAGACGCCTTCACGCTCAAGCTTTTGCGCCAGCCTGAAGGTGATCATTCCGCCCATACTGTGTCCGAACAGCACAAACGGCCGATCAGGGCGAAGGTTCAGTTCTTGCTTGTACAAATCCGTCAGCTCTTCGAGATCCTCAATAGCTGACGTTTGATTCGTGCCGTGTCCCGGCGGCTCGGCAGCGAGCATCTCGCACTCCCCCTGCAAAAAAGCATGGAGAGGGCGAAACGACGCCGAGTAGCCGCCGGCAAACGGAAAACAGATGAGCTGCGTTTTTTCCGACGCATCAAATGATTTGAAGAGTTGGCTCATTGGCTGTCTCCTCCTTTCATCACTTCATTTATGAAACCGTTACGGTTTGTGTATTAAGAAATTCGAGCAAAATCCCGGCATTCCTATCTAGCGTTTCGCCCTGCAGCATTTCTGCGTGTGTTCCGAAGCCTCTTTTCATACGGTAAGCACCTGTTGTAGCTTCTTCCCATGATGCAAGCCATTCCGGCATGTCAAAATCAGCGCCGGAAGTCAACAGATCAATATCTGCTTTCACCTGGCCTGTGCTGATCAGGTTGACGTAGTATGAGTAAAAGGCATGTGTTTTTTGCTTGAGGCCTTGTTTGACGGCTTCGCTGTTGAGCGCTTCATTGTCCCGATTGACATTCATCAACGCTTCGACATCACTTTCAACCGTGCGTCCGTCCAGATCACTGACACCTTGTTTTTTATAGGAATCGACCATGATGATCCGCTGAACAATACGGCCTTGTTCCTCAAGCTTTTTCGCAGCTTCAAACGCCAGGCTGCATCCCGCTGAATATCCAAACAATGTTAAAGGCCCTTCCGGCTGCAGCTTCTGGATCAAATCCGCATAGCGGTCAAGCCGGTCTTCCTCCTCAATAAAATCAAAGGCGCACAGCTTGTATGACGGCAAGCGGCTGGACAGATTTTGGTACATAAGGCCATAGCCCAGAACCGGCGGGAATGCGAAAATGATCCGCTCCTGATCCTGATTCATTATCGTTACATCCTGCAAGCCATCAGGGCCCCCGTTTTTCACATACGCTGAAATGCCGGCGATCGTCGGCGCTTCAAATAAAAGCTTTACAGGAAGATCAATCCCAAGCTCTTTCTTGATGCGGGAAGCGGCGGTCATGGCCTTTAAGGAATGCCCTCCGAGCGCAAAGAAATCGTCATGAATGCCAATTTGCTTTCTGCCGAGAACCTCAGACCAGATTTGTGCGATTGTTTCTTCCATCTCGTTCCGCGGTCCAATCCATTCTTCCGCCAGCTGATCCTGATCAGGTTTTGGGAGCAGCCGTTTATTGACTTTCCCGTTCGTCGTTAAAGGAAGCTCATCCAAGAAGGTAAAGGTTTGCGGCACCATATAAGCAGGAAGCTGTTTTTTCAGGTGCGCCTTCACGTCCTCAGCTGAAAGCTGCGTTCGGTTCACAAGGTAGGCATTGATTGATGCATCGCCAGACTCATGGCGGTCCGCCACAACGACCGCATCTTTCACACCTGGGTATTCCTGCAGCTGCTTTTCGATTTCTTCAAGCTCAATCCGGTGTCCGCGTATTTTGACCTGGTCGTCAATACGGCCGGCGTATTCAATCGTTCCATCCGGCAGCCAGCGTGCTAAATCCCCTGTGCGGTAAAGCGTTTCTCCCGGCTTGAACGGGTTCTTGATAAACTTTTCCTTCGTGAGGTCAGCACGATTTACATATCCTTTTGACACGCCCATTCCGCTGATGCACAGTTCACCGATCGCCCCGAATGGCTGGAGCTGGCTTTGCTCATTCAGAATATAAACACTGGCATTGCTGATCGGCTTTCCAATCGGCAATGAGGAGATGGAATCCGGTATATCATGCACGACGTGAGCAGTCGCAAACACTGTTCCCTCAGTCGGCCCGTAGCAGTTAATCAGCTTGCCCGGCCCCATGACCCGCAGCGCTTTTCTGACATGAGGCACTGAGGCGCGCTCTCCGCCGAATAATATACAGCGTAGTCCCTTCATCCAATCCTCTCCCGCATCTGTGAGAAGATTAAATAGTGCGGTTGTCGCAAACATGACATTGACATTCTCTTGCAGGATCAGATCTGTGAGCCGTTCTGTATCAAGCAGCGTATGTTCATCTGCGATAATGAGCCGTGCCGCATTCAGCATAGAAGCATAGAAATCAAAAGTAAATGCGTCAAAGGCGTAATTCGAAACAGACAAGAATGTATCTTTCTCAGAGAATGCCATGTAGTCTACATGCTTGACCAATCCTTGAATATTGGCATGAGTGGTGATATTGCCCTTTGGCTTTCCGGTTGTGCCGGACGTGTACATGATATATGCCGGATCATTAGGATCAATCGCGGTTGCAGGATCGCTTGCCTGTTCTTCAAACCGTGTTTGATCATCAATGAAGAGCGTTGTGCCTGTATACGGCAGCTCAGCCGCTTGTTCTTTCATCTCCTGATGCGTCAGAAGACAGGCTGCCGCACTGTCAGCCAGCATATACGAGATTCGGTCCTCTGGCAGCTTCGGATCAACCGGCAGATAGGCTGCTCCCGCCTTTAATACACCGAGAATGCCGATCACCAGTTCAAGTGAGCGCTTCGTGTACAGCGCTACAACAGAACCTTTGCCCGCACCGTGTTTTTGCAGCCGGCGTGCAAGGCGGTTCGCTTCCTCATCTAATTCGCGATAAGACAGGGTCTGGCCGAAATACGTAAGCGCCAGTGCATCCGGATTGACGTTCACTGCTTCCTTGAACCAATCCGTCAGAGGCTTTGTTTCACGAGCTTGAGCCGGCGGGTTTAAGCCGGTTAGCAAAAATTCTCTCTCCCTGTCGTCAACGATGTTGATCGTGCTGACAGGCTGATCCGGATTCTGGATGAGCTGCTGAATTGCTGTGAGAAGCTGAGATTTCAAGCGCAGGATAAACGCCTCATCAAACACATTCTCATTATAGGCAAGCTTAATCAGCATCTCATCTCCAGGGGAAGCCATCAGGTTGAGATCATAATTCGACTTCTCAAAAACATGAACATCCACCATATCAAAGCCGTTTTCACTGCTTTCTTCATTTTTCGCATCCTGAAGCGGATAGTTCTCAAAAACAATGATGTGGTCAATCAGTTTCGGCTGATCGGCCTGGCTTTGGATGTCATAAAGCGGCACATATTGATGCGGCTCAGACTGCAGCGATTGCTCCTGCAGCTGCTTGAGCAAGCCGTTAAATGTGATACCCTCAGACAGCTTCACACGTCTCGGGACAACGTTGATAAACAGCCCGACCATATGTTCAACGCCTTTGATTTCCGCGGGACGCCCTGAAACAACTGTACCGAAGGCCAAATCAGCAGACTGCTGATAGCGGCTGATCAATACGCTCCAGACTGCCTGCAGCGCCGTACTCAAAGTGGTATGCTGCGATTTTGCAAGCTCGGTAAAGGCCTTTGTTTCCGCCTCCGGCAGTGAAAAGAGCAGCTCTTTCGGCTCATAGCCGTCCTTCTGTTTCTTCCTTTGCTCCGCAAACGTCGTTTGTCCTTCAAAGTCCTCCAAGTACTCGCGCCAGTAGCGGAGCGATGCTTGTTTATCCTGCTTTTCAAGCCACTTGATGTAGTCTTTATACGGTTTGACGGGCGGCAGGCTGTACGGCTTTTGTTCGCGCAGAGCATTGTATACCTTAAATAGATCCTGTACGACGATGCCGAAGCACCATCCGTCCAAAATAATGTGGTGGTAGCTCCACACCCATTCAAAGCTTTCTTCAGCTTTCTTGAAAATGGCTGCCCGCATCGGAATATCCCGCGTCAAATCAAAACCCCTGATCTTATCCTGTTCTTTGTACTCATTGATTTTGGCTGTTTGCTCGCTGCCCGTTAAGTGTGTCAGATCGATTTCTTCTATATGGAACTGCCGTTTTTTCAATACGACTTGGACAGGTCTTTTTACTTTTTCGTGAATGAACACGGTACGAAATACATCGTACCGGTCCATGATCACATTCATGCTTTCTTCAAGACATTTGATATTCAAGCTGCCTTTTACTTTCATCGTGATTTGTTCAAGGTAAAAGCTTTGGCCGGGATTCAGGATGGCATGAAAAAGCATCCCTTCCTGCATCGGCGATAGGTAATACATATCTTGAACCTGATCCTTGCTAAATTGACTCATATGTTTCGCTCCCGCCTTCTGTAATTCCCTTGCGTTTTATTTTAAATTCTCCTCAAGCATGTCAAAGATATCTCCCATCTCGTCCATTTCAAGGTCTTCGGCGCTAAAGTCGCTTGGTGTGAATTCCTTGTCTTCTTTTTCCGTGCAATGGCGGATTAACATCAGGAGGTTTTCTTTAAACCGTTCCATTTGCTCCTCGACTGTAGCTCTTTCAAACTCCTTCTCATTGTAGGAGCAGGAAAGCACAAACCGGCCGTTTCTGATCATGCCGCTGAAGCTTAATGCGTACAGCGCCTCTGATTCTCCGCTTACTTGGCGCCCCATATCGAAAGCGGACGGTTCAAAGAAATCGGTTTTGACTTCACTGTCGAATTGGCCCAAATAGTTGAAGCTGATCTCCGGTGTGAAGCCCTTTGTTTCCGCTGTTTCTGTGAAATAACGAAGAATGCCGTAGCCAACACCTTTGTCCGGAATGCGGCGCAGGTTTTCTTTGACTGTTTTGATCACAGCTGAGGCATCTGCGTCAGATATGTCGAGCACAACAGGGTATTGTGCCGTAAACCAGCCGACCGTTCTGGAGATATTCACATTCGGGATAATGTCCTCCCGGCCGTGTCCCTCAAGGTTAATGCCAATTTTGGCCCCCTTTGTCCATTCTTTCATTGTCAAACCGAGCGCGCTGAGAAGAATATCGTTGATTTCAGTTCCATATGGCTGATGAACATCTGTTAAAAGATGCTTAGTGTCTTCTGCCGTTAATTCACATAGGACAGATGATGTATCCTTGACGATCCGCTGCTCTGTTTCACAATCCTTAGGTAAAGGAGAAACCTGTTCAGCGGCAATTTGCGACCAGTATTCAGCCTGCTGTAAAAGATGCGCTGATTGGCTGAATGCCGCCAGTTCTTCCGCCCAATCCTTGAAGGAGTTTGTTTTTTGCGGGAAGACAAGGCTCTCTTCTTTCTCAGCCTGCATGTAGCCTGAAGCAAAGTCTTCAAGCAAAATCCGCCATGACACACCGTCGACCACGAGATGGTGTACAGCAATGAGCAGGTGATCCCCAGCTTCTGTGCGATATTGCTCCGCCTTTAAAAGCGGCCCGTTTCGCAGATCGAGACTGCTTTGCAGCTTGTTCGCGAGAAGCTTAATCTGGCTTCTCAGCATCTCTTCATCGGAGCCGTACAGATCCACGATTTCGAAGCTGACCTTGCTCTCACCGATCGGTTTATACACCTGAACGATGTCCCCGTTTTCCTCGCGGTAGACCATGCGGAGCGCGTCATGATGCTCGATCAGCGCCTGCAATGTTTTCTCCACCCGTTCAGGATCAAAGCCCTTTTTGGCGTGAAGCATCACCGATTGGTTCCAGTGGTGCTTGTTCGTGAAGTTCTTTTCAAAGAACCAGCGCTGGATCGGCGTCAGGATGACTTCGCCCTCCACCGGGCCTTGGTCTGCCTGTTTGCCTTCGGCACGCTCTACGTACTGGGTGAGCTCTTCGATCGTCGGATGCTGGAAGAGATCTTTCATTTCCAGCTTCCAGCCGTGCTGATTCAAGCGGCTCGCCATTTGAATTCCTTTGATGGAATCTCCGCCAAGCGAGAAGAAATTGTCGGTGACACCGACTTCAGACATTCCAAGCACGTCCTGCCAGATGCCGGCAAGCAGCTCTTCCATGTCGGTCGTCGGCGCTTTGTATTCTCCGCTTCCCGCTTCGATGTCCGGCTCAGGCAAGGCTTTGCGGTCGACTTTGCCGTTTGCCGTAACCGGAAGCTCGTTCAGCGTCACCCAGAACGCCGGGATCATGTAATCCGGCAGGGTTTCCTTTAGTGTTGATTTTAGTGCTTCTATGTCAGCTGTTTCCGGTGTGACATACGCCGCGATCGCTGTATTGCCGCCTTTATCTTTGACAGCTGTCACCGCCGCATCCTGCACCTCAGAAAGCTGGGCGAGCTGGACTTCAATTTCTGAGAGCTCGATCCGGTAGCCGCGGACCTTGACCTGCTGGTCGATCCGGCCGATGTATTCGATGCCGCCGTTCACCCACTTCACCAAGTCGCCGGTGCGGTACATGCGTTCACCCGGCACAAACGGATCAGCGACAAACCGCTTCGCGGTTTCGTCTTCTCGATTCAGATAGCCTCGTGCCAGTCCGCGCCCCGCCACGCAAAGCTCTCCGGCTACGCCTTCCGGCTGCACCTGATTGCCCTCGCCGAGAATGTATACTCTCGTATTGGCAATGGCCCGTCCGATGGAAAGCGAGCCTTCCTCCGGATGGATTTCTGCGCTTGTGGCAACGACCGTATTTTCTGTCGGCCCGTAGTTGTTGACGAGTGTGTACGGCTTTTTCACTGCCCGCTTCAGCTTGTCTCCTCCGGTCAAGAGGACGCGAAGTGATGTGTTCTCAAGCTCCATGAACTGTTCCGCAAGCTGTGTCGGCAGGAACGTGATCGTTACGCCGTTCGTTTCAAAATAATCGTTCAGGCGGACGATATCGAGGCGGATCGCTTCATCAATGACGTGAAGTTCAGCGCCGATCGTCCAGGTCGGGAACATCTCCCAAATGGAAGCGTCGAACCCGAAGCCCGCGTACTTCGCACTGCGGTCCTCCGCTGTCATGCTGAACGCGTCGTGGTGCCAGAAGCACAGGTTCACAAGCGCATGGTGCTCGACCATGACACCCTTCGGCTGTCCGGTCGTTCCAGACGTGTAAATCATGTACGCCAAGTTCTCCGCGGTTACAGCGGTTTCTGGATTTCCCTCGTCGTTTTCATCAAGCGGCAGGCTTAGAATCGTGCGGCTTCCGTCGAGAAGAATGACATCTCCCGTATAGCTGTCCGGCACTGAAATGCCTTCCTGTTTCAAGAGAAGCTTCGCGCCGCTGTCCTGTAAAATATACTCAATCCGCTGATCCGGGTAGTCAGGATCAATCGGCACAAACGCCGCTCCGGCTTTCAAGACGCCGAGCACCGCGGCGGACATTTCAAGCGACGGCTTCGTGAGAACGCCGACGCGGTCATCCGGGCTGATGCCGCAGTCCATCAGAATCCGGGCGAGGCGGTTTGCCTTCGCGTTCAGCTCGCCGTACGTCCAAGATTGGCCGTTGTATGTGACAGCCGGGCGGTCTTTGTGGCGCTGGACAGTCTCTTCGAATAGCTGATGAACCGTTTTGTCTGTCGGCACAGGCAGCGCTTTGCCCTTCCATGCCTCAAGAAGCGCTTGCTTTTCTGTCTCGGTGACCAGTAACAGACTGGAAAGCGGCTGGTTCGGGTTATCCGCAACAGCCTTTAGTAGCCGCAGAACGTATTCGCTCCATTTTTCAGCTGTTTCTTTTGCGAACAGATCTGTCGCATATTCGAGCTGCAAGCCAATGCCATTTTCATCAGTAAATCCGCCCAGTGTCAGATCAAACTTAGAAGTTCCCTGATGAGCCTCATAAGGTGAAATGCTCAGATTTTGCAATGTAAGCTGTTCTTTATCAGGGTTTTCTGTCGTCACCATCACATTAAACAATGGGTTTCGGCTCATATCCCGAGGGAGATCAAGCTGATTAACCAGATCTTCAAACGGATACTCCTGATGCTCAAGGGCTGACAGGTTCGTCTGCTTTGCTAGCTCCAAAAGCTCCGCAAATGTTTGCTGTTCTTTCGCTTCCATTCTCAGGGCAAGTGTATTGACGAACATTCCCGGCATGTCCTGAACATCAGCATTCGTCCGGCCGGCAGTAACGGAGCCGATGACGATATCCCGCTGTCCGGAAATTTTGCTTAAAAAGACGTGGAAAACAGCATGGAGCACCATGTGCAAGGTCGTTCCGGTTTCGGCAAGCAGTTTTTCTACCGCCTTTGCCGTCTCACTTCCCGTACGGAAACGGATCGTATCTCCTTTAAAGCTTTGCACAGGCGGACGGGCATAATCGAGCGGGAGATCAAGCTCTGGCAGCTCGCCTGAAAGAACTGACATCCAGTACGCCTCATGCTCCTTCATCCGTTCTTTTTGCTCAGCTTCATTTTGCCAAACGGCGAAATCTTTATAATGAAGCGTCGGCTCCGGAAGCTGCTCTCCTTTGTAAAGCAGCGCCAATTCTTTTACAAAGATGCCTCTTGAGACGCCGTCTGCGATGATATGATGCATATCTAAAAGCAGCAAATGTTTTTTCGCTTCTATTCGAAGCAAAGCTGCGCGAATGAGCGGTGCGTCGTTTAAGTCGAATGGCCGGATAAATTCCTTAATCTTTTGGTCCGCTTCGTCTTCTTTGGCTTCAAACACATGAAGATCAACCTCCGCCTTCTCAATGATGCGCTGAACAGGCTCACCATTAGCTTCCATAAATGACGTCCGCAATGATTCGTGACGGTTCACAAGCTGATTGAGTGAGTCGCGCAGGCGCGAAATATCAAGCTCTCCTTCCATTAGAAGAACAGATGGCATGTTGTAGCTTATCGTCTGGCGGTCAAGCTGATTGAGCACGTACATTCGTTTCTGTGCGGATGACAATGGATACATATCCTGCTTGTCAGCCGGTTTGAGTACTTGATGGCCGCCTGAAACAGCAGACGCCTCCATATAAGCCGCCAGCTGGCGAACTGTCGGCTGCTCGAACAGTGCTTTAAGCGGTACGCTTTTCTCCAATTCCGCCTGAATGTTGGCAATCAGCATCATCCCTTTTAATGAATGGCCGCCTAAATCGAAAAAATTGTCATCAATGCCGATGGCTTCTATGCCAAGCGTTTTCTGCCAAATGCGGCATAAACTTTCTTCAAGCGCTGTCTCCGGTGCGGCCAAGGCCTTGCCTCCGGATTGTGCCGCGTTAGGCTTCGGCAGAGCGTTTCTGTCGGTTTTTCCGTTTGCCGTCAGCGGAATCGCGTCAACCTGCACAAAGAAAGCAGGAATCATATGAGACGGCAGTGTTAGGGAAAGCTGGTACCGGAGCTCTGCTTTTTCAATATCTTGATCCGACGTATAATACGCGCAAAGCTCTTGAAGACCGCCCTCGGAAACCGCTAGTACAACCGCTTCTTGAATTCCGCTGAGGCTGAGCATGACCGTTTCAATTTCTTTCGGCTCAATGCGGTAGCCTCGGATTTTCACCTGATCATCAGCCCGGCCGATAAATGCAAGCGTACCGTCAGAAAGTCTTCGTACGACATCTCCGGTTTTGTACATGAGGCTTCCCGGCGAATATGGATTTTCTACAAATCTCTCGGCTGTCAGCTGAGGCCTGTTGAGATACCCTCTCGCGAGCCCCTGTCCCGTGATATAGAGCTGTCCGCTCGCTCCAGGCGGCACAAGCTTCAATGCTTCATTTAAGACAAGCGCACCGGCATTCGCAATCGGGCGTCCGATTGTCGGGCGTTTCGCAAATGCATCCGGCTCATACAGATCAACCCGCCCGGCGATGGCGCCGATCGTTGCTTCTGTCGGGCCGTAGTGATTGATAAATTCGGTATGTCCATACATCTTACGGAAGGCGATAACATCAGTCGGGATGATTTTTTCTCCTCCCAAGACGATCAAGCGCAAGGATTCAAAGTTCGCATCTTTTGCAAAACTGGCGGTGTTCACTATTGTATGGAACAGAGACGGTGTCAGCTTGATATAAGTGATCCCATGCTCCTTGATATAGTGCGCTATTTCATCCGGCGCCGTATAGGTTTCCTTCTGGACGATATGGAGCTCGCCCCCGCCCAGAAGTACAGGGAACATGCTCGTATAGCCAAGGTCAAATGCGTAAGATGAAAGCAATACAGTCTTATCATTTTCCGTCAGGCCCGCCTCTTCACTAAACCAAGAGACATAGTTTGTCAGATTACGATGCTCAATCTGCACTCCCTTTGGCTTTCCGGTCGTACCGGACGTATAAATGACGTATGCAAGATTGCGAGACCCGGAAATGGATGATGGGCGCTCCTTGCTTTCATTTCTCCATTTACCGTCATCAAGGCTGACAATTATCCCTTCATATTGCCCAATAGCCGTCATGTTTCTTTCATTCACGACCGCAAATTTTGCTCCGCTGTCCTCTAATGAATAACGGATTCGTTCTTCAGGTGTATCAGGATCAATCGGAAGGAAAGCTGCCCCCGCCTTCATGACACCGAGAATGGATACCATGACTTCAGCTGACCGGTCCATAACAATCGCGACGATGTCTTCATTTCCTGCCCCTTGGGCACGAAGATGATGCGCCAGCTGGTTCGCCTGTTCATCAAGCTCGCGATAGGTCAACAGATTTCCGCCAGCCTTCACCGCAGAATGGTCAGGTGTTTGCTGGGCCTGTTTTTCAAAAAGTGCTGCAAAGGTTGCTTCGGTAATTTGAGTCATATGTCTTTCTTCTAGCAAAGCAGCCGTTTCTGCAGATGAAAGCAGATCTACATCAGACAGCCGAACGTTCGGATTAGCCGCGGCCGCTTTGATGATATTGACAAAGTGGCGGCTCCAGCGGCGGATCGTCTCGTCCTTAAACAAGGCAGTCGCATAGTCAAAGCTTAGGCCGATATCCTCTTCACGCTCGACCGCTTCCAAGGAAAGATCAAATTTCGCAACATGATGAAGCATGGAATACGAGGAAATCTTCAAATCTCCTAATCTTAATGAAGGAATCTCCATATTCTGCATGTTGAACATCACGCTGAACAGCGGACTTCTGCTTGTATCCCTTGTAAGCGGAAGCTTTTCAATCAGCTCCTCAAGCGGATAGCTCTGGTGCTCGAATGCTTGAAGGCTGGCTGTTTTGACCTCTTCAAGGAATTGCGTGAAGGTTTTATCTCCCGCTGGTGCCGTTCTGAGTGCCACCGTGTTGACAAACATACCCGGCACACCTTGCAGATCAGGATGTGTTCTGCCAGCTGTCGGCGAGCCGACAATGATATCATCCTGTGACGCGTACTTGGAAAGGAGTACATTGAACGCCGCCAGCAAAAACATGTACATTGTCGTATCTGTTTCTGCCATGAGCGATTTGATTTGAGCCGTGATTTGCTTATCAAGCCCAAACATCACGCGCTCTCCCGCAAAGCTCCGTTCAGCTGGCCGCTCGAAATCCGCGGGAAGATCCAGTATTGGCAGTTCGCCTTTAAAGACATCGAGCCAGTATTCCTCATCTTTTTGATAATTAGTTTGTTCTTTGTGCCAAACTGCGTAATCTTTATAGTGAATTTGTGGCAGTTCCAGATCTGCGCCTTGATATATTTTGGCAAGATCACCGATTAGAATGCCTGTTGAACTTCCGTCAGTAATAATATGATGCATATCAATGAGCAGCAGGTGGCGTTTTTCTTCCAGCTGGACAAGCTTCGAACGGACGAGCGGCGCGCGGTTTAATTCAAACGGCTGAACAAATGCTTTGATTATCTCTTCCGCGTCTTCTTCCCGTCCCTTGGCAGCCTCCAGCTGGAACGATATGTTTTTATGAACGGTTTGCACAACCTCTCCGTCGATCATGTCAAACGATGTACGGAGGATTTCGTGCCGGTTGATTAATTGCTGAATCGCGTTTTCAAGCCGGTCTTTATCTACTTCTCCCTCCAGCAGAAGTACAGCGGGGACGTTGTAGCTTGTGTTTGCTTGTCCAAGCTGATTGAGGATATACATTCTCCGCTGGGCCGGGGATACAGGATAATGCTGCTGATAAGATGCTTGCCTGATCGGTTCAAACGTCTGCTCCTCCTTGCTTTCGTTCTCTTCCAAATACAGTGCCAGTTCTTGAATAGTCGGCTTTTCAAAAAGCACTTTTATCGGAACTTCCTTATGAAAATGCTCTTGAATTTTCGCCGTCATCATCATCGCTTTCAAAGAATGGCCGCCGATCATAAAGAAGTTATCGGTAACGCCTGCTTTGACGCCGAGTATTCCTTCCCAGATCTCCGCTAATTTCTTTTCACTCTCTGTTTTTGGTGCTGCGTATTCCGGCTGCACGGCTTCTGATTGCGGTGCAGGCAGTTCCTTTTTGTTGATTTTCCCGTTTGGCGTGAGCGGCAGGCTGTCCATTTGAATCAGGTGGGCAGGGACCATATAGTCAGGCAAAGACTGAGACAGTGTTTTTCTCAGCTCACTCACAGCCACTTCACGATCCGCCGTGAAGTACGCGCAAATTTCATTTTCGTCTGCTTTGTTCTTGCGTATGATCACCGCGGCTTCTGTCACATGCTCAGCCATGTTCAGTTTTGTTTCAATTTCGCCAAGCTCAATTCGGAAGCCGCGCACCTTCACTTGGTTGTCGATTCTGCCTAAAAATTCGATATTGCCGTCCGGCAGCCATCTTGCCAAGTCACCAGTGCGGTAAATTCTCTCACCCGGTCTGAACGGGTCTTCCAGAAATTGCTTCTCCGTCAGCTCAGGGAGATTGACATACCCACGCGCTACACCGATTCCGCCTACGCAAAGCTCACCAGGCGCGCCGATTGGCTGCAGGCATTGCTGCTCATCCATAATATAGGCAGTGGAATTTCCGATCGGCTTCCCGATTGGGATAGAGCCGCCATACTCGCGGTCGATCAGAAAACTGGTTGAAAACGTCGTGTTTTCTGTCGGGCCGTATCCGTTCCACAATGAAAGCGACGGCGATGCCTGTTTTACTTTGCTGACAATATGCGGGACAAGGGCATCTCCGCCGATGATTAAATGGCGCAGTGTGCCGAACATACCCGCATCCTTTGCAGCAAGCTGGTTGAATAAAGGTGATGTCAGCCACATAGTTGTGATGCTTTGCTCACGCAGGAATGCAGCAAATTGTTTCGCATCAAGCAGTGTCTCTTTTTTGACCGGATAAAGTGCTGCGCCATTCAGCAGTGCGCCGAATACCTCAAACGTTCCGGCATCAAAGCTGACAGCTCCCGTTTGCGCCATGCGGTCTTCTTCAGTAACAGGAACGTACCCGGCATTTTTGACGAGGCGCAGAATGCTTTTATGTTCGATCATGACGCCTTTCGGTTTGCCCGTTGAACCGGATGTGTACATGATGTACGCCAAATCAGACGGGGCGGATGGCAGGTTGAGATTGTCAGCCGCTTCACTCTCTTCAAAGCCTATGTCCAGTGTAAGAACCGGCACTTGCAGCTGATGTGCCTGCCCTGTATAAGAATTTCCGATCAAAACCATTCGAACGGAGCTGTCCTCTGCCATGAAACGAAGACGATCCCCAGGAAGCGCTGGATCAAGCGGCACATATGCGGCGCCTGCTTTTAAAACAGCCAGCATGCCGACAACGGTTTCTACTGAGCGGTCGTTCATAATCGCTGCTGTTTCCCCTTTTTGAAGCCCATGTTCGACAAGCTTTCTCGCCAGACGGTTAGCCGCTGCATTCAGCTCGCGGTACGTCAGCTTGGTTCCTTCATATACGACGGCGGTGCTCGCCGGCGTCCGTTTCGCTTGCTCTTCAAACACTTGGTGAACAGCCATTCCTTCAGGGAGTTCGGCTTTCGTGCTGTTAAACACCTCGACAATTTGCCGCTGCTCTTCGTCTCCCACAAGCCCGTACTCACGCACAAAAGCGGCCGGCTGATCGACAGCTGCTTCCATCATGCGGGTAAGGTGCTCCGCTGTCCGTTCGATAAAAGCGGAATCAAAGGCGGCTCCGTTATATTTAATTTTGACGGTCCACGTTTTGCCCGGATACACAATCAGGTTGAAATCGAAGCTCGTTTGTTCAAATGCGCTTTCTACCTTAATCGAAAACCCGAGGCGGTCTTCCATGCTGCCGTTTTCAAGCTCTTGATCAAGCGGATAATTTTCAAACGCGACCAGATGGTTTAAGAGATTGCCATCAAGAGCTGAGCGTTTTTGAATCTCATAGAGCGGCACGTAATCGTAACGCTCTGCCTCTACTGCATGCTGCTGAACAGCTGTGAAAATATCAGCGAATGCAGCATCTCGTTCAACTTTCACCCGCACTGGAATGGTGTTGATAAACAGCCCCGCCATCGTTTCGATTCCGTTGATTTCAGACGGTCGTCCCGAGACGACCGTTCCGAAGATCACATCATCCGTAAAGTTGTATTTGCTGAGAACAATGCCCCAAACGGCCTGAAATAGGTTAGGCCCTGTCACTTGATGGAGATTTGCGGTTTGCTGAATACGGGCAACCAGTGTTTCGTCCCATGTAAATGAATATTCTTTATTGACGTATTCGTCTTTTTTCACAGGCAGGCGGCCCGGGAGCACGCTTGGCTGTTCAAAACCCGCCAAGCGCTCGCTCCAGTAGCTCTCCGCTTCTTCATTGTCCTGTTTTCCAAGCCACTTGATGTAATCGGAATAAGGCTTGCCCTGACCGTTTGCCGGTGTCCTGCCTGCTCTGAGCGCTTCATAGTTTTGGAACAGGCTTTTCATGAGGACGCCCATGCTCCAGCCGTCCATCATAATATGATGATTGCTCCAGACAAGATACAGCTGATCTGCAGCAAGGCGGAAAACCGCTACCTTGAACAATATGTCTTTTGCCAGGTTAAAGCCTTGGCGCTGAACGTCTTGTTTGTAACGCTCAATGTGCTCTTTCTGGCGGTTTTCGTCTGCATGACTGATATCCTCATAATGCACTTTTGTTTTGCGTTCCGCTAACACGACCTGACGCGGTTTTTGCAGCTGCTGATGCACAAATACCGTACGGAGAATATCGTATGACCGAATCAGTTCATTGACGCTTTTCTCAAAGATTTCAAGATCAAAAGCGCCGTGAATCCCAAGCTCTAATTGTGTGAAGTACGAGGAAGAATGCGGATCAAGCATCGCATGATACAGCATTCCCTCCTGCATTGGTGTCAGTGCGTACACCTTTTGAATCGATTTTTTGCTCATATGCCACCTCTATTAGAAAATTTCCATTAATTTATCCAGCTCATCCAGCGTCAAATCGTCGTCACCAAGATCACTCGGGGTCAGTTCCGTACCATCTTGAGATAGGCAATGTTCAATGATTCTGAGAAGATGCGCTTTAAAGCTGTCACTGAATGTTTGTACTGTTTTTTCATGAAATTCAAGAGAATGATAGGCCAGTGACATCGTCAGTTTTCCGTTTTCGATATATCCGACAACATCCAGCGCATTCGGTTTTTCTGTTTCAGGGCTTAATGACTGTCCTGATGGCAGCTCTGATCTCGTAAACAAACCTGCATCCGACATTTCGTCAAACTGACCTAAATAGTTGAAGCTGACATCCGGCTGAATCGAGAACGCCACATCTTCTTTATGTTCCGGTGCCGTCAGATAGCGCAGAATGCCGTATCCGACTCCCTTATTCGGCACATGTCTGATATCTTCTTTCATTTGCTTCAGCTGGTAGCCCAGATCATCCGCATGCTTCATATCGAGCACCATTGGGTACATACTTGTAAACCAGCCGACTGTGCGAGAAATGGTCAGGTCTTCTATGATTTCTTCACGTCCATGCCCCTCTAAATGAACACTTACTCGATCTTGACCCGTCCACTCCTTCATTGCCAATCCGAATGCCGTCAGCAAAATATCATTCATTTCTGTGTGATATGCCTCATGCACCTTTGTGGTGAGCTGTTCTGTCTCTTCAGCAGTCAGCGAGAATTCAATTGTCTTTGTATGTTTCATTCGCTGATCACCAGATTCGCGGTCTTTCGGAAGCTTTGCCGCAACAGCTTGTTCTTCAAGCTGTCTCCAATACTCTTTTTCTTTCAAAAAGGCTTTGGAGTTCGCGAAGTCTTGCAATCTCTCTGCATACTCTGCAAATGAATGTGTTTTCTGCGGGAGAACCGGTTCATTGCCTTGCTCAAGCTGTGTATATACCGCGGCGAAATCCTCCAGTAAAATCCGCCACGACACGCCGTCAACCACTAAGTGGTGAATGGCAAGAAGCAAGTGATCTCCGTCTTCCGCTTGGAACAAGCCTGCTTTTAACAAGCCGCCTTCCTGCAAGTCGATGCTGCTTTGCAAACGCTCCGCTTCTCTCTCTATTCGGTCTTCGTAATCTGCAGCTTGGCCCTCAATCTGGATGACCTCCAATTGAGCTGAAGCAGCTTCAAGACCTCTGTTGTATTGAATGACGTCTTCCTGTCCCTCACGATAGACCATGCGGAGCGCGTCATGATGCTCGATCAGCGCCTGCAATGTTTTCTCCACCCGTTCAGGATCAAAGCCCTTCTTGGCGTGAAGCATCACAGATTGGTTCCAGTGGTGCTTGTTCGTGAAGTTCTTTTCAAAGAACCAGCGCTGGATCGGCGTCAGGATGACTTCGCCCTCCACCGGGCCTTGGTCTGCCTGTTTGCCTTCGGCACGCTCTACGTACTGGGTGAGCTCTTCGATCGTCGGGTGCTGGAAGAGATCTTTCATTTCCAGCTTCCAGCCGTGCTGGTTCAAGCGGCTCGCCATTTGAATTCCTTTGATGGAATCTCCGCCAAGCGAGAAGAAATTGTCGGTGACACCGACTTCAGACATTCCAAGCACGTCCTGCCAGATGCCGGCAAGCAGCTCTTCCATGTCGGTCGTCGGCGCTTTGTATTCTCCGCTTCCCGCTTCGATGTCCGGCTCAGGCAAGGCTTTGCGGTCCACTTTGCCGTTTGCCGTAACCGGAAGCTCGTTCAGCGTCACCCAGAACGCCGGGATCATGTAATCCGGCAGGGTTTCCTTCAGTGCTGATTTCAGTGCTTCTATGTCAGCTGATTCCGGTGTGACATACGCCGCGATCGCTGTGTTGCCGCCTTTATCTTTGACAGCTGTCACCGCCGCATCCTGCACCTCAGAAAGCTGGGCGAGCTGGACTTCAATTTCTGAGAGCTCGATCCGGTAGCCGCGGACCTTGACCTGCTGGTCGATCCGGCCGATGTATTCGATGCCGCCGCCCGTCCATTTCACCAAATCGCCGGTGCGGTACATGCGCTCACCCGGCACAAACGGATCAGCGACAAACCGCTTCGCGGTTTCGTCTTCTCGATTCAGATAGCCTCGTGCCAGTCCGCGCCCCGCCACGCAAAGCTCTCCGGCTACGCCTTCCGGCTGCACCTGATTGCCCTCGCCGAGAATGTATACTCTCGTATTGGCAATGGCCCTTCCGATGGAAAGCGAGCCTTCCTCCGGATGGATTTCTGCGCTTGTGGCAACGACCGTATTCTCTGTCGGCCCGTAGTTATTGACGAGTGTGTACGGCTTTTTCACTGCGCGCTTCAGCTTGTCTCCTCCAGTAAGCAATACGCGAAGTGATGTGTTCTCAAGCTCCATGAACTGTTCCGCAAGCTGTGTCGGCAGGAACGTGATCGTTACGCCGTTCGTTTCAAAATAATCGTTCAGGCGGACGATATCGAGGCGGATCGCTTCCTCAATGACGTGAAGTTCGGCACCGATCGTCCAGGTCGGGAACATCTCCCAAATGGAAGCGTCGAACCCAAAGCCCGCGTACTTCGCACTGCGGTCCTCCGCTGTCATGCTGAACGCGTCGTGGTGCCAGAAGCACAGGTTCACAAGCGCATGGTGCTCGACCATGACACCCTTCGGCTGTCCGGTCGTTCCAGACGTGTAAATCATGTACGCCAAGTTCTCCGCGGTTACAGCGGTTTCTGGATTTTCCTCGTCGTTTTCATCAAGCGGCAGGCTTAGAATCGTGCGGCTTCCGTCGAGAAGAATGACATCTCCCGTATAGCTGTCCGGCACTGAAATGCCTTCCTGTTTCAAGAGAAGCTTCGCGCCGCTGTCCTGTAAAATATACTCAATCCGCTGATCCGGATAGTCAGGATCAATCGGCACAAACGCCGCTCCGGCTTTCAAGACGCCGAGCACCGCGGCGGACATTTCAAGCGACGGCTTCGTGAGAACGCCGACGCGGTCATCCGGGCTGATGCCGCAGTCCATCAGAATCCGCGCGAGACGGTTTGCCTTCGCATTCAGCTCGCCGTACGTCCAAGACTGGCCGTTGTATGTGACAGCCGGGCGGTCTTTGTGGCGCTGGGCAGTCTCTTCGAATAGCTGATGAACCGTTTTGTCTGTCGGCACAGGCAGCGCTTTGCCCTTCCATGCCTCAAGAAGCGCTTGCTTTTCTGTCTCGGTGACCAGTGACAGGCTGGAAAGCGGCTGGTTCGGGTTCCCAGTAACTGCATCTAAAAGCTCCATCCAATATTGCTTCCATCGTTCAATCGTTTCCTGCTTAAACAGAGCTGTATTGTATTCGAGTACGAATGTAAGCCCTCCGTCGGTTTCGTCAGCCGTCAGCGTGAGGTCAAACTTGGCTGTTTTCCGTTCAAACGGATGCGGCTCAAGCTGAATCCCTTTCATTGTTAAATCCTTTATATTCGCATTTTGCATTGAAAAAACTGCATCGAATAACGGATTTCTGCTTGTGTCACGCTGAACCTGAACATTTCCGATCAAATCCTCAAGTGGGTAATCCTGCGCATCAAAAGCGCTGAGTGCCGTTTCTTTCACTTCGTTAAGATAGTCAGCAAACGTCTTTTCACCCTTCGGATACGTGCGCAGCGCCAATGTATTGACGAACATTCCGATGACGCGGCTGACGTCCGCTTGAGATCGTCCGGCCACAGGTGAACCGACGATGATATCGTCTTGCCCGCTAATTTTTGATAAAAACGCACTGTATGAAGCCAGAAGCACCATGTAAAGCGTGGAATCCGTTTCTTTTGCAAGCCTGCGCAGAGCATCAGCTTTGCCTGCTTCTAATGAAAATGCAATGCGGTCTCCCTCAAATGTTTGAACGGCAGGCCGACTGTAATCAGTCGGAAGCGTCAGCACCGGCAGCTCTCCGTCCAGCTCCTTCAGCCAATGCTCTTCTTGCTTCTTGTAAAGCTCAGACTGAATGAACTGCTGCTGCCACACGGCATAATCCTTATATTGAATACGGAGCGGCTCAAGGGTTTCTCCGTCGTACAGCTTTGAAAGCTCCTCAATCAGCACACCGACAGATGCACCATCAGAAATAATATGATGCATATCGAACAGCAGCACATGCTCAGTGTCTGAATGCTTGATAAGCCCTATTCTGAACAGTGGAAGTTGGTCGATTTTGAAAGGCTTAATAAACTCAGAAACGATCCGCTCTGTCTCTTCTTCCGGGGCTTCGAAATAGGCTATCTCGCACTCAGCCTCTTCCCAGATCCGCTGCACCGTTTCTCCATCTTTTATTTCAAACGTGGTTCTCAAGGCTTCATGACGCTGCATTAACTGCTGCATGACGCTGTTAAGCCTTTCAACATCAAGCTCACCTGTCAGGCGCAGAACCGCCGGCATGTTATAGCTCGTTTGCGCATCCTCAAGCTGCTGAAGCACGTACATCCGTTTTTGCGGTGAAGAAACAGGATACGTATCTTGTTTCTCTGCCGGGCTGATACTTGCGGCTGTCCCTTTTTCAGCAGAGGCAATCACCTGTGCCAAGCCCTCAACCGTCGGTGACTGGAAGAGATCCTTGAGTGACAGCTCAACGCCCAGTTCCTGATGAACCAAGGCAAGCATCTTCATGCCTGCTAATGAATGTCCGCCAATGTCAAAGAAGTGGTCATAAGCGCCGACTTGTTCTGCCTGAAGTACCTGTGCCCAAATGTCCGCGACTTTTTGTTCCGTTCCATTGCGTGGCGCAACATATGAAACACCTCTTGAAACGTTGGCATCAGGAATCGGCAGCGCTCTCCGGTCAATTTTTCCGTTCCCTGTCAGCGGCAGCTCGTCCATTTGGATAAACACCGCAGGAACCATATATGCCGGCAAGTCCTTCGCAGCATGCTCTCTCATCTCTTGTGATGAGATGTCTCCTTCTCCGACATAGTAAGCACACAACAGTTTATCTCCCGCTCCTTGATCAACGGCAAGCACAACACTTTCCTGAACACGATCATGGGTTTGCAGCTGATGTTCGATTTCTCCAAGCTCGATGCGCTGTCCGCGAATCTTCACCTGATGGTCGATTCGCCCGATAAATTCGATGTCGCCATTCGGCAGCCATCTCGCAAGGTCTCCCGTTTTATACATGCGTTCGCCGGATGTAAACGGATGGGGAACAAATTTCTCCTCAGTCAGTTCTGGACGGTTGTAATAGCCTTTCACGAGTCCTTCGCCGCTGACGCAAAGCTCTCCGGCAATCCCGGCAGGCTGCACGTGTCCCGTACGGTCAAGAATGTATACTTCCGTATTGCTGACCGGTTTTCCAATCGGAACAGACAGCGTGTGCTCCTCCAATTCATCAACCGGATGATACGTCGCGAAAACCGTGCTTTCAGACGGTCCATACATATGAAGGAGCTTGCCCTTTCCAACCGTTTGCAAAGCTTTTCTGACATGCTCAACCGAAGCCCGTTCCCCGCCAAACATAATCTTGCGAAGCGTTGACAAGCATGCCGGATTCAAGTCCACAAGCAAGTGGAACAAAGCGGTTGTAATCATGAGAATGCTGATATTCTCCCGTTCAATGACGCGGGACAGACGAGCCATGTCCAAAACGGTTTCCTTCGGTATCAGCACCAGCTTGGCTCCGTTTAACAAAGAGCCGAACATATCGAACATAAACGCGTCAAACACGTAATTGGAAAGACCGAGAATCGTATCCTGTTCTGTAATGCTGAGATAATTCGTTTCCTTCACCGTGCGGAGAATATTGGCATGTGTCACGATATTCCCCTTAGGTGTTCCAGTCGTTCCAGAGGTATACGTCAGGTTGGCCATTGCTTCAGAATCAAGAGGCAGTGCGAGATTGCGCGCATCGGCATGATAGCTCTCTTCCTCATCGGCTAGCACGATAACGCCCTTAAATTCCGCTTCTTCCGCTAAAGCCTTTAATTTTCTCTGAGTGAGAAGCACCTTTGCTCCGCTGTCACGGAAGAAATGCTGCATCCGCTGCATCGGATGTTCCGGATCAATCGGAACATAAGCCGAACCTGATTTTAATACTGCCAAGATCGACACAATCATATCCATTGACCGCTCACATAAGACAGCCGCTGTCCTGCCTTCGCCAGCTCCAAGAGAAAGAATGCCGCGGGCTAAACGATTGGCCCGTTCATTCAGCTCACGATAAGTGAGTGATTCGCCTTCATATTGAAGCGCAGTGTGGTCTGGCGTATTCGCCGCTTGCTCCTCAAACAGCTGAACAATTGTTTTATCTTTCGGATAAGGTGTTCTGCCCGGGTTAAACTGCTGAATTTGCGAAGCGGCCTCCTCTTCAGAAAGAAGCTTATACTCAGAAATCGGCTTCTCTGGATCAGCCGCAGCATCTTCAAGCAAACGCGCAAAATGCGTAAGCAGCCTGTTTGCCGTGCTTTGTTTAAACAGCTTTGTGCTGTAATCCAAATCAAGCTCAATGCCTTCATCGGTTTCTCTCGCCTGCACGGTCAAATCAAATTTGGCAATCTTGAAATTGGTCTCATGAACAGACAAGGACAGATCGCCGACAGCCGGAATGCCTGCTGTCGCGTTTTGAAGGCTGAACATCGTGTCAAACAGCGGATGCCTGCTAACATCACGCGGGATGTTCAAATCTTCAACAAGCCACTCAAACGGATAGTCCTGATGAGAAAAGGCATTCAGCACCCGTTTGCGGACACGCGAGATCAATTGGGTAAACGTCTCATCTTGCTTCACCTCACTGCGAATCGCAAGCGTATTGACAAACATCCCGATAATGCCCTCTGTATCGGAGTGATTTCTGCCCGCTGACGGTGTCCCGACAATGATGTCATCCTGCCCCGTATACTTTGACAAAAGCGTATAGTAAGCGGACAGCATCACCATATATAAAGTGGCGCCGTTTTGTTCAGCCAAACGATTGAGGCGATCCTTTACCCCCGCATCCAGCTTGATTGACACCCGATCCCCTTCAAAGCTTTGAACAGGCGGTCTTGGGTAATCGGACAGAAGCTGAAGCACCGGGAGCTCGCCTGCAAAGACTTCCTTCCAATAAGCCTGGTCCTTCTTGTACCCTTCAGCAGCCTGTCTGCTTTGCCATACAGCGTAGTCCTTATACTGGAGACGAAGCTCAGGAAGCTGTTCGCCTTTATAAATGCGTGCTAACTCCTCCAGCATAATGCCAATGGATACACCGTCAGAAATCAAATGGTGCATATCAAACAGCAGTATATGACGGTTCTCTTCAAGCCCCAGCAAACCGATTCTGAACAGCGGAGCTTTCGCCAAATCAAATGTCCGAACGAATGAAGCCATAATTGCCTCATCTGAGCGGCCGCCTCTTTCAATCATTTCGATGTTGAAATCAACGCTATCGTGAATTTTCTGTCTCGGCGTGCTGTTTTCAAGAACAAATGATGTTCTCAATGACTCGTGGCGTCGGATTAACCCCTGAAATGCGCGCTCCAGCTTTTGAATATCTAAAGGCCCTTCCAGAATTGCTGCTGCCGGCATGTTGTAGCCGACTCCCGCATCCTCGAACTGGCTGACGATATATGTTCGCTGCTGTGCCAGGGAAAGCGGGTAATGCTCCTGTTTTTCAGCAGGTTCAATCACCGCAAAAGCTTTGCTTTCTCTGTGATCAGCTTCCTCTGCAAGAGCCGCAATCGTCGGATGCTCAAACAAATATTGAAGCGGAATCTCGACGCCTGCTTCCTTATGAATCTTTGTTAAAAGGGTCATGGCCTTCAATGAATGCCCGCCCGTTTCAAAGAAATTGTCAAAGACCCCCGCCTTCTCCACGTTCAGCACGTCCTGCCAAATGGCTGCGATTGCTTTTTCAGTCTCATTTCGCGGCGCTGTATAGGCAGTGCCGCTGACAGCCTTCACCTCTAGCGCAAACAGCTTGCGGCGGTCGACTTTGCCGCTTGGCGTAAGCGGAATTTCTGTCACTTCTGTAAAGTAAGCCGGCACCATATAGTCAGGAAGCTGTCTGGCCGCATGCTCCCTCAAGCCGGCTGGCGCAAATTCGCTTCCAGGCTTCTGCACAACATATGCGCAAACCTCAAGATTTCCCTGTTCGTCAGGGCGTGCCAAAACAACGGCTTTTGCAACGTCTGGCGCCTGCTGAATCACGGCCTCAATTTCCCCAAGCTCAATCCGGTATCCGCGGACTTTGACCTGGTCATCCTCTCTGCCTAAATATTCGATTGTTCCATCTGGAAGCCAGCGCACCACATCCCCGGTCCGGTACATGCGATCGCCCGGCACGAATGGATCTTGTAAAAACTTCTCTTCCGTTAATTCAGGCAAATGCAAATAGCCTCGGCCCACACCGTCTCCCGCGATATAAAGCTCGCCCGCCACGCCTTCAGGCTGCAGCCGGCCTTTTTGATCCAAAATATATAAGCGATTGTTCCCCAGCGCTTTCCCAATCGGCACATACGCTGATTGAACTGCACTCTCAGGGATAACCGGATGAACAGACGCGTCAACGCACGTTTCAGTCGGCCCGTACACATTAGTCAAACGCGGCGCTGTGCCGGCTTCTTTAAACAGCTTCAGCAGCTTGTCCGCAACAACAGATGACAGGCCTTCTCCTCCGATCAGCATGTGTTTCAGTGTTAGGCCTTCAAAATCGCCCGCTGCTGCCAGCATTTGCAAATGAGCCGGTGTTCCATCCGTCGCTTCAATGCTGTTTCTCCGATAATATGCAGTAAGGGCGGTCCCGTTCGTCACTGTTTTCTTCGGTACGATATAAAGGGTTTGTCCCAAAAGAAGCGACGCGAAGATCTGCTTCACTGACGCATCAAAGTGGAACGGCGCAAGCAATGCCATCCGCAGGGTTTGGCTGCCGCTTTGGTAAATCGTCTGCTGCAGAGATTCAACCAAATGATGAACCTGGCGATGCTCGATCATAACGCCTTTCGGACGTCCGGTTGTTCCCGATGTGTAAATAATGTAGGCAAGATTCCGCGCGTTTACATCAGCCTCCGTCATATCGTCTGCACCTTCCGCAATTGCCTGATCTAAGTCAATCAGCTCAGCATCGGCTTCAGGCGCTGCAACCTTCGATTCAGTCAGGATGAAGTCCGCCCCGCAGTCCTCCAAAATATATTGAATCCGCTCTGCAGGAAAACCCGGATCAATCGGCACATAGGCTCCGCCGGCTTTTAAAATTCCCATGATAGCTGTAATCATCCGTTCAGAACGTTCAATCAAAACCGCGACAGGACTGTCCGGGCCAACCCCTTTCTGTTTCAGCACATTGGCGATGCGTGCAGATTGCTCATGTAACGTTCGATAGGACAATGTACGATCTTCGAATACAACCGCTGGATGATCTGAAAGCTGCTCAGCCTTTTCTTGGAACAGTTCCGGGATCGTCATGTCCTTACGGTAGCTCACAGATTTACCGCCCGCCCTCGCAAGCAGCTTCTCTTTCTCCGCATCAGAAATCATCGTTAATTCATCAATTGTATGTTCTGGATGCGTTAACGCGTTCTCCAGCATTGTAATCATGCGCTCACAAATCATGTTGATTTCTTCACGTGAAAATAAATCAGTGCGGTAATCAAAATCTATGGTGAGTTTCCCAGTATCCCATCGATCCTTCACATGGATCGAGACATCATTTAATCCGCTGCCGCTGAAAATCGGCTCAGTCAAAAAGGCAAGGTCCTCTTCTTTTTGCCACTGCATCACCTGATATTCAAGAGAAACAGTAAACAGCTTGGTCAGAGAGCTCTTTGTTTCACGCAAATCGTTGATCAGGAGATTATACGGGTACTTTTGGTGGCGGAGTGTCTTCATGAGATCCTTCATCCGGTCTTTGACAAATTCTAAAAACGCCTGCCCGCCGTCAATGTTTGTCCGAAGCGGAACCGTAGAAACAAACATGCCAAGCATCTGCTTCTCTTTCGCATTTGTCCGGTTGCCCATAAAGGTTCCCGTCACAACATCATTTTGGCCGCTGACCCTGTACAAATAGGCGGCGAGCAACGATTGAAATACCGAAAGAACACTGACTTTATTCGCCTCACAAAACGACAGAATCTGCTGATGTAGCGCTTCAGGCACATCTTTAGAGAACCTCTCAGCATCTAAACTTCCCCCTGCGGATGCATTCCGTTTCAAGGAAACAAGTTCAGGCACCGATTCAAATTGTTTGTTCCAAAACGCCTTGTCCTTTTCAAACCGCTTCGATTGAGCATAGTCCTGTTCAGATAAAACATGATCGATAAATGAATGCGAGATTCCTTCTTTTGCCTCTGAGCCGCTGGCTAATTCTAAATAAATGTGCATGATCGCATTCCCGAGAATATTCATGGAGATACCATCAGAAATCACGTGATGAACATTTGCGTAAAACCATACTTCATTTTCCTTTATGGTGAACAAGGAAAAACGGAATAAATCACAATCGTACAACGGCAAAGGTTTTTTCGTTTCCTCCCGGCTCCATTGTGAAATAAACTCTATCGCATTCGGATCTTCAGTAGTGTCAGTATGTTTTATATCAACAGGCCGATACTCGCTAATATATTGTACAGGCTCCCCGTTTTCATCTAGCCGCAACCGAAGGCGCATGGCGTCATTTCTGCGAATAAACTCTTGAATCGCCTGCTCAACAAGCACATAATCAATCGCATCAGCTGAAACCAGCTTACCAATCCCCGCAAGATTTGAAATGCTCGTGTGAGGATAAAATTTTTCTGTGTACCAAATTCGTTTTTGTGCATCCGTTAAAGGATAAAAAGTTATTTCCATATTGTCATACCTCCCCTAATCTTTATAAGCAGTGAACATGTGCAACGCATTTTCTCTTTCTTATCCATATCAGCTTTTAATTCTTATGAACTAACAGCCGAAATAGCCCAAAGTACTACACTTAAAAAGCAGTGCTTCCAATCAAAAAACAGATGGCCGCTATTAAAGCAGGCTGCCGTCAGTCAGCATTGCGGCGTTTAACATAAGCGGATAAAGACCGCAAGACCCCACCCTAATAAGAAACCAATTTTGGCTATTTATTCATTGTTTTCAATATTTTTTATCTTTCTACCGTTTACTTTAAATGAAAAAAATGTTTTTATCACCGAAAAATGGGTGAAAAGTTTCATGCGGGATGCCGAAAGATTCCAGTTTATTTACAGGGATATTTTTGCGGGATGCCGCAATCATTTCCACTAAACATTATTTACAGAAAAATAAAAATTTTTAAACCAAACTGCTGCGTTCAATCTTTTTTTATTGCTGAATGCAATTTACAATCTTTACATGACTATGTGTACCGCGCAAAAACCGAAAAAAAGGCAAAAAAAAGACACCCTTGCGAAGAGCGTCTTACAACGATTCTTTCATGACATTTTTGTCGATATCAATCAATTCCATATAACCTTTCCCCCACTCATACATGGCTTCAAGAATAGGCATGAGGCTTTCTCCGTGCGGGGTCAGAGAATATTCAACCTTCGGCGGGACAACTGGATACACTTCCCTGTGAACAATCATATCCTGCTCAAGCTCTCTCAGCTGATTCACGAGGATCTTCTGCGTAATATCAGGAATCAATGTTTTTAATTCATTGAACCGTTTTGTGCCTTCTTTTCCTAAATGCCATAAAATGAGCATTTTCCATTTACCGCCAATCACTGCAAGCGTTAATTCCTTCTCACAATTAAACCTTTTGTCGTCCATCCGGCTCAATAGAATCCCCCCCTTAGTAACCTTTTTGTATGTTAGATACGTATCATCACTTACTTACTTTTTTGCAGACTCTTTTTTCATTATACTCACTCATAAAATCAAGCGAAAGAAATCTGATTGTCTCTCCTCACAGTATCCTCCAAGTAACTTGTTGACTTCAAAGTGCCTACTTCTCATCAAAAGAAGGAACCTATAGAATGAAAAATAATTCGAAAAAGGGAGTGGATCAACAATGGAATTACAGCTTGCATTAGACCTCGTCAACATCCCGGAAGCCATTGAGCTCGTCAAAGAGGTAGAACAATACATCGACGTAGTTGAAATCGGAACACCGGTCGTCATCAATGAAGGCCTAAGAGCCGTTAAAGAAATAAAAGAAGCATTTCCTCAATTGAAGGTTCTTGCAGACCTGAAAATCATGGATGCCGGAGGCTACGAAATTATGAAAGCGTCGGAAGCAGGCGCTGACATCATCACCGTTTTAGGGGCTACAGACGATGCAACGATTAAAGGCGCAGTAGAAGAAGCCAAAAAACAAAAGAAGAAAATCTTAGTGGACATGATTAACGTGAAAGATATCGAATCCCGTGCGAAAGAAATTGACGCACTCGGTGTTGACTACATCTGCGTCCACACTGGCTATGATCTTCAAGCAGAGGGCAAAAACTCTTTCGAAGAATTAACGACAATCAAAAATACCGTAAAAAACGCAAAAACCGCAATCGCGGGCGGCATCAAACTTGATACACTGCCAGAAGTGATCAAGCAAAACCCTGACCTTGTCATTGTTGGGGGCGGAATTACAAGCGCAGCTGATAAGGCGGAAACAGCTTCAAAAATGAAGCAGCTGATTGTCCAAGGATAACTCCTATGAAAACGACTGAATACGTAGCGGAAATTCTCAATGAGTTACACCGTTCAGCAGCTTATATTTCTAATGAAGAGGCTGACCAGCTTGCCGATCACATTCTTTCATCCCACCAAATTTTCACTGCGGGTGCGGGGCGGTCTGGCCTGATGGCAAAATCCTTCGCGATGAGACTGATGCACATGGGCTTCAACGCCCATATTGTAGGTGAGATTCTCACTCCGCCGCTCGCCGAAGGAGATCTAGTTATTATCGGCTCAGGATCAGGCGAGACAAAAAGCTTGATTCATACCGCAGCAAAAGCAAAAAGCTTACACGGAATTGTTGCCGCTTTAACCATCAATCCGGAATCAAGCATCGGAAAACAAGCGGACCTCATCATCAGAATGCCTGGTTCTCCTAAAGACCAGTCTAACGGAAGCTATAAAACCATTCAGCCAATGGGATCATTATTTGAACAAACTTTGCTGCTCTTCTATGATGCAGTGATTTTAAAACTCATGGAGAAAAAAGGACTCGATTCTGAAACTATGTTCACTCACCACGCAAACCTTGAATAGCATCACACAACCGGCCTGAAGATCAGGCCGGTTTTATTTTTTCTAAAATAAAACTTTAAACCCGAAAACCCGATAAGTAATATGACCTACAAATCGTAAAGGGAGGAATTATGTTGATAAAACGATTTAAGATGAAGCTAGGAACTAAAATTCTTTGCCTCGTTTTCGTGGTGATTCTTTTGTTTTCGGCATCAGTTGGCACTGTGATGCTTAAGGAAATTACAGAAAACATGAAACAAATGGCAACTGAAAAAGCGAAAGGTGATCTTGCTTTAAGCAGCACTTATATTGATGATGTCATGTCAGGCGACTGGCAGGTGAAAAACAATAAGCTCTATAAAGGGCAAACACAAATCAATGGAAATGAAGATATTGTTGATCTGCTTGGCGAAAAAACAGGTGATACCATTACCATTTTCCAAGGCGATACTCGTGTTGCAACCAATGTCATGAAGAATGGCGAAAGAGCTGTCGGCACCCAGGCTTCTTCTGAAGTTATTGCCGCTGTTTTAAAGAAAGGAAAGCGTTTTTACGGACAAGCAGATGTAGCAGGTTCTTCTTATCAGACTGCATACATGCCGTTAAAAGATCAAAATGGGAACATCATCGGCATGCTGTATACCGGAGCTAATCAAAGTATTTTAGCATCACTTACACAATCACTTTTCACTCAATTCGCTATCGTTCTTGTTATCGTCATTATGGTATCAGTCATCCTTGTCTTGGTTTTCACCAGAAAAATCAACAAGCGGCTGAACGCTTTAAAAAGCGCCTTTGAAAGTGCCGGAAACGGAGATATGACAATAGAGGTGTCAGACAAAACCGGTGACGAGCTTTCAGAACTAAGCGTCTATTATAATAAGATGAGAATGAAGCTGAACGATACCATACAAACCGTACAACAATCAGCCCTTCAGCTTGCGTCAGCCTCTCAGCAGCTCTCAGCCGGAGCAGAGGAAACAAATCAAGCTTCAGAAAAAATCACAGAAGCTGTACAGCAGATTGCAAATGGAGCCCAAGATCAGATCACCCGAATTGAAAGTAGTGAAAGCTCATTAAAACAAGCTTCAGCAGACATCCGGGATATTTCTGCAAATACTGCCGCTATCGCTGACAAAGGGCAGCTCGCTCAATCAAAAGCAGACATTGGACAAAAGGAAATTGCAAATGTACAGGCGCAAATGGATGCGATTCACCAGTCAATTCAGAAAAGCGGAGAAATCATACACCAGTTAGACGGCCGCTCTAAACAAATTGAGCAAATTTTATCGGTCATCACCCAAATTGCCGATCAGACAAACCTGCTTGCGCTGAATGCAGCGATTGAAGCTGCCAGAGCCGGTGAACAAGGAAAAGGCTTTGCTGTTGTTGCTGATGAAGTACGGAAATTAGCGGAAGAGTCTCAACAGTCTGCGGGGCAGATTTCAAAACTGATCATAGAAATACAAAAGGATATGAACCGGTCTGCAAGATCTGTTGAGCATGTGAAAACAGAAGCTGCAGAAGGAGTCACCATGATCCAGCGCACCAGAGATGCATTTAAGGAAATTGCAGCTGCAACAGGTGAAATCAGCGCCGAGATTAGTGATTTATCAGCATCTGTAACAAACATTTCAGCCAGTGCACATCATATAAATGATTCCTTTGCAGCCAATACGGCCGACATTAAAGAATCTACTAAAAATACCCGGCAAGCGGCTGCATTAACAGAGGAGCAATTTGCTGCAATGGAGGAGATTACCACAGCTTCTGAAACACTTTCTCAATTAGCTGAGGAGCTTACCGGTATCATAAGCCAATTTAAAATGATTAATCAAGCCGAAAACGGCTGATGACTTACTATCATTATTGTAAATTGGCAATCGTATTTTGCTGAAAACAAATATTTCGATCTGCTAAAATTACGATTTCTGCAATAAACTGAGCGTAAAACATAAAATTTAAACCTTTACACCAAATGCTTTCTGGATTACTCTTGTGTCAGTTTTAAAAGCGGGAGGTGAACATCACGACGGACATCATAAAAACGATACTTCTCGTCATCGTCATCATAGCAGCTGCAGCTGTCGGCCTGATAAAAGGAGACTTTTTTTCAACTGATCAAAAAACGTCTCAAACGAAAGAATATGATGAAACAATCGCCTTCCCATCTGACCGGTATCCCGAAACTGCCAAGCATATTAAGGATGCGATAAATGAGGGACACTCAGAGGTGTGCACTATTGACAGAGACGGAGCTGAGGAACGCCGCGAGCAATCATTAAAGGACGTACCTTCCAAAAAGGGGTATGACAGAGATGAATGGCCAATGGCCATGTGCAAAGAAGGCGGTGAGGGAGCTTCTGTAGAATACATTTCTCCCGCTGACAACCGCGGAGCAGGCTCTTGGGTCGGGCATCAGCTTACCGATTACCCAGACGGCACAAAGGTTTTATTCACAATTCAGTAAACAGTACATAGAGGAGGAACAGCACATTGATCAAATCATGGAAGCCGCAAGAACTTTCGATTTCATATCATCAATTTACTGTATTTCAAAAGGATTCTACACCTCCTGTAATGGATTGGACTGACGAAGCGATTGAAAAAGGATATGCTGCGGCAGACGGAGCCATTTCCTTTGAGGCACAGCGAAATACAAAGGCCTTTATTCTTTTGCGCCTGAACAGTTCAGAAACAGTAAGCTCCTACGAAAAAAAAGTGACTGTTCCTTTTCATGTCACAGAAAACGGAATTCATATTGAAAGCATCATGTCTAAAAGACTGTCCTTTGATCTGCCTAAAGGAGACTATCAATTGACATGCTGGACTGTGCCGGCTGAAATGTCAGATTTGCACGCCGACACTTATATTATTGATGCTGTTTCTGTGTAATGAAAAACCCCTGAGAGAATAACTCTCAGGGACTCTTTATAAACTTTCTCCGTTTGTCTTGATGACATCTTGATACCAATAAAAGCTTTTTTTCTTCAAGCGTTTTAAATCGGATGTGCTTTCTTCATCACGATTGACATATACAAATCCGTATCTTTTTTGGTAGCCGTTCAGCCAGCTTAACAGATCAGTAAACGACCAGCTGCAATAGCCGATTAAATCGACACCGTCACTGATGGCTTGTCTGCATTGCTCAAGATGCGAACGCAAATAATCAATTCGATAATCATCCTGTACAGTGCCGTCCTCAACTTTATCAAATTCACCCAAACCGTTCTCTGTTATAAACACTGGAAGCTGATAGCGGCTTGTAATTCGGCGAAGACCGATACGCAGCCCAATTGGGTCAATTGTCCAATCCCAGTTGCTCGTTGTCAGATGCGGATTTTTTTTCGTTTTGAACACTCCGGGTATCCCCGTCTCCTGATTGGTTCCCTTTTGGCCTGTCGTATTCATTTTCCCTTCTGACACACCATCAAGCGGATTTCGTTCATAGGTGATCGTCTGATAATAATTGACACCTACAAAATCAGGCTTCCCTTTGGCGAGCAGGTCCATATCTCCTGCTTCAATTGTCGGCGCCCATCCCTGTTTTTCCAAGTAGCGGAATGGAATTTGTGGGTAGGTTCCCCAGCAATACATGTCAAGCCACCAATTGTTCATAAATTCTTCGGCGTTTTCAAATGCCAGTATATCCTCTGGATGGCTTGATAAAGGGTAAGCCGGAGAATAAGCAAAGCTAGGACCTATTTTGCCTTCAGGCACATATTCTCTAAATGATTCGATGGCTTTTGCATTAGCCAGAAACGCAATATGATTTGCTTCGTAAAATCGTTTTCTGTCTTTCACTCCAGGCGGATGCATGGCTGTAATAAATCCGTGATTAAAATTGTAGTTCTGTTCGTTTAACGTAACCCAATATTTCACCCTGTCTCCAAAACGTTTATAAAGAGTAATACAGTAGTGATTAAAATCCTCTATGATGTTTCTGGATTCAAACCCGCCGTATTCGTCCATAAGCGCTTGAGGCAAATCCCAGTGATATAAAGTCAGAACCGGCTCGATGTGATGAGAAAGCAATTCATCAATCAGACTATCGTAAAACGCTAGACCTGCTTCATTGATCTCTCCTTTTCCTTTTGGAAAAACCCGTGGCCAGCTGACGGAAAATCGATATGCTTTTAACCCCATCTCAGCCATCAGAGCGACATCTTCTTTAAATCGGTGATAATGGTCAACCGCAATCTCGCCATTGGTTCCTTTAAACGTTTTGCCCGGTATTTTCGTAAACACATCCCAAACAGAAGGGCCTTTGCCATCTTCATTCCAAGCGCCTTCAATCTGGTACGCTGCAGAAGCAGAGCCCCACAAAAAATGTTTCGGAAAAGATTCTGGATGCTGGTGGATCATAGTGTTTATCACTCCTGAATTATTGATAAACCTATCATAGGCTATGAAACGCGTTTCATATCAACTCGATGTTAGTCGCGGAACAGCTCAGCTAATATTGCCTACCTGTAAATAACGCAAAAGCACCCAATTCCCATTGGATGCTTTCCATCTTAATGTCTTTTTTCAAATTTATGCGGATGAGGATGGTGCTTTGGAACAAAGCCGTTTTGTTTCATCATTTCAAAGTGTTTGTCCAAGTGATTTTTGATGTGTTCTCCTCTTTCTTTAGGCAGGATACCGTATTGTACATACTTTGAGATCACGTCTTTGCGCTTTTTAAGAATCTCTGCTTCCAGTTGTTCAATCTCTTTCTTTTGCTGATCTGTCAGTGTAACATTTGCGGGTGGCTGCTGCTGTTTTTCAGCGGCCTCAGCTGTACCGGTCAGAGAAATGACAGCCGCTGCAATGAACATTGTGATAATGTTGATGGTTATTCGTTTCATCCAGTTTATTCCTCCAATCCTATTTTTCATATGTTTTGCTGCCTTGTATTTTTTATGCATAAAAATAAAAAGAGCGAACCATTATTCGCTCTTTCTAATCTCTTCGTCAGCATTAAGTTCTTCTTCACCTGGTGTCGCATAAGTGACATATGTTCCCGCGATTAAATCATGCAGGGTCCGTTTGTCTTCTCGTACGGCAATCAGAATCAGGCTGGCGATCAAGCCGAGTCCGAAGGTTATAACGTAAACCAGGCCGGCTACAATAACCCGTAAAAACATTGTTAACAGACTGACCTGTGATCCGTCTTTTTTTACGATTCTGATTCCGCAGATCCTTTTTCCGATAAGATAACCGCGCCAAAACACCGGCAGCAAAATAGAATACAGCAGAACAACCAAACTGATGAACATGCTGTCGTTTGGGTCTTTTCCTGTAATCAGCCAATAGATCAGCAAAAGCGGCACGGAGACTATAATATAGTCTAACAATGCAGCTCCAAGTCTGATCCAAAATCCGGCTGGTTTGTAAATATTCATTTGACTCCCCATTATGGTTTAAATGTTTCCATTTTCTTTCTCATCGGATATATCATATGTCTTAGGGGCATCAGCAAGACTTAAATTTATTCTGAAGATCGATTTCATGCTTCTGACCATTTCTTACGGTATTGGCATAGAGGAATAACGGATCTACTGCATCCTTCACGTCCATATGTGTTTCCTTGGTACGTCGGGCATTCATCCTTGGACAACTCCTTTGTTCATCACCAATTCCCTTCATAGCCGCTATTAAACACCCACTATGCCTTTTGTATACACAATTCGAACTTTTTGAAAACGCGATCAACATATTGCAACCCCTTATGTTCAATGCTATCTTTTTAGTTGATTAACAGATTGGGGGAAATATAGGTGAAATCATTCAAGCAATCCAAAGCCGTTATATTCAGTTTCACAATGGCTTTCTTTCTTATATTGGCAGCCTGTTCCGGCAAAAATGAAGCCGATTCCAAGGATACAGGCTGGGAGCAAATCAAGGACAAAGGGAAAATCGTAGTCGCTACATCAGGTACGCTTTATCCCACTTCTTATCATGATACCGACTCTGGCTCCGATAAGCTGACGGGCTACGAGGTTGAAGTCGTTCGTGAAGCGGCAAAACGCCTGGGACTGAAGGTTGAGTTCAAGGAGATGGGCATTGACGGGATGCTGACAGCGGTGAACAGCGGACAGGTTGACGCAGCCGCGAATGACATCGATGTGACGAAGGACCGCGAGAAGAAGTTCGCATTTTCTACTCCATATAAATATTCATACGGTACGGCAATTGTCCGAAAAGACGATTTATCAGGGATTAAAACGCTTAAGGATTTAAAAGGGAAGAAAGCGGCTGGCGCGGCTACGACCGTCTACATGGATGTCGCGAGAAAATACGGCGCCAAAGAAGTGATTTATGATAATGCGACGAATGAGCAATATTTAAAAGATGTTGCCAACGGACGCACTGACGTCATTTTAAACGACTATTACCTGCAGACACTTGCGCTCGCGGCATTCCCGGATCTCAACATTACAATTCATCCTGACATCAAGTACATGCCGAACAAACAGGCCCTTGTCATGAAAAAAAGCAATGAGGCACTTCAGAAAAAGATGAACGAAGCATTGAAAGAGATGAGCAAGGATGGCTCTTTGACTAAACTGTCGAAACAATTCTTCAATAAAGCAGATGTATCAAAAAAAATTGATGCCGACGTTCAGGACGTTGATTTGTAATCGGACGCCATGATCAATAGCATTCAATGGGAATATATTTTCAACACGAAGCTGGCTATTGAATCGTTCCCTTATGTCATAAAAGGCATTGGGTATACACTGCTCATCTCTTTTGTAAGCATGTTTGCGGGAACTGTGATCGGCCTGTTCATATCACTCGCCAGAATGTCTAAGATTGCTTTGTTAAGATGGCCGGCGAAGCTCTATATCTCATTTATGCGGGGCGTTCCGATTTTAGTGATTTTGTTTATCCTTTATTTCGGGTTTCCTTATATCGGCATTCAATTTTCCGCTATCACGGCTGCTTTAATCGGCTTTAGCCTTAACAGCGCCGCCTACATTGCGGAAATTAACCGTTCAGCCATTTCATCCGTCGAAAAAGGACAGTGGGAAGCCGCATCCTCGCTGGGTCTTTCCTATTGGCAGACGATGAGGGGCATCATTTTGCCGCAATCGATACGTATTGCGCTGCCTCCGCTTGCCAATGTATTGCTCGACTTAATCAAGGCGTCATCTCTCGCTGCGATGATTACAGTGCCGGAATTGCTCCAGCATGCGAAAATCATCGGGGGCAGAGAGTTTGATTATATGACCATGTATATTCTGACCGCTCTCATTTATTGGGCCATCTGCTCCATTGCCGCGGTCTTTCAGAATATCCTTGAGAAAAAATACGCTCATTATGTTTAAACAAACGTTTCATTAAAAAAAGCCGTTCCCCATGGGACGGCTTTTTTTCTATTGATTCAGCTTCCATTTAAACGGGTCCTCAAACAGCGACCAGTCGGAATCAAATTCATACTCAGTCAACAGGCATTGATCAAGCTCTTTCGTGATCGTTTCTTCATCCAGGTCAGTTCCGATAAAAACTAGCTGCGTTAGGCGGTCGCCGAACTCCGGGTCCCACTCCTCCAGGATTTCCGGCTCCTGCTGTTTGACTTGCTCCTGCTCAAGCTTCGGCAGCGCCGCCACCCAATAAGATACAGGCTCAATCGTAACCGACGGACCTGCTTGCGACATCAGCAAAGCGAGGTTGTTATGAGATGCGCACCAGACGATTCCTTTGGCACGAACCACGTTCTTTGGCATTTGATCTATCCATTGATAAAACCGTGTAGAATGAAACGGCAAACGTCTCTTATATACAAATGAAGAGATACCGTATTCTTCTGTTTCCGGGGTGTGTTCCGCATGGCCTGCCGTCAGCTCTTGAATCCAGCCCGCCGATCCGCTCGCTTCCTCGAAGTTAAATAACCCTGTATGCAAAATCTCCTGCGGTTTTACATTTCCTTTGACGGAACGAATGAACTTGGCTCTTGGCTGCAGTTTACGAAGAACTTTTTCAAGCTGTTCGAGCTCTTGCTCGCTGACCAAATCACATTTATTTAAGATCAGTACATCGCAAAACTCAATTTGATCGATCAAGAGGTCGGCGATTTCTCTTTCATCCTCTTCCCCCAATGCTTCTTTGCGGTCCAGAAGGCTTTCGCCTGACTGATAATCATGCCAAAAACGGTTGGCATCAACCACTGTCACCATCGTATCCAGCTGACAGAATTTTGTAAGATCGATTCCCATTTCTTCATCGATATAAGAGAAAGTCTGGGCCACCGGGATCGGTTCACTGATTCCTGTCGATTCGATGACGATATAATCAAACCGTCCGTCTTTTGCCAGCTTCTCAACTTCAATTAATAAGTCTTCGCGAAGCGTGCAGCAAATGCAGCCGTTTGACATTTCCACAAGCTTTTCATCTGTTCTGGAAAGGCCCCCTTCCTGCTTAACCAAGCCCGCGTCAATGTTCACCTCGCTCATATCGTTTACGATAACCGCTATTTTCAAGCCTTCGCGATTTTGCAAAATGCTGTTCAGCAATGTTGTTTTTCCCGCACCTAGATAACCGCTCAGTACGGTAACCGGAATTTTTTTCATAATAGTGCCTCCATTAAAATAGAATGATTACGATTTAAATTGAATACTTCGCCGTATGTACAATGGTGTAGAGCAGCTTTTCGCGCTCATTTCTCGCTGCCGCCCGATTTCTAAATCAGTAAAGACTCCAACCGCGTTTAATCCTTTTCCCCATCGCAAATCCCTGCCCTTGCCGACATTCGGAAAACCGCAGCTTGCATAAAGCAATTGCTCCACTTGCGTTGCTGAACCGATGGAGAGCGCAAATATCTCATCAGAATGCGGCTTGTGTATCGTCTCCAGTTTTCAAGAGACGCTTCATGGGGATCAATGACAGCAAGATCCTTAGCCTTTACGCTTTTCACAGATACAGACAATGATAAGCCATTTATCACAAAACGTAATTGTTACGATTTAAATTGTATGGTCTTTTTTCCTTTTTGTCAACGGTTTTCAATTCAGCTGATCACCACTTTTGTATGTTCAGGGATATTTTCATATACCCATTTCGCATCTGGAATGGTCAGCCTGATACATCCGTGAGATGCTTTCGTTCCTAGTTTTTCTGCTTCCGTTTTGATGACTTTTTGATCCTTAGTCATTGGCACACTATGAAATAAAAATTCACCGTGATTTTTCCATGATACCCAGTATTCTGCGCCTTCCTGGTATCCTTCGGAGAAAAACCATTCTCCCCGTTCAGGCTCTACATAAAAGGTGCCCTTTGGCGTAGCATCATCTTTTGTTTGATCAAGACCAGAAGAAATCATCATTGTATAGATGGTGTTGCTTCCTTCCTTGATGTAAGCCTTCTGCTCCTTCACATTCACATCAATCCAGACATGCTTCTGTTTAATATCCGGGTATTCTCCGCCCGAAGGCTTTGTCCAATCAATGCTTGTTTTTTCTGGTTTTCGGGCGGCCGTCATGTGCTCGTCCGTTTTCTTCGTATTTAAACTTGCGTGTTCTTCCGTATGATAAGAACACGCTGACAGCAGGCTGGCCGGCACAAGAACTGCAATAATGAATAATGAGCGTTTCATATTCTATCCACCTGTTTCGAAAAACGCAGCTTCGCGCAGGCATCGTGGAGATGGATCGATTCTTCATTGCGGCATTCAATCTCAAAGGCCGACACCCATTCAAGCTCAAACAAATCAGCAGCAATCAGCCGGACGAGATCCTCAACAAATCTCGGGTTTTCATAGGCCGTTTCTGTCACGGCTTTTTCATCAGGCCGCTTCAATACCGGATGCAGTCTCGCAGAAGCATTTGATTCTGCGGCGTGAAGCAAATCAGCTTTAACATCACTTGGCAGCGATGCGGCCGGGTGAATATCCGCCCAAATGCTGACCGTTCCCCTCTGATTATGGGCACTGTATTCGCTGATTTCCTTGGAGCAAGGGCACAGAGTCGTTACTTTTGCTGAGATGCCGGCACGCTGTTTAAACGGCTGATCTTTGCGATAGGTGACAGACATGAATATATCAGCATGCATCAAACCCGCTTTCTCAAGCTTCGGGCTTTTCCGTTCGAAAAACCACGGAAACCTCACTTCAACTGTGGCAGATGATGTGTCCATGTTTTCTGCAAGCTCTTTCGTAAATTGCTGAAGAGAGGAAAATGAGAGAATCCAGCCATTTTGATGATAGACTTGCAGCAGCTCTGTTAACCGGCTCATGTTAATCCCTTTCTGATTTCTCGGCAAATTACAAGTCATTGTAAAGTTCGCAGCCGTTGTTTGCTCGGCAGGCATCATGGCAGAAGTGATTGTGACTGGATGGGACACATTAGCGACACCTACATGCTGAATGTCAAAAAAATAATCCTTCCTGATATTTTGCAGGTCCTTCATTTTCTCTTTTTCCACTGGTTTCTCGCCTTTGATCGGACTGACCGATCCAAAGTATTGAAGACGCTCCGTTTTTTTCGGGAGCAGCGTATGTTGATTCATTCAGAAAACTCCTCTCGCTAACAAATCGTAATAATTACTATTTATTTTGATCTTTTCACTGTTGAAAATCAAGAGAAAATAAAAAAGACACGCACAAACGCGTGTCCGTCAAAATCCTAAACATCCGCCGGGCTGCTTTCCGCGCTCCAGCTTTTCCGCCAGTAATAGCCTGCGGCAAGCACAAGTGCAAACGCCAGCAGCGCGATACAGGAAAACGTGATAAAACCGATAGCATATGTGCCTGTCATCTGTTTGAGAGATCCTAAGATGTTCGGCAGGAAAAACCCTCCGATTCCTCCGGCCGCACCGACGATTCCCGTCACCATGCCAATTTCTTTGCGAAAACGCTGCGGCAC
This sequence comes from Bacillus sp. SIMBA_008, assembly GCF_046535495.1. NCBI lineage: Bacteria > Bacillati > Bacillota > Bacilli > Caryophanales > Bacillaceae > Bacillus > Bacillus sp. SIMBA_008. The sequence continues at coordinate 174,262 of NZ_JAWRWL010000004.1, read as the reverse complement.
GAGCTGGAATACTGCGCCGTTTCCCATTCCGAGCCCCATCATTCCGACAAACAATAGAACAATAACCATTGAAAGAGATGGCAGGCTGCTGACTCCGGCCATACACAGTGCCACGATGACAAACAATACAGAAAGAACTTTCGTGCCGCCGACACGATCCGAAATCAAGCCCCCGACAGGCCGGAAAAAGCTCCCCGCCGCCACACATAATGTAACGAAGTCCCCTGCGTGAATTTTTGACAGCTGGTATTGATCAACAAAGAAAATAGATAAAAAGCTTGAGAGCCCGACAAATCCGCCAAATGTGACGCTGTACAGCAGGCAGAAAAACCATGTTTCCTTTTGCCCGAACACATGCAGATAGCTTTTGAGCGGCTGCGGAGCCGGCTGTGCAGGAGAATCCTTTGCCATGGATACAAAAAGAATAAAGACGATCAATAATGGAATTAGCGCAATTCCCATGACAATGTGCCAGCCGAACTGCTCTGCCAGACGAGGGCCAAACAGGGTTGCAAACAACGTGCCGCTGTTCCCCGCTCCGGCAATCCCCATCGCAAGTCCCTGCAAATGAGGCGGATACCAGCGGCTGGCCATAGGCAGCGCTACAGCAAAGCTTGCCCCCGCCACGCCAAGCAGAATCCCGATGGCATACAGCTCAGTCAGGGAACGGCCGCCGAATGTCCCCCAAAGCAGCGGAATCATCGTCACCAGCATCCCGATCACTGCCGTTTTTTTCGGTCCGATTCTGTCCGTTAAAATACCAAGAATGATACGAAACACAGATCCAGATAAAATCGGCACAGCTACGACAAGCCCTTTCTCAAAAGGAGACAGGCCAAAATCCTGAGAAATATAAACACCCAGCGCCCCAAGCATAACCCATATCATAAAACTGACATCAAAGTATAAAAAGGAACAGAGCAAAGTGAGTGGATGACCGCTAGTTTTCAGTTCCGACAGCTTCATAAGATTCCCCTTTCTAGACCCTCATTATTTTACATTTTCTGAATCAAGGATATAGGACCATTATTTTCTGGAAAAGACATGTGTAAGTTTTTGTGACACGTTTAATGCGTTAACAGTGCATTGTGACATAATTTTTAATAGGAGAAAACTTACGAGCTTCGCCAAAGGAGGTCTGATACATGAAGAAACAAAGATTGGTGTTAGCGGGAAACGGCATGGCCGGAATCCGCTGTATTGAAGAAGTATTAAAGCTGAATCGCCACATGTTTGAGATTGTCATTTTCGGAAGCGAGCCGCATCCCAATTACAATCGCATTCTCTTATCCTCTGTATTGCAGGGTGAAGCGTCACTCGATGATATTACACTGAACAGCAAGGATTGGTACGACAAGCACGGGATCACGCTTTACACAGGCGAAACGGTTATTCAGATTGATACAGATCAGCAGCAGGTCATCACAGATCGGAAACGCACTCTGTCGTATGACAAATTAATAGTGGCAACAGGCTCCTCCCCTCATATTCTCCCTATCCCCGGGGCAGACAAAAAAGGTGTCTATGGATTTCGGACAATAGAAGACTGCCAAGCGCTGATGAACATGGCCCAGCACTTTCAAAAGGCTGCGGTAATCGGAGCCGGCTTATTAGGACTGGAAGCTGCAGTAGGTTTACAGCATCTCGGTATGGATGTCAGCGTCATTCACCACTCCGCCGGCATTATGCAAAAACAGCTCGATCAAACAGCGGCGCGGCTGCTGCAAACAGAGCTGGAACAAAAAGGCCTAACCTTTCTTTTGGAGAAAGACACCGTCTCCATTTCCGGCGCCACGAAGGCAGACCGAATCCATTTTAAAGATGGCTCTTCATTAAAAGCAGACTTGATTGTGATGGCGGCCGGCGTCAAACCGAATATTGAATTGGCTGTATCCGCTGGAATCAAAGTGAACCGCGGGATCATCGTGAATGACTTCATGCAGACAAGCGAACCGAATATCTACGCCGTTGGTGAATGCGCTGAGCATAACGGAACGGTGTACGGATTGGTCGCTCCGCTTTATGAGCAGGGAAAAGTTCTCGCCAGTCATATTTGCGGCGTTCCATGTAAGGAATATCAAGGCTCAGCACCATCTGCGGCGTTAAAAATAGCTGGAATCGATGTGTGGTCAGCAGGAAAGATCCAAGAGGATGAACGCACGACGAGCATCAAAATCTACGACGAACAAGCAGGCGTTTATAAAAAAGCGCTTTTTGTAGATGACAAACTGGCCGGCGTTATTTTATTCGGAGACACCCGTGACAAGCAGCGGCTTCTCGACAGCCTGCTTAAACAACGAGACATCTCCATTGTCAAAAAGCAGATCATCGAACCGGAGACAAGCAGCACTTTATTTGAATCCATGCCTTCCAGTGAAACGATTTGCCAATGCAACACAGTGACGAAAGGCGCGATTGAAGATGCGGTGAACACGAAAAGCTTAACAACTGTTGAGGAAGTCAAGCACTGCACCAAAGCCTCTGGGTCCTGCGGGGGATGCAAACCGCTCGTTGAAGACCTTTTGAGGTACATGACCAACAGCGAATATACGAAGCCCGCCGGCACACTTTCGTTTTGCAGCTGTACTGATTTTACAGAAGACGACATCATCGCTGAGCTTCAGCGCAGGCCATTCACTAATCCGGCAGAAGTGATGAACCAGCTTGGCTGGAAAACAAAAAACGGATGCAGTACTTGTGTTCCTGCGATTCAATACTATCTGGAAATGCTGTACCCCGGGTTTGTACAGCCTGAGCCAGCCACTGAAGAGACATGCATCCTGATTCCGCAAATGTACGGCGGGCGGACAAACGCGGAGCAGCTAAGAACCATCGCTAACATCATTGAGGCATACAGCATTTCCGACGTATCCATCACTCACGGCCAAAGGCTGAAGCTTTCCGGGATCAAGCCTGCGGATCTCCCGAACATGAAAAAAGATCTGAAAATGCCCGTTTACACCAATGAACACCGACACACGCTGCAAAGCATCAAAGCATGTACATGCGGGCAAAATCGATCGATTCAGCAGCTGGCAGCCCAAATCGAAAGACAACTTGAGACGCTTCCCTTACCCGCTCCCATTTCTATCAGCTTATCATGTGAAACTGACTGCACCGATGCCGCCCTGCAAGATGTCGGCGCAATTCGGACACAAGCTGGCTGGGACATTCACATCGGCGGCGTCCGGGGAACTCATGCCCGTTCAGGAGCTTTGTTTTGCGTGACTGAGAACGAAGACAGCACTGCCGGCATGATCAAAGGACTGATCCAGTATTATCGGGAAACGGCTCATTACTTAGAAGGTGTTCATCAGTGGATAGACCGTCTCGGGATCGTTCATATCAGAGAAGTGCTATTCGAAGAAGACCTAAGGGCACAGCTGCTGGAAAGCCTCCAAACAGATCTGTCACTGATTCAAAACCCGACTGTAGAGACGGGTGCATATAAGAAAGGATGAGGCATTTTGACTGAACGACTGCTTAGATATTTCCGTGATAAACAGCAAGACGTCCAATCAGAAAAAACATATGACACTCAATGCCCGTTTTGCAGCATGCAGTGCAAAATGCAGCTCGTGGAACAAACCATCGTCACGCGCAAAAAGTACACTGCGATCGGGATTGATAATCCTACGACACAGGGTCGGCTATGCATGAAGGGCATGAATGCTCACCAGCATGCCTTGAACTCCTCTCGCATCACCCGCCCTCTGCTGAAGAAAAACGGCGAGTTTATCCCTGTTTCCTGGGAAGAAGCATTGAATTACATTAAAGACCAAGTGACAATGATCCAAGCAGAACACGGCCATGACGCCATGGCGGTATACGGAAGCGCCTCGATTACAAATGAAGAGGCGTATTTGTTAGGGAAATTCGCACGGGTGGGCTTACAGACAAAATACATCGACTATAACGGGAGGCTTTGTATGTCCGCCGCAGCAACCGCAGCCAACCAAACATTCGGAGCCGATAGAGGCTTAACGAATCCCTTATCAGACATTCCCCACACCCGTGTGATCATTCTGGCCGGCACCAATATCGCGGAATGCCAGCCTACGATTATGCCGTATTTTGAAAAAGCGAAAGAAAACGGAGCTTACATCATTGCCATTGATCCGCGTGAAACAGCAACAACAAAAATCGCCGATCTTCATCTGAAAATCAAACCTGGCACAGACGCCGCCCTTGCCAACGCTCTCGTCAAAATCATCATTGACGAACAGCTTATAAACGAGGATTTCATTCAATCACGAACAAATGGATTCGAAGAGCTGAAGCAGCATACTGACTCGTTGGACCTGAATGACATCGCCGAACAGACGAGTGTCCCCCTAGCGGATATAAGAAAAGCTGCTGTAAAGTTTGCCAAGGAAACGTCCGGCATGCTGTTTACAGCCCGCGGGATTGAACAGCAAACCGATGGAACAGCGGCTGTGAAAGGCTTCTTAAACATGGTGCTGATCACAGGAAAAATCGGTACACCTTACTCAGGTTACGGGGCGATCACCGGACAAGGCAACGGGCAAGGTGCAAGAGAGCATGGCCAAAAAGCCGATCAGCTTCCGGGCTATCGATCTATTGAAAACGAACAACACCGGGCACATGTTGCGAAAGTGTGGGGAATCCATCAGGATGATCTGCCGCGAAAAGGTGTCTCAGCCTATGAAATGATGGAAAAAATCAATGACGGCGACATCAAGGGATTGTTCCTCATGTGCTCCAATCCTGCTGTCTCCAGTCCAAATGCGAATCTCGTAAAAAAGGCTTTACGTAAACTGACATTCTTTGTTGCAATCGATTTGTTTATTTCTGAGACTGCGAAATACGCAGATGTGATTTTACCCGCCTCCTCTTACTTAGAAGATGAAGGCACCATGACAAATGTAGAAGGACGCGTGACATTAAGAGAAGCAAGCCGGCCATGTCCCGGCGAAGCAAAGCATGATTGGCAGATCATTTGTGATCTCGCATCCGCTCTCGGCAAGGGCCGCTACTTTTCTTATACGTCAGCGGAGGATATTTTTAATGAATTGAGAGAAGCGAGCCGAGGCGGGATTGCCGATTATTCAGGCATCTTATACGACAGGCTCAGACGTGAAGGCGGCATTCATTGGCCGTGTCCGGAATCTGATCATCCCGGAACTGGGCGCTTGTTTACAGAATCATTTGCTCATCCGGATCAAAAAGCGGCATTAAGTGTGATTCCAAACGAACCATCTGTTCCAAAAGAGAAGCCGACAGCCGATTATCCGCTTTATTTAACGACAGGCAGAGTCATGTCTCACTACTTAACAGGCGTCCAAACAAGAAAAAGCGCCGCCCTTGCCGCGAGACATTTTGAATCGTTTATGGAAATCCATCCGCAAACAGCAGCGACCTACAATATCGAGGACCGTGTACTGGTAAAAATAGAATCGCCGCGGGGAAGCATCACCGTCCGCAGCAAATTATCAGAACAAATCAGAAAAGATACTGTTTTTGTTCCCATCCATTGGGCAGACGCTCAAAATGTGAATGATTTAATCGGAGAAGCCTTAGATCCAGCCTGTAAAATGCCCGGTTTTAAGGTATGCGCTGTCCGAATCAGACCTATTTAAATTTTTCATAAAATTTTTAGAACTTTTCGTATATTTTGTTACATTTTATAACATGTATCTTAAATATTCCTTTTTGCTGTGCTACGCTGGAAAAAACATTGATAAGGAGCGGATCATCTGATGGGAAAAAAACAGCTAGTTCTTGTTGGTAATGGAATGGCCGGGGTAAGGGCCATTGAAGAGATACTGAGTGTTGCTAAAGACGAGTTTCAGATCACAATTTTCGGTGCCGAACCGCATCCCAATTACAACCGAATCCTTTTGTCAAAAGTGCTTCAAGGCGATACAGATATTAAAGATATTACGTTAAACGATTGGGACTGGTACGAAGAAAACAACATTCAATTGTATACAAATGAAACAGTCATCAAAGTGGACACGGAAAACAAAACAGTCATCACAGATGCAGACAGAATCCAGCCTTACGATGAATTGATCCTGGCGACAGGCTCGGTCCCTTTTATCCTTCCGATTCCGGGCGCAGACAAAAAAGGCGTCACAGCTTTCCGGGATATAAAAGATACAGACACAATGCTCGCCGCGTCAAAACAATATAAAAAAGCTGCCGTCATCGGCGGAGGACTTCTTGGTTTGGAAGCCGCTCGCGGACTGCTGAATCTCGGCATGGAAGTATCCGTCATCCACCTCGCCCCATTCCTGATGGAGCGCCAGCTTGATGCAACGGCAGGACGCCTGCTGCAAAACGAGTTAGAAAAACAAGGTATGACCTTTTTACTCGAAAAGCAAACAGAAGAAATTGTCGGTGATGACCGTGTCGAAGGCCTTCGCTTCAAAGATGGCACAAGCATTGAAGCCGATTTAGTCGTCATGGCTGTCGGCATCCGCCCGAATACAACACTCGGCGCCGAGAGCGGCATTCCGGTTAACCGCGGCATCATCGTCAATGATTATATGCAGACTGAAATCCCGCACATTTACGCGGTCGGCGAATGTGCCGAGCACCGCGGAATCGCCTACGGGCTTGTGGCGCCGCTCTATGAACAGGCAAAAGTGCTGGCGAAGCATATTTGCGGCATCGAAACAAAACCGTATGAGGGCTCCGTTCTCTCCACACAGTTAAAGGTATCAGGCGTCGAGGTCTTCTCTGCCGGTGACTTTAACGAATCAGAGGAGAAAAAAGCGATTAAAGTCTTCGATGAGCAGGACGGCATCTATAAAAAAATAGTCCTGAGAGGCAATCAAATTGTCGGTGCTGTTTTATTCGGTGACAGCAACGAAGGCAACCGCCTGTTTTCTATGATTCAAAAAGAAGCCGATATCTCTGAAACCTCTAAAATATCAATCTTACAGCCTCTCAGCCAAGAAGCAGGCACAAGCATAACCGCAGCGATGAGCGACGATGAAATCATCTGCGGCTGTAACGGCGTGTCAAAAGGTGCGATTATTCAAGCCATACAGGAAAAGGGCTGCTCGTCAACGGACGAAATCAAAGCATGCACCGGCGCATCCCGCTCATGCGGAGGCTGTAAGCCACTCGTAGAAGAAATCCTCCAGCATACGCTCGGATCAGACTTTGATGCGTCAGCGCAAAAAGAAGCCATTTGCGGCTGCACCACATTGTCAAGAGATGAAGTCGTAGAAGAAATCAAAGCCAAAGGGCTGTCACATACAAGAGAAGTCATGAATGTGCTCGGCTGGAAAACGCCAGAAGGCTGTTCCAAATGCCGGCCCGCTCTGAACTACTACTTAGGCATGATCAATCCAACCAAATACGAGGATGACCGGACATCCCGCTTTGTTAATGAACGAATGCACGCCAATATTCAAAAAGACGGAACATACTCAGTCGTTCCTCGGATGTACGGCGGCGTGACCAACTCCACAGATTTGCGCAAGATCGCCGATGTCGTTGACAAATATGAGATCCCGCTCGTGAAAATGACAGGCGGCCAGCGAATTGATCTTATCGGCGTGAAAAAAGAAGACCTTCCGAAGGTATGGGAAGATCTTGATATGCCGTCGGGCTACGCGTACGGAAAAACGCTCCGCACAGTGAAAACTTGTGTAGGCGAGCAATTCTGCCGCTTTGGCACACAAGACTCCATGGCACTGGGCATTGCGCTTGAGAAAAAATTCGAAGGGCTAAACACGCCGCACAAAGTCAAAATGGCCGTGTCTGCATGCCCGCGAAACTGTGCGGAATCCGGCATTAAGGACCTTGGCGTTGTCGGCATCGACGGAGGCTGGGAGCTTTATGTCGGCGGAAACGGCGGAACCCACTTGCGTGCCGGCGATTTGCTGATGAAGGTGAAAACAAATGAAGAAGTCTTAGAATACGCAGGCGCTTACCTGCAATATTACAGGGAAACCGCAAACTATCTGGAGCGTACGTCCGCATGGCTTGAGCGCGTCGGTTTATCCCATGTCCAATCCGTGTTAAACGATCCGCAAAAGCGGCAGGAGCTGAACGACCGAATGAATGAAACACTCTCTGTCCACAAGGATCCGTGGAAAGACTTTTTAGAGGATAAACAAACCTCAAAAGAATTATTTGAAAATGTCGTGACCACATCATAATGACAAAAACAATCATTGAGGAGGAATGGACATGGTAAACAAAGACGTAACAAAAGTATGTATCGGAAAAATTGAAGAATTGCCTGAACAATTAGGCAAAACAGTGTATATTGAAGATAAGGAGCTCGCGGTTTTCAAGCTTTCAGACGGAAGCATCCGCGCCATCGAAAACCGCTGTCCGCATAAGGGCGGCGTCCTGGCAGAAGGCATCGTCAGCGGTCAATATGTTTTCTGCCCGATGCACGACTGGAAAATTTCCTTAGAAGACGGAATCGTCCAAGAACCTGACCACGGATGCGTCAAAACATATGAAACGCTGATCGAAGGAGAACATGTTTATCTCGTATATTGATCAAAAGACCGGATCACTTTTCTAGTGGTCCTTCATTTTTTACAGTGACGGAAGGATGACATGATCATGAAGAACGGAATCGTATATTTCGTGGGAGCCGGACCCGGCGACCCAGGCCTGCTCACCATCAAAGGAAAACAGGCGCTCGAGGAAGCAGATGTGATTTTATATGACCGGCTCGCCAACCCGAAGCTGCTCGAATTTGCATCACCGGACTGCCAGTTTATTTATTGCGGAAAACTGCCAAACCGCCATTTTATGAAACAAAAAGAAATTAACGCCCTGCTGGTTGAAAAAGCATTAAATGGGTTAACCGTCGTTCGCTTGAAGGGCGGAGATCCGAGCGTATTCGGCAGAGTCGGCGAGGAAGCAGATGCTCTTCATGAGCACGGCATTCGCTATGAAATGGTGCCGGGAATCACCTCTGGAATTGCAGCGCCGCTATATGCGGGCATCCCCGTCACGCATCGGGATTTCGCATCGTCTTTTGCCATGATTACAGCGCATGATAAATCATTAAAAGGCACGCCGAACCTTGACTGGGAAGGGCTTGCACGAAGCGTACAAACCCTTGTTTTTTACATGGGTGTCAAGAACTTGTCTTATATTTGCCAGCAGCTTATTTCATACGGGAAATCGCCTTCTGTCCCTGTCATTGTCATCCAATGGGGAACGTGGGGCCGCCAGCGGAGTGTGAAAGGAACACTTGAGAACATTCAGCAAAAAGTGCAGGAACACCAGATTACAAACCCTGCGATTATCGTCATCGGAGACATCGTCAACTTTCAAACACACGGCTGGTTTGAAAGCAAACCGCTCATCGGACGGCATTTGATGGTTGTGACTCATGGCGAAGATGAAGACCCGCTTGCAGACAAGCTGCGCGATTCCGGCGCCGATGTCATCGAGTGGCCGAAATGGCGGACCGAAAACATGCCAGTCAATGAAGACATTCTTCGAAAGATTGGCACCTTTGAAGACGTTTTTTTCACATCGCGCCGAGCGGTTTGTGAATTTTTCAGAGCACTGGCTTCTCAGAAAATCGACATCCGCCAGCTGACAGCCAAACTGAGTGCAGCATCTGAGCAAGCAAAGACAGAGCTTGAGAAACGGGGCTTTCTTGTCACCGCCATTCAACCTGATTCAGAGAAACGTCTTGTTGTCGGGAGCCGCCATGCAGTGGAATTCATGCAAAAGCATGAATCCTGTTCGTTTTATATCACTCATGAAAACGTCATAGATGACCGGTTCACCCACATGATTCAGCGTACCATCAGTGAATCCCCGCTGCACATGGTCATTTGCCCGAACAAGCTGTCCGTTCAGCAATTGATCAATGGTGGCGAACAAATTGGCATTTCGCCGGAATTGTCAGCAAGCCGGCCCCCTATCGTCTGTATAGGCGATGACTCAGCTGCCGAAGCTTATGGATTCACAGCTGTACAAGAACAGGATGAATTGCTAGCTTTCATTCAGAATCAACAGACGCAGAAAAAGCTCCTTCACAGCTGATGGCTGGCAGCCCTTTCCCCCAAGGGCTGTTTTATTTATGTACCAATTTTTTATGATGGGTGGAATACATCGCCATATTCTCGGCCTTAGGGTCCAGATAAGCCTTGGCACTGTTGACCGCTGTCGGGCCTTCGGTAAAGCCGCCGGCAATCAATCTCAGCTTGCTTTCATAAAAAGCCGCGTCACCCGCTACAAACACGCCCGGAAGATTCGTCCGCATATGTCTGTCAGCTTTCACCCTGCCTTCTTCAATCTCCAGCCCCCACTCCATCATCGGCCCTAGATCAATTTTGAAGCCATGATTAATGATCAGCTCATCAATTTCTATGTCTTTCCTCTGGCCAGACTCAGTATGACAAACGGTCACGCTTTTGATGCCCTCTTCATCTCCGTTCAAATGCTCCAGCCGATAAGGCGTAAGCACCCGCACCGATGATTGCTTCATTTTCGTCACGCTGCTTTCCATTCCGCCGAATTCCTCACGCCGATGAACGACAGTCACAGACGCCGCAATCGGTTCAAGCTCATTAGCCCAATCGACCGCAGTATCTCCGCCGCCTGATATCACCACGCGTTTCCCTTTAAACGCATCGAGCTTCTCCACTCCATAATGAAGATTTTTGCCCGCATATCGGGCCGCATCCTCGCTGTCAAACTCATTGACCTCAAGTGTACCCATGCCGCAAGCCAAAATCACAGTTCTTGTATAGTGCTTTTCCCCTTCAGAACCCGTCAGTACAATGGTGCCGTCATTCAGGCGTTCAAACCCGGTCACACGCTGATTCAATACGATATCAGGATCAAATGTTGCCGCCTGCTCCTTCAGCTGCTCGATCAGCTGCTTTCCCGCAATCCCCGGTATGCCGCCGATATCGCGAATGATTTTCTCAGGAAAGAATAAAGACACCTTCCCTCCGAGCTTCGGCAAAAATTCGATTACCTTTGTTTTCAGCTCCCGCATCCCGCAGTAAAAAGCAGTAAACAGCCCGATCGGCCCGCCCCCTATAATCGTAACGTCATATACCTCTTGATTCTCAGCCATCCGTCCTGCCTCCCGTTCACATCTATATCAAATCATTTTAATTGAGAATGAATATCAATACAGAGTATATCATATTTCACGAGCCTGTGTTTATTCATTTCTTCACCTTGTGATCAATTGCTGAAAACTCTATAATAGGCAAAAAACAAATGGGAGTAACAGATGAAAAGACGAGTCGAAACGATCACCTTCGATGGCAGTACACTAGAATATTCTGTGACAGGCAAGGGAACTCCGATCCTTGTCATGCATGGCGGGCATTCAAATTGTTACGAGGAATTCGGATACACAGCGTTGATTGAGCAAGGGTATTCCATCATTACGCCTTCAAGGCCTGGCTATGGACGGACGTCAAAAGAAATTGGAAAAAGTCTTGCCAATGCCTGCCGTTTCTATGTGAAATTATTAGATCATTTACAAATCGAGAGTGTCCATGTGATCGCCATCTCAGCAGGAGGGCCGAGCGGCATATGCTTTGCCTCACATTATCCGAAAAGAGTAAATACATTGACCCTGCAATCCGCGGTCACCAAAGAGTGGCTCACCCCAAAAGACACTGAATATAAATTGGGGAGAATTCTCTTCCGCCCGCCGGTGGAAAAGTGGATATGGAAGCTGATTTCTTCTTTGAATAACGCTTTCCCGGGTTTGATGTTTCGAGCTATGAGCCCCCAATTCAGCACGCTTCCGTTTCAGCGAATCAAGTCCTTGATGGATGAAAAAGACATAGAAGCATTTCGGAAAATGAACAGCCGGCAGCGCTCGGGTGAAGGATTTCTGCTTGACTTGTCACAAACCGCCGCTGTAACTTTAAAAGACCTGCAAGCCATCTTATGTCCCGTGCTGATTATGCAAAGTGTTTATGATGGATTAGTTGGCTTGTCACATGCACATCATGCAAAAGAGCACATTCGTGGCGCTGTTCTCTGTTTGCTTCACTCATGGGGACACCTGATTTGGCTCGGAAAAGAAGCTGCAGAAACAGACAGTATCCTACTCGGTTTTTTGGAATCCTAACCAAAGTGAAACGATCCTTTCCCTTCCTCCGTCAAACAAGCAGTGCCTTTTTTTCTGGTATCATAAGAAAGGCAGCTTAACATGAGCGGAGGTTTTATTGTGACAGCACAATCATCTTTTCTTCAGCTGAATTCTATTTTTATCAGCATTTTAATAGAAGCCATTCCGTTTATTCTGATTGGCGTCATACTTTCCGGAATCATTCAAATGTTTGTTTCTGAAGAAATGATTGCAAGAATCATGCCGAAAAACCGTTTTCTCGCCGTTTTATTCGGTGCGCTGGCCGGCGTTTTATTTCCCGCCTGCGAATGCGGCATCATCCCGATTACGAGGCGGCTTCTGTTAAAGGGAGTTCCTCTGCATGCGGGCGTTGCTTTCATGCTGACCGCGCCTATCATTAATCCTATCGTTTTATTTTCTACTTATATTGCGTTCGGGAATAGATGGAGCGTGGTCTTTTACAGAGGCGGACTGGCTCTCGCCGTTTTGCTGATCATCGGGGTCATCTTATCCTATCAATTTAAGGATAACCAGCTTTTAAAGCCTGATGAACCCGGGCACCACCATCATCATCACGGCACCTTGCTCCAAAAACTGGGCGGGACCTTGCGGCATGCCATTGATGAATTTTTCTCCGTGGGGAAATATTTAATCATCGGCGCCTTTATCGCAGCCGCTATGCAGACGTATGTCAAAACATCCACTCTGCTTGCGATCGGGCAGAATGATGTATCCTCTTCCCTCGTGATGATGGGTCTGGCGTTTGTCCTGTCGCTTTGTTCAGAAGTTGATGCGTTCATCGCGTCTTCCTTCAGCAGCACGTTTTCATTAGGATCGTTAATCGCCTTTCTCGTCTTTGGTGCAATGGTGGATATTAAGAATCTATTGATGATGCTTGCGGCCTTCAAAAAACGATTTGTTTTCCTGCTGATTACATACATTGTCGTGATTGTTTTAGCGGGATCACTACTGGTAAAGGGGTGATTGGATGTTTCGTTTATTGGTGCTGATGGGATTTACGTTTTTCTTTTATCATCTGCATGCCTCAGGAAATCTAACAAAATATATCAATATGAAATATGCCTATCTTTCCTTTATTGCGATCTTCCTGCTGGCCATTCTGACCGCCGTCCAAGCATATCTATTTATCAAGTCGCCTGAAAAAAGCGGACATCACCATGACCATGATTGCGGGTGCGGCCATGATCACGAGCATGACCATGAACAAAACAAGCCATTTTATCAGCGTTATTTGATTTATGTTGTTTTTCTTTTTCCTTTGGTGTCAGGCATCTTCTTCCCGATTGCAACGCTTGACTCATCCATAGTCAAAACAAAAGGGTTCTCGTTTAAGGCGATGGAGAGCGGAGATCACTACTCCCAAACACAGTATTTGCGGCCTGATGCCAGCCTTTATTACGCGCAAGACAGCTATGACAAACAAATGAAACAGCTGTTTAATAAGTATTCCAGCAAAAAAGAGATTTCTCTGACCGATGACGATTTCCTAAAAGGAATGGAAACCATCTATAACTATCCGGGTGAATTTCTCGGACGGACGATAGAATTTCATGGATTTGCTTACAAAGGAAACGCAATTAACAAAAATCAGCTGTTCGTATTAAGGTTTGGCATCATTCACTGTATCGCTGATTCCGGCGTGTACGGGATGCTTGTGGAATTTCCGAAGGACATGGACATCAAGGATGATGAATGGATTCACATTAAGGGCACTCTGGCCTCAGAATATTACCAGCCATTCAAGTCAACTCTCCCTGTCGTCAAAGTAACTGACTGGAATACCATTAAAAAACCTGATGATCCGTATGTTTACAGAGGATTTTAAGTGAAGACGAAACCAGTACAAGTACTGGTTTCTTTTTTATTTCTTTTTCATCAGCATCAAATCGAGATAGAGCTGGCACCGCGTTCTGAAATCGCTTAAATCGATCGACGTCATCTCAGTAATCTGTTTGATGCGGTAATTCAATGTATTTTGGTGAATAAACAGCTGTTCTGCCGCTGGTTTTGTTTTGCAGTTGTTGAGGAGATAGATTTCCAAGGTTTTGAGCAGCTCAGTGCTGCTTTCTTCGTCTTTTGCTTTTAATAAAGCTAAATCTTTATTCTCGTATTCTAAAAATTCATTTTTCTGTTCGATGCTTTCTAAATAGCGGTAAATGCCGAGTTTGGCATATTCATATGGAATGTTTTCCTGATTGCCGGTGATTTCTGCGGCTTTGATGACTTCAAGTGCTTCTGTGTAGCTCTTGCCAAGTTTTAATAGGTGATTATATTCGTTTCCGATACCGATATAAATAGGGGTAGGTATTTTTTGAAAGTGAAAATGTGTTAACAGCTTGTTAATAAACTCAGAAGCTGCTGAGGAGACGGAGCTTTTTTGGGAAAAACTCGCTACGACGATGACAATGTTTGATTCGATCGTTAAGACATGACTGACCTTATCCCGTAAATTCAGGTACGACCTGATATTTTCCTTTAAATCCTCAACCGCTTCCCCATCCCCATTTGCGGCGTGCAGGATAACAACTGAAAACATGGAAGGCAGCACAGTGTTGATCCTTTCAGCTTCCCGTCTGAGTTCCTTCTCAGAGGTAAATTGCTGATAGATCGCCCGTTTGATGAGATCCTCTGCTTTTTCTTCCTTTTCCTGTTTCAATTTATTCGTTTTATAAATGATTTTCCCGACATGGAAGGAGGTCTCGTACAAAAAGTCGAGCTCTTCATCCGTCAGATTTTGGTCCAGCTCCTGAATCCAGATGTAGCCCATGACTTCCCCTTTGTGCTTTGCACTCACGACCACCCTCTGGTTTAACCCAATGCTTTCAATTTTATTGACGCGAAAAGGCTCAGGCTCTGTTTTCAATTTTTCAATAATTCCGTCCTTCAGAAACCTCTCAAAAATCTGGACCGGACACTTTTTCGAAAAAATAGTCTGCTGGTTGGCAGAATCAAAATGGTTAATATAGTAAGAATTATAGGCTAACAAAAAGAAATCCGCGCTTTCCAGTATCACTGGCTTTTGCAGCTCATAGCTAATAAAATCAATCAGTTTATCAACATCTGAAAATGAAAAAACTCTCTCTAAAAGCTCTTCCATACCTTTTTCTCCTATACTTTTTTTACTTTAATCATATCCATACGGGGTCTTTTTGTATAGAAAAAAATACGTTTGTTTCCAAAAGAAAAAAATGGCCGCTTAAAAGGAGAAAAGAGGAAAAAGGGACAGCCCCTTCCTCCTCCTTTCGATCTTTATTGCGACATTGTATCTTGGTAGTCGTTGAACTGGTCTGTGACAGCTTGTGACGGAGCCTGCGTCAATATGCTGACAAAAAAGACAGATAATAGACTCGCAGCAAAACCAGGTATCATTTCATACAGAAAGTCCGAAAGACCGGCATTCGCCCAAATGATTACAGTCGCTGCTCCCACAATCATGCCGGCGAGTGCCCCCCATTTGGTCATTCGTTTCCAAAACAGACTGAGCAGTACAACTGGCCCGAATGATGCACCGAAGCCCGCCCACGCGTAGCTGACCAATCCAAGGATGGTGTTATTTTTCTCCCAAGCCAGAACCAACGCGACAATTGAAACAGCCAGAACAGCCAGTCGGCCTAAAAACACCAGTTCTTTATCTGAAGCTGAGCGTCTGAACATCGACTTATACAAATCTTCTACCAGAGAGCTTGATGTCACAAGCAGCTGGGAAGAAATTGTACTCATAATCGCGGCCAAAATCGCTGAAATCAGAAAACCCGTGATAATCGGATGGAACAAGATATTCCCTAATTGAATAAAAATCGTCTCTGGGTCCTTCAGTGTCATGCCGCGCTGATGGTAATAAGCGATTCCGCCCAAACCGGTCAGCACTGCGCCTACTGCAGACAAAATCATCCAGCCCATCCCAATTCTGCGCGCTCTTTTGATCTCTTTGACAGACGTTATCGCCATAAAACGCACAATAATATGCGGCTGGCCAAAGTATCCCAGCCCCCAGGCAAACAAAGAAATAATGCCAAGGACGCTCGTTCCTTTGAAAATATTAAACATATCAGGATCTACAGAGCGGATTTCAGCAACTGTATCACCTGCTCCTCCCGTGTGGAAAAACGTAACGATCGGCACAAGAATGAGTGCGGCAAACATAATAATCCCCTGAACAAAATCTGTCCAGCTGACTGCCAAAAAGCCGCCAAACAGGGTATATGCCACAACAACACCCGTCACAATCCACAGGCCGGTGTGATAATCCATCCCCAAGATGCTGTTGAATAAGACGCCGCCGGACACCATTCCGGACGATACATAAAACGTGAAAAAGACTAAAATGACAATTCCCGAAAACAGTCTGAGAAGCTTTGTTTGATCTCCGAAGCGATTTTCCAGGAATCCGGGAATTGTAATAGAATTCCCCGCTTTTTCAGTATAGGTTCTCAGCCGTGGTGCGACGTAAAGCCAGTTCGCCCACGCTCCAAGGCAAAGTCCGATGACGATCCAAGCGCCGCTCAGACCAGTAGAAAACATGGCGCCCGGAAGCCCCATTAGCAGCCAGCCGCTCATATCGGCAGCGCCGGCACTGAGAGCAGTTACTGCCGGACCCAAAGAGCGTCCTCCCAGCATGTAATCCGTCAGATTCGACGTACGCTTGTAAGCAAAGTAGCCGATTAGCAGCATTCCCGCCATATAAATACAAATCGAAATAATCAGCTGTGTGTTTTCTATGGCACTTCCTCCTCTTTTTTATAGTATATGGATGAAATGGACACCCCCGCAGGGAGGATGCCCATTTAGTCCCGCTTAGAACATTTCACTGATTGTTTTTGCTTGCATATGCAGAGCCAAGTAATCCGGCCCGCCTGCTTTTGAATCCGTTCCCGACATTTTGAAGCCGCCAAACGGATGGTAGCCGACGATAGCACCTGTACAGTTGCGGTTGAAGTATAGGTTTCCGACATGGAATTCCTGTTTCGCACGCTCGATGTGCTTGCGGTTGTTTGTGATAACCGCGCCTGTCAAACCATATTCAGTATTGTTTGCCACTTCTAAAGCTTCATCAAAGTCTGACACTTTACAAAATGCAACGACAGGTCCGAAAATTTCTTCCTGCATGAGTCTTGCTTTCGGATCAAGGTCAGCGAAGATCGTCGGTTTGATGAAGTATCCTTTCGAATCATCACCAGTACCGCCGCTTACTAAACGCCCTTCCTGTTTTCCGATCTCAATATAGCTCATAATTTTATCATAAGAACCTTGGTCAATGACAGGTCCCATATAAACATCTGCACTGTCAGGTTTAGCTGTTACTTTTGATTCCGTAATTTCAATGACACGCTCTAATACTTGATCATACACTTTTTCATGAACTACTGCACGTGAACCTGCAGAGCATTTTTGTCCCGCAAAGCCGAATGCTGAAGTAAAGATCGATTGAGCCGCTAATTCAATGTCCGCATCCTCATCAACAACAACCGTATCTTTACCGCCCATTTCAGCGATGACACGCTTTAAATGCTGCTGGCCCGGCTGAACCTTCGCCGCGCGTTCGAAAATTCTCGTACCAACTTCTCTTGATCCCGTAAATGTGATAAGGCTTGTTTTCGGATGGTCAACAAGATAGTCGCCTACTTCCGCTCCGCTTCCCGGAACAAAGTTGACTACGCCTTTTGGCAATCCGGACTCTTCAAGCACCTCAACAAATTTTGCTGCAATAACAGGTGTAGCACTCGCAGGTTTCAGAACCACTGTGTTTCCAGTAACGATCGGCGCCACTGTTGTGCCTGCCATGATCGCAAACAAGAAGTTCCAAGGCGGGATAACGACTGTCACTCCAGTCGGCGTGTATACATATTGGTTTTTCTCGCCTTCACGGCTGTTGACCGGTTTGCCTTTTGCCAGTTCGATCATTTGGCGTGCATAATACTCCATGAAGTCAATCGCTTCAGCCGTATCGGCATCCGCCTCGTTCCAAGGCTTTCCTGCTTCTTTCACAAGCAAAGCTGAGAATTCATGTTTTCTTCTGCGGACTTTGGCAGCAGCGCGGAACAGGACAGCCGCTCTCTCTTCAGGAGACGTGTATCTCCACTCTTCAAATGCTTTTGCAGCCGCTTGAATCGCTTGCTCAGCGTGCTCTTGAGACGCTTTTGACACTCGGCCGACGACTTCTTCTTTATCAGCTGGGTTGATTGAAACGATTTTCGCTTCCGTTTCCACTCTCTCGCCGTTAATGACAAGCGGATAGTCTTTTCCTAAATATTCGCTTACTGTCGCAAGCGCTTTTTTAAACGCTTCCACGTTGTTTTGATCTTGGAAATTTGTGAATGGCTCGTGTTTGTAAGGTGTTGTCATGATAATCTCTCCTTTTTTACTTCTTTGTCATTCCTTTGAAAGCAAATGCAATGTTTGACGGACGTTCTGCAAGGCGTCTCATAAAGTAGCCGTACCAATCCTCGCCGTATGGCAGGTAGACTCTCATGTTATAACCTTCTTTTACGAGGCTGAGCTGGGTTTGCGACCGCATGCCGTACAGCATCTGAAATTCAAACTTGTCATTGGCAATGCCATGTTCCTTGGCAAGCTGCTTTGTAAAGTCGATCATTTTGTCGTCATGTGTGGCAATCGCTGTATAGTGACCGTTTAAGAGCTGCTTTCGGATGATTTTTTTGTAATTTTCATCGACATCGCTTTTCTCCGGGAAAGCTACTTTTTCTGATTCTTTATAAGCTCCTTTTACAAGGCGAAGGAACGGGTTTAAAGAATCCAAATCGTCAATGTCTTTTTCCGTCCGGTACAGATAGGCTTGCAGCACTGTGCTCACATGCTCGTATTTCTTTCTGAAATCTTTGAAAATATCAAGCGTTTTCTGGCATCTGACTTCGTCCTCCATGTCAATGGTGACCATGATTTTATGTTTCTCGGCCGTCTGAAGGATTTTTGTCATATTTTCATACACCAAATCCATATCTATATCCAAACCTAAAGACGTCATTTTTAAAGAAACGTGTGAGTTCAGCTCCTGATCCGCGATGGTCGCAATGGTTTGAATGCACTCTTCCGTACGCTCCCGTGCGACCTCGGCGCTGTTCACAAACTCGCCTAAATGATCGACAGTAACTGACAAGCCTTGGCTGTTAAGCTGTCGAATGGTCGGGATTGAACTGTTAAAGTCATTCCCGCCGATAATTTTACCCGCTGCTACCCGACTTCCCCAGTTCCTCGCCATTTTATTGAGAAAGCCGCTTTTGGATAAAAATAAGAAAAAATCTCTTGTGATCACTTCCAACCTCAACACCCCGCAATCTAAGAAGTATTTGTATGAGTTTATTGTAAATGGACAAAACCAGCGTTCACAATATTCTCAAAATACAAAGATTCTGATTATTTTTGTGGGTTTGCCACAATCAGATAGTTAGAAAGTCGGGGGGGGGATTCTGTCGAATAAAGGAGAAAAGGAAGCGACAAAAAACATCAGCTTCCTCCATCCTTCCACACTTCTTCAACCGTATTCAAAAGCAAACGGTTCAATTCAGATGTCATATCTTTTTTCTCTGCCTTCAGTTCTTTTGCCGCTTCCATGATTCTTTCGATTTCCGTTTCAATGAATTGGTGAATAACATCGATTCTTGCTTCGAGGTCAAGCTCTTCCCCTCTTCTTTTCCGTTCAAGCAAGGTTTCCATTTCAGCCTTCAGCTCGGGTTCAGCAACAAGTTCATTCATCAAAACAGTAAAGTCCATTGGCGGTATGGTTCCGTGCTTTTCAATCCATTGGCAGGCCAAAATAGGCCGAAGAACGTAGAAGTACTTTTTAATTTTGACCTCTTGTCCTTGTAGATAATCCTTGACGTTCCTTCTCGCCATATTGATATAGTGATACACGCTTGCTTCAGGCTTAAATGCCTCCGTGCGCAGTTTTCTTAACTGCTCTGCGGTCGTAAATGCTTCATAATACACAATGTCTGAGGACAGCCATTCGAGGAGCGGAGGGTTTGATTTTTTGAAAAGCCGAAGCGTTTTTCTCAGCTCCCAGCCGCTGATATCCAGCAAATCGTGAATCGGTTCCTCAATGACATCACGCTCCTGCTCAATTGAAAAATACCACTCCTTTTTCGGCACATAAATAAAGCGGACGTCGTAATCACTATCCTGCGAGGGAAATCCCCATGCGCGGCTTCCTGACTCGACGGCATACACGATTTTGACTCCGTATGACTGCTCGATCCGTTTTAATTCATCAATGATTCTTTGTTTCATATCTATTCGTCTCCAGTCTGTTCTCATTCCGGCAGTTTGCAGAAAAAAACCGCCTGATGATATGCGGCGGCTTTTCACATTTATCAGCCTTTAAGATGCTGCTTAAAAAAAGCAAGTTTTTCCGTTTGAAAAGCAGGGATATACTCATGTCCGAAGTAGCGGTACACCTTCAGCTCTTTCTCTGTTTCCAAATGATTGTAGGCGGCAAACACGGTGGACGGCGGCGTGACCTTGTCTATCAGGCCGATTGACATCAGGACAGGCACCTTCACTCGGTCAGCGAGATTCATAATATCGAAATATGAAAGTGTCTTCATCGCCTGCACTTCTGTTTCCGGACTGCCATTTCTTCTGAAGAAGGAATTGATTTCAAGATACGGCTGTTCAAGCGCCACATCAATGGCCCGTTCGAAGTTGCTTAAATAAGGATAATCAGCAACCGCGGCTTTTGGAATGTCTGACAGCGCCGCTGCGGCAATGGTTAAACCTCCGCCTTGGCTTCCTCCTGTCACACCGATCCTTGTTTCGTCAACCTCGTCGAAGCTGCTGATGACCTCAAGCGCGCGGACGGCGTCCAAATAAACACCGCGGTAATAGTATGTATCTTTATCAAGAATTCCTTTCGTCATCCAGCCCAAAGCGTGACCGTGCGGTGAAATACTCGTATCCTCGCTGCTCTGCTGGCCGCGGACAAGCATGCCGAATGCGGCGTAGCCATGGAGTGCCCAGTTTACCATTTCATGAATCTCACCATCATAGCTTGCATTGTAGCCATGATATTTCACGATCGCCGGATGCGGGCCTTCCTTGTCAGGCACCGCGTACCATCCGGTAATGCGGGCGTTTCCGAAGCTTTTATATGTGAGACGGTACACTTTTACTCCGTCAGCAGGATAGTCAACCGGCTGTAAATCAGGTTCTGCTTGGACTTTTGCAAGTTCCTCCAAAGATAATTTCCAAAACTCAGAAAAATCTTTCGGTGCTGTTTTTTCAGGCTTATATGTTTGCAATTGGTCGAGCGGCAGATCGAATAGTTGCATTTCCGATTATTCCCCTTTGTTTTATAAGATTTAGTTTGTATTCCTATACTACCACGTTTCGTCTTTGTTTTCTAAATATTTTCATCTTTGTTTCCCAGACAGCCTTCATCAAACGTTTGTTTAAGACTTTCCCGGCTTAGTTCCATAAAGGCCTGGGCCGTCAGACTGACATAGCGGTTCTTTAAAAAGACAAAGACGAGGGTTCGTGATGGCGCGGATTGAATCGATAAATAGATCACACCCGGATCTTTATCCCTTCTGACCATATTCGGTGCCATAGTCACACCTAATCCATTAGCCACAAGAGATTGGGCGGTTTCAATATGGCTCGTCTTAAAGGCAGCATTCGGCTTAAAGCCGCTTTCCGCACAGAGATCGAGAACTGTCCTGCGAAAGCCGAAGCCTTCTTTTAACAGAATAAAGGGCACGTTCCTTACCATGTCAATCGGCACACACGGCTGGCGTCCCTCATCTTCTTCCAGCGCTTTCTCAATCAGCGCGACCAATTCCGGCGGCATCCACCTTTGTTTTTCCTTCGGCACCGCGAGAACAACCGGTTCCGTGAGCAAGGGTGTAATGGAGAGCCGTTCATCCTCGATGGGCAAGGATATAACAGAAAGGTCAACTTCTCCCTTTGCCGTCATCTCCTCCAATGAAACCGGATCTTTTTCAACAAGCTGAACCTCCACATGAGGATAGCGCGCCAAAAACTGCTTCAGCAGCGGGGGAAAGAGATATCTCCCTGTTACAGCAGGAATCCCGATGGATAATTTATGACCGATTCCCTGTGATCGCTCCTGCATTTCCCGAAGCAAATCATCTCTGGAACGAATGATGTCCTCGGCTTTTTCAATGAAACGCCTGCCGTGAGGTGTCAGTGTAACAGAGCTATGGGATCTGTGAAAAAGGGTAAGCCCCAGCTCAGCCTCAAGCTTTTTGATTTGCTGGCTGAGAGACGGCTGTGCGATATGAAGATGTTCCGCCGCCTTTGTAAAGCTTTGGCGCCGGGCAATTTCCGCTGCATATTCCATCACTTTAATATCCATTTCAGCCTCCATAGGTTGAACCTATCATTTTCATCATTTTTATATCTTGGACGAATCATAACAAAAATTGCTAACATAATCCATATCATCATTTACGAAAAGAAGGAGCTGGTTCAAATGACTAATGAAACACCGTTTTCTAAAAACGCCGAGATGTATCGGGATGAAAAGGTATTTGCCGAGGGGGAAGATTTGGGGTTGATGATCAAAACAGCGGAATGCCGGGCAGAGCATCGAGTGCTGGATATAGGAGCGGGCGCCGGCCATACGGCGCTGGCATTTTCTCCTTATGTACAGGAGTGCATCGGTGTTGATGCGACGAAAGAGATGGTTGAGGTTGCGTCCTCCTTCGCGCAAGAAAAAGGAGCTGAAAACGTACGCTTTCAGCAAGGAACGGCAGAGTCACTCCCCTTCCCCGACGATTCATTTGACATCATCACCTGCCGATACGCAGCCCACCATTTTTCAGATGTCCGCAAAGCTGTCAGCGAGGTTGCACGCGTACTAAAACAGGACGGACGTTTTCTCTTAGTTGATCATTACGCGCCTGAAGATCCCGTTCTTGATGAGTTTGTCAATCATTTGAACCGGCTTCGAGACCCTTCCCATGTTCGAGAAAGCTCATTATCAGAATGGCAGTCGATGTTCAGCGCCAATCAACTGCCCTATCAAGACATCCAAAAGTGGAACTTGCCGATTCAATACGATAGCTGGATCAAACGAGGCGGAACTCCCGCTGACCGGAAAAAACAAATCATTACCCACTTGAATCACGCATCAGACGAAGCACGCGACACGTTCTGTATTACATTGAACCAAAACGGACAGCCCATCTCCTTTTGTTTAAAAGCGATTTTGATACAAGGGATAAAACGATAAAAAAAGCCGTGCGCTGCGCACGGCTTTTTACATCGGCTGATAAAGATCCCAGCCAATTTTTAATGTCTCAACAATGTAATCGGCAACCTCTTCCGGGGAAAGGTTGTCTGTTGCCACTTTTGAATTGTGCTTGTCATAAATGACTTTTCTTTCGTTAAACAGCTGTTCCATTTCATCCATTGAACGGTTATGCAGTACAGGGCGGCTTTCGATCAATAAATCCGCGCGCTGCTTCCAGTTCTCCCATGACAGGTCCAGATGAAGCACGAGACAGTTTTCCAGACAGCAATTCCTGATTTCTTCTTGTTTAAAAGATCCCCCGCCCAGAGATACGATTTTGAATCGTTTATGATGGCAGATGTCTAAAATATATTCCTTCTCCGTTTTCCGGAAAAAGTCTTCTCCCTTTTTCTCAAATATCTCAGGAATTGTCATATTGAAATCCTTTTCGATCTCTTGGTCAATATCAATAAAATCTCTATATAATTTTTTAGCGACCAATTGGCCGATTGTTGTTTTTCCTACACCCATGAATCCGATCAGGACGATATTTCTTTCTCTTACTGGGATGGCTCGTTTAGCGTTCATCTTCGGCGAAATCCTCCTAAGGAATGAAATTTTATATTCATTATATGATTATTTAGCGAATATTTATATAGATACCGGCTTTACCGGTCAAGCTTATAGTGCGCTTTGTTGTTTAGCCATTTTTGCCTGAATGACATTCATTGTACAACATTTCTGCAGGTATTTTAATACTTCGACGCAAAAAAGCATTAAAACCTTCTGCCTTTATTGTTTTTCCAGCTGACTCTTCGATGGAAGGGTCTTTTTCTGTATGATAAATAGGAAGGGAGAAATGGCGATGATCATTTGGATAAACGGGGCATTCGGTTCGGGAAAAACACAAACAGCCTTCGAACTGCACAGAAGGCTGAACCCATCTTACGTGTATGATCCCGAGAAAATGGGTTTTGCGCTGCGCTCCATGGTGCCGCAGGAGATCGCAAAGGACGATTTTCAAAGCTATCCTTTATGGCGGGCGTTCAATTACAGTTTGCTAGCTTCTCTGACAGATACATACCGCGGCATCATTATTGTGCCTATGACGATTGTACACCCTGAATACTTCAATGAGATCATCGGCAGGCTCAGACAGGAAGGCAGGATCGTTCACCACTTTACACTAATGGCTTCAAAGGAAACCTTGTTAAAAAGGCTGCGCACCAGAGCAGAAGGAAAAAACTCATGGGCCGCCAAACAAATCAACCGCTGTGTTGAAGGATTATCATCACCCATTTTTGAGGACCACATTCAAACAGACAACCTGTCGATTCAGGATGTGGCAGAGAACATTGCCGCGAGAGCCGAACTCCCATTAGATCCTGATACGAGAGGCAGCCTCCGAAGGTTCACCGACAGATTAATGGTCAAGCTGAATCATATCCGCATCAAATAAAGCTCCTGTACACGACAAAAGCCCGCTCCGAGAGCGGGCTTTCTTCAACTTATTTCCACCAGTCATCAAACATAGACGCCGGAACCTGGCGTTTATGTTCAGTCATGCTGTAGCGTTTTTCCAGCGCTTCTGATACTTTCGCTGATACTTCTTTTCCTTCGAGATAATCGTCAATCTCGTCGTAGGAAATGCCAAGCTCTGTTTCATCCGACTGCTGCGGTTTTTCGTCGAGCAGATCGGCAGTCGGTTCTTTTAAGTATAAGCGTTCCGGTGCACCCAGCTCTTTCAGCAAGGTTCTTCCCTGGCGCTTCGTCAAGCCTGTCAGCGGCAGGAGGTCTGCTCCGCCGTCACCGTACTTCGTAAAGAAACCAGTCACTGCTTCAGCAGCATGGTCTGTTCCTAACACAAGAAGGCCTTCCTGGCCGCCGATCGCGTATTGCGCGATCATTCTTGTTCTTGCTTTTACGTTTCCTTTATTAAAGTCAGTCAGCTGATCGCCTGTTTCCTGCTGATACTGATCAGAAAAAGCGCTGACTGTCGATTTAATATCAAACTTCCATGATTTATCCGGCTTAATAAACTTCAAAGCAAGCTGGGCATCGTCTTCATCCTGCTGTGTGCCATGCGGAAGACGGACCGCGATAAATTGAGCGTCTCCGCCCTCCTCGCGAATGCTCTCCACCGCAAGCTGAGCGAGTCTTCCCGCAAGTGTTGAATCCTGGCCGCCGCTGATTCCCAATACAAAGCCTTTAGCACCGGTTTTCTTTACATATTGTTTTAAAAAATTGACTCGGTCCTCAATTTCTTGCTTTGGATCAATTGAGGGCTTCACATGTAACTCACGCATAATCTTTTCCTGCATGCTCATCCCAATCATTCCTCCTGTACATTTTCCCTTGTTACTGATCATTTCCCCAAATCAATGAAAATGAATCATGACTGTTATGTATCCCTATTAAATATAGCACAGGTCTTCATTCACAGTGAACAAGAGAGATCAGCTGACTTCAACCCGTATGGATGTCACACTGTCGCCATTGCATTTCCCTTTTTCAATCGGGCAGGAAGAAAACGCGACAATTAAATCCATCTCCGCCCTGAGCCTTACATAATCTCCGGCATTCGAAAGCGGCGTTTCCACAGACAGATTCCCTTTCTCATCAAGGACAGTATTCATAAAAATCGCAAATGGGTAATGCATGTGAGGCTTCGGTACGCCAAACTGCTCAAGCGCACGGTTCATATTGTCATAGCACGTATCCTGAAACTCATCCTTTTGCTTCCCATATAAGAGCCTGTTCATATCAGGACGGCAGGCGGGCAGCAGCAGATCATGCTTGCCGACCGTATCTTCAATCAGGGTTAACATCGGCTTATACAGGTTGGAGTAGAGATGGTCGTTGACCTTCACATGAATGGAGTGATTGGCGTCTATCGTCGCTCCCTGATCAAGGTGTTCATAAAAATCCTTGGCATGGTATGCGACAAAATCAGCCACCTGCTGCCCTTCTACATCAACCACCTTTAAAATCTGACCCTTTTTCAGCTTCAGCCCAAGCCCTTTTTTCGGCTCCACAATATATTGCTGTGTCATTGGTTTGCTCCTTTTTTCATTAGTATGAGCGTCCGCTTCCTTCTCCATGTAAAAAGAGGCAAAAATCCGATGTATATAAGCTTCGGACAGATCACAATCTAACCTTAGATAAAAGGGGTTGAATAAATAATGAGCCAAACAAAAAAAGACCAGCCAAAAGGGAATCTGGCTTGGTGGCAGCTGTCACTGATCGGAGTCGGCTGCACGATTGGAACAGGCTTCTTTCTCGGTTCCAGCATCGCAATTGTAAAAAGCGGTTTTTCCGTTCTCCTTTCATTTCTGATCGCAGGGATCGGTACGTATTTTGTCTTTGAACAGCTCGCCAAGCTATCGGCGAAGCAGCCGGAAAAGGGCTCATTTTGTGCGTATGCCCGAAAAGCATTCGGCAAATGGGCAGGCTTCAGCAACGGCTGGGTGTACTGGACATCAGAAATGCTGATTACCGGAAGCCAGCTGACAGCCATTTCGCTCTTTACGAAGCATTGGTTTCCTCAAGTGCCGCTATGGGTGTTTGCCTCAATCTACGCAGTACTTGGGCTCCTTATTATTTTCACCGGCCTGTCCGTCTTTGAAAAAACAGAAAACGTGCTGGCAGTCATTAAAACAGCTGCTATTTTTATGTTTATTGTCATTGCCATCCTGGCTTTATGCGGTATCCTGTCCGGCGGAAATCATGGCATACATGTTCCAAATAAGACGATTGAGTTTTTCCCATACGGCGCCATGGGGCTGTGGACAGGTTTAATCTACGCGTTTTACGCTTTTGGCGGAATTGAGGTCATGGGGCTGATGGCGGTTCACTTAAAAAAACCTGAGGAAGCGTCTAAATCAGGGAAACTGATGCTGGCAACGCTGGCGATTATTTATATTATTTCAATCGGGCTGGCTCTGCTTTTGGTTCCGTTACACGCGTTTACTGAACAGGACAGTCCGTTCATTACATCATTAAAAGGATATAACCTTGAGATCATCCTTGATATATTTAACGGGATTTTCATCATCGCCGGGTTCTCGACCCTTGTCGCTTCGCTTTTTGCCGTTACGACATTGCTTTGTACAATGGCTGATGACGGCGACGCGCCGAAATGCTTTACTCTAAAGGAAGGCAAAAAAATATGCTGGCCGGCACTTGGGCTGACGTTTGCGGGGCTTGTTCTCTCCATTATTCTGTCGTTAGTGCTGCCTAAAAACATTTATGAGCATATGACAACAGCTGCGGGGCTTATGCTTTTATACACTTGGCTGTTTATCCTGTTCTCCAGCAAAAAGCTGACTGATCCCGAGGGCATGGGAAAAACGCAAATTTATTTAGCGATGGTTCTGATTGCTGCGGCTGTGTCCGGTACATTGTTTGAAAAATCAAGCCGGCCCGGTTTTTTCGTCAGCATAGGTTTTCTCGTGATTATCGCCATCGTTACCATGATCTATCAAAAAAAGCAGGGTCATAAAGATCGCCCTGCCAGTCCTTGATTTATTTCATTTTGTTGAACATGTTCTTTAAATAAGAAAACGGGCACTTCGATACCTGTTTTTCGTCATCACGGAGGAAATACTGCTTCCATTCACGATTATCTTTTCCTCCGTACCAGCCTAATTGCGGGTGAATCGGAGCCTGATCATAGGCCTCTAAACGAGATCGGATCAGCCTGCTCATGTTACGGCCAAATGCAGTTGATCCATTTAGGTCATCAAACACCCACCTTGGCTGAAACGTGACCATAAAAAAAGGAAAGCTCCGGCTTCTTCTTGCCTCGTGCCCCGGTGTAGCGCACAGAATGAAATACGGCTCGCCGTCAAAACAAAACTCCCATTTATAATGCTCAGGATCGGCCGGAATGTCTTCCGGCCATTCTTTTTCGTCTTGATGACTCAGTCTATTTAAAAAGCGCCAAAACAGCTCTTCATACGCTTCAATCGAATAATGCTCCGCCAAATCTTCCGGTGTATCAAACAACACAACGAGGGATGCGTATTTTCCCGTGTCCCGCGATATCTTGCCGTACTCCGCAAGCAACGGAGCCAGTTCCTCCGCTGTGCGGTTTTCCCGCGGATCTCCGGCAAAAGCAATCCGAAGCTGATCAGTCAGAAACGCCTGGCGTCCGGGAATGCACGGAAATGTATCCGCGTCGTCCCCCAGAGTTTCTGCCAGCAGCTCAAAAGCGATTCTTTGCCATTCAGGAAGCTCTTCCTGAATACGTTCCAGAAAACTTTTGGTGTAAATCCCATTCACCATTGATCCACCTCCAGTATCATCTGGATACTATATTAAAACTGGAAGCGGCAGGTGACTGTCCTTCATGAATCAGCCCAATAACTGTTTGATGCCCTGATAACCAAAGTAAAAGCCAAACACAAGGAGGGATACACCGGCGATTCCGGTCAATCCTCTCAATAGCTTTTCATGAAGCAGGTTTCTGAACGTACTGGCTGTGATAGCCATGCAGAAATCCCAGATTAAAATGCCGATCATGATGCCGGAGCTATAGATTAGAAGCTGATTCATATTGTAGGCCTCTGCTGTTTTCGCAAGAATGCTTCCGTAAATTCCAAGCCAAAAAAGGATGCTCAATGGGTTTGACAATGAAATGAGAAAACCCGATGCGAATGTTTTCCTGTATGACGGTTTCCCCCGCGAGCTTCGCACATCCATCGGTTCTCTGACGTTTTTCAGCGTTTCAATTCCGGTATAGGTCAGGACAAAAAAGCCGAACAGCCACAAAAACGTTTTTACAAATGGAGCGGTCAAGAACTGTGACAGCCCGAAATAGATAAAAAGCATGTACAGCCCATCCGCTGTCATGGCGCCTAAACCGAAAATCCATGCATGCCAAAAACCGTTTTTAATTCCTTTGTCTATTTGCGCCGCATTCACTGGCCCCACAGGCGCAGACAAGGACAGTCCCAGCACAATATAGCTCAAAAAAATGTTCACCGGCCCGTACTCCCTTCTTATGTATCTTGTACAATTTATTCGGGAAAGGGCCAAGCTATGCACAAATTCACTTACTGTTTCAGACGTTCAAGCTCTTCCTCCATAATATCGGCGGCTTTGCCTACAAAACTGAAAATGAGTTCCAGCTCCTCTTCCGTATATTCGCGGCACAAATCCATCGTTGACTCAGACAGAGGACGGAACAAATCCTTTATATGTTTTTTCGAAGCAGTCAAAGGGACGATTACGACTCTCCTGCGATCGTTCGGGTCCTTTTCACGAGCCACATACCCCGCTTTTTCCAGCCGGTCAACAAGCGCCGTGACGGAACCCGTGCTGAGGCCGGTTTTTTTCCCCAGTTCTCCGGCCGTCATCGGACCTGCTTCATTTAAAATGTCAGCTGATTTCAAATCGGTAGGAAACAGACCGAGAGCTTGAGCGGCTGCCTGATGAAACAGAACCGTTCTTGTGCCCAGTTTTCGAAAAAGCTGAACAGCAGTCTTTTCCAACTCACTTCTGGAATTTCTTGTTGACAACTGACAGTCCTCCCTATAAAATCGAGTTTATCTTGATAATCGAGATATTCAATGATCAAACTATTATCATGATATCAGAACTTACATAGAAAAGTAAGAGGAGGTAGAACAAATGGACACAACAACAGAAAAACAGGCTTCCACCAAATTTGTGGTCCTCGGTCTCCTGCTGGGCATCTTGATGTCTGCAATGGACAATACGATTGTTGCCACCGCGATGGGCAATATCGTAGCCGATCTTGGAAGCTTCGATAAATTTGCCTGGGTGACGGCATCCTATATGGTGGCGGTTATGGCTGGCATGCCGATTTACGGCAAGCTTTCCGATATGTACGGCCGAAAACGTTTTTTCCTGTTTGGACTTATTTTTTTCTTAATCGGTTCGGCTTTATGCGGGATTGCCCAGACGATGAATCAACTGATCATCTTCCGGGCCATTCAAGGGATCGGAGGCGGCGCGCTCCTGCCGATTGCCTTTACCATTATCTTTGATTTGTTTCCGCCGGAAAAACGCGGAAAAATGTCCGGCATGTTCGGTGCTGTATTTGGATTATCCAGTGTTCTTGGTCCGCTCTTAGGGGCGATCATTACAGATTCGATCAGCTGGCACTGGGTGTTTTACATCAATGTGCCGATCGGCGCATTGTCATTGTTTTTCATTATTCGCTACTACAAAGAATCTCTGGAGCACAGAAAGCAGAAAATAGACTGGGGCGGCGCGATTACATTAATCGTATCCATTGTATGCCTGATGTTCGCCCTTGAGCTTGGCGGCAAAACATACGATTGGAATTCCATTCAGATCATCGGGCTGTTTATTGTATTCGCCGTTTTCTTCATTGCCTTTTTTATTGTGGAGAGAAAAGCAGAAGAGCCGATTATTTCTTTCTGGATGTTTAAGAACCGCTTGTTTGCCACAGCGCAGATTCTCGCTTTTTTGTATGGCGGAACATTTATTATTTTAGCGGTATTTATTCCGATTTTCGTTCAGGCGGTCTACGGCAGCTCGGCGACAAGCGCGGGCTTCATTCTGACGCCGATGATGATTGGATCAGTCATCGGAAGCATGATCGGCGGAATCTTCCAAACGAAGGCAAGCTTCCGCAATTTGATGCTGATATCTGTTATAGCTTTCTTTATCGGCATGCTGCTTCTTTCCAATATGACGCCTGACACAGCACGGGTATGGCTGACAGTCTTTATGATGATTTCAGGCTTTGGTGTAGGCTTTAACTTCTCCCTGCTGCCGGCGGCATCGATGAATGATCTTGAACCTCGCTTTCGGGGAACGGCAAACTCTACAAATTCATTTTTGCGATCATTTGGCATGACCTTAGGCGTCACCATTTTCGGAACGGTGCAAACAAACGTATTCACGAACAAGCTGAGTGACGCCTTCAGCGGTATGAAAGGCTCAGCGGGATCAGGTGCTACGCAAAATATTGGCGACCCGCAAGAGATATTCCAAGCGGGAACACGTTCCCAGATTCCTGATGCGATCCTGAATCGCATTATTGACGCGATGTCATCAAGTATTACGTATGTCTTTTTGCTCGCTTTGATTCCAATTGTCCTCGCGGCGGTTACCATTTTATTTATGGGAAAAGCCAGAGTGAAAACAACAGCCGAAATGACAAAGAAAGCAAATTAACATAAAAAAGCAGTACATGCTGGGCATGTACTGCTTTTTTCTATTACACTCCAAATCTTGCAAGAATAAACGTCCATATACAAATGATCAATAACAGAATCAGGCTGTACGCCACTGTCCTTTTAAACAGTTTAGATTCCTTGCCTGTTTGGCCTACCGCTGCGGCAGCGATGGCGATAGATTGAGGAGAAACAAGTTTCGCCATGACACCGCCCGCCGTATTTGCGGCTAACAGCAAGTCTGAACCCGCACCGATCTGCGCTCCGGTGACAACCTGCAAATGGCCGAACAAAGCATTATTGCTGACAACAGAACCGGTGATGAACACGCCAATCCAGCCAAGAACAGGACTGACAAACGGGAACAGGTCTCCTGTTTTCGCCAATGCTAACCCAATTGAAGAGCTGAGCCCTGCGAAGTTGGCCAGATTGGCAAACCCCATCACGAAGCAGATCGTCATAATCGGCACCCACAGCTCTTTTCCTGTCTCCTTCAGGGAAGCAAAGGCATCCCGGGAGGAGAACTTTTTGCTGAACAGCCCTGTCACGATGACCGCCGCTAAAATCGCTGTACCAGTCGCTGACAGCAGATCAACTTTAAAGACTGCATCTAACGGCATGGCAGATGGCGCAATCGGCGGCATTTTCATAATTTGCTGATGCAGAAAAGGCATTTTAAACAGGAGCGTTGATTGATATAACAGCCCGCCTTCTTGGAAAAGCGCTTTGAAGGCAGGAAGGCTCCAGATGGTGATCGCCGCAGTTAAAATGTAGAAAGGAGACCACGCTTTCGCAATGTCAGCGGCACGGTATGCCTTTTTCTCACCAGCATCGCCGGCCCCTTCCTCGCGGTAAATCTCTTTCGGCTGCCATTTGCGGAGGAAGAGGGCAAGCCCGCCCATGCTGAATAAGGCCGCCAAAATGTTTGCTAATTCCGGCCCGAGCACCGCCATTGTCAGTGTCTGAACCGCTGTATACCCACCGCTCACAACCAGAAGAGCGGGCCATGTCTGTTTGATTCCTTTCATTCGGTCTAATAAGAATACAAGCAGGAATGGTATTAAAAATGAGATCATCGGCAGTGTCCACATTAATGTCCGAGACAGCTCAAGAGCAGACAAATCACCAATCTGCGCCCCTGTGATGACAGGAATCCCAATCGCCCCAAAGGCTCCGGAGGCGGCGTTTGCAATCAAGCAGAGCGCCGCCGCTTTTAACGGTTTAAAACCAAGTTCGACGAGCAGCGCCGCACTAATCGCAATCGGAACACCAAAACCGGCCGCGCCTTCTAAAAACGCGTTAAAACAAAAACCAATTAATAATAGCTGTAATCGTTGGTCAGGCGAAATGCCGGCAATGCTGGACCGAATAATGGTAAATTTCCCGGTTTTCACTGCGATTTTATACAGCCACACCGCCATCAGGAC
The DNA here is from genome assembly GCF_046535495.1 of Bacillus sp. SIMBA_008. NCBI lineage: Bacteria > Bacillati > Bacillota > Bacilli > Caryophanales > Bacillaceae > Bacillus > Bacillus sp. SIMBA_008. The sequence continues at coordinate 141,373 of NZ_JAWRWL010000004.1, read as the reverse complement.
GATGTAGCCAATAGGCCACAGCCCGCTCCCGATTCCTAACAAAACAGAAGAAATCGCTTTTTCAACCGGCATATGAAATGCCAAAACGGAGACGAAGAAACTGACGGCTAGGGTAAGAAATGCCGCAAGAATGCCTTTCATTTTCAAAACAGTTAAAGCCAAAAGAAAAAAGAGAATCGGAGTGAGCGCCACAAGTGCGCTCACATACTCGTTTCCAAACGGATCATACAACTGCTCCCACATTGACAATCAGCCCTTTACTCTAAAGTTGCGGTTAGTTGACTTTTTGTTCTGCAAAATGAGGTTTTAAAATGTTTTTAAGGACGCCGGCGCTGTGAAGGAACTGTTCTTTTTCTTTCTCATTTAAGTTCAGCTCAGTGATACCTGCGATCCCTCCGCGGTTCACGACAGCCGGCACACCGATGTACACGTCATCTGCACCGTATTGCCCGTCCAAATATGTGCTGACAGTTAATATGCTGTTTTCATTATGAAGAATGGTTTTTGTAATGCGAGCAAGACTCATCGCAACCCCATAATAAGTCGCGCCTTTTTTCTCAATGATATGGTAAGCTGCGTTTTTCACATCATCTACAATTTGGTCCAGCTCCTCTTGTTTGTACGCATCGTTTTTCTCAACGAGTTCACTGACCGGCACACCGCCGACATTCGCGTGGCTCCAAACAGGAAGCTCTGTGTCGCCGTGCTCTCCGATAATATGCGCGTGCACGTTTTGAGGCGCTGCGCCAAAGTATTCGCTCAGCATGAAACGGAATCTCGCAGAATCTAGTGTTGTGCCGCTTCCGATCACCCGCTCTTTTGGCAGGCCGCTGAATTTCCATGTTGCGTAAGTCAGGATATCAACCGGATTTGTCGCGATTAAGAAAATACCGTCAAATCCGCTCGCCATGACTTCACTAACGATGCCTTTGAAAATCTTCAAGTTCTTTTCTACTAATTCAAGGCGTGTCTCACCAGGTTTTTGGTTTGCTCCGGCGCAAATGCAGACAATATCAGCATCCTTGCAGTCTTCATATGTTCCGTAAGATGTTTTGACCGGTTGTGGCGCAAACGCCTTTCCGTGGTTTAAATCCATCACATCGCCCATTGCTTTTTCTTTATTTACATCAATGACCACAAGCTCATCTGTGATCCCTTGGTTAATTAACGCAAATGCATAACTGCTTCCAACAAAACCCGCTCCGATTAAAGCTACTTTATTTACATGTTTGTTCATCATTAATCATCCTTCCAGGGTATGTTTCTCTTTGATGTCTTTTTGTTTGTGAAGTATTTCACATTTATATTGTGCAACACTTCACAAACTTTTGCAAGAGAAAAGTTTTGTCTGATTTATGAACAAAAAAGAAACCATCATTGATGGTTTCTTTCGGTAAGTCCCGTCTAGCCTTGCCCTCAATGGGGAAGAGAACCGCTTAAGCCCGAGTCATTATATAAACCATTTAGCACGTAATCAAAGCCAGGCTGATTCTGACCGGGCACTTGGGCGCTGCCATTATTAAAAATCACTTTTGCGTTGGTTGTATCCGTGTCCGCAGGCAGCGTCAGCGTGTAAATTCCGTCTGCATTTTTAGTCATTGGTTTTCCAGGCCAAGATCCGGTCAATTCAATTACTCGGCTCCCATCATGTTTATAGATATAAGCATTTACCTGGCTCCAATGATTCGGATTTTGATAGCCGATGGTTTTGGCCGACGCTGGATCTCTTTTAACAAAACTGTATTTCTCGGTCCTCGTTACACCATCACTGTTCGTTCCTTTTAACATGATGGTGTATGTTTTGCCAAATGGATCTCCTTTTCCGATTGTGAATTGATCTCCATCCTTAAACGCCGTCTCTGGTCCATTATTGATTTGATAAACGGCTTTTGTTGTATTCGCATCTGCACGCAAGGTAATCGTCAGTTGATCATTGAAAGAATGTGTTACACCTGTTTTGTAATTCTCAAGGAAAACATGAGGCGCTTTTGCAATATCATCAGGATAAAGCACAGCTACAGACCTGGCATTGATCGTGCCTGTCAGTTTACCATCGTTCACTTGAAATGAACCCGCTCCAGCTTTATTGTCATACCTGCCATCAGGCAATTTTGTTGCCGTATTGATAGAGACAGAGGATGAACCTGCATTTGCCAGCACAACGCCATGTGAGCCGCGCTGATTCATAAATATCTGGTTGTTTCCATTCGGGTTCGAGAGTTCCTCAGGCTGTCCAGCCATCACATTGTGAAATCTATTGACCGCAGTGATAGCCTGATCTTCAAATAAAGCACTCCCGCGATCGCCTATTTGGCTTTTCCCCGGGAACCTCACACCATTTCCGCCTCCCTCAGGTCTGGAAAAGAAAAGAGGCGTACTGCCTGAACGAGAAGCTATCACCGCCCAGCCTAAACGGATATCATCATCGCTCATCCATGTCGACTCTTCATCATCATTGGCATACGTATCATGCGACTCTACCCATGTCACTAGCTTGTCCGCAGACACATCAGATGCATAGTGAGAGATATTCGACACGCCCAGATTACGATTCTTTAAAGCGGACCTTATGGAATGCCCATAGTTAGACGCTGTCACATCCATATAATTCGCATATGCAGCATCTCTGGAGGCACTATCCTGCAGGATTTCTCCGTATTGGAACTCTGCAGATGTATTTGTGATATTCGGCCAAAATTGACTGCCGTAACTGCCATCATCTGGAAGCTCTATATGTTTGGCGGCATCAAATCGAAAACCGTCTGCCCCGTCATTCAATGCCCTGTCTAAGAACCGTTTCAGATAGGACTGTACTTGTGTATTTTGTGTATTCCAGTCATACAGCCCGAGCAATGAATTCTGCGTGACATCCCATCGATCAGACCAGTTTTTAATTTGTGTGTTTCCATGTGTCCAGTTTGGAATACTCTTAACCTCATTGGAAATCGCGGCATAATCACTGGTGGTATGATTGATGACCGCGTCAACAATGACCTTTATGCCATATTCTTCAGCGGCTGCACACATTTCTTTAAATTCTTGTTCAGTACCTAAGTAACGGTTGCCAATTTGATACGATGTCGGCTGATACAGCCAGTACCAGTTCGACATGCTTTTATCTCCTTGATTCCCTTCCTTTACTTGGTTAATCGGAGATGTCTGAATGGCTGTATATCCTGCATCATGAATATCCTTCATATTGTGTTTTAACGTATTGAACGACCAATTCCATGCATGAAGAATGGTTCCGCTTTTGATCGACGGTGCTGTAAGCTCATTCGATTTGTTCGCCGTTTCAGCACTCGCAGCCGCCGGTCCTGCCAGAACCAAATGAAACAGCAATAAAAATCCAGCGAATAACGGCAGTAAAGAGGTTTTGAATCGTTTTGCAAACATTCTTGACACTCCTTATTTGATTTTTTGAAGACTTACTTCGGAGTCAAAAATCCCTCTTACTTCATTCTTCCGCTTCCTCCTTTCAAACCGATGTGAAGACTGGAGAATTTTGTTAACGCTTACATTTAAAATTATCACAATCACTCTATCAAAACAACTTGGCAGAGTGAATACAAATCAATGTTCCTATAAAAAAAGCTGCCCGAAACTGTGAACGCTTCCCTCGCTTTCCAAACAAAAAAGATGATTTCTTTTTTATTTCTTCTTTTACCGCTCTTCTGTAAGCCAGCTTCACAATCACATACCGAAGCAGAAACAGAACGCCGCCGCAGACGATAAAAAGAAGAATCATTTTCAGCCAAGCGAAGAATGTATGGGGAATCCCCCTGTCGTACATCGTAAGCACCACTACCGCAAAGGCGACCGCAATTGATTCTATTCGCTGCTGCTTCACCCGTTTTTGCAGTTCTTCTTTGGTGTCTATTCTCGGCATGAGCATTCCGGATGCCGCAGCCCTGATGCAGTAATATAAGATAATGATGAACAAAAACACAAGGCTTGCAGCCCATTCTTTAAACGGAAATTCAAACATAATGCCGCGGATGATCACATCAAGCAGCGCAAATGCTCCCGCTATCATCCCAATCTCCGACCAGATTTTTTGTTCTTTTTCTTTTACTCTCTTATTTTTCCCATTCACGCCTGAAAGTCTATTACGCAGATTATTCATGACCTTCCTCCCGCACTTTTACGAATGGCTTATGGCTTACATGTTACAATAACAGCCTGCGCTTCTGCAATGAATAACTCAAAAGCCCGCCGTACAAGCCGGCGGGCAGCAATCGTTAAAACGGCCCCCAATTGATCATGACTCCGATCACGATAAAGACAAGCCCGATCAAGAACCAAATCAGAGCAAGCGGCACCATAAACCGCAGCCACTTGACATACGGAATACCGCTGGCGGCAAGCACCGCCATGAGAACGCCGGATGTCGGGTTCACACAGTTGACGACCCCTTCTCCAAGCATAACCGCTTCAACCGCAACCTGTCTCGTGATTCCCATCAAATCAGCGAGCGGCGCCAGGATTGGAATAAATACAACGGCTTCGCCAGAACCTGAAGAGATGAGAAAATGAAGCAGCGCACTGGCGATATACATGCCGATTGCCCCAGCAATCGGGCTGAATCCATCCAAAAGTGAAGCCAAAGCATTGACGACAGTATCGAGAAGCTTTCCATTTTCAAGGATAACGGAAATGCTTCGTGCCATCCCGACAATCAGCGCCCCGTATACAAGACTTTGGCAGCCCGTAATGAAGGTTTTGGCAATATCGTTCGCCGCAAGCCCGCCTATTAAACCGGCAAGGACAGAAATAAAAATAAATGTCGCAGCCATTTGGGAATCTGACCAGCCAAGCTTCAAAGCGCCGTATAAAAATCCGACAAGTGAGAGTCCCGCCACAGCCAAAATCAGCTTATGGCGAACGGTAAACGGCACTGACTGATCTTCTTCTTTACCGGCTTCGCCCATTCCTGCCGCAGGGAACCAATCTGTTCCTAACACACTGGCATCTTTTGATTTTTTTAATTTTCTCGTATACAAATAGATATAAATAATAGAAGACAGCAAAAAGCATATGTATATCACAACTCGCAGGCCGATTCCTGAGAAAAGAGGGAGCTCCGCGATTGATTGTGATAAACCGAGCGGTGACGGTGATAATATGGTGGAGTTAAATCCAGCGTAGCAGCCGATGTATATAACAGCGGCTCCCGCGACTGCGTCCCATTTTAAGGATCGTGCCACAATGAGGCCGATGGGGATAAAACCGATAACTGAATTCACGACAATCCCGGTTGTTCCGAGAATGGAGAACAATGCGCCGACAATACAAATAAATAATAATTGCTTTGTGCGGAATTTGCTGATGACATTGTAAATCAGGCCATTGATGGCACCCGTTTTTTCTAGAATAGCAATGGTGCCGCCTGTGAATAAAATCAGAAAGATGATGGGTGCTGATCCAACCATTCCATCCTGTAGAGAAGTAAAAAAGCTGATCAAGCTGACCGGAGACTGTTCAATTGAATGATAGCTTCCCGGAACAGCGGTCGTGACATCCCCCTTTGTCACGCGGTCAAATTCACCTGCCGGCACAATATATGAAGCGATTGCGCAAATGAAAGCAATCATAAATAAGAGGACATAGGCGTCAGGCATTTTAAATGTCATACGTTTTTTCTTAGGCTGTGTTTCGGCTGCTGGCATACTCATATTTCGATCCATCCCCTCTGTTTGAAAATATTAATTATTCTGAAAAGTAGCAATATGTGCTATATTATATACAGCCTATATTTCTGTTTCAATATAAATAAAGTAAAGAAGGTAAAAATTCATTCTGATAGAAGGAGGTATTTCTAACCATGCAAAAGCTTTCAGAAGAAATGAAACAAACCATTATGGACATCTTCGAGCATCTGCACGCGAACCCTGAAGTCAGCTGGAAGGAATATGAGACAACTTCATTTTTGAAACAAAAGCTTGAGGATTTAGGGTGCCGGACGCGCACGTTTTCAGACTGCACCGGGGTTGTCGGCGAAATCGGCTCAGGCTCACCTGTTGTAGCGGTACGCGCTGATATTGACGCGCTGTGGCAGGAGGTTAACGGCACATTTCGCGCCAACCATTCCTGCGGACACGATTCACATATGACAATGGCATTGGGCACGTTAATGCTGCTCAAAAAACAACCTGAGCTTCCGAAGGGCACAATCCGTTTTATCTTTCAGCCGGCAGAAGAAAAAGGCGGCGGCGCCTTGAAAATGATAGAAGAAGGCGTGCTTGATGATATCGACTATTTGTATGGCGTTCACGTCCGTCCGATCCAGGAAACACAGAACGGCCGCTGCGCTCCGTCTATTCTGCACGGATCAAGCCAGCACATTGAGGGAACGATCATCGGGGAAGAGGCTCATGGCGCCCGTCCGCACCTCGGGAAAAACAGCATTGAAATTGCGGCATTTCTTGTACATAAGCTCGGACTCATTCATATTGACCCGCAAATCCCGCATACCGTCAAAATGACAAAACTTCAAGCCGGCGGTGAAAGCTCTAACATCATTCCAGGAAAAGCATCGTTCAGCCTTGATTTGCGCGCACAGACCAATGAAGCCATGGAGGCGTTAATCGCCGAGACAGAAAGAGCCTGTGAAGCGGCCGCCGCTGCATTCGGCGCAAAAATCGATCTGCAAAAAGAACACAGCCTTCCTGCGGCAACACAAAACAAAGAAGCTGAAGCGATCATGGCAGAAGCCATTACAGATATCATCGGGGCTGAGCGGCTTGATGACCCGCTTGTTACTACCGGCGGAGAGGATTTCCATTTTTACGCCGTGAAGGTGCCGAATCTGAAAACAACGATGCTCGGACTAGGCTGCGGGCTCCAGCCGGGGCTCCATCATCCGCACATGACCTTTGACAGAAATGCGATATTTACCGGCATTCATATTTTGGCGAACGCCGTGCTCAAAACATTTCAGAAGGCGGAATCACTTGCTGCCGCTAACGCTTCTTAACGCAAAAAAAGCAGCCTGGCTACAGGCTGCTTTCTTCATTATTTATTCAAATCTTCAATTGAGTTGACATTTTTCATATATTGAGGAACAACAAGCCCCATCTTCACACCAGTCATACTGGTGCCAATATCATCATATTTGCCTTTATATTTAGCAGCGTATGCTTTATGGGTATTCGGCAGCCATGCGGAAAGTGATGCATCCGCACTTCCCGTTGCAATTGCAGTCCACATCGGCCCAGCCTCTACCTGAGTAAGTGTTACCTCATAGCCCAAGTCTTCTAAGACTTTGCCTATGACGTTTGTACTTGCAATCTCACTGTCCCACGCCACATAGGCAAGGTTGATTTTGTCTCCCTTCACCTTTTGAACGCCTTTTGTCCATTCGGCTATCTGATCCTTGTGTTTATTGACGTACTCAGCAGCAACTTTGGCAGGTTTCTCGCCTTCTTCCACTTTGATCATGATTTCGCCCATTTCGTCTTGCGTCCATTTAAACTGGCTCAGAAGCTTTGCGGCATTCGGCTGCTCTTTGCTGAAGCCTTTGCGTGTGATCGTATGGATTTCCTCTGCGCTGCCATAAGATTGTTTCGGATCATCGAGATATTTCAGCTTATATCTGGAGAACATCCAGTGCGGTGTCCATCCTGTAATGATAATCGGTTTCTTACGGTCGTATGACTTTTTAAGCGTAGCGGTCATCGCAGCACTTGACGCTGAAATCAATGTCCAGTCATTCAGGTCATAATCCTTCATCGCTTTGTCAGTCAGGGACATAATCCCTGAACCGGGGTCAATCCCGATGATGGTCTTATTCACTTGTTCTGCTGCGGATGCATTTTCATCGTTTTCTGAACCGCAAGCCGCAAGTGAGAGCGCCAGCATGGCTGAAACGCCGATGCCGATGATTTTTTTAAGCATCAGGCATTCCCCCTGCTTTTCTTCTTCACTTTAATATTTTGAGTAATACGGTCCAGGGTAATGGCAACGATAACGATGGCGATACCGGCCTCTACTCCGACCCCGGTTTTCAGCTGTGTAACGGCACTGTATACTTCAGAACCAAGTCCCGGTGCACCGACCATTGCGGCGATAACAACCATTGATAACGCAAGCATGATGCTCTGGTTAATTCCGGCCAAAATCGTTTTTGTCGCAAGCGGAAGCTGAACTTTAAACAAACGCTGAGCTGTTGTAGAACCGAATGCCTCAGTCGCTTCAATCAGATCCGCCGGCACTTGTTTAATACCGAGAACAGTCATGCGGATTGTCGGCGGCATCGCGAAGATAACAGATGCAACAACACCCGGCACAACACCGATGTTAAAGAAGAAAATCGCCGGCAATAGATATACGAAAGCAGGCATTGTCTGCATTAAATCAAGAATTGGCGTTACAATACGGCGAACCGTTTCCTTCTGAGACGCCCAAATTCCGATCGGTACCCCGACCACAATCGAAATAATCACAGATGTCAACACAAGCGCCAATGTTTGCAGCATTGGGTCCCAATATCCTAAATAATCGATCAGGAGGAATCCAATCAACGTAAATAACGCAATTCCCCTTGTACTGATCCACCACGCAAGTGCGGCGAAAATAATCGTTAACAAAATAGATGGAATAAATCCAAGACCGGTGACAATTCCATTTACAAAAGCGGCCAATCCGTTAGCGATTCCGTCGAAGAATCCGCCAAACGTCATCGTAATCCAGTCAACAAAACGGTCAATAATATCTGCTAAAGGTATTCTAGGCAGTCTATCCATCTTATTTCACCTCCTGTGCAGAAGGATCTTGTGTTTGTTCGTTAGTGCCTTCAGCATTGATATACTCGTTATTGCCGGCAAGTGCGCCAATCAGCGCGCCTCTTACGACAATTCCTTTCATTCTTTGCTTCTCATCCACAACCGCAATTGGAATATTCGCATCGGACACAACGTCAAAAATCTCAGTCAGATACGTATTCTCTGGTACAGTCGTAAATTCTGTATTCAAGATGTCTTGAAGTGACAAATCAGACTCAGCCGCTTTTTTCGCATCAGACGCATAGATAACACCTAATAATTTCTTTTGTTTATCCACTGCATAAATTGAAGAAATTCCAAGGTTTTTCATCAGTGTCAATGCTACGCGAGGCCCTTTATCAATCCGCACTGTTTCAGCGCGTTTCATAATGTGGCCTGCTGTGAGGACTTTAGACAAATCAACATCTTCGACGAATTTCTCAACATATTCGTTAGATGGATTCATCAGGATTTCTTCAGGCGTGCCGATTTGAACGATGTTGCCGTCCTTCATTAGGACAATTCTGTCGCCGATCCGCAACGCTTCGTCCAAGTCATGCGTAATAAAGATAATTGTTTTTCCGACATTATCGTGAAGATCAAGAAGCTCATCCTGCATATCTTTACGAATCAGTGGATCGAGCGCACTGAACGCTTCGTCCATCAGAAGGATGTCCGGGTCATTCGTCAACGCGCGGGCAAGGCCGACACGCTGCTGCATCCCGCCGGAAAGCTGGTCGGGATATTGGTGTTCAAATCCTTCCAGTCCAACGAGCTTAAGAGACTCAAGCGCTTTTTGCTGCCGCTCTTGTTTGTCTACACCTTGAAGCTCCAGTCCGTATTCTGTGTTTTCAAGTATCGTTCTGTGCGGAAACAGAGCGAACTTTTGGAAGACCATGCTGATTTTTTTCCGGCGGACTTCCCGGAGCTGGTCTTTTGACATATTTGTTATCATGTCACCATCAATGTAAATATTTCCGGCAGTCGGTTCAATAAGCCGGTTTAACATCCGTACTAAAGTTGATTTACCGCTCCCTGATAGACCCATGATGACAAATATCTCACCATCATATACTTCAAAATCTGCCTGATTAACCCCAACGGTTGATCCGGTTGCTTTCAGGATCTCTTTTTTTGTCTTTCCGTTGGCAAGCATTTGAACTGCCTTCTTTGTTTGTTTCCCAAAAATCTTAGAGACTTTCTCGACTTTTATCTTAATTGGTTTCTCATCTACACTCATATTTTCCCTCCATATTAAGCAATCTTTATTACCGTAACATTTATGTAACTTCCCACACAAACAGCATATTCTCTTTTATTCTGTACCATTTCTTTATAAACATCCATGTGACCACATGATCTTATTTATGCTTCTAAATGCTCTGTAATCCTCCTATATGATTGTATTTTACGGGTGATTTTTCTCCTACCTTTAGTTGAAAACGCTTTTATTGGAATTGAATTCCTCCTTCCTCTTATGACTTCCTGCTCCTTTACTGGAAAAATAAGTTGCTTTTTCAACACCCATTATGTATTATAGTTTCATGACTATGAAACAATCAGATGATCAAATCAGAGCGCAAATTTTTAAAGCACTGTCTGATGAATCAAGGCTTGCCATTATTCGTACGCTTTATGTCAGCGGAAAAGAACTCAGCTGCGGTGAAGTAGGTGAAAAGTGCAATATTGTCAAAACCACGGCATCTTATCATTTTAAAACGCTGCGTGAAGCGGGATTGACGGCAACCCGGAAAGATTCGCGGACAAAATACGTCAGTCTGCGTGAAGACACATTTCAAACATACCTGCCTGGCTTTTTGGAAACCCTCTAACAAAGGGTTTTCTCTATACATATCTGTTTCATAGTTTTAAAGTTATAAAACAATAGGAGTGATAAAATTTGAATCGCATTTGGCTTTTCTTCAGTGTCATGTTTGTCATTGGCACGGATACCTTTTTGCTTTCGCCGCTTCTCCCCCTTTTACAGGATCAGTTTCATGTCTCTACTGATTTGTCAGGCTGGATGGTCAGTGCTTATGCACTCGGTTATGCACTCTTCGCTTTCATTGCAGGCCCAATCTCAGACCGGCTGAACAGGAAAACAGTCATGCTGTGGGGACTTGCAGGCTTTATCGTATCCACATTTTTATGCGGCATCGCTCCCTCTTTTGCCGCCATGTGCCTGTTCCGTTTTGCCGCAGGCGTTAGCGCTGCGTTTGTGACGCCTCAAATTTGGGCGTCCATCCCAGTCATTGTCCAGCCTTCTCAGATCATAAAAGGCATGGGGATTGCGACAGCAGGTTTGGCCGCTTCACAAATGCTCGGACTTCCTATTGGAGGGTTTCTCGCTTCCTTTACATGGCATACGCCATTTTTCGTTTTGTCAGCGTGCTCGCTTATTCTTCTATTGATCCTGGCGGCGGTCATGCCTGGCATCCGGCCTTCTGAACCATTGGCGCGCCCATCAATTGTCAACCCCTATCGGGAGCTTTTTTCATTGCCGAAAACATCGGTCATTCTGCTTGCCTATTTTCTGTTTCAAACCGGAAACTTCGCATCGTTCAGCTTTCTGGGTACTTGGCTTTCCGCGGATTATCATTTAACCGTGTCACAAATTGGCGCAGCTATGCTTGTACTCGGACTGGGAAATATGCTCGGGAGCCTTATCGGCAGCCGGGTTTCAGAAAAGCTGGGCATGTTTAAAACACTGATCAGCGGGATGCTGCTAATGGGCGCTCTCTATTTCGCTCTTCCGTTCTTTCCAAACTTGTTTTTAGTAGAAGCCGGCTTTTTTCTCACGTTCTTTACAGCTGGCATCATCTTTCCGTTAATGATGGGTGTCTTTCAATCCATTGCACCAAATGCGCGAGGAACCATCGCTTCCCTTTCCAATGCCGCTATGTATGCCGGAACCACTGTCGGTACAAGTATTGCAGGTTTTTTATATCAAAGCACACAGCATTTCGGAGCTGTCACAGGATTTACTGCCATTCTGTTCATACTTTCTATGACGCTCTACCAGACAATCAGTAAAACCGGGAAACGCCAATCCACAGCCCGGGCGCAATTGTAAAAAAGCACCTCATTCAAGAGGTGCCTCAGATTGTTGACAAAATCTTTTCAGCGTGATTGAAAACCCTTGAAGTCTAGGAAGGACGAGCATAGGAGCGGACATTCACAGGATGTGATGACGACGGCGTTTAGGCAGGACGCCTGAGAATTTAGCCGTTGATCCACTTCGCATTGAGCACCGAAGCGCAGTCCTGACAACGAATGCGAGGGTTTGTCGACACGCTGAAAGCACCTCTTTTAAGAGGTGCTTTTCCTATTCTAGCTCAGTTTGTTTCGTTTCTTTCCCCATAATCAAAATACAAGCAACCGCAAGTAAGATTGCAATGCAAAAGATTGAAAAGATGACCGAAAACGAAATATGACGGGCTGCCAGGGTTCCGACGAGCAAAGGCCCGAAGATGCCGCCGATTCTTCCAAACGCTGCTGTCGTTCCTGAACCTGTTGCTCGAATCGCAGTCGGGTATTGCTCCGGGGTATAAGCATACAGCACGCCCCACGCACCGAGATTGAAAAACGATAACAGCACTCCAGCCGTAAGCAGAAGACTTAAGGAATCCGCCGTTCCGAAGAAATAGGCGCTTCCTGCTGTGCCAATCAAGTAAACGACGAGTATCCACTTCCGGCCCGCTTTTTCAATCAGCCATGCGGCAGAGAAATAGCCAGGTAGCTGAGCAAGCGTCATCAGCAGGACATATTCAAAGCTTTGAATCATGCTGAAGCCTTTCAGCAGCATGACACTCGGGAGCCATAGGAACATGCCGTAATAAGAAAACACCACACAGAACCAAACGATCGACAGCATCACCGTCGGCCGTATATACTGTCTTGCCCAGACGCTTTTTACATTCTCCCACATCGACCTCTTTTTGGCAGAAAGCGATTCATATTTCGGCGAATCAGGTAGACTCGTCCGCAGGTACAGCGCATAAAAAGCAGTCAGCGCAGTTAACAGAAGGGCAGCCTGCCAGCCGAAGCTTGGTATCACAAAGTAAGAAATCAAGGCCGCTGCGAGCCAGCCCACGGCCCAAAAGCTTTCCAAAAGCACAATCACTCTGCCCCGCTTTTCAGGCACAACCGCTTCCGAAACGAGTGTTGAAGCGACTGGAAGCTCGCCGCCAAGTCCCATACCAATCACGAAACGAAGGATTAGAAATGCCGATAAGCTCGTCACAAAAGCGGAAATGCCGCTTCCGATGGAAAAGCATAAAAGGGTGATGATGAACACTTTTTTGCGGCCGATTCGATCAGCAAGCAAACCAAACAAAAACGCACCCGCAGCCATGCCGATGGAATTGACGCTTCCGATCCATTTCATTTCTTCGGGCGACAGATTCCACTCTACATGGAGCGCGGCGATAATAAACGATAATATTCCGACATCCATTGCATCAAACAGCCACCCCAAACCGGCGACGCCCAGCAGTTTACGCTGGGATATAGGCTGTTGTTTTCCCATTGCCAACACCTCTGATATGCAAAATGATTACCGTTTAAGTTTACACCTGTCTTTACACATTGTCATTAACTAAATGATGTAATTGAAATACCCCGCTTATGTTCCACAAGCGGGGTTTTTATTATTGCTGCAATGCTGCTTTTTTAATATTATCCTGAAGCTGGGCAATTCGTCTCGCGCCGTCTTCGCGGAGGCGCTTGTTTTCTTCTTCGATTTGTTTTGTTTCCTGCATGCCGCTGACAATCGTGTTCCAAGACGATTCAATCGTTTCAATATCTATGCTCGGTCTGCCGGCCATTCTCGCAATTTCAACACTTTGGCTCGAGATGTTTTCAGCATTTCGTTTCAGCATCTCGTTTGTCCGGCGGTCAAGCTCGCTCATGGAATCAGCCACAAGCTTTTGCCGCTTTACCGTAACAGCCTGAATAATGCCGTTTTTGAAAATCGGAATGGTAATGATAAACGCGGAGTTGATTTTCCCGATCAGCTTTGCATTTCCTCGCTGCAGGAGACGGATTTGAGGTGCGGTTTGAAGCGCCACCATCCGTGCCATGTCAAGATCATACACCCGTTCCTCAAGCGCCTGAATGCCGTTGCGCAACGTATCGAGCTGCATTTGCGCCAGCTGGTTCCCGCTTGCCGCTTTTTCCTCATATGAAGGAAGGATCGACTGCATCTCTTCCAGTTTCATCTGCCCGGCAACGACGTATTTTTCAAGCTCCATATAGTATTTGATATTGTTTTCATACATTTCATCGAGCGTGTAGTTCGTCTTCGTCATCTCATCTTTGTATTTTGAAATCTCAACGTGGATTTTTTCAATCTCTCCGCCAAGCGTCTGATACTTTTTAAAGATTTTTTCAATCATGCTGCCGCCGCGTTTGAAAATTTTCGCCATTAATCCCTTTGGCTCATCAAAATCATTTTTGTCGAAGCGGTCCATGATTTTCCCAAGCTGAGTCAGCATTGTGCCGGAGTCTGTCACGCTTGTTGTTTTCATCATCCCCAAGATGCGGTCAGAGAACTTGGATATTTCAACGGCCGGCTCCTTGCCGTACTCAAGCAGCTCCATTTGGTTTTTGACGTCAATTTGTTGAGCAAGCCGCTTCACTTCTGGTTCCTGACGGAGCTGAAGACGGATATCGTCAGCTTTTTGCTGGGAAATCTCTTCATTTTTATCGAGAACAAGCGGATTTTGATTTTCTGTTGTCATGCTTTTCTTCTCTCCTTATTTTTGGGTAATGGTTCTGAAGAGCCTTTTCACAAGCGAAGGCTCTTTGTAGTCCTGCTGAAACACCATGTCATCCAGCCAGTGGATATCATACTGATCCTCTTCAATAAACTGCTCAATATCTTGGTGTCCGGGCGGATTATAAATGATGATATCGATTCCGATTTCATTCAGGAACAGCAGGGCGGCAGCATCCGAACGCGTGAGTCCGCCGCTCATTTCCGTATGATATAAAACGAGTTTCGGAACGGTTTGCGCATAGTCGAACATTTGAATCAATTTCAGCAGATTAGCAGGCAGGTTTGTTGTTTGTTTAAACAAATAGATTTGAACATCCTTGACTTGTTCCTGATGCAAGGCTTTAAGCCGCGGGTACCTGCACATTCTCGAAATCGTTTTGGCAATGGCAGTCTGAACGCCCGCCGGCAGCTGTTTGTACTGCCACACATTGCTTGCCATCAGCTTGTCCGGATCAATGTTCCCTTCTTGATCAAGTGCGTGGCTGTAGTGAAATTGATAGTTCGACTTTATTTCTTCTGTAAATGGAAAGCTTCTGACCATTTCTGTTTCCTGATAATCCGCTAGAGTATGAAGCCTGTTCCAATATTCCTTATTGTCTTTCGACACGCCCATAATTTTGGCGAATACATTCGGAATCTCAATGGAATGTTTATCAGCTTTGAAATTCGGCCGAATAAAGGCGCGTTCTTTCGTGATTAAAAACAATTCATCATAGGTCGTTTTCAGCGTAACGGACACCGGTGTGTGATCTCTGAACTGCCACGGCTTATATAGCATGGATTCCTCGTGATTCAGCACATGTTCAATTTCCTTTGTTGAGCGGTAAGCCACTGTTGATTTCCGGTCTGGTTTTTCTTTCGGAAACGGCTGAAGCTCCGAAACATCCGGGAGCTTTTCCGTAAAACCGAGCTCCTGCTTCGGGTCGACAAGCGCCAGCTGATCCGTTCCCGCCGGATGGAACAGCAGTACATCACAGCCGACCAGCATCAGATAATATAAGAAATAGAGCTGGCTTTTCGTCGCATCTCCATACCAAACAATCTTCGGCATCTCCCGCTCTATATCGGTTTTTTCCAGCCAAGGATTCAGATGGTTTAAGGAAAACTTCGAGACATCAAGCAGCACTCTGCGAAAATCAGGATGATTCAGCCCCTTTTCATGACTGTCCGCAAAGGTATGTAAAAGCGTCATCAGCGCTTTTCTTAAATGGCGGTGCATTAAAGGATTTGAGTGCTTCGCAATCAGCTTTTCCCCGTCCAGAAAGGCAACAAAGCGGCTGACTGACAGCCCTTTTTCTTTCTGATTGATGGAATGAATATGCTGAAGCTTTTGAAATGTTTCCGGTTCGATTGTTTTATCGAGCGTTTCACTCAAAATCGTTATGCGGTCGTTTACAGACAGCTCATACAACTCGTTATAGTAGTCCGTCTCATCAATAGGCGTGCCCAATATCTGACCGGCAAGACGAGAAAAAGAAAGGCCTTGTGCAGTTTCATAGTGATCCCGCTCCGGCAATGGCTGAAACAGCAGGCTTTTCCAATCGCCATCAGCCGGAAGTGCTTTATGAATGGTTAGTTCTTCTTGTCTCATCATATCCTCCTTTCCGGTTTGTCATTGAACGATATTTCGGTAACAAAAAAGGAAGGACATTGAACCTCCCTCCTTGTTTTGTTTTATTCTTCTTTTGAAGCGGCTGTTTGTTCGCGCACCTGCTTTTGTTTATTGATGTAGTGAATGATCAATGTTACCGCAAATGCAGCGATAATGATAATGAAGAATACAGAGTGCGGCATTTCGTAATGGAAAGCGCTCCCCGCCATTTTCAGCGCGATAATGCCGATTAACACGAATGCTGTGTTTTCCAGCTCAGGAATTTTATCAATCAGCACAAGGAACACTTTTGCCACTGTACGCATCATTAAAATACCAAGCATACCGCCGATCAGAAGCACCCATACTTTTTCAGATACTGCAAACGCGGCCAGGATGCTGTCCACAGAGAAGGCAAGATCCATTAATTCTACTGAAATGACAGTCGCCCAGAAGATCCCGAACGTGCGGACCATCCAAGAGTTTTTCTTCATGCCGTCCGCTTCCTCTTCTTTTTCGCCTATCCAGAAGTGCTTAATGACGAGCCAAGCCAGGTAAAGCGCGCCAAGCACCTTGATCCACCAGAATTTAATGAGAAGCATACCGAGCCCGATGAAAATAAACCTGAAAATATAAGCTCCAAACAAACCATACGTTAACGCTTTTTTCCGCTGTTTTTCCGGCAGGTGTTTAACCATGACCGCAAGAACAAGCGCGTTATCGGCCGATAAAAGGCCTTCCAGAACAACAAGGGAACCGATCAAACCCCAGGAAACAGGATCAGTCAGAACTTCCCCCCACATTTTCCAATCGAAAAATGAAGCATACGTAGACAAAATATGATGTAAAAAGTCCAAGTTTTTTCCTCCTATTAATTTGAAACGGTGACTTCTCTATTTGTCACTCGCTTACACTTGCAAACCGTAATTCCGGCACAATGCAGCCAGCCCGCCGGAAAATCCGCTACCGATCGCATTGAATTTCCACTCGCCGCCGTGTCTGTAAAGCTCACAAACGACAACAGCTGTTTCAATGGAGAAGTCTTCTCCCAAATCGAAGCGAAGAAGCTCATTCTGCGTTTCTTCATCCACAACGCGGACAAATGCATTGGAAACTTGTCCAAAGTTTTGGCTGCGTGCTTCAGCGTCGTGAATGGTCACTGTGATGCCGATTTTCTCAATGTGAGCCGGGATTTTTGAGAAATCAACGATAATCTGCTCATCATCTCCGTCGCCCTCACCCGTGCGGTTGTCACCCGTATGGATGACACCGCCGCTCGGATGTTCAAGGTTATTATAGAAGACGAAATCGAGATCATTTACGCAGTTATCATGCGCATCAACTAAAAAGGCCGAAGCATCCAGGTCAAAATCGTGTCCGCCGGAGTACTTGTTTGTATCCCAGCCTAAGCCGATCACCGCTTTTGTCAGTCCCGGATTTGTTTTTGTTAAATCAATGCGCTGTCCTTTTGATAATTGAATGGCCATACTGCCTCTCTCCTTTCTGCTCTTCGTATTTGTCTTAACCGACTTGCAAACCGTAGTCTGTTGCAATGCGGGCAAGGCCGCCTTGGTAGCCTGAGCCGATTGCGGAGAATTTCCACTCGCCGTTATGTCTGTAAAGCTCCCCTGCAATGATTGCCGTTTCAATAGAGAAATCTTCTGCAAGATCGTAACGGATGAGCTCTTCATTTGTTTCTTCATTTACGATGCGGACAAACGCGTTTGATACTTGTCCAAAGTTTTGGCTGCGCGCTTCTGCATCGTGAATGGTAATAACAAATGAGATTTTATCAATGTTTGCCGGTACAGCGCTGAGATTTACTTTTACATTCTCATCGTCGCCTTCGCCAGCACCAGTCAGGTTGTCGCCTGAATGAACGACTGAACCGTTGCCGCCTTCAAGCTGGTTGTAGAAAATAAAGTCGTTTGGTGACGCGCATTTGCCTGCGGCGTCTAACAGAAACACACTTGAGTCAAGATCAAAGTCGTGTCCGCCGTCATACTTGTTCGTATCCCAGCCTAAACCGACAACAACCTTTGAAAGACCCGGATTTGTTTTTGTTAAATCTACTTTTTGTCCTTTTGCCAATGAAATTGTCATGTTTCATCCACTCCTTTTCTTTTATACGTATCGGCTGATAATATCTTCTAATCTCGTATCGTTTGTGCCTTCACCGATCGCCGCAAACTTCCACTCACTGCCGCTGCGGTAGATTTCTGCTGTAATCAGGCTTGTTCTGCCGGCGTAATTGTCTCTCAAATTGTACTTGAGCATTTCCTCGTGATTAGATTGATCAACTACGCGGATAAACGCATTTTGAATCATGCCGAAATCTTGTTTTCTTCTGACACAATCGTAAATGTTCACTACAAATACAAGCTTATCGATGTTTCCAGGCACTTTATCTAAATCTATCATAATTTGCTCGTCATCGCCCGCACCGTCACCCGTCAGGTTGTCGCCTGTATGCTGTACACCGCCGCAGCGGCTTTTCAGGTTGCCGAAATAAATCAGGTTTTTCTTATCGGTGAATTTTCCGTTTTCCAGCATCAGCACTGAAGCGTCACAGTCGATATTCGGACCGCCTCCGCCAAGCAGTTTGCTGAAGAATCCTCCGCCTGAGGACACTGGGTCCCAGCCGAGACCGACCATCAATTTTGACAGACCGGCTTTTCCTTTTGTTAAATCAATTCGTTGACCTTTTTCTAAAGAAATTGCCACACGATTCACTCCTACTCATCGAAATGTGAAGATAGTCACATTTATTTTTACGCTCACAAGGAAAATAAGCCGTAAATTACTAATATATACGTTTGTTATTATATCAAAGTTTCGTAAAAGTTAAGAATAATTGACGAAAAACCTCGAAAAAAAACTTCCATATTTGATATATGATTTGCAAATGCTATAAAGTACGCTTCTTAAACAAACAATTTGACGCGGGCAAGTCATTTTGCCTATTCTGGTGTCACCATCTAAAAACAGACAGAAAGGAAGCGGCCTTTTGATTCATTTAAGCATACTTGATCAGGCACCTGTTTCTAAAGGAGAGAGCCCTGTGACAACTCTTCAGCATTCGGTTGAGCTTGCTCGATTTAGCGAAGAGTGGGGCTATAAGCGTTATTGGTTTGCCGAGCATCACAGCACGAAAGGACTGGCAAGCACAGCGCCTGAAATCATGATCGCCCGCATCGCAGCACAGACAAACACCATTCGTGTCGGATCAGGCGGCGTGCTTCTGCCCCAATACAGCCCATTTAAAGTGGCTGAAACCTTTCGCCAGCTTGAGGCCCTGTATCCAAACCGGATTGACCTCGGCGTCGGTCGTTCCCCCGGCGGCACGACAAAAACCAGGCTTGCATTAACGGACGGGGTGAAAAAAAGCTTAACCGAATTTAACAGACAGCTGCAGGATGTCTCTTATTTTCTAACAGATTCCCTTCCTCCCGACCATCCGTATGCCGGAATCAAAGCGGCACCCCTTATTGGTACGGCACCCGAGCTATGGGTGCTCGGTCTTGGTGAAAACAGCGCAAGACGCGCGGCGCACCAGGGGATTGGATATGTATTTGGGCATTTCATTAATCCCGAGCGAGGAGAAAATGCATTCCGCATCTACCGGGAAAGCTTTCGGCCCTCAGCCCATTTTTCGAATCCATCCGCACTGTTTACGATTTTTGTCATTTGCGCAAAAACAGATGAAGAGGCAGAAGAACTCGCATTAAGCCAGGATTTGTGGCTTCTTCGCGTCGGAAAAGGCTTGGACAGCCGCGTGCCAAGCATCGAGGAAGCGAAAGCTCATCCCTATACAGCTTCCGATAAAAAACTCATAGAAGAAAACAGAAAGCGGATGGTGATCGGTTCTCCAACCACTGTCAAACAACAGCTGTTAGACCTCACAGGCCGCTACGAAACAAATGAAATCATGGTTCTGTGCAATGTGTTTGATTTTGAGGCGAAAAAAGAATCTTATGAGCGCCTTGCCGGATTGTTTCTATAAAAAAAGCAGTTTTCCCTAGGGAAAACTGCTTTTCATGTTATCGGCTTCTTTTTTTGCGCTGAGCTTCTTTTTTGATAAACGTCCAAACTCCCTGAACTGCAAATCCGATTAATAGCAAAACGATCAATAGAAGGGTAATAGACGGACCTGGCGGCGTCCCGAGCTGATAGGATGATGTCAGTCCCGTAAATACGCTGAATAATGAAATGAGTATGGCTGTAATGAAAACCATGTTAAAGCCTTTTGCAATTCTGATGGCGAAGGCTGCCGGCAATACGAGCAGGGCCGATACAAGAAGGACCCCGATGATCGGAATAATGACTGAAATCGCAAGGCCTGTGACAATACTGAATGACAACGAGAGAACGTTTGTATTGATTCCCGATGTTTTGGCTGTTGCTTCATCAAACGTCAGCAGGTAGAGCGGCCTTCTCAGTACGATAAAATAAAGCAGGATCAGCAGTGTGATAATACTGATAATATAGACCTGCTGCTGGTTTACTGTCACAAGCGATCCAAATAGGTATTGATCGATGCTCATATTGGCTGTGCCTTTGGAAAGGCTGATTAAAAACATCGCGAAGGACAAACCAGCTGCCATTAAGATGGCAATGGACACTTCTGAATAAGTCCGATACGCCCGCCGCATGTATTCAATTCCGATCGCGCCGATGGTCACGACGACTATGCTTGCTGCGGTTATATTGGTGCTGAGAAAAAAGCCGATGGCAACACCTGACAATGAGATATGTGAAAGTGTGTCAGCCATTAAGGCCTGTCTTCTGAGAACGAGATACACTCCTAGTATCGGAGCCATGACGGCGATCATGCCGCCTGCTAGAAAAGCTCGTCGCATGAATTCCAAGTCAAACATTTCCATCCGCCTTTTTCTCCTCTCTCTAATCGAATCACTTTATCTAAAAATTGCTGTACTTCGTTTTGTTCGTGAGTAACCATCACAACTGTGCGATTGTGATTTTTCACGAGGTGATGCATAAATTCGTAAAATCCTTTTCTGCTGTCGTAATCAACAGCTGTCGTCGGTTCGTCCAGCATCAGCAGATCCGGGTTGCTGGCGAGCATTCTGGCGATACAGATTTTCTGTTTCTGTCCGCCTGATAAATCACCGATTTTACGATGGCGGAGCTCCCACATTTCCACCATTTTCAGTGCTTTTTCTACTTCAAGATGATCTTCTTCATTTAAACGTTTAAACCATTTCCCTTTTGTATAGCGGCCTGACTGAACAAGCTCCAGCACCGTGCTCGGAAAGCCGGCATTAAATGAAGAAATTTGCTGCGGGACGTACCCTATGGTCAGGCGTTTCCCTTCTGTATTCCTTTTACTGATCGTCACTGTGCCTTCCCACGGTTTCAGCATGCCGAGCATTACCTTTATGAGCGTCGATTTAGAGGCGCCGTTTGGTCCAGTGATGCCGACGAACTCACCGCTTTCAATATCAAGTGATACTTTATCTAAAACAGGCGTATGGGAATAGCCGAAAACGATATCTTTCAATGAGACGAGATTCATGTTAATCTTCCTTTCTCACAAAGAAATAGTGTGCACCCTCCGGCGCACACTATCTTATGATTTAACCAATAGTGAATCTTTCAGGGCATCGAGGTTTTGTTTCATAATGTCGATATACCCTAAACCTTTATCCTGTTCTTCTTTGCTCAAGCCTTCCAGTGTATTCAGCACTTCTGTCTTCGCGCCGATTTCACTGGCGAGCGTATCTGCGACCTTTGAGGATGCAATTTCTTCAAAGTAAATGACTTTTACATTATGTTCTTTGGCATATGTTTTCAGCTTTGCCAAGCTGGCTGCACTCGGTTCTTGGTCAGGTGACAGCCCTGCAATCGGAACCTGCTTCAAGCCGTATTCTTTTGCCAGATAGCCAAAAGCTGTATGCTGCGTGATAAATTCTTTTTTCTCCGCTTTTTTTGCGGTTGTACGATATAGTTTATCAAGATCCTGCAGTTTTGCAATATATTCTTTACTATTTTTCTCATAGTATTCTTTGTTATCCGGGTCCTGCTTCACGATTTGCGCCGTAATATTTTTAACTTCCTTCTTTGCCAGAACAGGGCTGAGCCATACGTGAGGATCCATTGCATGACTGTGCTCATGCTCCCCATGATCATGCTCTTCGTGTTCTTCTTCAGAGCCTTCCATTAAATCAATACCTTTGCTTGCATTAACGAAAACGGCATGGCCTTGGCCCATGCTTTTTTCAGCTGACGGAACCCATGTCTCCATGTATTCACTATTATAAACGAACAAATCAGCATCCTGAATGTTAGCAATGTCTTTCGGCGTCGGTTCCCAATCATGCGGTTCAACGGAAGATGGGATTAACAGATCCACATCGCCTTTGTCTTTTACAATTTGTTTTGTGAATTCATACATCGGATAGAACGTTGTGACAACGTGCAGTTTATCACCCTTTGAATCCGCCGACCCTTTTGTTGATGAGTTGCCGCATGCTGCAACCAATAAAAAGCACGCTGCAATCACAAACAAACCGCTCCATTTTTTAAACATATCGTATATCCCCTCTTTTTCAGTAACTTTAAATCAAAATGATAACGATTTTGTAATCCTATATCATAATAAACCGAAGTCATTACGTTTTGCAAGAATAAATTTCATTTTCATTTATTCTTCCCGCCTGCAGAGCGAATATATGTACTAAAAAAACCCGGCTAAGAATGCCGGGCTACTTCAATCATTAGTTTGTTTTGTCCAGAAGATAGACCCTGCTCTCATAAGGCTGGAACACCATTTCGTCAGCAAGATCATCGTTGTTATAATTGCTGAGAAGCAGTGAGGCCTGAGCTTTGCCGCAGTTCTTAGGCCACTGAAAAACAGCCTGCTCTTTTGAAAAATTATTGACCGACAAAAGCTGCTGTTTACTGTTTTCTCTCATGTATACAAACAACTGCGGATCGTCCGGAAGCAAAAGATCAAAGCTCCCTTTCATGAGGTCAGCGTACTGCTTTCTCAGGCTGATCAGCTTTTTGTAATAGTTTAAGACAGAATCAGGATCTCCCCGCGCTTCCTCCACATTGATTGCGGTGAAGTTCGGATTGACCTTCAGCCAAGGCGTGCCGTCAGTAAATCCGGCATTTTTGCCGCTGTTCCACTGCATCGGGGTCCGGGCGTGATCCCGGCTTTTGGCTAAGATCGATCTCATCACATCATTTGGATCATAGCCTTTTTCAAACACCCGTTTATGATACATATTGATCGTTTGGATATCTTTGTAGTCTTCAATCCGGGTGAACGGCGCGTTTGTCATCCCGATTTCTTCTCCCTGATAAATATACGGCGTGCCCTTCATAAAATAAAGTACGGCTGCCAGCATTTTCGCTGATGCTTTGCGGTATTCCCCATCGTCTCCGAATCTGGACACAATCCGGGGCTGGTCGTGGTTGCACCAAAACAATGTATTCCAGCCTTGATGTTCAAGCTTCTTTTGCCATTTTGTCAAAACCGATTTTAAATCAGAAAGCTCAAGGGGCTTCAAATCCCAATGTTCTTTTCCGGGCTGCTGATCAAGCTCCATATGCTGAAAGTGAAAAATCATATTCAGCTCATGCTTATCTGTTCCCGTATATTTCAGGCCTTCTTCCGGTGTGACACTGCCGACCTCTCCGACAGACATGACATCATATTGAGAAAACACTTCATCTGTCATTTCTTTTAAATAGTCATGGATTCGTTCGCCATTTGGCTGAAAGGGCTTCGGCTCTGCCTGCTGATTGATATAGTCCTCATACGAAGGAAGATATTCTTTCTTAGAAATGAGATGGAGCTGATCAATTCGCAAACCGTCGACCCCTTTATCGAGCCAAAATTTCATCATGTCATACACCGCCTGGCGAACTTCAGGATTTTCCCAGTTTAAATCAGCTTGTTTGACGGCATTCATATGAAGATAGTATTCTCCGGTGTGCTCCTCGTATTGCCAGACCGGGCAGCCATAGTCTGACAGCCAGTCTGTCGGCGGGCCGTTCTTTGTGCCGGGACGCCAATAATAATAGCTGCGGTATTTGCTGTTTTTGTCCAGCTCCGCTTCTTTAAACCACGGATGCTCGACCGAGGTGTGATTTAACACAAAGTCCATCACCAGCTTTAATCCCCGCTGATGCACCTGGTCCAGCAGCTGGTGAAAATCGTCCATTGTTCCGTAAGAATCCATAATCGCCTTATGGTTTGTCACATCATACCCGTAATCAACATTCGGAGAAGAATAGATCGGGCAAATCCAAATCACATCTGCCCCGAGCTCCTTTATGTAGTCAAGACGGGAAATAATCCCCCGCAAATCCCCAATTCCGTCTCCATTGCTGTCCTGAAAGCTTCTCGGGTAAATTTGGTACACCACTGCATCCTTCCACCAGTCCGTTTTCATCCCGCAATCCCCCTGTTTTGTGTTCTATTCAAGCTGAGACGGATAAAGTGTCATTCCGCCGTCGACGAAAAGTGTTGCGCCGGTCACATAGCTTGCTTCCTCAGATACGAGCCAAGCTGCTGCTGCCGCCACTTCTTCAGGCTTTCCGAAGGCTTTCATCGGGATTTTTTTCAATTGTTTTTGCCTGCTCTCTTCCTTTTTCGTATCAACATTTGATTCTGTGGCAATGGTGCCGGGCGCTATCGCATTGACGCGGATTCCCTTATCCGCATAATTGAGCGCCAGCGTTTCCGTCATCATCTTGATGCCGCCTTTGGATGTGGAATACTGAACGTTGACAGGGCGCGGAATCTGCTGATGAACACTTGAGATATTCAGCACATTGCCCTTGATATTGTTTTTCATCATGTGGTTAAGTGCTGCTTTCGCTCCCAGAAAGGTTCCGGTAACATTGACATCAATCACTCTCTGCCAATCTTCAAGACTCATCTCATGCGGCATCGCCTCAACGCCGTTAAAACCAGAGTTGTTTACCATCACATCGAGCGTGCCGAAATGCTCTAAAGCTGTGTCCAAGAGCGCCTGAATCCCCTCTTCTTTTGACACGTCCGCCTCAACTGCGACGGCTTTCCCTCCGTTCTGCTTAATGATTTCCAGGGTTTCATCGGCTCCAGACGGGTCGCTGTGGTAGTTTACAACAACATTCATTTTCTCCTGTCCGAACCGTTCCGCAATGGCTTTCCCGATTCCTTTTGAAGACCCTGTCACAATCGCTGTTTTTCCGGTTAAATCTTTGTACATACTTGATATCCTCCTCTGATTTCTCACTATGCAGTGGAAAATACCCTGTTTTTCCGAGTTGAAAACAGCACAAAAAAAGCAGAGAATCTGTAGTTCTCTGCCATTTCCTATTGAAAACGCTGCTCGGCAAGCTTCTTTTTAATATTCATCAGCCTGCGGTAAAAGAAAGCGGCGGACTCGTAATGTTCCAGCTGATTGAAACGTTCCGCTGTATCATGCAGCAGATCTTCGGCGTCTGCAAGAAGCTGCCTGGATTCCAGCAGGTCAAAGCATTCTGTTAGCACGTTCAGGTCACCGTTTCCAAGATACAGCTCATGAATGAGGCGGAATTTCGTCAAGTACATGTCATCCTCCCATTCAGCCGCGCTCTTTATCCCGCGGTCATACGCCTCTACTGCTTTGTCGTATTTTCCCTCTTTACAGTAGATATGGGTCAGTGAAAATACAGCTTGAACAGCTTGCTGAAAGTTGTGCTCCTCAAAAATGGCGGCGGCTGTTTTGAAATAGCCCTCCGCTTCTTTGTAATCACCCAGACTGTACTTACAGTGTCCGACATTATAATAGGCAGCGGCGATCATGTACGCTTCTTCAAGCTGCCTGGCATGATCTAAAGCGCTGCACAAGTGGGTCAGTGCTTTTTCATGATGATACACATCGGTCAAATTTCCGGCGATGATAAATTCACACTGAACCCGGCGGCGACCGTACAGTTCATATTTCGTATAGATATCAAGCGCCTGGCTCGCATAATTCATGGAAAAATACGTTTGTTTAATGTGATAATACACTTCTGCGACTTTAAAAAGAAACTCAGCTTTTTCGATCTCATCCTCGACATACTCGAGCTTTTCCTCGGCATGTTTATAATGGTCAATCGCTAATATGAAATTTTTCTGCTTGAATTCGTACATTCCTCTGAAATAATAAAAGTAATATTCCAATAAGCCCGTGAGTTTTTGCTGATTGCTTTCAATTTCGTTCAGCATATCAGAGAACGGAGGCTTGGTGTCGCTGTCTTTCACCGGCATCAGCTTATCAAGCATGATTCGATGCCGGAATTCCATCAAAGAAAAATATAAAAGCAAGTCCTGGTTCTCTTCCATATCTTCTAAATCGTATTCAATCTCCTGCTTTAACGCTTCTGCTTGATCTGCTTCAAATGCGCGAATGAGCTTGTACCATTCATTCAGCTTTACTGCTACTTCTTCTGATGGAATCTTTGCTCTCATCGGTCTGCCTCCTTCCTCCTGCTACTATTTATGTTATATTTTATCATAGCTGTTCGCTTTTAGAGAGAGTCAATCACTTAAAAGCGTTAACATTCAGCACATCTTGAGAAAGTGAGACCGATATGAAGTTACCCGCAAAAACATTTGTTATCTTATGTATTCTATTTCTTCTAGATCTTTGTTTTAGTTATATTCGGCATGAATGGCATTCTCAAAACGCCTTGCAGGACATGCCTGTCCCCTCGGATCTTCATCCGATTGTGAAGCAGAATGCCGATGCACTCAAAGCCGCTGCAGCGAATAAAGGCATTAACGTCGTCATTACTGAAGGATTCAGGTCCTTTAAGGAACAAGATGAATTATATAAACAGGGACGTACAAAAAAAGGGAATATTGTCACCTATGCAAGAGGAGGGGAATCGTATCATAACTATGGTTTAGCGATTGATTTCGCCCTTCAAAAAAAAGATGGAAGCATCATATGGGATATGGAATATGACGGCAATCAAAACGAAAAATCAGATTGGCTGGAGGTTGTCGAGATCGCTAAGACACTCGGTTTTGAATGGGGCGGGGATTGGAAACGATTCAAGGACTACCCCCACTTGGAGATGATTCCTAACTAGACACCCCTCACAGCCTTTTCTTTTTCCTTTTGTGCGCATCAATATAGGAAGGGTAAACCGGCTTATAGACAAGTTTGTAGTGCTGGTCACTGCCTGCTGTAAAATCGGGCTGCCATTCCAGCTTCACATCAAAAGCGGCTAAAAATGCTTCTCTCGCTTCTTCAGCGGAAACATCCGGCCTGTGATTTATCGCTTCCAATTGTTCAGGTTCAATATCAGGCGCCATAAAAGCGTCAATCAACCCAGTTTCCGGATTGACAATGATGCGGGCAGCGCCGAACCGCAGCGGCACTCCTTTATACCAGACAGAAAAATGGTTGCGGACTCTCCCTCTTTCATCAATTCGGACGGGATTCACCCTGAAAAACTCAGCCGCTCTCGGATAGAGGGCATACAAAAATTGAAGCGCTATCTCTTGGCATTCTTCCGTGGAGCATTGGCGGTTGTTCTGCCGCTCCATAAAA
The DNA here is from genome assembly GCF_046535495.1 of Bacillus sp. SIMBA_008. NCBI lineage: Bacteria > Bacillati > Bacillota > Bacilli > Caryophanales > Bacillaceae > Bacillus > Bacillus sp. SIMBA_008. The sequence continues at coordinate 113,698 of NZ_JAWRWL010000004.1, read as the reverse complement.
GAAAGCGCTGCTTTTAATTTTCGGGTTCTTTTATCCGTCTTCATTTTGATTGTGTTTTTATTTCTCGTTTCAAAATAGCTTCCTATGCTTAAATCCTTACGCTCCGGCGCAGCGCCCCTGCGCCACGTGCTTCCAATTTGTTCCCCAAAGTCTCTTTCACTGACTTTCTGCATATCAGAGGTAAAACCCAGCAAGGCAAATATATCAACTTCTTCCTCGTTCTGAAGCGGCGGCAGTGGCGCCGTGTTTTCTATTCTTTCATCTGCGATATGCTGGTCGGGCACAATTTCGTCTACATCTGCGGGATAGCTGTATCCCGGGAGAATCGGTTCATAAACAAGCCTTGGTTCCTGTTCGCCATCAATGACATCGTACATCAGCTCAAAAGACATTGTGTTTAAGTAATGGGACACAACCTTCTCTTTTGCTACAAATTCCGTCGGAACTTCGGCTTTATACCCTTCCCCGTAATATAGAAAGTGGACAATCTGACCGCTTCGTGTCATATCAATTAAAAAACCTGAATTGGGAATCGGAAGCCCCAGCTCCATTTTGGTATAGACAAACCGGATGTGCTGCCCCCGTTCTTCCTTGCCTTGAAAATAAAAATTCATAAATGTACCGGGATGATTGGCAGCGGCAAACTGAAGAGCCGTCAGCTTCAGCTCGGCATCTGGAAGTTGTTTGTCTGTCTCGGAGCGGACAGTTGTTGAAAAGGTGAGCAAAGCGCCGTCATTTCTAAGTTCAACTGTAATGTGCTTTTCCGGATCTTTAGGGTCCTTCCAGATAAAATATGCCTGCCCGTTCTTCTTTTGCTTTTGGTCGTAATCTTCTATCTCAAGCTCATAATGTGTCGGTACATTTCCGATCTCCTGCGCCTTCTTTTTCAGCTGTTTATTAACCAATGAAGTCATCCCTTTCAAAGAGTCTACGACAAAGAGAATCCTGTTTATTATATAAAAAGACCTTTCTTCTTTTAAAGTGAAGAAAGGTCCTTTTCTATTATTGTCATTGTTTTTCGAGATTCTTTCTGTTACTTTCATCACGTACTCTCTTCTATACCTGAGGCAATTGCGTGACTTTTGGCTGTTTTACCATGAGCTGAAGACAGGCTCTCCTGTATGTGCATCGATAAAACGCGGATACACCGGCTTATAGACGAGCCGGTAGCTGTGTTCTTCATCATCTCCGTACTCTCTTTCCCAGCCAAGCTCAACTTTAAAATGCTGCCAAAAGATAGCCTTGGCTTGTTCAACTGAAATGGCCGGCACAGGATCAATGGTTGCCAGCTCATTTGGGTCAATATCCGGTCCCATATAAACGGTGATATACCCTGTCTGGCGGCTGACACAAATTTTGATCTGCCCAAATCGGATCGGAACTCCGTGACAATGCGCTTCAAATGTAAAAACAGCGACTGCGTTTTCTTCTTCATCCTTTTCATCGTATCTGATCCTAAAATATTGATCGGCATTCGGAAATAAAGCAAACAGAAAGCGAAGCGCGATTTTTTCGCACTCTGCCAAAGTTACTGTCAGCGGCCCTTTTTCCTCCATAAATGACATGACGCCTTCGAGTTTTCCGGTTTCTTTGTTATAGATGGTTTTCAGCACTTGATGAGTCCGTCCCTTAAACCAGCTGTCCATGCTTTTATCCGCCGGCTGATACACAGGGTCATCCGGATTCCGCCAAACGATTCCGATTCTCCCATCTCCCAAATCCGCTTCCCGCTCTTTGACAAACCCATTTTCAATACCAATCATGCTGTCAGGATCGGCCTTTTCGCGGATGCCCTCGAATAAAGGGAGAGGAAAGCTCTCCGGCTCCCTGTAATCATCGTCATCATCAACTCCTCCTTGTTCTTGAACCAAATCCGCAGGTACGGTAATCGCCCTACATTCAGGCTCATACACCAAATGCGGCTGATCATCTCCATTTTTGTAAACAGAACGATGGAGAACCTCAAACAAAGGGTCGAACTCCACGTCCTTTTTGATAAAGGCAAGTGCCTCTTCAACATCCGCGACCCTCTTTGGCTTGATGACGCTGCCTGCTTCGCCGTAATAGCGGAAGTAAACGATCTCACCTGATAAGGAAACATCAGCCATAAATCCGCTCATGGGGAGAGGAAGCCCAGCCTTCATTTGAACATATGAAAATCTCACTTTATCGCCGTATGCACGGTCATTTTCTTCACGAACAAAGGCAGAGAGTGCCCCCGGATGATGAGTCTCGACAAATTGGCAAATGATATCCTCTAGTTTCTCCTCAGACAGCCTTTCTCCGCTTTCAGGCTCAATATCACGGGAAAGGGATTCCAGCTCCCCGTCCGGTCCAAGCTCCACGATAATGCCGATATTCTCATCCTGAGGATCTGTCCAACAAAAACAGACTCTTTTATCATCACCGCCATAATCTTCAATTTCCAGTTTTAAGTGTGTCGGCACCCGGCCGATTTCCAGTGCTTTTTGTTTCAGTCCCTCTTTCTTCACAAAGGCAGCCCCTTTCATCCTTCTTAAGTTCCCTCCAACTAATCAAAAAGTAATAGTCTAAAATACACAGTTTTCTGAGTTTACCAGTTTTACCAGAACATTTTTCACCAAAAATAGGATGATGAACCTATTCAATATAAAAGCTAATAATCTTAAAATTAATTCCGTTGTAACTTTTTATAGGTCCATTCATGACAAAGGAGGGCGGAGTTTCCAGAAAATCCGGTGAAAACCGTGAGAAAAGAACTGATTTTTTTGGTTATATGATGCTAATCCATTCAAAAAGATCCATTTCTCAAAGACAAAAGACTCCCCTTTCCTAAACCATTTGAGGAGGAAAAATGAATGTTTCAGAAAAAAACGTACGCTGTTTTCCTAATTCTTCTGCTGATGATGTTTACAGCTGCTTGTTCCGGCAGCAAAACAAGCGCGGAGAAGAAAGAATCAGAAACAGAAAAAAGCTCAGATATAGCTCAAGTCAAAATCAAGGATGTCTCTTATACGCTTCCGTCTAAATATGATAAGTCCACTTCAGATGACCAGCTTGTGTTAAAAGTCAATGTCGCGGTGAAAAACACAGGAAAAGACCCGCTGAATGTAGACAGTATGGATTTCACATTGTATCAAGGTGATACCAAAATGTCTGACACAGACCCTGAAGACTATAGCGAAAAGCTTCAAGGCAGCACGATTAACGCTGACAAATCCGTTGAAGGAAATCTTTTCTTCGTTGTAGATAAAGGCAAGCAATACGAGCTCAACTATACGCCGGAATCTTACGGTGATAAAAAGCCAAAATCAGTTACTTTTAAAATTGACGGAAAAGACAAAAAAATCCTGGCGACGGCAGATAAGCTCCAAGATTCTGCAAAAGCGTTATCAGCTTATGTTGATGTCCTTCTTTTCGGCAAAGATAACGCCGATTTCGAAAAAATCACCGGCGCTAACAAAAATGAAATTGTAAATGATTTCAATGAATCAGCCAAAGACGGTTATCTCTCAGCTTCCGGCCTTTCCAGCACATATGCGGACAGCAAAGCGCTTGATAATATCGTGAACGGCATTAAAGAGGGATTAAGCAAAAACTCTTCCATTCAAGCAAAAACGACTTCAATCTCTAAAGACGAAGCAATTGTTGAAGCCACAGTTAAACCTGTAGATGCATCATCTCTTTCAGACCGTATCGAAGACAAAGTGAAAGACTACTACAGTAAAAACTCTAGTGCCAGCTATGAAGAGGCAGTGAAATACGCGCTTCAAGTCTACCCTGAGGAATTTAAAAAGCTTGGACCTGCTTCATCTGAAAAAACAGTCGAAGTAAAAATGAAGAAAAATGACATCGACCAATGGCAGCTTGATATGGATGATTACAGAGCAGCAGAATTAGTCGAAGCATTCATCAAAGAATAAAACACCAAAAGGAAATAGCCTCGGAGGCTATTTCCTTTTTTATTTGAAAATGTCGCTGATGAAATTCACTTCATCTTTGGTGAGTTCAATGTTCAGGGTTTTCAGGTTATCCTGTAATTGCTCAGGTCGTTTAGCTCCTGGAATAATGACATCAATCGCCGGTCTCGTTAACAGCCACGCCAAGGCGACATGTGCCGTGTCCGCTTGTTTTTCCTCCGCTACTGCTTTCAGCTTATCTACTTTTTTGAGATTGTGGATAAACGTTTCACCCTGAAATTGAGGTTTATCCTTTCTGAAATCATCAAAGACTGTGTCTTGCGTGAATTTTCCTGTCAGCAGTCCGGACGCAAGCGGAAAGTAAGGAATAAAGGAGATACCTTGTTTTTCACAGTATGGAAGAAGCTCTTTCTCGGCATCACGCTGTATGAGAGAATATTCGGCCTGGAAGACCTCCAAATAGCCATCAGCATTAAAATCCTGCAATTGCTGATAATCGAGGTTCGAAGCGCCGATCGCTTTGATTTTCCCCTCATCCTTCAGCTCTTTCAAAGTGCCCGCCACTTCAGCGAGAGGTGTTTTTCCATCCGGAAAGTGAACATAATACAAATCAATGTAATCTGTTTTCAGCCGCTTCAGGCTCTTCTCCACCTCGCTGCGAAGAAACTCCCGGCTATTGTCTAATTCAATGCTGCCGTTCACTTCTTTATGAGCTCCTTTGGTGGCGATTATGAGCTCATTCCGCACGCCGCGTTCCTGTACGACTTCGCCGATTAATTCTTCAGATCGCCCCAATCCATATATAAAGGCGGTATCGATAAAGTTGACGCCGCCATCCAATGCCGTGCGCACTAAATCCTTCCCTGTTTCATCATTTAGATTTGGAAATAGATTATGCCCGCCGACCGCATTCGCGCCGAATCCGATCCGCTTCACCTCCAGCTTCGTTTTGCCGAGTGTACGTGTTTGATCCATTGTTCCTTCTCCTTTGAAACCAATTTTGATGAAAAATAGTGCAGGGTCACTTTTTGTATTAGATATCCTTTTTCTATTTTCCTTCTTTTTTCAGGATATACAAAAAGGAGAAAGTGTATTTCTCCTTTCGCAAGTTTATTTTGGAAGAACCCATTTGTCTTTCAGGAAGCAGGCTCTGGCTAGTAAAAAGAAGATGGCGATCAGCACGGCGATGGTTCCCGCCGTAGACATAATGGCAGCCGGGTCAATCATCCCGAATAAAAGCTGTTTAAATAACGCATGCAGGTTCAGAAACGGGATGAGAAAGTATGATAAGTCAAATTGGTTCGGTGCCTTGCTGAAGATGAAAAACATCGGGAACACAGGCAGAAAGACGACGAGAGACATATAACTTTGCGCTTCTTTTACCGAGCTGGACATGATGCTGATGAAAAGCTCCATCGCAGAGATCAGCAATGCAGAGAGCACAATGATTAAGGCTGAAGCGCCGATTACACTCCACATATGATCTCCCAGCTGGAAGGCCGTTTTTAAATTTTCGGTAAATAACACGGTGGACAAAATCAAAAACACCAAAGCCAATACACCTGAAGCCACGGCAAAAGTGGAAACCGCAAGCCACTTGCCGACCAGCACTTTGTTTCTGCTGACTGGCGTTAATAGCAGCGCCTCGATTGACTTCCGGTCCTTTTCACCGGCCATGATATCAAGAGCGATCGGCATTGCGCCGGAAACAATGGAAGTCAGAATCAGCATGGGCAGAATGGCGGAAAGCATAATAGCGGAAGTCCCTTTCTCCTCATCCGCTTCCTTTTGCTGAATCGTAAACGGCTGGATCACCGATTGATCAATATGCTTATTTGTTAAACGTTGCTGCACAATTTCATTTTTGTACTGATCTAAGGCAGACTGCACAAGCTGCATGGCATTTGACGACCCTTGATCGATTGAATTACCGTAAACATCAATCTTAAAAGGTGTCATGCTGTTGACATATGAGTCGAACTCTTTCGGGACGTTCAGATAGGCATCTGCTTTTCCTTCATCAACTGCCTCTTCAGGCTTTGCAAATGTTTTTACGCTGATTTCGTCAATCTCATTAAGCTTGCTTTCCAGTGCGGGCGGAAGCGAATGGCCGACAGCCAGCGTGTACTGCTCCCCTTTGTCGGACAGCATGCTTTCATAAAAGAAGACAAGTCCAAGCATCATAATCATCGGCACTAAGATTGTGAGTAAAATCGTTTTTCTGTCGCGCAAAGCGTCGATCATTTCTTTTTTATAAATATGGCTCAGCATTTAAGAAATCCCCCTGACAAGCTTAGACATAAAGATGTAATTCAAATCCTCACTGCGCTCGCTCTCGTATAGTGATTCAAGCGCCCCTCGGTAAATCACCTCTCCGCTGTGAATCATGATGACACTGTCACAGAGCGCCTGCACTTCCTCCATAATGTGGCTGGAGAAAAGAATCGTTTTTTGTTCTCTTTTCAGCTGCTGTATAAATTCGCGGAAGATGTTGCTTGACGTAATATCAAGCCCAGTTGTCGGCTCATCAAATAAAATGATGTCCGGATCGTGAATCAGCGCTCTGGCAATGGCGACTTTCTGCCTCATGCCTTTCGAAAACCCGCCCACTCTCCGGTTCATATAATCGCGCATGCCGAACCGTTTCGATAAATCTTCTATTCTTGCTTTGATCTCGTGGCGGTTCAGCCCATACAGCCTGCCGAAGTATTGGAGATTTTCTTTAGCGGTCATCCTGTCGTAAAGCCCGGTTTCTCCTCCGAATAAGACACCGATTCTTTTTTTGACCTCAGCCGGCTGCTTGACCGTGTCAAAGCCGTCTACTGTGATTACACCCTGTGATGGTTCAAGCAAGGAAGCAATCATTCTCAGCATCGTGGTTTTGCCGGCACCGTTTTCTCCGAGAATGCCGACGACTTCTCCTTTTTCAATTGTTAAGCTTACATCTCGCACCGCTTTGACTACTTTTTTCTTATCCTGAAACCTGCGGCTGCAATCGGTCAGTGTTATCATGTCACAATCTCCCTTATCTTTATTTCTAGTAATGACTATATACGAAAAGCTGGATTAGTTGGATAAAGTTGTCGCGAAGAGTTCTTTTTATGTCGTGAAATGGGATAGAATAAAGATGATTCTATGTAACTAGGGGAATGATAATGGTAAAAGTCGGACTTGTAGATGATTATCGAGTAGATTTAGAGAAGCTGGAAGCGATCGTGTCCAGAATGCAGGACGTCGAAATTGTCTTTTCCACCGATTCAGCGAAGGAAGCCTACAGGCGGGTAAAGAACGGAGACATTGATCTGCTGCTTGCCGATATCGAGATGCCCCATATGTCTGGCTACGAGCTTGCTGATTTGATCAAATCCCATTCACTTGATGTGGATGTGATTTTTGTTACCGGCCACGGCGGTTATGCGGTTCACGCCTTTGACCTGAACGTCCATGATTATATTATGAAGCCGTACTATGCCGACCGTCTGGCCGCTTCCTTCGACCGGTACTTGAAAAAGAAAACGGAAACGAGTTTGAATGGGCGTATATTGATAAAGCAAAAGTCTGAAATGCACGTCCTGCAAAAGAAGGATATTATTTTCGCAGAACGGACGGGACGTTCGACGACGATTGTGACAACCGCCGAAGAGGTGCAAACGTATCAAACATTAAATAATATTAAAGGCGACCTGCCCGAAAAGGATTTTCTTCGTTCGCATCGTTCCTTTATTATCAACATTCATTACATAAAGCATTTTTCCGCTTATACCAAGCATTCATTCACAGTTTCCTTTGAGGGAACGTCTAAAAAAGCGATGATCACTAAGCAGCAGCTTGATTATTTTCAAAACTACTATTTTTGAGGAGTTCGGAACGTGATTACCCTTTTTCAATGTCTTTATCTGGTTTTATTTAGTTTCATATGTTATCAGGGAGCTGCTGCTCTTTCACACAGCACAGCAGTCTCTTGGCTCACCGCTGTTTTAGGCGCAGCTGCTGCAGGATTGTACATTTGGAATACGAAGCGGGTGTGGAAACACTGTTCCTCAGGGCTTTGTGCATGGATTGCCGTGATTCAAGTGATGTCGGCGGGAGTGGTGCTGATCGGCACAGACATCATGCAGGCATTATGTGTAATCGTAATATTTGCAGGGTGTGAAGGGCTCCGTATCGGACAGTCTGCTTTGCAGGCAAGGCTTTCTGATCAAATTGATAAGCTGACGCAAGCTGAACAGCACGCCAATCAAATGCTGATTGATGTGAGAAGCCGGAATCATGACACAATGAAACATATCACTGCAATCAAATCAGCTCAGCCCAAGGCAGATACACAAGCATATATTCAAAACTGGGCGGATCAATACAGTCAATATGACCGTTTTTTGAAAGGAGAGAACGCGTACGTTGCAGGGGTGCTTTATGATTTTTTAGAAAAAGCCCGCGCCTCGAATGTGAGTGTTTCGCTGCATATGCATACACCGCTTTCTTCCCTTCCGTTTTCGCCTGCTGATCAGGTCAGCTTGGTCGGCAACATATTAGAAAACGCGCTCGACAGCGCGGCGGAGACCCGAGAAAAAGCAGAGATTAAACTGGAGACTTCACTGCGCAGCGGACTTTATGTACTGACTTGTGAAAACAGCACTCCCGGGATGGCCCCAAAAGTGCTCGATACAATTTATCAATCGTTTGGCCGCTCAACGAAAAACGGCGCTCATGAAGGCATGGGCACATATATCATTCAAAAACTGGTGAAGAGCGCTTTTGGCAGGCTGGATTTTACCTACCGCCACCCCGTCTTCCGGTTAGAAATCAAAATTCCGTTTCAGAAATAAAAAACCTTGAAAAGCCAGGCTTTTCAAGGTTTTTTTCATTATGAGGATAACGCTTGGGCAAAACGATCTGCTTCATCTTGCAGCGTGCTTTCAATTTCTTTGTAACGGCTGGAAATCGTTGATGCGCTGACGCCGTATTTTTTCGCCAGTTTAGCTTGAGAAACAGACGCGCCGTTAAGAGAAATCGCGTTTACATAATATTCAACTGCCGCAGCAAAAGCTTCCGGCTTTCTGATGACAGGTGATTTTTTCTCGCAGAATGTTTTCCAGATGTCAATAACAGCTGGGATCAATTCAGTCGGATACTCTTCCCCGCTCATGCCTTCTTCAATAGCCGCAGCGGTTTCTTTCTCCAAGTCGTTTGCCCACTCAACAGTGCTTACTTCCGCTTTCTCTGCTTGTGGCTCTTCATCTTTCTCAGCTAACAACGCGAACAGAACGTTGTTGAATTCCTGCTTCATGAAGTCCTCCGGCGTTTTGCCTTCCTTCACAGCGGCATCCGCATATTTCTTCACCTTGCTGATCAGCGCTTCTGTTCTCTTCACCGGGAAGATCGTGAACTGCATGAAGAATTCTGCTTTTTCCGCTTCGTGGATTGGGTATCCAAGAATCAGGCTTCCCACTGGAGGAAGGTCTTGATTGCTGGCGTCCATTTCCACTTCGAATTGTTTTGCCGTAATCACATCTTCAAAGTGAATGATGCCTTCCTTCAGGTCCTTCAGCAGCAATAAAGCAGGCGTCATGCTCTGCCATGATTCTACGATCTCACGCGTTTTCGGACGAGTGATCGAATCGCCTTTTTTCTGAAGGTACTCTTCGAAGATTGTCTTCTCACCAGCAAGCGGGTGGAAGAAGATTCCCCAGATTCCTAAGTTAAATACGCTGATGTCTTTCGTCTGTCTGTCCATAGCAGAAAGAAAATCATGCTGGTTGATAAAGCCTGAAATGCTTTCTCTATGTACTGTGAAGGCATACTCCACTAAGTCTTCCTGAATTTGTTTCGCTTCTTTTGCCGCTAGTTCCGCCGGGAAGTCGACAACTTTACTTCCGCAGCATTTTTTATATTTCTTGCCGCTGCCGCATGGGCAAGGGGCATTTCGTTTCACTTTTCCCACAATAAACCCTCCGAATTCTGTTGTAACTTTTCTATTTTAACAAAAATAACTTCTGAGGGCTTGGTTTCGGGCTAAAAAAGAATTTGGTAATGTGATAAGCTGGCTGATTATGCCAATTTACCTATGACATTTTCACCAACTTTTGTGATTTAAGGCTTATCACCTATTCCCACTTTAGGCCCTTCTTTTTTACAATCATTAGGTATTTATTTAACATTTTAAGGAGTGTTTCTATTGGAACTAGCTGGTTTCATGCTGCGCGCCTGCGCGCTTGTACTTGATGTAATCATTGCCGCAGCAGTGATTTTGGCAGCCGGATTTACGTTTGGCGATGGGTCCGCCGGTGTCATTATTGTCGCCATATTGATGCTGATTGTGTATCCTTTGCTGATGCCGCTGACAAATTGGAAGGGCACACTGGGCAAAAAAATCATCGGGCTGCAAATCGTGAGGGACGAAACATATAAAAAAATATCCTTCCCGCAAGCCATTGTCCGTTACCTGATAGCGTGGGTGCATGTGTTCTCCCGCCTGATCTATTTGACTGCCGCATTTACGAAGAAAAAACAAACCGTTCATGATATGGCGGCGAAAACCATTGTGCTAAAAGCAGAATAACCTTGAAGAATAGGACTCTTCAAGGTTATTTATCTCATTAGTTTGTATTCTGGCCCCCGCCGTTCAGCCCTTCTTTAATCAGGCTGTTGACTTGGCTGCTGTACAGAAGGCCGATGTGTCCAACGCCATGGATTTGAACGTTTCTAGCACCGTCTAATCTTGATAAATAATTCATGACAATCATATCGGCACTGCTGTAAATAGATGTGTATAAAATCTTTTGATTTGGATCTGTTCCCGGAAGCGCCTTGCCTGTCGTCAAACGGTTGGCGCCGCCAAGCGTCACGACGTTTTCAACTTTATTTCCGCCGTCCAGATTTTTTATGTAGTAAAGTGTGTTCGCGCCCCCCATACTGTGAGCGACAATATCCACTTTTTTCGCACCCGTTTCATCTAAAACCTTTTGCACAAATCGTGACAATACCGGGCCATTGTTATAATTTGTGCCTGTCTTGTCCCAAAAATCAACTGCATACAGCTTGTCCCGCGACCAGCCCTGAGATACGAGATAGCTCTTAATTCCCGCAAAATTGAATGATGCCCCTCCAATGCCGTGTACCATAACGACTGGATTGTGTTCAGCGGCTTTTACTGACGGCTGCAACGCAAACAGCGATGTAACAGACAGCATCAAAATTGTTACAAGTGCAATGATCCTTCTTTTTACAAATTTCATAATATCCTCCTTTTTTTTGTAACAAATTCTCCAATTATATTACGTTACCAAATTAATTAAGTAAAGGGTAATTTTGGCTTATTTTTAAAGAAATTTTAAGATTCAGAGGTCATTATTGGTCCTAAAAAGCCAAAAAAAAGAAGGCTTATTCGCCTTCTTTTCTTCAATACTCATTGAAATAAGCTTGGATTTTTTGAGGATCATTTGTTTTGGTAAGCGCAAGCATCAGCAACATCCGTGCTTTTTGGGGGTTTAAAGAGTTCGATGCCAGCAGGTCCTTTTCCGCATAGTCTTGGTTTGGTGTGACGACACCATTTCCCGTGCGGGTAGAGCGCACCACTGTGACGCCTTTTTTGACTGCGCTGTCCGCCCCTTTTTCGGCTGCGTCAGATAAAGACCCGTTCCCAGAACCGGCAAATACAATCCCCTTTGCTCCGGCTTTTACAGCAGCGTCAAACAGGTAGCTTCCGTCATTTTGGTATCCATAGATAATGTCAACCTGCGGCAGCTCATCAAGATTAGAAACCGAGAAATCCGTGTCCTTCGTATGCTTACGGGTAATCTCATTATTAAAATAGATATCATCTGCAATTGTTCCGACGAAGCCCATTTCTTCTGATTTAAATGTATCTGTTGTGGTTGTGTTTGTTTTGGTGACATATCGGGCTGAGGCAATCCGGTCGTTAAGAACAACAAGCGTCCCTTTCCCTTTTGCCTCAGGGGCACCTGCCACTTTCACTGCATTGTACAGGTTAGAAGGCCCATCAGCGCTGATGGCTGTGGAAGGTCTCATCGAACCGACAATAACAACCGGTTTATCACTTTTCACGGTAAGATTTAAAAAATAAGCGGTTTCCTCCAATGTATCTGTTCCATGAGTCACGACGATTCCGTCTACATCATCTGAAGCGAGCAAATGGTTGATGCGTTTCGCCAGCTTCAGCAATATTTTATTATCAATATTTGTGCTGCCGACGTTAACAATCTGCTCGCCGCTGACGTTTGCAATGTCTTTCATTTCTGGAACTGCCTCGATCAGTGATTCAACGCCGACAACACCTGCTTTATATTCAGTTGTTGAGGTTTTCGATTGATCGGCACCAGCTATCGTGCCTCCTGTCGCTAAAATTCTAATATTCGGCAGATCCTTTTTTTCAGAGGCAGAAGCCGAAGAGACTTTTTGTGTCTGCGTTTTTTCTTTCGGGGATTCTTTTGTTTCAGGAGAATGTGAACATCCGGTAAAAACAAACAATAGTGCGGTAAAAAGTACGAGCATTCGTTGTTTTTTCATCTATTTCTCTCCTTACATCCATATGATGATTAATCATTGAACATTTTATCTATTCAGTCAAAAGATCAGTCAGCTTTTCTCTCAGTATTTTTTGTTGTCATATCCTTCTTTTTTTGTCTTTTCATACAATGAATTTTTCTTGACAATTGATGATTGAATCAAGATAATAGACCAGTCACTATATTTTTGATTGCAATTCAGTAAGGTGGGAATGTTATGAGTTATGGAGATTCCCGTGAGAAAATCCTTTCGGCAGCTACCCGGCTTTTTCAGCTGCAAGGGTATTACGGCACGGGGCTGAACCAGATTATAAAGGAAAGCGGTGCGCCTAAAGGCTCTCTTTACTACCACTTTCCCGGAGGTAAAGAACAGCTTGCGATCGAAGCCGTAAATGAGATGAAGGAGTATATCCGTCAGAAAATCGCGGACTGCATGGAAGCCTGCACCGATCCAGCGGAAGGCATTCAAGCCTTTTTGAAGGAGCTCTCCTGCCAGTTTTCATGTACGGAAGACATTGAAGGCTTGCCTGTGGGCTTGCTAGCGGCTGAGACGTCATTGAAAAGCGAACCGTTGCGCGAAGCCTGTCATGAAGCCTACAAAGAATGGGCCTCTGTATATGAGGAAAAACTGCGGCAGACTGGCTGCAGCGAGAACCGTGCAAAAGAAGCCAGCACTGTGGTTAACGCGATGATTGAAGGCGGCATTCTTTTATCTTTGACGGCAAAAAACAGTACGCCGCTCCTTCATATCTCCAGCTGCATTCCTGACCTGCTGAAGAGATAAAAAAACGACATACTACATGCAGTTGATAGAGAGGGGAAATGATTTTGGAAACAACAGCTAAAGCATCTCAGCAATACAAAGTGATGCCGATTATGATTTCCTTGCTGTTGGCCGGTTTTATCGGCATGTTCAGTGAAACAGCACTGAATATTGCGTTAACCGACCTTATGAAGGAATTGAACATTACAGCGGCAACCGTCCAATGGTTAACGACGGGCTACCTGCTTGTACTCGGTATCCTTGTTCCTGTTTCAGGACTGCTGTTGCAGTGGTTCACAACAAGACAGCTTTTTACCGTGTCACTAATCTTTTCAATTATAGGAACCTTGATCGCGGCACTCGCGCCAAGCTTCCCGTTTTTATTGGCGGCAAGGATCGTTCAGGCACTTGGAACCGGTCTTTTACTGCCGCTGATGTTTAACACAATCTTGGTGATTTTCCCGCCTCATAAACGGGGCGCCGCAATGGGAACGATCGGGCTTGTCATTATGTTCGCGCCCGCCATCGGCCCGACTTTCTCAGGATTGGTTCTGGAGCACCTCAACTGGCACTGGATTTTCTGGATCTCTCTTCCATTCCTTGTGCTGGCGCTTGTGTTCGGTATCGCATATATGCAGAATGTATCTGAAACGACAAAGCCGAAAATCGATGTATTGTCTATCATCCTGTCGACGATTGGCTTCGGCGGCATTGTGTTCGGATTCAGCAACGCGGGTGAAGGCTCCGGGGGATGGTCCAGCCCGACTGTTATCGTGTCGCTGATTGTCGGCGTTGTCGGCCTTATCCTATTTTCAATCCGCCAGCTGACAATGAAGCAGCCGATGATGAACCTCCGTGCGTTCAAATACCCGATGTTTATTTTGGGTGTGATCATGGTGTTCATTTGTATGATGGTCATTCTGTCATCTATGCTGCTTCTGCCGATGTATCTGCAAGGCGGCTTAGTCCTGACTGCATTTGCATCTGGTCTTGTTCTCTTGCCGGGCGGTATTTTAAATGGATTTATGTCCCCTGTTACAGGCCGCTTGTTCGATAAATACGGGCCGAAATGGCTTGTCATTCCGGGATTTGTGATTGTCACAGTTGTACTATGGTTCTTCTCAAATGTAACGACCACTTCAACAGCTGTGCTGATTATCATCCTGCACACCTGCTTGATGATCGGGATTTCTATGATCATGATGCCTGCACAGACAAACGGTTTAAACCAACTGCCGCGTGAATTTTATCCAGACGGCACCGCCATTATGAACACGCTGCAGCAAATGGCCGGCGCTATCGGAACAGCGGTTGCGGTCAGCATTATGGCTGCAGGCCAGCATGATTATATGAGTACAGTTAAAAACCCTGCCGATCCGGCAGTCATCCCACAAGCTTTGACAGCGGGTGTACAGCACGCATTTGTGTTTGCAATGATTGTTGCCATTATCGGTTTGATTGGCGCTTTCTTTATGAAGCGCGTGAAGGTAGATCATTAATATGAAAAGCCCCTGACTAATGTTCAGGGGCTTTTTTTATGTTTACTTGTGGATCGTTTTCGCCGCGATTTCATCAATCGCGTACCGCATTTCCTCCTTCGTATTATAAAAATGGGGAGCGAGACGGATAACATTTTCCCGCGGCGCGCAAATCACTTTTTTCTTCTTCAGCAACGCCGCCGTTTCCGATGCCCGCTCATCCCGGATCGCAACCATGCCCGGCTGATCCCCACCTTGTGCCGCCGCCAGCTGCAGGCCTTTTTCAGCGGCATATTGAACTGCATCGGCACAGATCGTTTTGACATGATCCCCGATATGAGAAACCCCAATATGATTCAGCAGCGACAAAGCCGCTGCAGCTGCGTATACGCTGATAAAAGCTGGGGTGCCCGTTTGAAAACGGCGCGCGTCTTTTGCATAAGCCCCATCAAATCCGCTCTCTCTTCCGAACCAAGCTGATGCTTTCGGCTTCAGTGCGTCAGCCAGCTCCTTTCTCACATAAAGAAACGCCACACCCGGTATGCCGAGCAAATACTTCCGGGTGCCTGCTGCCAGCATATCTACGCCCCATTCCTTCACATCAATGGGAATATGCCCGGCTGATTGATAAGCATCTACAAACAATAAAGAGCCCTTTCTCTGAGAAATCTCGGCAATCGCTTTTATATCCTGAACATAGCCGTCACGATAATGAACGTGAGGAACACACGTCAGTACTGTTTCATCCGAAATATGCGTTTCATACTGTTCGAGCGGCATCACACCGTCTATTGATGGAATGACGGATACGGTATAATCGGAGTGTGCCTGCCAAACATGAGGCACCGCCGGAAAATCCATATCTGTATATACAACGTGCTTCTTTCCAAATGCAGTTAAGGACGATGCTACAGAAACCAGCGCATCAGAAACTGACGACACAATCGCCACTTCATCCGGTTCAGCCCCGATCAGCTTTGCAAACTCGTTTCTCGCAAACTCTGTTTTTTCGATCGCTTCTTTCCAGTTCGTCCCCATATACAGCAGGCTATCATGATAATCCTGGATCGCCCTTGATACAGGCTCTGCCAATGCGCTCTGAGAACAGCTGGCAAGCATCGTATGCGTCTGCAAGGTTGGGAATAAATGACGATACTGCTGCGGTAAATGCTCCATTATGATTTACTCCTTTACATTATTTTGATGAAAAACCCATAAATAAACAATAGAATAAAAGAAAAAGGAGATGAGAAGATGGGAAAAAAAGTGCTGATCACTGGCTTTGACCCTTTTGACAAAGAAACCGTCAATCCATCATGGGAAGCGGCGAAACGGCTTAATGGCTTCGAGACGGAAGAAGCCATTATTACAGCGGAACAAATTCCAACCGTCTTTAGATCCGCTCTGGGCACTCTGCGCCAAGCCATTCAAACACATCAGCCAGATATCGTGATTTGTGTCGGCCAAGCAGGAGGACGGATGCAGATTACACCGGAACGGATGGCGATCAACCTTGCAGATGCGCGAATCCCCGATAACGAAGGACATCAGCCGATTGATGAAGAGATTTCTCCAGATGGGCCCGCCGCTTACTGGACAAGGCTTCCCGTGAAACGAATGACTGCTAAGATGAAGGAGCACGGCATTCCAGCTGCGGTTTCCTACACAGCGGGGACCTTTGTATGCAACTATTTGTTCTACGGGTTAATGGATCACATTAGCCGGACATCCCCGCACATTCGCGGCGGTTTTATTCATATTCCTTACATTCCGCAGCAAACAATCGACAAAACAGCGCCGAGCCTCAGCCTGGACACGATTGTCCGGGCATTGAGAATCGCCGCTGTTACGGCCGCACAATATGATGAGGATGTGAAGTCACCGGGTGGTACGCTGCACTAAGCGGCCGCCGCTGTTTCTTCCCTCATCCTCTTTTTGTAGACAAACGCCGATAGGGTGACACTCACTTCAAACAGGACAAGAAGCGGGATCATCACGAGAAAATCAGAAATAAAATCAGGCGGTGTAATCAATATGGACACGACAATCAGCAGAAAATAGGATAGCTTTCTCGCTTTGGCCAGTCTGTAAGGATTTAAGATGCCCAGCCTTGTTAAAAACATCACCACCAAGGGCATCTCAAACAAGAAGCCGAACGGCAGGCTCAAATTCACCATAAACCTAAAGTAGCGGTCAGCCGTAAACATCGTTTCAAAGTGGCCGGAGGATAAATGAGTCAAAAAGCTGAGCACGATCGGAAACAAGACAAAGTATCCGAAGGAGATGCCCGCCAAAAACAACGCAAATAAACCTGGTATGTACATGAGCGTCACCTTGCGCTCCGTTTTCGTCAGCGCCGGTGCAACGAAACGCCACAGCTGGTACGCGGCAACAGGGATAGAAGCCGCAATGGCACAAATGCCGGAAAGCATCATATACACCCAGAGGATTTCACTCGGCCCAAGCACAGCCAGCTTTCCATCCAAATCCCTGATCAGCCAGTCATAAATGTCCTGTACGAACAAAAAAGCCGTGATGAGAAATAGAAAAAATGCCGCAAGGGTGACGATAATCCGGCGGCGAAGCTCTTCTAAATGCCCGATCAGATGGGTTTCTTTTTTATCCATTCAAAAAAGCCCTCCCTTTCATAAAAAAAGAGGCAGACCCGGTGTCTGCCTCATCAGCATTCAGCCCGCGTTTTTGTCCTGCTTTACCGCTGTCAGCTCAGCTGATTTCTCTTCTTTTTCATCACCAGACACAAGTGATTTTGTGGCGCTTTTAAATTCCAGCAGTGTCCGTCCGGCGGCACGCCCGATTTCCGGCAGCTTGGAAGGGCCAAAAATAATGAGGGCGATGACGAAGATCAGAATCAAGCCCGGTATTCCAATGTTTGAAAACATAATTTCCACTCCTTAATTCGTGATTTTTGCCCGCTTCTTAATCATTTGTTTTTCGTGGGCTTTGTTGTGCGCAAAGAAACGATCCTCTTCGACCTCATCGGATTGCTTCGCCCCGCCTTGGATTGTTGTGGATGATACCTTTCTCAACCCAGTTTGGTCTTTCTGGTAAACGAATGAAGCCCTCGTGGAAATGGCTGCGCCCGGCTCGGTCACAAACGGCATCACCCGATAATCGGCTTTCCACTGGTGAGGCGTCACTGTACAGCGGACATATCCGCGATAGTCGTTAAAGAACTTGATGTGCGGGTTTTCTTTTAAAATTTGGTCCGTATCCGCCCGCTTATCCGCTCCGTTCCCTCCGGAAGTGATCGAGGTTCCGACAAATTCGGCTCCGAATATTTTTGAACTTGTCTTCTCGAAATCGACATGCAAATTCGATGCCCAGCTTGCATGTACATCACCTGTCAGTACGACAACATTATTCAGATTTTTGCTTTTAATGAAATTGATAACCCGTTCGCGCTGAGCCGGATAGCCGTCCCACGAATCCATGCTGTAGATCGGGCTTGCGCTTGTCCCGAAATTCCACTTGGCAAAGAAAATCTGCTGCGCCAGCACATTCCAGTGGGCAGTCGAGCTGCCCAAATTGTTGAAGAGCCACTGCTCCTGTTCTTTTCCAAGCAGGGTCCGATTCGGATTGCGCGATTCATCAGAAGGCGGCTTATTGCCGTCGTTATTGGCTTGGTCGTCCCTGTACTGGCGGGTATCAAGCACATTGAAGGACGCCAGGTTTCCGTACGTAAAGTGCCGGTACAGCTGCATATCTGGGCCATTCGGCAAAGAGGAAATGCGGAGCGGCATATGTTCATAGTATGCCTGGTATGCTGCCGCGCGGCGGAGCACGAATGCTTCAACCGACTGTCCTTTTTCAGGTATTTTATTGGCATAGTTGTTTTCAACTTCATGGTCATCCCAAGTTACAACCCAAGGGAATGCCGCATGTGCAGCTTTAAGATTGGCGTCAGAACGGTATTGAGCGTGACGGTTCCGATAGTCTTGCAGCGTAATGATTTCCGCGCTGTTGTGCGTGCGGACATTGCCTGTTTTTGATACATATTCATTTGGGCCGTATTCATATATGTAATCACCGAGATGGAAGACAAGATCAAGCTTTTCCTTTGCCATATGCTTGTAGGCCGTATAATATCCGTGCTCATATTGCTGGCAGGAAGCAAATGCAAAGGTCATTTGCGGCACATTGGCGCCAGGGGCAGGCAGTGTTTTTGTTTTTCCGACAGGGCTTAGTTCATGGCCGGTTTTGAAACGATAATAGTACACTTTGTTTGGCTCAAGCCCGTCCGCTTCCACATGAACGGAATGGGCAAGACTCGGTTTAGCCATTTCAGTGCCTTTTCTTACGATTTTGCGGAAATGCTCATCCTTTGCGACCTCCCATTTGACAGGCACCGCTTGCTTCGGCATTCCTCCGCCGTTCAGCGGATCTGGTGCCAGGCGCGTCCAGAGCACGACACTGTCAGAAAGCGGATCACCTGACGCTACCCCTAATGTAAACGGATAGCTTGAGAATTTAGGCGCAGCATTTACTTCAAAAGCCCCAACCGACTGGGCAATCGTTAATCCAAGAGAAAGTCCTGCAATCTTCCCCGCTCCTTGAATAAATTTACGGCGGTCAAACGTATTGTTTTGAAAGCTTTCCTCTTTCAGTTTCTGTACCCATTCATCAAAACGACTGTCGTATGCCATTCAAGATCCCCTCTCTTCTCATTGATCGTCTCCATTATAGGAAATCATTGTTAAACGACTGTGAAGAAGTGTGAACCGATTGTAAGCGCTGAACATTAAAAACAGGTCTTCCCTCACAAGCCTGCCGCTGAAACATGCCGAAAGCTGGCTGAATGACGCGTTTTCTGCATATCCTGTCGTTTGCAAGCCGCCCATTCGGACTATTTTTCTTCACATGATCTTAAAAAAACAAAAACACCGAGCCATTTCGCTGAATGACTCAGTGCCTTATCAGTTATTTCGAAAACAATCTGCTGAAAAAGCCCTTCTTTTTCGGCTTTTCAGCAGGTGGCTCTTGATCTCTTACAATTCCTTTTTCCTTCGCTTCTTTCAGCCAAAATGGAAATTCAGCAAGCAGAGCATCATAAAGCTCATCATCAGAAATGCGGTCAATCTCTTCGATATGCAGGAAGTTCGTGTTATCAATGACACGCCCTCCTAACGTATCCAGTTTATTGAGAAAATCAAAGTTTCCGTTTCCGATGCCGACAAACTGCCAGAACACCGGTTTATCAGAAGAAGCTTCAATTATCGGTTTGATTGACTTTTTACAGCCCCCGTCATTGATAAAAACAATGAAAGCAGGATACGAGCTCGGTTCCTCCGTAACATATTTGCGCAGCACGTCCTTCATGACTGGCGGCTCATCATTTCTGCCGAATTTATGCAAGCGGTCATTATTTAAAATTTCACGATCGACATAGCCCGAAAAATCCTTTTCTGAAACTGGCTTTAATCGGGAAAATTCATTATCATACACCCATACATCCAGCAAACCGTTATCATCAAACTGATCAGCCACTGCCAAAATCCGCTCCACCACATTTTGAACCGTCCCGTTTTTGTAGAGCGGTCTCATCGATCCCGTAATATCAAGAACCAGTCCAACACGAGCCGTCACCTTCGTTAACTGCTTTTTCTCCAGTGCGATCTTTACACTTTTCTTTTGCAGGTCAATTGTTGCCATTCTGTCATCTCCGTCAGCTCTTTTTTCTTCGATTATCTCACAGGAATATTTTCCATTGCATCTTTTCAAAGAAAAACACCGTTCAACTTGAACGGTGTCCTGTCTCTAAAATGTGTTATATACATTTTCACACGTCTCCGCCGTCGGCTGATAAAAGCAGTGTGACTTAAATCTGGCCACAAACGGCTGGTTATACCACTGGGCTGGACAGTTCCCCTCCGGCCTGAAATACCATAAACTAAATTTTGCAGGCCAGCGCCTTTCACCATTAATCGACCGGCGTGCAAGGGCACGCTCGCTATCTCGCGCCCTTTGATAAAAATATCCATGAGTCACAGCCTCAAACGCGTGTGGCTGATAAATCATCTGCCTGATGGTGCGGAGGCCTTTAAAATCTGAGCAATTCGCCCGCAGCCGATTAATTCCAACGTTGCCGACAAGCAGCATCCCCTGCTTGCCTTCGCCTTCCGCTTCCGCTCTGAGCAGCCTTGCCATCAAATCGACATCCGCACTCGTTGCTCTCACGACCGCCATCACGTCACCTCCCCTTGATCTCTTTTCATCATATTTCATTACTTCAGAAGTGATGACGGAGGGACAGGAGAAGTTTTTAAATTTATTCATCTAAAAACAGCAAACATAATGGGCTGTTGGGCATCAAAGCAGCGTCCGGTGCAGTACAAGCTTCACGTTTCCGCTGTCGAAGCGCCGCAGCCTCAATTCCTGGATTCACATCATTGACCCCTCCCCAGCAGATTTGCACCCGCCTCCGAAAAGAAATAAGGTTTAACTTTTTACATTTGAGGAATTATACATAACAAATCAAATGACAAAAGGAGGAATTGTAATGACACATGTGAAAGCGCTCGCGATTAAAGGTATTATGACGATTATTGTGTTGTATCTGGTGCTTGGTCTGGGCTTTGGTTTCACGTTTGGTGATACGCTGCTAATGACGATTGTGTTAGGGGTTATTTCTTATTTGCTGGGCGATCTTTATGTATTGCCGAGATGGAATAATATGATTGCAACTTTGGCTGATTTTGGCTTGGCCTTTCTTGTGATCTGGCTGATGGGCATGCCGCTTTCCCTGGGGATGACTGGCGGTGAAGTTGCGTTGGCGGCTTTATTCGGCGCGATCGTCATGGCAATCGGTGAATATTGCTTCCATTTCTATATGATGAGCAAAGAGATTGGCAAGAAGCATTATCTTGAAACAAGAACAGACTCATAATAGAAAGGCCGGTGCTGACAGCATCGGCCTTTTATACTTATTGGGCGCTTTTGTTTACGCATCCTGCTTGTCCGCATTCCTGATCGCCATGTAGGAAAAGAACAATCCGAATGCCGCTAACGATAACGGGATATACACAACAGATGAAATCGAGAAGCCCGGACTTGTTGAGCTGATGAGCATCACAATTACTACAGATGAAATGATGGTCGCCGGAACCGAGTGTCTACGCATCCCAAAAAAGATGGGAACTAAACTGGTTCCAGCGGCGCCAAAAGCGAAAACCGCCATTTTGACCGCCTGTTGAGAAATGATCTCGGAAGTAAGCTCTCCCGGTATGAAATGGCAGATCGAGTTCAGCCAAAAGAAACCGGCGGCTATGAGTATATTTGAAAGTAAAATCGTGATAAACGTCAGTCCGCCCGCGATCATGAGCTTAGCGGTGAGCAGCTTTTTACGGCTGATCGGGTACGTGAACATCACAAGAATGGTTTTGTTTTTATATTCCGAAATCACCAATTTTACGATCAGCACAGCGCCAAATACGATAAATACCGCTCTGACGAAGGTGCCGATGATGAGGAATGCTTCATCCGTACTTTGGAACGAAACCCCGCCATCGGCTTTTTCGGAATAACTGATCAGCCACATAAAACCCATAATGATCACGTTGGCAATGAGGGCACCTCTGATATACCAGCCCATTTTCATTTTTCTTAATTCGATTCTGATCAAATTCATCAACGTGTCTCTCCTCCTTTACGCACTGATGCTATTGCCGTTGATCAATTTGATAAAATAATCCTCCAGCGACGTATACTTTTTGTTCATTGATTCAATGTCTACATCATTTAAAATCAATGCTTTGGATATGGCAGCCTGAGAGGCTTCAGCCTCGTAAATTCGAATCATTTTCTCATTTAATATTTTAAAGTTGGTTAATTGCAGCTCTTTCTCCAGCACAAAGCAGGCCCTTGTCTGATTCGATGTAACAAGCTCGATGTATTCAGTGTTCTGGCCCCTGACATCCTCCATTGATACCTCTTCAAGCAGCCTGCCGTCCCGAATGACGCCGATTGTGTCTGCGATTTGTTCGATTTCACCCAGCAGGTGGCTTGAGATCAGCAGTGTCATACCGTACTCTTTGCTCAGCACTTGAAACAATTGCCTGATCTTTTTAATGCCGAGAGGGTCAAGACCATTCACCGGCTCATCCAGAATAAGCAGGTCCGGCTTCGTGAGGATGGCACGCGCAATTCCAAGGCGCTGCTTCATCCCGAGGGAAAAGGTTTTGACGGGTTTTTTGTCGATTTGTTTTAAATTCACCATATCCAGCACTTCTTGTATGGCTTTTTTATTGTGGTATCCCATATATTCACAATGCAGATCTAAATTTTCTTCAGCTGTCAGGTTTTCATAAAAAATCGGATATTCAATCATGCTGCCGATGTTCCCCAGCACCTCATATGACGTGTGGGTGAACTTGTTCCCAAGGATGATGATTTCACCGCTTGTCGGTTTGACAAGGCTCGTCAGCATTTTCATAATGGTTGTTTTCCCCGCGCCGTTCGGGCCGAGAAAGCCATAGATTTCACCTTTTTTAATATGCATGCTGACATTGGATACGACCTCTTTGCCCTGATATGTTTTGGTCAGCCCGTTTGTTTGTACGATATAAGTCAACTTTGTTTCTCCTTCCCTCTCTTTTCCTGTTTTCTATTGTAGCGGCGAGCCCTGTCATTTTTATTTCTCAAACCTTAAGAAATTCTTACGATTAATATGTCATGCGTTTCAAGGTGATCGTAAATGCAGTCCGTTCGTACGGCTTGCTTTGGACGGATATGGTGCCTCCCATTTTTTCTGTAAGCCGTTTTGTGATGGTTAAACCCAGTCCGCTTCCTTGAAATGCTTTATTTCTGGATTCTTCAAGTGTGTACAGCCTCTCAAACACCCGCTGCTGATCGGTTTCACTAATCCCTTTTCCGCGATCCCATACGGTGATGGCGATGTTCCTCTCATCATAAGACAGCGTCATGCCGATTAACTTGCCAGCCGCGCCATATTGAATCGCATTGGACAATAGGTTTTGCAGGATTCTGTCCAGTGCCTCTTCATTCGCCTGCGCATACACCGGCGTATCCGGGATATCGATGGCTGCTTGAAAGCCTTTTGACTGAACAGCGTCATAATAGTGCAGGATATTTCGTTTGCATATGTCGTTCATATGTACTTTGGTGATCGGGATCTCTTTATCTTCAGATTCTAATTTCGCTAAATCAAAAAAGGAATTGATCATCTGAATAAGTTCATTTGTTTTCTGGCGGAGCTTCCCCAACAATCTTTCCCGCTCTTCTTCCGGCATGTTCGGGTCACTTTGAATGGCTTCGATATAACCGAGAATGACCGTTAACGGCGTTTTCAGGTCGTGCGACATATTGGTCAGCATCCGCTTCATGGATTGCTCTGTTTTGGCAAATTGGGCGCTGATCTGCTGACGATTCTCAACGATAAGATTGATATTAACAAGCAAGCTTTTGAGCGCATGATCGTCTGTAGGAAGCAAAATTTGTCCTGCCGAATCCCGGCTGAGCATGTAGCTAAGCTGGTCAGCCGTGTAAGCCAGATTCCCGTCCCGCTTCTTTTTCATTATGAATTGAATCACATTCAGACACGCCAGAGCGATGACAGCGGCCACCCATAGCACTGTCATTCTAAAACTCTCCTAATTTATAACCGATGCCCCATAACGTTTTAATATATTGAGGGGAGGAGGGGTCATCCTCAATCTTTTCTCTGAGCCGCCGCATATGTACGTTAATGATGTTCTGATCATCAAAGTACTCTTCATTCCAAACGGAACGGTAGATTTGTTCTTTCGTAAACACTTTTTTAGGATTTGATGCAAATAAGCACAGCAGCTGCCATTCTGTTGACGTCAGCTGGAGCGGCTCTCCGTTTTTCAAAACGGAAACATTGTCTATATCTATCGCAAGCTGGTGAATCCGGATCACCTTATTCACAGCCGGCTCCTCTGCCGAATATTGCGTCGCCCGCCGTATCGCGGCTTTTACTCTGGCTGTCAGCTCAATCATCGAAAACGGTTTGGCGATATAATCATCCGCCCCAAAGCCCAGTCCCAATGCCTTGTCCACATCTCCATCTTTTGCCGAAATCATTAAGACCGGAACGTTGCTTTTTTCCCGGATGATTTTCAGAAAATCCATGCCGTTCAGCTTCGGGAGCATGATATCAAGGAGGACCAAATCGTATGAACCCTGCTGAAACAGCCGGATGCCCTCTTCTCCGTCGAAAGCATGCACAATTCCAAAGCCTTCTTTTGTTAAATAATGATCCACCATTTCACTGATTGAGTGGTCGTCTTCTACAAGCAATATGCGCTGCATCTTCTCACCTAACCTTTACAAAATCAAAAAACACACACGTAATTACACTTATTGTAATTGAAAAACGTGTGTGTTTTATAAAAATTATTCTTTTTTTCCTATTTTCAGCTTCCTGTATTCCATGCCCGTAATGACAAAGAATACGGCAGCGCATCCAATGACTTGAATGAGCCCGAGTCGTTCACCGAAAAATAAAGCTCCATAGAAAATCGTCAGGATAGGCCCTGCCATTGAAATGGCGGCGGCTCGCTGTGCCCCGATTCGTTTTATGCCCTCAAGCATTAGCACAAATGGAATCACTGTGGTAACGACTGCAATTACCGCGAACAAACCATACATAGAAAGCGGATATGCTGCCATTGGCGTATTCATGCCAGCCGCCGATTTGATCCCTGTGTAAAGCATCATGGCAGCTCCAGCAGCTGTCATCCCATATGCATTGAGACGGATCCCTCCGATTTGATGGACGAGATGCCCGGAAAGGACAAGATAACCAGCATAGACCGCCGAAGATAACAAAATGAATACAGCTCCAATCATATTCGCCTGGAAAAGTTCAGCATTCCAGCCGCCCAGCGCCAAGAAAAGCCCAAACATGACCGCCAGAACTGCGAAAAGGTCCTGAATTGAGGACATTTTCCGGTCACGACACGCGGTGAATCCAAACACAAACAACGGATAGCTCATCAGCAATATACGTTCAACCATTGCGGATACATGGTTCAGCCCGATAAAATCAAGCAAGGGAGACAGAAAAAAACAAAACACTCCCGCGCCACAAGCCTTCCATAGGTCTCCTTTTTTCTTACCGTCTGGCATTGGAGGTCGGTATATTAAAAAAATCAGCCAAAACAGCGGAACAGCCAGCAGCTGCCTGTATAGCAGCACGGCATCTGGCTCAGCACCCATTTGGTATGCCCATTTTATCCAAATCGATTTAGACGCAAAACAAACTGTTCCGATCAGCAAAAAAATCGTACCTGCTGCGGCCTCACGAATCTTACTCTGCTCTTCTGCTCTCATCTCAGCTCAGCTTTTATCCTTTACTTATTCAAATGCTTTTGGATAAAATCCAGAAGCGTATATCCTTGAGCAGTCAGAATAACACCTTTTCCGCTGCAGGCCGGGCAAGGTGTTCCTTCGATTTCTCCCGCTCTTTCACATTTAGGACATGCGACCTCAAGATCATCAGTTGCAATGACCATTTGATATCCTCCTTTCTAACTCATCTGCTATGCCACCACCAGCCATCGTCCATTGGCCGTCACCTCCTTTAAGAAACACAAAAAACCCCCGTCCTATGAAAAGGACGAGGGTCTCGCGGTACCACCTTTATTAACAGCTATACAGCCGTTCACTCTAAGTACAGAAAACCTATGTTTCGATACTCCTCTCTTGGTAACGGGGAGAGAAACCCGGCATCGCCTACTATCCGTTCAGCAAAGCAATTCAGAAGCCCATTCGGCATCAGGGGAGGATCGGTTCACACCTGCCACCGACTCTCTGAACCTCCATTCTGATGCGTACTTGCTCTTCCTCACGATTGTTAATCCGTTCTATTATTTGTAGAGTTTATAATACTCGGTTCATGAAACGAAGTCAATTCTTAATCCGATGTTACACCAAGTGCTTCCAGCGCCATATTGATGTGTTCCTCCTGCTGTGTTTGCAGAGCTAGCTTGGCGATTTCCACCGGATACGCCGCCTGCATCTCTGAAATGTGTTCCTGCATTTTTGCCCATATCCGGCCGCCTGCTTGATCATAGTATTCAAGTAAACGGGCAGTTTCTTTTTCCCCGAAAATGGTTTGATAAAGAACAAAATCCTTGGCTGGATCGGCAACCTTCGCTTCTGTCCAATCCAGAAGTCCTGTGACACGTTCATTTTGGTCGATAAGAATATGCGGCGGGTGGAGATCGCCGTGTATCAGTGCAGAAAAACAAGGCCAGTATGCATCATCATCTATCCACTTTTGCCATCTTTCCCAAAGCGTCGTAGATACACCAAGCTTATTCTTCACATCAACCATAGAGTCTGCTGTCATTTGCCTGAAATCTTCTGGCCTTATCACTTCTATTCCGGATTGCCCAGCAGATATTTGATCCGTGCCATGTAATTTAGCCAGTATGTCGGCAAGTGTGCGGACAAAGTCGTCTGACGGCGGCTGATGATCCATATTCCATACATATTGCTTTTGTTCCAAGTCAATTCCAGCAGCCGGCGTTCCTTTTAACATGGGGTAAGCGATCAATTCCGGTGTATGAATTCTCCAATCCGGCACATCAGCAGTCAGATTCGCGCGGAGAAAGGCAAGCGTTATGCCTTCTGCAGATGCTCTTTCCACAACATCACTTCGCCGCGGTTTTCGCAGCACCCATGGCATACCTGTGTCGTCCTTGGCAAATACAACTTGAAAGTCCATTCCGGTTTCATTCAATTGCGCGTTCTCAGAATGAACCGTCAAACCTTGGCTGCGTGCAAGCCCGACAATCTCCGTGATCATCTGTTTTTCGGTAAGGTTTGTCATCCCATTTCCCCTTTCTCATGCTCCGCCCTGAAGGAGAGAGAGGGGATGTTTGGGGGCAGAAAAAAGAAGGCAGGCATCGCCACCCTCTTTTTTAATAACCATATAAGGGCTCATACATAGGCGGATTCATCCCGATTCTCCCGCATTCAGGCGAGAGTTGCTCACTATTGAATTCGTGTCACTCGGAATCTAATGAATGCCATGCTGTAACCCCTCCGTTTCCTATACGTTAATTGTATTTTACATCATATTCCATCTAATCGCTATAAAAAAATGAATCAAGTCACTGGAGCAGGATTAAACAAGCACAAATCATTATGAAGGCCCCAACGGTCTGCCCACGTTTGTTTTCGGCCGCTTGCCACATCCAAAATCGTTCTGAAGATTTCCCAGCCTACGTCTTCGATACTGGCCTCTCCTGTCGCGATTTGGCCGGCATTGATATCGATTAAATCAGCCCAATGCTCTGATAAGGAATGCCGCGTCGATACTTTCAGCACCGGCGCAGCAGCCAGGCCGTATGGTGTTCCCCTTCCTGTCGTAAACACCTGCAGATTCATGCCCGCAGCCAGCTGCAGGGTGCCGCACACAAAATCGCTTGCCGGTGTCGCCGCGAACAGCAGGCCTTTTTGCTTTGCTCTTTCACCAGGGCCGAGCACGCCGGAGATGGGGCTTGTGCCTGATTTCGCTACCGAACCTAACGCTTTTTCCACCACATTGGATAATCCGCCTTTTTTATTGCCTGGTGACGGGTTTGCGCTACGGTCTGCGTCTCCCCGCCGAAGATAGCTGTCATACCACTTCATCTCTTTGATCAGCGATTGTCCGACCTCTTCACTGACAGTCCGCGGCGTTAATAAATGAATGGCATCCCGCACCTCTGTCACTTCAGAAAACAAAACCGTTGCACCTGCGCGAACCAATAAATCAGCCGCATACCCCACGGCAGGGTTCGCCGTCACGCCGGAAAACGCATCACTGCCGCCGCATTGCAGGCCGATTACCAGATCCGAAACAGGGCATGACACCCGGGTTCTGCTGTTCAGCCTGATTAACCGTTCCTCCGCCATTTCCAAAATGGATTGGATCATCGCCGCAAAACCTCGGTGATCCTGGAGCGATAGAATGTCATCATCATTTTCGGAGGCAATTCTTTCCGGGAGGAGCTTTTCACATCCCAATCCGATGACCATTACTTCTCCGCCGAAGTTCGGATGCTTCGCAAGATTTTGAATCGTGCGGATCGGAATGACAGCGTCGGGCGCATTGATCGCCACGCCGCATCCGTATTGATGATGCAGCGGCACAACGTCATCGACATTTGGGTATTTCGGCAGCAGCTCTTCTTTTATTCGTTTGACTGCATAATCCAAAACGCCAACAACACATTGAACACTTGTCGTGATGCCGAGAATATTTTTTGTCCCCGCACTGCCATCCGCATTTCGATATCCTTCAAACGTATAGCCTTCAAGAGACGGCCGCGGCTGCGGCACCCTGTTTGCGAGAGGAAGATCGTCTAACGCCGGAGGAGCGGGCATTCTCACGAGGGCTTCCCGTATCCAGCTCCCGCGTTTGATCGTCTCATCAGCAAATCCGATCACCTCTCCGTAACGCACGATCTCGTCCCCTTGATTGAGATCGGTGAGGGCCACCTTATGGCCTTGAGGAACATCCTCTTCAAGTACGAGCCCGCATGAGAAAACAGTGCCCTTTGGCAGCCCTCCATCATTTACAATAATCGCGGTGTTATCTATTTCATGCACTTTGATGTAAAGGGGGGCTTGGTTCTTCCTGAGGTTCATCGCCATATGAAAATCACTCCTCATATTTTAGTAAGCGTTTTCTAAATTGGTTTAAAAAAACCGCAGCTCTTACGTTTCAACTGCGGTTGCTCACCATTATTTTTCATCCATTCCTTTTAGAATTTTGTCACGGACAAATTTCAGATGCTCATACATGTGGTAATGTGCTTTGTACGGATCTCTTTTGGCAAGGGCGTCGTAGATTTTTTTGTGATATTCGACCGTTACATCTCTCTCCCTGTACGGAATTTGGCTGTCAATTTTCGCATGGGTGATCAGCAGGGACTGAATCATCCCTTCAACGACGGGGTTATTGGCGCTTAACGCAATAATTCGATGGAACTCTTTATCCGCTTCACCATAATGATTGTCAGTGCTGTTGGCAATATCGTCGATCGTCTTCTGCAAACGCTGAAGCTCTTCCTCATTGATTTTTTCCGCGGCAATTGTCACGAGCCCGAGTTCTAGCGCCATCCGCGCTTCAATGATAGCCGGAAGATTATCAGTGGCCAAAGCAAGCATGACGGAAAATGGCTGCATGCCGATTTTATCGTTGAAATATGTGCCCCCTCGTGTTTTTCTCGTAATGACGCCCAGCGTTTCAAGTGAACTGAGTGCTTCCCGTAGCACCGGCCTGCTGACATGCAAAATGTCCATCAGTTCCATTTCTGTCGGCAATTTGTCTCCGGCCCTCAACTGTCCGCTCGATAATAAATGGACAATCCGTTCGATGACCTGCTTGGCTAATGTTTTCCGATTGACTGTATCGACTTTCAAATCCTCTAAACCTTCGTACACGAACAACTCTCCCTTCAGTTGTTCAATTGTAAGACAAAATAGCGGATATGACAATATTTACAATCAAACTTATCGCACAAGACACGGGCGCTTCCGGTCAAATTCCCAGTTGCTGATCAGGAACTGCATTGGGATCGCGTCATTCCGTGCGCCTAAATTCATTTTCCGATAGATCTCATGCGCTTTTTCCACTTGTTCCATATCAATATCGACGCCTAGTCCAGGCTTATCCGGCACCTTGACACAGCCAGAAGAAATCTCAAAAGGCTGTTTCGTTAATCGCTGCCCGTCCTGCCAGATCCAATGGGTATCAATCGCCGTGATCCGCCCCGGAGCCGCTGCTGCCACATGGGTAAACATCGCAAGGGAAATATCAAAGTGGTTGTTGGAGTGCGAGCCCCATGTCAAACCCCAATCATGGCACATTTGCGCAACCCGCACCGACCCTTGCATCGTCCAAAAATGCGGATCAGCCAGCGGTATATCGACCGCGTGGAGCTGAATCGCGTGACCCATTTCCCGCCAGTCAGTCGCAATCATATTTGTCGCAGTCGGAAGCCCTGTCGCGCGGCGGAATTCAGCCATTACTTCACGAGCGGAGTAGCCATTCTCATCCCCGCATGGATCTTCCGCATACGCGAGCACATCTTGCTTTCCTTTGCATAATGCAATAGCTTCCTCTAATGACCATGCCCCGTTCGGATCAAGAGTGATCCTTGCCTCTGGAAAACGTTTCGATAATGCGGTAACAGCTTCGATTTCCTCTTCTCCCCGCAGCACCCCGCCTTTCAATTTGAAATCCTGAAAGCCATAGCGCTCCTGTGCGGATTCGGCAAGACGCACAATGGCCTCCGGCGTCAGCGCTTCCTCATGGCGCAGACGGAACCACGCACAATCTGACTGCTCATCGCTTTGATACGGCAAGGTCGTCCGATTTCGGTCGCCGATGTAAAAGAGGTAACCGAGCATTTTTACTTCATCACGCTGCTTCCCTTCGCCCAGCAAAGCCGCGACCGGTTCCTGAAGAAACTTTCCAAGCAAATCCAACAAAGCCGCTTCCAGTGCGGTGACGGCGTGCACAGTGGTGCGCAAATCAAACGTCTGGTTTCCTCGCCCTCCCCTGTCCTGATCGCCAAACTGCTTTCTGACCGTTTGCAATATCGCCTGGTACGCACCGATAGATTTTCCGACAACAAGCGGCTCTGACAGCTCCAGTGTGCGGCGAATATGCTCTCCGCCAGGCACCTCGCCGACTCCCTGATTTCCGCTGCTGTCTGTTAAGATTACGATATTCCGGGTAAAAAACGGGCTGTGTGCTCCGCTTAGATTCAGCAGCATGCTGTCATGTCCCGCAACAGGAATCACCTTCATTTCAGAAATTGAGGGAATATTCGATCTTTTTTCTTTTTGAACCTGCTCTTGTATCGGTGAACTCATGCATTTTCCTCCCTTTATAAAGCGCTTTCATAAATATTAGACAGGCAACGATTGATCGGGGTCTTGTTCTTGTTTCTTTAACACGACCCGTTTGATCGGCCCGACCAGCAGCAAATAGCTGAGGATCGCCGCAATCGCGTTAGCGCCGACAAACACAAGCGCGCCATTGAAAGATCCAGTGGCATTGACAATGTATCCGATAATAATCGGTGTTGTAATTGAGGCAATATTCCCGAAAGTGTTGAACAAACCGCCGCTTAATCCTGCACATTCTTTCGGAGACGTGTCCGACACGACAGCCCAACCCAATGCGCCGAAGCCTTTTCCGAAAAACGCGAGCGACATAATGACAACGACGAGCCATGCTGAATCTGTGTAGTTACAGACAATCATACTGCAAGACAGCAGCATGCCGGCAATGATTGGCACTTTTCTTGCAAAGGTCAGTGAACGGCCTTTTTTGAGTAAGATGTCTGACACAATGCCCCCAAGGACGCCGCCGGCAAATCCGCACAGCGCCGGCAGGGAAGCGACAAACCCAGCTTCAAGAATAGACATGCCGCGGGCCTGAACCAAATATACCGGAAACCATGTGAGAAAGAAATAGGTGAGAGTCGTAATACAGTATTGCGCGATGTACACGCCAATCAGCATGCGGTTCGTTAACAGCTGTTTGATATACGGCCATTTCGATTCTGTTTCTTGTTTGCTTTTACTGTCATCCATGGAAATCAGCCCGCCGCCCTGTTCGATGTACGCAAGCTCAGCTTCATTAACCTTCGGATGTTTTTTCGGTTCATACACCGTTTTTAGCCAGATGACAGCCAGAAGAATGCCTGCAATACCCATAACAACGAAGACGGAATGCCAGCCGAAAGAGTGGGTAAGCCAGCCCATTAAAGGAGAAAAAATGACGATTGCGAAGTATTGTGCTGAATTAAAAAAGGCTGAAGCTGTCCCGCGCTCGGAGCTTGGAAACCATGAGGCAACAACTCTGCCGTTTCCGGGAAATGAAGGCGCTTCTGATAAACCAACCAGAAAACGCAGTGCAAACAGCAGGATAATCGCTGTGCCGGCGGAGAAAAAGCCAATCGCCCCTTGCAGCAACGTAAAAAACGACCAGAAAAAGATGCTTAACGCAATGATAGTCTTTGAACCAAAACGGTCCAGCAGCCAGCCGCCCGGAAGCTGTCCGATGACATAGGCCCAGCCAAAGGCAGAAAAGACATATCCCATGGCGACCGAGTCCAATCCCAAATCGTGCTGGACGGAATCTCCGGTGATGGAAAGCGTCGCTCGATCCGCGTAGTTAATAGAGGTCACAAGAAACAGCATAAACACGATGAACCAGCGCACGGACGTTTTTTTGCCCGCCGGAGTAACACTCGCAAAGTCTTTTTTCATAGTATCTTCTCCTTTTCAAAGTAGAGAATCATATGCTGGTTGTGATAAACCGGGAAAGAGACGCACGCCTCTTTCCAGCACCATTACGGCTTCACAAAAACAGTTTTGATCGCTGTGAAAAAGTCCTTCGCTGCCTCACCCTGTTCTCGGGAGTGGGAGCTCGACTGCTTCATGCCGCCAAAAGGCGCCTGCAGCTCAACACCTGCGCTTTCTGCATTGATCCGAACCAGCCCGGCATCGATTTCATCAATGAAAGAAAGCATTCGGCCGATGTTTTCCGTGAAGATGGATGCACTTAAACCGAACTTCACATCATTGGCGATGTTCAGCGCCTCCTCTATCGAGTCCACCTTGATCAAGGCGATCACCGGACCGAAAATTTCCTCCTGGGCAATTGTCATCTCAGATGTCACATTGTCAAAGATGGCAGGCTGAACATAATAGCCGTTTTGATACTTTCCGTTCTCCAGCTTTTCTCCTCCTATTAAAAGGGAAGCGCCCTCCTGTTTGCCTTTCTCAATGTATGACAGGCAGTTATCAAGCTGATTCTTGCTGGCTATCGGTCCCATCCAGACATCCTCTTTTAAGCTGTCTCCGATTGTAATATCTTTTGTGCGCTGGAGCAGTTTTTCTTTAAAGCGCTCGTAAATTCCGCTTTGTACGATGACACGGCTTGTCGCGGTGCATTTCTGGCCGGTTGAACGGAAGGCCCCCGTTATGACAGCTTCTGCCGCAGCTTCAAGGTCAGCGTCATCAGCTACGATGACAGGGTTTTTGCCGCCCATCTCAAGCTGATATTTGGCTCCCCTCGCTAAAGCGGCTTGCCCGATGATTTTTCCGACTTGATTTGAACCGGTAAACGTAACGGCGTTTACACCGTCATGCTCAGCAAGCCCCTGCCCGACAACAGAACCCGGGCCTGTCACCAAATTGATGACCCCTGCCGGGAGCCCCGCTTCCTCAAAGCAGGCAATGATCTTCGCGCATGTCACAGCTGTTTCTGTCGCCGGTTTGATGACAACGGTATTGCCGTATACCAATGCCGGCGCCATTTTCCAAATCGGAATCGCCACTGGGAAGTTCCACGGAGAAATCACACCGACCACACCGAGCGGAACACGGGTGGTAAACATGAGCGCGTCTTTGTCAGTAGACGGAATGACGTCACCCGTTTTTCGCATGCCCTCTCCGGCGTAATAGCGCAGAATGGCAATCCCCCGGGCTGTTTCTCCCTTCGCTTCCGGCAATGTTTTACCCATTTCACGCGTTGCACAGGCGGCGATTTCCTCCAAGCGCTGCTCCATGATATCCGCTGTTTTGTATAAGTATTGGCCGCGCTCGGCACCCGTCAGCTTTCTCCAAGCCGTTTTGGCTTCATTGGCGGCGGTGACGGCACGTTCCACATCTTCAGCCGTTGAATTCTGTACATATCCGACAATATCATTCACATCGGCAGGGTTTTCGACTTTGACCATATCGCCTGATTGAGACTTAACCCACTCTCCGTTAATAAAGTTGAGGTACGTGTTTTGTTCCGTGATCACAGACATGCCCATTGCCCCTTTCGTGTTTTTTCTGGTCAAACCGTCGCGGCTTTTTTCGGAAAACGGTCAGCCGCCTGCTTCAAAATTGCTTCCAATTGCTGATAATGATCTTTTTCAACCGGGCCGACAGGCGGTCTGGCTGTATTCCTTACATTCAAACCCATGATTTCCATACCGGCTTTAATCAAGGATACGGCGTAGCCTTTTCGTTGTTTGCGAATGTCGTTGATCGGCAGAATCACATGCCGATAGAGTTCCTTCACAAGCTCGTCATTTCCGTTTTTCAATGCATCATAGAACATTCGCGAAATATGCGGGATATAATTTGAAATCGCTGAAGAGTAAGAGTGGAACCCGATCGGCAGATAAGCCGGCATCGTCACTTCAGCCATCGGCATTCCGTTGAGCCATCCCAAGCGGTCGCCGATCGTATAGACGAGATTGATATTCAAATCCATATTTCCTACCCCGTCTTTGACACCGACAAGCTGTTCACATTCGGTCAGACGTTTGATCTGTTCAACAGAGAGAACTGCGTTATCGCGCTGATAAAGAATCGCGTTCAAGTCAGTGCTTTCAATAATCGTTTTCGCATACTGGTACAGCCCCTCCTGTTCGCCATGCACCAAATACGGAGGCAGAATCAAGTAGCCGTCGGCGCCTTTTTTCTCCGACAGCTGCGCCCAATCAAGCGCTGTGCTGAGGTTGCCGCCCACCCCCGTGTAGACCGGCACCTTTCCTCCGGCTGCCGAGACTGCGACTTCCACCATTTGCTCATATTCCTTCTGGCTGAGAGATTGGAATTCACCAGACCCGCAAGCGATAAATATCGCTTCCAAGCCCTCATTCAGCAAAAACTCAATGTTTTGAAAAAGAGCTTCTTCCTCCAGTTTTCCTTGTGTGTTAAAAGGAGCAACCGGAAAACCTAAAATTCCAGCGGGTGCTTTTCTGATACGGCTCATCAACATAACCTCCTGTTATTTGTGTATACGGCCTCTATCTGTAAGCGCTTTTATTAATTTTTCTTTCACATCCGCTCCTTCCCATATATCCTTTTGTTTAATTGTAAGACAAATAAACAATAAGTCAATATCTTTATTTTCTGATATTTTATAAAAAAGCGGTAAATCACTGTCCGGCCGGGATTCTGCGCAGCAAAAAAACAGCCTGGTCAGCCGGCTGTTTGGTTTATATCCTTCTTTGTTTCATCGTCTCATGCAAAAGCTTTGCTTCCAAAAAAAACACGTGGATGAATTTTTTCATATTTATTCTAGCAGGTGCAAGGGGTTTTGCATCCTTGGATTGGAGTTCTTTCATTTTCTGGCTGACAACCGGAAAATCAAAGAATTTCGATGCATAGGTTTCAAATTTTGGATTCGAAAAATCAGTTGTGCCCAGTGAAGCAAAATGGTGCAGCGAATGAATAATCGCTCTGCGGATACGCTGCTCCGAGGCTTTCATTTCGCGATTGACTTCCGTCTGTGAGGCTCCTGTCCCCAGCTTCCGTACCGCTACTTGGGTGAATATTTGTTTTAGCGAAGGGCTTTGTTTTTCGTGCGGCTCGGATTGCTCGTGTTCTGCTAAATACTGCAGGACCGCCATGAGATCATGTGCGCCGCCTTCTCCCATCATGCCCAGCTCGGACAACAGGAATGTTCCTGCCTCTTTTAAACCGCTGTCACTCTTCTGCTGGGGACGCGCTTTCCGTTCAGTCCGATTGACAAGCCGGCTTAGAGAATGCTGAATGGCTCCAATCGAGTGTTCAAGCTCGATCCGCTCCTTCACCTTTTGGAGAACCGTGACAATTTCAATGCGGTTAATCGGCTTATGGATAAAATATTCGATGCCGAGCGAGTACGCTTCCCCGACCATTTCCTTCGCCTCCACTTGAGAGATCATTACGATTTTGCCGGAGTACGTATTCTGGATCTGACGAATCGTCTCAATGCCGTCTCTTCCGGGCATTAACAGATCGATTAATAAAATATCAATCTGCTTAAATTGCAGCATATGCCCTTCCACTTGGCTTCCGTCGTCTGCTTCACCAGCAGCTTCCCCGAGATCTTCGTCCTCAATGATCTGCCTTAAAATTGACCGCACCGCACGGTCATCATCTGCAATAAAAAAACGCATAGCTTTTGGTTCACCCTTTCTGAATCAAATGCCGGACAGGCAGCCTGATGGCAAACACCACTCCCCGCTGCTGATTATCAAACGTGATATCCCCTTCTAGCTCTGTCACGATTTCCTTTACGTAGGAAAGTCCGATACCCGTAGAAGGCGTGCCAAATTCGTCATATTTTGAAGTAAAGCCCGGGTCAAACACAATGTCTCCGATTTTCTCGGAAATCCCGGGGCCATTGTCTTCCACCTGGAATTCTACCATACTCTCATTTGGCTTACGGAGCCTCAGGCTGACCATTCCCTCTTCATCCATAGCCTCTACCGCATTTGCTGTTAGATTATTAATGATCGAAAGCACGATAAATACGTGATATTCGTCATGCTCTCCCTCGATCGAGCAGTAAAAATCAATCTGCTTCCCTAGTGCTTCAGCGTACTTTTCATTCATTCGAATCACGAGCTGCAGCAAATCAGAAGCCCTCATATAATCTCTCAAACTCTCATTCGAAATCAGTTTTGAAAGCCCTGCGAATATCCGCTGGTTGTCCTTTTTCACTTCATGAATCTCTCCGGCCAGTCTCAGGATTCTGCCGCTCAGCTGAACATCCTTGCCCTTCATTTCCCGATAGAGCTGATACGAATCGTTTGTCACTTTCTCTGTCGTTTTCAATGTCTTTTTTAGGTGCACCGTTTCTTCATATAAATTGGAAACGATCATCAGCATGTGCTCGTGCTGCTGCCTTGTCTGTTTTTCTCTCGATTGTGTTTCATACAGCTTCAGCACACTATAAAAGCTCATCACAATAAATGTGTGAGAAATCGCAATCACCGCAATGTCAGTGATTTTCTCAGGCGTGACAACCGTATGAAAAATGAGAAATTGCACAGTTAGCTCGACACAATCTGACACAACTTCAATCATAAACCCAATGAAACCGAGCATAATCGGCCGTTCACGGAAACGATTGGCCTTTAATATGGAAAACAGACAGGCGTAAGTCATATAAAAGAAAAAGCCAGACGCTTGATCATACAGAATCGGAGTCAGCCCATTGTGTCCTCCGCCCCATAATTCCAGAAAGACGCGAAAGATGAAAACAGCCGCTCCAGTCAGAAAACCCGGCAGCACAGCGGGCACATGCCGCAACAATGATAAAAAGAAGAAAAAAACCGGTGCCCCAAAGCTGACCCGGAATTCTTCATTGAGGGGATAAAATTTCAGTTCACCGGCCAGCGGCACCGTAATCAGCATGAGGGCCAGTATATATCCGTCTTTTTCAATAAACCGTTCCAGTTTTATGTTGATCACATCCTCGCTTTTTATTTTGGGGAATCGGGAGAAAACCTGCAAATTGCTTTTGACCCAGAACATGAGGTTTTTATAAATCTTACTGCTTATTTTCAAAATGTTTTTGTCGTATTTTGTATGATTCTGTAGTCTCCATTATACAGTAATTATACCTTCCGCTATTATGAAAGCGTTTAACGCCCCCTTAGCCTTCGTTTTGATACACCTCAGTCCTTTAAGAAAAAAATCAGTGAGGAGGAATTCGATGAAAGAATTGATAAAAGAGCACCAGAAAGACATAAACCCGGCGTTACAGCTTCATGATTGGGTTGAATACTATCGCCCTTTTGCCGCCAATGGACAAAGCGCAAACTATATCCCCGCTTTAGGAAAAGTCAATGATTCACAGCTCGGCATCTGTGTATTGGAGCCTGATGGAACGATGATACACGCCGGCGACTGGAACGTCTCTTTTACCATGCAAAGCATTTCAAAAGTGATTAGCTTTATTGCCGCCTGCATGAGCCGCGGCATTCCCTATGTGCTTGACCGCGTAGATGTCGAGCCGACAGGTGACGCCTTTAATTCAATCATTCGGCTCGAAATCAACAAGCCGGGAAAGCCCTTCAATCCCATGATCAACGCGGGTGCCCTCACCATCGCTTCGATCCTTCCCGGAGAATCTGCATACGAAAAGCTCGAGTTTCTTTACTCGGTGATGGAAACTTTGATAGGAAAACGGCCAAGAATTCATGAAGAAGTATTCCGTTCTGAATGGGAAACCGCCCACCGCAACAGAGCGCTGGCCTACTATTTAAAAGAAACAAACTTTTTAGAAGCTGAAGTAGAAGAAACACTTGAGGTGTACTTGAAGCAATGCGCTATGGAGAGCACTACAGAAGATATTGCGTTGATCGGCCTGATCCTTGCTCATGACGGGTATCATCCGATTCGACACGAGCAGGTGATTCCAAAAGATGTGGCAAAATTGGCCAAGGCATTAATGCTGACGTGCGGCATGTACAACGCTTCAGGCAAATATGCGGCGTTTGTCGGCGTGCCGGCCAAAAGCGGCGTCTCCGGCGGCATCATGGCGCTGGTGCCTCCAAGCGCCAGAAGAGAACAGCCTTTTCAATCCGGATGCGGCATCGGCATTTACGGGCCTGCCATTGATGAATACGGCAACAGCCTCACTGGCGGTATGCTGCTGAAGCATATGGCGCAGGAATGGGAGCTCAGCATTTTTTAAATATGAAAAAAGAGGTGATTGTATGCAGCAAATCCTGGAACATATCGTCGGTATTGCAAATGATCTTTTGTGGTCAAAGCTATTGATTGTTTTGCTCCTTTCTCTGGGAATCTATTTTACGTTCAGGCTTAAGTTTTTACAGGTTCGCATGCTGAAAGAAATGGTCAGGGTATTAAGAGAAGGTGCTGCTTCCCGGTCAAAAAACAGCATTTCTCCGTTTCAAGCCTTTTGCATCAGCATGGCGGCCCGTGTCGGAACGGGAAATATTACGGGCATTGCCATCGCCATTGCACTCGGCGGGCCCGGTGCAATCTTCTGGATGTGGATTATCGCCATTATCGGATCAGCATCCAGCTTTGTGGAAAGCACACTGGCTCAGATTTATAAAGTAAAAGATGTAAACGGCTTCCGCGGCGGGCCGGCGTATTACATGGAAAAAGGGCTGAACAAAAGGTGGATGGGCGCGCTGTTCGCTGTGTTAATCACCTTATCGTTCGGTATCGTCTTCAACTCGGTTCAATCCAATACAGTCAGCCTTGCCTTTGAAAACGCGTTTGGCACAAACCGCCTGACATTGGGACTCATTTTAATTGCTGTATTCGGCACGATTATTTTTGGCGGAGTCAAGCGCATTGCAAAGCTGGCTGAATCCATTGTCGTCGTATTGGCTGTCCTGTATATCGGAGTTGCGTTTTTCGTCATTTTCACCAACATTACGCAGCTGCCAAGTGTGCTTGCGCTAATCGTGAAAAATGCGTTTGGTTTTGATCAGGCCGCCGGCGGGGCTTTGGGCGCGGCACTCATGCAAGGCGTCAGACGGGGAATCTTTTCAAACGAAGCGGGAATGGGAAGCGCACCGAATGCCGCTGCCACCGCCACAACAAGCCATCCCGTCAAACAGGGGCTGATCCAAGCTTTTGGTGTACTGACAGATACACTGGTCATTTGTACAAGCACCGCCTTTATCATCCTGTTTTCGGATGCCTATCATACTCCGGGTCTGAGCGGAATCGCCTTGACACAAGCCTCCCTCAGCTCCCATGTCGGATCATGGGCATCAGGCTTTCTGGCCATTCTGATTTTGT
The DNA here is from genome assembly GCF_046535495.1 of Bacillus sp. SIMBA_008. Lineage (NCBI taxonomy): Bacteria > Bacillati > Bacillota > Bacilli > Caryophanales > Bacillaceae > Bacillus > Bacillus sp. SIMBA_008. The sequence continues at coordinate 73,464 of NZ_JAWRWL010000004.1, read as the reverse complement.
TATTCGGATTCTGTGCTCTAATTGGAAACTATTATTATGGCGAAACCAATATCGGCTTTTTGAACAAAAGCAAAAAACTGATTTTTGTCTACCGTATCGGCGTGCTGGCAATGATCGTGTTTGGCTGTGTTGCCAAAGTCCAGCTCGTCTGGGATCTTGCTGATTTGTTCATGGGTTTGATGGTCGTCGTGAATTTAATCGCTATTTTCTTACTATCAAAGGTTGTTTTTACGGCGCTGAAAGACTATACACGCCAGAAAAAAGCAGGCAAAGATCCTGTCTTTTATAAAGATGTGCTCAAAAACCATAATGGCATTGAGTGCTGGCCGGTTTCAGACACAAAGACTGACACGCACAACAAACAAATATCATAAGAAAAGGGTGTTCAGACATATGGGCTGAACACCTTTCTCTTTTTGCGTTTATTGACAAACACGTAAGCCTCCATTACGATTTTCATATCTTTTTCAAAAAAATCTGAAAGAAAGGTACATTCTATGAATCCTATCCAACACATACTAGATACATACCCGCTTATTGTGCTAGACGGCGCCATGGCGACCGAGCTTGAACGCAAGGGCTGTGATTTGAACGACAGTCTGTGGTCGGCAAAAATCCTGATGGAAGAGCCGGAGCTGATTAAACAAGTTCATACTGATTATTTCGCAGCAGGCGCCGATTGTGCAATCACCGCCAGCTATCAGTCTACATTTGAAGGCTTTGCCGCACGCGGGCTGAGCGAAGCGGAAGCACGCCGGCTCATCGAGTTGTCCGTCAGCATCGCAGCTGAAGCACGTGATGAATTTTGGTCGCTTGAAGAGAACCGTTTGAATCGGCCAAAACCGATCATTGCGGCTTCTGTAGGCCCTTATGGCGCTTATCTTGCAGACGGGTCTGAGTATCGCGGCAACTACGCAATATCAGAAGATGAACTGATTGAATTTCATCGCCCCCGGATGAAGGCGCTGATTGAAGCCGGAGCTGATGTATTGGCATGCGAAACGATTCCGTGTCTGACTGAAGCCAAAGCGATTGTTCGGCTGTTGAAGGAATTTCCTGAAACGTATGCATGGATCAGCTTCAGTGCTAAAGACGGCCTGCATATCAGTGACGGAACACCTGCATCTGATTGCGCATCATGGCTTGATGAACACCGCCAAATTGCAGCACTCGGCATCAACTGCACGCCGCTTCAGCATATCCCTTCCTTGATAGAGGAGTTAAAAAAGAACACGTCAAAACCGATCATTGTCTACCCGAATTCAGGTGAGCAATATGATCCGGAAACAAAAACGTGGAACGGCGCAGCATGCGCAGAATCTTACGGGGCGAGCGCCCGCACCTGGCATGAAAAAGGAGCGAGGCTGATTGGCGGCTGCTGCCGGACAAAACCCGAAAATATTCAAGAAATTGCGGCTTGGGCCCGCTCTTTAAAAACAACTTGACTTATCGGAATAGTTTGTATATTCTAACTTAAAGCCGGTTCGCCGGAGTCTCGTGTCACTTTCTGACATGAGATTTTTTATTAGGAAGGAAATAAATCGCTGATAGAAAGTTGGAAAAAGATGAACTCTGCCCACAACAAGAATGAGACAACCTTTCAGAGAAGTATGAAAAGCCGGCACCTCTTTATGCTTTCCTTGGGAGGTGTCATCGGAACCGGGCTGTTTTTAAGCTCAGGTTATACCATTCAGCAAGCAGGCCCGGCCGGAACGATACTCGCCTACTTAGTCGGGGCCGGCATCGTCTATCTGGTCATGCTATGCCTCGGTGAGCTGTCAGTCGCCATGCCTGTGACCGGCGCCTTTCACACCTATGCAGCCAAATACATAGGGCCGGGCACCGGATTTACGGTCGCTTGGCTGTATTGGCTGACATGGACCGTGGCATTGGGATCAGAATTCACAGCAGCCGGCCTGTTAATGCAGCGCTGGTTCCCCCATACATCGGTTTGGATGTGGAGTGCCGTCTTTGCGCTGTTCATCTTCTTGCTTAACGCATTTTCGGTCAAGTTTTTCGCTGAATCAGAATTTTGGTTTTCCAGCATCAAAGTATTAGCCATTGTATTATTTATTCTTTTAGGCGGCTCTGCCATGTTCGGCATCATCCCGATCAAAGGCGGAGAAGCCGCTCCGATGCTGTCCAACTTCACGGCGGAAGGCGGGCTTTTTCCCAATGGATTTGTCCCGATTTTGATGACGATGCTGTCCGTCAATTTTGCCTTTTCGGGAACGGAACTAATCGGAATCGCAGCCGGTGAAAGCGTTGATCCTGACAAGACGATACCAAAAGCGATAAAAACAACGGTCTGGCGTCTCTCGCTCTTCTTTGTCGGAACAATTTTTGTGCTGTCAGGGCTGATTCCGATTCAAGATGCAGGTGTCATCAAAAGCCCGTTTGTCGCTGTCTTTGACAGAGTCGGTGTACCATACGCAGCCGATATCATGAACTTTGTTATCCTGACAGCGATCCTGTCAGCGGCTAATTCCGGACTCTACGCTTCTTCCCGGATGCTGTGGTCTTTATCAAAAGAAAAAACGCTTCATCCGACATTTGCAAAGCTGACGTCAAAAGGAACCCCTTTTAACGCGCTGGTGTTCAGCATGATCGGCGGCATTCTGTCGTTGCTGTCCAGCGTATTTGCGCCAGACACTGTATACGTTGTGCTCGTGTCGATTTCCGGTTTTGCCGTCGTTGTCGTGTGGATGGGAATCGCTGCTTCTCAATTCATGTTCAGAAAACGTTATATCGAAGCGGGAAACAAGGTTACTGATTTGAAATACAGAACCCCTTTGTATCCGTTCGTGCCGATTGCTGCGTTCCTGTTATGCCTGGCTTCCGTCGTTGGCATTGCCTTTGATCCGAATCAAAGAATCGCACTCTATTGCGGCGTTCCATTTATGGCCATTTGCTATGCAATATATTATGTAAAAAACCGCAAAAGCCAGCCGGCTGCTGATATGACTCATTCAAAATAAAAAGAACCTGCCTCCGGGCAGGTTCTTTTTCGATTTTCACACTTCCACTGTCCAGTTAAACGGGCCTTTTACCTTGCCAAGCTGAATATCTGTTATCGTTTCATACAGCTTTTTCGAGAGGTCCCCGATTTGCCCGTCGCCTACAATCACCGTTTTTCCATGGATGTTGAGTTCACCGACAGGCGTAACGACTGCTGCCGTGCCTGTGCCAAAGACCTCTGTCAATTCTCCGCGTGCAGAGGCCGCATACACCTCATCAATCGATATTCTCTCTTCACGAACCGGAATGCCCCAGCTTCGAATCAATTCAATCGCAGACGCACGTGTAACCCCGCTTAAAATGCTTCCGCTTAAAGCAGGTGTGACAGCTTCCCCGTTTATGACGAAAAAGATGTTCATGCTCCCTACTTCTTCCACATATTTCTTTTCGATGGCGTCCAGCCACAGTACCTGGTCATAGCCCAGTTCATTCGCTTTCCGCTGTGCCTGAAGACTGGCGGCATAGTTTCCAGCCGTTTTTGCAAACCCGACTCCTCCGTTGACCGCCCTCACATACTCATCTTCGACATAGATTCTAACCGGCTTCAGCTGATCGTCGCCATAATAGGAGCCGACAGGCGAAAGCACGATCATAAATGTATAGCTCCTGGATGCCTTCACACCGAGACTCGGTTCTGTGGCAATGACAAAAGGACGAATATACAGTGACGTTCCTTTTTCCTTTGGAACCCAATCTTTCTCCAGCTCAACTAATTGCGTCAATGCCTCAAGCACCAGCTCTTCGTCTAAAGGGGGCATGCTCATGCGCTCACACGATCTGTTCAGCCGTTTGATATTTTGATCCGGACGGAACAGCAGCACCCTGCCGTCGTCTGTTCTGTATGCTTTTAATCCTTCAAAAACAGCCTGGCCGTAATGAAAAACAGATGAAGACGGATCAAGCGTAAGCGGTGCGTACGGCGCAATTCTCGGATGATGCCATCCAATCCCCTCTTCGTAGTCCATCACAAACATATAATCTGTAAAATATTGTCCAAACCCCAAGGAAGACGGGTCGGGCTTTTCCTTATAATATACAGTTTTTTCTCGTTCAATAAGCTTATTCAATCTAATCAGCACACCTTTCACATAATTGTTTAAATATTCAGTCTTTTTAAAGCTGCAAAAAGTATACAGCCTTTCCTTTAATAATACGCCGCTTCACACCTATAAATTTCAGAATATTCTTTAGGATCATCAGCTATTATACACCACATTCATTGTCAGATGAAGCTGAAATTAAAGAAAAACAGCCAGTTTTATTCTGGCTGTTTGATTTAGACCGCTAAACAAAGGACGACAATGTGGCAAATCAGCAAAATATACACTGCGAACACTAATTGCCAATTGATCTTCCGCGCCCATGCAAACACCACCATCAAAACAGGCAGCATCACAGTCCCCGCCAGCTTGTTAACCGTCAGATTCGGACTGTTCGCAACATCATAATGAATCGGCATCTGCGTCGGCAGAAAAGGGTAAAATACAATTGAAAGGATGAATGCAGCAATCACTGCTCCCCACAGCACTTTTCCATTCGTCAATAAAAACATAGAACCACCATTCCCTTCTTAAAACACATTGCTTTATGAATGATATGACTGTTCTACGGTGAATTTCGTTCGGTCTCCCCGGGTAATAATTTGCGCATATTCCACCACTTCTTCATTTTTATCATAGGTAAGGGATTCTGATAAAAACGCAGGCGCTCCGACATTGGTTAATAAGTGGCCGCTGATCGTTTCATCCGTTAAAATCGGTTCGATCGATTCCGTGCCCCTGCTGATTTCAATATTGTATTTTGTCCTTAACAATTCAAACAGCGAGCCGGTGCATTCCTCCTGTGCCAGCCCCGGTGCCGCCTTCCAGGGAATATATGAGGTATGATACTGCAAAGGTTCCCCCTCGGCGTATCTGACTCTGACAAGCTTGTTAACAGGTTCATTCTCTTTCATTTTCAAAAGCTCGGCAATGGAGTGATCGGCAGGAATCACCACAAGCTCAAGCACTTTTGATTCAGAACGAAGGCCTCTCATTTGTTCTGCAAAGCTCGTAATCTTATGCGGAATTGGCGTTTGTATTTTTGCCGCCGATACAAATGTCCCTTTTCCTTGAATTCTTTTAATATATCCCTCAAGCTCTAGCTGCTGAAGGGCCAGTCTCACAGTTGTTCTGCTGACATCATATTGTTCGCAAAACTCACTCTCCGTCGGCAGCTGATCATTCGCCTGATATTTGCCCGATTTAATTAACTCAATGATTTTAAACTTGATAACAGAATATAAAGCTGTCATTTCATTCTCCCCATTCTGTATGCATTCCGTTCTTTTTAATTGAGACCATAATACCATTTGCCATCCCAATATGAAAGATTTGTATCCTTCTTTTATAACAAATTTTCAGAAATTAATATTGACAGTTTGATAAGGGCGGTGCTAAATTCGTAATGACAAGTATCGTAAATTGGTTATAACAAATATGGTGCTTGTCTATCTCTTTGAGGGGGTGTCACATGAAGATTCTGATCGCCGATCACTACGAAGAACTCTGTAAGTTAAGCGCTGCCATTATTAAAGAACAAATACAAGCTAAGAAAGATGCCGTTCTCGGCCTGGCAACAGGAAGCACACCGGTCGGCTTGTATAAGCAGTTGATTTCAGACTATCAGGCAGGCGAAATTGATTTTTCAAAGGTTACTACATTTAATTTGGATGAATACGCTGGTCTCTCTCCATCTCATCCGCAAAGTTATAACCACTTTATGCATGAGCATCTATTTCAGCATATCAATATGCAGCCTGATCATATTCATATCCCGCAAGGAGACAACCCGCAGCTTGAGGCGGAATGCAAAGTATACGAGGATCTCATCCGCCAGGCGGGAGGCATTGATGTCCAAATTCTCGGCATCGGCGCCAATGGCCATATCGGTTTCAATGAACCGGGATCTGATTTTGAGGACCGGACACGTGTTGTGAAGCTCTCGGAAAGCACGATACAGGCAAATGCCAGATTCTTCGGCGGTGATCCGGTGCTGGTGCCGAGACTCGCGATTTCAATGGGTATTAAAACCATCATGGAATTCAGCAAACATATTGTGCTATTAGCAAGCGGCGAGGAAAAAGCAGACGCCATTCAAAAGATGGTTGAAGGTCCTGTCACGACAGATGTACCGGCCTCCATTCTTCAAAAACACAATCATGTAACCGTTATCGCCGATTATAAAGCAGCTCAAAAATTAAAGAGTGCATCATTCTCATAACACAATAAAAGGAGACTGTCATGTTTAAAAAGGCATTTCAAATTCTGCAGCAGCTTGGCCGCGCGTTGATGACTCCGGTTGCCGTCCTGCCGGCAGCGGGTCTTTTGCTCCGTTTCGGAGACAAGGACTTACTGAACATCCCTATTATAAAGGATGCGGGCGGCGTTGTATTCGATAATCTTCCGCTGATTTTCGCCGTGGGGGTCGCGATCGGATTAGCCGGCGGAGAAGGTGTAGCCGGACTTGCCGCTGTCATCGGATACTTAATTTTAACCGTCACCCTCGACAATATGGGAAAATTACTCGGCCTTCAGCCTCCGTATGAAGGAGCCGAGCACCTGATTGATATGGGGGTTTTCGGAGGAATCATCATCGGGCTTCTCGCCGCCTATTTATATAAGCGATTTTCATCAATCGAGTTGCATCCGGTCCTTGGATTTTTCTCTGGAAAACGATTTGTCCCGATTATTACTTCCGTCAGTTCATTGGTGATCGGCGTCATTTTCTCATTCGTTTGGCCGCTGATCCAAAACGGAATTAACGCAGCCAGCAGTTTAATTGCCGATTCAACAGTCGGCCTGTTCTTTTATGCAACGATCTATCGTTTGCTGATTCCTTTTGGCCTGCATCATATTTTTTATACGCCTTTCTATTTTATGATGGGAGAATACACAGACCCATCAACAGGCAACACCGTAACCGGCGACCTGACAAGGTTTTTCGCGGGAGACCCGACAGCCGGGCGCTTTATGATGGGGGATTTCCCTTACATGATTTTCTGTCTGCCGGCAGTTGCACTTGCCATTATCCATACCGCGCGTCCGGAAAAGAAAAAAATGATCTCCGGCGTGATGATTTCTGCGGCGCTCACATCTATGCTGACCGGAATTACAGAACCGGTTGAGTTTTCTTTCTTGTTCGTTGCGCCCGTGCTCTATTTGATTAACTCTATTCTTGCCGGCGTCATCTTTGTCGTTTGTGATTTATTCCATGTCCGCCACGGCTATACGTTCTCAGGCGGCGGAATTGACTACGTCTTGAACTACGGACTGTCTACAAACGGCTGGGTTGTCATTCCTGTCGGGATCGTGTTTGCTTTCATTTATTATTATTTGTTCCGATTTGCGATTCTGAAATGGAATTTGAAAACGCCCGGCCGTGAGACAGATGAAGACGGTCAGAATGAGGAGAAAGCTCCAGTTGCAAAAGACCAGCTTGCCTTTCACGTGCTGCAGGCCTTGGGCGGACAGCAAAATATCGCTAACCTGGATGCATGTATCACAAGGCTTCGTGTGACCGTTCATCGGCCAAGCCAAGTCAGCAAGGATGAATTAAAACGGCTTGGTGCAGTAGGTGTGCTGGAGGTCAACAACAACTTCCAGGCAATATTCGGAACCAAGTCCGATGCCTTAAAAGACGACATCAAAACAATCATGGCCGGAGGCGTCCCTGCCACCGCCGCCGCGCTGGACACGGTAACTGACAAACCGCTGAAGCCCGATTCCGATGAGACCTTTATTTATCCGATTAAAGGAGAAACAGTCTCTTTAGGGGATGTGCCTGATCAGGTCTTTTCAGAAAAAATGATGGGCGAGGGATTTGCGATTATACCATCAGAAGGAAAAGTCGTTGCACCTGCGGACGGCGAGATCGTCTCGATTTTTCCGACAAAACACGCCATCGGCTTTATGAGCGCCGGCGGCACTGAAATCCTGATTCATGTCGGCATCGATACCGTCAAACTGAATGGGGAAGGCTTTGAAGCACATGTCACAAGCGGACAAGCCGTCAAACAAGGCGAACTGCTTCTCACCTTTGATCTCAATTACATCAAGCAGCATGCCGCTTCAGCCATAACACCGGTTATTTTCACAAATACCTCTGAAGAAGATCTAAAGCACATTCAAATGAAGTAAAAAAGTCCCCCCTGCTGCGGGGGACTTTTTCGCCAACATAATGAAAGCGCTGTCAAAATAAAATAACTTGAAAAAAGGTGTTTGCATTTGAATCACGAATGATATGAATATGCCTACATTCTATCGTTCTAAAGGGGGATTCATTTGAAAAAATTAATCGCGTTTCAAATTTTAATCGCTTTGGCTGTCGGCGCGGTGATCGGCCACTTTTTTCCTGATTTCGGGATGGCACTGAGGCCTGTCGGAGATGGATTTATCCGCCTGATTAAAATGATTGTTGTGCCGATTGTATTTTCTACCATTGTCATTGGAGCCGCAGGAAGCGGAAGCATGAAAAAAATGGGCAGTCTCGGCATCAAGACGATCATTTGGTTCGAAGTGATTACAACGTTGGTATTAGGGCTTGGACTTTTATTAGCGAATGTCTTAAAACCAGGTGTCGGGCTTGACCTCTCCCATTTGGCAAAAAAAGATATTCATGAACTTTCCGGCTACACAGACAAAGTTGTTGATTTCAAGCAAATGATCCTGGATATTATCCCTACAAACATTATTGATGTCATGGCCAGAAATGATTTGCTTGCCGTTATTTTCTTCGCCATTTTATTTGGTGTCGCCGCAGCTGGTATCGGCAAAGCTTCTGAACCAGTAATGAAGTTTTTTGAATCTACAGCTCAGATTATGTTCAAGCTCACGCAAATCGTCATGGTCACTGCTCCTATCGGCGTGTTAGCCCTGATGGCTGCTTCTGTAGGCCAATATGGCATTGAACTCCTCCTCCCTATGTTTAAGCTGGTTGGCACCGTATTCCTTGGCCTGTTCCTGATCCTCTTTGTCCTCTTTCCGCTTGTCGGTCTCATCTTTCAGATTAAGTATTTCGAAGTATTGAAAATGATATGGGATCTGTTTTTAATTGCATTTTCCACCACAAGCACTGAAACCATTCTCCCTCAGCTGATGGATAGAATGGAGAAATACGGCTGTCCCAAACGAGTGGTATCATTTGTCGTTCCCTCCGGCTTGTCATTGAACTGTGACGGCTCCAGCTTATATTTATCGGTTTCTTGTATCTTTCTCGCACAGGCCTTTCAAGTAGACATGACATTGTCCCAGCAGCTGCTCATGATGCTTGTGCTTGTGATGACCAGTAAAGGCATTGCAGCTGTACCCTCAGGATCGCTTGTAGTTCTTCTGGCGACTGCCAATGCTGTAGGACTGCCGGCTGAAGGCGTTGCCATTATCGCGGGTGTTGACCGCGTCATGGACATGGCGAGAACAGGCGTGAACGTACCGGGACATGCGATCGCCTGTATCGTGGTATCAAAATGGGAAAAGGCCTTCCGCCAAAAAGAATGGGTTTCCGCAAACAGCCAAACTGAAAGCATATAGAAAAAAAGAACACCTCAATACGAGGTGTTCTTTTTTTATTCAGCAGCAGCGTGATCTTCTGTTTCAATCGCTGCCAGTCTTGCGTTTACTTCTTCTTCTGTCATATTATGCTCTTTCACATACAGGTTTCTTGGGTTCGTGCGGCATTCGTGGCTGCAGCTGCGCATATATTTATACTCATTTTCCGGTGTGCATATCATTTTTTTATTGCAAGATGGATTTGCGCAGTTCACATAACGCTCACACGGTTCTCCTGTAAAGTAGTCCTTACCGACAATCACATGCTCAACACGGTTGACAGGCACGCTGATTCTTTCATCAAATACGTAGCACTGGCCGTCCCAAAGCTTGCCTTGCACCTCTGGGTCTTTTCCGTATGTCACGATTCCGCCGTCAAGCTGTGCTACATCTTCAAAGCCTTGCTTCACCAGCCATCCTGAGAACTTTTCACAGCGTACGCCGCCTGTACAGTACGTTAAAATCTTTTTGCCTTCAAGCATATCTTTGTGTTCTTCGATCCATTCAGGTAATTCGCGGAAGGCTTCGATGTCAGGACGGACCGCACCTCTGAAATGGCCAAGGTCATACTCGTAATCGTTACGCGCGTCGATGACAATTGTGTTTGGATCCTGCATCTTCTCATAAAATTCTGCAGGCTTCAAATGCTGGCCTGTTGTTTCGTTCGGATCGACATCATCTTCAAGACGAAGCGTTACAAGCTCTTTTTTATGGCGGACGAAGATTTTTTTGAAGGCATGGCCTTCTGCTTCATCAATTTTAAATACCATGTCCGCAAAACGAGGATCAGCTTTCATTGTTTCCATATATTTTTCAGTCTGTTCAACCGTACCTGATACCGTACCGTTAATTCCTTCAGAAGAAACAAGGATACGGCCTAACAAACCAAGCTCCTTACAAAAAGCCAGATGCTGCTCTCTAAACGCCTCTGGATCTTCAATCGGAACATATTTATAGTAAAGTAATACTCTGTATTGTTTTTCCATGTTTAAACACCCTGTTCAATTATAGTTAGTTGCTATGCACACTCTTACTATATCATACAGGAAAATGCCGCAAAGATGAACAGATCCGCCCAGACTGATAAAAATAACCAAGCTCTTACAAACCTAAGCAGCACAAGGGTTTCTCATGGCAAACAAGTATTTTCCATTCATTCACTAATCGATATAGTTATCTGAAAACTATCAAACAAAAGGTACACTCCACCTGTTATAGCACAGGAGGACGCCGCTCACTTGATAATGACAGAGGGCGTGATATGCTCCAGCCAAATGACACCGTCATATTGTTCCTTAAGGATCATCTGCTCTTCTGTGAATCCCCAATTAGGTTCTCTAGTCATTACGAGATAGATATAGAAAAAGTTTCCTTTTCCTACCAACAAAAAAAAGCTTCTCTGTTGAAAGAAGCTTTAGCTGGATTCTCTCATCACCTGATGAAAGTAAAACCGATACGTATTTCGTAAAAATGTCTCAACTGGAAGCTGCACATCCGCTTGGTATTTGCTGATGATGAATGGAAACCGCTCGATTCCTTTTTCGCGCAAATTGTTCGCTTGTTCATCATCTATTGCCTTCTCTTGCAAAACCGCTTCAACGATCGGCCAGCACACTTCTCGCACTTGCCGCAGGACGGCTTCATCTCCGGTGTTCTGATAATCTGTAATCCAGCTGATGATTTGTTTCTCCATAAGTCTCACCTTTCTTCAAAAAAAGAGGCGCTGCGTTTGCAAGCTCCTCTTTTTACTCTTCATAACCTATCAGTTCTCCGACTTGAACTTCTTGGCCTTCTGCTAAATGGGCGGACGGCTGGAACGCGTCTTTTTCAAAAACCAAAATGACGGTTGAGCCAAATGAAAAGTATCCCAGCTCCTCGCCGATCTCCAATTCAGTACGGGTATTCGTCTGCACGATAGAATTAATATTCATCGCGCCGACAGGAATCATCAGGACATTTCGGCTGCCGCTATTCAGCTCGTACACAAACCGATAATTTTTCGACAGCACATCTTTCCCGTATTTTAAGCCTAGTTGATTTACCGGGTATGAGCGATTTCCGAGCTCGGCCAGCTTTTGATACCTGCAGCTGATCGGAGAATGGAAACGGTGATAATGCCTCGGGCTTAGATACAGCACGACGAAGTAACCGCCATTGTATTGATGGTCTGCGCTTTTACAGCCGGTCAGCTCAGCGAATGAGTAATCTTTTCCCTTCACCGTAAAGGTTTGATTCGGGTTGATGATTCCTACCGTCTGAACCACACCGTCAACAGGGCTGACCACCGCATGCGCCTCTTTTGACACAGGGCGCCGCTCCAGATTTATTTGTCGAATGAACAATTCGGACAGCGATCCGTAATCAGCAGCCGTACCGTCCACATCATCCCAATTCAGCCGAAAATGTTTTGAGAAAAGCGGAATGACCGGTTTGCTGATTTTCGACTCGCAAAATCCTTTAATCAGATAGGATGACAGACGATGATTCGTCAGCTCTATCAATGATCGATACAGAATCTTTACAGCCGTATTAAACATGAATAATCCCTATAACCCTTCCGATTGTAATAAAAACAAAGCACCATAAAAAGGCGCCGATTGCAGCAAACGCAACATACGTTTTCAGATCCATTTTGCCGATCCCCGAAAAGTAGCACGTCACATGTCTGACGCCGGGAATAAAATAACCTAAAATAAGAGAATATGGACCGTATTTCTTCATCCATTTTTCCACTTTCATCATTCTTTTTTCTTTTAAGCCGACCCACTTGCCGTACTTGTCGATAAACGGGCGTCCGGCTTTTCTGCCAATCATGTAGCTGATCAGCATACCTAACAAAGCCCCGACAAAACTAATCAATATCGAAAGCTCATAATTCAATACATCGGTATGCGTGAAATAGCCAACAACGGTCATCATCACTTCATCTGGAATCGGCAATCCTACAATTCCTAATACCAGCATCAAAAAAATAGCGAGATAACCGTAATCCGCTATGAGCTGCTGAACTAATTCCATCTCCCAGACTCCAGGTTTTCTGCCGCATGTTTTTTAAAATGAGGGAATTTTATTTTACTCACCATCAAATATGAGAGTCCGCAAGTGCCGATTGCCAGAAGGATCGGGTTATAGGTGAAGCTTAGAATAACGAGACACATGCCCGCAAACGGAATCGGCATACCGATAAACGTCGGGAGCTTGCTTTGTTCAATGTTAAATTTAGAGAGGCGAAGCATTCCGCAAATGCTGTACGTCAATGCGCATAAGATCCCGATAAATGGCAGGGTATACAACGCGACACTGTAAGCAAGCATAGAAGGAGCCACCCCAAACGTAACCAGATCGGCAAACGAATCCAGTTCTCTCCCCATATCAGAAACGGCATTCAGCTTACGAGCAGCCATCCCGTCAAAGAAATCAAGGAACATGCCTGTAAAAATAAAAAGCACTGCTGAATGAATGTTGTGATATAGCAAGGAATGAATCGCCAGCAATCCGCAAATGAAGTTTCCTATCGTAATCATACAGGGGATGTAATTCACAGTGTAACCAAACCTCCAATTGTAAAACCATCTATATTATTTGACGATAGTGATCGAATAGCGTTACAGGAAAAATTTTTCTCCAATAAGCATGATAACATAGAATGCTCCCAAAAAAAGCAGCATTCAAATTCTATTATTATACAACATTTGTTACCTTTTGAAAAATGAATGCCAATCTTTTCATGTTCCTTACTATTTTATCCCCCCGCATAAAAAGGACAAGACGCGTTGATTGACGTACTCTGGCTGCTCCAGAGATAACAGATGTCCGGCGTTCTTTACGATTTCAGCCTGAATTCCCGGCACCAATACCGAAGCCCGCTCAAAGGCCATTTGCTGATGGTACATAGCCTCGTGCTCACCGAACATCAGAAGTACCGGGACTTGTATTGATTTCAATTCCTGGTCTGTGAACACGTACGGAAAGCCGTTTTCTGTCGGCTTCAGGCTCCTTTGCTCATCCTGCCATTCCACGCCCGCCACAATTTGTCTTTGCAGTAAAGGATGCAGATCATAACTGTCGCCTGTGATCCACTTGATATATGATTCAGCTCCTTTTTCCCCTGTAAGCTCTGCAGCGTATTTATAGACATCCGGATGAAATGAAATAAACGCTTCAGCGGGACTCATAACAACCGCCCGCTCTACTCTTTCAGGCGCGCGGAGTAAGAAATTCACGATATGGGACCCGCCAAGCGAAAGGCCGGCCAGGTGTGCCGTCTCAAGTCCAAGAGAATCAAAGACATCTTTCATCCATTCTGCAAAATCAGCTCTCGTTTCCATGGCTGCTGATGGTATACTTTTATTTTTGTCTCCTATTATATCGACCGCATATGTACGAAATTGACGGCTCAACGCCGCGATATTCGGATACCACATCGCAGAGCTGAAAAGGCCCCCGTGAAGCAAAATGAGCGAAGGTGCGTCCTTTGGCCCACTTGCAATGATATGTGTTTTTCCAAAACGAGTAGAAACATAGAATGCTTCCGACTCAATCGGCCACAAAGAAAGGCTTTGATCATATGCCTGGCAAAAGCGCAGACCACTTTCAACCGCGGCAAACTGCATTGAATCTTGTATCATTTTCTTCTTTTTCCTCCGGGTTTGATTGATATAAAATAAAGGATAACGCCCCTTTTGTCTCGTAAGAAAAAATACCTATTTCTTATTATCTCACATAATAAATTTCCAGTATATAGTTTGGTTTCCTGCAATAAATAAAAAAGGCAGTTCCCTTAAAATCAAGGAAACTGCTATTCTTTGAAGACTAATGGAATGGCATGATCTTTTTTATCCTCTGTTAACGAGATGTGATGGGTTACTGATGTTTCACCCTTCGTCAACGCGACTGAGTAATCGCCTTTTCTGCCGGTATCCCATTTGATATCTCCGTTTTTGTCTGTTTTACCGAGTATCTCGCCAATCTCTGTACTCGGCTCCTCATCTGAAGAGGGCGCTTTGACAATCGTCACTTGAACCCCTTCGACCGGCAGCCCCTTAGCATCCTCCACATGAAGAGTGACAGGAATAGTCGTTTCTTTTTGAGAAGAATGCGTCTGCGAACTGCACCCGCATAAAAACAAAATAGACATGAATATGGCTAGTTTGCTGTATTTATTGATTTGCCCAATATTGAATATTGTTGAATACATCGTTCGTCACCCTTGTTCCCAAGTTATATGACGATCCTCCGTTCGTGTGAATGGCAATAGCTGTCTGCCCTGTATCACTGTAGTTTCGATAAACAGGCGAGCCGCTTTGGCAGCCGTACGTATCGGTTGTATAGGTCAGCTTATACGTTTCAGCGGAGCGAATCGGCTTTGTATCAGACCACATCGTGCCAAAGGTTTTGTCACACGGGAATCCTGTCACTGACGAGGAAAGGCCCACGGGACTGCTGCTGTTTGTAGTCCGGTAGCCGTACCAGCCAACCGTGTTTCCAGGAGAACCGTTTAATTTAATAGCTCCGTAATCATAATTGGTGTCTTTGCTTTCCGTCCATCCTTTGACGGAGTAAAACATCGTGCCTGAATAAGTACCGTACGGATATGACGAACCATTGCGGCCCGGCGCGGCGGTTATCGTCGAAGCCCATCCATGATCCTGGCTGTACACACAATGTCCAGCTGTGACGACTGTATTTGGATTGACTAAAAATCCGGTACATCCATAAGTGCTTGAAGTGTTGGGATACTTGATTGACAGTTGAACGGTTGCTCTATATGGAAAAGATGTCGTGCTGGAGATTCTGGTGCGTTCATCAGTTCCGATAATGCTCGAAGGCTGTAAGGTTTGAATGTTTTTTTCCAGTTCCGTTTGGCCGCCGTATAACGATTTACTTGTTTTTCCGGTTCCCTCATAAGGGGCGGAAACCTGATCTGCTTTTGACGTTTGGTTTTTCGTAGCATCAGCTTCTTTACCGGTATTCGATACAGAAGTTTGCGGGTTCTCTGCCGCTTTTGCCGGTACGCCAAAAGAAACCGCTGCTGCCAAAGCCAAACACAAAACCGTTAAGTAAGCGAACCATTGTTTTCTGAATCTTGGAACTAATTTCATTTTGTCATCTCCCTCCTTTAGTGTCAACCACCCGTATTGATGGAAGACTTTTACATTATAATCGGGTTTCTGATTCTTATGATAAAACTTTTACGGAGAAAGAAAAAAACAGGCCTTGTCCCATGACAAGACCTGCTCAAACTCTATTTTATCGTTAGCTGTTCCAACGCTTTCTTTGCATTCTCTCTTGCCGTTTCAACTGAATCAGCAGCAGAGAGCGCAACTGCGATACGACGTCCGGCTTTCGTTATCGGCTTTCCAAAGACGCGCACTTGAGTCTTTGGGACTGCCAGTGCGTTTTCCAATCCTTCAACAGTGTAATCCGCTAATTCTTCCGGCGCTTTGAGGGGCCTGCTGGCGCCAGGAGAAAGCTGTGTGATTTCTGTAATCGGAAAGCCGAGAATCGCCCGGACATGCAGTGCGAATTCTGACAAATTTTGCGTCACCAGCGTGACAAGACCCGTATCATGCGGACGAGGAGATACCTCACTGAAATATACCCTATCTTTCGCAAGGAACAGCTCAACACCAAACAGGCCGTATCCGCCAAGCTCATCCGTGATCGTTTTCGCAATATGCTTCGCTTCTTCTATTTGCTGCTCTGTCATATCATGCGGCTGCCACGATTCGATATAATCCCCGTCCTTTTGCACATGACCGATCGGCTCGCAAAATGCCGTACCGTTAACCGCACGTACGGTTAAGAGTGTGATTTCTGATTCGAATGGGATAAACTCCTCAACGATCACGCGGCCGTTTTTCACCCGTCCGCCTTCCATCGCAGTCTCCCAGCAGCTCTCTAAATCCGCTTCAGAGCGGCAGATACTTTGGCCTTTTCCAGAAGAACTCATCAATGGTTTAACGACACAAGGAAAACCGATCTGTGCTGCCGCTTGTATAAATTCATCATATGTATTCGCAAATTCATAGCCAGCCGTCGCAAGTCCAAGCGTTTCCGCCGCAAGCCGTCTGATGCCTTCCCGATCCATCGTCAGCTTGGCCGCACGGGCATTCGGGATGACGTGAAATCCTTCCTCTTCAAGCTTCAACAATTCATCCGTCGCGATCGCCTCCACCTCAGGCACAATCAAATCCGGCTTTTCTTTCTCAATAATGGTTCTGATCTGCTCTGGGTCCAGCATATCAACGACATAACTGTTATGCGCGACCTGCATCGCAGGAGCATGCTCGTAACTGTCAACTGCCACCGTCTGTACCCCAAGACGCTGGGCTTCAATCACTACCTCTTTACCTAATTCACCTGAACCTAACAATAAAACCTTCTTTGATTGATACATCTTTGCCCCTCCTATCTGTTCCAAACCATTATAACTGAAATATTTGAAAAATAAATTTTTATTAAAAAAGATAAAATTATTATTGAGGGTTAAAATCTTTTAAATTCTTAGATGAAAGCAGATCAATAACGGTCTGCTTTCTCTATTCCTAAACAGCAACATCATACAAGAAATCCCCCAAAATCATGCTACACTTAATCCAAGACCACCACACCGACAGGAGGCATCCCATGCAAAACGAAACCCGCACACTGCAGCTTGACCCACACCTTCATATAGAAGCCTACCGCTTCAAGGGAATTATGCAGAAGTTCCCGAACCACTTTCACGATTATTATGTGATTGGATTTATTGAAAAAGGGCAACGGTATCTGGCCTGTCAGGATCAAGAATATATCATCAATCC
Organism: Bacillus sp. SIMBA_008; assembly: GCF_046535495.1. Lineage (NCBI taxonomy): Bacteria > Bacillati > Bacillota > Bacilli > Caryophanales > Bacillaceae > Bacillus > Bacillus sp. SIMBA_008. Next base: position 56,057 of record NZ_JAWRWL010000004.1, on the reverse strand, counting down.
AGGTGATCTTCTCCTCTTTAACCCCCGTGACACGCATAGCTGTGAACAGATTGACGGCCGGACGCTTGATTATCGGTGTATCAATGTTATGCCGGATATCATGGAGAAGGCGGTGAAAGAGATTACTGGCTCCGGGCATCTCCCTTATTTCTCCCAGCATGTGTTATTCCGCCATGAGCTGACAGCTAGCCTGCAGGAATTGCATATTTTGATATCCGAGGAAAAACAAGCTTTGCGTAAAGAGGAGCTGTTTCTTCATCTATTAGAGGAGCTGATCCGCCATTATTCAGATGTCACGTTCCTTAGCAGCGTTCCAGAACCATCAGACGAAGTCAAAATGGTTTGTGAATTTTTAGAAGAGCATTATGCCGAAAATGTCACACTCAATGATTTGAGTGAATTAACAGGCTGGAGCAAGTATCATTTATTGCGTTCATTTACAAAACAAAAAGGCATTACCCCTAATAGCTACATGGAAACAATCCGGATTAATCAAGCGAAAAAACTCCTTGAACAAGGGGTAAGGCCGATTGATGCGGCATTTCATACAGGATTCAGCGATCAGAGCCATATGACGAAGTTTTTTAAACGGCAGGTGGGGCTGACGCCGAAGCAATACATGAAGATTTTTGAAAAGGAGCTTCACAGATGAACATACAAAGAGAAACTTCGGGGCATATCGCAGCCATTGTGACCATTCTGATTTGGGGGACGACCTTTATTTCGACAAAAGTTCTGCTGGCTGACTTCTCTCCAATGGAAATATTATTTTATCGGTTTTTGATGGGCTTTATCGCTCTTATCCTCGTCCGTCCCAACATGATTCCGTTCAGGAATTGGCGGCAGGAGCTGTTGTTTGCCGGGGCTGGTTTATTTGGCGTAACCTTATACTTTCTATTAGAAAATATAGCTCTCACCTATACATACGCATCCAATGTCGGCATGATCGTGTCCATTATACCGATGATCACTGCGGTTTTGGCCCATTTTCTGCTCGAAGGCGAAAAACTGCGTCTGACTTTTTTGATTGGATTTGTCTCGGCACTGATCGGGCTTTTATTGATTACGTTTAACGGCAATGTGGTACTTCGTCTAAATCCACTCGGAGACATCATGGCAGCCGGGGCTGCTCTCGTGTTTGGCGGATACTCGATATTCATGAAAAAATTAAGCGCCTACGAATACCACATCATCGAGCTGACACAGAGAGTATTTTTGTATGGCCTATTATTTATGGTTCCCGCTTTATTTTTGTTCGACTTCCATTTTGACCTAAGCCGATTTTCATCTGCTTCAAATATACTCAACATGCTTTTCTTAGGGATTGGCGCTTCTGCCCTGTGCTTCGCCACTTGGAATTATTCAGTTGGCGTGCTCGGAGCCGTCAAATCCAGTGCTTATATATACATGGTCCCGGTTATCACAATCGCCGCTTCCGTCCTGGTCCTGCATGAAAACATGACATGGATCGCTCTTCTAGGAGGCGCCCTTACGCTTTTAGGCCTCTACATCTCGGAGATGAAACCGAAAGCGAAGCTGATGGAGAATGGATGTAAAATGGATGCTTAATGTCTAAATTACAGTTTATGGGTAGACGACAGACATCTCACGCTGCGTTACAAATCAACTATTATAAAAATATGTTAAATAGTCTCAACTTCCCAATAGATGTTTGAGGTTTTACGCTTATAATCGTTCAGAACGCTTCAAACAAAAATCCGAAAACGCCCGCATAGTCGGTATGATCGACTTCGTATTAGAACAAAAATACAAAAAAAGCATCTCTGAATAATCCCAAATCAGAGATGCTTATCCTCTGCTCTCATCACTTCTCTACCACAGCCGCACTGTCACGCGTAACCGCAGCTGGCTCCCTCAGCATCATATTCATTACGCTCGCAAGCACGAGCATTCCAATCGACAAATAAAAAGCCAGTGTATACTCACCCGTTACCGTATAGATGACGCCGGGCACATACGCACCTAGTGCCGATCCGATCTGATGGGCGAGTGACAGCCAGCCAATCATGAGGCCGATCGAGTAGTTTTGAAAGTACTGGGTGGCGAGCATTTGAGTCGGTGCTACCGTTGCAAAGTCCACTAATCCAAACAGAATCGCAAAGGCTAAAAGCAAGTAGGGCTCGTGGCTGTAAATAAGAATCACGATCGACAGCGCCCGCACCGCATATAAAAAGCACAGGATTTTCCGGCTGCTCCACCGGTCCGCTACAATTCCGGACAGCAAGATGCCAGCAATATTAAAGCCTGCCAGCAGACTGACAGCAGCACTCGTGACTGTCGTTGAAAAGCCATGATCATGAGAAAACGGAATCAAATGGGTATCCATCAGCCCCACGGTCGTAAATCCACAGATCAAAAACGGAAAAATCAAGAACCAGAATTGCCTCATACGAAACATCCCGGCCACTGAAAGAGCTGTTGTTTTGGGTGCTGTTTCTTTTTCTGATGCAGCCAGTCCGCCTATCGGCTCTGTATTCTTTTCTGAAGGATTGTTCCGAAGCATCAGCAGCGCAGCCGGAAAGACAATCACGATTAACAGCAGTCCCAACACCACAACCGTCAGCTTCCAGCTAAACCAATGGATCAACATGAGTGAGCCGGGAACGAGAAGCATTTGCCCCGCGCCAAAGCCTGCTTCCATGATCCCAAAGGCTAGTCCCCGCTTTTTGCTGAACCAATTGACGACCAATACACTTGCCGCCACATTCGACGCTCCTCCCACTCCAAGCGAGACACCCAGCCCATAAAGCAAAAACAGCTGCCAAGGCGAAGTCACAAGGTATGTTAAGAAAATGCTGACTCCTGTCAGTAACGCACTCCATGCCAAAACAGCCCGGGCACCCCATTTGTCCACAAGCCGACCGATCACAGGCTGTGATATGCCATAAACAATAAAACTCATCGTCGAAATCAGCGAGATGGTGCTTCTATCCATTGAAAATTGCCGTTCCCACGGCTCCACAAACGCACCAAACGACAGCCGCACCCCCTGAACCGCCAATAAGATCAAAAAGGTGACGGAGACGATGATCCACGCATAATGCAGTCTTTTCATGACAGCTCCAAATCCCACCGTTCTTCTGTCAGCTGCTGTCCCCATAATGGCGCTTCTTGTTTTACTTCACTTATCCTGAATCCAAATTTTTCATAGAGCGGACGAGCCTCAGCCATGGTGCTCACCGTCCAAAGGAAAATGCGGTCAAACTTCATGTCTTGGCAGTATGCAATCAGATGCTCCAGCAATTGCGTGCCGAGCCCCCTGCCCCGAAAATCCGCATCAACCAGAAACCATCTGAGCTGGACTGTCTTTTCATCGTGCTTGACCAACCCGACAGAGCCGGCAAATTTCCCGCCGCTTTCCGCAATCCATATTTTTTCGATGTCAGCGTCAAATGTCTCCTGAAGATAAGCTAAAAACGTGTCATCCCAACCGTGAGCCTCCGCGTAAAATTGTCTTTGTTTCTCAATAAGGAGTTGAAGATCCTCCGAAAGAAAATAATCTCTAATCGATATCTCTGATGCTCTGGCAGAAAGCGACTGTGAAAGGATCGCTTCAATCTCTGCCATCGCCTCGGCAAGCTTGTGCTGCTCCTTTTGGTTGATTTCCTTCAGCATCAGTTCTACTTGTTCGTTGGCTTTCTCCTCCAGCTTTTTATAAATCGTTTTTCCTGTTTCTGTGACAAAAATGTAATGGTGGCGGGCGTCATCTTTGCTCCTCTGTTTATAAATCAAATCTTCTTTTTCAAACTGCTTCACAATCCTGCTGACATATCCCCGGTCAAGCCCCAGCTTATCCTGAAGAGCTTTTGCCGTACAATTAGGCGTATTATAAATCTCAAATAAAATCCGTGTTTCTGTTAAGGAAAACGGGCTGTCGTAAATGTGCTCATTAAGGAAACCAAGGACGTTTGTATAAAATCGATTGAACTTTCTGAATTTTAACCCGACAGATGATTCTCTTGTTTTCAAATCAATCCCCACTTTCTAATATCGTTGACTAAAGCAATTATAATCACATATAGTTGCTTTAGTCAACGATATGTTAGAAAGTGAGGTCTTTTTAATTTCCTGATTCCTTCCTTTTCCTTACCACAATCAATGTGATATAGGATAAAGCCAGAGAAACCAAGCTATAGACAACAGCCCATCCCAAAAATGATTGATTAAAAATGGTAAAGGTGAGCACAAGAGAAATCACCAAACTAAGCATTGGCATCAGATACGGGTTTTTACAAATACAGGTCCCGACAATCGATAGCAGCATAATTCCTAACGGTAAAATAAAGAATGCGATATCTAATTCATCCACCTTTAAACAGCCTCCCTCCAGATTTTTATGTTACTAGTAAAAAAATATAATTGCATTTAGTAAAAGGATAATATTTACTTCCCTAAGGCCCAATTTGAAAATTACCCGTTTACATTCGCTCCGGACTATGATAATTTAAGAAAGCGCTATCATGATAAGTTAATAGCTTGGATGGAGATGAGGAGAGCCAGGAATCCAACCCCTTTTGACAAGGGGTGTTTTCTGGCTCTATTTATTTTTTGGGAAAGGAGGCACGCCACACATCCAGCACAAACAGCAAAGGGGGATAATTATTAATGCTTAATATATTTAAACCGGCTCCTCATATTGAGAGACTGGATGATTCAAAGATGGATGCGGCATACAAACGGCTCAGGCTGCAAGTATTCATTGGTATTTTCATTGGCTACGCAGGCTACTACCTGCTGCGGAAAAACTTTGCCTTTGCCATTCCTTATCTGCAGGAACAGGGATTTTCGAAAACAGAACTGGGTTTGGTGCTGGCCGCTGTGTCCATTGCGTACGGCTTCAGCAAATTCATCATGGGAATGGTGTCAGACCGCTGTAATCCGAGATATTTTCTGGCAACAGGCCTATTTTTATCAGCAATCGTTAATATTCTATTCGTTTCAATGCCTTGGGTGACTTCGAGCGTCACCATCATGTTTATTTTTATGTTTATCAATGGATGGTTTCAAGGAATGGGCTGGCCGCCATGCGGCAGGACGATGGCCCATTGGTTCTCCATAAGTGAACGCGGCACAAAAATGTCAATCTGGAATGTCGCCCATAACATAGGCGGCGGTATTCTTGCTCCGCTTGTCACTCTTGGGATCGCGATGTTCGTCACTTGGAAAAGCGTGTTTTTCTTCCCTGCCATCATCGCCATTATCATTTCATTTTTAATTGTTTTATTGGTTCGTGATACGCCTCAATCCTGCGGACTCCCGCCAATTGAAGAGTATCGGAATGACTATCCAAAACACGCTTTTAAAAATCAGGAAAAAGAATTAACAACAAAAGAAATTCTTTTTCAATATGTGTTGAACAACAAATTTCTTTGGTACATCGCTTTTGCCAATGTATTTGTTTATTTCGTGCGATACGGCGTGGTTGACTGGGCGCCTACTTACTTAACAGAAGCCAAAGGCTTTTCTCCTGAAGACTCACGCTGGTCGTATTTTCTTTACGAATACGCAGGCATACCGGGAACGATCTTGTGCGGCTGGATCAGTGACCGATTCTTCAAAAGCCGCCGGGCACCGGCAGGCGTTTTGTTTATGGCGGGTGTTTTCATTGCCGTATTGGTGTACTGGCTGAATCCGGCCGGCAATCCGCTCGTAGACAATATTGCCCTGATCAGCATTGGCTTCTTAATCTACGGACCTGTTATGCTGATCGGCCTGCAAGCGATCGATCTAGCACCGAAAAAAGCAGCCGGAACTGCAGCCGGTTTGACCGGATTTTTCGGATACATCGGCGGATCCGCCTTCGCAAACGCCATTATGGGCTTTGTCGTGGACCGTTTTAACTGGAACGGCGGCTTTATCATGCTGATCTCATCCTGCATTCTTGCCATCGTCTTCTTGGCTTTGACGTGGAATACAGGAAAACGGGCAGAGCATGTTTAAGAAAGACACATAAAAGATTAATAGTTTTCCAACACGCCGTTTACATCCGTTTTTTAATATGAAAGACAGGTAGTGCTTATCTATAAGGAGGAGAAATCATGAGAAAAAATAAAATACTGGCCTTGTTTGTTCTGTCGCTGGGCTTACTCTTATTTATGGTAACGCCAGTGTCGGCAGCGTCAAAAGGAAACCTGCTGTCACCTGACCGTATCCTGACCGTCGCGCACAGAGGGGCTTCTGGATATGTGCCTGAGCACACGATTCTGTCTTACGAAACCGCTCAGAAAATGAAGGCTGATTATATTGAATTGGATCTGCAAATGACAAAAGACGGGAAATTGATTGTCATGCATGACGAAAAACTGGACCGCACCACAAACGGAACGGGCTGGGTGAAAGACCATACGCTCGCAGACATTAAGAAGCTTGACGCCGGTTCTTGGTTTAATGAAGCCTATCCGGAAAAAGCAAAGCCGCAGTACGTCAGCCTTAAAGTTCCTACATTAGAAGAGGTATTAGACCGTTTCGGAAAGCACGCGAACTACTACATTGAAACAAAATCGCCTGACACCTACCCAGGTATGGAAGAAAAACTGATCGCTTCTTTGCAGAAACATAAATTACTAGGGAAGCATTCTAAGCCAGGCCAGGTGATCATTCAATCGTTCAGCAAAGAAAGCCTGGTAAAAGTCCATCAATTACAGCCAAACCTGCCGACCGTTCAATTGCTGGAAGCCAAACAAATGGCGTCAATGACAGATGCTGCCCTGGAAGAAATCAAAACATACGCTGTCGGTGCGGGCCCGGATTATAAAGCTTTAAATCAAGAAAACGTCCGTATGATCCGCAGCCACGGCCTCCTGCTTCATCCTTACACAGTCAATAATGAAGCTGATATGCATCGCCTGCTTGATTGGGGCGTAACAGGAGTGTTCACCAACTATCCTGATCTTTTCCACAAAGTAAAAAAGGGTTATTAAAAGCAAAAAACCTTGCGACAACTATCGCAAGGTTTTCTTATTTATTTTATTCTTTTCCGGCAGCAGCTTCTGACTGTCCATTAAGCAGCTGAGAATTTATCTCTTTCGCATCCTTTAAGTATTCTGTCTGGTAGCCGCTCTTCAGCGCCCACACATAGAATACAAGTGATACCATCGCAATCAGAACCATATCCCAGCCATAATGAATGACATTCAGGCCGCCGAATTTATCACTGCCCAAATAAGAAATGACCATCATGGCCAGCAGATAAAACACCATCCAGACGCCGGCTTTAAAGTTCCGGCCAAACCCTTTCCATTTCGCCTTCGCCTGATAATAGAAATAAATCGGAAGACCGATCAGGATAATAAACAGAACCTGCCCTGTTAACGGCCAGCGCGCCCAATACAGCACCAGTGACGCAAAGATAAATCCAAGCGGCGCAATCACGTTTAAGCCTTTTAAACGAAGAGGCCTGTACAGGTCTTTCCCCGTCCGTCTCAATGTCATAACTGTGATCGGGCCGGTGATATAAGAAATTAACGTAGCAACGGAAATAATTTCCGCTAATACGCCCCACCCTCTGAACAGGAACAAAAAGATGAACGACACAATCAAGTTAAAGAACATTGCTTGTCGCGGAACGCCGTAAATCGGATGAAGCTTCCCGAATATACTCGGCATGTATTTGTTTTTTTCCATTCCGTAAATCATTCGGGACGTTGTCGCCGTATACGTAATCCCCGTTCCAGACGGTGATACAAATGCATCTGCATATAACACAATAACTAGCCAGTTAATATTCAGCGCAATCGCCAGATCAGCAAAAGGAGAATTAAAATTCAGATGGCTCCAGCCGTGAGCAATATCAGAAGGATTCACAGCTCCAATGAAGGCGATCTGCAGCAGGACATAAATCACTGTCGCAACGAAAAGAGAGCCAACAACCGCAATCGGGATTGATTTCCCCGGATTTTTTGCTTCACCCGCCATATTAATCGGGCTTTGGAAACCGTTAAACGCAAAAACGATACCAGAAGTGGCAACCGCCGTCAGCACACTTGCCCAGCCATTCGGCGCAATGCTTTGACCGCCAGTAAAGTTTTCTCCGTGGAATCCGACAAACAGCAAAGCTCCAATCGTAAGACCCGGAATAATAATTTTAAAAATCGTAATTAATGAATTCGCTTTCGAAAATAGATTGACTGTCCAATAGTTCAGCAGAAAATAAATGAGAAGCAATACAGAGGCAAATGCTAGTCCTTCCCCAGTCAGCGTTCCATTCTTCACCAAACCGCTTGTCCATTTCGCCCATTCCCATGGCCAAGAACTCATATATTGAACGGAGGCCACCGCTTCAACCGGAATGACGGACACAATCGCAATCCAGTTGGCCCAGCCCGCAATAAAACCGATAAACGAACCGTGTGAATATTGCGTATATTTTACCATTCCCCCCGCTTCAGGGAACATAGAACCTAGTTCACTATAAGAAAGAGCAATAAATAAAATGACGACCATTCCAATAACCCATGAAATAATAGCAGCTGGTCCTGCTATTTGAGCCGCACGCCAAGCCCCGAACAGCCAGCCTGAACCGATCATCGACCCGAGCCCGACCATCATGAGGGAAAACGTTCCCATTCTTCGATGCAATTGATTCATATCGTAAACACCTTTCATGTATGATGACATTCTCTTGCTAATTATATTATTATTCTGATTACTTTACTTTGTCAATATTTATCGAATTTTGACTGAAACGATAATAAGTCAATGTATATTACCTTCCAATACAGGAATGAAGTCACTAATTTCTTCTTAAATGGAATTTACTGTGAATTCTAATGATAAAAACACAATAGGTTTAGCTATTTCCAAAACGGGAATGATACAGGAAACACTATTCTTAAAATAGAAAGGAGTATCACCATGAAACAAAAGCTGTTACTTTCAGGTCTCGCTGTTTCAACTGTCGGCATCACTTCTTATCTATTAAAAGACCCGTCAAATCGCCAAAAGGCAAGAGAATTCATTCACAGCATGAAGATGAAAATAACAAAACAGCCAGACATGGAAACGTTCCCAGTTGATAAAGCCGGCCACCCGGACCCGCAAGATATCGAGGACAACAAAATGGTATCAGAAGGCTCCATGTATCCCGTCCAATACTACGATGAAAAAAAGAAGTAATCAAAAAGCTCTCTTCGATAAAGGAAGAGAGCTTTTTAATTTAACTTTTTCGTCTGATTCCGCTCATTACGAAGCCGCTTTCAGGCAATGACGGCATTCTGACGAGACTGTAATGCAGTGATTGTTCCGGAACATCGTATTCAATCTGATGGACGAGGAAATCCAGGCTCGCTTTCATGACTTCAATTGTAATGCCTTCCCCTGGACAGCGGTGGCCTTTCTCGGCGTGCCCCCCCCCTTGAGGAATCATATCAAACGGATTTTCTTCCCGCTCCGCAAATCGTTCCGGCCGGAATTCATCGGGATGATCCCATAGACGAGGGTCGTGGTTCGTTCCATATAAATCAAGCAGCACCGATGTGCCCTTTTTAAACTCACAGTTATTCCATACAAAATCTTTTTTGACAAGCGCCCCTAAAAACGGGCCGAACGGATAATATCTGCGGACCTCCTGCACAAACATTTCTCTTTCCCGGCTGTTTCCAGACCGCAGCCATTCCTTATACTTCGGATGCTCATGAAGCGCCAAAGCTGAAAACACCAGAAAGTAAGAAATGGCGACAATAGGCCGCAATACATTAATCAGCTCAATGGCTGCCATGCGGGAATCCAGCTGGCTTCCATCTTCTTGTGTGTGAAAAGCCATTTCATGCAGCGCTGTTCCGGGAGTCGTTTTCAGCAAGCCGGCACGAGCATCTTCAATCATGACTTCAATCCACTCTTCCGCACGCGGCCTTGCTCTTCTTCCCTTCCAATGCCGCGGTCCCACAGCACCGAACGCGTCGACCATGTCAATGAAGTCATCCGCTCTCTCTTTGACTTCCGTTTCCTTCAACGGAACACCTGCCCAATAGCACGCTACCCGGCACAGGATTTCTTTTGCTTCTTCAAATAACACAACCTCATCTGCCTTCTCCCATCTTGTGACTGCTGCTTTCCACTCCTCTGTCATCAACTCAGCCAAACGTTTTTGATGCGGCGGTGTCATCAATGACAGAAAAAGCATCTTCCGATGGATATGCGCGCTGCCATCCATTCCCTGAATCGCATTAACACCAAACAGCGATTTCTGCACCCGCTTAGGCAAAGCGTTCTGCCGCTGGAATCGATCCGTATCATAAAACACCTTCGCCGCCTCAGCGCCAGTCATGCAAATAAAGTTTTTTCCCAACAAACGGGCCTGAAACAGATCTGAATTGTAGCGCTCTGTTCTGTTTTTAATAAATAAATACCCTTCCTTCAGCAGTGTCAGGCTGTTATCGAGACTTTTGTCATGTGGAATCTGCTCATTCATCCGCTTACCCTGCCTTCCTTTTTACCCTCTATTTTCACGTTATCTTCCGAATATAAACCCAGTAACAGTATTTGTTTACAAAACCAAATTTAAGCGCTTTTTGATTATTTTTTAAAGGAAGAACAAACGAAAGAGAGAAAAGGTAGTTAATCAAAACGAAGGGGAGAACAAAATGAAAAAATGGATATATGTTGTGCTTGTGCTGAGTATTGTAGGGATCGGCGGCTTCTCCGTCCACGCAGCATCATCTGCTCATGAAAAACACTTGAATGTCAGCAGAATGAATGTCGATGACGAATTCAAGGATACGGATGGAACCTTCATTCTTCACGATTTACAAAAGGATCAGACATTTGTCTATAACAGAAAACGGGCAAATCAAAGACAAACTCCGCAATCCACCTTTAAAGTCGTGAACGCTTTAATCGGTTTGCAGGTCAAAGCTGTAAGAGATGAATACGATGTTAAACGATGGGACGGGGTCAAGCGTGAATTCGAATCATGGAACCGCGACCATACGCTTGGCTCGGCCATGCGCGAATCCGCAATCTGGTATTATCAGGCATTAGCGAGAGATATCGGCGAGGAAAGAATGAAAACATGGCTTCATACTCTATCTTACGGCAACGAGGATATCAGCGGGGGAATCGACCAGTTTTGGCTGCAAAGCTCGCTCACAATATCTCCGCTGGAACAAGAAACTTTTTTGGAGAAACTGGCTAACGAGGAGCTTCCATTTGACAAGCCGGTAATGAAAACCGTCAAGCGCATGATGATTCAAGAGGAAGGCGATCATTACACGCTCTACGGGAAAACCGGAACTCGCCTGACAGATATGGGATTAGGATGGTTTGTCGGATTCATCAAAACAGAGCATGGCTCTTATGTCTTTGTCACCAATGTCGATGATTCCGGCACAAAAGCCAAAAACATCACCGTGGATATCCTGAAAAAGTATGGCCTGATCACATCCTAAATAAAAGAGCCCTGCACGGCAGGGCTCTAAATTTCATGCTCAAAACAATAATGATTCACAAGCTCTTCAATCAAATCATGATCGGGATATTCCCCGTTAAATTCAAATTCGATTTCTTCCACAAACTCTCCTTGATGGTACACATGGATGGCTCCGTTTTGACGGACAACGCTAAACTCCGGCTGAAATGTATATCCGCTTCGTTCAATTGCTCCCATTTCTTACCCGCCTTTCTCAAAGCAGTAATTCATACACCTCGTTTAATTCCTTGGCCCGTTTTTGATCCTGTTCATTCTGGGCATACTTAATTTCTTTTTCTAATACATGGTTCAAAAAAGACATTTCATTATCATCTAAGTCTTTTACAAATTCCTCTTCATTTGCATAACGCTTCGCCAGCATCTTCTTGCAAATACGCTGGCAGACTTCATTTTCTAGATGATTCGAAAGTGATTCGCGCAAATAACCGAGTGTAACATCCATTTTATGAACACCTTTCCTTCTGCTATCTTTACCCTATAGCTTGCTAAAATAGGGAAAATCCATACGCAAAAAATAAAAAAAGAGACATCCGCGAATGTCTCTTTTTTATCGTTATTCAGCTGCTTGTTCGCTTTTTGTCAAATTGGCCTGCGTGCGTTTGCCAATCCCAAACACATAATAACTAATGACCACAAGCGCTAAGAAAATCACGCCTACAATCAGGGAGATACGAGTATCATCGTTAAACCACATACCAACCAGAACCATCAGCAAGAAAGCAATCGTCAAATAGTTTGTAAAAGGAGCAAACGGCATTTTGAATGGATGTTTATCTAATGCAGCACCCTTCACTTTTCTGAATCCGATATGGCTGATCAAAATGATAAACCAAGGAATCATCCCTGGGAGCACGCTTGCGCTGTATACATAGACAAAGATCTTCGGCGGCGCGATATAGTTCAGTACAACACCGACAGCCAAACCGATCAGCACCGCAATTGTGCCATACAGCGGCACACCATTGCGTGAAATCTTCTTAAAGAATTTCGGTGCTTGTCCATTGACACCCAGTGTATATAGCATGCGGCCCGCGCTGAAAATACCGCTATTACAGCCGGACATTGCCGCAGTAATTACGACAAAGTTAATAATGCCGGCCGCTGCCGTAATTCCGATTTTCGAGAACGTAGACACAAACGGACTTCCGAGTGAGTTGAGCTCATCCCAAGGATACACCGTCACGATCACAAAAATAGCGCCAATGTAGAAAATCAAAATACGCCAGATAATACTTTGAATCGCATTTCTTAGCGTGTTTTGCGGGTCCTTCGCTTCACCCGCTGTAATCCCGATCAGCTCAACTCCTTGATAGGCCGCAATGACAAGAGACAGTGCAAAGAAGAAACCTGAGAAACCTCCTGCAAAGAAGCCCCCGTGAGACCACAGGTTCGACAAACCGATCGCATCTCCGCCGTTGCCAAAACCGAAGAAAATAATTCCGATTCCCGCAATAATCATCAAGATAATCGTCACGATTTTAATCATCGCAAACCAAAACTCAAATTCCCCAAACGACTTAACAGAAATTAAATTCGCCGCACCAAGAATCACCATTGCCACGATACCAGGTATCCAAGCAGGCAAATCCGGGAACCAATACTTCATATAAGAACCGACAGCGATAATTTCTGACATGCCGACGATAATCCACTGGAACCAGTTGCTCCATGCTGTTATATAACCTGCCATCGGATGAATATATTGATGGCCGAACGTCGCAAAAGAACCTGTGCTCGGCTCGACATACAGCATTTCACCCATCGCACGCATAATAAAAAAGATAAAAATTCCGCATATTGCATAAGCCAGAAGGACAGATGGGCCAGTCCATGAAATCGTGCTGGCAGAACCCATAAACAAGCCAACACCGATCGTACCGCCCAAGGCGATCATCTGAATATGGCGCGCGCCCAGGCCCCTCTTTAATTCTTTATTTGCCACTCCTCTTCCTCCTCCTAACAAAATACTCATAAATGAGAAAACAGCAGACCTGCTTGCCTTCACATGAATCAGTGATAACAATCAGAAAATTCAAACTTAAAATTGTTATATAATCTCCTAAATTACTTATTTCATCATAATAAATTTCTCTGGAAAATACAATTGTTTTTTTCAGGTAAACACCTTTGTTCAGAGTTTTGAATCGTTCACTTCTTTTAAAATCTTTTATATAAAAATAATAAAATTGTTTGAATATTGAAATTAATACACCCCTTAGATTCTCATAAAAAATAAGCTGTTCTACATGAACAGCTTACTTAATAATTCACACCCGTTTGACGCTTTAATGCTTCAAGCCACCCGGTATCTCCGGTCCCATAGCTCTTGCTTTGTCCCACATCTCTCAGAGATCCATTGCTGTAATCAATTGATAGGATGAAATCCGGAATGGCATTATACCCGGCTTCCGCGATTTTACTGAGCTCTGAACGATAGTAAGATATAGCATAAGAAGCCGTTTGCTTCTGTACTGGATCTTTTTCAAGTTCTTCTTTATAGACGTCTAATAAGTCACGTCCATCAGGCGTGACATACCGCCCATCAATCACTTCTAAATCCTTTAAATGGTAGCCTGTAACTTCGTACATCTCACGAGCAGCCTGATACTTTTGATAGGCCTCTTCGGAAAATTGTGCTGAATCACTGCTTTGGCTTTTCATGATGTGCAAAAATAGTTCTTTGCTGTTGTCTCCAGATTGCAGCACTTGCTCAATCTGCTTGATCAGATCCTGATCGTCTGTCCCGCTCACCCGCACCTGATAGTCAATCGGTGTGATTGTAAACGTCAGCTCTGTCCCCTCTGGAATATAAATATGGTTTCGATTCAACAGCACTTGCAGCTGCTGGTTAACCTGTCCCCGCTGATACACCTTTTCATTCTCAGCTTCCACTTCCCCATGAAATGTGACATTCCGAAACGCAGCATCCTGGAGGTTATAGTTTTGCGCCTTCCCTTTGAATAACCATTCTGTTTCATTATCGTAAGCGGCCTGTCTCTCTGCAGCTGACAGATCACTTCTGAAATAAGGAGACTTTGAATTTTGGTACTTATCCTTAATATAGCCTAATGGATCAGACTTTGTTTTATTAATCGCATTCATCCTGCTGTATTTTTCATCTAGTATTTTGATTCTGATATCACTCTCAGATTCATAGGGGTTTTGGGATTGAATCACTGTTTCTTCCCCTGTGTCTGTCACTGTTCGATCATTCGCTGATTGATACACTTTGCTGAATGTCCCGCTGTTTCCCGACACGCTGATTTTAGAATAATTGAACTGATTGATTCCCCCAGTTGAAGATTGTGACTTAAGCCTGCTGTATGCCTTTTCCAGAACTGCCGCTGGATTTTCAGTCGCATTCTCCCGTTTGGCAGGCGCATTCTTGCTCAATATGTTCTGTGCCATCAGCTGAGTGCGGATAAATTGCCGATTCAGACGCATTGAATTCCCTCCCGAGTATTCTCTCTTATTCTTTTTTATCGGCAAATACAATGTATATATTAACCTCAAAAAACATTTATTTACACCTAAATCGTTATTATGTATGATGGAAATAAAAGGAGGTTGTTTGCATGGTGAAAAAATGGCTTATTCCATTCGCTGTTATGCTGTCTGTCTTATTCACCTTTACGTATTCGGCATCAGCTGCCGGAGTCACTGCTATCACAGGAAACAATTCATTTGATACCGCAATGCCGATCGGTTATTGGAAATATAAAAATATCGATACAACAATACTGGAAGCTGGTCAAGATGAAGCCTATTTCACTTTTACGGCTAATAAGGGAGAAAAAGTATACGTGAGGAGTACATACCAGAGCGCATATACAGGGATGAAAATTGAAATTTATGATAAGAATAGAATACCTGTTTCTCAAGGGACAGAAGTCATAAACCCTAATACGTTTTCTTCTTTTATTTATGCAAATGCAGACGCCCAAAACACGACAGATACCTTTTATGTGAAAGTGTCACGAGGCACCTATACTGGAAACATGTACTTTACGCTTTCAATTGAAGACCGAATCAAATCAGGCAGCGGAACGTTCCAATTCAGCGGCGTTGCTGAAAATAAAGGAAATACAAGCCTTAGCCCCTCAGGTTCTGACTCCAGCGTGATCAAGGTTGATTTAACAAACCAATCTGGGATACCGCGTGATGCCATTGTAACCAGAGTTCAGACAACCGCCACTCAAACACCAAGCCAGGGAAATACACGCCACCTGATCATGACGAGCGAAAACAACGAATGGCGCCGTGCTCTTGTAAACAGCTCGACTTCAGGGTCTTATGATATCTCTTTGTCAGATCAACTCAGTGTGGCAAAGGTATGGAGTTTTAAATATAATACATTAGCGACAGCCAGATCGGCGATGAGCAACGTAAAAACAAAAATAGATTATGAATACGACGTGACAAAGCAGTTTTAACTTATACCGAGCCGGTTATCCGGCTCTTTTTTATTCTCAGTCTAGAAGGTAAACTATAGTCAGTACAACCAAGGGAAGTGCAGACATGGCATTAAAGCTTCTAAAAAAACTGCTTTTTGACCGCCCTCTAAAGAACGGCGTTATCTTAAATCATCAATACAAAATCGAAGAGTGCCTCGGTATGGGAGGCTACGGTTTGGTTTATTTGTGCACCGATATCCTAACTCAAACACCTTATGTCTTAAAACAGCTTCGGCCGACAAAAGCGAAAAAGGAAAAAGAAAAAGTCCGGTTCCAGCAGGAAATAAAACTTCTCAAAAGCATTCACCACCCGCAAATTCCGGGCTTCATAGATGAGTTCATCATAGACGGACAGGCTTATTATGTCATGCAGTTCATTGAGGGAGAGAATATAGAAGAATTATTATTTTTTCGAAAACAGCCGTTCACAGAGCTTATGGCGTTACAACTGATTTCGCAGCTGCTTGAGATTATAGAATACCTGCATGATCGCCTTATCTTCCACAGCGACATCAGGACGCCTAATATCATCATCAATGACGGCAGGCTCTGCCTCCTCGATTTCGGCCTTGCCAAACAATTGACTCCTGAAGAAATGGAGGAAATAAAGGTACGAAAACAGGATGACTTCTTCGATCTCGGAGAAACGCTGTTATTCCTGCTGTACTCTCAATATAAAGGAAAAAAGAAGAAAAACGGCACTTGGCTGGAGGAATTAACACTGACAAAGGAAGTAACCCTGCTGCTGAAAAGATTATTGGGCATTGAGGAAGAGTATCAGCACACCGCTTCCATTCGCGAGGATCTAAACCGGGCCATTCAATCGGTCACATAAAAAAACCCTTGTCCCAAAAGCGGAACAAGAACTTTTTTGGATTAACTGCTGCTGTAGCTCCGGCGTTTGTAACGATGACTGCCGCCATAACGGTCGTAGTGTCTTCTTTTGCCCGAGCTGCTGTAGCTGCGATAATGTCTGCGCCGGCTGCTGCTGTAATGCCGGTGTCTGCGATATCGGTCACTAGAACTGCTTGAGAGGTACTTAATCGTTTTGATGATTTTTTTAAACATATGCTGTTCACCCCATTTCTTTCTCCCTATTATATAAATTTTATAGGAGAAAGAAAAACATCAGCGGGGTCACTCTTTTGAAAACAAGAACCCCGTTCCGCTATCATTTGTATGCAGCTCATAAGTAATCGCAAGCAGCCTGCATGTATCCTCAATAATCTTTAACCCAAGTCCCTCACTGCTCTCATTCCGATCAAATCCAATACCGTCATCACGAATAAAAACATTGTCATGTTCAATCGTGACTTCCATCTTTTCAGCTTTTGAATGCTTTAACGTAATTTGAAAAATATTATCAAACAGCCTTTGCATCCATAACGCGTTGCTCATCCATATCACATCTTGATCTGCCGCCTTATAGTGCAGCTCAATCCCACTCATACTGTATAAATAATCCCACTTTTTCACCGCTGTTTCTAATAGCTCGTTTAGACGCACTTCTTCATTTACAATATAAGAGCTTTCCAGCGTCTCAGCGGAATATAGATTGAATTCATTGGTTAATTCCGAGATATATTCGATTTGCTGATACAATGATTCGAATACAGCCTGACCATGACATTGGTCTTCCAAATAAAATAACTGCAGCCTGAGAGCCGTTAAAGGTGTATTAATGTCATGCCGCAGTTTTTGCAAAAGCTCCTTTTTGATTTCCTCTTGCTGTCTCAGCTCCAGTTCACGATATGTCGTCCGTTCAATTAACAAATTGACCGACTTGATCAGTTCCCCGATTTCATCAGCACGCTTCACTTCAATTTTATCGGGCACCCTTTGATCACTCGCCAAATGCCGAATGGTTTGATTTAATAGATTGATTTTATGCAACAGAGAATGAATCGACTTTGAAAATAAAAAAGCTAACAATAAGAGTGATATCAAAAATACAACGATCATTGCCGGGTACGCAAACGACCTGTGAAAGGGCATACCATGATTCATCGGTTTAAACATGCTGTCATAAATCACCGACATCAAAACACTTACCGCCAGCAATAGCATTGGAACACTAATGACGGCCGTAAACAATAACAACTGATATTTTGTCTTAAGCTTCATTTCTTCACAACGGTATTCAGCCGATACCCTTCTCCATATATATTTTCAATCATCTCACCCGCTTGATCATTGATTTTAGCTCTAATTTTTTTAATATGCACATTGACAATATTCGGGTTTCTATCTTCGAGTTGCCATAGATATTCAAAGAAATGTTCCTTTGTCAGGATACTGTCTCTATTTTCATATAAATAAAAGAAAATTTTCCGCTCAATCGCAGTAAATAATACCTCATCATGCAGGCTTTCATTGAACACTTTTTTCGTTACCGCATCAATATACAAATGTTTGATTTGCGTAAAGGTCCCATAATGATGCTCAAGCATATTCCGCATTCTTAATAGCAGCTCTCTCGGATCAAAGGGCTTTACCATATAATCCTCGCCGATCTGCAAACCTTGAAGCTTGCTGTCCATGTCATTGCGGGCTGAGAGAAAAATAACCGGAATGCCCAGCCCCAGCTTTTTGATTTTTGCAGACATTTGATACCCGTCTTCACCCGGCAGCATCACATCCATAATGACCAAATCCACCTTCTGAATCACCGAAAGCACATCCGCTCCATCTGTTTTCCATATCACACGATATCCCTCACGCTGCAAAATCTTTTGCAGCAAATCACCAATCATCACATCGTCCTCAACGATTAAAATACGATAACCCTTCATCCTAGCGAACCTTTCTCATAAACTCCATGGAAAGTTTATATATTTGATCAGGCTGATATAAATAAATACTGTGTGTTCCCCTCAGTTCCTTTATATCGGCAGTATTGAATTGAGCCGCAAACGCTTCATAGTCTTTTCGGTTTTGTATAGCATACTTTGAATGTCTATTTTGGTCAGAGACCGCATCTAAAATCAAGACGGGAGTTTCCTTTGGTGCCGGCAGATTCACAGATTTGCTGCCGTTTTGGTAAGACTGTAAAAGCTCATGCTCCATATCTGCATTAAAAAATTGCTTAAAGTTAATGGCTTTATAGATTTCTTTTTCTTCATCAGTTAAAAACGACTGCCGAATCACCTCAGGATTATATACAGCGGAAGGCATAAACCGATGAAAACCAATCGAGGTTAACAGGTGGAACCCTCTCACTTTCAATCTGTCAACTCCGCTCAATTTATACGTGACGTACTGCTGGGGCAATCCAATATCCATCGCAATAATGGCCTTGATTTCCTTAGGATATTTCTGTGCCCAATACATCGCTTCAATCCCGGATATCGAATGAGGCATTAAAATATAAGGAGGCTTATTTCCGCTTTTCATAAGCGCTTTCCTCGTCTGTTCCAATACTGTATCAATATCTCTGTCATCGTGAGACACTTCACTGTATCCATAACCTGCCCGATCTACAACAGCAATCTTATTTTCTTTTGAAAACTTGCTGTACAGCCCCTTCATTTCATAAGCAGGCGCAGCAATCCCCGAACCGGACATAAACACAAACGTATCCTTCCCGCTTCCCTCTTGATACACATTCATCTTTTTACCGTCAACATCGACTACTGTGCCTTTACCTTTCAGCAGTGCCGCCTCCTTATTTAGCTGGAAATGGTGATAAATAAATACCGAGACGGATACAAGCAAAACCAAAGCAGCCAAGCTGACAAAAACAATTTTTAGGACTTTCCATAATGTTTTCATATGATGCTCCTTTCACTTGATACTGAAAGGATACAATATGAAAATAAATTTCTGATTAACTTTGGAACAGTTTTATTTTCACATTTAACTTTGCCCTTACGGAAAGGTGTACATTTGGAGCATGGAGGTGATCACTCGGCTATCGATCAGCGAATTTTCAAAGATATGCAAAGTATCAACAAAAACACTGCGATACTATGATGAAATCGGACTCATCCACCCAGAAGACATTAATCCTGAAATGGATATCGGAAGGTCTATCCGCAAAGTTCGAGAATTTCTTATACGCAGCCTTCTCCAAGGAGAACGACATTGAGAAGGCTACCGCTTATATCAATCTTTCACAAAACATAATTCAGGGGTATTTAATCTATTTATTCCTATTTATTCACACAACAAAGTCACCACAAAGCTTTTTCTCTTCTTCCTGCTCGATAAACAGATAATTTTCAGGACGGCCCAAAACAGAAAAAAGTGCCAAAAGCAACTTCCAACCTCGAAGCGGACTTCCGCATCTAAACTTCAACACTTCTCCTTCCGCTAAAGTAAACCTCAAAGTTGGGCTTGTACACCAAGCAATCTTCACTTGAATAACATGCTCACCAGGCGGTAAATCAATTCGCAGCCTTCCTCCATCTTTGATAGTTCCCATCTCAGCCCCATCAATTAGCACTGAATACTCTCTCATTTTGTTGATGTACTGCGATGTCCTGCTCATTTCAATGTACGTCTTTTGATTCACGATGACACATCCTCAAAGTAATGATCTTACAGGCGAGAAGCGCTAGAACCCTTCTGCCATACCGTTATTTCCCTTCCTAGTATATTATAACTTGCTGTGCTTCTGCTCTCCGTCGGCAAAAATCCCTTTCAGCTTCAGTGTGCCTTCTACTTGAGCCTATAAAAAAACACCCGCTTGTATAACGAGCGGATGTTAGATCTTTCGAAATTATTGATTGATATCTTTTAGCGCTTGTTTCGGTTGCGAATTGAAAATCAGCAATGATGCAATAATGGCAATCATAACCCCTAACGCACCAACCCAGGTAATCGAGGCCAATGATACGTTTTCCACAAAAACCCCTCCTATTCCTGCGCCGACCGCCATGGCGAATTGCATCATTGACTGATTCATGCTAAGCAAAACACCAGACATTTCCGGTTCTATTGTAGCCAGGTGAAATTGCTGTGTCGGACCGGTGGACCATGCGGCAAACGACCATAATATGAGAATCACCAACACTCCGATATAGGAATGAGTGACAAGTGACAGAAGAATCAGTGTGACGATATGCAACGTCATCCCGCCAACGAGTGTAAAGGGCACTCCCCATTTATCGGTGCTATATCCCCCAAACTTTGATCCAACCAAACTGGCAATTCCAAATATAAGCAAAACACCGCTAAGCAAGTTGCCGTTTATACCTGAGATGTTCAAGAGATACGGTGACAAATAAGTGTAAGCAACAGAATATCCCCCGAGCCAGAAGAAAGTGATTGATAATCCCATAGCCACTTTCCGTTTTTTGAAAAGAGCAAGCTGTTGAAGCAAAGGCACAGGCTTATCCCCTTCAGTATGCGGAAGAGTAAAGAAAATAACGACCATTGCGATCAATCCCAACAAAGCAATGGCTCCAAATACAGACTTCCAGCCTAATGCTACTGCTATCATTCTTCCAAGCGGAACACCAATGATTAAAGAAGCGGTAAATCCCATCACGACCGTAGCGATGGCACTTCCCTGCTTCCCTTCCGATGCAATCTTAGCGGCAATCGTTAATGCGGTGACAACCACCACACCTGCTCCCATCGCCATAATGATCCGCGCTGCAATAAACCATCCATAACCAGGCAATACAAAAGCCAGGACATTACCGAACACAAACAAACCTAGGGCATACATCATCAATTTGCGTCTATCCATACTTGCTGTCAACGCCATAAGTACGGGTGTAGAAAGAGCATATACAAGTGAAAAAATGGTAATAAACTGGCCCGCGGCAGCTAAAGTGATCCCGAGAGTATGAGCAATTTGATCCAAAATTCCGGAAATGATGTACTCTGAGGTTCCAACTAAAAAGCTGACAATGGCTAAAATATAAATTTTCCAAGTGATAGACATAAAACATTCACTCCTTAATTATTAATAAACATATCACGAATTATCGATATGTTATTATAAAAAATAAACACATCGTAATATGTCGATATGTATGGTGTAAAAATAAACATCTTTTGATGTTTATTTTTATATCTCTGTTTTAAGAAAGTCAGCAAGTTTCCCAATGGCTTCTTCATCTCTTTTGTAATATGTGTACTTTCCAATACGCTCCGCCTTAATCAAGCCGGCTCTTAAAAGGATGGTAAGATATTGAGAAGCTGTCGATTGCGTCATTTTCAATTTGTCTGTTATTTGACTGACACATACCCCGATTGTGTTCATATCAATCCCTTCATGGGGTGCAAAATGACGATCGGGCTCCTTCAGCCATTGTAAAATTTGCAGCCTTGATTCATTTGATAAGGCTTTGAATACTTCAATTGGTTCCATATCGATTATTATATCGTTATATTTCGATATGTCAATCCGTTTTTTGGATATATTTAATTAAAGCTAATTCCGTGAAATGAAACTGAAGACAGCATATCAATTTTGTTCACCGCTTAAATTTATCATCAAGCTTTACGAAATTGGTCTCATAATCGTGTCACTAAACACTTGGGGGAACCCGGCAGGTGACAAGGAGTTTTCAATTAAAATGAATTTAATATTGTTCAAGTGACTAATCACCAGCATCAAATTCATGTATTTAAAATAGATGTAAAAAAACATCCGCTCATAACAACAGCGGATGTTAGATCTTTCGACAGGAATAACAAGACAGTATACTATGAATTGACATCTCTTTATGTCCGCTTAGGATATGAATAAAAGTTATCAATGATGCCATAATTGTAAAACAAAAGAATCGGCAGTTCATTATGTTCAATTCACAACCAATTCCATACCGTCAAAACATTTATTTTCTATAGATTATAAGATCTTTTCCAAATTTTTCTCTAGATCATTACATAATTTAAACACCATCACTCGTTCACCTGTCCGGGAGCTTAAATCAGTATGAAAACTTTTCACTTTTTCTCCGGTTATTTTTAAGATAATATCCTTAAGGCCTTCTATACCTGATTCGACTAACTCCGAACGAGTTTGTTTGATAGATAACATACCCTCTTTTGATCCACAAACTACATATTCGGCTGGTGTTAAAATCCCTTTTAAATTGACGATGATCATGTCCCGCAGTATATCAGTCTTAACAGATACAGACCCCCGCCCAAGATAATCCTTCTCCCATTGAGTAATGGACTTACTGATCTCTGATTCAATAGAACCCTTCGACTTTTTCATATCTAATACATCTCCTGAGCAAAAAAATTGGCATATTCTATTTGTGATTTCATCTCATTAATATTCTCTTACAACATATCCTTCATATACACCTTCAATATCCAAATCAGTTTTACCGTTTCTTGTGACCACTATCATTTTGGATAACATATTTTCTTCCATCATAGAGTGGACATGCAAAAATCGAACATTTCCTGAATGGGTTTCCTCAACTTCTTCATAAGACTTTAGATGATAAAAATCAATTGCTTTTCTAATTAGTTTTTTCATACATTCCATATTTTCACGATCAAACGAGTTCATTTCCTCTATTGTTTTCGTGACAAAATCAGTTAAATTAGCGCTCATACAATCTCCTTAGAACTGCTTTCTCCATATATGGGTGCGTTTAGAAGTTGAACCTGCATTTCATCATGACAAGCAATGATCAGGTAAGGCTTGACCTGTTTTAACATCAGGAACCTCCACGATTGAGGGTTTTCCATCCTTATGATGAACGAATAAACCTCTAACTTTAACATATGACGGCACTAGGGGATGATGTCGAATCATATCAACACTTTTTTCAATGGTGTCACTGCTATTTTCATTTAGCCATTCATCGACCGTACCACCAAAAAATTCAGGCTTGCAATTTTGAAAGAGATAATCCAATGTTTGTATTTTATCTTTCATTGTTTCAAGTTGAGTTAGTCCATTACCTGCGGAAGTCTTCTTATCTTTTGTTCCTACTACAAAAATCTCCTCAACATCTTCCTGGTAAATCGCAAAAATAATAGATCTCATGATTTCTCCATAAGGATGTGAAATACTGGCACCATAGCTTTGTATAGTCAACATATTCTCTGCAGAAGTGTTAGTCGCTTCTTGTAAAATAGGCTCCAAACCGTTTTCAATATCCGTCAAAAATAATACTTTTTTATTTTGGTTTACATTCATACAGCACACCTCTTCCTTATGTTTATTATTTTTATTTTGAATAACAAATCCATTTGATAAATGCTTAGATTCATCATTACCAGCTTTCCCAACATCCTTCTGGATCAATATTAGCCAGTCGGACCCATCCATTTTGAACTTTTTGCAGAAATGCTGAGTCATGATTTAATAACCGTTCTACATATTCTCTAGGTGCTTGGATGAGTATCAATAAACGAAGAGGAGAATGATAGGCCTCGTGATCTGATTCCATGACCGATTGCCAAGGCAGTCCGGCTAACAAGTCGCTTGCATTCCCCTGCATAACGCCGAGACCTGCAGTAACGGTTTGAGTTGCTTTATTTCCGCTGCCATAATAATGAGGTGCTACCGTTGATGCGTAATATTGTAAATTAATCCATTGGGCTACAGTTCCAGGTCCTGCAATAATATTTGCTAGGAGTTCACCGCTTTCATCCTGCTTCCAATCATAATTATGGAGAAAGGCTCTGCCTTCCAAATCACAATCCTGAGTTAGTTCACGTTTACCGATAATAAAGGCGGCATTACGAGCCAGTCCCCATTCCGGACGTATCTCACTCCAATCTTCCGCAAATCGGTTTGCCTCAGCCTTCGGATTTTTTAGCTTCGATTGGAAATTCGGTAATTGGGCTAGACGTTCTGCGTTTACATGATGTCTCACTTTCGGCATAACGGCTTCAATTTGTTCAAATGCTTCTTGTGCAGCTTCGGAAAGCTCTGGTACATAAAGCCAATGTAATTCATCCACCGTTGTATTATGTTCAGCTGCCGCAAAAACCGTATCCTCAGGGATTTTAATTCCTTCAGTTAAAAGAGCTTCTCGTACCTCTGATAGATTACATAAAGCAGCTAAAACTCTTGCATTGAATCCACCGGCCGCTCCACCGCAGGCACCACAATCAAGGGCTGCAGAATAAGGATTATTAGTACTTTGACTGCCATGCCCGCAAATCACGACCAATGGTGCGATGTTCTCTGTTAACCCCATCATTTTTAATGCTTGGCGAGCATAGTTCACTTTTTCTTCATCAGTAAAACCCACAGGTATTTCTGCCTCTGTAGCATCATGATGAAGCGAGAGTTTTGTATCAGGTTTGCGTAACCAAGCCTCACGGAGATTACGAATGAAACGACCCGCCTTTCTTGGCACAAAGCTACGGGCTGCCATTTGCAGTGTAAGCCAAGGTCCGCTTAGCTCAGGCAGTAGTAAGCTCGAAAGCGCATTCTGCTTCATCGTTTTAAAGGTATGGCTTAAAGAATGAATTGCTTGCTTCCGTTGATTGTATTTTTTGAATACATCCTCATCTGCGAACTCTTTTATTTTATTTTGCGGTTTTTGTATGATCGGCAAGGAAGCATGACTGTGTTTACTGCCAAGTTCACAAGTTGCAATCGGCACCCCGAAGAAACCAGCAATACCAATCGTTTCAAACGGGCCTTCTTTTTCTAGTTGACGACGAAAAGGTTCTGATCGTACATCGATGCAGAATGCTAATTGAGCTAATGCAGATTTTTCACGGCCGGTTTCACGTAGTTTCGAGATGATCTTCTGGCTTAATCGATCAGTGTACGTTTGTTCCCAAGCTTCTAACCAAAGTTTCTTGCGAAGTTTCTCATCAAAGCTGTAGGCAAATGATAAATATTCGTTTTGTTCAATGGCCGTCATCTGTGACCATTCTTCTAATGTAAGCCCACCCCAATGAATCCAAGCTGCTATAAGGGGAGCAATTGAAATTGTTTTCTTAGATCGTTCATTAGTCAAAGGTAAATATGGCTTTATAAGAGCCCACTCCATGGATATTCGAACCGCTAAATATTCTGTTAGGAGTGCATGTTCGTGGCTCGATTGCTGGGAGCGCCAAAGCATCATCCCTGCCCATCCAGGTAATGAAAGTAAATGACCTTCAAGATAAGTCTGGATTTCTGACTCTGGGATTTCTAGTGCGAATAAGGCTTCCTTTAAAGCCAAATGTGCCTCTTTCGGCCAACCCTTTACCCTTTCCCGTTGCTTTTTGCTAAGTGCTGGATCATATTGAATAAGATGCTGCCAAGCACGATAGAAACCTTCCTCACGATTAGGCATTGTCCAGCCTGCTTGAGAGTCATCAAGATATAATTTACTCCACTTAATGACATGATGATCTAGTATATTGACTAGCCTTTCACCATCTTGATTCTCTATATACGAACTTAGTGGTTGCATAAACACATTCTCGATATGATCCAATCCACTACATTCACCTACTAATTTCTCCAGCTCATGTGATGATAAAAGGTCGGAAGGCAGGGGATCTAACTTTAATGCAGCATGACAAAATCGCTCTGCCACGTCCCGTGGGATGTGATAAGAATGTGAATCAAGCCAACGCTGCAGCCCCATTTCCACAAAATCTTCATCAATCTCACCTTTATTCTTTGCTGAACGGATCATAGACGCACTAGGGTATATATCAACATCGCGAGTGTTTTTCAACCAACTTGCAACCTGATCAAAAGGTTGGTTTTCAAGTCCCATCCACGGATTACGTGCAGCAAATGTAGAAATAGGCCAAAGTGGCGCAATCACTCGGCTGGCAGATGTAATGAAAACGTTAAGATCCCTTTCTTGAACATCAATATCTGTATCTATCTTTTTTACATTATCTTTCGTTAATACGGATGTAATGCCCATCTCAGATTAGCTCCTTATGAAATATATTGTTTAAGGTAGTCTGGGTGACTCTCTACTGACTTTGGTTTTGCTTCACCTAATCGAACTAACCAAAGATAGAGCACCGCGAAAAAAACGGAAGAACGATAACGAGCAACCCATGTACCTAAAGCACTGCCAAATAATAAGAGACATACGACAATCATGACAGCTGACATTGGAGGTTGAACACTTTGAAAAATGGTTGTATGCAGCCACTTATAGAAAAGGTTATGAATGATAAAATATACGAGGGCTGCTCCTCCTAAAACAGTTAAGCCGGCAATTCGGCCAATTCGACCCTCTCCAAAAGCGACAAGCTGATTCCAAGAAACGGACAATGACCACCCTAAGATCAGCGCACTAATGAATTGATATACCTCTCCAGGAGCAGCGAGCCAAAAAGCAACGCCTATTACTAAGGATAAAATCCGACCAGCCATGACCCATAAATAGGATGTTCTTTCATTAGTGCGAGCCGATACTTCATGACGCCCTACTGCTGAACCAGCTTGTAGAAACAACGTAGCTTTGAATAAACCATGTAAAATAAGATGAATAATGGCTGCTATATAGGCGCCTAATGCACACTGAATGAGCATAAACCCCATTTGTCCAATCGTGGAGCCTACTAACTGACGTTTATAATCAACCTGGACTAAACTAATTCCAGTTCCAATCAATACAGAAATGCTAGCAAGCAGAAGTAAGATAATCGAAGCGATACCACCATGAAATAGAGGTGAAAATCGAGTTAGTATTATTCCTCCTGCATTTACTAAACCTGCATGCATAATTGCAGAAACAGGGGTTGGAGCAACAATAGACTCAACCAACCATCTTTGGAACGGCCATTGAGCTGCAGGAATGATCACCGCCAGTACAATCAATAGCTGAATCCCTGTTCTCTCCCATTCTCCCAGCCCAGCTAAACTTTCATTTGTTACAACCAATGATAGCTGCCATTGACCTGTGGCATGAAAAAGCCACATCATCGCAAAAAACAAAGAAAACCAACTTAACAAAAATAACCGTCCAGAAATTTTGGCTGCTTCACTAGCCACTTGCCAAGCACTGTTTAACCTTATAAGTAAGGTTAAACCAACAAGAGTTGCTCCCCAAAATAGAACCATCAAGCGGAGATCACCACTTAACCATGTCATTGAAGCAGCTCCTGTTGTGAAAGTAAAAAGCGTAAAATATTTTCGATAAGATCGATCCCCCATTAAGTAACGTACAGAAAAACGCTGAATGATGAATCCAATTGCAAGAACAAAGAAAGTCATTAAACAAGCTAAGGAATCTAAGTGCCAAGGGCCAACATTTCCACTCACACCACTATTGGCAAGAATCAGTAAGGAAACCAAAAGTGGTAAAGCCAAGATCCCAATATGAATGCGAACAAAACTCAAGGGTACACGCGGATGTAAAAACAATAGTCCACTAATCCCAGAAGCCATAAGCATAATAAAAAATAATGTTAATAATGATGACAAACTCAGCGAAACTAACATTCTAAATTCTCCCTTTTTTAAAACTCATTATTGGTCAAAAGACCTTTCAATCAGATCATATTTGTCTATTATTTATTTCAATTTTTATTTATCTCTATTTTTTTCCAACAAAAAAGCCGACAACTTCAAAATTTCAATGATTATGTTAGATCATTGAATCCTGAAAATTGTCGGCTTCACTTCAACTAACTTCAGCGAAGTTTTTTGAAGTGCTACCTTATTATTGGTCATTTTACTTTATACAATATTTTAAGTTCATTCTAAAGGAATGAACTCACCGCTACACTTTAATATAGTGCTTGATTATAAATAAATCGACTTATGCTTCTCTTTCGCTTAAATTAGGATACTTTTTCATCCTGTCAAGATTAGTTGAAAGAATGCTAAAGACCTAATAATGTAACAAACGAAAATAAACATCTGGTCGCGATTATTAAGATAAATATAAGATATGCTAAATTTTAAACATTGTCAAGATGTTGGAATACAGAGAATGAAGTATCAAATCCTTCTTTCCCTTTAAATATACATCCTGAATCTTTATCCAAGGCTTATGATATCTATCACTTTAATTTTTTGTAGAAATACAAGAAGAATTTTATAATCATTTTTCTATTTTCTTGTTTAGTAAATAACTAGGTTCAATTAGGAACTATAAATAAATACTGGTTCCTACTTTATTTTCAACAGCCTTAACGACCAAGAAATTGAACTAGCTGTGTGGATAGTGTTATAGCTAGAATTCCCCAATTTCTCCGTAGATATCACTTTCCTTAAAAATACCTTCTATAATATTTTCATATTCTTATGGCAATCCTAATATCAGTAAAATTAAACATAGCCATCTTTAAAACAAAAAACCCCTTTGGCTAAAACTGTAGCTTTAAAATAAAGGTTGATCAAAAATAACACATGAACCTTCAGTTTACGGCAAATTTAAAGAATCCATAGAAAAAAAGATAGATCAAAATGGATTCTACAGCTTTAAATACAGATGGAATCTTTATAAAAGAGTTTATCATTTTAGGTTACGATTTTTTGAACATTAGCACCCGATTGTTGAATAAATCTAAAGGTTTTTTGACTTGTTTTCCTTTCTTTTGAAGCGATAAAGAAGTATGTTTTCACATTTTTCATAAATTTTCATGGTAGTTTGAGTAATATTTAGTTTAGGGAATGTTAAATATATAAAAGTTGAAACTGCTAGGCTTATTAATACTCCTGCTAAAACATCAAAAGGATAATGAACCCCAACCCATATACGGGAGACTCCCACAAGAACAGCTAACAATACCCATAAAATTGACCAGCCTCTCTTAAAGAGCCAGAATGAAATACAATATGAGAAGAATAAAATTGTATGGTCACTTGGAAAAGAATTGTCTTTTTCTTTATGTATCAGTTTATTAACCTCTCCCAATTCAACAAAAGGTTGATAATTCGAGTGGAATACCCCTGAAACCTTCCCTATCGTAAAGGCACAAATGAAAGCGATAGATGCACAAAGAATCATAATTCTATTATCCGTATCCCTTGTAAACCAAATAAATAGAACACTTAGTGCAAGTAAAAAAACCATATATTCAGCAATAAAACTAAATACAGGATTCAAAAAGGGATGTTCTTTTCCTAAGTCATTAACTAGTCTAAACAGTGATATATTAACTTCTGAAATATCCAAACCCAACACCAACCAATCTCTTTTTAGAACATAATAAAAGAAAATTAGATGACCTGCCATCGAATCAAATTACATTATTTGAGATTAAAGTTACATTTTTGTAAGATTGGTGTCACATCATTTATGTAAAAAGGGGG
The DNA here is from genome assembly GCF_046535495.1 of Bacillus sp. SIMBA_008. Taxonomy (NCBI): domain Bacteria; kingdom Bacillati; phylum Bacillota; class Bacilli; order Caryophanales; family Bacillaceae; genus Bacillus; species Bacillus sp. SIMBA_008. Next base: position 25,996 of record NZ_JAWRWL010000004.1, on the reverse strand, counting down.
CCCAAAATCAATTGGAATCCCCTTATAATTTTTAGTTACCTGCCTCTTTAGTTAAAATAGAAAAATACCCTTAGACAAAAATTATCTAAGGGAAAAAGCATCACAACATTTTTATAAACGTCGTAACTTTATTTTAAAGCCGTAAAAACAACCAAAGGGGTTAAACATTTATTACTCCACAGTAACACTCTTCGCAAGGTTACGCGGTTTATCAACATCACAGCCGCGATGCAGTGCAGCATAGTAAGCGATCAGCTGCAATGGAACAACAGATACCAACGGAGCAAGCGCTGGGTTTACTTCCGGCAGTACGAATCTGTCATCCGCATCGTCTAGGCCTTTCAGTGAGATGATGCATGTGTTTGCTCCGCGAGCGGCAACTTCTTTGACGTTTCCGCGGATGCTTAGGTTTACGTGCTCTTGAGTTGCCAGTGCGAATACTGGTGTTCCTTGTTCGATCAAGGCAATCGTTCCGTGCTTAAGCTCACCGCCGGCAAAACCTTCTGCCTGGATGTAAGAAATCTCTTTCAGCTTCAGTGCGCCTTCGACACATACGAAGTAGTCAAGGCCGCGTCCGATGAAGAAAGCATTTCTGGATACAGTCAGGTATTCACGAGCGATCATTTCCATTTCGTCTTTCTGGTCGCATAGAGCTTCCATTGCGTTTGCAGCGATACCGAGTTCTTTGACGAGGTCAAATCCGATATCGATGCCGTTTTTGTCAGCAGCCACAGAAGCAAGAACCGCAAGAACTGCGATTTGTGCAGTGTATGCTTTCGTTGACGCAACAGCGATCTCAGGGCCTGCATGAAGCAGCAATGTATAGTCAGCTTCACGAGAAAGCGTTGATCCAGGTACGTTTGTGATTGTCAGGGCTTTGTGTCCGAGCGCTTTGACTTGAACGAGAACCGCGCGGCTGTCTGCTGTTTCTCCGCTTTGAGAAAGGAAAATGAAGAGCGGTTTCTTAGACAGAAGCGGCATGTTGTAGGAGAATTCACTCGCTACATGCACTTCAACCGGCACGTTTGCCCACATTTCAATATATTGTTTACCGACAAGTCCTGCATGGTAGCTGGTTCCGCAGCCAATGATATAGATGCGGTCCGCTTCCGCTACAGCGGCAGCGATATCGCCAGGCACAGACAGCTTGCCGTTTTCATCTTGATACGTTTGGATGATTTTGCGCATAACAACAGGCTGCTCATCCGTTTCTTTCAACATGTAGTGAGGGTACGTGCCTTTTTCGATATCACTGGCATCAAGCTCAGCAATATAAGACGCACGTGTAATCACGTCACCATCAAGGTTTTTGATGACAACTTGGTCATCAGTGACGATAACCATTTCTTTATCCATCAGCTCAACATATTCGTTGGTTACTTGAAGCATCGCCATCGCATCAGATGCTACGACGTTGAATGTATCTCCAAGACCTACTAATAGAGGGCTTTTGTTTTTCGCTACAAAAATCGTTTCTCTGTTGTCGTTATCGAATAAAGCAATTGCATAAGAGCCTTTTAACAGTGTAAGTGTTTTGCGGAACGCTTCTTCTGTCTCAAGTCCTCCATTGACGAATTGCTCGATTACTTGAACGACTACTTCTGTATCGGTGTCACTTTTGAGCTCTACATCTTGCAAATACTCTTGCTTCAGCTGAACATAGTTCTCGATCACGCCGTTGTGAACAAGTGTAAAGCGGCCCAGTGCGCTTTGATGCGGGTGAGCGTTCAGATAGCTTGGTTCGCCGTGTGTCGCCCAGCGAGTATGCCCAATTCCGGCTTTCGCTTCTACATTGGCATCCACAACTTCACGAAGATCTGCAATGCGTCCTTTTTCTTTGAACACATGGATTCCCTGTTCGTTGGCAACAGCAATACCAGCAGAGTCATAACCGCGATACTCAAGCTTTTCTAACCCTTTTAATAAAATTTCCTTCGCATCAAGCTGACCGATATAACCTACGATTCCACACATATTTTTCTTCCTCCTAAGATTGTAAAAGGAGACGAAGAAAGTCAAATTTCAAGGGGACTTTCAATCGTCCCCTCCTACATGTTTTTTGGAAGATCATGTGATTTCTCTTTGTTCAAGGAGTCACCCCCTTGGTTTGAAGAAATCCTTACGGCTGTGATCTGCACACTCAGCCGGGAGGCATCCGCCGAAAATTCGATAACCTCCATCCTCGTCAACTAAGCCTTTTTCCGGGCGCTTAGTTCGGGCGCTATAATTATAGGTAAAGCAATAATCCCGTCTTCTTCTTTTCCTATTGAGAAAATAAGAACAAGACAAGCTTGATTTTACAACATGTGGCATAAACGGTCAATTGTTTTTTAAACAACTTTGCCGTATGTCTCACAATTATCTTATGTAAACCTCGCTTGTCTTGTTCACTCTCTGATAATAGACTTCGTTACTCTAATCCCATTTCTGACCGGACGACTTCAACAATGCGATTGACATACTCATCGCACAGCTCTTTCGTCTTCGCTTCAGCCATGACACGGACGAGCGGTTCAGTTCCTGAAGGGCGCACCAAAATCCGGCCGTCGCCGTTCATTTCTTTTTCAACTTCAGAAATAACTGCTTTTACTTTTTCATTTTCTTCAACTTTATATTTATCAGTCACTCTCACATTGACTAACAGCTGCGGGAACTTCTGCATTTCAGCTGCAAGCTCTGACAGTGGCTTGCCTGTGGCTTTCAAAGTGTTCATCAGCATAATAGCAGACAATAATCCGTCCCCTGTCGTGTTGTAATCAAGGAAAATAAGATGTCCTGACTGCTCTCCGCCGACGTTGTAGCCGTCTTTTTTCATTGCTTCTACTACGTAGCGGTCGCCGACAGCTGTCTGTACGCTTTTGATGCCTTCTTTTTCGAGCGCCTTATAGAAGCCGAGGTTGCTCATCACGGTTGAAACCAAAGTATCATCCTTTAAACGGCCCTCTGATTTCAGGTGTTTTGAGCATATGTACATGATTTGGTCGCCGTCTACAATATTTCCTTTTTCATCGACAGCAATCAGGCGGTCGCCGTCACCGTCGAATGCAAGGCCGAGATCCGCGTTTTTCTCTTTGACAAACGCGCTGAGCGCTTCGGGATGAGTCGAACCGACGCCGTCATTAATGTTTAATCCGTTCGGGGAAGTCCCCATTGTAGAAACATCTGCATCTAAATCAGCAAACAGGTGTGTCGCCAAGGATGATGTTGCGCCATGGGCACAGTCCAATGCCACATGAATGCCTGTGAAATCTTCATCAGCTGTCTGTTTTAAGAATTGCAGATATTTTTGTCCGCCTTCAAAATAATCGTTTACAAGTCCAAGGTCTGCTCCGACAGGTCTTGGCAGCTTATCCTCAGGTTCGTCCATCAGGCGCTCAATTTCAGCCTCTTGTTCATCAGAAAGCTTAAATCCATCTCCCCCAAAGAATTTGATGCCGTTATCCTGCACTGGGTTATGAGAAGCGGAAATCATGACGCCCGCCTCTGCATCCATCGCTTTTGTCAAATAAGATACACCTGGTGTAGAAATGACACCTAGGCGCATGACTTCTGCGCCAATGGATAAAAGTCCGGCGACAAGGGCTCCCTCCAGCATATGGCCGGAGATGCGTGTATCGCGGCCTATCAGCACTTTTGGACGTTGTTTGTCTTTTGTCAGCACATAACCGCCGAAACGTCCGACTTTAAAGGCCAGCTCAGGTGTAAGCTCACTATTGGCGACACCTCTTACACCGTCTGTTCCAAAATACTTGCCCATTTTATAATCGCTCCTTTTTTATTCCGATGAGGATGAATTCGCAGTGGATTCATCCTCATCCTGATCTTGGTTTTGATCTTTATTTTCGTCTTGGTTTTGATCGTTGCTGTTTTTATCAGTGTTCTTTGTATCTTCTTGCTGATTGTTCTTTTGATCATTTGTTTGTTTATCTGTGTCATCCTGGTTCCCTGATGTATTGCTGCTGTTATCATTCGTTGATGTATTGCTTTTCTTAGACGTCAGCTTGATTTTGGCGTTTTTCCGCCCCAAGGACCAAGTTACATTCTGTGGCCCGTTCACTTCAAGCTTCACGCTATGCTCCCCGTCCTCTAAATCTGAAACATTCACATACAATTCAATATCTGATTTTTTCAGCTTTTTTATATTCGTGGGAGAGCCTTTAGCCGTTACATCTATCGCTTGTGATTCAGGATCAAGAAATTCAATGTTTTGTGAGCTGCTCAGCCCTACAGTCTTGATAGGGACATTCTCGAACTTCTGATCCGCTTCACTATCGACTTCTATATGCAAAGTCACCTTTGACGGTGAGATTTTTTTGACACCGTCAGGAAGCGGAATATCTGCCTCGATATCGGAATCCTTGTTAATTTTACTTAAATCTAAGCTGACGCCGTCAATAAATTCAAGAGAATCCAACACATCCTGTGAGCCGTAAACCGTTACCTCACTGGGGCTTGATTCAATATTCGCTATGCTGACACCGTCAGGAAGGCTTCCTGTCCGTTCAATTTTAAAGGGCACTTTTTTACTCGGGCTTGTCACCGGAACGGTAATCTTGATGACCGAGGGCTCCACGTCGACAGGAAGCGCGTTTCCGTCTTTATCATAGACAGTCACTTTCGCTTCCTTTTCAATCGTTTCATCTGCGTTTTCCAAATTCACTGAAGCTTTTACAAGAGAAATATTATCGATCACATTTTTCGATCCGGTAATCTGCACATTTTTCGGACTGACAATCGGCTGCTCCGGAGAATAGCCTTTTTTCATCTTGCTTTTGTTGTAGTACTCCACTTCTACGGGAAAACTTTTGGTCGTCCGTTCCTGAATGGTCACTGTCGTAACAGACGGATTAATTGAGATTGTCAGCCCATCCGACACGTTTTTGGCCTTAAGCTCAACCTTATGTGTGCCGGTTTTCAAATGTTCCATATCGGCATATATTTCAAAGTTTTTGGTCTGCCGAGCCTTTTTCACGGCGCTTGTCGAGCCTTTTATCGTGACATTAACCGTTTGCGGAACACCCGTCACGACGTAATTTTCATCATCATAATACGCTTTAACCGGAATATCAGTCAGAGTTGCTTCATCAGTTGTTGATGTCGGAAAGAAAGATTCACCCGGTTTTTTTGGAGTCGGTGCTTGGTTGCTGTTAACCGCCACATAAAGCAAGAGCGCGAAAAGCAGAGCAATGATTTTCACAGCCCAGCGGTTGTTTAAGAATTTATCCATTTTTCTTGCCCCTCCAATACCAGCGGTTAGAAGAAGTGTCTCTGGTGTTTTTCTTAAACTCGGCTTCAAGCATTTCTTTCAGCGCTTCTTCTGTAAGCTCTCTGTGAAGGTCGCCGTTCTTTGCCACACTGACGCCGCCGGTCTCTTCAGACACAATAATCGTCAAACTGTCTGTTACTTCACTGATACCGACAGCTGCTCTGTGCCGCGTGCCCAGTTCTTTTGAAATAAACGGGCTCTCAGAAAGCGGCAGATAACAGGCGGCCGCGGCAATTTCATTATTTTTCATAATCACCGCACCGTCATGAAGCGGGGTGTTTGGAATAAAAATATTGATCAGCAGCTCAGAGCTGACTTTGGCATTTAGTGGTATGCCGGTCTCAATATAATCCCCCATTCCAGTATCCCGCTCAATGGTCAGCAGGGCGCCTATACGGCGTTTCGCCATATAATTGATCGCTTTTGTAATGGCCTCAATCGTTTTCTGCTGCGCTTCTTCAACAGGCGTGCCGCTCCTCGAAAAAAAGCGGCCGCGGCCTAGCTGTTCAAGCGCTCTTCTCAGCTCAGGCTGAAAAATAATAATAATTGCTAAAAATCCCCATGTTATCGCTTGGTCCATCAGCCATTGAAGTGTGCTGAGGCCCAAATATTGGCTGGCCATACGAACAAGCACGATGACTACAATTCCTTTTAACAGCTGAACCGCTTTCGTGCCGCGTATCACCATAATCAATTTATATATCACATACCAAACAAGGAGAATATCAACGGCATTGCCGAGGTACTGCAAAAAAGGGATATCCTCAAAAGCCATTTCCTCGTCCTCCAAGATTTCAGTCATTTCGTATTTTGTGTTTTACGTGTTACGCATATGTACTTTACATAGCGAGCCCATTATACCACATTTCGATTTAGCAAGTGAAATGTGCCAGCCCTCTCAGCCCGCAAAAAAAGAGCAAAGCGGCTAACGCGCTTTACTCTTCTCCGTTCGGACTGAATGCATCGAGTACACTTTTCCCCGCAGACTTCATCTTGTACCATGTCCAGTCGAATAATTGATTGATTTCTTCAATCTGACCGGTGACTTGTCCAGCAGAGGCCATATACTTTTCGCCGTTTACGACGGTTACATCCCCGTCTATTTTGCCTTTAATAATCAGCTTGCCGTTTTTGACAGTGACATCACCTTTGACCGTCTCACCTTCTGGTACGGTCACAGTATGGTTATGAACCACAAGATTCGGCTGCTTGGACACGCTGAAATTGTGGTCATTATGCCAGCTGTTAAAAAAACCCCCGCCCATCAAAATGATGAATACCGCAGCAGCTGCGATAATGGGATGGGTTCTGAACCATCTTTTTACAGAAGCTCTTTTCTTCTCCTTAGGCAATTTTGCCATGACATTAGCGGTAAAATCCGCGGGGGCTTCGACATGCGATGTGCTCCGTACGAGCGCTATGGATTTCTCCATCTCGTAAAAATGCTTTCTGCATTTCTCGCATGTCTCCAGATGTTCATTTAATACGTGTTCATCTTTTGGAAGGATATCTCCATCAAGATGCATATGCATAAGCTGCACAATTTGTTCAGGACAGCTCATTTCATCACCCCACTTAAAGATCCCTTAATTGTTTTCTAAGAGCCTCTCTGCCTCTGTGAATCCGCGTTTTCACAGTCCCCACAGGAATGTTTAGAATCTCCCCGATTTCAATTAATGAGAGTTCGTCAATATACTTTAATACGATGACTGTTCTGTATTTGTCAGGAAGCTTTAAAATTTTCTGCTGTATCGTGTTTGAGAGCTCCAGCGACACAACTGCATCTTCAGGCAAAACACCATCTGCGGCGATTTGAGAATACATGGTCAAGCCTTCCGTACCAGCCACCTCTGCATCGAGGTAATAATCCGGCTTCTTTTTGCGAATGCGGTCAATGGTCAAATTGGTCGCGATTCGATAAAGCCAAGTTGAAAATTTCCGGTTAATATCAAAACTGTCGATATTAACGTACGCTCTGATGAAAGCTTCCTGTGCAATATCCTCCGCCTCATGCACATTGCCAAGCATACGGTAGCAAAGCTGATAAATTTTATCTTTGTAAATATCTACGATGTCCGCAAATGCATTCTGGTCGCCTTTTTTGACTTGTTTAATTCTTTTTTTAATCATCATTTCCATATTTATCTAACCTCTGCCTTCACCGGTCTGTATGTATACGAGCTTCGTTTCAAAAGGTTTCAATTTTTTTATAAAATAAGTTTATCAAATTTTTGGCAGGGTGTAGATGGTAATTTGTGAATAAACTACCTTAACATATTTTTAAAATTATTATACAGACTGAACAGTTAGAAATTGGAATGATTTTTCCGAAAAGAAAAAAGACACCTTTTGATCAAAGGTGTCTGTGACTGGGCTAGCTGGATTCGAACCAACGCATGACGGAGTCAAAGTCCGTTGCCTTACCGCTTGGCTATAGCCCAATAATGGTGGAGGGGGGCAGATTCGAACTGCCGAACCCTGAGGGAGCGGATTTACAGTCCGCCGCGTTTAGCCACTTCGCTACCCCTCCACATAAAATTTTGAAAAAACAGTGCCGGCAAGAGGACTTGAACCCCCAACCTACTGATTACAAGTCAGTTGCTCTACCAATTGAGCTACACCGGCAAGATGGTGGAGGATGACGGGCTCGAACCGCCGACCCTCTGCTTGTAAGGCAGATGCTCTCCCAGCTGAGCTAATCCTCCAAATGGTGACCCGTACGGGATTCGAACCCGTGTTACCGCCGTGAAAGGGCGGTGTCTTAACCGCTTGACCAACGGGCCGTTGTGTTCTCGTCGAGCTGACAAAAGTTATTATATACAGGTCACCCCCTGTTTGTAAAGAGGAAAATTAAATTTTTTATTTTCAAACTTTTTAACTCCTTTTTTAACTGAAAAAGCCTCCCAACTAAAGCCATTTATTTTATGATAGAGACAAGCAAAGCAAGAGAGGAGAAACCAATATGATTCTAGTCAGTTCTTGCCTTGGAGGCATTGAATGCAGATATAACGGCTCTCACGCAGCGTCGGAGAAAATCAGAAAACTCGTCGATGAAAAGAAAGCAGTTATGGCTTGCCCTGAACTTCTCGGCGGCTTCTCTACCCCACGCGAACCCGCAGAAATCATAGGAGGCACCGGCGAGGATGTCCTCAATGGAACAGCGAAAATCGTGACAGCTTCAGGAGAAGACGTCACAGAACTATATATGGAAGGCGCCGCGAAAACATTGGCTTACGCAAAAGAAATCAACGCTTCTGCCGTCATATTAAAAGAAAACAGTCCATCTTGCGGAAGCGGTTTTATCTATAACGGCACATTCTCTGGCAAAAAAATCACCGGCAGCGGAGTAACCGCCGCACTGTTAAAACAAGCGGGCTACCGCGTCATTTCGGAAAACGAGCTTAACGACATATTGTAAGGAGGCCACCCCATGACTCAAGACATTTCTTTATCCTTCTATAAGCCTGAACACTTGCCCGAGCTCCAATCATTCACGCTCACCAACGATGACAAACGCTTTACCTCCCTCCCGAAAGAGGTGCTGTCTCAGGCTCTGGGCATACAGGACCGATACCCGGTTGTCATCTTAAAAGACGACCTTCCAGTCGGTTTTTTCATTTTACATGCATCAAAAGAAACGCTTGCTTCTTATTCTAACAATCCATTTGCTTTACTGCTCAGCTCCCTGTCTTTAAACGCTGTGCATCACGGAAAAGGCTATGCGAAAAAAGCCATGCTTTTGCTTCCCGCTTTTGTGAGCGGATATTTTCCATGGTGCGACGAAATCATCTTGGCCGTCAATCATCTGAACATACGCGCAAAACACCTTTATATGAAAAGCGGGTTCCTTGATAAAGGACGGCGAAGAATCGGGCCGCTTGGAGAACAGTTGATCCTTCATCATTTCTTATAGTCTTGAGTGAAATAAAATTTCAAAAACTTAAAAACATAGTTGAAATATCATAACAGAAATGAATATACTGAATATTGAGATATATCATTTTAAAACAGGGGGCATCCTCATGTCAGAACCATTAAACCTTCACCGTCTTACAACGGAATCACGCAATAGCCAAACAGTTGAAATCCACAAAGCAAACACTCTTGGCATCCTCAAAATGATCAACAACGAAGATATGAAAGTCGCTGCAGCCGTTCAGGAGGTTCTCCCCGACATCAAAACGGCTGTAGACTGCGCATATGAATCGTTTCAAAATGGAGGCCGGCTCATATATACAGGCGCCGGCACAAGCGGCAGACTCGGCGTCATGGATGCTGTTGAATGTCCTCCCACCTACAGCGTAAGCCCTGATCAGGTCATCGGAATCATGGCTGGAGGCCCCAAAGCCTTTTTACAGGCAGCAGAGGGCATTGAAGACAGTGAAGAAGCAGGAGCTGAAGATTTAAGAAACATACAGCTCACTTCAAATGACACCGTCATTGCCATCGCAGCAAGCGGCCGCACACCGTACGCCGCAGGCGCCCTAAGATACGCCCGAAAAGTCGGAGCACACACCATCGCCCTTACTTGCAATGAAAACTCCGCCATCAGCAAGGATGCGGATCACAGCATTGAGGTTGTCGTCGGACCTGAGGCCATTACAGGATCAACACGTATGAAAGCCGCAACCGCTCATAAAATGATTCTAAACATGATATCTACCGCTGTAATGGTCAAAATCGGCAAGGTTTACGAAAACTTGATGGTAGACGTCAACGTCAGCAACAAAAAACTAAAAGAACGCGCCATCAGCATCATCCAAAGCCTTACAAACGCTTCATACGACACAGCAAGATACACTCTGGAACAAGCCGATCATCACGTCAAAACAGCAATCGTCATGCTCAAAACAAGCACAGATCAGAAACAAGCAAAGACATTACTCGATGAAGCAAACGGTTTCATTGACAAAGCAATCGAACATTACCATCCATGATAAGGAGAGAACTAGAATGGCCACAGGCGGTTTAGCGATCATCCAATCAATGAAGCATAAGCTCCCTCCATCCGAGCGCAAACTTGCAGATTATATCCTAGCCCATCCCCACAAAGCAATCGAAAGCACGGTCAACGAAATCAGCGCCTTAGCCAATTCAAGTGACGCTGCCGTCATCAGGCTCTGCAAATCACTCGGTTTAAAAGGATTTCAAGATTTAAAAATGAGAGTAGCAGGCGATCTGGCAAAGCCTACGTTTCAGGGCTACCGGGATATTGTTCCCCACGAGCCGCTGCCCTCCATTTCCGAAAAAACGGCCGGCAATGCCATTCAAGCCATTCAGGATACTTCAGACCTGATGGACTACAAAGAGCTTGAACGAGCGGTTTCTCTGCTTCTCAAAGCTCATACCGTGCATTTTATCGGCCTCGGGGCTTCCGGCATTGTCGCCAAGGACGCCCAGCAAAAGTGGCTTCGCATTCATAAACAAGCAACCGCGTTTACAGACACTCATCTTGTGGCATCTTTAATCGCAAATGCAGATAAAGACGACATCGTATTCGCCATTTCGTTTTCAGGAGAGACACAAGAAATCGTTGAACTGTTCGCCATGGCCAAGGAAAAAGGCATTACAACGATCAGCATCACACAATTCAGTCAGACATCCGTCTCCGCACTGGCTGATGTCCCTTTGTATACAGCCCATTCCAATGAAGCCTTGATTCGAAGTGCGGCCACTTCCTCCCGCCTCGCCCAGCTTTTTATAATTGATGTTTTGTTTTTAGGCATGGCGGCTGAGCAGTATGAAACGACAACCGGTTATATCGATAAAACGAGAGCAGCCATCCAATCTATGAGAAAAAAATAAGGCATCTTGAAGGGGAGGGGTTTTAATGAGCAAAGAAAATAACTACCATCATCTCGCACAGAAAATCCTTGAGCTATGCGGAGGAAAATCCAATATTTCTTCATATACGCATTGCATGACACGCCTGCGCATTACGCCTTACGATGAAAGCAAAGCAGATGCTCAGGGTTTAAGAAAGCTTGACGGCGTATTGGGGGTCGTTGAAGCTGAAACGTTACAAATTATCCTCGCCACAGGAGTCGTCAATCATGTTACAGCTGCTTTCTCAAAGCTCGTGTCAGCAGAAGAAGGTGCCGATGTCAAAGAAGCAGCGGCCAAAAAGAAAGCCGATATCAATCGAAAAAACGCCACTCCTTTTAAACTTTTCTTACGTAAAATTGCCAGCATTTTTATCCCTCTTATTCCCGCTCTAGTCGCTTCCGGTTTAATTACTGGGATTACCAAAGCAATTATTCAAGCAGGCTGGCTCTCTGCAGACTCACAAATTGCGGTTATCCTGACAGTCATCGGATCAGGGCTGTTCACTTATCTCGGCATTCTCGTCGGTATTAACGCTTCGAAAGAATTTGGCGGGACACCCGCACTTGGGGCTTTGGCCGGGATCTTGATTATCAATCCGGAGATCGCAAAAATCAGTTTATTTGGAGAAGAGCTTCTCCCAGGCAGGGGAGGTCTGATCGGCGTCCTTTTCGCAGCCATATTCATTGCTTACACCGAACAATTTATTCGCCGTTTTATTCCTCAATCACTTGATATCATTGTCACACCCACCGTTTCACTGTTAATCACCGGAATCGTAACGTATGTCGTATTTATGCCTTTAGGCGGATTCATTTCTGATGCTATTACATCCGGCCTACTGTCCATCCTGGACATCGGCGGCATCGCTGCGGGCTTTATTCTGGGTGCAACCTTCCTTCCTCTCGTCGTAACCGGACTGCATCAAGGCTTGACGCCTGTGCACATGGAACTGATCAATTCAATTGGCAATGATCCTCTGCTCCCTATTTTGGCTATGGGAGGTGCAGGACAGGTAGGCGCGGCCTTTGCCGTTTTCGTGAAGACGAAAAAAACAACACTGAGGAAAGCAATCGCTGGCGGGCTTCCATCGGGACTGCTCGGCATTGGTGAACCGCTTATTTTCGGAGTCACGCTGCCGCTTGGCCGTCCGTTTTTAACAGCATGTTTAGGAGCTGGAATCGGCGGCGCCTTTCAAGCGTATTTTCAAGTAGCCACCATTGCGATTGGTGTCTCCGGACTGCCGCTTTCCTTTCTAGTCCTGCCTTCGCAAATCATCCTGTATATCGTTGGGCTCTTTATTTCCTACGCGGCCGGCTTTTTATTGACCTATGCATTCGGATATAAAGATGAAATGGCTTCTCAGTTCGATTAAATTGTTTCTGTTTTAGGGATAGTAAACGGGATAGAAGCACAGAAAGGGGCTAGCCTGTGAAAACAAAGACACTGTTCATATTCAGTGCCATTTTAACCCTATCGATATTCGCGCCAAATGAAACCTTCGCACAAACAGCAGACAACTTGGTTGAGCCGAAAACCATAAATGCAGAAACTGCACAATTCTCGACGAAGAAGCTAAAGAAGGTAGATCAGATGATAGAACGGGATATTACAGCAGGATTTCCAGGCGCCGTTCTTGTGGTGGTGAAGGATGGACGCATCATAAAAAAAGCAGCATACGGCTACAGTAAAAAGTACGAAGGGTCAGAACTGCTGCGCCGTCCGGCCAAAATGAAAACCCGCTCGATGTTTGACTTAGCCTCAAATACAAAAATGTACGCAACAAACTTTGCATTGCAGCGCTTAGTCAGCCAAGGAAAACTTGACGTCTATGAAAAAGTTTCTGCATATTTGCCGGGTTTCAAGGATCAGCCGGGTGACCTCATAAAAGGAAAAGACAAGATACGTGTCATCGATGTCCTCCAGCACCAATCAGGGCTCCCATCAAGCTTTTACTTTTACACGCCGGAAAAAGCCGGCAAGTACTATTCCCAGGAACGGGACAAAACGATTGAATATTTGACGAAAATTCCGCTCGATTATCAAACTGGGACAAAGCACGTATACAGTGACATTGGATATATGCTACTCGGATGTATTGTCGAAAAACTCACCGGTAAACCGCTTGATGTCTACACGGAGCAAGAGTTCTACAAACCGCTCAGGCTGAAGCATACCTTGTACAATCCGCTGCAAAAGGGCTTTAAACCGAAACAGTTCGCAGCTACTGAACGCATGGGCAATACACGTGACGGCGTTATTCAATTCCCTAACATCCGCACAAACACGCTGCAAGGAGAGGTGCATGACGAAAAAGCGTTTTACTCAATGGACGGCGTGTCTGGGCATGCCGGATTGTTCTCAAATGCAGATGATATGGCCATACTGCTGCAAGTCATGTTAAACAAAGGTTCATACCGAAACATTTCTTTATTTGATCAGAAAACAGCCGACCTGTTTACAGCACCTTCAGCAACAGATCCGACATTCGCTCTTGGCTGGAGGCGGAACGGAAGTAAAAGCATGGAATGGATGTTTGGCCCTCATGCCAGCGAAAATGCTTACGGGCATACCGGCTGGACGGGGACAGTTACAATTATTGATCCAGCATACAATTTAGGCATCGCATTGTTAACAAATAAAAAGCATACGCCAGTTATTGATCCGGAAGAAAATCCAAACGTCTTTGAGGGTGATCAATTTGCAACAAGCAGTTATGGAAGTGTCATAACCGCGATTTATGAAGCGATGGAGTGAATGATTAGACGATAGGAGGAAGTTTCTATGAGACCTGTCTTTCCGCTTATCCTTTCAGCCGTTCTCTTTCTTTCATGCTTTTTCGGGGCCAGACAGACAGAAGCCTCTGCATCCAAACGTTCAATCGATGCCAATCAGATTGTCAATCGTATGTCGTTAGATGAAAAACTCGGCCAGATGCTGATGCCTGATTTTAGAAATTGGCAAAAGGAAGGCGAGTCCTCTCCGCAAGCCCTTACAGAAATGAATGATGAAGTCGCCAGCCTCGTCAAGAAATATCAATTCGGAGGCATCATCCTTTTTGCAGAAAATGTAAAAACAACAAAACAAACTGTCCAACTGACAGACGATTACCAAAAGGCAAGTCCAAAAATCCCGCTCATGCTGAGTATTGATCAGGAAGGCGGCATTGTAACGAGGTTAGGGGAGGGCACTAATTTCCCAGGGAATATGGCACTGGGCGCAGCCAGAAGCAGAATCAATGCGTATCAGACCGGCAGCATCATCGGGAAAGAGCTCTCTGCCTTAGGCATCAATACAGATTTCAGCCCTGTCGTGGACATTAACAATAATCCTAATAATCCTGTAATCGGCGTACGGTCATTCAGCTCCAACCGAGAACTGACATCACGCCTCGGTTTATACACGATGAAAGGGTTGCAGCGGCAGGATATCGCGTCTGCCCTCAAACATTTCCCGGGACATGGAGACACGGACGTTGACAGCCATTATGGACTGCCGCTAGTTTCCCATGGCCAAGAACGGCTTCGCGAAGTCGAGCTTTATCCTTTTCAAAAAGCAATTGATGCTGGTGCTGATATGGTGATGACAGCCCATGTTCAGTTTCCCGCCTTTGATGACACCACTTACAAAAGCAAACTCGATGGGTCGGATATTCTGGTTCCAGCTACACTTTCAAAAAAAGTGATGACAGGTCTTCTTCGTGAGGAAATGGGCTTTAATGGTGTGATCGTTACTGATGCGCTCAATATGAAGGCAATTGCAGATCATTTCGGACAGGAAGAGGCTGTGGTCATGGCTGTTAAAGCTGGTGTCGATATTGCATTAATGCCAGCCTCAGTCACTTCAATGAAAGAAGAACAGAAATTCGCACGTGTCATTCAAGCTTTAAAAGAAACCATAAAAAACGGGGATATTCCTGAACAACAAATCAACAAATCAGTTGAAAGAATCATTTCCCTGAAAATAAAACGCGGCATGTATCCAGCGCGAAATAGCGACAGTACAAAAGAAAAAATAGCCAAAGCCCAAAAAATCGTAGGAAGCAAGCAGCACCTGAAAGCAGAGAAAAAAATAGCTGAAAAAGCAGTAACTGTATTAAAAAATGAACAGCACACTTTGCCGTTCAAGCCTAAAAAAGGCAGCCACATCTTAATTGTGGCACCTTACGAAGAACAAACTGCTTCAATCGAACAAACCATTCACGATCTCATCAAGCGAAAGAAAATCAAACCCGTATCTGTCGACAAAATGAATTTTGCCAACCAAGTATTTAATGCCGAGCATGCAAAACAAGTAAAAAAGGCTGATTATATCATAACCGGCTCCTATGTCGTCAAAAATGACCCTGTCGTCAACGACGGTGTCATCGACGACACAATATCAGATTCAAGCAAATGGGCCACCGTGTTTCCGAGAGCTGTCATGAAAGCCGCACTGCAGCACAACAAACCATTTGTCTTAATGAGCCTGCGCAACCCCTATGATGCAGCCAATTTCGAAGAAGCAAAGGCACTGATTGCAGTCTATGGCTTTAAAGGATACGCAAATGGCCGTTATCTTCAACCTAATATTCCGGCCGGAGTGATGGCGATTTTCGGCCAGGCAAAACCTAAAGGCACACTTCCAGTTGACATCCCATCAGTCACGAACCCGGGGGACACCCTTTATCCATATGGCTACGGATTAAATATCAAAACGGGAAGACCGCTTTAATAAGGAGGGACACATGATAAAAACAATATTCGCTTTTCTGACAGGGCTCATGATGTTCGGAACGATAACCGCTGCCTCTGCTTCACCCGATTCAAAGAATCAAACGGCTAAAAAGCCTAAAGTCCAGACTGGTATAGACACGCTCTTGCCAGACTATAAAAAACAGCTCAAGGGAAAACGCATCGGACTGATCACCAATCCAACCGGAGTAAACGCATCTCTGAAAAGCAGTGTCGATATTCTTTACGAGAACCCAGATATCAAACTGACAGCTTTATTCGGCCCTGAACACGGCGTCCGCGGTGACGCCCAGGCTGGAGACGAAGTAGGCTCTTACATTGACGAAAAAACCGGGGTACCCGTATACAGCCTCTACGGAAAAACGAAAAAACCGACTCCAGAAATGCTGAAAAATGTCGATATTCTAATGTTTGACATTCAGGATGTCGGGACCCGTTTCTACACGTACATTTATACAATGGCATACGCAATGGAAGCCGCTAAAGAAAACGGCATTCCATTTATGGTGCTGGACCGTCCGAATCCTCAAGGCGGGAATCATATTGAAGGACCAATCTTAGAACCTGAATACGCCTCATTTGTCGGATTGTATCCCATTCCATTGAAGCATGGGATGACGATAGGCGAATTGGCTTTACTGTTCAACAAAGAATTTGATATTGATGCCGATCTTACAGTGGTAAAAATGAAACACTGGAAACGAAAAATGGATTTTGACGATACCCGATTGCCTTTCGTCCTCCCTTCGCCTAACATGCCGACGGTGGAAAGCACATTTGTTTATCCTGCAACCGGGCTGATTGAAGGAACAAATATATCCGAAGGGCGAGGGACAACAAAGCCATTCGAATTGATCGGAGCTCCCTTTATCAAAAGCACAGAACTTGAAGAAACATTAAACAGCCTCCATTTGCCGGGCGTAACATTTAGGGCAGCATCCTTCACACCGACGTTTTCTAAACATCAAGGAACGCTTTGCCACGGTGTGCAGCTCTATGTGACAGACAGAGATAAGTTTGAAGCCGTTAAAACGGGTCTTTCAGTCATTAAAACCATACACGATCTCTATCCTGAGGATTTTGAGTTCCTGTCAACAGGTTCATTCGATAAACTGGCAGGCAACGGCTGGATCAGGACAAAAATTGAAAATGGAACTTCGGTTGAGGGCATCATAAACAGCTATGAAAAAACACTCCAACAATTCAGCAAAACAAGAAAAAAATATCTCATTTATTAGAACGTAAGCATCGTATGTTACACGTGTAACATATTCTTACTGAACGAAAGACCCTTACTTTTACACATAAGTAAGAGTTTTTTTCATGCTAAAAACCCACCCGCTTTATATAGGAAAACTTTCATTTATTTGGTACAATTTTTATTGAAAATGATTATCAATTGAAAGCTTCTGAAAAGGTGGTCTACTCGTGCAAAATGCAGTGATTTATCAACCGATACAAATTGAATATCTAAAAAAGACAAGTGATCTCTTCTCAGAACAGCAATTAGCCGATTCATTCGTGCTGATTTTTCATTTAAAAGGAAACGGCTATATTTCGATCGGAACAAACACCAATCCTCTGCAAAAAAAGACACTTTATGTTTGTCCGCCTAACGAGACCTTTGGCTTTACGCCAGCAGCCGATGGACATATAGATGCCTGTCTGATCAGACTTCAAAGCTATATCAAGGAAACCGGACAAGATATTTTCACACCGTGCACAGAATCGGAATTAGCCAACCTGAAGCTTATGAATGTTTCACATATCGAAAATCTTGCAGTCCGGCTTCAAGAGCTTGCTGCACTATGGAATGAATCGTCTCAGCTTTCTCAGCTAAAATGTGTGATTGAAGTACAAAGCCTGATTTATGACCTTTTTACTGCCAGTTTATCTGATCAAACGGATACACATTCAGCAATCGAAAAAACAAAACACTATATCGAAACCCATGCCGATACAAAAATCACGCTTGCCCAGCTGTCGCAAATGGCAGGAATCAGTGCCAAACACTACAGTGAAAGTTTTAAAAAATGGACAGGACAGAGCGTAACAGAATTTATTACGAAAACACGAATCACAAAGGCAAAACGGCTCATGGCAAAATCAAACTGCAAATTGAAAGAAATCGCACACCAAACCGGTTATCAAGATGAATTTTATTTCAGCAGAATCTTTAAAAAATATACAGGCTGTTCACCTACAAGCTATATGAAAAAACGCCGAAAGAAAATCGCCGCATACGGAAGGGGCACAATGGGCCATCTCATCCCTCTTCACCACATACCTTTTGCGGCCGCTCTGCATCCGAAATGGACGTCTTACTACTATCAGCATTATTCGACAGATATACCCGTCCAGCTTAGTGCATACCGGTTTAATGAAAAGTGGGAAGAAAACCTGTACACGTTATCACAGGCAGAACCAGATGTGATTGTCAGCATGGATTCTATTTCTCCAGAAGAACAAGATCGCCTGAATCGCATCGCAGAAGTCATGTACCTTCCTTCAGAAGAAAGCTGGAGAACCCACTTTCTGCAAACTGCCTCATTTTTAAAGGAGGAGTCCGAAGCAGAAAAGTGGCTAGCGGATTATGACCAGCAGACAACAGCCGCCAAAAAAACACTTCAGCACGTTCAAGGGCTGCGTTTTCTCTTTTTGAGGCTGCATAAGCAAAACTTCTATCTGGCTCATAACCGAAGTGTCCGCGAAGTTTTCTTTGGGGATTTAGGATTCAGCTCGGCAACAACGGCTGACACACCTTCAGAACAAGCGATTTCGTTAGAAAATATCGCAAATTACCAAGCTGACTGTATGATGCTTTTTCTTTTTAAAGAGCCGGAGACCATAGCTTACTACCAGCAATTACAGCAGACAGAAGCATGGCAAAACCTAAGCGCGGTACGAGATAACCGTGTTTATCTTCTATCCCTTGACCCGTGGAATGAATACTCAGCTTGCGGGCACGAACGCATCGTTCAGCAAACTGTTTCTTTACTATCCGGAGATTGTCCATGATAAATCAGGAATTTGTCCATGGTGTTATATCTGTTCATTCTCTATAATTCCAATTGATAATAGTTATCAATTGAACAGGAGGCTCTATAGATGAAAAAGATATCTCTTACCTTATTAATCTTACTTCTCGCGCTGACGGCGGCAGCTTGCGGCAGCAAAAATGAATCAACTGCCAGCAAGGCAAGCGGCACAGCATCTGAGAAGAAGAAAATTGAATACCTTGATAAAACATATGAAGTAACTGTACCGACAGACAAAATCGCCATTACGGGAAGCGTTGAATCAATGGAAGACGCGAAATTGCTTGACGTTCATCCGCAAGGCGCAATTTCATTCTCCGGCAAATTCCCTGATATGTTCAAAGACATCACTGATAAAGCCAAACCAACCGGAGAAAAAATGGAGCCAAATATCGAAAAGATTCTTGAAATGAAGCCAGATGTTATCCTTGCTTCAACAAAGTTTCCGGAAAAAACGCTGCAAAAAATCAGCACAGCAGGCACGACGATCCCAGTTTCTCATATCTCTTCAAACTGGAAGGAAAACATGATGCTGCTTGCCCAGCTGACCGGAAAAGAGAAAAAAGCAAAGAAAATTATTGCAGACTATGAACAAGATCTAAAAGAAACAAAAACAAAAATCAACGATAAAGCGAAAGATTCAAAAGCGCTTGTCATTAGAATTAGACAAGGCAACATTTACATTTACCCTGAACAGGTGTATTTCAACTCCACACTATACGGTGATTTAGGCCTTAAGGCGCCTAACGAAGTAAAAGCTGCAAAAGCGCAAGAGCTGATTTCATTAGAAAAATTAAGTGAAATGAACCCGGACCATATTTTCGTCCAATTTTCTGATGATGAAAATGCAGACAAACCTGATGCCTTAAAAGATTTAGAGAAAAATCCAATCTGGAAAAGCCTCAAAGCAGTCAAAGAAGACCATGTGTATGTCAACTCAGTGGACCCTCTCGCACAAGGCGGTACAGCTTGGAGCAAAGTCCGTTTCCTGAAAGCGGCTGCTGAAAAATTGACACAAAACTAATTCAGAGTAGGTTTTTGTATGTATTCAAAACAGTGGACACGTATCATATTGATTACTTCTCCATTTGCTATAGCGCTGTCACTTTTACTTTCAATCCTTTATGGGGCAAAGCATCTTAGCACAGATATTGTTTTTACATCTCTTATTCATTTCGATCCGGGAAACACAGACCATCAAATTATATGGCATTCCCGGATTCCAAGGGCTGCCGGCGCTCTGCTCATAGGGGCAGCCCTTGCTGTTTCTGGAGCGCTTATGCAGGGCATTACGCGCAATTATTTAGCTTCGCCATCCATTATGGGTGTTTCAGATGGTTCAGCGTTTATCATTACGCTTTGCATGGTTCTGCTCCCGCAATCATCTTCGATTGAAATGATGATATACTCTTTTATCGGCTCAGCGTTAGGAGCGGTGTTAGTATTCGGCCTTGCCGCCATGATGCCAAACGGATTTACCCCCGTGCAGCTCGCCATCATCGGCACAGTCACAAGCATGCTGCTCAGCAGCTTATCAGCGGCCATGTCGATTTATTTTCAAATTTCTCAGGATCTCAGTTTCTGGTACAGTGCCAGACTTCATCAAATGAGTCCAGATTTCCTGAAGCTTGCCGCTCCGTTTTTCCTGATTGGCATTATAATGGCCATTTCTCTCAGCAAAAAGGTAACCGCTGTATCATTAGGGGACGACATTTCTAAAAGCCTGGGGCAAAAGAAAAAAACCATTAAAATCATGGCGATGCTTTCCGTCATCATTTTAACCGGCAGTGCCGTAGCGCTGGCCGGAAAAATTGCGTTTGTCGGGTTGGTTGTTCCGCATATCACGAGATTTCTCGTCGGCTCTGATTACAGCAGGCTGATTCCGTGCTCCTGTCTTTTGGGCGGAATCTTTTTAACTCTGTGTGATCTCGCAAGCAGATTTATCAACTATCCGTTTGAAACACCGATTGAGGTCGTAACATCCATTATCGGCGTACCTTTCTTCCTTTATTTAATTAAACGAAAAGGAGGGGAGCAAAATGGCTAAAAAATATGCATTGTTCATCGCTTTGATTCTTGTTGTCAGCTATTTCAGCTTAACGAGCGGATCATTTTCTGTTCGTCCTGCTGAGCTGCTCTCCACTCTTTTTCAAATCGACCCGAATCCGCAGTATGAAATTTTGTTGTTCGATTTAAGACTGCCGCGGGTTGTCATGGCTGCTATTATTGGACTCGGTCTTGGCATTGCAGGCGCTGTTATCCAGGCCATCACGAGAAACGGGCTTGCTGACCCTGGAATTCTCGGAATCAACGCAGGGGCAGGAGCCGGCATTGTAGCGTTTATGCTCTTATTCCAAGGCCAGAAGGAAGTGACATCCATAGCTGCAGCGATGGGAATGCCGCTCTTTGGATTGATAGGCGGGCTCATCGCGGCGATCCTGATTTACATATTTGCATGGCACAGAGGCAATTTAGATTCAGGAAGAATTATTCTGGTAGGGATTGCGATCAATTCAGGATTCAGCGCCCTGTCTTTGTTTTTATCTTTAAAAATGGACCCGCAAGACTATCAAATGGCCATGGTGTGGAAAAACGGAAGCATCTGGTCTGCCAACTGGACGTATATCACAGCCGTTCTCCCATGGATGCTGCTGTTTATACCGATTCTTATCGGCAAATCCCGCCTGCTCGACACCATTCGTTTTGATGAAGACACAGTCAGAAGCCTCGGCATTTCATCAAATAAAGAAAAAACCATCCTGCTCGTAGCCTGTGTAGCAATCATCAGCGCCTGTGTCTCCGTAGCGGGAAGTATGGCGTTTGTCGGCTTAATTGCTCCCCATATCTCACGGAGACTGGCTGGCGTCGAACATCGCTATATCCTGCCACTGAGCGGTTTAATCGGGATGCTTCTTGTGATAAGCGCAGACTTTGCCGGAAAACTGTTTTTTCAGCCCGCAGAAGTGCCCGCAGGCATCATTTTGGCGATCCTCGGAGTTCCTTATTTCTTATATCTGCTTTTCAAGCAAAAAAAGGGGGAGAATGCTTGAAAGGATCTCTTTCAGAACACAAAGCCGGCAACAGGAGGTTCACGCTGTACCTCCCTCCTTCCTACAGCACAGACAGCGGGGGATTTCCTGCTGTTTACGTGCAGGATGGCAGTTCTTTGTTCCAAAACCAAATCGAATTATTAGAAAGCGCATATCAACAGCAAAGGCTCCCTGAACTCGTGCTGATCGGTATCGAACCCGAAAACCGGCTAAATGAATACACACCTTGGCCGGCTGCATCACTCAGTGATCGGTTCACGGACTTCGGCGGAATGGGATATCACTATCTGTCTGATATAACGAACCAGTTCATTCCGCTAATCGAAGAAAACTGGAACGTCATCAGGGAACCGCAGTCAAGAGGAATGATCGGTGCCTCATTAGGCGGCCTCATCTCAATGTTCGCCTTATTAAAATATCCGTCAATGTTCGGGAAAATAGGCTCTATATCAGGTTCATACTGGTACGAGAACGCAGCGGAAACCATTCATATATCTTCTTTAAAGCCCGGCACTACACGTGTTTTCATGTCTGTCGGGAGTGAAGAAGGCCGTGAAAAACAATCCATTCAGCGACATATGCTGAAAAAAACAAAGCAAGTTCATCAAAGTCTAAAAGAAAAAGGCTTCACTGAAGACCGGTTGTATCTTTCAATTGAAAAAGGAGCGGTGCACCACCGCAAGTATTTCTGCAAACAGTTCATCAACGCGCTCGAATGGCTATACGGAAAAAACCGCTCAACCCTATGAGCGGTTTTTTTATGCTTTCTGCAACATTGGTTTTAATTCAAAACGATTCAGCATATAGCCAAACAAAGCAGCCAATATCTGCTGAAACAGCATGCCGATCACAACAGGAACGGCAACCTGAGACGGGAAGAACGTAACGGCAAGAACTGCGCCGGCACTAATATTCCTCATGCCTCCCGTAAATATAAGAGAGACTATTTCCTCTTGCCGCCTTTTCATCATTTTTCCGATCAGCCAAGCAGCGGCATAGCCTGTTAACGCGATAAAGAATACCGTTACAGCTATTCCTGCAAATCTCAAATCAATGGATTTGAAATAAGGAGCAATCGCTGAACTGTTAATCGCAATCACTGCCATCAAGCAAAGCTTTGAAAAAGGCGACAGCGCACTGCTCACAGACGCAGTTCTTTCTGGAGATGACATCTGATTAAACAGCATGCCCAGAAAAGAAGGAATCACGACCATTACAATCAGACCTTTCATCATTCCCCACACATCCATATGAACCTGAGCGCCGGCCAGCAATGAAAGACTCAGCGGTACGATTAGCGGTGACAGCACAGTATCAATTAAAATAATCGAAAGTGTCAAACCGACATTCCCTTTGTACATCGCTGCCCAAATCAAGCTTGTAATCCCCGTAGGAATCACAACAGCCAATGTTAAACCGGTAATCGTCAAAGGATCACCTTTAAATATAAGATGGCCGCTGCCCCAAGCAAAAAGCGGCATGAAAATATGAAGAACGAATAGTGCAAGAATCATAGGGAGAGGATGAGACAATGCATGTCTCAAAGATTGAAAGTTCGCGCTCAAACTGCCTGCAAACGTAATAAAAGCAAAGATCCAAGGTACAGCCCATTCATACCCATTTAAAAACTGAGACAGCAGCACGCCCAACACCACACTAGTCGGCGTTAACAGCGGCATCACTCTCCCCAATACACGGTTCAGCTTCTGAAGCATCATATGCAAGTCCCCTATTTAAAATTTCTCTTCTCTCTATTATATCAATGCTGCTTAAGTGTATGTTATATAAAAAAGCCCAGATCTCATTCATCTGGGCTTCTCTATTTTATGCCATCTGTTTCATTAGAGATTTACTCGCTTTATTCAAACCTTTTAACTCAGCTTCAATGCCTTGTTCCTTAAACTTCGCAACAATCTTATCAAGTGCGGCCGCACCAGAATCGTCCCATACGTGAGCTTCAGTTAAGTCAATCACAACCCGCTCAATATCCTCTTGATATATAAACGCATTCGTAAGATCAGTCACTGACGCAAAAAAGATTTGCCCCTTCACTTGATACGTTCTAAGCTTTTGATCCTCTGCATGAGAAACGATTTTCAGCTTCGAGATTTTTGCTACAAAGAACACGGCACTTAAAAGAACACCGACAAATACACCCTTAGATAAGTCATCTGTCACAACAACCGTAACCACAGTCACAACCGTGACAATCGAGTCCGTGAGCGGCGCTTTTTTGAGACCTTTTAAAGAAGACCAATCAAAAGTGCCGACAGACACCATAACCATTACAGCCACTAACGCCGCCATTGGGATTTTCACCACGACATGACTTAACACCGCAATTAAAAACATCAGAAAAGCACCGGCAACAAATGCTGACAAACGTCCGCGACCGCCCGCTTTTGTATTAATGACAGATTGTCCGATCATAGCGCAGCCTGCCATTCCGCCAAAGAATCCAGTCACGATATTCGCAATTCCCTGTCCGCGGCTCTCTTTATTTTTATCACTATCCGTATCCGTCATTTCATCAATAATCTGTGCTGTCAGCAAAGATTCAAGCAACCCGACAAACGCTAAAGCAATTGAATAAGGAAAAATAATTTGCAGTGTTTCAAAGGTAAACGGAACATCAGGGATTAAGAAATGAGGCAATGAACTAGAAATATTGCCCATATCACCAACCGTCCGCACATCCACATGGAAAGTGACCGCAATAATTGTCATCACAATAATCGCCACAAGCGGAGACGGAACAGCAGTCGTAAACCTTGGCAGCACATAAATAATAACCAACGACCCGGCAAGCATCGCATACATGCTCCAAGAAGCACCTTCAAACTGGGGAAGCTGCGCAGAGAAGATAAGGATTGCCAGCGCATTCACAAACCCGATCATCACAGAACGCGGGATGAATTTCATTAATCTTGCAATTTTACTGATACCTAAAATCACTTGAATAATGCCAGTCAAAATCGTAGCTGCAAATAAATACTGAAGCCCATGATCAGCAACCAGCGACACCATAACAACTGCCATTGAGCCTGTCGCAGCTGAAATCATGCCAGGTCTGCCGCCAAAAATAGAAATAATAATGGCTATGCAAAATGACGCATAAAGACCGACCATCGGATCCACACCGGCTATAATAGAAAAGCCAATCGCTTCAGGTATTAACGCTAACGCAACTAAAATGCCAGCAAGAATGTCTTTTCGGATATTCCCGAACCATTGCTGTTTTAATGTAAAACTATTATTCAAATATAACGACTCCTTTTTAGTAAAAAATAAATCCGCACCATATCTATTGTATTGGGAGCTTTTTTTATTTTACGGGAGAAAATGAAAAGAAAAACGACCGGAGAAAACGGGGAAACGTTGAGTATATTGTATTGAGGCAAGGAGTTGTCATACAAAGAGTATCATAATAAATTTTTATCAATTACGCAAGATGATTGCTGAAGAAAAAAATGGCTCAAATATAGTCTGAGACATTTTATCATATCCGGATGAAACCAAGAATCGTTTTAATGACAGTAATATCTTTTCTCTCATTTGGCAACCCGAGCCGGTTTCCGAACAAACGACAGGCATGCTGCTCGCTGCCAATGGATTGGCGGCTCTATCCTGCCAATCGCAGTCGGATGGAGTCTGGATGAGTCTCCCGTACAACCTGCATTTTGATTATTTATGACTCTCATGTTGATCATGCTGGTGATTGTATTGGGATTCAAAAATATTAGAAAACTTAAAAAGCAGAAGCTTGATAAAATGGATACTGACGAAAGCAAATCGGCACAGATATAAAATAAAAAACCCAGCTCATTGAGCTGGGTTTAAGCTTGCTTGGCGGCGTCCTACTCTCACAGGGGGAAACCCCCGACTACCATCGGCGCTGAAGAGCTTAACTTCCGTGTTCGGTATGGGAACGGGTGTGACCTCTTCGCTATCGCCACCAAACAAATTGAGAGTGTTCTCTCAAAACTAGATAACAGGTGTGACATCATTCAAAATATGGTTAAGTCCTCGATCGATTAGTATCTGTCAGCTCCATGTGTCGCCACACTTCCACCTCAGACCTATCAA
>NZ_JAWRWL010000003.1:0-698515 GCF_046535495.1 Bacillus sp. SIMBA_008 | reverse complement strand
GAGGGAAGGAAAGGTGAGAGCTTCCCAGCTTAGGAATATCATTTACCGCCTTGGAGCAGCATTGGGGAACTGAAGTATCCAATGCCGTCTATGCTGCGTTACAGCACCGAGCCGACAATATAGTATTTGTCGGGAACTTGGGTGGAACCACGGGTTAATCACACACTCGTCCCTATCTGTGGGACGGGTGTGTTTTTTTATGAATTGAATACATGCGATGAAAAGGACATGAATGATAGTTACGGTTTTCAGAGAGGGAAGGAAAGGTGAGAGCTTCCCAGCTTAGGAATATCATTTACCGCCTTGGAGCAGCATTGGGGAACTGAAGTAACCAATGCCGTCTATGCTGCGTTATAGCACCGAGCCGACAACATAGTATTTGTCGGGAACTTGGGTGGAACCACGGGTTAATCACACACTCGTCCCTATCTGCGGGACGGGTGTGTTTTTTTATATACAACAATGAATAAGGAGTGTTTTAAAATGAGTAAACATGTAGACATTCAGCTTCCGGACGGACAGATCCAGGAATATCCGAAAGGCATCACAATCAAAGAAGCGGCTGGTTCTATCAGTTCCAGTCTGCAAAAGAAGGCGGCCGCAGGTCAGGTCAACGGCAAGCTTGTTGATCTCAGTTTCAAGCTGGAGGAGGATGCTGAGCTTTCGATTGTCACACTCGATTCACAAGAAGGCTTGCAGGTGCTTCGCCACACAACAGCGCACGTGCTGGCCCAAGCAGTAAAACGGCTGTACGGCGAAGTGTCATTGGGGGTAGGGCCTGTGATTCTAGACGGCTTCTACTATGACATGAAGCTGGGGAAAAGCTTGGCATCAGGAGACTTAGAGGCCATCGAAAAAGAAATGGAACACATAATAAATGAGAACCTTGAAATCAAACGTATAGAGGTTTCTTACGAAGAGGCTGAAGAGCTGTTTGCACAAAAAGGCGAGCGGCTTAAGCTTGAGATTTTAAAGAATATTCCGCGCGGGGAGGATATCACACTGTACCAGCAAGGGGAATTCGTTGACCTGTGCCGCGGGCCGCATCTTCCTTCTACAGGGATGATCAAGGCGTTCAAACTGACAAGAGTATCAGGCGCTTATTGGCGCGGAGACAGCAAAAATGAAGTCCTACAGCGGGTGTACGGGGTTGCGTTTCAAAAGAAAAAAGATTTGGATGCGCACCTGCATATGCTGGAAGAAGCGGCAAAACGAGACCATCGCAAGCTCGGCAAACAGTTAGGGCTGTTTATGTTTTCTGAAGAAGCGCCGGGGATGCCGTTTTATTTGCCGAAAGGGCAGATTGTCCGCAATGAGCTGGAGCGCTTCTCGCGTGAGCTGCAAACAAATGCCGGCTACGATGAGGTGCGTACGCCGTTTATGATGAATCAGCGGTTATGGGAGCAGTCAGGCCATTGGGACCATTATCGCGACAATATGTACTTTTCAGAAGTGGATGATACAAGATTCGCAATGAAGCCGATGAATTGCCCCGGCCACATGCTCATTTTTAAAAACAGCCTGTATTCTTATCGGGATCTGCCAATTCGCATGGCGGAATTCGGACAGGTGCACCGCCATGAATACAGCGGCGCTTTAAACGGAATGCTTCGCGTTCGGACGTTCTGTCAGGATGACGCCCATATTTTCGTTCGGGAGGATCAGATTGAGAGTGAGATCAAAGAAGCGATTCGGCTGATTGATGAGGTATATCGGACATTTGGTTTCGAGTATTCAGTTGAGCTTTCGACTCGCCCGGAGGATTCATTAGGCGATGACAGCCTTTGGGAAGCGTCGGAACGTGCCTTAGCACGCGTCCTTGAGGAGCTTGGCCTCTCTTATGAGATCAATGAAGGTGATGGGGCGTTTTACGGGCCGAAAATTGATTTCCACATAAAAGATGCCCTGAAACGGAGCCACCAATGTGCGACAATTCAGCTTGATTTTCAAATGCCGGAAAAATTTGATTTAACATATATCAACGAACTCAATGAGAAGGTTCGTCCCGTTGTCATCCACAGAGCGGTTTTCGGCTCGATCGACCGTTTCTTCGGTATTTTGATCGAGCATTACGGCGGGGCTTTTCCAGTCTGGCTCGCACCGGTCCAGGTTCAAATCATACCGGTTTCGCACGTTCACTTAGACTATTGCAGAAAGGTGCAGGCGGAGCTGAAGCAGGCGGGGATAAGAGCCGGCATTGATGAGCGCAATGAGAAGCTCGGCTATAAAATCAGAGAATCGCAGGTGCAGAAAATCCCGTACGTGCTGGTGCTTGGAGATCATGAGGAGCAGGAGAATGCGGTAAACGTCCGCCAATTCGGACATCAGCAGAGTGAACACGTTCCTTTCCAAACTTTTAAAGATAAACTTGTCAAACAGGTGGAAAATCGAGGCATGTAGGATAAAAGCTGTGAATTCACATTTTGCTTTTTTGACTTTCCCTATTCGGAATCAGTAAAATAATAAGTAAATCATATCGTTCGTATGTTATGAATGCATCTCGAAATGGGGAAATTGACATGGACCATGACAAACTGGAAGCAAATTTGCTGGATCACGCACTTACAAAATATTTGAAAAGCACGAAGCAATTAGATGAAGCCACCGTTCCGAAACACGTGAATAATGTAAGAGGATTTATTCTGCGGATCATATACAGACATGGGAGCTGCACCATAAAGGATATTTTGAAGGAGGTCACACTGTCTCCCTCAGCCACGACCACAGCTCTGAATCATTTAGAGCAGGAAGGGTTTATTGAGAGATCCAGAAATAACAATGACCGCCGCACTGTATGGATTACGCTTTCTGAATCGGGCCGGGGAGCGGCTGAACAAATGATCGAAAACCGCCAGCAGCTGATTGATGGCATGTTTGAACGTTTAACAGCCGAAGAGAAAAAGACGTTCTTGGCGATTATTGCGAAGCTGGCTCAATAGGGATAATAAAAGCCGGTGCGCGAAGCGCCGGCTTTATAGAGATTATTCCATATCGCTCAGGCGTTTGCCTGCGACGGCATAATGGTCTTTTCTCATTTCTTCTATAAAGACAACAATTTTTTCTTCAGAAGCACCGGTTGTTTCCTTTACGGCTTCTGTTACTTTCTCGACAAGATTGCGTTTTTGCTCGTCTGTACGGCCTTCGAGCATTTTGACAGTTACGTATGGCATGGGTGCTGAATCCTCCTTTATCTCGTTTCCTCTCTTTAGAAAAAGAGGCTTCTTATAGTATACTGAATAAAGTAAATTCTTGCATTTTGAGAAAGAGGGATATCTCACTTGGACCGTTTTTTATATTATCCGTTATCTTTAATGCCATACCTCGTCATCACGCTAATTGTGTCGTTTACGATGCACGAGCTTGCCCACGCTTATGTCGCATACAAATTCGGTGACGATACGGCGAAAAAACAAGGAAGACTGACGCTGAATCCCATTAAACACCTTGATCCGTTCGGAACCATTTTGATTCTGGTGGCCGGATTCGGGTGGGCGCGCCCCATTCCCGTGAATCGCCGTTTCTTTAAGAAACCCCGGCTTGCTGGTGTGCTCGTATCTATAGCCGGGCCCGTCAGTAACCTGATTCTTGCGTTTATTGGTTTCTTTTTGTTAGTGTTGATGCATGCGTACGGAATGGAAATGCTTGCGGCGTTCAGCACGGGGCTGGATCAGTTTTTTTCTATTTGGATACAGCTGAATCTTGTCTTGTTTTTATTTAATCTGCTGCCGCTTCCTCCGCTCGATGGCTATCGAATTATAGAAGATCTCGTTCCGCCGGGCGTGCGTGCCAAAATGACGCAGGCGGAGAGCTACGGCTTTATCGTATTTTTGGTGCTGTTTGTGACACCGCTCGGATCTTACGTGCTGTGGCCGATGCTCAATGCAGGAAGAGATTCGATTTTAAAGCTGTTTTCAGCGATATTTCAACCGCTTTTGTAGGAGGTAGAACTTCATGGAAGAAAAAAAGAAAAAATCAATCGGGTTTAATATTATCAAAAGTGATCCGACAGACGGACACGGCGGTTTTGGCGTAGGGGCACTCAGCCTTGATAACATTTCTCCCGTATTCGTTGATGTAGAGGAAAAAGAAGCGTTCGTAGACATCGGCGCCATGCATGCCCGCAGCACCGTCGAAAAAGGAATTAAATTTCTCCCGAATAAAGAAGAAGTTCCGAACGGAAAACCATACTGGCTTGTGTGGGTAACGATTGACAGAAAAGAAGAGGGGCCTTATTACGCTGGTGTGACAGCTTGTGAAATGACGGTCGACAGAAGCATCAGAAGAGGCTACAAGTCACTGCCTGAGCATGTGAATCTGATGGATAAATCCATGAAACGGAAAATCATCGTTGATAAAATGGACGACAGCTCGAAGCGTGTACTAGGCGAATTTCTGAAAAAGCATGATCAGGGCCTATGGGACCGTTCCTCAGATGAGTTAAAAACGAGCCTGCTTCCGGAAAACGATTAATTTGTGAATTTTCTGTGAACTTTTAAAGTATTTGAGATATTTTTCGTAAACTTTGAGTAAACTGGTGATACAGAAATAGGACATGGAAAATCCCGAGCCGAAACAAGACTCGGGGTTTTTCATTTTTTAGGGGGATATGAGTCGGCGACTGGGAGATGAAAGCCGGCGTCGAAGAAATGAGAAATTCACCACTTTATCCCAAAACTGATTGTTCAGCTCGATTGTCTAACATTCTTCCATCGATTATGAAGGAACCATACGAATAACCCGGCCTCCGAGGAGCCGGGTTATTTTTAATGATGTCGCCCTAGCCATTTGTCCCACCACTTTTTCTCGGAAGCGGGCTTTTCTTTGGATGGAAGCCGGTCTTTTGTTTGTTTTGCTGGTTCTGCCCCGTAGCACACGTTTGCTGGTTCTGTGCCTTTCACAAAATATGTGTAATGCTTAGCGGCGCAGCCGGGACCTGATGAGTAGCCTGTTTCCGGATCAATGTACACACCGGTTACGCCTTTTGGCGGCTTGAACGCGGTTTCCGGTTCGCCTTTGAGCGCGTCCTCCATGAAGTCCGCCCAAATGGTTTTAGCATAGCTTTTTTCTTCGACCGAGTCGATGGTGCTGTTTTTGTCATAGCCGGTCCAAACACCTGCGGCCAGCTTCGGATTGAAGCCGATCATCCAGCTGTCTGCGCTGGTGGTTCCTGATTTTCCGGCATACGTTCTTGTCAGGCGGTTGGCTATCGTTCGCCCCGTAACCGACGTATATCCATTTAAATCGGTATCAAACATGCCTGTCATCATACTCGCTGTGACAAAAGCGGCTTTTTCATCAAGCACCTGTTTATGCTGATTCGGGTTTTCGTACAGCACGTGGCCGGCTGCATCCGTTACTCTTGAAATAAAAGTCGGTTCGATTTTCTTTCCGCCATTTGCGAGCATGGCATAGGCGTTGACCATCTCAATCGGGCGTACGGGTTCGGTGCCGAGTGCCAGAGACGGCAGTGCTTGAAGATGGGCGGTAATGCCGAATTCCTTTGCCGTCTTTACAAGTTTGTTCGTGCCGAGAAAAAGATGCGTTTTCACAGCGTAAATATTGTCGGAAAGCGCCAGCGCCTGCAGAAGCGTAATCGGCTTGTTGGCGTAGTATCCGTTATAGTTGCTTGGAGAATAGGTTTCTCCCTTTGCGTCAATTTGAAACTCGGTTTCTTCACTTTTCATCAAAGTGACTGGCGTAAATCCGCTCTGAATCGCTTTATAGTACAGCAACGGCTTGATCGTCGAAGCAGGCTGGCGCTTCGCCTGTGTCGTCCGGTCAAACGGGCTTTTTTGATAATCCCTGCCGCCGACAAGGGCGAGAACGTTTCCGGTGCGGGGATCAATGGCTGAAAACCCGACTTGAATGTCAGATCCCCCGTTAACCGTTTCGGTAATGGTCTCCTCGGCGATGCGCTGCATCCGTTTATCTACCGTTGTATAGACGTTTAACCCGCTCGTTTCAATTTGCTCCCGTGTCATGCCGAGCTTTTTTTCCAGCTCTCTCATCGCATTGTCATAGAAGTAAGGAGCCTTTCTCTTGGAAACTTGTTTATTCAAAGGCTGATAGGAAAGAGGTTCCTTGATCAATTCATCCGCTTTCTTTTGGCTGATCATCTGCTGCTTTTCCATCATCCGCACAATCGTTTTCTGGCGTTCCTTGGCCTTCGTCTCATTGACATACGGTGAATAGCCGGAAGGGCCTTTCGGGATTCCTGCCAAAAGCGCCGCCTCCGCATCCGTCAGGTTTTTGGCATGCTTGCCGAAATACAGGCGGGAAGCTGCTTCAATGCCGTAGGCGCCGTGGCCGTAGTAAATCGTATTTAAATAGCCTTCTAATATCTCGTCCTTAGAATAGTTTTGTTCCAGACGGATCGTGTAGAACGCCTCATTCCATTTCCGTTTCCACGTTTTGTCGTGTTCAAGGTATAAGTTTCTCGCATATTGCTGGGTGATGGTGCTTGCACCCTGAACTTTGGCAAATGCTTTCAGGTCAGCAAGCGCCGCGCCGGCCATGCGTTTATAATCAAAGCCGTGATGATCGTAGAAATTCTGGTCTTCAATCGCCACTGTCGCTTTTACGATCGTCGGATTCATGTCCTTTAAGGGGACCCAATAGCGCTTTTCGCCGTAGTTCGTTTCCCCGAGCTTTGAGCCGTCACTCGCATACAAAATCGTGGATTGCGGCACTTGCACCGAGGGAGCGCCCTGGTATTTGGCTATCAAAATGACAGTCATAAACACGGCAGCTGCCGCCAAGGCCGCAAAAGCCCCTAAAAAGATAAAGGCGCGAACGGTTTTCAGCGTCAGTCTCAGCCGTTTATTTGTCATTGCATCCACAACGGGTTCCCCCTTTTTTTATGTTTCTACTATTATGAGAAAAAAAGATCGTTTTTAAACATCACAGAACAGGACGCATCTTTACTTTTTCCCCGCCATCCTCTATACTTTTTCCTTAGGTGAAAATGAGATTTCAACCGAGAATAAAAGCTGATAAGACGCTTACAATAAATGAATACAGCCTCGAAAGGGAGATGACAATTGAGCGAACTTTGGTACACAGAGAAGCAGACGAAAAACTTTGGCATTACGATGAAGGTTAACAAGACGTTACATACAGAACAAACGGAGTTTCAGCATTTAGAAATGGTGGAAACAGAAGAGTTCGGCAACATGCTGTTTTTGGACGGCATGGTGATGACATCTGAAAAAGACGAATTCGTTTATCACGAAATGGTGGCGCATGTGCCATTATTTACGCACCCAAATCCGGAGCACGTTCTTGTAGTCGGCGGCGGTGACGGCGGCGTTATCAGAGAAATCCTGAAGCACCCAAGCGTGAAAAAAGCGACACTTGTAGACATTGACGGCAAGGTTATCGAATACTCTAAAAAGTTCCTTCCTTCTATCGCAGGCAAACTGGATGATCCGCGCGTTGACGTGCAGGTAGATGACGGATTTATGCACATTGCAAAATCTGAAAATCAATACGACGTCATCATGGTAGATTCAACTGAACCAGTCGGACCGGCTGTAAACCTGTTTACAAAAGGATTCTACGCAGGAATCGCAAAAGCGCTGAAAGAAGACGGTATTTTCGTTGCGCAGACGGACAACCCATGGTTTACACCGGAATTAATCACAAATGTACAGCGCGACGTGAAGGAAATCTTCCCGATTACGAAGCTGTATACGGCGAACATTCCGACATATCCAAGCGGTTTGTGGACATTTACAATTGGCTCGAAAAAATATGATCCGCTTGCAGTGGAAGACAGCCGTTTCTTCGATATTGAGACGAAATATTACACAAAAGATATTCATAAAGCGGCGTTTGTTCTGCCGAAATTTGTGAGTGACCTGATTAAATAATGAAGGTATGGCGCAGGAGCGAATCTTGCGCTTTTTTACAGGAAAGCGAGGGTATTATAGATGAGATTTGATGAAGCT
Source organism: Bacillus sp. SIMBA_008 (assembly GCF_046535495.1). Lineage (NCBI taxonomy): Bacteria > Bacillati > Bacillota > Bacilli > Caryophanales > Bacillaceae > Bacillus > Bacillus sp. SIMBA_008. Next base: position 690,566 of record NZ_JAWRWL010000003.1, on the reverse strand, counting down.
TATTCAGGAAAAGTATTTATCGCGAGCCGTCCCGAGTGGGAAGAAGCGGACGCCATTCTTTACGGCATGCCGATGGACTGGACAGTCAGCTATCGCCCGGGCTCACGCTTTGGTCCAAGCAGAATCCGTGAGGTGTCAATCGGCCTTGAGGAATACAGCCCATATTTAGACCGCGATCTGGCTGACTTGAACTTCTTTGACGCCGGCGACATTCCGCTGCCGTTCGGAAATCCGCAGCGAAGCTTGGATATGATTGAAGAGTACGTGGACAGCATTTTAGAAAAAGGGAAGTTCCCAATGGGTATGGGCGGTGAGCACCTCGTGTCATGGCCTGTCATTAAAGCGATGTACAAGAAATACCCAGACCTTGCGATCATCCATTTTGACGCACATACAGATCTTCGTGTTGATTATGAGGGAGAACCGCTTTCTCACTCCACGCCGATCCGTAAGGCGGCAGAATTGATCGGACCGCACAATGTGTATTCATTCGGAATCCGTTCCGGCATGAAAGAAGAGTTTGAATGGGCGAAGGAAAACGGCATGCACATCTCAAAATTTGAAGTGCTTGAACCGCTGAAAGAGGTGCTTCCGAAGCTGGCGGGCCGTCCGGTTTATGTCACAATTGACATTGACGTATTAGACCCTGCACACGCACCGGGTACAGGAACGGTTGACGCCGGCGGCATCACGTCTAAAGAACTGCTTGCATCCGTCCATGAAATTGCGCGTTCAGAGGTAAACGTAAAGGGCGCTGATTTAGTGGAAGTCGCACCGGTGTATGACCACTCAGAGCAAACGGCAAACACAGCCAGCAAAATCATCCGTGAGATGCTGCTTGGTTTTGTGAAATAAGTAAACATCCAGACGATGTCTGGATGTTTTTTTATTCCCAGTCTTTACAAACATCAATCCATGCTTTTAAGAAAGAAAATTCGGATAATTCTCCTCAATAGCGGAGTTTCTGCTGCCGCAGCGAGGAAAACAGTCTCAAACCGTTTCAGCGATACATCAAGATAAACCTCAGGATCATGAGCCAATCCAAATGGGCAAACTCCTCCAATTTCATGGCCTGTCTGCTCCAGTACCTCATTAGGAGAGAGCATTCTTGCTTTAAAGCCAAATGTTTGTCTGGACTTTTTGTTGTCGATCTTGGCATCGCCGGCTGCCACAATCAGAATCGCCTGATCTCCTTCCCCTCTGAAGGACAGGGTCTTGGCGATTCTAGCCGGGCTCACGCCGATCGTCTCAGCTGCCTGTTCAACAGTGTCGCGCTCGACGTTTCGAACTCCGTCACATCATTTTCTCGATTCCATTGTGTAAAGTGGGTTCTCACACTTTTTAGAGACATGCTGCATTTCCACTATTTTTAAGATTATTGAAAAAATCATAGCATGGATTGGGAGACTGGGTAAAGAGGGGACAAAAAAACCGCCGATGGACGGCGGTTAAATCATTCCTCGTTGTGCAACTTCAATTTGGTGTGTAGGTGCATTTGCAATAGTTGTTGCCACGAACACAGTGCTTAGAGCCAGACAAGAGAGTAATAGTTTAGACTTCAATTTCATACAAACTCACTCCTCCTTGAATAAGTTGCCTTACTTGTTCCACCTTCAAAAAATAAGCAGAAGCTTTTTGAAAATTTTTACGTTCATGATAATATTTTGCCACATCAATAGCGAAATCTTCAAGATCAGCATACAACATTTTACTTTCGAGAAAATCAAAAAATCCTTGAATTGCTTCTTCATCCGGGCCTGATAAGTATAAAGATTTTAAAAATTCAAACTCTGATAAATATATTACATCTCCGGCCTTTTGTGAATAAGCCATTCCCTTACTATGATATTCATGAGCTTTATCCATTTTTCCTAATTTATAATGGATCTGTGTAATTAAAAAATACGCTTGAGGTAAGGAAGGAAGAATATTTGATTCTTCAAAAACAGCTATTGCTCTTTTGAAATAAGTTATGGCATCCTCATATTGGCTTTGGCTGTTTTTACAAAGCCCGATATTGTACAAAGTTCTTCCCATTAATTGGGGCTGCTTTTCAGCTTCTGCCATAGAATAAGCTTTTTGAAAATGTGAGACGGCATCCTCATACTGTTTTAAATCTAAAAAATTGGTGGCAAATAAAGAATGACACTGCAGCAATCTTATATTATAAGCTTCATTTTCTTTGTATATTTCATATGCTTGCCGTGCATAGTCCATTGAAAAATACGTTTGTTTCATATAGTAATAAGATTCAGACATCTTAAAGAAAAACTCAGCTTTCTCTATCCGATCCTTAACGAATATCAGCTTGCTTTCGGCCTTTTTGAAAAATTTAATAGCCGACAGATATTCCCGCTGATCCAGCTCATACATGCCTCTGAAGAAATTAAAATAGTACTCAAGCAGACCAGTTAAACGAGCCTGTTTTTTATCAATCTCAAGCAGCAGATCAGACAGTCTCGGCTGTTCCTCAATTCTCATTTTTTCTAACGGTTCAAGGTACTCAAGCATTAGGTTGTGCCGAAACTCCATCAGTGAATAGTACAAATGAAGGTCTTGATCTTCTTCCATTTGATCCAGCTCTTGCTTGATTTCTCGTCGCAAATATTCTGCATCGGGTATGCTAAATCGGCGTATGTACATATACCATTCGTTAATCTTTTCTCCGATGGAAGAAGAAGATATGACACCTGTCACGTTTGCAAATCCCTCCCTTCATAATTCTATATATGTCATATTTTATCATCAACATTCTTGTGAGAAGCGCAAAAAAACCGCAATTTTTTCTTTCGTTACACCGCATGTTTGGAGATATATTTTCAAAAAGAAGCGTTTACCCTCAGCAATTTGTACAAGCAAACACGTTAATCTTCCATATTCTGTTATATCTGCGTGAGCAGTGTATGTCTGAAAAGGAAGTGAAGGAATGAGAAAAAACAAGCTTTCCTTTAAAGAAAAAGCAGGAGCAGAACAAGAAGAGTGCTTATGTTTTTGTGAGGGAGAAGCAAGCCGAGAAGCCATGTTTCAAGCACCGATTGAATTACCTGAAGGGTTTGTCGTTGATCCGGCTGAAGCTGTTGCAAACGTGACGTGGAATGCAGACAGCCTTTCTTGTGTCAGTGACCGTTGCTTAATTCAAACGGGGCCAGAGCCTGATGAGGTCGGTGTTCAATTTGCAGTGCGCCTGCAGGGAACCGTTACGCTACTCGTCAGTGTCTCACCTGTGCGAAATCAATATGGACAAGGGGACGGGGCTGTTTCCGTCATTCACAATGCAGAAATCGATCAAGTCGTCTATTATTCCGATGAACCGGATGATTGCCCGGATATCAGTGACATCACGATTGAGAACCTTGTTGTTGTTCCGCCGTTTTACGGCAGTCCTTTATCGGTGACGGGGACAATTGTGCTTGTACCGGAGCCGGAACCCGTCTACGCGTTTACAGCGAATCCAAATGATCAATCAGTTTCTGTGATTGATACAAACACCGATACTGTTGTGACAACGATTGCTCTTCCGTACAATCCGGCAGGTATTGAAATTACGCCAGATAAAAGCGCTGTGTTTGTCTTACATCCCAACAATAATGTGATTTCTGTCATCGATTATGACACATTAACAGTGACAGCAACTATATTGCTGGATCAGCCGCCTCGATTGATTAGATTTATCCCTAATCATGAGTTTGCTTATGTTTTCACCGGTACTGCGGTTTATGTGATTGGAATTGATACGTTAACTGTGGATAGGTCGATTCCTGTGGAAGGATATGATGTTGCAATCGATCCCAATGGGTTATTCGCCTATGTTCTGAATTTTGGAATAGTGCAAAAAGTGGACCTAACTACCGGTGAAGTCACAGGAACAATTGAACGAGAGCTTATCGTATCAACCATAGAAACAAATTGGCCGGAGCGGTATGCCTATGTATTAGAACAAGAATTCTTTTTTAATTATTTGACGGTTATTGATTTAAATACGTTTACCATCAGCAGCACCCAAGAGCTGGAGTATGAAGGGGAATATCGAATGTTTACGAGTGGAGCAGAGGTGTATTTATATGACGGCTTCACTGGCAATTTATATTCTGTCAGTCCAAATGGAGCAGGCGTTATAGGAAATGTTCCGCAATCAGCAACAGACTATGCGTTTACCCCGAATGGCGATTTTCTGTATGCAACTCGTTTTATAGAGCAGAGCATCATTGTTTACAACACAGATGATTATTCTGAGGAAACTGTGATATCTCTTGGGGTTTCACCGGGTGCCATTACGATTTAACCGCTGCATGTTGTGCATTTCTAAAAGGACGTGAAATCATGAAAAAGAATGATCTTTCTGCTTTACAGGAAAATTGTTTCTGTTTTTGTGATGAGGAAATTAGCCGAGAAGCGCCGTTTCAAGTGCCGATAGATATCCCTGAGGGCTTCAAGGTTGATTCGGCCGAAGCGTCAACGGCTGTTACATGGAGTACAGACAATTTGTCCTGTATCAGTGAGCCTTGCTTAATCCAGACTGGGCCGGAACCAGAAGATATCGGTGTTCGATATGCTGTGAGAGTACAAGGGACCATTACGCTTCTTGTCAGTGTGTCGCCTGTGCGAAATCAATATGGACAAGGCAATGGGGCGGTTTCTGTGATTCATACTGAAGAGATTGATCAAGTTGTTTATTATGCAGCACAGTCTGGCCGCTGTCCTGATTTCAGTCAAATAACAGTGGAAGATCTGCTCATTGTACCGCCTTTCTACGGCAGTCCGCTTACGGTGACCGGGACACTTGTTTTACCGCCATCGCCAGACCCTCAATCGTATGTGTTTACTGCCAATACTGGAGACAGCACGGTTTCGGTTATTGATGCAGATTTAAACACTGTTGTAAAAACAATCCCTTTTTCTGACGTGCCAACTAATCTAGGCGTTACTTTCGATAAAGCATTCACGTATGTCCTCCATGGAAATACCAACCTTGTCTCAGTGATTGATAATAAAACATTAACCATCATAAATACCATTACTGTTGGAGGAGGGCCGAGAAAGATCGAATTTGATCCAACAGATGAGTTCGCATACGTGATGGCCGCCGGATCTATATATGTGATTAACACGGCCTCTCAATCGGTCATTGATGTCATTCCGATACCCGGCGCTTTAGACTTTGCTCTTGATCCGAATGGACAGTATGTCTATACCGCTAATGGAAGCAGTTGGTCGGTTGATAAATATGATGTAAATACTGGGCAGTTGGTAGAAAGTATCATAGATTCATTTGAATTTCCCAATTTAATTGCAACTCCTTACGCTGGAAATTTTGCGTACGTGTTGAATGGTGAGCTGTGGCCGAAAGGTGTAACGGAGATTAGTTTGTCACCATTAAGCAGGGGAGGGGACTTCAGCCGTTTATTTGAAACGCTGAGGACGATTGTATTTTCTCTCGATAGCACTAGAGCTTATTTTCTAGAGCCATATAGTGAACCGTTTCTCATTAATAACTTATATGTAGTTAATACGGCCAGACAGAGGATCATTGCAAACGTGTCTCTCCCCGGCGCTTTTGACCTCGCCGTAACGCCGGACAAACAGTATATTTATGCGGCACAGCCCAACGACAATGCTGTGACCGTGTACCGCACAAGTGATTATACAGCCGTGACGGTGATTCCGGTTGGCGCGGGTCCGTCTGCGATTGTGATGTAGCTATTTTATAGATTAAGAGAAGCGGTGCTGCGATAAGAGAATCGTTTATAAATAAATGATCCGATTTGTTGGATGGCAGCCAGGATAATCAGAAACAGAAGTTCACTTATAGAGAAACTGAGCATCCACCAAATCCCGGCTGCTGCCAGCGCTCCCGCAAACACTTTTCTGAACAGGCTGCCGTGCCGGAAAAGCTGCCGCAAATACGTTCGCATGCAAAACAATAAATACAGGATCAGTAGCATCGCAAGTCCCATTGAAAGGGCAGGGGGCGTGTGAAGGCGGAAAGGGACGGCTTTAACGATTTCGAACATGCAGCCGAATATGATGACTTGGCACAACACGGCAGCCATCACGTATGTTTGGCGGACGTTTTTATAGCTGTCACGCAGCGATTTGACGTCTTCTGCATATCGGCTGCACAAGTTGTGTTGCTGAAAGTCACAGCAGCTTTGATGAGACTGTGTGAGTTTCTGAAAAGCTGCTGTCATGTTTTTCACGGATTGGGTGACATAATGAAGATAGAGAAAAGCAGGCAGCATCAGGAGGGCAGCGGTACAAGCCAGCAGCCCGAGCCGCACAGCGTCATTGTTGATCATCTGTACATATTGGGCGGCGGCTTCGGCCACGACCTGAACCCAGCCGAAGGAATAAGCCGCCATACCTATAAGCAGCAATAAAAGGGTAAAGACAGTGTTTTTTATCATTGTCTGATCGCCTCTTTCTGAGAAACATGAATGATCGCTTTGTTAGAAGATGCCATTGCATCAATGAGAGACAAGAAAACCTGCGCATCCATATCTTGAATGATGTGGTACATGTCAAGAAACGAGCAATCGCACCTGTCACACTCGGCTGCCCACTCGAAGCATTTACGCACATAATCGCTGTCATAAATGATCGCGTCTGTCAAAGAGTCCTTGCCGTATTGAAGCCAGGCGGCAACCTGTTCTTTCTTCTGTGTGACATAGTATGAAGCCACATCGATATAAGCTGAAGAATGGGTCCCTTGACTGTGAAGGATCAAGAAACCGCCATCCTCATATATATAAGTCTCGGCTGACAAGCGATCGATTTCCAGACGGTACGTTTGCTGAATCTCTTGAAAAAACGGTGAATCTAATTGAAATAGAATACGAGCCGCGATATCCCAATAAAGCTTTATCGACAACAGATCGTTTTGCCCGGGAAGTGCGCCGATCTGTAATCCGGTCCAAGTATCTTCCATCCGCTCCTCATCACCCAGCACCATTTTTTGTGAGAGGGCTGGAGGGCATGCCGGGATGATTTTTCTTTCAGCATGATAATCCGGACGCTTTTCCAGCTGGAGGTGAGGAGGCAAAAGCGTTTCTGTATTTTCTGAGCCCCCAATCAAAAACAGTGTCATCCGATGGGCTTGGTAGGCAGCCTTATAGGCTTTTTGTAAATCACTGATGTCCAGCGCCTCAATATCTTCGATTCTGCCTGCGGGGAAAACGGCAGCTGGTGAGGAGGGAGAAAGCATGCTGATCAGCTGATAATGATATGAGAGCTGATGGTTAAGGTGTGCTGTTTGAATTTCGCTTGTAATCACAGCTTTTTCCTGAGCGACAATCTTCTTGTCAAATGAGTGGTTCCATAAAGCATCAAGCAGGATGGGGATCGTTTGTCTGAGCCGATCCGGTAATGAGGTAAACATGAAATTGGTATCGGTGTAGGTAGTGAATGCGTTTAAAAGCGCGCCATGCGCAAAAAAATCACTGTACAGATTGCGGCCGTTATGCCAGAAGAGAAGATGCTCTAAAAAATGCGCTGTGCCATACGGAAGCAGTGTATCACCGGATTCTGCCCGTATACATACATCCCGGCTTCCAAAATCGATTTTTACATTGCACAGCCGCAGGTGGGCGCGGGGGAATTTCAATCTGAATATTTTTAGTCCGCTGTCTGTGTATCTGATATCGGTTCGTTCATCCAGTTGTTGAAAAAAGGCTTTCTTTTCCATCTCTTCATCCCCTTACTACATGAGCTCCGATATAATTGATGGTCGCTATGAATTGCAATACATCACGGCATGTAACCGCTGAGATGCCATCCAGCAAGGCTTCTTTCGTGCAGGAGAAGCGGCGCAGGATCCCCATATAGGCCAATAGACCTTCGGGAGAATCGAATTGCAGCAGCAATTCATTGCGTAAAAACTGCTTTGCCTGTTCTAGTTCCCGCTCATCTGTATGAAAAGCTGAGACAGCTTCCAAAACGCGCGGGGGAATGTCTATCTCATGAAGCTGATCTGTACATATTGAAACAAGCAGCAAATTGTTCATGACATCGTAACGGGTGATAACGTGATAGACTGCCAGATCCTTCTCTCTGAAGTGCTTGAATAAAGCGGAATGGCCGTACTTTCCCAGTAATCCGTCTATTAGCTGTATTTTGATATAATCGCTGGCATCTTTCATCTCTCCGCAGTCAAATCCGAGTGTCAAGACGGAAGGACCTGCAGCGCTGCGTGTCTCTGTTTCAAAAACATGCCGGTTTACGGGTATTCTTCCGGACGTTACAGCGGACGTTTGCGGGGCATGTCCCCGAACATCACATGCTTGTACTTGTCCCAATATGTTCAGCTGTTTTTGCTGGGACACTAAATCAACGATAAAGTCCGTTGCGTCGAGAAACCGTTTAGGATGAATCGCCTTTATCCTGTCTTTCCGGCCAAACATGCCTGTGCCGTACATCGGGTTTCCGAAGACCTCCTCAGCCAAGCGAGCCGCCGAGTAGGAGAAGGGATCAGTGAATTTCTTTTCGATTTTCAGCAGCAGCTCATTCCTGGCCTTTTCAAATGCTTCGAATGAAAGAGAAGAAGGGAAAGACAAGTCTGCAAAAGTTTTCATCAGGGCGTCAACATGAAGATTCCCGTTATATAATGGGTGAATCAAACGGGTCCCGCAGGTTTTCAGCTGCTGATCAAAAAAGAGATTCGCTGAGTACATGAAACGGCTGCCGGCAGCATAACCAAAAGCGTCAATGATTTGCTCCTTCAGGTATGCGGCGGCGCCGTAAAAATAAATCGTTTCTTCCTCAGGTTCCGCCGCGCTTTCGATCGGTTTCAGAAAGCTCGCGGCGATTGAAATAGTTGAAAATTGATGAGTCTTCAGCAGGTTAACTTCCAAGCCGTTCTCTTTTGCTTGTATCAAAGAAACCACCATCCTGTTTTTGCAGGTAATAGACTATGACCAGACCGGCTATCGGAATGACCGCCAAGGATACAGCGGTGCCGGCTAATATGGCTAAGAATAGGGGAAGACAAAACAGATAAGACCGATATTTTGAGAAACCGCTCCATAGCTGCTGCTCCGTCTGCCAGCTGAAGGAGGGCCTTTTTTCATCCGCAGTTAACCTGATATACGCTCCCGCCAGCAGCAACTCAATGCACTGCAAAAAAGTGAGAACTGAAATCGAACGGCCGCTGATGAAACCCACAATCATCACGACAAGGAGAAATCCGCCTGCCAATAGGCCTGAATAAAAGCGATATTTCGCCCAAAACATCGTTTTTCGCTTGATCGGAAGCGTGATGAGCAGCATCCGGTCATTTTTTTCAATCGAATACAAAAGGGCGATCGGCGAGCAGATGAGCAAAAGCGCGGAAATCACGATATAAATCACTTGCTGATTGAAGATGCCGGTGTTCATCATCTGGAACGAAAAGAAGCCGCTGAATACCGCCATTACCGCGTAATTTAACAGCATCGCTTTAGAAGAGATAAATCGGTTCCATTCTCTTTTGTAAAACGAAAATTCAGATCGCCGCATAAATGAATGCATCTTGCCCTGCTGCGGAGGCGCCTGCAGAAAGACAGGAAAGTCAATGACCACCGCCCACAGGATATGAACCGCGCAAAGCGGAATCGTGGCGGCCGGCATCAAAGCGGCGCTGATACATACACAGGCGAATATCGCCGCATGCAGCAGAAACATCAAGTTCTTCTTTTTGACGAAGTGGTTGCTTAGCACAACTCCGAAAATAATGGAGTAAACGGTAAAAAACGAAAACCTGCCGAGCCAAAACAATGTTTGCGCCCCTGACAGCGTTCCGTTTCCAAATAAGAACAGCGGTAAAATAAAAAAGAATAAAGTTCTTCTCAAACAGGTATCGACAAACAAAACGACACTCTGGGCGAGCCAAAAGCTCCGTGAAGAAATCGGCAGCAGGCAGCTCAGCTTCATATAAGATTCCTTCCATTGTGATGTCACGGAAAGAAACACCATATATGTGTTCATCAAAAGAAGCGCGAGTATGATATACGTTTTGCGCAACACCGATTCATCAATGCCGGCCTGGCGGATCAGCCCGATTTCAAACACGGCCAGAATGACAAGGCCTGCGGCAATGCGGATGGCGTCCTTTTTCCCTTGCCGGCTGTAAAGCTGTTTGAACAGCAAAGACATGATAGGGATTATGTTATTCATGGCCGATCACCTCGAAAAATTCCCGCCGCAGATCGGTCTCCTCTCCAATCGGAATGACCTTTTGGATCTGTTTGTTGTGAAGAATAGCCGCATAATCACAAAATCTTTGCACGACATCGAGCAGATGAGAAGAAAACAAAATGGTTCCGCCTGCTTCACAGTACTCACGCATTTTCTGATAAAAGACCTCTATCGATTCCACATCCAAACCGACGAGCGGCTCATCCAAAATAAACAGGGGAGCGCGCAGCAATAAGCCTGTCATCAATACAACCTTTTGCCTGTTCCCCAAGGACAGCTCCGAAATTCTCCTATTGATGTATTTCGAAAAATGAAAGGCCTCGGCCAAACTGGCAAACTGCTGCTCTGAAAAATCCTTTTGATAAAGCGAATGGACGAAAGACACATAGTCCTTCGCCGTAATTTCTGTAAATAGCAGCGGATAATCGGCGGCGAAGTAACGGTGAGTCTTCAGCTGATCTGATGTTTTCTGCGGCATGCCGGCCTCCGCTTCAATTCCGCACAGTGTAAAACGCCCGCTGAAATTGCGGTTCACGCCTGTCAGCGTATTAATCAGTGTCGTTTTTCCGGCGCCGTTTACCCCAAGTAACCCGTAAACGGCGCCTTTTTCTAAATGTAAATCCACTTGTTCTAAGATGACGTTGTCCCGTTCATACCAAACGGATACATCGTGTATATCCAAAATGCTCATCGCGAGTCAGCCTTCCGCGCGCGCATCCCGAACAGAATGGCAATGGCAATGAAAATCAGCGTAAACAGATAATCGCTTTTGACAAAATAGACGACTGCGCCGATGACAAAGATAAATGAAAGGATATACAGTAAAATTCTTCTTTGTGCTGGTGACAAATCGTTTCCCTCCTAAATAAGCTGGACCACGTCTTCTAATTGTTCATTTTTCGCCCAAGAGCAAATGTTTTTCCGGTGATATTTGTTAGAGTTCAGCCCTTTTAAGTAACAGCCTCCGCAATAGCCGCTGAACGGGCATTTGTCTTTCATGCAATGTTCGCTGAACCGCGGCGCTTGCGCTTGCCACAGTTTATGGACGAGAGGGGAGTTAAAGATGCTTTCATAGGAATCATGAAAAATATTTCCCAATGAAAATTCCTTTGGAAAGAGGGCGCAAGGACGTACTTCGCCGAACGGACTGATCACAATGGACTTCCAGCCAGCGCCGCAATTTGCCGCGCGTTTTCTCTCATAGGGAATAATCGGAATCAGATCTTTAAACTCATCAATCACATGTTGCTCGTATTCCATAAACTTGCGGTGCTGCTCGGCGTCTTTCGTTGGATGGACAATATCCCTGCCTCTTCCGAAATCGTCAACCCAATTGTAAGAAAACGCCTTCGCCCCGAGATCCCGAACCTTTTGGGCCATATCGTGGATTTCCCACATGTTTTTTTCGAAGACAGACATGGCGACTCTGACAAATATACCGTGGTCACTCAACAATTTTATCGTTTTACAAGTTTGGGCAAAAGAGCCTTTTCTCCCTCTAAAGGAGTCATGGACCTCGGAATTGACACTATCAAGAGAAATGCCGACGATGATTTTTTGCTTGTAAGCCTTCAAAAGCTCCAAACTCTCTTTTCGCATGAGTGTTCCGTTTGTTAAGACAGCGACTTTTTTGAACTTTTTACACACATAGTCAAGAATCTCATTGGCATTTGGATGGACAAAAATTTCCCCACCCGTGATTTCGCATGTCAATACACCGTTATCAAACAGCATATCAGCCGTTTTTTTGAATTGCTCAATCGACACGGTGCCGAGCGCTTCAGGTGAGCTTTCCAAATAACAGTGGGCGCATTTCAAATTACAGCGGTGCGTCAGTTCAAAGGTGGCGTGCAGGGGCATCGGAAATTCATTGCTTCCGCTCGTGGTGATTGTATGGCGGCTGGCCCGGTTTCCAAGCTGGATCACCTGCTTGTTCTGGAGCATGTTGAGCATGTCGTAATACCAATCTTTATGGTCTTCCGGTGATTCATCATACACTGCACATTGCTCAGCTAAAATCTGCTCAGCTGTTTTTTGGCCATCCATGCGCATGCAGAGCTCGTAAGCCGTTTTGTTGAGATCCAAATACTCAAAGTCAGAAATGGAGACATTATCGCGCAAGTAGTCGATTTCTAACACGCCACCCTCAGGAAGCTGGTGAACCCTTACACTTTCATTAATAAATGGAAACATCTGCTCTATAAACAAAATACCATCCCCTATACATATGATTCAAATGAAAAACGGTTGTGTATGTATATCCAAGAGGTAGATTTTAGTTAAAAATTGTAATTTACTTAAAAAGGGCATAGTAGAATGACTATGCCCTTTTGGGAGATCCTTACCCCCATAGACCGAATAGACCTGTTGCACCGGCAATTTCAAAATCAGGGATAGGACCGTCCACTAGACAAGCGGCTCCGATCGAGCATGTTGCACAACCTTTGTTTTCTACAATGACAGCTTTTTTCATAATTGAATCCTCCCTTTTTTTGTTTTTCTAGCAGATCTATGTTGTACTTTTATCTTAAAACTATCAAATTACTAATTCAATACATATATTTTGAAAAAAATGTGAAAAGGAAATGATAGATTTCGGAAAAATGTAACATTTCCTAAAGGTAATTAGTGATATGATTTTCTCTTCTATATAAGGAAATGCTTTTTATGAGGTTTATCTTCAAATCTGATGAGCAATGATGGTAAGATAGAAGCAGTTGAAGTTTACAAACCGAATGATTATACTATTCAAGTCAAAGTGGAATGATGAAAAGGACGTGTCAGAATGAAGCAAGAGACACCGATAACACTCCATGTGAAGTCTGTGATCGAGGATGACGGAAACCAAGAAGTCATCGAATTCCGCACCACCGGATTTTACTATGTAAAACAAAATAAAGTGTATCTATCTTATTATGAAGAACACGACTTAGGCAAAGTCAAAACGATTGTGAAAGTAAGCGAAGGCGAAGTCCTGGTCATGAGGTCAGGCGCTGTCAAAATGAATCAGCGTTTCGTAACGGGAGCTTCCACAATTGCTAAATATAAAATGTCATTTGGTGAGCTTGAGCTGAAAACAAGCACAAAATCGATTCAATCTGATCTCGATGAAGAAAAAGGCCGTATCAGCATCGCATATGACATGCATGTCGGAGACGAGCAGGAGCATTTACATAATATGACGATCACGTATGAGGGAGGAACTCACGCATGAACATTGCGGAACAAATGAAGGACGTGCTGAAAGAAGAAATCAAAGCGGCCGTTCTGAAAGCGGGACTGGCTGAAGAAAGCCAGATTCCCAATGTTGTTTTAGAAACACCGAAAGATAAAACACACGGCGACTACTCAACGAATATGGCGATGCAGTTGGCAAGAGTGGCAAAAAAAGCGCCGCGTCAAATCGCTGAAGAGATTGTCGCTCATTTTGATAAAGGAAAGGCTTCGATTGAAAAACTGGATATCGCCGGCCCGGGTTTTATCAATTTCTATATGAACAATCAATATTTAACAAAGCTGATTCCGTCTGTACTGGAAGCAGGGGAAGCATACGGGGAAACGAACATCGGAAACGGTGAACGAGTTCAGGTAGAATTCGTATCAGCGAATCCGACGGGAGACCTTCACCTCGGGCATGCGCGCGGGGCGGCTGTCGGCGATTCCTTGTGCAACGTGCTTTCAAAAGCGGGTTACGATGTAAGCCGCGAATACTACATTAACGATGCGGGAAACCAAATCAACAATCTGGCGCTTTCTGTTGAAGTCCGTTACTTTGAAGCACTCGGATTGGAAAAACCGATGCCGGAGGATGGCTACCGCGGTGAGGATATCATTGCGATCGGAAAGCGTCTCGCTGAGGAATACGGTGATCGTTTCGTTAACGAAGAGGAAAGTGAACGCCTCGCGTTTTTCCGTGAATACGGCCTGAAATACGAGCTGGAAAAGCTTCGCAAGGACTTGGAAAACTTCCGTGTGCCGTTTGATGTGTGGTATTCAGAAACTTCACTGTACCAAAATGGAAAAATCGACAAGGCGCTTGAAGCGCTCCGCGAAAAAGGCCATGTCTATGAAGAAGACGGCGCGACTTGGTTCCGTTCCACGACTTTCGGCGATGATAAAGACCGCGTATTGATCAAGAAGGACGGCACGTACACGTACCTTCTTCCTGATATCGCGTATCATAAGGACAAGCTTGACCGCGGCTTTGATAAGCTGATCAACGTTTGGGGCGCCGATCACCACGGCTACATCCCGCGTATGAAAGCGGCAATCGAAGCGCTGGGCTATGAAAAAGGAACGCTTGAAGTAGAAATCATTCAGCTCGTTCACCTTTACAAAAACGGCGAGAAAATGAAAATGAGCAAACGGACCGGTAAAGCCGTAACGATGCGTGACCTGATTGAAGAAGTCGGCTTGGATGCCGTGCGTTACTTCTTTGCAATGCGAAGTGCAGACACCCATATGGATTTTGACTTAGATCTTGCTGTATCAACATCTAACGAAAACCCTGTGTATTATGCACAATACGCGCATGCCCGTATTTGCAGCATGCTTCGCCAAGGGGAAGAGCAGGGACTTAAACCGGCGGCAGATCTTGATTTCAGCCATATTCAATCAGAAAAAGAATATGATCTGCTGAAAACGATCGGCGGCTTCCCAGAGGCAGTGGCGGAAGCAGCAGAAAAACGAATTCCGCACCGTGTCACAAACTATATTTATGATCTGGCTTCTGCTCTGCACAGCTTCTACAACGCAGAGAAAGTCATCGACCCTGAAAATAAAGAGAAAAGCCGCGCGCGCCTGGCTTTAATGAAGGCAACGCAAATTACGCTGAACAATGCGCTTCAGCTGATCGGCGTATCGGCTCCGGAAAAAATGTAATCACGATCAAAAGGACAAAGTCTTCGGGCTTTGTCCTTTTTTTATGAGAAAAACGTGTGATGTAATTCACAATCCTGTTTGGCGAGTTTTTGTATGATAAGACTGATTATTGAATCATTGAAAGGGGCAAGCCAAATGATCAACCGTCAACACATTCAATTATCGTTACAGTCATTAAGCTTGGTGGCAGGGTTTATGGTTTGGGTGCTGATTTCATCACTCATTTCCCAAATCACATTAGATATTCATTTAAGCAAGGGCGAGATTTCTTTGGTGACGGCGATTCCTGTGATCCTCGGGTCGCTTCTCCGCATTCCTTTAGGGTATTTAACGAACAGGTTTGGCGCGCGGCTCATGTTTATGGTCAGCTTCATCCTGCTTTTATTTCCTGTATTTTGGATCAGTATCGCGGACTCTCTGTTTGATTTAATCGCAGGCGGCTTTTTCTTAGGGATCGGGGGAGCGGTGTTTTCCATTGGAGTGACCTCCCTCCCGAAATATTATCCGAAAGAAAAGCACGGTGTCGTCAATGGGATTTACGGTGCAGGAAATATCGGGACAGCCGTTACGACATTTGCAGCGCCGGTTATCGCTCAAGCCGTCGGGTGGAAATCAACCGTGCAGATGTATCTGGTTTTGCTGGCTGTCTTTGCCTTACTGCACGTTTTGTTCGGCGACAGGCATGAGAAGAAGGTCAAAGTTTCTGTTAAGACTCAAATCAAAGCCGTTTACCGAAATCATGTGCTATGGTTTCTGAGCCTGTTTTATTTTATTACGTTCGGTGCCTTTGTCGCCTTCACTATCTATCTGCCGAACTTTCTGGTGGAGCATTTTGGGCTGAATCCTGCAGATGCCGGCTTGCGGACGGCTGGCTTTATTGCGGTTTCTACGCTGCTCAGGCCTGCGGGCGGATTCCTGGCTGATAAAATGAGCCCGCTCCGCATCTTGATGTTTGTTTTTGCCGGGCTTACATTATCAGGCATTATCCTATCGTTCTCGCCGACAATCGGCCTTTATACGTTTGGATCATTAACCGTGGCCGTCTGCTCAGGCATAGGAAACGGAACTGTTTTTAAACTGGTGCCTTTCTATTTTTCGAAGCAAGCGGGGATTGCCAATGGGATTGTGTCTGCCATGGGCGGATTAGGCGGCTTTTTTCCTCCGCTCATATTGGCGAGTGTATTTCAGGCAACAGGCCAGTACGCGATCGGGTTTATGGCGCTTTCAGAGGTGGCGTTAGCCAGCTTTGTCCTTGTCATATGGATGTATTGGCAGGAAAGAATGAAAACACACACGGAGAGAAACAGCCAGAGCATCAACTAACACTGGGGCATTCACAAGATTGTTAGTTTTTTCTCGATGGGTACAAATCAATTCACGTTACAATAAACACACAACGTGACTTTCTTCGAGGTGAGCTCATGAATTTTCTCTCTGTTCGACCATCTGATAGAGATCTTATATCCAGCGATCTGCATGAATTGCTGGAATCGATCAGCACGAAAAGAAAAATGGAAAAACACACGTATTTGTTTCGAGAAGGAATGGATGCAGAAGAGCTTTATCTGATTCAATCAGGACTCATTGAAATCGGCAAGCTGACATCTGACGGAAAAGACCTGACGCTTAGAATCTGCCAAAAGCATGATATCGTCGGAGAATTAACACTTTTCACTGAAGAACCGAGGTATATGCTCAGTGCAAAAGTGCTAGAGGATGGCGAGGTGCTCGTCATTAATAAAAATAAGCTGGAAAAAGAATTAATCCAAAACGGCGCTTTGACATTTGAGTTCATGAAATGGATGAGCACGCACCTCCGGAAGATTCAGTCCAAAATCAGGGATCTGCTTCTTCATGGCAAAAAGGGGGCGCTCTATTCCACCCTTATCCGCTTATCAAACAGCTACGGAGTGGAGCGAAGCGACGGCATTCTGATTAACATTGTCCTGACAAATCAGGATTTGGCAAAGTTTTGCGCGGCTGCACGGGAAAGCGTCAACCGTATGCTCGGAGATCTCCGCAAAAAAGGGGTTATTTCGATAGACGAATCCGGAAAAATTATTTTGCACAAGCGGGACTATTTACGATGTGAGATTGAGTGTGAAAATTGCCCGCTGGAGATTTGCAATATTGACTGAAAAAACAAGGACAGTGGTGTCCTTGTTTTTTTACCTTGTCATAAAGAGGCACATGACGGCAAGAAAGAAGCAGGCATTCACGATTTCCAGAATGCCAATCGTTTTTACGGGCCAATCCCTTCCATGAAAAAACCATGCCCGCAAGCTGCTCGGGATAAAAGCGAGAAACGCCCATCCTGCTCCGAAAAGAGCGGATAAAAAGGGGAGCAGCAGGTGATACCCCCATGACCAGTATGCAAATGCCCTGTTTTTTCTTTCACGAATCACCGATTTCACATAAAAGGAACTCCCGATAAAAAATAAAGCAGACTGCAAGAAAATAAACCAAGCCCAGCCGTCAAGGGTTCCCATCCCCAGCCAGCAGCTCGCAAACCCGCCCGAACAAAAGAACAAGACACCTGCAACATCATTCAATAAGGCTCGTTCGTTTTTTCTGCGGGCAAAATACATATGTATGAGAAACAGCGGCAGTAAAGAAACGCCCACCCAGATGAGAGGCGGCTTATGAAAGACCGAGATCATCAAAAAGCAGCAGGCGGGAAAACCGTAATAACACATCCACTTTTGATATGGTTTTCTTTGTTTCTTTTTTAAGGCAAGCGTAACGGGATAAACCGCTAAGTATAGTAAAAGCCAGCCTAGGAAGAGCGGAATATGCCAAATAACGGGGCCTCCCTTGACCATGCCGAGTAAAAATGGGATCAGCAGCATCGCCCACGCGCCGTGCTGCTTCGGAATCAGCGCCTTCATCGAAATCCTCCTTTTTTCTTTCATTATAAATGCAGTCACCCTCCTGATAAGTGACATTCATCATACAGGCTGTGAAATACATCACTGCTGTACAGGCTCAGTCGAGCTACACTAAAGCTATCCTTAGCACAGGAGGTTTTCCTATGAATCAGTGTGACTATTTATTATTTCTGAAACAACTTCCTATGTTTAATGAAGTGCCTCTATCCATTGTCGAAACCTTGCTGAAAAACGGCACGTTTATCCGCGGTTCATGTGATCAGTCTCCATCTTTTCTTCATTCTCAATCTGTTTATATTGTATTAAAAGGCAGTGTCCGTTTTATGGACACAAGGCTCCCTGAAGGGTCGAAAACCGTTGCGCTGTGGGAAAAAGGCGATGTGTTTCCGATTGATGAAAAAGGCGGGCTTTATTTATCGCCCTTTATCTCAGTCAATGCCACTTCAGACATTCTGATTCTCAACATCCCATATTACATATTTAAGAAAATGATGTCTTATCATCCGCAGCTGCAAATGAACTTTTTGGCTATGCTTCAGCAAAATGTTTTTTGTTCCTATCAATTATTTTTGCGGTATCTGCATACATCACAGGATGAAAACGCTGAGCCCGGTTCTTAAATAGAGCCGGTTTTTTTGTCTTTGAATGAAAGGCAGCTAATGACCCAAGCGTCCTGCCTGAACGCAGCCTTCCTTCTCCTTTGTGTGGACATTTTGTGAAAAAAGCAGAGTGTGTGACATAGTTCACAAGGAAACGCGCTGTCTCTGTTTATAGTGAACTTAGCATCACCTGACTCGGAAGGAGTGAACTCTCATGAAGAAAAAGAAAAGGAGTCCGTTGTTTAGGAGATTGAATTATTTCTCTCCTATCGAACACCATTCAAATAAACATAGCCAAACCACCCGCGAAGATCGCGATTGGGAGAATGTATACAGAAACAGATGGCAGTACGACAAAGTCGTTCGCTCCACCCACGGCGTTAACTGTACAGGGTCTTGCAGCTGGAATATTTATGTGAAAAACGGAATTGTCACGTGGGAAGGGCAAAATTTGAATTATCCTTCAACAGGCCCGGATATGCCTGATTTTGAACCGAGAGGCTGCCCGCGGGGGGCCAGTTTTTCATGGTATATCTACAGCCCGCTGCGTGTGAAATATCCATACGTGCGCGGTGTACTGATTAATTTATGGCGGGAGGCACTGCAAGAACATCAAAATCCATTGGAAGCCTGGAAATCGATCGTCGAAAACCCTGAAAAAGCGAAGTCCTATAAACAGGCGAGAGGGAAAGGCGGTTTTGTGCGCGCTGAATGGCCGGAGGTGCTGAAGCTGATTTCAGCCTCTCTGCTGTATACAGTGATGAAATACGGGCCTGACAGAAACGTCGGTTTTTCTCCGATTCCGGCCATGTCCATGATCAGCCATGCATCAGGCTCCCGGTTTATGTCGTTAATCGGAGGCCCTATGCTCAGTTTTTATGACTGGTATGCGGATCTTCCTCCGGCATCCCCGCAAATTTGGGGTGACCAGACGGACGTTCCGGAAAGCAGTGATTGGTACAATTCCGGCTATATCATCACATGGGGCTCCAACGTTCCGTTAACGAGAACGCCTGACGCGCATTTTTTGGCGGAGGCCCGCTATAAAGGCGCTAAGGTCATTTCGATCAGTCCGGATTTTGCGGAATCCTCAAAGTTCGCGGATGACTGGCTGAGTATTCGCCAAGGGACTGACGGGGCGCTTGCGATGGCGATGGGTCACGTCATTCTGCAGGAATTTTACGTGAACCAAGAAACTGAACGTTTTATTGAGTACGCGAAGCAATACACTGATTTTCCATTTCTCGTCACCCTGTCAAAAGAAAATGGCGTATACACAGCGGGACGGTTTCTGCATGCGAAGGACATCGGGCGGAAGACAAAGCATGATCAGTGGAAGCCTGCGGTTTGGGATGAACAGACAAGTTCATTTGCCATACCCCAAGGGACAATGGGCTCGCGCTGGGACGGGCAGCAGAAATGGAACCTGCACATGATTGATGAAGAAACCGGGGAACCGATTGAACCCTGTCTCTCTGTGCTGGGAATAGAGGACGAAATCGGCACGGTGCGCATCCCGTATTTTTCAAATGACGGAAACAAAGTGCTCGAGCGGGATCTTCCTATTAAAAAAATGAACCTGAACGGTGAAGAAACGTACATCACGACCGTGTTTGACTTGATATTGGCTAACTACGGCGTGAACCGGGGCATCGGTAAACGATCGGCTGTCTCCTATGATGATCCTGAGCCGTTTACGCCTGCCTGGCAGGAACAAATGACAGGAATCAAAAAAGAAGCTGTCGTTAAGATTGCCAGAGAGTTTGCCCAAAATGCGATCGATACAGACGGCCGGTCCATGATTATCGTAGGGGCCGGCATTAACCACTGGTTCAACTCCGACACGATCTACCGAGCAGTGTTAAATCTTGTTTTACTTGTAGGCGCCCAAGGCGTAAACGGCGGAGGCTGGGCCCATTACGTGGGGCAGGAAAAGCTCCGACCTGCTGAAGGGTGGCAGACGATTGCAACTGCAAAGGACTGGGAGGGCGTGCCCAAGCTGCAAAACGGCACCTCATTTTTCTACTTTGCGACAGATCAGTGGCGTTATGAGGACCAGCCGATCAGTGATTTGGCATCACCGATTGCTGCGTCATCCCGCTACAAGCACCACGCTGATTACAATGTGCTGGCCGCGCGGCTGGGGTGGCTTCCGTCTTACCCGACTTTCAATCAAAATGGCATCGATCTGTATAAAGAAGCTGAAAAAGCAGGGGCAGCAACACCTGAAGACGTTGGTGCGTACGTGGCCTCACAGCTCCAAGAGAAAAAACTGAAATTCGCGATTGAAGATCCTGATAATGAAGTGAATTTTCCAAGAAATCTCTTCGTATGGCGGGCAAATCTGATCTCAAGCTCAGGAAAAGGGCATGAATATTTTCTCAAGCATTTGCTGGGGACGACGAACGGCTTGATGAATGACGACAGCGACAGCATCCGCCCTGAAGAAATCAAATGGCGGGAGCAGGCGCCGGAAGGAAAGCTCGACTTGTTAATCAATCTTGACTTCCGAATGGCCGGTACGGCGCTGTATTCCGATATCGTGCTGCCGGCGGCGACATGGTATGAAAAACACGATCTCAGCAGCACAGATATGCATCCGTTCATTCATCCATTTGCTCCGGCGATCTCAGCTCCGTGGGAATCGAAGTCAGACTGGGATATTTTCAAGGCGCTGTCAAAAGCCGTTTCCGATCTGGCAGAAGAAGTCAATATGGAGCCGGTGAAAGAAGTGGTTGCGACGCCGCTGCTCCACGACACCATGCAGGAATTGGCCCAGCCATTCGGCAAAATCAATGACTGGAGCAAGGGCGAATGTGAAGCCATTCCGGGAAAAACGATGCCGAACATCCAAGTCGTTGAACGGGATTACAAACACATTTTTCATAAAATGACCGCACTCGGTCCTAACGCTGCTTTAAAGCCGAGCGGAACAAAAGGGATGAGCTGGTCAATAGCCGATGAATATGAATCACTCAAACAGAGACTGGGAGAAATCACCTCAGACAGCGTGGCAAAGGGATGTCCAAATATAAGTGAAGCAAAGCAGGCGGCAGAAGCGGTTTTAACCCTATCATCCACTTCGAATGGAAAGGTCGCCGTAAAAGCATGGGAATCACTTGAAAACATCACAAACCTGAAGCTGAAAGACCTGGCGGAAGAACGCGAGGAAGAATGCTTTACGTTCGAACAAATTACAGCCCAGCCGAAAACGGTGATCACGTCTCCGGCGTTTTCCGGCTCTGAAAAAGGAGGGCGCAGGTATTCGCCGTTTACAACAAATGTTGAAAAATTAATTCCGTGGCGGACGCTGACAGGCAGACAATCCTATTATGTCGATCATGAACTGATGATGGAATTCGGTGAAACGATGGCGACATTCAAACCGATCCTCCAGCATCGCCCGTTTCTGAGCAAGCGGCCTGATCAAGAGGGAAAAGAAATCGTCCTCAATTATTTGACGCCGCATAATAAATGGTCTGTCCACAGCATGTATTTTGATTCTCTGCCGATGCTGACGCTGTTCCGCGGCGGGCCGACCGTGTGGATGAATAAAGATGATGCAGAGGACACGGATATCAAAGACAACGATTGGATTGAATGCTTTAACCGAAACGGTGTTGTCGTCGCGAGAGCCGTTTTGTCTCATCGGATTCCTAAAGGAATGGCGTTTATGCACCATGCCCAGGACCGCCACATCAACGTGCCCGGCACAAAGCTGACGAATAACCGCGGAGGCACCCATAACAGCCCGACAAGGATTCACGTCAAGCCGACACAGATGATCGGTGGCTACGCCCAGCTCAGCTACGGCTTTAATTATTACGGTCCAACGGGGAATCAGCGCGACCTGAACGTCGTCATCCGCAAGCTGAAGGAGGTCGATTGGCTTGAAGATTAAAGCGCAAATCGGTATGGTCATGAACTTGGATAAATGCATCGGCTGCCACACGTGCAGCGTCACCTGCAAAAACACGTGGACAAACCGTTCCGGTGCGGAATATATGTACTTCAATAATGTAGAAACAAAGCCGGGCATCGGCTACCCGAAGCAATGGGAGGACCAGGACAAATATAAAGGCGGCTGGACATTGAAAAAAGGAAAGCTCGAGCTGAAATCGGGCTCGAAAACCAATCGGCTTGCAGGCCTTTTCTATAATCCGAATCAGCCGTCGATTGATGATTACTATGAGCCCTGGAACTATGATTATGAAACATTAACGAACAGCCCGCAGAAAAAACACCAGCCGGTAGCACGCCCGAAATCGTCCTTAACGGGGGATTTTATGAATATCGAATGGGGACCGAACTGGGAGGATGATCTCGCGGGCGGCCACATAACGGGACTTGAAGATCCCAACGTACAAAAGATGGAGGAATCGATCAAAACAGAATTCGATGAGGTCTTTATGATGTATTTGCCCCGTATTTGCGAGCACTGCATCAACCCGGCGTGCGTCTCATCCTGTCCATCCGGCGCCATGTACAAACGCGAGGAGGACGGCATTGTGCTTGTGGATCAAAACGCATGCCGTTCATGGAGATATTGCGTCTCATCCTGTCCTTATAAAAAAGTCTATTTTAACTGGCAAACGAACAAAGCGGAAAAATGCACACTCTGCTTTCCGCGTTTGGAGGCGGGACTGCCAACCATCTGCTCTGAGACGTGTGTTGGCAGAATCCGCTACCTCGGCGTCATGCTGTATGACGCGGACAAAGTGGAGGAAGCGGCATCTGTTGAAAATGAAAAGGATCTCTACCATTCCCAATTGGACGTTTTTCTTGATCCAAATGATCCTGAGGTTGCCAAGCTGGCAAAAGAACAAGGCATTCCGGCTGAATGGATAGAGGCTGCGCAGCAATCGCCGATCTATAAAATGATCATTGACTGGAAGATTGCGCTGCCGCTTCATCCTGAGTACCGCACGCTGCCAATGGTGTGGTACATTCCGCCGCTCAGCCCAATTATGAATCTCTTTGAAGGAAAAGGCAGCCGGCAATCCGCAGAAGATATTTTTCCGGCTATCGACCAAATGAGAATCCCGATAGATTATTTGGCGCAGCTGTTAACAGCCGGTGATACGGATCATATTCGGTCAACGTTAAAGAAAATGTCTGTCATGCGCCAGTATATGAGAGCGATCCAGACGAATAAATCAATCGACCCGGAACTGATCTCCAGTGTCGGCTTAACAGAACAGCAAATTGAAGATATGTATCGGCTGCTTGCGATTGCCAAATATGATGACCGCTTTGTGATACCGAGCAGTCATCGAGAAGAAGTTTCAGATTTATATGCTGAACAAGGGAGCTGCGGCTTATCATTTTCAGGCGGCCCCGGCTCCTGTTTCTAACTTTTGATAAATGAGGTGTAACAAGATGAACACCACAGACCGGCAAATGACGTTCTCCACTCTTTCCACTCTTCTCTCTTATCCGGATGAAGAGTGGAGAGCCGAGATTCCCGATTGGAAGGCTCTTATCCATGAAATCAGCAACCGGCAAATCCGGGAGAAGCTGCTGCACTTTTTCGAAGCGTCAGCCAGCTTTTCACCGGAAGCGCTGATTGAACACTATGTCTATACATTCGACTTTGGGAAAAAAACAAATATGTATGTCACCTACTTTAACTCGGGCGAGCAAAGGGAACGCGGCGTTGAATTGCTGCATTTAAAAAACACATACGAGCAATCCGGTTTCCTGCCGACAGAGAAAGAGCTGCCTGATTATCTGCCGCTGATGCTGGAATTTGCTGCGGCTGCAGAAATTGAAGCAGCGAGAAGCGTGTTTGAGAAATATCTGTCCAATGTGAGGGAGCTGGCATCCCGTCTCGAAAAAAATGACAGTATATACGCTGAACTGCTGCACGTGCTGCTGGCCGCGCTTGAAAACATTGGCGTACGTGAAAGCGTTGAAGGGGCTGTTCAGGCATGAGCGGGCAGATTCTCTGGGGTATTATGCCATACATTGTATTGACAATCTTTATCGGCGGCCATATTTACCGCTATCAGCATGACCAATTTGGCTGGACGGCGAAATCAAGCGAGATGTTAGAAAAGAAAAAACTCGCCGCGGGCAGCACACTTTTTCACTGGGGACTGCTGTGCGTTGTCGGCGGGCATGTCATGGGGATTCTGATCCCGGAAGGCGTGTATGCTTCCCTTGGCATTTCAGAGCATATGTATCACAAAATGGCGATTGGCGCTGGCTTGCCGGCGGGCATTGCGGCATGTACCGGACTTGTCATCCTGACGTACAGAAGGCTGTTTGACAAAAGAATCCGCAAAACGAGCTCGCCATCCGATATCCTTACGCTGCTCCTGCTGCTGTTCATGATGCTGTCGGGCGTTGCGGCCACGTTTCTCAACATTGATTCGAAAGGATTTGATTACCGGACCACAGTCGGGCCCTGGTTCAGGGAAATCGTTTTGTTCCGGCCTGACGCCTCTTTGATGGAGAGTGTCCCGCTATGGTTTAAGTTTCATATTGTGATAGGATACGTCGTTTTTATCCTGTGGCCGTTTACAAGATTGGTTCATGTGTTCAGTCTGCCGCTCAAGTATCTGACCCGCAGCTACGTTGTATATCGGAAACGCTCGTGAAAATCCCCCTTGAAGAGGGGGATTTTTTTATCTTGATGAAAACATAAGATATCTTCTGAAAAGGTAATGGCTGGGCGGCCGGGAATCCTGTTGTGTTTGTATTTGGAAATAACATCAAGAATAAAACGGATTTTACTCATTTTAAACCGGCGGAACAGCAGATTATGACTCAGCCTGACTAACTCCTTATTTTCTTTCTGATCAATATCCCGTTTTATATATTTTCTCTCATCAGAATGGGTATCAAATTTACTCTATCCACCGTATTTGCAGTCACAGCGCCGCCTTCTTTTCGGCGCTTGCCGGAGTGCTGAGCGGGTTCAGCTTGCCGCTCATGTTGTAGCATCAGGCTTTACTTGGCGTTGCCATCTTGCTTTATTTCTGCAGAAACGATGCGGATGAATTCCGTGACAGTTAGTTTTCTCTAAACCTCTCCTCTTTTGGCGGAGAGGTTTTTTACTTACAAGGTTTATCGATTAGAAAAAAGAGGTAATACAGAGGTAATTGAATCAGATTGGAGAGAATCAGGATGCTGAAAAGGAGACTGGAATTTTTCTTTTTATATATGATGCTCATCGGGGCATATGTCATTTGGTTTTTTCCGGTTTCCAGGCTTGAGTTTTACGGAGGATTGCTTTGCTATATAAGCATTATTTTGTTCAGCATCTATTCATTAATTCTTGAAAACCGCACCTCGCAGCACACGCTGCTATGGATCCATATTCTTGTCTTTTTTCCAATTGTCGGCTACGTGTTTTATCTGTTTTCGGGACAGCTTTATGTAAAGGGAAAGCTGTTTAAGACAAAACGAATGTACAACAGGGAAAAGCTCAGGAAGCTGTTTGACAAGGAGGAAACGCCCGAAGTGACAGGGCTGAAGGACAATCAAGAGAGGTTCTTTACATATTCCATCAGGGCTGCCCATATGAATATCAATACGAAAAGCAACATCAAAGTGCTGAAAAACGGCGAAGAAACCTTCCCGGACATTTTCAAAGCAATGAGAAAAGCGGAATCTTACATACATATTGAATACTACATGTTTAAATCAGACATGCTCGGACGCGGCATGATGGATATTATGATGGAGAAAGCGCGCCAGGGTGTCGAGGTGAGGTTTTTATACGATGCGGCAGGAAGCATGAAGCTAGCAAGAAGAGATATTATGAGAATGAAACAAGCGGGGGTGGACATCGTCCCGTTTTCTCCGCTGAAATACGGGTTTTTCAACCAGAAGCTGAATTTCAGAAATCACCGGAAAATCGTGATCATCGATGGGAAAACCGGTTTTGTGGGTGGATTAAATGTTGGGAAGGAATATATCAGCAGAGATCCGTACATCGGATTTTGGAGAGATACACACCTGCGGCTTGAGGGGGAAATTGTGCAAACGCTCCACGCTATCTTTATGCTGGATTGGGAATACGTCTCCAATGAAGTGTTAATTGATCAAGAGGAGTACAATACCCCGGTTCCCGTGGAAGGAGGAGGCATTTATCAAATTGTCGCGACAGGCCCTGACATGAAGGAAAGCATGAGCGATCTTTATTATGAAATGATTTCTTCAGCGCAGAAATCAATATGGATCGCCACGCCCTATTTTGTCCCCAATGAATCCATTCGCACGGCGCTAAAAGCAGCGGCGACAAAGGGGGTAGAGGTAAGGGTTATGGTGCCGGAGAAGAACGACAGCTTTTTGACCCAATACGCGTCGAGGTCCTATTTCCCGGAGCTGCTCCTTGAGGGCATTGAAGTGTACTCCTACCAAAAAGGCTTCATGCATCAAAAAGTCATGATCATTGATGGCGATCTCGCCTCCGTCGGTACCGCGAATATGGACATGCGCAGCTTTCAGCTCAACTTTGAAGTGAATGTGTTCTTCACGGATGCCGAAGCGATCCGAACCCTTGAGGCCCATTTTGAAGAAGATATGCAGGAAAGTGAAAAGCTCAGCCCTGTCGGCTTTTATAAAAGAGGCGTGGCTGACCGGACAAAAGAGTCATTTGCCCGCCTGTTTTCAGGTGTTCTGTAAGAAAAAAGAAATCTGATCTTTCAAAACAGCCCGTGTATAGTATAATTGAGAAATATTATCAGTTATTTATACATTGGGGGAAGATAGGGTGCTGCGGCAATTTTTTTCATATTATAAACCATATAAAACGTTGTTCTTTCTCGACTTTTTCTCAGCGATCGCGGGAGGTTTAATGGAGCTGAGTTTTCCTTTGATCGTCAATTATTTTATTGATACCTTGCTGCCGGGCAGGGACTGGGGACTTATCATCGCGACCTCAATCGGGTTATTTGCGGTGTACGCGCTCAGCTCGGCTCTTCAGTATATCGTGACCTACTGGGGACACATGCTTGGTATCAATATTGAGACTGATATGAGAAAGTCGCTTTTTGACCATTTGCAAAAGCTCTCGTTCAAATTTTACGACAACAACAAGACGGGAACGCTGATGTCGAAGCTCACGAACGATTTAATGTATATCGGTGAAGTCGCCCATCACGGTCCGGAAGACTTATTCATTGCGGTCATGACCATTCTCGGGGCGTTCGGAGTGATGCTGTTTATTAACTGGCAGCTTGCTTTATTAACGTTTATCATTATGCCGATCGTCATTTGGCTAGCGCTTTATTTCAACAAAAAAATGACCAAAGCATTTACCACGCTGAACAAGGATATCGGAGACTTCAGCGCGCGTGTAGAAAATAACATCGGCGGCATCCGGCTTGTGCAGGCGTTCGGAAATGAAGCGTTTGAAAAAGAACGTTTCGCCGTCAATAACCAGCGTTTTCGTGTCACAAAGCTTTCTTCCTACAAAATCATGGCGAAAAACGGTTCAATCAGCTATATGCTGACCCGGTTTGTCACGCTGTTTGTCCTTTTGTGCGGGACGTGGTTTGTCATTCGCGGCTCCTTATCGTACGGGGAATTTGTGGCGTTTGTGCTCCTGACGAATGTGCTGTTCAGGCCTATTGACAAAATTAATGCCATTATCGAAATGTATCCGAGGGGGATCGCGGGTTTCAAAAGCTATATGGAGCTCATGGAGACAGAGCCGGATATTCAGGACTCGCCTGATGCGAAAGATGTTTCCGGCCTGAAGGGCAATATCCGCTATAAACATGTTTCGTTTGGCTATGATGACCATCACAATGTCCTCAATGACATCAACCTATCCATTCAAGCGGGGGAAACGGTGGCGTTCGTCGGTCCGTCAGGTGCGGGGAAATCAACGCTTTGCAGTCTGCTTCCGCGTTTTTATGAAGCATCAGAGGGCGACATTACGATTGACGGCATCAGTATAAAAGACATGACGCTTTCTTCGTTGCGCGGGCAGATTGGAGTCGTGCAGCAGGACGTTTTCTTATTCTCGGGCACGCTTAGAGAAAATATCGCCTACGGCCGACTAGGCGCATCAGAAGAAGACATTTGGCAAGCTGTGAAGCAGGCGCATCTGGAAGAGCTCGTCCATAACATGCCCGATGGGTTGAATACTATGATTGGCGAACGCGGCGTGAAGCTTTCCGGCGGGCAAAAACAGCGTCTGTCAATTGCAAGGATGTTCTTGAAAAATCCGTCGATCTTGATTCTCGACGAAGCCACCTCAGCTCTTGATACAGAGACGGAAGCGGCGATCCAAAAGGCGCTTCAAGAGTTGTCTGAGGGGCGCACGACGCTTGTCATCGCCCACAGGCTGGCGACGATCAAAGACGCGGACAGAATTGTAGTCGTCACAAACAACGGTATTGAAGAACAAGGCCGTCATCAAGACCTGATCGAAGCCGGAGGCCTATACAGCAGGCTGCATCAAGCGCAATTCGGGCAAATGGTGCATCGATAGGAGGAGAACATGGAAAGAAAAACTGTGCTGTACATTGCTGTTTCATTGGACTGGATGATCGCAAAAGAAGATGGAAGCATCGATTGGCTGGATGAATTTGAAGGTGAAGGTGACAACGGCTACAGTGATTTTTATCAGACTGTTGATACAGTCATTCTAGGGCGGAGCACATATGAGCACGTTAAAGTGCTAACACCGGTTTTCCCGTATCAGGATAAAACCTGCTATGTTTTTACAGGATCGCCCGACAGTTATCAAGATGAACATGTGACGTTTATCAATGAGGGAGCCAGAGCCTTCACTGCCCGTTTGAAACAGGAAAAAGGCTCAAACATCTGGATAGCTGGCGGGGCAGAGCTTGTGAATGCCTTTATGAAAGAAGATGCCATCGACGAATTCATCATCACTGTTATTCCCGTCGTTTTAGGAAGCGGCATCCCGCTGTTTCACGAACTAACAAATGAAACAAAACTGCGGTTAAAAGGGACAAAACAATTTGGACAAGCGGTTCAGCTCCATTATGTAAGAGCATAAGAAAAAGGATAGACAGATGTCTATCCTTTTTTGTATGTAAGTTAGAGCGCTTCTCTCTCAGCAGGCTCGATGAGATTTTGGAATTTTTCAATGAGCTGTGATGCTTTTGTTCCTTCAACTACGATCAGATATTCCTTTTCATTATGAGCCATGCGGAACGTTTCAAGCTCAATTAAGCTTTTGATTTTGCACATCGTTTTCTTTGAATAAATATAAACCTCGTGGCTTCCGGAATGGCACATTTTATAAAGATGAATCAAATTTCTTAAAGTAAAGGCCTGTGCGGCTACTTTCAGAGACTTGATATTTTTCATGATCTTTCTCCTCCATCGATTGTTGTCTTATATAGCCTAAGTTCCCAAAGCTGACAAGTCGTAAACCTATTTTTGCACATTTATGACTTCCATTGCAGCGCACCGCCCCCGATGCGTTTGACACCGCGGATGGAGCTTAATTCATCCATCAAGCGGAGAAGCGCCTTGTCTTTCTGCTTTGCTTCAATCATGAAATCAATATTCGTTCCCCATTGCCTAAAGCGTTCCAACAGCGGCAGCAAAAAGTTGGCGTCAACATAATCGGCGTGGCTGCGTATCGCTTGCTCCGATTTTGGGGAAGACAAGTGAACCTTTGGCTGAAGGCCGATCCGCTCCCACGTTTTGATCATGCGGGGCAGTGCTACATTCAGGTCGGCGTGATCGTCTGGATTGGCGTAAAAATGATGAAAGTCAAAGACAAACGGAACATCCTCCTGCTCACAGACCTGAAGCGTTTCTTCCGTTGTATATGTTTTATCATCATTTTCAAGTGTCATCCGATCTTTGATCTCCTGCGGCAGCTGTTTTATATTTTGATGAAATTGTGCAGTGGCGGTGTCTTTATTTCCGTAAGCGCCGCCAATATGAATGTTGATAACGGAGCGATCAGCAATGCCCATGGCCTCAAGCATGCGGTAGTGATACGCCATATCGGTTACCGCATTTTTTGTGAGGGATTCCTTCGGGCTCGTAAACAGAGTGAATTGATTTGGATGAAAGCTTGTTCGCAGTTGATGTGTTTTAACAAGCTCTCCAATCTCCCGAAACTCTTTTTGAAACGGTGTTACAAAATCCCACATCACGTCGGGATGCGTAGCCAGCGGCACAATCGAACTGGAAAAACGGTACAAAGGAATGCCGTGGCCGATGATATAGTGAAGGGTTCTCATCGTATTACGCAAATTGGCTTTTGTCACAGTCAGAAGCGCTTCTTTTCTTTCAGTCTTTGAAAGCTTTGAATAACGCGCGAATGTCAATGTTTTAGCGGGAGACGCATCCCAAAGGCTCATCGCATTTGAAACGAACCCGAATCTGAAAATCATAGGAACTCTCCTTTATAAGAAATAAGATAATGCCCTGCCGAGCCATTCCGCCGGGCGCTGCCTGAATGTGCGCTTGCTGAAATCCTCCATCGTCAGCAGCTCCGACTTTTTCATATCCTCCTCAATCGTGGCATAGACTTCACTTGTAAACGCTTCGTCATCAATTTCGACATTCACCTCTTCATTTAAAAACAGGCTCCGTTTATCGAAGTTGGCTGTTCCGATTATGCTGAGATGGTCGTCTATGATGAGGGCTTTTACATGATAAAATCCTTGATAATAACGATAAATAAGACAGCCGGCATCCAAGAGCTCCGAATAATACGTAAAAGCTGCTTCTCGTACCAGCGGATGGTCTGATTTCATCGGTACAATGATTCTCACGGATACGCCGTTTTTTCTTGCATTAATAAGGGCCTCTTGAAGCGGTTTTGATGGAATGTAATAAGGCGTGCAAACCGTAAGGCGATTCTTCGCTTGTGCAATGTTGGCCAAGTATATGTTTTCAAGGGAATAACCGTCGGTCGCATATATCTTGTGAGAAATAGCCCCTTGCTG
Organism: Bacillus sp. SIMBA_008; assembly: GCF_046535495.1. Taxonomy (NCBI): domain Bacteria; kingdom Bacillati; phylum Bacillota; class Bacilli; order Caryophanales; family Bacillaceae; genus Bacillus; species Bacillus sp. SIMBA_008. The sequence goes on along the minus strand of NZ_JAWRWL010000003.1, from coordinate 659,132 downwards.
AAGCTTTGGCCAAACATCCGAACCCAGAACGATTCCGGTATTACGTTTTAGATCAGAAGCAAAAAGCGTTTGAAGATCATGTACGCCTTCTCCCATCATGCGCAGATGATAATCCTCCCAATTGCCGAACTTCGCCTTCTTTCCAAGATATTCTTCGGCGATATTAAATCCGCCGATATAACCGATTTTTCCGTCTATCACCGTAATCTTCCGGTGATTCCGTTTTTGCATGTGAAAAAAGAAAAAAGGAAAACGGGGACGATTCATCACATGGACATGGACGCCGGCATTTTTCATCGTCTGCAGCGCCGTTTTTTTAATTGCCCGGCAGCCCGCCCAATCCAGAAGCAAATAAACGGATACGCCAGCTTGGGCTTTTGTTTTCAGCAAGGTATACATATTGTGGCTGACATCATCATTTTTCATAATAAAAAACATCATGTGAACAGAAGAGGCGGCCTGGCGAATATCATTCATCATCCGCTCAACGAGATCAGCGCCGCAGTGGATCAATTCGATGTCACTCTTCTTTTTTGAAAAAACAGGCTCGTACGCCTTTTTTCTGTATCCGGCACGGCCCATGAAGATATCAAGCAGAATCAAGGCAAAGAAAATAACGACAATGATCATAATCACGATAAATACCTTCATACCGGCACTCCTTTCCGTAGTAAAGGTAGTGTGCCCGAACAGCAGGAATTTAATTATTGACTGAACACTCATTCATTATTTATCATAAAGATAATCTTATACAGATTCGGGGGTAGGGGATCGCGGTCTTTATCAGTAAAAAGGGGGAATTGGAATGAGCGGCTTTCTCATCGCAAATGCATTATTATTTCTGATTGTAACCGCTTACGCTGTCTATTTGTTTGTGTACTTGGTCAAAACGAGACTGGCCTACATCAAGCTCGGCCAGAAAGAACAATTTGATCAACGGTTCAAGGAAAGGCTTCACGCCATATGGGTGAATGTATTCGGACAGAAAAAACTGCTCAAGGACAAGAAAAGCGGAATCATTCACGTCATGTTTTTCTACGGATTTATATTGGTTCAGTTCGGAGCAATTGACTTTATCATCAAAGGACTGGCTCCCGGCCGGAATCTGCCGCTTGGCCCGGTCTATCCCGCCTTCACCTTTTTTCAGGAAATTGTTACGTTTCTCATTTTAATTGCTGTTGGGTGGGCATTCTACAGACGTTATATCGAAAAGCTCGTGAGGCTGAAACGCGGTTTCAAAGCCGGACTCGTTCTCATTTTTATCGGAGGATTAATGCTGACCGTTCTGCTTGGGAACGGGATGAATCTGATTTGGCATGAGCATGGGCTTTCTTGGAGCGAGCCAATTGCCTCAGGTATTGCGTTTATGCTTAGCGGTGTCGGGAAAACAGGCGCGGCGGTGATTTTCTATATCGCATGGTGGATCCATCTTCTGTTCTTGCTTAGCTTTTTAGTGTACGTGCCTCAGTCGAAGCATGCCCATTTAATCGCCGGCCCGGCAAACGTCTTTTTCAATCGAATGGAATCTGCCGGAAAACTTGAAAAAATTGATTTTACCGACGAAACGAAAGAAAGCTACGGAGCGGGAAAAATTGAGGATTTCAGACGGTCTCAGCTGCTTGATCTGTACGCGTGTGTCGAGTGCGGCCGCTGTACAAATATGTGTCCTGCAACAGGCACCGGAAAAATGCTTTCTCCGATGGACTTGATTTTGCGTCTCAGAGACCATCTCACGGAAAAAGGCGCTGCCGTCACCTCGCGCTCCCCATGGGTGCCCGCAGCAGCGTTTCGGCATACGAGAGGCAATCAGCTGGCTGCTTCGTCAGCGGGCAGCGGATCGCAGGAAGCCGCAGCGGCGCTTGATTACAATCCAAGCTTGATCGGCGACGTCATCACAGAGGAAGAAATTTGGGCATGCACCACTTGCCGAAACTGTGAGGATCAATGCCCGGTCATGAATGAGCACGTGGATAAAATCATCGATCTCCGCCGCTACCTCGTACTGACAGAAGGAAAAATGGACAGTGACGCCCAGCGCGCAATGACAAGTATTGAGCGGCAGGGGAATCCGTGGGGACTCAACCGTAAGGAACGTGAAAATTGGCGTGACGAGGCGCCGGATGCTGAGATTCCGACTGTAAAAGAAATGAAAAAAGAAGGAAAAGAATTTGAGTACCTTTTCTGGGTAGGCTCCATGGGGTCTTACGACAACAGAAGCCAGAAAATCGCAATTTCCTTTGCCAAGCTGCTCAATCACGCGGGCGTGTCCTTCGCGATTCTCGGCAATAAAGAAAAAAATTCAGGAGACACGCCGCGCCGTCTCGGAAATGAATTTTTGTTCCAAGAGCTGGCTGAGAAGAATATTTCTGAATTTGAAAAAAATGATGTCAAAAAAATCGTTACGATCGATCCCCATGCATACAATTTATTTAAAAATGAATATCCGGATTTCGGATTTGAAGGCGAGGTTTATCATCATACAGAAGTGCTGGCCGAGCTTGTAAAAAACGGAAAATTAAAGCCGCAGCACCCGCTTCATGAGAAGATTACCTTCCATGATTCGTGCTATTTGGGCCGATACAATGAAGTTTATGATCCGCCGAGAGAGATTTTGAAAGCCATTCCGGGCGTGCAGCTTGTTGAAATGGAGAGAAACCGGGAAACCGGCATGTGCTGCGGAGCTGGCGGGGGATTAATGTGGATGGAGGAAGAAACAGGCAACAGGATTAACGTCGCCAGGACAGAGCAAGCGCTCGCAGTCAACCCATCGGTGATCAGTTCCGGCTGTCCGTACTGTCTCACAATGCTTGGGGACGGCACAAAGGCGAAGGAAGCTGAAGACCAAGTCAAAACGTATGACATAGTCGAGCTTCTGGCTCAATCCGTTTTAGGCGCTGATCTGAAAATGGGGGAGAAGCAATGAATTTTTCATTATCAGAAGAACACCAGATGATACGAAAATTGGTGCGCGATTTTGCGAAGCATGAGGTGGCCCCGACAGCGGCAGAACGGGACGAACAAGAACGCTTCGATCGCGAGCTGTTTCGGGAAATGGCAAATCTGGGGCTGACGGGAATTCCATGGCCTGAAGATTACGGCGGAATCGGAAGTGACTATTTGGCCTACGTCATCGCGGTGGAGGAGCTGTCAAAAGTGTGCGCATCCACCGGTGTGACGCTTTCCGCCCATATCTCTCTTTGCAGCTGGCCGCTGTTTGCCTTTGGAACGGAGGAACAGAAGACAGAGTACTTAACACAGCTGGCCCTCGGAGAGAAAATCGGCGCATTCGCTTTGACCGAAGCACGGTCTGGCTCTGACGCCGGCAGCATGAAAACAACTGCTGAACGAATCGGCGATGACTATGTGTTAAATGGTTCCAAAGTGTTTATCACAAACGGCGGCGTTGCTGATATTTACATTGTTTTTGCCGTCACCGATCCCGAGAAAAAGAAAAAAGGCATTACCGCTTTTATAGTAGAAAAGGATTTTGAAGGATTTTTTACAGGCAAGAAAGAAAAGAAGCTGGGCATCCGTTCTTCACCGACAACGGAAATCATGTTCGAAGATTGTGTAGTGCCCGTATCAAAGCGTCTCGGACAAGAAGGAGAAGGCTTCAAAATCGCGATGAAGACGCTTGACGGAGGCAGAAACGGCATAGCTGCACAAGCCGTAGGCATCGCCCAAGGAGCGCTTGATGCGGCGCTTCAATATGCAAAAGAGCGAAAGCAATTCGGAAAAACGATCGGCGAGCAGCAGGGCATCGCTTTTAAACTCGCGGATATGGCGACAATGATAGAAGCTTCAAGGCTATTGACCTATCAGGCTGCGTGGTTAGAATCATCGGGTCTTCCATATGGAAAAGCTTCCGCCATGTCCAAGCTGATGGCTGGGGATACGGCGATGAAGGTAACGACCGAAGCCGTGCAGATTTTCGGCGGCTACGGCTATACAAAAGATTATCCGGTAGAACGCTATATGCGTGATGCAAAAATCACGCAAATCTATGAAGGCACTCAAGAAATTCAAAGACTGGTCATCTCCAGAATGCTCGCGGATTAACGGAAAACATCTCTCAGTCGGATCACTCTTGTAAAATTATTTAAATTAACGCTGTTAAGGGTAGCATATTCTGTTTTATTTTGTTTATAATGAGAGGTATGGTTTGTATAAGAACGATACAAAATCGCTTTCATTATTGATAAAACAGATACATATAAGTAATAGAAAGGGAGTGTCCGACCTTGGGTATCAAACAATATTCACAGGAAGAGCTAAAGGAAATGGCTTTAGTTGAAATCGCTCACGAATTATTTGAAGAACATAAAAAACCAGTTCCTTTTCAGGAGCTTTTAAATGAAATCGCATCTTTGCTCGGCGTGAAAAAAGAAGAGCTTGGAGACCGCATCGCTCAATTTTATACAGATTTAAACATTGACGGCCGCTTCCTGGCGCTTTCTGACCAGACGTGGGGGCTTCGCAGCTGGTATCCGTATGATCAGCTTGATGAAGAAACTCAGCCGACAGTCAAGGCGAAAAAGAAAAAAGCGAAGAAAGCAGTCGAAGAAGATCTTGATCTTGACGAGTTTGAAGAGATCGACGAAGATGACCTTGATTTGGATGAAGTTGAGGAAGAACTCGATCTTGAAGCCGACGATTTTGACGATGAAGATCTTGACGAAGACGACGACGACGATCTTGAGATCGAAGAAGATATTGTTGATGAAGATGATGAAGACTATGATGATGAAGAAGAGGAAATTAAATAGTATCAGATTTCATCTTCAAAACGATCTTGACTTTCATAGTCGAACTATGTAGTATGTATTTTGGGCTCTTCAAAAACGAAGAGAGAACATAGTACGTTATGCTCCCTTTCAAGAAATTGAAAGGGAGCTTTCTTATTTTCACCCCTCATTTTTCTTATAAATCATTTAAAAGGCTAAATGATTTTTTATAAAATAGTACATTTTAAAAATGTAGCTAAGAGCGAAGAGAGGAGCAAACGAAATGACGAAATATATTTTTGTAACCGGGGGAGTTGTATCCTCGCTTGGAAAGGGTATTGTAGCAGCTTCATTAGGGCGTTTGCTGAAAAACCGCGGACTGAACGTGACGATTCAGAAATTCGATCCATACATCAACGTTGACCCGGGAACAATGAGCCCGTACCAGCACGGTGAAGTATTCGTAACGGATGACGGCGCTGAAACAGACTTGGACCTTGGTCACTATGAGCGTTTTATCGACATTAACCTGAATAAATTCAGCAACGTGACAACAGGTAAAATCTATTCAACAGTTCTTAAAAAAGAACGCCGCGGAGATTACCTTGGCGGAACCGTACAGGTCATTCCGCACATCACAAACGAATTGAAAGACCGTGTTTACCGCGCAGGGAAAGAGACAAACGCAGATGTTGTCATTACAGAAATCGGCGGTACTGTCGGAGACATCGAATCACTGCCATTCCTTGAAGCGATCCGCCAAATGAAGAGCGACATCGGCCGTGAAAACGTAATGTACATCCACTGTACGCTCGTACCTTACATTAAAGCTGCTGGCGAATTAAAAACAAAACCGACACAGCACAGCGTAAAAGAATTGCGCAGCTTGGGCATTCAGCCAAACATCATCGTCGTTCGTACAGAAATGCCGATTTCTCAAGATATGAAAGATAAAATCGCGCTTTTCTGTGACATCGATACAAAAGCGGTTATTGAATGTGAAGATGCGGACAACCTTTACTCCATTCCGCTGGAGCTTCAAAAACAAGGGCTTGATAAGCTTGTTTGCGAGCACATGAAATTGGCATGCAAAGAAGCGGAAATGTCCGAATGGAAAGAGCTTGTTAACAAAGTCAGCAACCTGTCTCAAACGATTACAATCGGCCTTGTCGGCAAATACGTTGAGCTTCCTGACGCATACATTTCTGTTGTCGAGTCTCTCCGCCATGCGGGCTATGCGTTTGACACAGATGTAAAAGTGAAATGGATCAACGCGGAAGAAGTGACAGAAAACAATATCGCAGAACTCACAAGCGGAACAGACGGTATCATTGTGCCGGGCGGATTCGGAGACCGCGGTGTTGAAGGTAAAATCGTCGCGACAAAATACGCGCGCGAAAACAACATTCCGTTCTTGGGCATTTGCTTGGGCATGCAGGTGGCGTCTATTGAATACGCACGAAACGTATTGGGCTTAAAAGGTGCCCACTCAGCGGAAATTGATCCGTCAACTCAATACCCGATCATTGATCTTCTTCCTGAACAAAAGGATGTGGAGGATCTTGGGGGAACGCTTCGTCTCGGCCTTTACCCTTGTAAGCTTGAAGAAGGCACGAAAGCCTTTGAAGTGTATCAGGATGAAGTGGTGTACGAGCGCCACCGCCACCGCTATGAGTTTAACAATGAATTCAGACAGCAAATGGAAGAGCAAGGCTTCGTATTCTCAGGCACAAGCCCTGATGGACGCCTTGTTGAAATCATCGAGCTGAAAGACCACCCTTGGTTCGTAGCTTCTCAGTTCCACCCAGAGTTCAAGTCAAGACCGACAAGACCTCAGCCTCTATTCAAAGGCTTTATCGGAGCGTCTGTCGAAGCTGCAAATCAGAAGTAATAAAAAAGACTTGCCGTTTGTCAAAAGCGGGCAAGTCTTTTTTATTTGTTTCCGGCAAGTTCCAGCATGTACAATAAGATATTATGCATACTCTTGCAGAATTTCTTTTAGTGTAAACGATAAAGCGTGATAGACATACAGTGCTGTCATTAAAGAGGGAAACCCGTAACGGGTGCCGTCTTCATCCGGAACAAGCGGCATTTTTAATTTAGAATCAATATGCACATCACAATACTGTTCTATTCCCGCACTGTCTTTGGCTGCGGGCGATACGCATACGACTCCCGCACCTTTTTCATAAAGCTCTTTTGCGAGCGCCTGTTCTTCGGCTGTGCCCGTCCCTGAGCAAAACATCAGCACCCTGTCGCTTTCTGTCACTTCCTCAGCGCTTTCTGGAAAGGCTTTGACAGATGGGAAGGGTTCTTTGCTTTCAGTGGCCTCAAAAAAGACGCCCTGCAGCTCATTTGCTCCGTATAAATAAATGGAATGCCCGCTGATCACCGCTTGAGCAAGCAGCCGCGCCCCATCTTCAATCGCGTCAGATTCCTTATCCTGAATGCGGGAAAAAATACCTGTTAACTGCGTCGTGAATATTTTCAACATAAGTGAATCCTCCTTTATAACGTACAATATCAGTATACAACAAAAGAGAAAATGCTCAGAAAATGTCGTAAAGTAGACTATTATAATTAAAGGAAATAGGAAAATCAAACAGAATACATACAATACTGCTTACTTTTGACGAAAATCATAATATTGGGGTGTAAAATGATGAATGAAAAAATTTTAATCGTTGATGATCAATACGGCATTCGTATTTTGCTAAATGAAGTGTTCAATAAAGAAGGCTACCAGACGTTTCAGGCTGCGAACGGCCTGCAGGCGCTTGACATTGTGACAAAAGAACGGCCCGACCTTGTGCTTTTGGACATGAAAATTCCCGGCATGGACGGAATCGAAATCTTAAAACGGATGAAGGTCATTGACGAAAACATCCGGGTCATTATCATGACGGCATACGGAGAGCTCGACATGATCCAGGAATCGAAGGAATTGGGCGCTCTGACGCACTTTGCCAAGCCGTTTGACATCGACGAAATCAGAGACGCCGTCAAAAAATATCTGCCCCTGAAGTCTAACTGACAAAAAGAAGAAACAAATGAATCATGTCATTATGTTGCCGATTTGTCGAAAAGTTGGTATCCTAGTTATGGAGAAAAAGCGATCTGAGTATTTACATATGACAGCAATATATGGGTCATGCTAGGGTGGAAAGCTTTTTTCGCTAGAAGACAATCAGGCTACATAAGGAGGACATTCGACATGCCTTTAGTTTCTATGACGGAAATGTTGAATACAGCTAAAGAAAAAGGGTACGCTGTAGGACAATTTAACTTAAACAACCTTGAGTTTACTCAAGCGATTTTACAAGCAGCTGAAGAAGAAAAATCTCCAGTGATCCTTGGTGTTTCCGAAGGTGCGGGACGCTACATGGGCGGCTTCAAAACAGTCGTTGCTATGGTAAAAGCACTTATGGAAGAGTACAAAGTGACAGTTCCTGTTGCGATTCACTTAGACCATGGTTCAAGCTTTGAATCTTGTGCGAAAGCGATTCATGCAGGTTTCACATCTGTAATGATCGACGCTTCTCACCATCCATTTGAAGAAAACGTAGCAACAACTGCTAAAGTTGTTGAGCTTGCTCATTTCCACGGAGTATCTGTAGAAGCTGAGCTTGGAACAGTAGGCGGACAAGAAGATGACGTTATCGCTGAAGGCGTAATCTACGCTGATCCTAAAGAGTGCCAAGAGCTTGTTGAGCGCACTGGCATCGACTGCCTTGCACCTGCATTAGGTTCTGTTCACGGCCCTTACAAAGGTGAGCCAAACCTTGGCTTCAAAGAAATGGAAGAGATCGGAAAATCAACTGGTCTTCCGCTAGTTCTTCACGGCGGTACTGGAATTCCGACTGCTGACATCAAAAAATCAATTTCACTTGGTACAGCTAAAATCAACGTGAATACTGAAAACCAAATTTCTTCTGCAAAAGCTGTTCGCGAAACATTGGCAGCTAAGCCTGACGAGTACGATCCACGTAAATACCTTGGACCAGCTCGTGAAGCGATCAAAGAAACAGTTATCGGTAAAATGCGTGAATTTGGTTCTTCAAACCAAGCTTAATTCAATTGGAACTTTTTATAGCCGCCTGACAGCTTGACAGGCGGTTTTCCGTCTATCTTTAGAAAGCGCAATCATATTCACAGTTCAGAAAATTTCTTAATCAGGGAGGCTTTTTGAAAATGTTATTCTTTGTTGATACAGCCAATATCGATGAAATTAGAGAAGCGAATGAATTAGGAATTCTCGCCGGTGTAACGACGAATCCTAGTTTAGTAGCAAAGGAAGCTAACGTATCATTCCACGACCGTCTTCGCGAGATCACAGACGTCGTGAAAGGGTCTGTAAGCGCAGAGGTTATTTCTTTGAAAGCTGAGGAAATGATCGAGGAAGGAAAAGAACTGGCGAAGATCGCTCCGAACATTACGGTGAAAATCCCAATGACGTCTGACGGTTTAAAAGCGGTAAGAGCACTTACTGACTTAGGCATCAAAACAAACGTTACATTGATCTTCAATGCCAACCAGGCGCTTCTTGCTGCCAGAGCGGGGGCAACATATGTATCTCCATTCCTGGGACGTTTAGATGACATCGGCCACAACGGGCTTGACTTGATTTCAGAAGTTAAACAGATTTTTGACATTCACGGCCTTGACACGCAAATCATTGCAGCGTCAATCCGCCATCCGCAGCACGTGACAGAAGCTGCTCTTAGAGGGGCTCATATCGGCACAATGCCGCTGAAAGTCATTCATGCGCTCACGAAGCACCCATTAACAGACAAAGGAATCGAACAATTCCTGGCAGACTGGAACAAATAATGAAAGGGGCGGCAAACAGCTTTATGCCTGTTTGCCGCGGCCTTTGTATTTCACCGACCTGATACAGCGGATCTTCAGATGCTGACGCCGCTTTACAGAGAAGGAATCATTGGGCTGCAGAAGCTGATATCGGAATGAAGGGTATGCGTACTGCTTTTGCCGGATGACGACGATGTCTCTCGAGCCGGCGGGTCTCTGTGCATCTTTTGAAACCTGTACCCCCCAAAGCTTCGCTATTTTCTTCCTGATATTTTACAATGTGTTGTATTCTTTCTCTTCGAATTGGCTAGATTTTGGACATGAGCTTTATTTGCAGAGACAGAATAAAATGACATTTTATTTAGCTCCGCAGCTATCTTCTTATGGAAGGAGACTATCATGGAAAAGTTGAATATTGCCGGCGGTGACTCGTTAAACGGTACAGTACATATCAGCGGCGCTAAAAACAGCGCTGTTGCGTTAATACCTGCAACCATTTTGGCAAATTCCGAGGTGACAATTGAAGGGCTTCCAGAGATTTCAGATATTGAAACGCTGCGTGACCTGTTAAAGGAAATTGGCGGCAACGTGCATTTTGAGAATGGGGAAATGGTTGTTGACCCTACGTCGATGATCAGCATGCCGCTTCCTAACGGGAAAGTAAAAAAGCTTCGCGCGTCATATTATTTAATGGGGGCGATGCTCGGCCGCTTCAAGCAGGCGGTCATTGGATTGCCTGGCGGCTGTCACTTAGGGCCCCGTCCGATTGATCAGCATATCAAAGGCTTTGAAGCACTCGGAGCTGAAGTAACCAATGAACAAGGCGCCATTTATTTGCGAGCTGAAAGGCTGAGAGGCGCAAGGATTTATTTAGATGTCGTAAGCGTTGGGGCAACGATTAACATTATGCTTGCCGCTGTTTTGGCAGAAGGGAAAACGATCATCGAAAACGCTGCCAAGGAGCCTGAGATCATTGACGTCGCGACATTGCTTACCAGCATGGGCGCCAAAATCAAAGGTGCGGGTACCAATGTGATTCGAATCGACGGCGTGAAGGAACTGCACGGCTGCAAGCATACGATCATTCCGGACAGAATTGAAGCCGGGACATTTATGATTGCAGGGGCTGCAATGGGCAAGGAAGTCATTATCGATAACGTCATCCCCACTCATCTTGAGTCGTTAACGGCAAAGCTGAGAGAAATGGGCTATCATATCGAAACAAGTGACGACCAGCTCCTCATTGTCGGCGGGCAGAAGAACTTAAAGCCGGTTGACGTCAAAACCCTCGTATACCCGGGGTTTCCGACTGATTTACAGCAGCCGATGACGGCGCTCCTGACAAGGGCGAAAGGGACGAGTGTCGTCACAGACACCATCTACTCGGCAAGATTCAAGCACATTGATGAGCTGAGACGAATGGGTGCCAATATGAAAGTAGAAGGCAGATCTGCCATCATCACAGGTCCTGTCGAGCTTCAAGGCGCAAAAGTGAAGGCGAGTGATCTGCGTGCCGGAGCCTGCTTGGTGGTAGCCGGACTAATGGCTGATGGCGTCACGGAAATTACGGGACTGGAGCATATTGACCGCGGATACAGCAGCCTTGAGAAGAAGCTTGAGGGGCTTGGAGCGACAATTTGGCGTGAAAGAATGACTGACGAAGAAATAGAACAGCTTCAAAATTCATAATGGTTTCTTGTGAGAGGAGATCGTGTTGAAATGGAAAGAAGTTTATCAATGGAATTGGTACGTGTGACCGAAGCTGCGGCATTGGCATCAGCAAGATGGATGGGCCGGGGAAAAAAAGATGAGGCTGATGAAGCGGCAACAAGTGCAATGAGAGACGTTTTTGATACAGTGCCGATGAAAGGGACCGTTGTAATCGGTGAAGGGGAAATGGACGAAGCGCCAATGCTGTATATCGGGGAAAAACTCGGAAACGGGTACGGACCTCGCGTTGATGTCGCAGTTGACCCTCTTGAAGGCACAAACATCTTAGCAAGCGGCGGCTGGAACGCGCTGACGGTGATCGCGGTCGCAGACCACGGCACTCTGCTGAATGCTCCTGACATGTATATGCAAAAAATCGCAGTCGGTCCGGAAGCGGTGGGCTGCATTGACATCGAAGCACCTGTCATTGACAATCTTAAAGCGGTGGCAAAAGCGAAAAACAAGGACGTTGAGGACGTCGTTGCCACAATTTTAAACCGTGAAAGACACGCAAAAATCATTTCCGAGCTTCGTGAGGCCGGCGCCAGAATCAAATTGATCAATGACGGCGATGTCGCAGGCGCCATCAACACGGCTTTCGACCACACGGGCGTTGATATCCTGTTCGGATCAGGCGGCGCTCCTGAGGGTGTGCTTTCCGCTGTTGCGCTAAAAGCACTCGGCGGAGAAATCATTGGTAAACTTCTTCCGCAAAGCGAAGAAGAAATCACTCGCTGTCACAAAATGGGCCTTGATTTAAGCAAAGTCCTTCGCATGGAAGACCTTGTGAAGGGTGATGACGCGATTTTTGCAGCTACAGGGGTTACTGACGGCGAGCTGTTAAAAGGAGTTCAATTCAAAGGCTCTGTCGGTACAACTGAAAGCTTAGTTATCCGTGCAAAATCGGGCACTGTTCGTTTCGTTGACGGCAGACACAGCTTGAAAAAGAAACCAAATCTTGTAATCCGTCCATAACAAACAGAAAAAGCGGGTGTGAGCCCGCTTTAACTTTTGCAGAAAAGCGTCAACTCTATCAATTCCGTGTCAAAACCTTATTTCAGTTGAATAATTTTTTGAAATAAGGTAAAAATAAAGAGTGCTGCGAATTTTACTGCGTAATACCTTCTTTTAAGCACTAGGAAAGTTTCAATTTCTACCGCATACAGACGATATAAGTATTGATCTTCTCATGTTTTTGTCCTCGCTTCCTTCAAAACTCATTAAGACAATCCTTTTAACAAAAGCGCCGATCATGGGTGGAAGTGTTACCGATAGAAGTTCCTTTATGTTAAAAAAAGAATGTGCTTTGGCGGATGTTGTGCAAAAGCAGCAGATGACATGTTCAGAGTAAGATATTGACTATGAAAAGCGTGGTGTTTTTATGAAAGACGTATCTATTTCCTCTTTGGAAAATATGAAATTGAAAGAGCTTTATGAACTTGCAAGACATTATAAAATCTCCTATTACAGCAAACTGACAAAAAAAGAACTCATTTTCGCCATTCTGAAAGCGAATGCAGAACAGGAAGATCTGCTGTTTATGGAAGGCGTTCTTGAGATCATCCAGTCTGAAGGTTTCGGCTTCCTGAGACCGATCAACTACTCTCCAAGCTCAGAAGACATTTACATCTCAGCTTCACAAATCCGCCGTTTCGATTTGCGGAACGGAGACAAAGTATCTGGCAAGGTTCGCCCGCCAAAAGAAAATGAGCGTTACTATGGACTTTTGCACGTTGAAGCAGTAAATGGGGATGATCCCGAATCTGCAAAAGAGCGTGTGCATTTCCCGGCTCTTACGCCACTTTATCCGGATCGTCAAATGGTGCTTGAAACAAAGCCGAACTTCTTGTCTACAAGAATTATGGACATGATGGCGCCGGTTGGATTTGGGCAGCGCGGATTGATTGTTGCGCCGCCGAAAGCCGGAAAAACGATGCTGCTGAAGGAAATTGCCAACAGCATTACAGCGAACCAGCCTGAAGCAGAGCTGATCGTGCTTTTAATTGACGAAAGACCTGAGGAAGTAACCGATATCGAGCGCTCTGTAGCTGGGGATGTCGTCAGCTCAACGTTTGATGAAGTGCCGGAAAACCATATCAAAGTGGCCGAGCTTGTGCTTGAACGTGCAATGCGTCTCGTGGAACACAAAAAAGACGTCATTATTCTGATGGACAGCATCACACGGCTTGCCCGCGCCTACAACTTAGTGATTCCGCCAAGCGGAAGAACGCTTTCCGGGGGGATTGACCCAGCGGCGTTCCACCGTCCGAAACGCTTCTTCGGGGCTGCGAGAAATATCGAAGAGGGCGGCAGCTTAACCATCCTTGCTACGGCTCTGGTCGATACAGGTTCACGTATGGATGATGTCATTTATGAAGAATTCAAGGGAACAGGCAACATGGAGCTCCATCTTGACCGCTCTCTTGCCGAGCGCCGCATCTTCCCTGCCATCGATATTCGCCGTTCAGGAACGCGCAAAGAAGAGCTGCTTGTGCCTAAAGAGCATCTTGATCGTTTATGGTCTATCCGCAAAACGATGTCTGATTCACCTGATTTCGCAGAAAAGTTCATGAGAAAAATGAAAAAAACCAAAACAAACCAGGAATTTTTCGATATTCTCAATCAAGAATGGAAACAGGCAAATCTATCATCTGCAAGAAGGTAAATTGTATTTGCAAAAGAAGTAAATCACTGATATAATTTTCTCATATGCGTTTCGGACAATGCTCCGAAATAATAACTCTGTTTCCACACGGGATTCAGGGCGGAAGGAGATGGATACAATGAAAGCAGGAATTCATCCTAATTTCAAAAAAGCAACAGTTAAATGCGCTTGCGGAAATGAATTTGAAACAGGCTCAGTAAAAGAAGAGGTACGCGTTGAGATTTGCTCTGAATGCCACCCATTCTACACTGGCCGTCAAAAATTCGCTTCTGCTGATGGTCGTGTTGATCGCTTTAACAAAAAATACGGTCTTAAGTAATAATAGATTTCTCAACAGGCAAGCAGCAGTCTTGCCTGTTTTTTATATTGTCTAAAACACAGCTGGCAGAGAGAGGGGAGCGAAGCCTATGTACATAATGAAACAAAGCGGGTGGCTTGAGCTGATTTGCGGCAGCATGTTCTCAGGGAAATCTGAAGAGCTGATCAGAAGAGTGAAGAGAGCAACTTATGCCAAGCAGGAAGTCAGGGTATTTAAGCCTGTAATTGATAACCGATACAGCGAAGCTGCTGTTGTCTCCCATAATGGAACATCGATGACGAGCTATGCCATTTCGTCTGCTGCGGACATTTGGGATCACATCAGTGAAAGTACAGATGTGGTTGCGGTTGATGAAGTGCAGTTTTTTGATCAGGAAATTGTTGAGGTTTTATCATCTCTTGCCGATAAAGGCTACCGTGTGATAGCAGCAGGCCTTGATATGGATTTTAGGGGAGAGCCGTTCGGTGTCGTCCCGAATATCATGGCGATTGCGGAAAGTGTGACAAAGCTGCAAGCCGTCTGTTCTGTTTGCGGATCACCGGCGAGCAGAACACAGCGCCTCATTGACGGCAAACCTGCTTCTTACGATGATCCGGTCATTTTGGTTGGTGCATCTGAATCATATGAAGCAAGATGCAGACATCATCACGAAGTCCCAGGAAAATCTAAAAAATAGTCCAAAACATGGGTATAAAGATAGAATGCACCGGCTAAAAACACCGGTGTTTTTTTTATATTCTGATAATATTCAATTAAAAAATTTAAATAAGTATATTAAAAAATTAAGTAATTTTCTTCCCTTGAATTTTGATTTTGACAGGCATACAATAGCTTACGTAATGTAAATAGTTTTGAGACATTGTTCGAATAATTGTCACAAAGTCGCATAAAGATCATGATCGGTCATATTTTAGATGGGTTATTACTTAACTTGGTTAACTATTTCAAGAAAGAAGGAGATTTGCTTGAATAACATAAAAAAAACGAAAGAAGGCCACTTAGAAACAACTCTTAGAGGAAAAGAAGTTTTATCTATTCCTACTTTAAATAAAGGCGTTGCTTTTTCACTAGAAGAAAGACAAGAACTCGGCTTAGAAGGGCTTCTGCCGCCAACTGTACTTTCTCTTGATCAACAAGCACAACGCGCGTACGAGCAATTCCAAGCGCAGCCTGACCGCCTTCGTCAAAATGTTTACTTAAGTGATCTTGCAAACCGTAACGAAGTTCTTTTCTATAAATTGCTGAAAAACCATCTTCGCGAAATGCTTCCTGTTGTGTACACGCCAACAGTTGGTGAAGCGATTCAGGAATACAGCCATGAATATAGAAGACCTCAAGGAATCTACTTGTCAATCGATAATATTGACGGTATTGAAAAAGCGTTTGAAAACCTTCATGCGACAGCAGGCGATATTGATCTTATCGTTGCTACTGACTCGGAAAGCATTCTCGGTATCGGTGACTGGGGTGTAGGCGGTATTAATATCGCAATCGGTAAATTGGCTGTTTACACTGCTGCAGCTGGTATTGACCCTAGCCGTGTTATCCCGGTTGTGCTTGATGTCGGTACGAACAACGAAAAACTTCTAAACGATCCTTTATATATTGGTAACAAGCATGAACGTGTTCAAGGTGAACGCTACGAAGCTTTCATTGACGCTTATGTAAAAGCTGCATTGAAATTCTTCCCTAAAGCGCTTCTTCACTGGGAAGACCTTGGCAACAAAAATGCACGTAACATCATGAAAAAATACAATCATGAAATCCTGACATTTAATGATGATATTCAAGGTACTGGCGCGATTACACTTGCAGGTGTGCTTGCCGCTATGAAGAAAACCGGCGCTTCTATTAAAGATCAGCGTGTTGTTATCTTCGGTGCTGGTTCTGCTGGTATCGGTATTGCTGACCAAATCCGTGACACAATGGTGCTTGCCGGATTATCTGAAGAAGAAGCTAACAAACGTTTCTACACACTTGATTACAGAGGCTTGCTGACTGAAGACATCGAAGGCATCCTTGATTTCCAAAAACCTTACCTTCGCAATGCGGATGAAGTGAAAGACTGGAAGCGCGATGAAAAAGGTCAAATTCCATTCGATGAAGTGGTTCGTCAAGCGAAACCAACGATCTTGATTGGTACTTCAGGGGTTTCAGGTGCATTCACAGAGGAAATTGTAAAAGAAATGGCATCTCACGTAGACCGTCCGGTTATCATGCCGATGTCTAACCCGACTCACCTTGCTGAAGCTGTTCCTGAAGATCTGTTCAAATGGACTGACGGAAAAGTGCTTATTGCAACAGGAAGCCCATTTGACAATGTAGAATACAACGGTGTTTCTTATGAAATCGGACAATCTAACAACGCATTCGCGTTCCCTGGTCTTGGACTTGGTTCAATTGTAGCTGAAGCGCGTATCATTACACCTGCTATGTTTGCTGCAACTGCTGATGCGATTGCTGAAATGGTTGATCTTGAAACACCTGGAGCAGGATTGCTTCCAAGCATTGATAAGCTTCAAGAGGTTTCTATCCAAGTTGCGATTGCCGTTGCTGAAGCAGCAATTAAAGACGGCGTGGCAAATCGTCAGCCTGAAGATGTGAAACAAGCGGTACTTGATGCAATGTGGACACCTGAATACAAAAAAGTCATCGCGAAATAATTAGCGAGTAAATTTTTCTGTCCGAGGGAAAGCTTTTTGTAAAGCTAAAGTATACGGACATAGGATTTGGAGGAGAATATTTTGAGCATCTTAGATATCTTAATCCTCCTGGCGCCGATCTTCTTTGTTATCGTGCTGGGTTGGTTTGCAGGACATTTTGGAAGTTATGATGCCAAGTCGGCAAAAGGGGTAAGTACGTTAGTAACGAAATACGCACTTCCAGCTCACTTTATCGCTGGTATTTTGACAACTTCCAGAAGTGAATTTTTATCACAAGTACCTTTAATGATTTCTTTAATTATTGGGATTGTTGGTTTCTATATCATCATTCTTTTGGTTTGCAGATTTATTTTCAAGTATGATTTAACGAACTCATCTGTATTTTCTTTGAACTCTGCACAGCCGACATTCGCATTTATGGGTATCCCGGTATTGGGAAGCTTATTCGGAGCGAATGAAGTTGCGATTCCGATCGCGGTCACAGGTATCGTGGTTAACGCGATTCTTGATCCGCTCGCGATCATTATCGCTACTGTTGGTGAGTCTTCTAAGAAAAACGAAGAGAGTGGCGACAGCTTCTGGAAGATGACAGGAAAATCAATCCTGCATGGTCTTTGTGAGCCGCTTGCAGCTGCTCCGTTAATCAGTATGATCTTAGTGCTGGTTTTCAATTTCACTCTTCCTGAGCTGGGTGTTAAAATGCTTGATCAGCTTGGAAGCACAACATCTGGTGTTGCTCTCTTTGCTGTCGGTGTTACCGTTGGTATTCGTAAAATTAAACTCAGTATGCCGGCTATCGGTATTGCGTTACTAAAAGTTGCGGTTCAGCCTGCGTTAATGTTCCTGATTGCTCTTGCTATCGGACTTCCAGCTGACCAAACAACAAAAGCAATCCTTCTTGTTGCATTCCCTGGTTCTGCCGTTGCAGCCATGATTGCGACTCGTTTCGAGAAACAAGAAGAAGAAACTGCAACTGCGTTTGTGGTCAGTGCGATTCTGTCATTGATTTCACTTCCAATCATTATCGCGCTTACTGCGTAACAAAAAAAGCTCCCTTTACGGGAGCTTTTTGCTTTAGGTTTGAAATTTGAACAGTGACAGCAGCGGTTTTTTTCTCGTTTTGGTTTTTTCAGAAGCAGCAGCGGTCTCGGGGATCGGCTGAGCGGTGAATTCTTTCATTTGTGAGGTCAGTGACTGCAGATCTGCAAGAATATCATCGATTTCTCTGCGGTGCTGAAGCAGCTGGTAAGATACACCTTCATCGGCTTTTTGTTTCAGCTGGCGTTCCAGTTCCGACATCCTTGCCATCAATTCGCTTTCGTCCTGCCTTTGCTGTAAAAGGGTGTCCAGCTTTTGTTCAAGCTGCTCGATTCTTCGTTCTGTGTCGCTATTTGTTTTTTGGACAAGGAAGCCTGTGCGCTTTTTAGCGCTTTTCGGCAGATGAATATCCTGAATCGCCGTGCCTTCAGAGATTTGTTTTTGAACGGATTTTAGAACCTTCACGTCTTCTGCCGTGAACGAATAGTGTCCGAGCTCATTGCGTTCGGCCGGAAGATTCAGCTGCTTCACCCACCGCTGCACCGTTTTTGCGGAGACGCCGAGTTCACTTGCTACCATATTTGTATTCATGATCCCATACCTCCTTTTAAGCTAGGTATTCGACCATAGAATGAGGTTCCCTTCCCGTTAGACAAAACAAGAAAAGATTCGGCAAAGAAAGTGGGTATCTCCTTTTTTTCTTCAAAAACTGTTATTGTTCATACAGTTCTAATGGAAGCTGGTCAGGATCAAAAAAGAAGGTGAAACGTTTGCCGGTCAGCGGGTCTGTTCTGATTGGCTCTGTTTCGATTCCTTTTTCATGAAGCTCCTGAACCGCTTTATCCAAGCTGCCGACTGTAAAGGCGAGGTGGCGCAGGCCTGCGGCTTCAGGCCGGGTTTGTCGTTCGGGCGGATCGGGAAACGAGAACAGCTCAATGACATACGAGCCGTTAAGCGACAAATCAAGCTTATAGGAGCCGCGCTCTTCGCGGTACGTTTCTTGAATCACCTGAAAACCAAGCTTATGTACGTAGAAAGCTTTCGACTTTTCGTAATCTGAACATATGATTGCAATATGATGTATGGATTTCAGCAACATCATCCCTCCTCGAATTCCAGTATAGCAGAGGGAGCTTTTCCAGATGGGATTGAAATGCTTTTGACTGGGGTTAATCACTATACTATAATGAGAATGTTACGCACAGGAAAACAGAGGTGAAGACCGTGTTAGACCGTTTAAAATCAATTGAAGAACGATACGAGAAATTAAATGAGCTTTTGAGCGATCCAGAAGTAGTCAACGATCCGAAAAAGCTAAGAGAATATTCAAAAGAGCAATCTGATATACAAGAAACAGTTGACGTATATAGACAATACAGAGATGCGTCAGAACAGCTGGCTGATGCAAAAGCGATGCTTGAAGAGAAGCTGGATGCTGAGATGCGCGACATGGTGAAGGAAGAGATTTCTGAACTTCAGAAGGAAACGGAAACACTGTCCGAACGCCTGAAGGTGCTCCTGATCCCGAAAGATCCTAATGACGACAAAAACGTTATTATGGAGATCCGCGGGGCTGCGGGAGGCGAGGAAGCCGCTTTATTCGCGGGCAACCTGTACAGAATGTATTCCCGTTATGCTGAGCTTCAAGGCTGGAAAACAGAGGTCATGGAAGCGAATGTAACCGGAACGGGCGGCTACAAAGAGATCATCTTTATGATTACGGGAAGCGGCGCGTATTCTAAACTCAAATATGAAAACGGCGCCCACCGCGTACAGCGTGTTCCGGAAACAGAATCAGGCGGACGCATCCATACATCCACTGCAACAGTAGCATGTCTTCCTGAGGCAGAAGAGGTAGAGGTTGACATTCATGAGAAGGATATCCGTGTCGATACGTTTGCTTCAAGCGGACCGGGCGGACAAAGCGTTAACACAACAATGTCTGCGGTTCGTCTGACTCACTTGCCGACAGGTGTTGTTGTATCATGCCAGGACGAAAAATCTCAAATTAAGAACAAAGAAAAAGCAATGAAGGTTCTCCGTGCCAGAATCTATGATAAATTTCAGCAGGAAGCCCAGGCTGAATATGATCAAACACGGAAATCAGCAGTCGGATCTGGTGACCGCTCTGAACGTATCCGCACATACAACTTCCCGCAAAACCGTGTGACGGATCACAGAATCGGTTTGACGATTCAAAAGCTTGATCAGATTCTTGAAGGAAAACTTGACGAAGTGGTTGAAGCGCTGATTGTTGAAGATCAGGCAAGCAAGCTTCAGCAGTCGGAAGGTTAAGATGAAGACGATATTCGAAGCCCTGAAATGGGCTTCTTCTTATTTAACCGAAGCGGGAAGAGAAGAAAATGCGGCCGAGCTCCTATTGCTTTATGATACCGGAATGGAGAGAAGCAAGCTGCTCGCAAGCTTACAGGAACCGATTGGTGAAGACGAACTGTATCGCTTTAAGCGTCACGTTGAGATGCATAAAGAGGGCGTGCCGGTTCAATACATTATAGGAAAAGAGTTTTTTTATGGACGGGAATTTATGGTGAATGATGATGTGCTGATCCCGCGGCCGGAAACTGAAGAAGTTGTCTTTCATTTGCTTGAAAAATATCGGAGTGTTTTTTCTGAAGACGGCAAGCTCGAAGTTGTTGACGTTGGTACAGGGAGCGGTGCAATAGCCGTCACGCTTGCGCTTGAAAACCAAAGCTTTTCTGTGTCGGCGGTCGATATTTCGAAAGAGGCGCTGCAAGTCGCCTCTGCCAATGCAGAAAAACTCGGAGCGAATGTGCGCTTTTATCAGGGCGATCTGCTTGAGCCTTTTATTAAGGCGGGAAAAAAAGCGGATATCATTGTCTCAAACCCGCCATATATTTCAGAGGAAGAAATGGCTGATTTATCGGAAATTGTCCGTTTTCATGAGCCGCTGCACGCACTCACCGATGGCGGAGACGGGCTGAAATTTTATAAGCGGTTTATGGAAGACATTCCGCTTGTTATGAAGGATAAAGTATTTGTCGTTTTTGAAATCGGCTGGAAACAGGGAGCGGCGGTCAAAGACCTGATCCTCAAGGCGTTTAAGGGGGCGGAAGTGGAAGTGCTGAAAGATATTAATGGAAAAGACAGAACCATATGCGCTCTGATTCATAAAAATAAATAAGCAGCTTGCTGGCGATTGAATGGATCAAGCTGTTTAACACCAGCAAAGGGGATGTAAACATGAAAAAGGCCCTGACAGCAGGAATCCTGCTCATTGCGATTGAGAGCATGATTGGCACCATTTTTCCGCAGGCTCTTTCATATGAAGCGATTTTTGGCGTTGCGTCTCTCGTTTTAGTGGGGCTCGCGATCATTACATCGGGTTTGGCTGTAAGCGGAAGCGATCAGCGGGCAAACTACCATTCAGAAACCAAAGAAGGCCGTACATCTCGCATGAAAATGGCGGCCGCTTTCTTTGTTGCGGCGATACCTTCCATTCTATGTTATTTACTGACGATTTTGTTTTAATAAAAAAGGAAGCCTCTTAGGCTTCCTTTTTTTGCAGTAAAACAGAATCCCATATCCAATAGATAAGAGCTGTTAATACAGCGAAAAGATAAAAGGCTGTATTTTGAAACAGAGATTGTCCCGAAGGCTGAAGCACGCCGAAAATGATCGCGTTGGCAATAAAAGCAGCGGCAAGGTAATACAGCAGATACAAAGGGCTGAAACGTTTCGGCTTTTTATTCATCATGATTTGAAGCGGCAGTGCGAAGATCAAATAAGGAAACAGAAAATAAAATGCCATTGTGATGAGAGCGGCAATGATAAATGAATGAATATAAATTACTGAATAAAGAACGGACATCGTGAATGCTGATAACAGCACTGTATAATTGTATTTCATCTTAAACCTCCTAAAACACTATCGTACCATAAATAAGATTAACAGCTTGCTAGATTTTTTTCACCCTGCACGTTTACCCCCGGCTCTCCTTGTCCATAATAGGGCTAGAAACAAAGCACGGAGAGGAACGGTGGGGACCGATGAAAAAAACAGTAATCATTTGTATATATATCTTTCTTTTACTATCTGGAGCGCTCGTAGGGCTGGCAAAAGAAGAGACGGCACAGAAATCGGAAAATCAGCCGGTGGTCATACCGGATCAGGCGATTCGTTTGAGAATATTGGCAAACAGCGATAGTGATCAAGACCAGCAATTAAAACGTCATATAAGAGACGCGGTGAATAAAGAAATCACAACTTGGGTAAAGGATATTACTTCTATTGAAGAAGCGCGTCGCGTGATTCGTTCAAAGCTGCCTGAAATCAAAGCAATTGCAAAGGAAACAATGGAGAAAGAAGGAGCGAATCAGTCGATATCCGTTGATTTTGACAAAATCTCGTTTCCGACAAAGCTTTACGGCAACATGGTATATCCTGCCGGTGAGTATGAAGCGATTTTGATTACGCTTGGAAACGGAGACGGCGCCAACTGGTGGTGTGTGCTGTTCCCGCCCCTCTGCTTTCTCGATTTTTCTAACGGGGAAGCCGTCAAAGAACAAGAAGATAAAGAAGCCTCAAAAAAGCAGACTGAAAAAGTGCTTGAGGACGTAACCGCTAAAGCGGAAAAAGCCAAAAAAGAAGAGAATGAAGAAAAAGAAGACGGCACAGAAGTGAAATTCTTTTTAGTCGAATGGATTTCCGACCTTTTTTCCTAATCATCTGGTCTAAAAATAGATTTGCCTCATAGATTGGAAGAAAGAACGCAAAAACGGGGTGAACGGATGTTTTATCAACTGCGGGTGGCAAGGGAAAAAGACGGAGATGTGCTCGAGGAATTTTTAAAACAGGCGAAAACCAGCTATGAAGGCGTGAAAGAAGGCTTCACTCAATTTCTTATGCTGGAGGACAGTGAGAAAAACATTGCCGGATGCCTCGGTATTGAAAAAATCAGCTGTGACCAGGGGCTGCTGCGATCACTTGTCATATCGGACAAGCTTCACCAAGGCCACATCGTCACGCTTTTTCAAAGCATGGAGGTGCTGTGCGAAAAGCATCAGATCAAAACCGTGTACCTAGTAGCGAATCAGCATTCCTCTGCGGACTTTCTGACGGCCATGGGTTTTGAAAGAGCTGAAAGTGTACCGGAGGAGCTGTTTTCTTCTGATCACTTCTGTGAATCGCGGCAAACAGAAGGGGCCGTTTTGATGAAAAAAGCGTCTGGATAAGTGCAGTTTATACACATACTTATCCACTTCTTTATTAGCGTTGTCCACAATTTGTGGATAACGCTTGTTTTATTACAGGACATCTTTTATACTTTCAAAAGGATTACACGCGTAAAACAATCGTTTTATTGTTGTGAATAAGGAGTTTGGTCAGAAATGAAAACGAAAAGATGGTTTGTGGATGTAACTGACGAGTTATCCACAAATGATCCACAAATTGCACAAGCAGCCGCTTTGCTCCGAGAAAATGAGGTCGTTGCCTTTCCGACAGAAACAGTATATGGCCTAGGCGCAAACGCAAAAAATACGGATGCCGTCAAAAAAATATATGAGGCGAAAGGGCGGCCGAGCGATAATCCCCTGATTGTCCACATTGCGGATATCAGCCAGCTTGAGAATTTAACGGGCCCAGCGCCGGAAAAGGCGAAAACATTGATGAAACGGTTTTGGCCGGGAGCACTTACGCTCATACTGCCTTGCAAACCTGGTGCGCTTTCACCTCGTGTAACGGCAGGTCTTGAAACGGTTGCCATTAGAATGCCGGATCATCCGCTTGCCCTTGCATTG
Source organism: Bacillus sp. SIMBA_008 (assembly GCF_046535495.1). Classification (NCBI taxonomy): domain Bacteria; kingdom Bacillati; phylum Bacillota; class Bacilli; order Caryophanales; family Bacillaceae; genus Bacillus; species Bacillus sp. SIMBA_008. The sequence goes on along the minus strand of NZ_JAWRWL010000003.1, from coordinate 635,423 downwards.
ATTCGCGAATCGGGACTGCCGATTGCAGCACCGAGCGCCAATCTATCAGGCAAGCCAAGTCCCACAAAAGCAGAGCATGTGGCACACGACTTGGATGGCCGCATAGCCGGTATTATGGATGGAGGCCCTACCGGAATCGGGGTCGAATCAACCGTGCTTTCATGTGCGGACGACATCCCTGTTCTCCTGCGTCCGGGCGGCATTACGAAGGAACAAATTGAGGCCGTGATCGGGCCGATTCATGTGGATAAAGGGCTCAGCGACCAAAACGAGAAGCCGATTTCTCCAGGGATGAAATATACACATTATGCGCCGACAGCGCCTCTTGCCATTTGCGAAGGCAGCCCAGAGCGCATTCAGCACCTCATTCAAGAATATCAACAGGGCGGAAGACGGGTCGGTGTCCTGACGACAGAAGAAAACGCGGGCGTTTATTCCGCTGATTATGTGAAGAGCTGCGGAAGACGGGCTCAGCTTGAGACTGTTGCGGCAGGGCTGTATGATGCTTTGCGCAGCTTTGATGAGAATAAGGTGGATTTCATTATAGCGGAATCCTTTCCGGATACAGGTGTCGGTCTTGCTATTATGAACAGGCTGATGAAAGCCGCCGGAGGAAGAGTGATTCGCTGAAAGCAGTCAGATGTTCTAACCCTTTTTGGACACGCATAGGCTAAAAAAGCGGGGCGTGTCCAAGGGGGTTATTTATGTATGTCGGATTTGTTTATAGGCGAACTGATTACATTAAGCATCATGGCGTTTGCTTTAGGGATGGATGCTTTTTCTGTCGGCCTTGGAATGGGCATGGTCAAACTTAGAAAGAAGCAGATATTCTATATTGGTTTCATCATCGGCCTCTTTCACGTCATCATGCCTCTCGCAGGGATGGCGGCCGGTAACATGCTGTCAGGGCTCCTCGGCGTGTTAGCGGTTTATATCGGTGGGGCGTTGCTTTTTGTTCTTGGGGTTCAAATGCTTATGGCCTCTTTTAAACAGTCAGAAGAACGATTCATGTCACCGGCAGGGCCGGGCTTATTGCTGTTTGCCATCGGCGTCAGCCTTGACAGCTTTTCCGTCGGCTTGAGCTTGGGGATATACGGCTCGCATCCGCTCCTCACAATTACCCTGTTCGGGCTGTTCAGCATGATGTTGACATGGCTGGGCCTGCTGGTCGGAAAACAAGTGCAGTCATGGCTTGGCACATACAGCGAAGCGCTCGGGGGCATCATATTAATCGTGTTTGGATTAAAGCTGCTTTTGCCAATTTAATATACCAATAAAAGAAACGAAGTCGCCGTTTCTTTTTTCTTCATATATAATAGAGAAAAATAAGGGGTGACTGACATGGATATTATTTTTGTCTGTACTGGAAATACGTGCCGCAGCCCAATGGCTGAGGCGCTTTTTAAATCAATTGCAGAAATGGAAGGGCTGAATGTCAATGTCCGCTCGGCAGGCGTGTTTGCTTCACCTAATGGGAAAGCGACGCCTCATGCAGTCGAAGCGCTGTTTGAAAAACACATTGCCCTTAATCATGTGTCTTCTCCATTAACGGAAGAACTTATGGAATCGGCTGATTTGGTTCTTGCTATGACCCATCAGCACAAACAGATCATTGCCAGCCAATTTGGACGTTATCGTGATAAAGTGTTTACGTTAAAAGAATATGTCACAGGCAGCCATGGTGATGTCATCGATCCGTTCGGCGGCTCAATTGACATCTATAAACAAACGCGAGATGAGCTTGAAGAGCTTCTTCGGCAGCTGGCAAAACAGCTGAAAAAAGACCGCAGATAAGTTGTCAGAAAATCTGTAAACAGGTCATTTGCAAATCCTGCGTGAAGGAGTAGAATATAGTGAAAAGCACATCATATGGTGTGAATCAAAGAGCGGACAGGCTGCGCGGTCAATAAAGCGGGCGGGCCGCATCACACACGCTGGGAGGAAAAGCAGATGAAAGTAGCCATTGCATCGGATCATGGCGGCGTTCACATTCGAAATGAAATCAAAGAGTTAATGGACGAATTGCAAATTGAATATATTGATATGGGCTGTGACTGCGGCAGCGGCTCTGTCGATTATCCGGATTATGCTTTTCCGGTGGCCGAAAAAGTGGTTAGCGGCGAAGTTGACAGAGGCATTTTAATTTGCGGGACAGGCATCGGCATGAGCATTTCCGCTAATAAAGTAAAAGGGATTCGCTGCGCGCTGGCGCACGATACCTTCAGCGCGAAGGCGACGAGGGAGCATAATGACACAAACATCCTTGCGATGGGTGAACGGGTGATCGGACCTGGTTTGGCTCGGGAAATCGCAAAAATCTGGCTGACTACTGAGTTTACCGGGGGAAGACACCAAACGCGTATTGGAAAAATCTCAGATTATGAAGAGAAAAACCTGTAGGGGTGCTGTTTAATGAATGAGTTGAAACAAACGTGGAAGACGATGCTGTCTGAGTTTCAGGACCAAGCGGAATTGAAACAAGATCAGCTCTTCGTCCTTGGATGCAGCACGAGCGAAGTGGCCGGCAGCCGGATCGGCACATCGGGCAGTGTAGATATCGCTGAAAGCATCTACAGCGGACTTGCTGAGCTCCGGGAAAAAACGGGAATCCATCTGGCGTTTCAATGCTGCGAGCATTTAAACAGAGCGCTTGTCGTCGAAGCAGAAACAGCCAAGCTGTTCAGGCTTCCAACCGTTTCTGCCGTGCCCGTTCCAAAAGCGGGCGGAGCGATGGCGTCTTATGCGTTTAAGCAGATGAAGTCTCCTGTTCTTGTTGAAGCCATTCAGGCTGACGCCGGAATTGATATAGGCGATACGTTTATCGGCATGCATCTGAAGCCGGTGGCTGTCCCTGTGCGTGTCTCTCAAAACAGCCTCGGTTCAGCTCATGTGACATTGGCGCGTACACGGCCGAAACTAATCGGCGGAGTGCGGGCGGTTTATGAGTGCGAATGAAAGGACTGCATAGCCAGTCTTTTCTTTTATTTTAAGACAGTGAAATAAATTCCGAACTTTAAATTAAATTTAAGTTATTAATATTCGTTTTTACCAATAAAAATTTAGATTTTTTAAAAATAATCTTTTACATCGGCCTTAAAAACCATGTACAATAGTGATGGTAAAAACAAAGAACAGGATACGGATAGGAGAGGATCTCGCTGATGAAACATTTACCTGCGCAAGACGAACAAGTGTTTAACGCCATTAAAAATGAGCGTGAACGCCAACAGACTAAGATCGAATTGATTGCTTCTGAGAACTTTGTAAGTGAAGCGGTTATGGAAGCACAAGGATCTGTTTTGACAAATAAGTACGCAGAAGGATATCCGGGCAAACGCTACTACGGCGGATGCGAGCACGTCGATGTCGTTGAAGATATCGCCCGTGACCGCGCGAAGGAAATCTTTGGAGCGGAGCATGTAAACGTTCAGCCTCATTCAGGCGCACAAGCAAACATGGCAGTGTACTTCACGATTTTGGAGCAAGGCGATACTGTACTTGGGATGAACCTCTCCCACGGCGGCCATTTAACACACGGAAGCCCAGTCAACTTCAGCGGTGTTCAATATAACTTTGTTGAGTACGGCGTAGATAAAGAAACTCAATATATTGATTACGATGACGTGCGTGAAAAAGCCCTCGCTCATAAACCGAAGCTTATCGTAGCAGGAGCAAGTGCGTATCCTCGTACAATCGACTTTAAGAAATTCCGTGAAATTGCTGATGAAGTCGGCGCTTACTTCATGGTGGATATGGCACATATCGCAGGACTTGTTGCGGCAGGCCTTCATCCAAACCCGGTTCCTTACGCTGATTTCGTTACAACAACAACACATAAAACACTTCGCGGTCCTCGAGGCGGTATGATCCTTTGCCGTGAAGAGTTTGGCAAGAAAATTGATAAATCGATCTTCCCTGGAATTCAAGGCGGCCCGCTGATGCACGTTATTGCCGCAAAAGCTGTTTCATTCGGTGAAGTATTGCAGGACGATTTCAAAACATATGCACAAAACGTCATTTCAAACGCGAAACGTCTGGCTGAAGCCTTAACGAAAGAGGGCATCCAGCTCGTTTCAGGCGGAACAGACAACCACCTTATCCTTGTTGATCTTCGTTCGCTCGGACTGACTGGTAAGGTTGCGGAGCATGTACTTGATGAAATCGGTATTACGTCTAACAAAAACGCGATTCCATATGATCCTGAAAAACCTTTCGTAACAAGCGGCATCCGTCTTGGGACAGCTGCTGTAACCAGCCGCGGTTTTGACGGAGACGCATTAGAAGAAGTCGGTGCTATCATTGCGCTTGCATTGAAAAACCACGAAGACGAAGGAAAACTTGAAGAAGCAAGACAGCGTGTAGCTGCTCTGACTGATAAATTTCCTTTATATAAAGAATTAGATTATTAAGATCCTAAAACCCGCTTGGGCTTATGCCCGGCGGGTTTTTTGACGATGTTCTTGAAACTCAATGTCTTTTTTTGTAGAATCAATAGAAGTGTGTAATTGTTGATGGGACAATAAAAAAGGAGCTGAAACACAGTATGGGAAAGGTTTATGTATTTGATCATCCTTTAATTCAGCATAAGCTGACATATATACGGAATGAAAATACAGGTACGAAGGATTTTAGAGAGTTAGTAGATGAAGTGGCTACACTCATGGCATTTGAAATTACCCGCGATCTTCCTCTGGAAGAAGTGGATATCAATACACCGGTTCAGGCTGCGAAATCGAAAGTCATCTCAGGGAAAAAACTCGGAGTGGTTCCTATCCTCAGAGCAGGATTGGGAATGGTTGACGGCATTTTAAAGCTGATTCCTGCGGCAAAAGTGGGACATGTCGGCCTTTACCGTGATCCAGAAACCTTAAAACCCGTGGAATACTATGTCAAGCTTCCTTCTGATGTGGAAGAGCGTGAATTCATCGTGGTTGACCCGATGCTCGCTACAGGCGGTTCCGCAGTTGAAGCCATTCACAGCCTTAAAAAACGCGGTGCGAAAAATATCCGTTTCATGTGTCTTGTAGCAGCGCCGGAGGGTGTGGAAGAATTGCAGAAGCATCATTCGGACGTTGATATTTACATTGCGGCGCTAGATGAAAAATTAAATGAAAAAGGATATATTGTTCCAGGTCTCGGAGATGCGGGTGACCGCATGTTTGGAACAAAATAAAAAATGAAATCCCCAAAAGGGGGTTTCATTTTTTTATCCAGTTTTTTGCTATTCGGTGAATCTGTATACAATTATAGGTGAAAATGTGAACATTCTGTGGAGACGTAAAGTATAAAAAGTTTTTTAACTTTAAACAGATTGACACATGTTAGGGGCTATTGTATGCTAAACGAGGGTATTATGAGAAGGTTTTCATAGCTTTCATTATAGTCCTCATCCTCAATGTAAATCCTCTCAGCAAACCCGTATTATGAGGATTTATTTAAGCGAATGAAACAGCATCCCTGCAAGGCTTGCGGATGAATGATTTTTTCGAACAGGCCCGTTTTGCCGGTCAAAAAAGGTCTTCTACTAAGGGTTAACCGCTGATTTTTGCCGTATCCAAGCTATACATTATTTTTTCATCAGGAGACAGATAATTGATGGACGATCCCAAGCTTACATTTAGCAGACAACGCAAATATTTATTGTTCATTTTGGCAGTGTATGTACTGGGTTATGGTTTAACAGCGTATAAAACCGTTTTTTTAGGCCTTATTCTGGGAACTGTTTTCAGTTTGTTTAATTTTTTACTGCTCGTCAGAAGAATGAATGCTTTTGACAGAGCTGTTGAGAAAGGAAAGTCCATACGATCTCTCGGGAGCGCAGCGCGGTGGTGCAATGCGATTCTTGCTGTGGCTGTTGCCTATAAAAATCCCGAATACTTTCATATGGCAAGTACAGTTATTGGATTAATGACAATATACCCTGTCATTATGATAGATTCCTTTATCCAGCTTAAACGTTCATCAATGGAAGAGAGGTGAAAACCCTTTGAATCATGGTTACAGAACTATAGAATTTCTAGGTCTTACTTTTAATCTGACAAACATTCTGATGATTACTGTGGCGAGTGTGATTGTTTTATTGATTGCTATATTGACGACAAGAACGCTTTCGATCCGTCCCGGAAAAGCCCAGAACTTTATGGAATGGATTGTTGATTTCGTCCGCAATATTATTGGCAGTACAATGGATTTAAAAACAGGGGCTAACTTCTTGGCACTTGGTGTCACATTGCTGATGTACATATTTGTGTCGAATATGCTGGGGCTGCCGTTCTCTATTACAATCGGACATGAGCTCTGGTGGAAGTCTCCGACAGCCGATCCTGCCATTACATTAACGCTAGCCGTGATGGTTGTTGCTTTAACCCACTACTATGGTGTGAAGATGAAAGGGCTCAAGGAATATTCCAAAGACTATTTAAGACCTGTTCCATTCATGCTCCCGATGAAAATCATCGAAGAGTTTGCGAATACGCTGACTCTAGGTTTGCGGCTGTATGGTAACATCTTCGCCGGTGAGATTCTTCTCGGCCTGCTTGCGGGATTAGCAACAAGCCATTATTCGCAAAGCGTGGCTCTCGGTCTTGTCGGTACAATCGGTGCTATTCTGCCGATGCTGGCATGGCAAGCATTCAGTTTATTTATTGGTGCTATCCAGGCATTTATCTTTACAATGCTGACGATGGTGTACATGTCTCATAAAATCAGTCATGATCATTAAAACATTATATCCAAACGGATAACATTTTAAAGGAGGAACTTTTTCATGAATTTAATAGCAGCTGCGATTGCAATTGGTTTAGGCGCACTTGGTGCAGGTATTGGTAACGGTTTGATTGTTTCACGTACGGTAGAGGGGATTGCCCGTCAGCCGGAAGCAGGTAAAGAACTGAGAACTCTTATGTTCATGGGTATCGCATTAGTTGAAGCCCTTCCTATTATCGCTGTCGTTATCGCATTCTTAGCGTTCTTTGGCTAAGCATAAAAGCCTTATATGAACTAAAAATGGCGAAGATCATTCCAAGAGAACCTTCGCCATTGCTTTATGTCTGATAAGCATCCCGCCTTGCCGGCTGAAAAGAGACAAGTGCGGCTGCTGGATCAGCAAAGAAAAACCTGCAGAAGGGAGTTGCCGTAGTAGATGTCTCAATTACCACTTGAACTAGGATTGTCGTTTAACGGCGGAGATATCCTGTTCCAACTGTTAGCTATGTTAATCTTATTAGCGCTTCTGAAGAAATACGCTTTAGGGCCGCTATTAAACATAATGAAACAGCGTGAAGACCACATCGCTGGAGAAATTACGTCTGCTGAAGAAAAAAATAAAGAAGCGCAGCAGCTGATTGAAGAGCAGCGCGTTCTTTTAAAAGAAGCAAGACAGGAATCCCAAACTCTTATCGAAAACGCAAAGAAACTGGGAGAGAAGCAAAAAGAAGAGATTATTCAGGCTGCACGTGCAGAATCTGAACGTCTGAAAGAAGCAGCAAGAACTGAAATCGTGAAGGAAAAAGAACAGGCGGTTTCTGCTCTCCGTGAGCAAGTAGCGTCTCTTTCTGTCATGATTGCGTCGAAAGTGATCGAAAAAGAACTGGATGAACAAGCGCAAGAGAAATTGATCCAGGACTATCTTAAAGAGGTAGGAGAAAGCCGATGAGTGGATCAGCTGTCTCTAAACGATATGCATCAGCTCTTTTTGATATAGCCAATGAGTCCGCTCAGCTGAATCAAGTAGAAGAAGAGCTAACTGTTGTAAAACAAGTATTTCAAAATGAAAAAGCGCTTAATGATGTGTTGAACCATCCGAAGGTGCCGGCTGCGAACAAAAAAGAGCTGATCCAAAATGCATTTGGCTCTTTGTCACAGTCCGTGCTTAATACGATTTTTCTTTTGATTGACCGCCATCGTGCCGCGATTGTGCCTGAGCTCACAGATGAGTTTATCAAACTCGCAAATGAGGCCCGTCAAACAGAAGACGCAATCGTATATTCAGTGAAACCGCTGACGGATGCTGAAATTTTACCATTATCACAAGTGTTTGCAAAAAAAGCCGGAGTCGCTTCACTGAGAATCAGAAATGAAGTGCAGACGGATTTAATAGGCGGCATTAAAGTCCGCATTGGAAACCGGATTTATGACGGCAGCGTAAGCGGGAAGCTTCAGCGCATCGAACGTCAATTAGCCGGGGAAAATCGATAGAAGGGGTGAAACCTAAGTGAGCATCAAAGCTGAAGAGATTAGCACGCTGATAAAACAGCAAATACAAAATTATCAATCTGATATTGAAGTTCAAGACGTAGGTACAGTCATCCAAGTCGGTGACGGTATTGCACGTGTGCACGGCCTTGACAACTGTATGGCCGGTGAACTTGTCGAATTTTCAAACGGTGTTTTGGGTATGGCTCAAAACCTTGAAGAATCAAACGTAGGTATCGTCATCTTAGGACCTTTCAGTGAGATCCGTGAGGGAGACGAAGTAAAAAGAACAGGCCGCATCATGGAGGTTCCTGTTGGTGAAGAGTTAATCGGCCGTATTGTAAATCCGTTAGGCCAGCCGGTAGACGGACTTGGCCCGATCCTTACAAGCAAAACTCGTCCGATTGAGAGCCCTGCACCAGGCGTTATGGACCGTAAATCCGTTCATGAACCGCTTCAAACCGGTATCAAAGCGATCGATGCACTGATTCCAATCGGCCGCGGCCAGCGTGAGCTGATCATCGGTGACCGTCAAACAGGTAAAACATCTGTTGCGATCGATGCGATCCTGAACCAAAAAGACCAAGACATGATCTGCGTATATGTTGCGATCGGCCAAAAAGAATCAACAGTCCGCGGCGTAGTAGAAACATTGCGTAAACACGGCGCGCTTGATTATACAATTGTTGTAACGGCGTCTGCCTCACAGCCGGCACCGCTTCTGTACCTGGCACCGTATGCTGGGGTTACAATGGCAGAAGAATTTATGTACAACGGCAAGCACGTTCTTGTTGTATACGATGATCTTTCTAAACAAGCGGCCGCTTACCGTGAGCTGTCCTTGCTTCTTCGCCGTCCGCCAGGCCGTGAAGCGTTCCCTGGGGATGTATTCTATCTTCATTCCCGTCTGCTTGAGCGTGCAGCAAAGCTTAGCGACGCGAAAGGCGCAGGATCAATTACAGCTCTGCCGTTCGTAGAAACACAAGCCGGAGATATCTCTGCTTATATTCCGACGAACGTCATTTCCATCACCGACGGACAGATCTTCCTGCAATCTGATTTGTTCTTCTCAGGCGTACGTCCAGCGATCAATGCCGGATTGTCTGTATCCCGTGTCGGCGGCTCAGCGCAAATCAAAGCGATGAAAAAAGTATCAGGTACTTTGCGTCTTGACCTTGCGTCATACCGTGAGCTGGAAGCATTCGCTCAATTCGGTTCTGACCTCGACCAAGCGACTCAGGCAAAACTGAACCGCGGTGCGCGTACAGTTGAAGTGCTGAAGCAGGATCTGAACAAGCCGCTTCCGGTTGAAAAGCAAGTAGCCATTCTTTATGCGCTGACAAAAGGATATCTCGATGATATTCCTGTGGCGGATATCAGACGTTTTGAAGAAGAGTACTACATGTACCTTGACCAAAACCATAAAGACCTGCTTGACGGAATTGCGAAAACAGGAAACCTTCCTGCTGATGAAGACTTCAAAGCTGCAATCGAAGGCTTCAAACGCACATTTGCACCAAGCAACTAACTCGAATGCTGATGAGAGAAAAAGGTTCTCTTTTTCTCTCTTTTTACGCAGATGAAGAGAAAAGGTGGTGAAATCTTTGGCCTCATTACGCGATATTAAGTCAAGGATCACGTCAACGAAAAAAACAAGTCAGATTACAAAAGCCATGCAGATGGTATCTGCGGCTAAGCTGAATCGTGCTGAAAACAATGCAAAATCATTTGTGCCATATATGGATAAAATCCAAGAGGTTGTGTCAAACGTCGGAAGAGTTTCCGGCAACGTGAAGCACCCGATGCTTCTCAGCAGAGAAGTGAAAAAAACGGCATACCTTGTCATTACGTCTGACCGCGGTCTTGCCGGCGCTTTTAACAGTTCGGTTTTACGGAGTGCTTATCAGGCCATGCAAGAACGTCATCAGTCTAAGGATGAGTATGCGGTGATTGCCATCGGAAGAGTGGGCCGTGATTTCTTTAAGAAACGGGAGATTCCGATCATTTCCGAGTTAACAGGACTTGGAGATGAAGTAACGTTTACAGAAATTAAAGATCTTGCCCGTCAAACGATTCAAATGTTTATAGACGGTGCGTTTGATGAATTGCACCTTGTTTATAACCATTTTGTCAGCGCCATTACTCAAGAAGTAACGGAGAAAAAACTTCTGCCGTTATCTGATTTGGGCAGCGGCGGCGGAAAAAGAACGGCGTCTTATGAATTTGAACCATCTGAAGAGGAGGTTCTGGAGGTTTTGCTTCCTCAATATGCAGAAAGCTTAATCTTCGGTGCGCTTCTTGACAGTAAAGCAAGTGAGCACGCTGCAAGAATGACGGCGATGAAAAACGCGACAGACAACGCGAAGGAACTTATCGATTCACTTTCGCTTTCTTACAACCGCGCTCGCCAAGCAGCCATCACACAAGAAATTACGGAAATTGTCGGCGGAGCAGCCGCTTTAGAATAGAAAGATTTTGTCAGGAGGGATAGCGATGAAGAAAGGACGCGTTAGCCAGGTATTAGGACCGGTCGTCGACGTGCGTTTTGAAGACGGTCACTTGCCTGAAATTTATAATGCGATTAAAATTTCACAGCCAGCTGCAAGTGAAAACGAAGTAGGTATTGATTTAACGCTTGAGGTCGCTCTTCATTTAGGTGATGATACAGTCCGTACAATCGCAATGGCATCTACGGATGGTGTTCAGCGCGGTATGGAAGCTGTAGATACAGGAGCGCCAATCTCAGTACCGGTTGGTGATGTAACACTTGGACGTGTATTTAACGTTCTCGGAGAAAATATTGATTTGAATGAGCCGGTTCCTGCGGATGCGAAAAAGGATCCGATTCACAGACAGGCGCCTTCATTCGATCAGCTTTCAACAGAAGTTGAAATTCTTGAAACAGGTATTAAAGTTGTTGATTTGCTTGCTCCTTACATTAAGGGCGGTAAAATCGGATTGTTCGGCGGTGCCGGTGTAGGTAAAACCGTATTAATCCAGGAATTAATCAACAACATCGCGCAAGAGCACGGCGGTATCTCTGTATTCGCCGGCGTAGGAGAGCGTACTCGTGAAGGGAACGACCTTTTCTACGAAATGAGTGACTCTGGCGTAATCAACAAAACAGCCATGGTATTCGGACAAATGAACGAGCCGCCGGGCGCACGTATGCGTGTTGCTTTGACAGGCCTTACAATGGCTGAGCACTTCCGTGATGTACAAGGACAGGACGTACTGTTCTTCATCGATAACATTTTCCGTTTCACACAAGCGGGTTCAGAGGTTTCAGCCCTTCTTGGCCGTATGCCTTCAGCGGTTGGTTATCAGCCGACGCTTGCAACTGAGATGGGTCAGCTCCAAGAGCGTATCACGTCTACGAACGTTGGATCAGTTACATCTATCCAGGCGATCTACGTGCCTGCCGATGACTACACTGACCCGGCGCCGGCGACAACGTTCGCTCACTTGGATGCGACAACAAACCTTGAGCGTAAATTAACTGAAATGGGTATTTACCCTGCGGTTGATCCGTTGGCATCTACATCACGCGCCCTTGCTCCTGAAATTGTCGGAGAAGAGCATTATGCGGTTGCGCGTGAAGTACAGTCAACGCTTCAGCGTTACAAAGAGCTTCAAGATATCATTGCGATTCTCGGTATGGATGAACTAGGCGAGGAAGACAAACTTGTCGTTCACCGCGCACGCCGTATCCAGTTCTTCCTTTCTCAGAACTTCCACGTGGCTGAACAGTTCACTGGACAAAAAGGTTCTTACGTGCCTGTAAAAGAGACGGTACAAGGCTTCAAAGAAATCTTAGCCGGTAAATACGACCATCTTCCAGAAGATGCGTTCCGTCTTGTAGGCCGTATCGAAGAAGTTGTTGAGAAAGCAAAAGAAATGGGTGTAGAAGTTTAATCTGGTCCTAGGAGGGTAAAAGCATGAAGACCGTTAAAGTCAATATCGTTACTCCCGACGGCCCAGTATACGATGCGGATATCGAAATGGTGAGTGTGAGAGCCGAAAGCGGCGATCTCGGTATTTTGCCAGGCCATATTCCAACCGTGGCTCCTCTTAAAATCGGCGCTGTCCGTCTGAAAAAAGACGGGCAGACTGAAATGGTTGCCGTCAGCGGCGGTTTTGTAGAAGTCCGTCCTGATCAGGTCACCATCCTTGCCCAGGCTGCCGAGACAGCGGAAGGCATCGATAAAGAGCGCGCTGAAGCTGCACGCCAGCGGGCGCAGGAGCGTTTGAATTCTCAATCAGATGATACTGACATTCGTCGGGCTGAGCTTGCGTTACAGCGGGCTTTGAACAGATTGGATGTAGCAGGGAAATAAGAAAAAATCCTTCTCTTTATGAGAAGGATTTTTTTATGAACGAACAAGAGAATCAAACAGCGACAGCAGCGGGCGATCCTCTTTTTGGCGCAGGTATAAACCATCACAGGCATTCATTGTATGCCACGATTTGCGATGTCTTCTAAAGCCAAGTGTATAAGCGCCGTCTTTATAGGGATAAGGTTTTACAACCCATTCAGCATCTTCATGGCGGGCAATCACGCAATCTATAAGATAAACACTGATCATTTTCTCGAATTCTTCAATAGGAAGATTCCAATCAGCAAGCAAAAGCTCTTGTATACTTTGAAAATAGAGGTTTTCAAGCTCTTCAAGGCTTTCTCTCGTATAGGTAAGAGAAATGTTAAAAAACTGACACAATTCATTCAGTTCTTCAATCTGTGACTGTCTATAATCATAATAGAATGCAATTGCTTCCCATTCCTGATCAAAAATTGGCAGGTCCTCACCATATTGCTTTTCAGGCTGAAAAAAAGAATGATTCACATTTGCCAGCTCCTTTCCAATAAAGTATACCATGTAAAAGAATCGCACTTTAAGCGGGGATTAGCCCTAGATTTGGCTGATTATTCCGTTCTGTATAAAATGTATCATCTTTATCTGTGCTTCTTATATAATAAGAAAGGGTATGAACGCAGAGAAAGGAGTGTAATAGATGAGTGTATTGGGACAGCAGGCTGCAATCGGTATTGTCGTTCACCTGATTTTTATAGCAGTGACTTGGTGGGCGTTGCAAGCCGTCAATATAGATCCGTTAATCAAAAAAGGCAAAGTCGTGCAGGCAAGACTCCTGATGATTTTGCTGACAATCGCCATTGGAACGGCCGTTGCCAATTTCTTTTTAGATTATCTCAATTATTCACAGCAGCTTCCCTATCTATTTTAATAGGTTTTGAACATTATTCTCATTAAATGGTTGGGAGAAGCGGGTTGAAGCGAATAGCTCGAGTTTTGACGAAGATTTTTACGTATGGCGCCTCTTGCCTCCGGTAAAACTGGGGATAAGGGGGAGAGATGAACATGAAGAAAAAACAAGTAAGCCACGCTATTATCATTTCCGTCATATTAAGCTTCGTCATTGCTGTTTTCCATACCATTCATGCGAGTGAATTAACGCCGTTAGCACAGATGGCAGAGGGGATGGAACGCCAAGATGTGCTAATAGATAAGTGGACATTGCATGCAAAACAAAACATGTCACTGACCGAAAAAGAATTTTATCAAAAAGTGCAACGTTTAAAATCAGAGTATCGTCAATATGATTGGACGATTGCACAGGAAGATAAAGTCGTAAAGGCAATTGGCACATATACTGACAAAAAAAATCGCACTTCTTTTAGACTGCAGCTTGTCACAACCCTCAAAAAACACAATCCAACTTCGTATTTATTATATGAGCAAATGAGTCTAGAGACACCGGATAGCTGGAATGATACATATGAACAGTTTGAACGGGAGACACTTGGGATATTCCAAGAAAAAGTAGTTATTTTTACTTGTCTAAATGGTCACTTAGATGATAATATGAATATTGTTTTGCAAAAAAAAGCAAATCAGTTATTAAATGAATTTCAAGCAAGATCAGTAGAACATGTAGTTGAGCCAAATTTCGTTTCTATTTCTGCGTTTACAGATGAGTGGGAAGAGTACATTATGACCTCGAAACATAAAATGAATTTGCAAATTGCACTTAGAAGTGCAGGAATGGGCGGAAAACATACCGTTACGGTTGGCACACCAATCGTTACGACTGAATATTAATATAGAGAATTTAGGGACGCGGAGGGGAATACCTTGGAAAAAATCATCGTCCGCGGCGGTCAGAAGTTAAACGGCACAGTCAAAGTTGAAGGCGCTAAAAATGCCGTTTTACCTGTTATCGCTGCATCTTTATTAGCAAGTGAAGAAAAAAGCGTAATTTGTGATGTACCTACGCTCTCCGATGTATATACAATTAACGAAGTGTTGCGTCATTTAGGAGCAGATGTGCATTTTGAAAATAATGAAGTGACTGTAAATGCTTCATACGCTTTGCAAACTGAAGCACCTTTTGAATATGTTCGTAAAATGCGTGCGTCTGTGCTTGTCATGGGGCCGCTTCTTGCGCGTACAGGTCATGCAAGAGTTGCACTTCCGGGCGGATGCGCAATTGGTTCCAGACCGATTGATCAGCATTTAAAAGGTTTTGAAGCAATGGGCGCAGAAATCAAAGTCGGTAATGGCTTCATTGAAGCTGAAGTAAAAGGCCGACTGCAAGGCGCAAAAATTTATCTGGACTTCCCAAGTGTAGGAGCTACAGAGAACCTGATTATGGCAGCCGCTCTAGCTGAAGGAACAACAACGCTGGAAAACGTGGCAAAAGAACCCGAAATCGTTGATTTAGCAAACTATATCAACGGCATGGGCGGAAAAATCCGCGGAGCTGGCACCGGCACCATCAAAATTGAAGGAGTCGAAAAGCTTCACGGCGTAAAACACCATATTATTCCTGACCGTATTGAAGCGGGCACATTTATGGTTGCTGCTGCAATCACTGAAGGAAACGTATTAGTAAAAGGAGCGGTTCCTGAGCACCTCACCTCTTTAATTGCAAAAATGGAAGAGATGGGTGTAACAATTAAGGATGAAGGTGAAGGCCTGCGTGTCATCGGCCCGAAAGAACTTAAACCGATTGACATCAAAACAATGCCTCACCCAGGCTTCCCGACTGATATGCAGTCACAAATGATGGCGCTTCTGCTTCGTGCAAGCGGCACAAGCATGATTACAGAAACCGTTTTTGAAAACCGTTTTATGCATGCGGAAGAATTCCGCCGTATGAATGGTGATATCAAGATTGAAGGACGTTCTGTCATCATTAACGGTCCTGTACAGCTTCAGGGAGCTGAAGTTGCAGCGACTGATTTGCGTGCAGGTGCAGCGCTGATTCTTGCGGGGTTAGTGGCTGAAGGTCACACACGTGTTACTGAATTGAAGCACTTAGACCGCGGTTACGTTGATTTCCATCAGAAGCTTGCCGCTCTGGGCGCAGACATCGAACGTGTAAATGATGAGTCTGCTTCTGAGCAAGAGAATAAAGAAGTCGTTTCTGACTTAAATGCATAAACTTACTTGAAAATCAGTATGTCACTCTGGCATACTGGTTTTTTATTTTTTGTGTATTATCATCATTATGCGCAAAATAGCAAAAAAGAATACGTAAATGACAAATAAAGTTTCTGTCCAAAACGAGAGTCATATTAGCTTGTCCCTGCCCATAGACTAGACTAGAGTCGAATCCCGAGCAGGAGGCAGCTGAATATGAAACAATTCGCAATCACACTATCCGTACTATGTGCATTGATTCTCTTGGTTCCCACACTCTTGGTTATACCATTCCAGCATAATAAGGAAGCAGGGGCCAGCGTAGAATCAGAAAAGACAGCAGTCAGCACGAAACCAGCATCGAAAGGAGCAGAAACATTGAAAGCATCACCTGTTTCTATTCCCGTCTATCGAACCGCAAATCAATCCGTAGAAGACATTCCGCTTGAAGAGTATGTGATTGGAGTCGTCGCCTCCGAAATGCCGGCAACCTTTGAATCTGAAGCATTGAAAGCCCAGGCTCTCGCCGCCAGAACATTTATTGTCAGACTGATGGTGTCAAATTCAGCGGTTGAGGCTCCTAAAGGCTCACTGGTGGATGATACACAGATGTTCCAGGTGTATAAAAACAAAGCGGAGCTGAAAAAACAGTGGGGCACAAGCTATGAGACAAAACTGAAGAAAATCACAGCTGCGGTAGCCAGTACGCAAGGCAAAATCTTAACGTACAACAACCAGCCGATTGAAGCATCCTTTTTCTCCACAAGCAACGGCTACACAGAGAATGCAGAAGCTTATTGGACAAGTGCTATCCCATATTTAAAAAGCGTCAAAAGCCCATGGGATAAAAAGTCTCCGAAATATAAGGCAACGAAAACCTTTACAGCGGCAGAATTTCAGCAAAAGCTTGGCGTCAAGCTGGATGGATCTAGCGCAGTAGGGAAGATTACCGGCGAGACACCGGGCCACCAGGTTGCAACTGCCGTCATTAACGGCAAGACGCTGAAAGGAAGAGACATACGTGAAAAGCTGGGTCTCAACTCCGCCGATTTTGAATGGAAGCGAAATGGAGACACAATTACAGTCACGACGAGAGGATTTGGCCACGGTGTGGGGATGAGCCAATACGGAGCGAATTTTATGGCCAAAGAAGGCAAAACGGTTGATGACATTGTAAAGTACTATTACCAAGGCACACAAATTTCTGAGGCAGATGCGTTTTTGAATAAATATATGGCGAAAAAGTAGAAAAAGACGCTCTTTAGGCGTCTTTTTCTGTTCCTGAATATCTTTTATCTAAGAGCAGCTGAAACGGTTTAGAGGAGCTTCTGACCGTCTTTAAGGATCAGTCCTTTTTTCCTGATTTCAGGCTTTGAGATTGTGGTAAAGTCATCCACATGTGTCGACAGACTTCGACAGACTCATATAACGAAAGCCGAAAGGCGGACAATCTTCTCTTTTCATAGGGGCGTTAGGTGGAAATCACTAATAAATACATAGGTTTCTATGCAAAAGTAAACAACAGCAATGGGGAAGCCCGCCCTATTTATTTCTCGGTTTTTGTTGATTACGATAGATTATGTTCAGCGTTGAACATCTGCACGCAGAAACAAATTGGTAAAGGGGTACGAACATGAAGAAAAGATTTTCACTGATCATGATGACAGGATTGCTTTTTGGATTAACTTCACCTGCTTTTGCAGCTGAAAAGAAAGAAACGGAGGCTAAAGCGCCGGCGAACGTGGCGGTCTTGCTTGATGCCAGCGGAAGTATGGCGAAAAGAATAGACGGTGTATCTAAATTTAATTCAGCCAAAAAAGAAATTTCAAAGTTTGCGAGCTCACTGCCAGAAGGAACTCAGGTGAAAATGAGCGTGTTTGGCTCTGAAGGAAACAATAAAAATTCCGGAAAAGTTCAGTCATGTGAAACCATTCGCAACGTATACGGCTTCCAAAGCTTTAATGAGCAAAGCTTCCTCAATTCTCTCAATACAATTGGGCCGACTGGCTGGACGCCAATTGCCAAAGCGCTGAACGAGGCGAAATCTTCTTTTGACCAGCTTGATGCAAAAGGGGAAAAAGTGGTGTATCTGCTGACAGACGGTGAGGAAACGTGCGGAGGAAACCCGATTAAAACAGCAAAGGAACTGCAAAAAGACAATATCACTGTTAATGTGATCGGCTTTGATTATAAAGAGGGATACAAAGGCCAGCTGAACGCAATTGCGAAAGTAGGCGGCGGTGAATACTTCCCGGCTTATACCCAAAAAGATGTTGAGAAAATTTTCACTCAGCAATCACTAATGTTATCTAAATAAGAAAAAAGAGGCTGGTGATGGTCAGCCTCTTTTTGTATGTAACAAAAACTTCAAAACTAATTAGCTGTCTGCCTGTAGCATAGTAGCAGATTTCCGTTTTTCTGTCATAATCAAGGCGAAAAAAGAATGAATGATCACACAATCTGTTTATGCTTTCTGGGCGGAAATGGCTAAAAATGAACGGCATTTCAAGCGATTTTGGACAGATCGTGAAAGCAGCACAAAAGGCAGCATGTCCTATATCTTTTTGCATTTTCGTATTCTAGCATAAAGAAGAATCCAACATATAGTTGGAAAATATGAAAAAGAAAGGAAGTAATCATATGAAAAAATTGCTGGCTGCCGGTATCATTGGATTGTTGACTGTTTCCATTGCCTCCCCGTCTTTTGCCGCTGAGAAACAGGCTGATACAAATGTAGCTGTTTTGTTTGACGGAAGCGGAAGCATGGTTCAAAAAACAGGAGGAGAGCGCAAAATAGACATTGCCAAAAAATCAGTAAAATCTTTTGCCGAACTTCTTCCGAAGGATACAAATCTTATGCTTCGCGTTTTCGGGCATGCAGGGAACAATAAACTGTCCGGTAAAGCCCTTTCGTGCAGTACGACGGAAACCATTTACGGCCTTCATCCATATGAAGGGTCTCTGTTTGACAATTCATTGAGTGAGTTCAAGCCGACTGGATGGACACCGATTGCCAAAGCACTTGCAGACACAAGAAAAGAATTTGAAGCATTTGACGCAGACGGGAAAAACGTGGTGTATTTAATCACTGACGGTGAAGAAACGTGCGGCGGAGACCCTGCGGCAGAAATCGAAAAGCTCCGTGCATCAAATGTGGATACGATTGTAAACATCATTGGCTTCAACTTTGATGTCAAGGGTAATGAAGAGATGAAACAAGCAGCTGTCGCTGGCGGCGGAGAATATATTTCAGCGAACAGTGCGGATGAGTTCGAACAGGCTTGGGAAAAAGAAGCACAAAAATTTACTGAGTAAGGAACCTAAAGATCAGGCGCTCCCCCAGGCGCCTTTTTTTATTGGTTTAAAAACAGTTTGGGCGGGAATGATACCCTAAAAAGGGGTTGAACATATGAAATTATTCGGAATGATTTTTCTTATAGCCACCGTTGCATTTATATTGCTTGGTGTTCTTCTAAAACTGGCAGCCTTCTTTTTTGTCAGCATTCTCACCTTGATCGCAGCTATTGTGCTGTTTACGGTTCTGAAAAAGAATCAGCATAATCAAACATAGAGTCCTTTATACAGAAGTGTCTCAGCGTGTCGACAAACCCCGCGTTCGTTGTCAATGCACATTGGTGCTCACGTGTTATAAAAGGAACCGCGGCTAAATGCTTAGGCGTCCTGCCTAAACACCGCCGTCATCACATCCTGTGAAAGCCCTTTATATAGAGGGCTCTTTTTGTGTCTCAGAATTCGACAAAATCCGAGGAGTGTGAAAAAATATAAAGGCAGGAACATTGCGGAGGGGAAGAGACATTGAACGATAAAGTAACTGCGGTCAGGGATGTATGGCGCTATGAACAAGGGGAAATAAGCAAAGTAGAAGACCGGATGGTGACGGAATTCCCTTTGACAGTGATACTGAATGGCAGTGAATTTGTGACGCTCGTTTGTACGCCTGAGCATATCGAAGAGCTTGTCATCGGATTTCTCGCATCAGAGGGTGTTATACGATTTCAAAAAGAAATTAAAAGGTTTACAATAGATGAAAGTCTCGGTTTTGTATATGTCGACCTCGTTCACCCTGAGACATTGGATCAAAAGGATTATACGAAACGGGTGATCGGCTCATGCTGCGGAAAGGGCCGTCATTTTTATTTTCAGCAGGATGTCAAAACAGCCAAAACGGCTGTCAGCCAAATCAAGATATCGCCTGAGGCATGTTTGGCGCTTATGAAAGACATGCAGCAAGGGAGCGGGACGTTTCAGGATACGGGAGGCGTCCATAATGCGGCGCTTTGCGACACAGAGAAGCTTCTGTTGATGCGCACAGATATCGGTCGGCACAACGCACTTGATAAACTATACGGACACTGCCTTCTAAACGGTATGTCCGTACGCGACAAACTGATTGTGTTCAGCGGCAGAATCTCATCAGAGGTCCTGTTAAAAGCGGCCAAAATCGGCGTGTCGATTGTCATTTCCAAATCGGCCCCGACGGAGCTTGCGATTCAAATGGCTGAAGAATTGAATATCACAGCGATTGGATTTGTCAGAAACGGATCATTTAATGTATATACACACCCTGAGAGAATCAGGGGGTAGGAAGGGGCTGTAGCTATGATTACAGAGTCGCGTCAGATGTTGGATAA
Source organism: Bacillus sp. SIMBA_008 (assembly GCF_046535495.1). NCBI lineage: Bacteria > Bacillati > Bacillota > Bacilli > Caryophanales > Bacillaceae > Bacillus > Bacillus sp. SIMBA_008. The sequence goes on along the minus strand of NZ_JAWRWL010000003.1, from coordinate 615,136 downwards.
AAGAAACAGACCGCTGAGAGACCTTCGCATTTCTGTTACAGACCGCTGCAACTTCCGATGCACGTACTGTATGCCCGCCGAATTATTCGGCCCGGATTATCCTTTTTTAAAGAAAGAGGAGCTGCTTTCATTTGAGGAGCTGGAACGGCTTGCGACATTGTTTGTCACAAGATTTGGCGTTGAAAAAATCCGCCTGACCGGCGGAGAGCCCCTCATGAGAAAGGATATGCCGGAGTTAATCAAAAAACTGGCCCGCATACCGGGTATTCGTGACATCGCGATGACGACAAACGGATCACTGCTGCCTGTTTATGCAAAGAGGCTCAAGGAGGCTGGGTTGAAAAGGGTTACGATCAGCCTTGATTCTTTAGAAGACGAGCGTTTTAAGAAGATAAACGGGCGTGGCGTTTCTGTCAGCAAGGTGCTGGAAGGCATTGAAGCGGCGAAGCAAGCAGGGCTCGGTGTTAAAATCAATATGGTCGTTCAAAAGGGCGTCAATGAAAAAGATATACTGCCTATGGCCCGTTATTTTAAAGAAAAAGGGCATATCCTGAGATTCATTGAATTTATGGACGTAGGCAACACCAACCAATGGGAAAAGAAAGACGTCATGACAAAGGCGGAAATCATAGATTTGATCAATGAACACATGCCGGTTGAGCCGATAGCGCCTAATTATATAGGCGAAGTGGCTTCCAGATTCCGCTACTTGGACGGCTCCGGAGAAATCGGCGTCATATCATCTGTATCTGATGCGTTCTGCGGATCTTGCAACAGAGCCCGTCTTTCTGCGAGAGGAGAGCTGTTTACCTGCTTATTCGCTTCAAGCGGATTTGACCTCAGAGCTCCGGTTCGCCAGGAATTAAGTGATGACGAACTATCAGAAATGATCGGGACAGTATGGAAAAATCGGATTGATCAGTATTCAGTAGATCGTACGCTATCAAAAGCATCTGGCAAAAAGAAAGTGGAAATGTCTTATATTGGCGGTTAATTTGAAGTCAAAAGCTTATCGGCACTGTCCGATAAGCTTTTTTATTAGAATCCGAGTGCAAAAAATACGTATAAAAACCGAAATATATAAGGATAGGCATAAAGAAGGAATCATTGTAAGAAAATTTAATTCCAAAGCCATACATTATGATAAAATATAACCAATTAGAAAATAGAAAGGGTTGGAGGGGCATGGCCGCGTACGAGATCCCGTCATCTCAAGTAGGAGTGAAAATCAATAAGTGGTATAAGCACATTTTAGCATTTCAAGTGGCTGATGCCGTAAAGCTGAAGGAAGAAATTGATCTAGATATCGAACAGATGGAAGAGGATCAGCTGCTTCTCCTGTATTATCAGCTGATCAGCTACCGGCACCAAATTATGCTGGATTATGTAAAGCCTGACCTGCACGAGGAATCTCAGCTTCAATATCGTGAATTGATCAAAACGCTGGAAAGCAATCAGGACAGCATCTCCGGATTATCTGAGTATTATTTTCACTTGTTTAGAGGAATGTACGAATTTGAACAGAACAATTACATCTCGGCTATATCCTTTTATCGGAAAGCTGAGAAGATGCTTGCGTTTGTAGAAGATGAAATTGAAAGAGCGGAATTTCATTTTAAAGTGGCGGAAGTCTTTTATATTATGAAGCAGACGCACTTTTCCATGAACCACGCCGTACAGGCGCTGGAGACGTATAAGGCTCACGATTTTTACAGAGTCAGAAGAATTCAATGCCATTTCGTCATATCAGGAAACTACATTGACTACAGAAATTATGAAAAAGCGCTTGAACATTTAGATGACGCGTATCGCCTTGCTTTATTGGAAGGACAGCCCCGTTTAATCGGATCAGCCCTTTATAACATTGGGAATTGCTATGATGACAAGGGGGAGCTGGATCAGGCCGCCGAATACTTTGAAAAAGCGCTTCCTGTCTTCGAGGATTATCAGCTGGAACAGCTTCCAAAAGCGCTCTTCAGCCTGACTCGCGTTCTTTTCAAAAAACAAGATAGCGAAGCTGCGATACGGTACTATGAAAAAGGGATTGCCATTGCCCAAAAACGAAACGACTTCTTCAGTCTGGCAAAATATAAATTTCTGCAGGCATTATATGTGGAATCTGTCAATTTGAATATGATTCAAGAAGTATTTGATTATATGGAAGAAAAGGGCCTGTATGTATATATTGAAGAATTTGCTTTAGATGCTGCCTCCTATTTCAGTCATCGCGAACAATATAAAGAAGCGGTGTATTTTTATGAAAAAGCGGTCAGCATGAGAGAGATGATTCAAAGGAACGATTGTTTATATGAAGTATGAGACAAAACCATCTGCTGGCAGATGGTTTTTTTATATGCAAAAAAAGGGGAGCATCGGAACGTTTATTTCCGGGGAGAACAGGAAAAATCGCTACAGCACTGTTTTTTGAACAAAAGCCGTTTTGGGATGCAGATATGCATGTGAGGGGGAATTCAATGTTTGGTTTTAATGATATGGTGAAGTTTCTGTGGTCTTTCCTCATTGTTCTGCCGCTTGTACAGATTATACATGTTTCAGGGCACAGCTTTATGGCTTTTATTTTTGGCGGAAAGGGATCGTTGGATATAGGCATGGGAAAAACGCTGCTTAAAATTGGACCCATACGGTTCAGAACGATTTATTTTATCGATTCTTTTTGCCGGTACGGGGAGTTGAAAATTGACAATCGATTCTCAAATGCACTCGTGTATGCAGGGGGCTGCTTGTTTAACCTCATCACGATTTTTGCAATCAATCTGCTGATTTTACACAGTGTATTAAAGCCAAATGTGTTTTTCTATCAGTTTGTCTATTTTTCTACGTATTATGTGTTTTTTGCCCTGCTGCCGGTCCGATATTCGGAGAAAAAGTCATCAGACGGGCTGGCGATATACAAGGTGCTCCGTTACGGAGAGCGCTACGAAATCGATAAATAACATTTAGAATGTTTATTGCCTCTCAGATCGGGAAGGTAACAAGTACACACATAATTGAGAGGGGAGAATTAACATGGGTAACGATAGTGTAAAAGACAAAATGAAGGGCGGCTTCAATAAAGCCAAAGGAGAAGTGAAGGATAAAGTCGGAGATATGGCTGACAGAACGGACATGCAGGCTGAAGGCAAAAAAGATAAGGCGAAAGGCGAAATCCAAAAGGATATCGGGAAAGCCAAGGATAAATTTTCAGATAAAGATTAATCGTACGGAAGAGGCAGGAAACGAAATGTTTCTTGTCTTTTTTTGTTCGCTTTTTCTGATGTGAATAAATATAACAAAAAAAGAAGCTGATTTGGTCAAGGTAACTAAATTTTTTAAATATTCTTTGAATTAATAGGCCTCTTCTATATAATAATGACATAAGTTGTAAACTTTTATAACATCATTTGGAGAAATCAAACAAAGGGGTTTTGATGACGGAATGTACTGCACCGAAGAAAGTGTCGGAAGCCACGGGAGTGCGAAAAAACAGTTGATATCGACACAAGCGGGGATTCAGTGAAGGCCGGAATTCTTCACTCGTTAAGAGGAACGGTGGCGATCAGCGAAGTGACCGTCCATGATGCGGAGTTAATGGCAATAGTCGGGTTCTCGGTATCGTGGAGGACGGCGCCTCAGACTGGCCTCCATGCCATGCTTCCGGTTGCGGAGCAAAACAACGGGCTGCCATCAGGAATGTAACGTCTGGTTATGATCAATCGATGGTTTAGCACAGCCTCAGCATGGAGGTTCACCCGGGGCAGATTGTCGCTGTATTAGGCCGAAATGGAGTAGGCCAATCCACTTCATAGGCCTGCTTCCGGCTAAACAGGGGGGCTATTTGTTTTAATCAAACGTTTGTTCAAAACGAAAAGGCGGTCAACAGCAGCAGCTTGCAATCGCCAGAGCGCTGATGGTAAATCCGAAAAATATTTTACTTAATGAACAATTGGAAGGAATTCAGATTTTAATTGTCGAACTAGTCAGACAAGTTATTATAGAAATTTCCAGAAAAAATACATTTGTTATCTTAGTCGAGCGCAGTCTGGAAAACGCGTTAATCTGTGCTGACTATCTTTCTGTAATCGACAGGGGAACGGTTGTTGACCATGGCAAGGCTGATGAAGAAACGGCATGCCGCTTTGAAAGGCACCCTACCGTATGACCCCCATTCTCGAAGAAAGGGAGGTGATGTCCCGCCTGCATGCTCCACAAATTCGTAGTAACCGCATCCGCTTTATATGACAAAAGAAGGAGGATTACAGATGAAACTGACACCGGTTGAACAAGAAAAATTGCTCATTTTTGCAGCGGGGGAATTAGCCAAACAGCGAAAGGCGCGGGGCGTTCTGCTGAACTATCCTGAGGCTGCTGCTTATATCACCTGCTTTATTATGGAAGGCGCACGTGATGGGAAGGGAGTAGCAGAGCTGATGGAAGCCGGCCGCCATGTATTAACGGAAAAAGATGTGATGGAAGGTGTGCCTGAGATGCTGGACAGCATTCAGGTGGAGGCCACATTTCCGGATGGAGTAAAGCTTGTTACGGTACATCAGCCAATTTCTGCGGAGGTGAAGTCATGAAGCCGGGAGCATTTCAAATTGCTGAGGGAACCATTACGATTAATGAAGGCCGTGAGATACGGGAGGTAACGGTAAAAAACACCGGATCACGCTCCATTCAAGTCGGTTCGCATTTTCATTTTGCGGAGGCCAACGGGGCTTTATTATTTGACCGTGAGCTGGCGATCGGCATGCGTCTTGATGTTCCATCAGGCACGTCGGTCCGTTTTGAGCCGGGAGAGCAGAAAACGGTCTCACTAGTGGAAATCAGAGGACGCAAGACAATTAGAGGGCTGAACGGAATGGCCGACACGTTTATCGATGAACGCGGCAAAGAAAAAACGTTGGCCAACTTAAAACAAGCCGGCTGGATGGAGGGTGTAATCCGATGAAAATGTCACGGGAGGAATATGCGGAACTGTTTGGCCCGACAACGGGCGATAAAATCAGATTGGGCGACACGGATTTATGGATCGAAGTCGAAAAGGATTTCACAGTATACGGTGAAGAAATGATCTTTGGCGGTGGAAAAACAATCCGCGACGGCATGGGCCAAAACGGCAGAATCACAGGGAAGGACGGCGCTTTGGATTTGGTTATCACCAACGTCGTGCTATTGGATTACACAGGCATTGTCAAAGCGGATGTCGGTGTGAAAGACGGCCGGATTGTCGGTGTCGGAAAAAGCGGAAATCCTGATATCATGGATGGAGTCGATCCGCACATGGTCATCGGAGCGGGGACAGAGGTGATTTCCGGTGAAGGCAAAATTTTAACAGCCGGGGGAGTGGACACGCACATTCATTTTATTTGTCCTCAGCAGATGGAAGTTGCGCTTTCTTCAGGTGTGACAACCCTTTTGGGAGGCGGAACTGGACCCGCGACAGGCAGCAAAGCGACAACTTGTACATCCGGCGCGTGGTATATGGCGAGGATGCTGGAAGCGGCCGAGGAGTTTCCGATCAATGTCGGCTTCTTAGGAAAAGGGAATGCATCCGATAAAGCGCCGCTAATCGAGCAGGTGGAAGCCGGCGCCATCGGCCTTAAGCTTCATGAAGACTGGGGCACGACGCCAAGCGCCATTAAAACGTGTATGGAAGTCGTGGACGAGGCTGATATTCAAGTTGCCATCCATACCGATACGATTAACGAAGCGGGCTTTTTGGAAAACACGCTCGACGCGATCGGGGACCGGGTCATTCATACTTATCACATTGAAGGAGCAGGCGGCGGCCACGCTCCGGATATTATGAAGCTCGCCTCTTACGCGAACATTCTGCCGTCATCTACAACGCCAACCATTCCTTATACCGTTAATACGATGGATGAGCATCTTGACATGATGATGGTCTGCCACCATTTAGATGCGAAAGTGCCTGAAGATGTGGCGTTCAGCCATTCCAGAATCAGGGCGGCGACGATTGCCGCGGAGGATATTCTCCATGATATCGGTGCGATCAGCATGACATCATCGGATTCCCAAGCGATGGGGCGGGTCGGTGAAGTGATCATCCGAACATGGCAGGTAGCCGATAAAATGAAAAAACAGCGCGGCGCTCTTGCCGGCGAAAACGGGAATGACAATGTGCGCGCAAAACGGTACATTGCAAAATACACGATTAATCCGGCAATTACGCACGGGCTCAGCCATGAGGTCGGCTCGGTGGAAAAAGGGAAGCTTGCTGATCTCGTTCTGTGGGACCCGGTATTTTTCGGCGTAAAACCGGAACTGGTCTTAAAGGGCGGCATGATTGCACGTGCGCAAATGGGAGATCCGAACGCGTCCATCCCGACTCCTGAACCGGTTTTCATGCGCCAAATGTATGCGTCTTACGGAAAAGCCAACCGCTCAACCTCGATTACATTTATGTCTCAGGCAAGCATAGAGCTAGGTGTGGCGGAAAGCTTAGGGCTGGAAAAAAGGATTTCTCCAGTTAAAAATATCAGAAAGCTGAGCAAGCTGGATATGAAGCTGAATTCGGCTTTGCCGAAGATTGAGATTGATCCAAAAACCTATCAGGTCTTTGCTGACGGGGAGGAATTGTCTTGCCAGCCTGTCGATTATGTCCCACTTGGACAAAGATATTTCTTATTCTGATAAGACGCGGCCGGAGTGCATCCGGCCGTTCTATTGACTAAAAACGGTGCACAAAACCCGTGTATTTAGTGTATATTAGATGTTGACAAACGAATCAAATGTAACTATTATAGTTACAACGGTGGTGAAAAAACATGATTAACAGCCGTCTTGCTGTTGCCATTCATATTTTATCCCTCATCTCGATGGATGAAAAAACATCTTCAGAAATCATTGCAGACAGTGTCAACACGAATCCGGTAGTTGTGCGAAGAATGATCAGCCTGCTGAAAAAAGCTGATATTCTCACATCACGCGCCGGGGTGCCGGGTGCAAGCCTCAAAAAAGATCCTGCTGATATTTCTCTTTTAGAAGTGTACCGGGCTGTCCAAAAGCAAGAAGAACTCTTTGCGGTTCATGAAAACCCGAATCCGAAATGTCCGGTAGGGAAAAAAATTCAGAACGCTCTGGATGAAACGTTTGAAAGTGTGCAAAGAGCGATGGAAAATGAACTGGCAAGCAAGTCATTAAAAGATGTTATGAATCATCTCTTTTAATCAAAAGGGATGACTTCTCACCGCTAACATGTAACTAAAATTGTTACAAATAAGGAGGAAATGAAAAATGAAAATTGGTATTATCGGCGCAAGCGGGAAAGCGGGAAACGAGATTTTGAAAGAAGCGAAAACAAGAGGCCATGAAGTGACAGCCATCGTCAGAAACGCTTCAAAAGTGCAGGAGCAGGACGTAGCGGTTTTGGAAAAAGATGTGTTTGAACTGACTGCGGAAGACATCAAGTCTTTCGACGCGGTCGTAAACGCTTTTGGAGCAGCACCCGGCCAAGAACATCTTCATGTTGAAGCAGGAAGAGCACTCATCAGCATCTTAAAGGACGCGAAGCACACAAGATTGCTTGTTGTTGGCGGAGCGGGAAGCCTGTTTGTTGATGAAGCCAAAACAACCCGTTTAATGGATACGCCGGAATTTCCGAAAGAATATTTGCCAACTGCATCAAATCAAGGCGAGAACCTGAAAGATTTGCAGCAGACAGACTCCATTTCCTGGACGTTCCTCAGTCCTGCGGCATTTTTTGATCCAGCAGGAAAACGGACTGGCTCTTACCAAAAAGGAAAAGACAATGTCATCGTAAATGCAAAAGGCGACAGCTATATCAGCTATGCAGATTATGCCATTGCCGTGTTGGATGAGCTTGAACATCCCGAACACAAAAATGAACGCTTCACAGTGGTAAGCGAAGCGGAATAATAAAAAACCCGGAGCCAGCTCCGGGTTTTTCTCATTAATAAGTGCTGTACGTATCGCTGAAAAGGCCGTCAGCAATCCCAAGCATTAAAAAGATGAAGAAGGCGATAATCGCAAGAATGGATACAGCAATGCTTACGATCAAATAAATCCCTTGCATCTTTACGAATTTCGCGTAATTCTCCAGCATTAAGTCTTCAGACTGTCCGCTATTGTGTTCAGCCATTTGGCCTGCTTCCCTAGCTGACCTCATCAAAAAGATACCGGAAATAATTTGCAGTACGCCTGGCACGGCACCGATTAGAAAAAAGAACGCGCCTGAAAGCGCGGTAATTGCGCCCATAATAATAAATAAAATGCCTGTAGCTTTTCCCCATTTCGAAATGCTGATGAGGGTTTTGTTCATTGTTTCAGGATTCATGTATACTGGCTCCCCTTTACAAAAAAATACTCACTTTTCTTTTATACACTATTTGTGAGAAGTTTTGTATATAGAAAATAACATTTTGGGGATTGACCCTAACGTTTCGTGATTGTTTACGATAAAAAAGAGGAGGTGTTATGTATGAAATATCAAGTTAAACAAGTGGCGGAGATATCAGGTGTTAGCATTCGGACGCTTCATCACTATGACAATATTGAGCTTCTGAATCCTTCAGCGCTTACTGATGCTGGGTATCGTTTGTACAGTGACGCAGACCTGGAAAGACTGCAGCAGATTTTATTTTTCAAGGAAATCGGGTTTCGTCTGGATGAGATTAAAGAGATGCTGGATCATCCGAATTTTGACCGGAAAGCGGCACTTCAGTCGCAAAAGGAGATATTGATGAAGAAAAAACAAAGAATGGATGAGATGATTCAAACAATTGACAGGACGCTTTTGTCCGTTGATGGAGGGGAAACGATGAATAAGAGGGATTTATTTGCCGGATTAAGCATGAAAGACATTGAAGAGCATCAGCAGACATACGCTGATGAAGTCAGAAAGCTGTATGGTAAGGAAATCGCAGAAGAAACAGAGAAAAGGACATCTGCATACTCGGCAGATGATTGGAGCACGATCATGGCTGAATTTGATTCGATTTACAGACGAATTGCGGCGCGAATGAAGCATGGGCCCGATGATGCAGAGGTTCAGGCCGCAGTGGGGGCATTTCGCGATCATATTTGCCAATATCATTACGATTGCACACTCGACATTTTCAGAGGACTCGGGGAAGTGTATATCACTGACGAGCGATTTACCGATTCAATCAATCAATATGGAGAAGGTCTTGCCGCTTTTTTGCGGGAGGCGATCATCATTTACTGTGACCATCAGGAAAACCCCCGGCCGTAAAGGCCGGGGGTTTTCGCATCTTATAAGATCGGCGACAACAGCCGCGAGACGGATTCTTTTATTCGAATCCACAACGGGCGCTGCAGATACTCCTCATAGGTGAATTTTCTGGATACTAGCAAATCTTCTTTAAAAGTTGAAACCAGTTTTTTAGCAATGGTGATATCGTAAATAAATGCATTAACCTCAAAATTCAGCCTGAAGCTTCGGACATCAATGTTCGCTGTGCCGACTGAAGCGATTTCGTCATCCACCACGATGGTTTTCGCGTGAATAAAGCCGTTATCGTAAATATAGACAGTGGCTCCGGCTTTCAGCAGATCGCCGATATACGAAAGTGTTGCCCAGTATACAAAGGCGTGATCGGGCTTGTTCGGAATCATAATGTTAACGTCAATGCCCGAAAGGCAAGCGATCCTTAAAGCATCCAGCAGGCTTGCATCTGGGATAAAATAAGGTGTTTGTATCAAAATGGAACGCTTGGCGTTCGAAATCATTTTGATGTAGCCATTTTTAATTTGTTCCCATTCCGAATCAGGGCCGCTTGTGACAATCTGCATCCCGACGTTGCCTTTTGGGCCGTAATCAGGAAAGTGATTTGGAATATATGTCAGCGTATGGTGATGAGAAGCTTGGTTCCAGTCAAGGATGAACCGTGTTTGGATGGCGTGCACGGCCGTTCCTTGCAGCCGGATATGCGTATCCCGCCAATAACCGAATTTCGGATTAAGCCCTAGATACTCATCTCCGACGTTAAAGCCTCCGACATAACCGGTCATACCGTCTATGATCACAAGCTTTCGATGGTTCCGGTAATTCAGCCGCAGGTTAATCGGCCTGAGCTTTGACGGGAAAAAGACCTCCACATGCCCGCCAGCCTCGCGAAGCTCTTTAAAAAACTTTTTTCTCAGCGTTCTGGACCCGAGTTCATCATAAAGCACTCTGACCTGAACACCTTCTTTCGCCTTTTGGATGAGAGCGTCCCGCAATTTTTTGCCTAATTCATCGCCTTTATAAATATAATACTGTAAATGGATATGATCCTTAGCCTTTGAAATGTCACTCAGCAGCCGCTGAAATTTATCCCGTCCATCTGTAATGACGTCAACTGAATTATCCTCTGTAAACACAGCATGGTTATTCATAATCAGCATATAAATTAAATCTTTGTTATCAAAGGTTGCCCGGTTGTTAAACTGAAATTGCTTGGTTTCTAAATCTTCAAGCTGATGCTTCAGCAGCCTTTCAATTCCAATCTTTTTCCGGTCTTCCCATTGAAACAAATGCTTGCGTCTGAGATTATGGCCGAATAATAAGTATAAAATAAAGCCTAAAACGGGAATAAAGAAAAGAACAAGCAGCCACGCCCAAGATGCACTGGCATCGCGCCGTTCTTTGAAGATGACAATGATGGCCAAAAGAATATTTAAAATGAAAAAAAGTGATAAAAGGATGGAAGAAATACTCACTTTGTAACCCCGCTCATTCATATTTATCAAGAAGATTGCCATTAGTATTCCATGAATAACAGTGATCTGATTCCCATTACAAATTATAACACTCACATTTTAAAAGAATAAAGAGCGGCGATCCAGATTCTTCGTGAAAAATACGGGCAGATTTCTTTAAAACCAGCTTGCACCTGCGTTAAAATAAACACATATGTAACGTTCGTGAAGATTAAATAAAGGGGGAGGATTATATGAACTTTTACAGAGTCGAACAAATGCCGGGGTTCATCAAAACAGAAATGCAAAAAATTCAAAAGGCCGTACAGCCTTTCATGAAAAAAACCGTCATTTACCGTTTTCTTGCTATTCCGCTTGCTGCATTCTCTCTCTTTAATTTAGCTGCTTTTCTATTTCATGCTTCAGCTGACAGGGAGTCCCTGATCAGCGCAGGCATATTCGCCATTTTGGCGGCGCTCGGGCTCGCATTTTTTAAAGAGGCAGGCTATCAGCATAAACAAATCCAAAAAACGGTTCACATCTATATGCTGAACAGGATCAAAAAGAGCGAAATCCTTTCAGAAGAGCGGAAAAGCTCCTACGCACGACAAATAAAGGAAGAGCCTTTTGCGATGCGGAGTTTTGTTGAATTTTTGACTGAGGAAGACAGACGCAAAAAAATGTATTAAAGAAGAAATGCACCCGGATTTCTGGGATTTTCCAGACGATCCGGGTGTGTTTTTTTGCATGCAGACACCCGAAATAAAAAGTGCGGTTTCGGATTGATTCCGACTTCATCCGTTTTTTTGATATTCATTTCTGGGTAACAGCGTTGCTTTGTTGATTTCCACTACTAGAGATGTCTATTGTATGCTTGCTTCAGGATTTGGTGTTTACGCCGGCCTGCTTTGAATAGTCAAATAAAATAGGCATGGTTCCGTTTATATGGAACTCATGCCCTGTCCTGTCTCATCATTATTCAAACACCGGATCATCCTCATAATAATAAGAATCCGGATCATCATACGAAGGCGTGTTCTCAAAAGCAGCAATGCCGATTACCACCAGCACGAAAATGGCTACAATGATCCCGATCAGGACAGTAACGATACTGGATGCTGCATAAAACAGCTGCATTTTAATAAACGTTCCATAGTTCTCAAGCATGCTTTCGCCAGCGCTGCCGGCTAGATTTCCTTCGGCTTCCGCGGCTGCTTTTGCTGAGCGCATCAAAAATACGCCTGATATAATGAGCAGCACGCCCGGGATGGCGCCAATCACTGTCATCAAAACAGACAGAGTGACAAGCGATCCCATAATGATTAACAAGATGCCAGAAATTTTGCCCCACTTGGCAATGTCGGATAGCGACTTGACAGCAGAGGCGCTCAGCTGGCGGGTCTCCTGTTCAACAGGTGCAGTCTCCTCTTCAACGAGGCTATTTTCTTCATTATGATTTTCAATTTCGTTTTCATCTTTATCCAGACTAATCATGAAAGCTCTCTCCCTAAAATTTTTAAATCGTATCTTTTTCCGTCCATTTCGGCGATGCCGGGGAATAGTCCCCATTCTGCAAACCCGTGCTTTTCAAACAGCTTCAGGCTTGGTTTATTATGCCCGAAAATGAAGGCCATAAGTGAGCGGATGCCAAGATCCGGCGCAATGCGGAGCGCTTCCTGAAGCAAATATGATCCAACGCCTTTGCCGCGGCATGCTTCGTCAATGTATATGCTGACCTCCGCTGTTTTATTATAGGCTGGCCTTCCATAAAATGTTTCAAAGCTGATCCAGGCAGCGACGTTTCCGTTTTCGTCCTCGGCCACATAGAGCGGGCGTGCCTCTGTATGTCCTAAAAACCATTCCATCCGATCTTCAGGAGTTACCGGTTCGGTATCGGCTGTTACCATTCGAGAAGCAATCGTTGAATTATAAATCGCCACAACAGCCTCCAAGTCTTTATGTTCAGCAAGGCGCAATGTCATGTTCATATGTTTTTAGCACTCCTCTCAAAAAAATACATATTTTCGTTCAGTCTGTGCAAACTACATCTTAAAAAGTTTTTTGGATAGGTGTATATATTTTCAGAAAAGTGTTCAGAATGTTGCTGAGGTGATGAAACAATGAGAGAGGAAGAAAAGAAAACTTCTCAAGTCAAAAAACTTCAGCAGTTTTTTCGTAAACGCTGGGTGTTCCCTGCAATTTACTTAGTCAGTGCGGCCGTCATTTTAACAGCTGTCCTTTGGTATCAATCAGTATCAAATGATGAGGTAAAGGATCAGTTGGCTGATAACGGCGGAAACTCCGCATATGACAACAACGACGATGCAGTTGAAGTAGGAAAGTCAATGGAAAATGTCGCAATGCCAGTTGTTGATTCTGAAAACGTTTCTGTTGTGAAAAAGTTCTATGAAACCGATGCCGCAAAAGAAGAGAAAGAAGCAGCACTCGTTACCTATAATAACACGTACAGCCTAAGCAAAGGAATTGACTTAGCTGAGAAAGACGGGAAAGATTTCGATGTCTCTGCTTCTCTGAGCGGTACGGTTGTTAAAGCTGAAAAAGATCCAGTGCTGGGATATGTTGTGGAAGTAGAACATGCCGACGGTTTATCGACTGTGTATCAATCTCTTTCCGAAGTAAGCGTTGAGCAAGGTGACAAAGTAAAACAAAATCAAGTGATCGGAAAATCTGGCAAGAACCTTTACAGTGAAGACAGCGGAAACCACGTGCACTTTGAAATCCGTAAAAATGGGGTCGCAATGAATCCGTTAAACTTTATGGACAAACCAGTTTCTTCTATTGAAAAAGCAGCAGCTGCTGAAGAAAAAGCTGCCACCCAAGAAACAGAAGAATCCATTCAGCAATCTTCCGAGAAAAAGGACGGATCAACTGAAAAAGGAACAGAAGAAAAATCCGGTGAGAAAAAGGATGATTCAACTGACAAATCTGGTTCCAAAGAAAGCAGCACAACAGAAGACACTGAACAGTCTTAATGAAGAAAACGTCTATCCTTGTGATGGGCGTTTTTTTCTGTTACTTTTTGCTTTGTTTTACCGTCTATGTAGTTACATGTAGGCACGTACGTTATAAAGGAGGTTATGTCATGAACCGCCTATTGCTCGCAGGCTGGATCTTTTTTATCCTGCTTTCTGTCTGTACGGAAAGCTTCAGCGGCATGGTCGTATCGCAAACGGTGGCTTTTCATTTTCAGCCGCACCCTGATCTGTCTCAATTTTTAGTTATGGATTTTACTGAGCTTACTGTCCCTGAAGCGTTTATTCAAAAAATCGGACATGCGTTTTCCTTCTTTGTGCTGACATATTTGCTGTGGAAACAGCGGGGCAGCATAAGATCAGCTTCAGCCGGCTCATTTGCGTTTGCTTTTTTTACAGAAGTTCTTCAGCTCTTCTTCAGCAGGAACGGTTGTATTCGGGATGTGCTCATCGATGCTGTTGGTATTGGATTGTTTTATGGTTTATATGTGTTGGCGAAGCGAAGAAAACAAGAGATGTATGAGAAATATTAAAGCCGGCTGTCTTGGTTAAAGACGCCGGCTTTTGTTTTTCTTAGAAATTTTGATCGGTTGGTTTTTTCGTCAGTTTATTGATAATAGCTTCATAGATCCTCACGACCAAATCGACGAACGGGCGAAGCAGATCTGAAAATCTAAAGAAAAGGAACCCGATAATGATGGCGACAACGAGGCTGCCCAATACATCTACCGGATAGTGATGTCCCACCCAAATTCTCGAAAAGCCTGTCAAAAGCCCAAAAATGACAAGCGGCCAGCCGATTTTGCGGTTTCTGAAAAGCATCGCAATAGAAATCGCTAATGCACCTGTCGTGTGGTCACTTGGAAATGAAGCATCCGCAGCATGCGGAATCAGTGTATGCACTGTATGCGCAACGAACGGGCGCGGTTCGAAATAAACAAGCGTAATCAAATAGTTGATCACAAGGCCTGCAATTCCTGTGATGCCTGCGTATAGCACATGTTTTCTGCTTTGTGTGTTCCCGAACAGCCAGATTGCCAATAGGATAAGGGCATAGGCGACAATGGCATATTCCGTTATGAAGACCATAATGGAATCGAGAACCGAATTGTGATGAGATAGTCCATGGATTGCTTTAAAAATTTCGTAGTTCAAATAATCACCTTTTACATTTTTATATTTAGTAGACTAATCTTACTCATGAAAAGTTTCAAATAAAAATAGAGATTGTCTGAAATAACGGCACTTGAAGAGAATTCGAAGAGGAATCGCGGTTTCTGGGGGGGGATTCTGTGCACAAAAAAAGAGATCCGGAGTGTCCGAATCTCGTACCGATATTAAAGTGCTTCAGGTCCTTCTTCGCCTGTGCGGATGTTGATCGTATTGCTGATTTCATAGACAAATATTTTACCGTCACCCGGTGATCCCGTTTTCAGCACCCTTTTAGCGGTCTCAGTCACTTGATCAACAGGAACCTTGCTGACCACAATTTCTATTTTTAAACGCTCGTATACATTGCTTTCTATTTTTACCCCTCGATAGAGCTCCGTATGTGCTTTTTGAAGGCCACAGCCGTGTACATTGGAGAAAGTCAGAGAGGTCACTCCGATTTTTCCGAGTTCCTGCTTCAGCTTTTCAAAATTTGCCGGACGCGTTACAATTTCTACCTTGAACATTTGACCGCTCATAGCGTCACTCCTCACATAGAATCTTGATATGCTTTTTCCCCGTGCATCGTTAAGTCAAGCCCAAGTGACTCTTCTTCTTCGGTTGCGCGAAGGGGAAGGAAGAGGCTTACAATTTTAATAATAACGAAAGTGACAATAAATACAAAAACATAAGTGGCGGCGATGGCGACGATTTGTTTCCAGATTAAGCTTGCATCACCGTAAAATAACCCATCTGCGCCCGCTGAGTTAACAGAGGTTGTTGCGAATAATCCTGTTGCGATTCCGCCCCATGTGCCGCCGATCCCGTGCAGGCCAAAGGCGTCAAGCGCATCGTCGTATCCGAATTTCTTTTTAAGCGAGAATACTCCCCAGAAACAAACAGCTC
This sequence comes from Bacillus sp. SIMBA_008, assembly GCF_046535495.1. Lineage (NCBI taxonomy): Bacteria > Bacillati > Bacillota > Bacilli > Caryophanales > Bacillaceae > Bacillus > Bacillus sp. SIMBA_008. The sequence continues at coordinate 599,405 of NZ_JAWRWL010000003.1, read as the reverse complement.
CGCCGATGATGCCGATAATAATGGAAGCGAACGGTGTGACAAATCCGGCAGCCGGCGTAATGGCGACAAGCCCGGCGATTGCGCCAGATACCGCTCCGAGCATTGTCGGTTTTTTGTTAATGATCCATTCTACTAAGATCCAGCCGGCGATCCCGGCTGCAGCCGCGGTGTTTGTGTTGATGAACGCGTACATGGCTACACCATCTAAAGTCAAAGCGCTGCCGACGTTAAAGCCGAACCAGCCGAACCAAATCAAAGCTCCTCCTAAGAAGGTGTAAATGAGGTTATGCGGAGAAGACGCTGTGCCGTCTTTCCGTTTGCCTAGCACAATGGCAAGAACAAGTCCTGCCACACCGGAGGAAATATGAACAACATTGCCGCCGGCGAAATCGAGCGCTCCAAGCTGGCCGATCCAGCCGCCGCCCCATACCCAGTGCGCTACGGGTGTGTAAACCAAAGAGGCCCATAAAACCGAGAATAAAAGAAAAGCGCCGAATCGCATCCGCTCTGCGAAGGCCCCGGAAATAATCGCTGTAGTCAGAACGGCAAACGTCATTTGGAACATCATAAATAACGAGTGGGGGATGGTATCGCTGTAATCTCCCGGATCAAATCCGACCCCTTTGAGGCCTGCCCACTCCAGCCCGCCGATGATTGAATTGCCTGGTGCGAAGGCAAGTGTATATCCGAACAGCACCCAAACGATGGAAACGATGGCAATGGAAGAGAAACTGTGCATGGCAGTGCTCAGCACATTTTTGCTCTTTACCATTCCTCCATAAAATAACGCTAATCCCGGGGTCATCAGCCACACGAGTAAAGCGCAAAAGAACATAAAAACTGTATCGCCCATTTGCATGTCTCATTCCTCCGTATCTTTCAGAATAAAAAGCAATTATTATATTTCTTCATTATAGAGAAAAAAGAATGATAAAACATTTTCATGTAAGATTTCCTGACATGGTTTTTAAGGAATGTTATCGAGGGACGGCAAGAAAGGAGAACGGCATTTTTTACGATATAAGACTTTGTATCTATAAAAGAAGCTATTCATATGAGCAGAAAAGGGAATTGACATTAATTAGAATACTCTATACTGTATTAAGTGTACTACATCAAATAATACACTGAGGGGGATGTATGATGAATAAAGGCGGCAGGCTGAGGAGAGCATTACGCAAGTCGATTCCCGCGACGTTCCGATTGTTTTTAGCCTTTAATTTTTTCGTGTACGGTCTGGCGAAAGTGGTAATTGGCCAGTTTGGCGAGGTGACGCCTGAAATCGAGGCGGCTGCCGGGAAGGGGTTTACGATCGCGTGGACATTTTTCGGTTATTCTCATGTCTATGAACTGTTTATAGGTTTTGGTGAAATCCTGGCAGCTGTTTTATTACTGATTCCGCGAACGGCTGCATTAGGGGCGGTTATTTTTATGCCCATTATTGTGAACATCGTCTTGATTAACTATTGTTTTGATATTGGCGTGCAGGATCTTAGCACGATATTAATGGTTATGTGTCTCATCCTGCTTTGGATGGACCGTCGCAAATTCATGGGCATTTTCAGGCAGGAACCGATAGACAGCAGGCAGGTGATGAAGCGATGACGCCCTTTATGATTACAGTGCTTGCCGGTTTGTTCGTATGCACAACCTGTTACTACTACATAAAAGAAAAATCATGAGACAACGCTCCTTCTGAGAATTTCACAAGCATCATAAAAGAACTTAGGCAGTGTGAAGAGTAAAATATGCAATGTGAGAAACACTAACAGTATCAGGAGGAGACGTATGATGAATACACTCAACATTGATTTTCAAAAAACAGCATTGGTTATCATTGATTTACAAAAGGGGATTGTGCCGATTGATCAAAGCGGCCAGGTTGTCCCGAACGCGAAAAAGCTCGTAGATGAATTTCGGAAACATAACGGGTTCATCAGCTTTGTAAATGTAGCCTTTCATGATGGAGCGGACGCCCTGAAGCCGCAAACGGATGAGCCTGCGCAGGGAGGTTCAGGGGAAATGCCGGCGGACTGGGCCGAATTTGTTCCGGAAATCGGTGTGCAGGATGGCGATTATACTGTGACAAAACGGCAATGGGGTGCTTTTTTTGGCACAGATTTAGACTTGCAGCTGAGACGTCGCGGCATTGATACGATTGTACTGTGCGGCATCGCAACGAATATTGGGGTGGAAAGCACAGCACGGGAGGCATTTCAGCTTGGCTATCAGCAGATTTTTATTACAGATGCCATGTCCACATTTAGCGATGAAGAGCATGAAGCCACACTGCGCTTTATTTTCCCGAGAATCGGTAAATCGCGGACAACGGAAGAGTTTCTGGAACAAGTGAAATGATGTTATCGAAAAAAAGCCGGGCTGTTTTTTTAACAGCGGTGGCTTCGGGAACAATGCTGAATCCGCTGAACTCGTCTATGATCTCTCTTGCGCTCCATAGCATCCAGCATGAGTTTCACCTCTCGTTTACAACGGTTTCCTGGCTGATTTCCTCGTTTTACTTGGCGAGTGCCGTGGCACAGCCCGTAACGGGGAAGCTCGGTGATTTGATTGGGCGGAAACGCTTGTTTTTATTCGGGCTTATTCTTGTTGCGGTTTCTGCCATCGGGGCGCCGTTTGCGCCGACGTTTATGACATTATTGGTCATGCGGCTGTTTCAATCGGTGGGGAGCAGTGCGATTTATCCGTCAGGTGTCGGCTTGATTCGGAATCATATTCATGAGCGCCAAGCTTCAGCCTTGGCTGTACTCTCTATTTTTGCGTCCGCCATGACGGCGCTGGGGCCGACAGTCGGCGGGTTTTTGATTGTATGGGGAGGCTGGCCGGCGATCTTTATCGTTAATTTGCCGTTTATAATCCTCAGCTTCTTATTGGGCCTGTATATGTTCCCGAAAGATCAGAAAAAAGGGGCGGGAATCAAAACCATTATTCAGCAGCTCGACATTCTTGGAATTGTTTTATTTGCCGGGGGAATCATTTTCCTTCTATCCTTTTTGCTGTCGTTCAGCACGTCGCCGCATGCGGTTGAAGGTGTGCTTGGCTTGCTTCTGCTCTGTGCGTTTGTCTGGCGCGAGCTGAAAACGGATAAGCCGTTTATTGATGTCCGTCTGTTTAAAACACAGCGAAACCTGTCAGCCGTGTATGTTCAGTTTATTTTATTGAATGTTTTCTTCTATTGTTTATTTTTTGGTCTGCCAAGTTACTTTCAGGATGAAATGCATCTTTCTGTTCAAACGAGCGGCCTGTTTATGCTGTTTATGTCTGGAATGAGCATCGTTGTGTCACCTCTAACCGGCAAATGGATCGACCGATCTGGTGTCGTCAAGCCGATCTTTGCGGGAGCGCTTTTGATGACGGCTGGAGCCGTGCTCTTAACCATCTTTTTTATCAATGTCCAGACCATCGGTAAAGGGCTCATTCTGTCGCTCTTGGGTATAGGCTACGGACTGGGCAATGTCGCGCTTCAGGCAGCGATGCTGAAAACGAGTCCTTCCAACATGGTAGGAACGACTTCAGGCCTGTTTCAAACCTGCCGTTACCTAGGATCGATTTTGTCTTCGGTGATCCTTGGCATTCTTTTTGGCAAAGAAATCACGGCAGCCCATTTTGATATGATGGGAATCATTATGATCATAGCGGGCGGAGCAAGCCTGTTAATGGCTGTGAGATTTGCTGCATTAATGAAAACTGCATCTTGAGAAAGAGACGGGCTCTGAGGTCTGTCTCTTTTTCTTGTTTAAGCTGTTCAAATACAAACGGGAAAATTGTATATCATAGCCAGTGTTATTGTCTGACTCTTCAGTTATATTAAGTGACATCTGATGTCAAAAAACATAACGTGATGACATATAGACAATATGGAAAGGGGAGCCGGCTATGAAATTAAAAGAGAGTCAGCAGCAATCCAACAGGCTGAGCAATGAAGATCTGGTGCCTTTGGGACAGGAAAAACGGACGTGGAAAGCAATGAACTTTGCCTCCATTTGGATGGGATGTATACATAACATACCGACCTACGCGACGGTGGGAGGATTAATTGCGATCGGCCTTTCGCCTTGGCAGGTGCTGGCGATCATTATTACGGCATCACTTATCCTATTTGGCGCTCTTGCCTTAAACGGCCATGCGGGGGCAAAATACGGGCTGCCGTTTCCCGTGATCATTCGGGCTTCTTACGGGATATACGGCGCGAATATCCCCGCGCTTCTAAGGGCGTTTACAGCTATCATGTGGCTTGGCATCCAGACCTTTGCGGGTAGCACGGCACTGAACATTTTGCTTTTGAATATGTGGCCAGGCTGGGGAGAAATTGGCGGCGAGTGGAACATTCTCGGCATTCACTTGTCCGGTTTGCTTTCCTTTGTATTCTTTTGGGCCATTCATTTACTCGTATTGCATCACGGCATGGAGTCGATTAAACGTTTTGAGGTGTGGGCAGGGCCTTTAGTGTATCTGGTATTTGGAGGCATGGTATGGTGGGCCGTTGATATTGCCGGAGGATTGGGCCCGATATACTCTCAACCAGGAAAGTTTCATACGTTTTCAGAAACATTCTGGCCGTTTGCTGCCGGAGTTACTGGCATCATCGGCATCTGGGCGACATTGATCTTAAATATACCTGATTTTACACGGTTTGCTGAAACACAAAAAGAGCAAATCAAAGGACAATTTTACGGCTTGCCGGGAACGTTTGCGCTGTTCGCATTCGCAAGTATTACGGTGACCTCCGGCTCGCAGGTCGCGTTCGGAGAGCCGATTTGGGATGTTGTCGATATTTTGGCGCGGTTTGATAACCCTTATGTCATCGTCTTGTCCGTGATCACACTCTGCATCGCCACGATCTCTGTAAATGTCGCGGCGAACATCGTATCGCCCGCTTATGATATAGCGAATGCCCTGCCGAAATATATCAATTTCAAACGTGGCAGCTTTATCACAGCGTTGCTCGCTTTATTTACGGTTCCATGGAAGCTGATGGAGAGCGCGACAAGCGTGTATGCGTTTCTTGGCTTAATAGGCGGCATGCTTGGACCGGTGGCAGGCGTGATGATGGCCGACTATTTTATCATTCGCAAACGTGAGCTCTCGGTAGATGACCTGTATTCCGAAACAGGACGGTATGTGTATTGGAAGGGCTACAATTACCGTGCGTTTGCAGCCACAATGTTAGGAGCGCTGATTTCGCTGATTGGCATGTATGTTCCTGTATTGAAGAGCTTATACGATATTTCTTGGTTTGTAGGTGTGCTGATTTCCTTTCTTTTCTACATTGTTCTGATGCGTGTTCACCCGCCTGCATCATTGGCAATTGAAACAGTTGAACATGCGCAGGTCCGCCAGGCTGAATAAGATCTATTTAGACGGTATATTTTCATATTTTTGAAATGGTTTTCCATAAATAGAACATTTATAATGGTTTTAGAAATCTATTCTAAAACGAAATGGGAATCGAAAATGAGAAAATGGTATTTTATTCTTTTGGCGGGTGTTTTAACGTCTGTCATCCTCGCTTTCGTTTATGATAAGACAAAAGCGAATGAGGAAGGATCTGGGGATTATCTGTATGTTTCGCCAAATGGCAGTGATCAAAATGAAGGAACAAAAGAAAAGCCGTTTCGTACATTGGCACACGCATTTGAGAAGGCTGCTGCCGGCACAACTGTCATGATTCGGGAGGGCACGTATCATGAGACCCTTGATGTAAAGCACAGCGGTACGGACGGAAAGCCTATCACATTCCGAAACTATGAAAATGAAAACGTCGTGATTAGCGGTGAATCCGTTGCGAACGCTGAATATGAAACACCGCTTATTCGTATTCACGATAAACATGACATTGCCATCAGCGGTTTAACAATTCAAGATCTTTCTGTTTCATCTGAGGAAGCAACTGCTATAGGGATTTATGTATCAGGGTCCAGCAGTCATATCGCCATTAAGGATAATCACATCCGGGGTATTAAGACAACTGCGGATGAAGGAAATGCTCACGGAATCGCAGTTTATGGGACTGGCAGCATGAAAGACATCCGAATCGAGGACAATACAGTTGAGAAACTGACGCTTGGAGCGAGTGAAGCAGTTGTGCTGAACGGTAATATCGACGGCTTCACAGTTGCAGGCAATGTGGTCCGCAACAATAACAACATCGGGATTGATCTAATTGGTTATGAGGGAACCGCGGATAAAAACGATTACGTGCGAAACGGAGTCGTAGAAAACAATACAGTTTATCAAAACTCGACTTACGGCAATCCTGCTTATGGAGATGAATACTCAGCGGGCGGGATTTATGTCGATGGAGGACACGATATCGAAATTAAGAACAACACAGTTTACGATAACGATATTGGGATTGAAGCAACGTCTGAACACAAAGGAAAGTATGCAAATGCCATTCAGATCACTGACAACAAAGTGTACAACAATGCGTACACCGGTATTTCAATCGGAGGATATGACAAAAAGCGGGGCGGCACCAGCAATTCTCTGATTGCCCGCAATATTATGTACCGGAATGACACAAAGGGACTGTACGGCGGACAGCTGCTGCTGCAGTACGATACGAAAAACAACACAATTGAAAAGAATATATTGACGGCCGGTGATTCCAGATTATTTATCGGAAACGATTTTACAGAAAATGAAGGAAATACGGTCAATCATAACGTGTACCACAAGGAAGCGGATCAAGACGGCATATGGATGTGGAAAAAGAAAGAATATGATTCATTTTCTTCGTATCGAAAAGCAACAAAAAACGATCAGCAATCCATTTATGCCGATCCGATGTTTCGTGATGAAGCGTCCTATGATTTTTCGTTAGATCCTGATTCACCTGCGCGGCCTGTCATTGAATAATTGCCATAAGCGGCGTTCTCTCGTTCAACTGAGAGGGACGCCGTTTTTTATATGTAAAAAAGACTGCCGGGATTTCCCGGCAGTCTGACAAGTTATTCTGCAATAGACACTTTTCCTTCAGTCTCAGCAGGTTTTTTCTGGCTCCACGTGTAGAGAAGCAGGGCAATTAAAACGAACAGCCCCGCTGTTAAATAAATGGCAGAGAAGCCGGCAGATGCTACAAACAATCCGAATACATAAGATCCTACAGCAATTCCGCTGTCAAAGAAGGTAAAGAACGTTGCCGTTGCAAAACCGGAGCGGTGAGCCGGAGATTTCTGAATCGCCAATGTTTGCATGCAAGGAACGATTGATCCGTAGCCAAGACCGATAACCGCCCCTGAAAGCAGAAGCATTAAGCCGCTATGTGTGAAGGACAGCATGCAGAGTCCAACAGAGAAAATCAGGATTGATGGATAAATGACAATGCCCGGTCCGACTTTGTCGAACAATTTCCCTGTGAACGGGCGTGCAATCATCATTGTCACCGCAAAACAAACAAAGAAATATCCGCTGATATCCGAAAGGTCAACTGATTTGGCGAATACAGACAGATATGATGTGACTGTTGAATAACAGAAAGAAATAAACAAACCGACCGTCGCAATTTTGAGTGCGCCCTTTTCAAACATATCCGAGAACGCAAAACGGAATACAGTCGTACCGCTGTCCTTACTTTGCGGCACTTTTATCAAGAACGAAACAAGTAAGCCCGCAACCATAAACAGCGCAAAGGCTGTAAAGAATACAGGAAAGCTTACCACTCTCATCAAATTCAGACCAAGGAAAGGCCCGATCGCCATAGCGAGGTTCATAGACATGGCAAAGTATCCAAGCCCTTCACCGCGCCGTTTGGCTGGAATAATATCAGCGGCAATTGCACCTGTAACAGTCGTTAAAATGCTGAACCAAATTCCTTGGAAGAACCGCAATCCGAGCAGCAGGGAAAAGTTATGAATCGGCATATACAGAAAAGATGATAGGGCGAAGAGCGCCATTGATACAATCGCCATTCTTTTCTTCCCGAAACGCTCAACGATGGCTCCGGAGAAAGGCCGTGTAATGATCGCAGACAGAAGGAACAGGCTGATTAAAAGCCCGCCTTGTGATTCTGTGCCGCCAAGCTCTTGCAGCGTATAGATCGGCAATACAGTTAAAAATGTATAAAAGAACACAAACACAAATAAATTGACAAGCAGGACCATAATAAAATCCTTGGTCCATATCGCATCCGCTTTTTTCAAATGTATGTCACTTCCTTATTTTCATTGTTGTAAAAACATGCGGAATAAATGAGAAAAAGCTTCTTTGTCTTCATCCCGGAAATCAGCAAGCAGCTCTTCCTCGAATTTCAGCATTTTCACATTAATTTCTTCGTATTTTTTCTCGGCTTCTTTTGTGAGGACAACAAGTTTTTCCCGTTTGTCTTCACCTTGCCGTCTCTGAACCCAGCCGTTCTCCTCCAGGCGTTTGATCGTCCGAGTCACAGTCGGCGCTTCCACATTTAAATAGGACCAAATCTCTTTTTGAGTCATTGGTCCGATCGTACGCAAACAATATAAAACTGACCATTGAGATGAATAAAGGCCGAATGGCTCTAGCTGTTCATTGGCTTTCTTGGCAATCAGGCGGGCGCTTTGGTTGATTTGATGAATGAGGTGTCTGTTGACGTAGGACATGTCGGTCTCCTTCTAAAAAACTTACCTAAGTAACTAATTGCTTATTTCATTTTACAGGAGCGATCAATAGTTGTAAAGATGAAAATTTAGTGACGCGAAATAGTTTGCTGAATTTGAAAAAGTTCGTTTCACCCCTTGTCCTTATTGAGTTTTTAGCATATTCCCAAAAGAATGCTAATACACTGTTACAAACCTAACAAAGAGAGTGTTTGAGGTGAGGGATCGTGGGCATATTTCACAAACTTACTTTTAAAACCATACAACGAAGAAGCGGCATAATGAACGACTCTTTACAGAATACGGATCTCATTTCACACTTCTCACATCCATTTTAGGGAGGTCGAGTGGTGTGCACGATTACATCAAAGAGCGAACAATCAAGATAGGGAAGTACATCGTGGAGACAAAGAAAACCGTTCGTGTCATTGCGAAGGAATTTGGTGTTTCCAAAAGTACAGTACACAAGGATTTAACAGAGCGTCTGCCTGAAATTAACCCCGACTTGGCAAACGAAGTGAAAGAAATACTCGATTATCATAAATCCATCAGGCATTTAAGAGGAGGAGAAGCGACAAAGCTCAAATATAAAAAAGATGAAATTCTCGAAGGAGAGCCTGTTCAGCAATCGTAATCACCTGGCATTGCCTTCTTGAAATCGTTCATAAAACATCCGCAAAAATTTGTAAAGAACTTATTGTGCTTCCAACTTTTTTTCTATATTTTATGATAATATATATAATTAGGGCACAATGTGGATATTTACTGTGAAACAGATTTTCAAGGAGGATATAAATAGATGTTTGCAAGGGATATTGGTATTGACCTCGGTACTGCAAATGTACTGATCCATGTTAAAGGTAAAGGAATTGTTCTGAATGAACCTTCCGTTGTTGCACTTGATAAAAACAGCGGCAAAGTGCTGGCGGTTGGCGAAGAGGCAAGACGAATGGTTGGACGTACACCTGGGAATATTGTTGCGATTCGCCCGCTGAAAGACGGAGTTATTGCTGACTTTGAAGTAACAGAAGCAATGCTGAAACATTTTATTAACAAGCTGAATGTAAAAGGCCTGTTCTCAAAGCCGCGCATGCTCATTTGCTGCCCGACGAATATTACATCCGTTGAGCAAAAAGCAATCAAAGAAGCTGCAGAAAAAAGCGGCGGGAAACATGTGTACCTTGAAGAAGAACCTAAAGTTGCCGCTATCGGCGCGGGTATGGAAATATTCCAGCCAAGCGGTAACATGGTTGTAGACATCGGAGGCGGGACGACGGATATCGCGGTTATTTCAATGGGCGATATTGTCACCTCCTCTTCTATTAAAATGGCTGGGGACAAGTTTGACATGGAAATCTTAAATTATATCAAACGCGAGTACAAGCTGCTGATCGGCGAACGTACTGCGGAGGATATTAAGATTAAAGTCGCAACTGTTTTCCCAGACGCACGTCACGAGGAAATTTCCATTCGCGGACGGGACATGGTTTCCGGTCTTCCAAGAACAATTACAGTAAACAGTAAAGAAGTTGAAGAAGCCCTTCGTGAATCTGTCGCTGTTATTGTTCAGGCTGCGAAACAAGTGCTCGAAAGAACACCGCCTGAACTTTCTGCTGATATTATTGACCGCGGCGTTATTATTACCGGCGGAGGCGCGCTCTTAAACGGCCTTGACCAGCTGCTTGCTGAAGAGCTGAAGGTACCGGTCCTCGTTGCTGAAAATCCTATGGATTGCGTAGCCATCGGCACAGGTGTCATGCTTGATAATATGGACAAGCTTCCTAAACGCAAACTAAGCTGATTTCACAAACCTCATTCTGAAAAAGAATGAGGTTTTTTTATGAAAAAGCCTTCACGAAAAGGTGTTAAATGACGATAATAGGATAAAATACTGAGTTTTTATTATAGAACGAACGTTCCTATATGACAACTGGGAAAAATGCCATTTTTAGAGGTGGGAAATTTGTTAAAAGGATTATATACAGCAACATCCGCAATGATTGCCCAGCAGCGAAGAACGGAAATGCTTTCAAATAATATTGCTAACGCAAATACATCAGGATATAAAGCTGATCAAGGCTCTATGCGCGCGTTCCCTGAGATGCTGCTCAGCAGAATAGAATCAAAATCTCCGGCCGGGACATCAAGGACGGAAATCGGTTCCGTGAATACCGGAGTATATATGCAGGAGCTCAAGCCTCTCTTTACACAGGGAAGCCTGAAGTCCACAGACCAGCCTACAGACATTGCATTGATCGAAAATCAAGTTCCGATGAATGCGGAAACCAATGAAAAAGCTGCTCTTTTTTATCCGGTTCAAACAGCGGATGGAATCCGTTATTCAAAAAGCAGCACATTTTCACTAAATGAAAACAATCAGCTGACGATCAACGGACGCCCTATTTTATCGACGGATCGCCAGCCAATCACTGTTGATAATGAGAATTTCACTGTGTCTGAAAACGGTACTGTGACAACGAACGGACGCACAGCCGGCCAGATTGATGTCAGAATGGCGGAAGATGTCCGCAATCTCAAACGGGACGGAAATGATTTGTACAGCACGGCGGACGGTAATGATCTGCCAAGCGCAGCCGGAAATAATCAGGTAGCCTATTCATTAAAACAAGGCGTCTCAGAGCTTTCAAACGTGGATGTGACAAGCGCCTATACAGAAATGACTGAAGCGTACAGATCGTTTGAGGCGAATCAGAAGGTTATTCAGGCTTACGATAAAAGTATGGATAAAGCAGCAAATGAAATTGGAAAAATTTAAGATAACGGAAGAAAAAACGGGGGACATCAACTATGCTCAGGTCAATGCTAACGGCATCAACAACCTTAAACCAGCTGCAGCAGCAGATTGACACAATCAGCAGCAACCTTTCAAACAGCAACACAACCGGCTATAAGGCAAAAGATACGAATTTTTCTGAGCTTGTCAGACAGCAATTCGATCAGGTTGATGAAAAAAACGAGGAAGTGGCAAAAGCCCGAAAAACGCCGCCCGGCTTGCGCCTTGGCGTCGGAGCGATGATGAATTCACGCCTGGTCTCTGATCAAGGAAGCATTCAGAAGACCGATCGCGATCTGGATATCGCATTTACGTCTCCATACCAGTATCTTCAGGTAAATGTAAATGGAAACCGCCAGTATACGAGGGACGGGGCGCTGTATGTAACGCCGTCCGCTGCGAATGCCAACCAGCTGCAGCTCGTCACTGGAAATGGGTATCCCGTACTTGATGAGAACGGCAATACATTGAACATCGACAGCTCAATGAAGAATATCACCATCAATAAGAACGGCACCTTAACCGCATCTGACGGAAACGCGGTTCAGCGGTTTAATCTTGGCGTTGTCCAAGTGAATAACCCTCAAGAGCTGAAATCAGAAGGGAATAACCTTTTCTCTATTGATAATGCGGCAGCTTTTGAAGAGCTGAACGGCGCTAATAGACAAAACATCGGCATGCAGCAGGGCTCACTTGAGATGTCCAATGTCGATATTTCAGAACAAATGACAGATTTGATCACGTCCCAGCGTTCATATCAGCTGAACAGCAGAACGATCACAATGGGAGATCAAATGCTCGGTTTAATCAATTCAGTCAGATAATAAGAAAATGGGCGTTTTTCAATCAGCCGCGCATGATAAAAAAAGCGGCTTTTTCGAAATCGTCCTTTTTTTTGTAGTATTCCGTAATATCTTCTAACAGCACTTCTAAATCCACCCACGCCTCGATTTTTTCTAATTCAAGCACATATTCGAGCAGCTGCTCATAAGGGTCTTCGGCTGATGTGTAGAGGGCTTCAAGCGTTTTTAATTTTAAATAAATGGTTTGAATGTCTACCTTTTCAGATAATTCTTTTCCTTTATGAAGGACGGCTTTAGCTTCTGTGATGTTCCCTGTTTTAAAAAGCGCTCTGACAGACTCGTACACACAATGAAGATATGAGACTGGTGAATTCATTTCAAATTCTTGATTCTTTAATACTTTTCTAAAGTAAAGAAGCGCTTCCTGGTCTTTTTTCTCGGTCGCTTTTAAAAAGCCAAGGTTATAATAAGCGTGGCATAGCAGGTTTTCGTCATGTAGTTGCTGGGTTTTCTTAATGATTTCTTTGAAAAGCTGTTCAGCTTTTTCATAGCGTTCTTGATCAATATAATTCACGGCGAGCAAAAGTTTACAGGTGATTACCTTTTTGATATAGCCGAATTGGTGCAAATAGATGTGTAATGCTTTTTTGACGTATTGGATGGAAAGCGGCGGTGATTTCATCAAGTAATAGGCGCCGGCGGTTTGATAATATAAATCAGCGGCTTCAAACGTATTTTGAATGGCGGCCAGGTACTGTTCAGCTTTTTTAAAATGATGTACTGCATGTTTCGGAGCTGTTTTTACCATCTCATATAACCCAGAGAAAAAATACAGATAATATTTCAATTCATCATCCATTTTGTCTTCCAGGCCATATAGGTCATCGAACAATGAATCGAGTCCGTTCTGGTTTTCAAAAAGCAGCTGATGGCGGGCCTGAAACAATTGATAACGCATCCAAAGTTTTGTGTTCTTTTTGATCTTCGGAAGGTGCTGGTCAATTTTCTCTTTCAGTGTGCAAACGTGATTCATTTTGCGTTTGCTCATTGCGGAATACCACTCGTCTAACATGTTTAGCATTCTTTTTTCAATAAACTTCGAAATCATTTTCCTACCTCTTTGCTATTGGTAAAATCTATAATTATCATATCATAACTTTTGACGGCTCTCATTGACAGTTGGTTACATTTTAGCGCGGTTGAAAAAGAGATTAATTCATAATATACTTTTCAAATGTACAGATTGGATCTTTGATGATTGCTATACATACTAATGCAGATGAAGGAGATGTCAAGACAATGCTTGATACTCAGCAAATTAAAGAAATTATTCCTCACCGTTATCCGTTTTTGCTTGTGGATCGGATTACGGAAGTTGAAGAGGGCAAACGGGCAAAAGGCTATAAAAATGTAACCGCTAATGAAGAGTTCTTTAACGGACATTTTCCTCAGTACCCGGTTATGCCCGGCGTATTAATCGTAGAAGCACTCGCTCAAGTCGGAGCTGTTGCGATGTTGATTAAAGAAGAAAACCGCGGCAGACTGGCTTTTTTTGCAGGCATTGATAACTGCCGCTTTAAAAAACAAGTCAAGCCTGGTGACCAGCTTCACCTTGAGGTTGAAATCATTCGTGCCCGCGGCACAATCGGGCGCGGAAAAGGCGTTGCCACAGTTGATGGCGAAGTCGTTTGCGAAGTAGAACTGACTTTTGCCCTCGGAGAATAATTGAAAAAAGGCAGATGGCCAGCGGCACATTTGTCTTTTTTTCTTTACAAATATAGAAAAGCAGGTGATTGTATGTGGAATGAATTTAAAGCCTTTGCCATGCGGGGGAATATCGTAGACCTTGCGATTGGTGTTGTGATAGGCGGCGCTTTCGGAAAGATCGTCACATCTCTAGTAAATGATATCATTATGCCTTTGGTCGGTTTGCTGCTGGGAGGGCTTGACTTTTCAGGCCTGTCGTTTACGTTTGGCGATGCTGTAGTGAAGTATGGCAGCTTTATACAGACGATTGTGAACTTCTTAATTATATCGTTCTCCATTTTTATCGTCATTCGGACTTTGAATGGGTTAAGGCGCAAAAAAGAAGCAGCAGAAGAAGAGGCTGCGGAGGAAGCGGTGGATGCGCAGGAGGAGCTGCTGAAAGAAATCAGAGACCTGCTGAAGCAGCAAGCAAAGTCGCCGGAATAAAAAAGATGCCGTTATAAACGGCGTCTTTTTTTTATCTCAATTTTCGTTTAGGTTCGTTCTATGTCCTTCAGTCCCGCGGGGCTTTCTGTTGTTTCAGCGAGATGAATGAGCATTGAGACAGAGGTGCCTGCATCCGGAGTGCTGATGATCATCAACTCGCTTCCGCAAAAATGTTTCAGCCGCTGATTGATATTTTTCAACCCGACGCTGCGATCGAAATCCGCAGATAAGAGATCTTTTTGTTTTTCCGGAGGCATCCCCGCACCGTTATCCTCTACTTTGATGTGATACTCATTTTTGCTTTGTTTTTTAGCTGTCAGTTTGATCCATCCTCCGCCTCTTTTCTTGCTGACACCGTGAAGAACGGCATTTTCCACCAAGGGCTGAATCATTAAAGGCGGAAGGATAAAGTCAATGTCTTCATCTATATCGAAAAGAACCTCAAGCCGATTACCGAATCGCGTCTTTCTATAGAAAGATAGGAATTGATAATCGAAAGCTCATGTCTGAAGGAACTGATGGCTGATGTATTTTGAAAGTCAAAACTCATTCTTAAATAGTTGGTAAATTCCTCTGTTACCTCCCGGGCCTTTTCAATATCCAAATGAGTGAGAGAAATAATCGTGTTTAATACATTATAAAGAAAATGAGGCTTGATTTGCGACTGGAGAAACGCCATTTCCATTCTTGTGGCTTGATTTGCTGTATGTTTCATCATGATCAGGTTTTGAATACGCGCCATAAATTCAGAGTAATGATAAGGTTTTTGCAAAATGTCATTCGCTCCGGCATGAAAAGCCTTGTATTTGTCATGGCCGATAATGGCAGCTGTAATGATCAGAACCGGAAGATCCACCATGCTGAATCGTTCGCGAATTTTCATACAGACTTCGAAACCAGTCATATCCGGCATCATAAAGTCCAAAATAACCAAATCAAGCTTCGTGCAAGAGATGATTTCTAATGCTTCCTTTCCGTTCTTCACAGCAATCACATTGTAGGGCACACCTTCAAGCATATCGCTCAAAATTTTTAAACTGTCAATGTTATCATCGACAATCAGGATGGTTGGAGCGTCAATATGCTCAGAGTAATAAGGCGTGCTAAATGAGATATCTGATAGATCTCTCTCGGATTGTAATTCAGGAAGGCGTTTTTTTGTTTCAGATACAGGTTCATTTTGGGCGATTGGCAAGGTGAAATGGAATGCCGAACCTTTTCCTTCTTCCGATTCGACCCAAATGTCTCCGTTATGGAGCTGAACCAGCTGTTTGACAATGCTGAGGCCAAGACCGGCACCATCGTCTTTATTCTTTTCGGCTTGCTGAAAAGACTCAAAGATGGTTTGGCGATCGGCTTCTGAAATGCCGCTTCCTGTATCCGCCACTGTCACTTTGATCATGTTGTCGTTCAGTCTTGAAGCAGAAAGTGTGATTTGGCCCTCTGTTGTATATTTGATTGCATTGTCTACTAAATTGGTTAATATTTGGCGGAAGCGGTTTTCATCTGCGAGCACTAAAGGAAGATCGTCAGGGATATGGTTCATCATATTCAAGTTTTTATGTCTCGATAAAAGATTGTAGAAATTCATTTCCGAACAAACTAAAGTATAAATATCAACAGGAACCGGGTGGATTTGAAGCATGCCCTGCTTTATTTTTTCTAAATCCAGGATGTCATTTACCAGATTGGACAGCCTGTAGCCCATGCGGATGACGAGCTGCATATTTTCTTTCTCTTCTTCTATCGTTCTTTTTCCTTTGCCGGCCAGCAGGGTCTGGCATATATTAATGATGCTGTTCAGCGGTGTTTTGAATTCATGTGATGTTTTGGCGATAAATTCATCCTTTAGCCGGTCAATTCTGAGCAATTTCCACGACAGCACTTCATTTTCACGGAATGCTCCGGCAAATTGCTGCGCCATCAGCAGAACGATCGCCAGTAAAGCGATAACTGTTGGCAGTGAATAAATCGAATTAAAGGAAAAAGCCGTTTTGCCGCTATAAGCTGAAATGGTGGTTAAAATGACAAAAGCACTCATTGATATAGATGCAATAGTAAGATACAGACTTCCTTCCATTTTGCGGATCGCAGCAATCGTAAAAATATATGTAATATAAACCAGAGTCGAGACGGCTAGCACAGAATGTAAGATGTACGAGGTATGGCCGATAAAACCCACGGTTAAAAAATCTGTGACTAAGACCAGCCCGGAAGAAACAGTGGCAATGCGAATAAAACGCTTTGAAACAATCTCTCTGTAAGCAAAAAAGAGATAGAGAAAAACCGCAATGCTGACGAGCACTGTAGAGATTGCCCTCAATGAATTTAGCAGTGAAAATGAAATTGACGGAAAGAGGAGAAATATAATCCGCTCTTTTCCGATCATCAGAATAATGAACGAAAACAGAAGACACATAACAGAAAAAAACAACAAATGTTTATCTTTTTTTCTTTGCAGGAAAAAGCCCAGAAAATATAATCCGGTAATGAAAAAAGCTGTAATCATGATTGTATCATTAAGAAAGGAAATTTTATTTTCCCGCACTATTTGCTCCTGGGTGCCAAAAGTAATTGGCTTTGCGATTCCCCATCCCGGCGTTTTTCCGAAGTTCGAAAATTGTACGACAAGTTCATTGTCACCCTTGTGAAGCGTAAAAAAGCTCGTATATGGGCGGTTTTGTGCCGCAAAATCAGGTTTATTTGAAGGGTTGCCGCTTTGGCCAATGAATTGTCCATTAAAATAGATGCGATTGGCACTGTAAATAAACGACGTGCTGATCCCAAAAACCTGATTGTCTTGCTTTGATCTGATGGTCAGCTTATACGTTCCGTAATCCACATTGATACCCTGCTTGGCTAGCTTCACATTGCTGGGGACATCAACGAAGAGAGGATCTTTTCCTTTTGCTGAGGCGATCTCTTTTGGTGACAGAATCTGATTTGGATACAATGTCCATTCTCCGTTCAGCTGTACATTCCCATCCTTCTGAAAATCCCACTTCTCCAGGTTCATGACCCCATGCCTTGCCGCAGGAAGCGTTGTTCCGGAAAAATGGTCAATGGCAATGAAAACCATAAAAAATGCAGCGTAACCGAAAATAATTGAAGTAAAGATGAATTTTTCTTTCATATTATAGCTCCTTTATTCAAGCAGGCTCATTCTAAATTCCTACCTTTTTATAAATATTGTAAGTGCAAAATTTCAAAAACTACAATAGAAAGAAAAAGAATCCAGATAAAGGGGTTATTTGTCATGATATAATAGAAGTTATTTACTGATATCTCGATTTTACATATAGGGTGGGATGTTTTGTGAAAGCGTTAATTGTTGATGATGAGCACTTGGCATTGCTTCATTTTAAGAAAATGCTTGAACGAACAAACGCCTTTCAATCTATTATGGCGTATCAAGATCCAGTTGAAGCCTTAGAGCATCCTGAGACTCCTGCTGTAGATGCGGTGTTTCTTGATATTGAAATGCCGGGGGTAAACGGCATTGAGCTTGCTGAGGCGATTCAATCGATGAATGAAAACATCCAAGTCGTTTTCATCACGGCTTATAATGAGTTTGCTATCAAAGCGTTTGAGCTGAATGCCATTGATTATTTGCTGAAGCCTGTCATATACAAGCGGCTTGAGACAACTGTTGAACGAATCAAAACGAATAATATGCTCAGACAAAATGCAGAAAATACCGAGGCGCATTTTTCCATCCAATGCTTTGGGAGCTTGCAGTTTCATCAAACCTTAAAGGATGTCAAAACAAGCATTCCAGTCAAGTGGAGAACGTCGAAAGCACGTGAAATATACTTATTTTTGCTTCACAATCAAGGCCATGTGGTCAGTAAAGAAATGCTAATCGATCTTTTTTGGCCTCATTACGATGTTTCAAAAGCAAGCACCCAACTTTACTCCACCATTTACCAAATACGAAAATTATTCAGCCAGATCCCTTTCAGCCAAACTATCGAGAAGACTGATACTGGGTATATTCTTCGGCTTTCAGGCGCAAAAATCGATGTTGTCGAATGGGAAAAATCACTAAAAGGGGCGCCGCCGCTCAATACGGCTACATTACATCTGCACATGGATATTTTCATGTCCTATCAAAATCATTACCTAATGGAGCACGGTTATCTTTGGGCAGAACCGGAAAAGACGCGTCTTTCCCAGCTTTGGCTCGGAAAGGCCTATGAACTGATCGATTATCATATTCATGAAATGAACGATCATCAAGCGATGGACATTTGCCTGCAAGCCGAGAAAATTGAGCCATGCGATCATAAAATTATGCAATACAAGCTGCAGCTATTCAACAAAAACGGGAAGGTAGAAGAGGCGATAAAAGAATATCAGCGTTACAAACAAATGAAGGATCAAATTAATTAAAGAACTCCAAACCAGTATGTGTCGATTGCCTTTCGATGCACACTGGTTTTTTTGTGCACTTAAGGGGAAGGCCCTCGCCATATGTCTCCTGGGTGAAACTTCAACTCTCTCCAATTCACTTCAATCTTACATGATTTCTGAGTTGTACAGAAATTGTATAGTTCCATTTCATACAATGTAGTTTGGTTCGGATGGCAAATCTTAGTTTTGAAACTCATTCGGCATTAGCAGTTCTTTTTGGGGGATGAGACATGATGTTATGGTCTCGCGGATCAATCGGCAAGTGAAAGATAGATAAGAAAGGGAGGAATGAAAAGTTGAGAACGAGGAGTTTTCCCTTAGGGCTGAAAAAAAGCGGGCGGATCGTTATGATCATAAGCCTTGCCATCTTTTTCTTCTTCAGCCAGATCGCCAGCTATACTCTTACAGCACAGGCTGTGGACGTAACGTCAAGTGACAGCCAATTCTTCGATTCGGTAACAGTTAAGGACGCCAAGGGCCAGATTGTTGACGGATCAAAAGGAAACAAACCGGCACTAACACCGGGGGACGAAGTGAAACTGACATATGAATGGTCATTGAAAAAAGACAAAAAAGCAGATAGCGAACAGGATATCAATGTGGAGATACCTAAAAGCTTTACATTTGATAAAGGTGCAGAAGGTGAGATCAAATCTGCTGATCAGGTCATCGGCAGCTATCAAGTGCCGGCGGGCAGCAGCACCATGACAGTAAAATTAACAACTGCATCCGCGGATTCTCCTGATGCCAAGGGGACCATTACACTACCAGCTAAGTTTACTGCAGATGTAAAAGGCGATGAACATACAGCAGCAGCCCTTTTTCAGCTAGGGGGAGGCAAAACCCAGCAGGTGATCATTCCTGTTAAGAAAGAGGAGACACCAGATGCCGAGGCGGAAGAGCCAAAAAACGACTCTTCTGATACTGCGGGTGATCAGGAAGGGAAAGATGACAAACCTGCACCTTCAGTCAGCAAGGATCAAAAAGAGGAAGAACAGCAGCCGTCAGATGACGCTAAGAGCGGCGAAGCCTCTAAGAGTGATGATTCAAAAAAAGTGTCATCCTCAAGTCAATCAGCTTTCAAAAGCTTGCAAACTGAAGAAAAACAAATCACGCAAAATATTTTAACTGGCGTGACGTTGACGGACGAAAACGGAAAGCCATATGACAAGGGCAATCGCGCCAATACGAATTCTCCGGTGAAAATTTCAATTGATTGGGCCATTCCCGACAATTTAGGAAAAACAATCAATGCCGGCGATAAATATGAATTTGATTTGCCTAAAGAATTTATTATGCATAATGACATTGTGAACCTGCCTTTAAGCGCCGGAGACACCACATACGGGACATTTTCTATTGATACGAACGGACATGTGGTAATGACATTTAACGGCGAGGTAAAAGACAGTTCTAATGTCAAAGGCACATTGGTTATCAATACGCAGTTCAACGAGAAAAAAATAACGGGTTCGACAACACAAAAGATCCCATTTCCTGTGAATGCCGATACTCCTGAAACAACAGTTTATTTTAAACCCAATGTGAGTAAAACCATTGATAAATCAGGTGTGCTGGATAAAGGCATCAACCCTGGTAAAGTAACATGGACGGTCGATGTCAATAAAAAGTTGGATCAAGTCAAAAATGCCAAACTCACGGAAAGCCTTCCAGATGGCGTAATCTACCGTTCAGTTAAAGTGTATGAACTCAATGTGAACATTGATGGTTCTGTCAGCAGAGGAAATGAAGTTTCTTCCGGCTACAGTGTTGATTCAAAAGGAAATGTCACATTTGACGGGACAATTGATTCAGCCTACCGCCTTGTATACGAAACCGACATTGACAATGGTGCGAAGCCGAGTGAAGGCGGAAATATAACGCTGACAAATAAGGCGGCATTCAGCGGAGACAACCTGGAACCCATTTCTGCAGAAGCCACTGTTGCAGCCAAGTATGGAAAAATGATCGCGAAATCATCGACCGGCTATGATGGAGAATCTCAAACATTCAGCTGGGCTCTTGCATACAACTACGGTGAGAAACAGATCGACCAATCCAAGGCCAGGATTAAAGATTCTTTTGGAACTGGTGATTTGCATCTTGTGAAAGATTCTTTGAAGGTTATTCCTATTACCTTTGGTCAGAATGGCAGCGAGCAAGCGGGCACGCCTTTAAAGGAAGGCGAGGACTACACGCTCATCGATAATGGAAGCGGATTTGAAATCAAATTTAATAAAAACGTAACCAGCGCTTACAAAATCATATATCAAACAAAGGTCAACAGCGGAGTGATCATTGATAAATCTACAACATACACCAATAGCGTTGTAACCGGAACAGGGGATTCAAAAGAAGCTTCTGGAATAGCCATTCAGCAAAATCTCATCAAAGGATATTCAAACGTTGATTATGAGAAGAAGACGGTTGATTGGACGATTACAGTTAATAAAAATAAATACTTGATGAACAATTGGACTTTGGATGATCAATTTGAAAGCGGCGGAATGGTTCTGCTTGATGAATCGTTCAAGCTTCAAGACACAACGAACAACAAAACATTACAGAAAGACAAAGACTACACGTTAACAAAAAAACCTGATCAAAAAGGCTTTACTTTGGCATTGATCGGGGATTATGCAAAAACAGACAGTCAATTTAAGATCACTTATACGACAACATTCAATGCCGATTATTCTAACGAAAGCGTTAAGAATACAGCTCAGTCGACATGGACTGATCAAAACGGCACTGAGCGCACGAATAAGGTATCAAGCGGTTTTACGCCGAATCATCAGACTTCAAATAATGGGTTTAAAAACGGCTCATACAACGCGGTTTCAAAGGAAATCACGTGGAAAATCGGCGTCAACTATAACGGCGAGCCGACGAAAAACCCTTATATCAAAGATGCCATAACAGATCCTCAGCAATTTGTGCCGGGTTCAGTTGTCGTTAAGAGTTATACGATCAATAAAAACGGCTCGATCACAGAAGGAGACGCGCTTGATCCTTCCAAGTATGATGTCGAAGAGCCTTCTGCGAAAAATGAACGCACGCTGACGGTACACCTTAAAACAGGCGATTCTGTACCATATCTGATTGAGTTTAAGACATCACTCAAAGGACAGGTCATTGATCAGAATCAGTATACAAACAAGGCAACCTACTATAATGACGGCTATGCAGACCGCACGTTAACAGGCTCTGTTTCAGTTACGAACGGAGGAAGCCTGGTTTTCAAAGGCGGCAAACAAAATGGAAGCTACATCGATTGGAACATCAATGTCAACTCCAGCCAATCAACGCTGGATGACGTAAAAGTTACTGACACGCCGGATGAAAATCAAATATTAGATGCGGATTCTTTTAAAGTGTATCAAGCAAAATATGATGAAAACGGAGTGGTCAAAGACAGCAGCGGAAATCTGACCGCGGGAGATGTCGAGCTTCAAAAAGACAAAGACTACACGTTAGACATCAAAACGGACAATACAACAGGTGAACAATCGTTTGTCCTGAAATTCATAGGCAGCTATAAGCAAATTGATCGCGCCTATGTGATCAAATACCGGTCTCTGATTAACATAGCCGGCACGAGCGGCCATGTTAAAAATAAGGTGTCCATTTCAGGAACAAATGTGAAGGAGCAGACTCAAGAAAACAGCAGCTCGATCTTTGTTGCCATTTCAAGCGGCGACGGTTCCGGATCCGGAGAAAAAGGAAGCCTGACGATTTTTAAGACTGGAGAGGACGATAAAGCTCTTGAAGGAGCAGAATTCCAGTTATGGTCTGAGGACTCCAAACAGCTCCTCCGCACTGGTACGACGGATGCCGGCGGGAAGCTTACATTCGGAAATATTCGCTACGGTTCCTATGTATTAAAAGAAGTAAAAGCGCCTGACGGATATACCATCAGTGATGCTTATGCAAAAGGAGTCTCTGTAAAGATAGACAGCAACTCCTCCAAGCCAGGAGCGCTGTACAAAGTCGTAAATCAACAGAACAAGGTGACGCTTATCAAACAAGACGAACAAAACAATCCTTTGGCGGGTGCTGTTTTCAAGCTGGAGAAAAAGTCAAATGACGGCACCTATACTCTCATACGAACAGATATAAAATCTGATAAAAACGGAAAAGTAGAAATGAACGGTTTGCCGGCGGGCTACTATCGCTTGACAGAAACACAAGCTCCTGAAGGCTTTATCGTAAATACAAAAGCGATTCACTTCTCAATCGCAAAGAATGAAAAGAATCAAGTGTCTGACGTCAATTTAGGAGCAATGACCAATTATCAAGGAAAAGTCTCTCTGACGAAGGAAAATGCTGAAGGCCAGAAACTTGAAGGCGCAGTATTCAACATTGTCGATCAAGATGGAAAGATCGTTCAAGAGAAGCTGACTTCAGATAAAGACGGAAAAATTGAGGCTTCGGGCCTTGCACCGGGCCATTACGCTTTTGTGGAAACAAAAGCGCCAGCCGGCTATGTGCTGAATACAAAGAAAAAAGAATTTACCATCTCAGAATCTGCAGCAGGAAAGCCTGAAGCCGCAGATGCCGGAATCGCCGTTAACGATAAAGGCTCTGTTGAGCTGACGAAGGAAGATGCAGATGGCCAGAAGCTTGAAGGAGCCGTCTTTAAGATTATCGACAAGGAAGGTAATACGGTTCAAGAAGGACTGACCTCAGATAAAAACGGGAAAGTCGCAGCTTCAGGCCTTGCACCGGGACAATACGCTTTTGTTGAAACGAAAGCGCCAGTCGGTTATGTGCTGAACACAGAGAAAATAGAGTTTGAGATCTCTGATTCCTCTGAAGGAAAGCCTGAAGCTACAGATGCCGGGATCGCCATTAATCATAAAGGCTCCGTTGAGTTGACGAAGGAAAATGCGGAAGGCAAGAAGCTTGAAGGTGCAGTTTTCATCATTGTCGACGAAAAAGGAAATACGGTTCAAGAAGAGCTGACTTCCGATAAAGAGGGAAAAGTAAAGGCTTCGGGCCTTGCGCCGGGACGTTACGCCTTTGTTGAAACGAAAGCGCCAGCCGGTTATGTGCTAAACACGGAGAAAAAAGAGTTTACCATTTCTGAATCAGCAGCAGGAAAGCCTGAAGCTACAGATGCCGGGATCGTCGTGAACTATCAAGGATCGGTTCAGCTGACGAAGGAAGATCAGGATGGAAAAGGCTTAGCAGGCGCGGTATTCAAAATCACTGACAGCAATGGGAAAACAGTGAGAGACGATCTAGTCTCAAAAGAAGGCGGCAAAATTGAAGTTGACGGGTTAGCGCCAGGAAGCTATCAATTTATCGAAAAACAGGCGCCAGCCGGGTATCTATTATCCGCCATCCCTGTGCCATTCACCATTAAGGCAGAAAACGGCGGCAAACCTAAACAAGTTGAAGTAACAGCGGTTAATACGAAGAACCGGGTTGTCCTCACAAAAGTGGATCAGCATGATCAACGTAAAGTTCTGCAAGGCGCAGAATTCAATTTGACAGACGCCAACGGCAAAGTGCTGAAGTCCGGTTTGGTTACCGATGACAAAGGACAAATCACGGTGCATGGCCTCAAAGCTGGCGATTATCAGTTTGTAGAAACAAAAGCGCCTAAGGATTATGAGGTGAACCAAACTCCTATATCGTTCAAGATCACAAACACAGACACGAAAACAGTCGAAATCACCGCGGAAAACATTTTGGCACCAGGTGACGTAAATGTGAAAAAAGTGGATCAAGACGATAAAAATACCGTTTTGGAGGGCGCTGAATTCAAGTTATTGGACGAAAGCGGCAAGCCTGTAAAAACTGACGGGTATGGAAAAGAGCTTTCTAAACTCTGGAAAACAGATCAAAATGGGCAGTTCACTGTAAAAGGCCTTGCGCCGGGAAGCTACCAGTTGATTGAAACGAAGGCTCCCGAAGGTTACAAACTTGACGAAACACCGATTGAATTCACAATTGAAAAAGGACAGTCAAAAGCTGTTGAGATCGTTGTTTCTAATCAAAAAGTGAAAACACCAACGCCTGATAAGCATGATCATCCTGATAAACCTGCACCGGGCGGAAATGGAAAAGATGATGGAGATCATCCGAATACCAATGGTACAGATGGCAGCTCGGATGGTCAGTCGAACACAGACAAAACCCTCCCAAAAACCGGAGATACAGACAGCATGCTGACAGCAATGATCGGTATCCTGCTGCTTATGGCAGGCGGAGGCTTAGCTGTTGCCTCAAGAAAGAAACAAAGAAAAGGATAAAGTTGAAGGCACCTGATCATCGAAGAATCGATCAGGTGCTTTTTTGAAAAGTGACACGAAGCGTTTTTAGAAGGATGCATAAGAAAGGGTTTTTTGCATGTACAAGAAAATGATCATTACGGTGTTCATCCTTTTCGGACTGCTGCTGATCTCTTCTCCTTATATCAAAGGCGGAATTATAGCTTATCTTAGCAAAAGCCAGAGTGAATCGGCCTTAACTGTGGAGCAGCTGAAAAAAAATAATGAGAGAGAAGCGGAATTTGAATTTGATTCAATCGAGCCGCCTGAGTTAATGGATGCTGTAAAGGCCGGCTTTGATCACGATCAAAAAGCGGTTATCGGGCGGATAACAATTAAAAGTGTCGATCTGGAGCTTCCGATCGTAAAAGGCACAACCAATGAAAATCTTTTGATAGGGGCGGCAACAATGCGCCCGGATCAAAAAATGGGTGAGGGAAATTATCCGTTGGCGGGCCATCATTTGAAGCAAAAGAATCTTCTGTTCGGACCTCTGGAAAACATAAAAACAGGTGCCCAAATTGTCATCACGGATTTTAAAAAGGATTATATCTATTCTGTAACATCTAAAGACATCATATCGGAAATGGATGCAGATGTAATTGAGGAGACAAACAAAAAAGAGATTACGCTAATCACATGTGACAAGGCTGTCAAAACTGAAGGGCGCCTTGTTGTGAAAGGGGAATTGGTTGATTCTTTTGGCCATACAAATTAAATATGCAAGAGTGAAAGCACGAAGAGAAAAGCTGCCGTTCAAAACGGCAGCTTTTTTCATGCAGAACATATCTATTCAAAATGTCTATTGTGATGTTCTTCGGTTCAGTGTCTGTTTTGGGGAACATGCCCCCTCATATTTATAATTTTTGCTTAAATGCCTCAATGAGTTTTGTTCCTGTATAGCCCTCTTTTACAAGGGACTCGAGAATGGTTTCAGTGCCCTGCTGTTTTCTTGTGACCATTTGTCCATAGAGTAAAACCTGGATGCTTTCTTCCAGCTTGACGATATTTTTCACTGCTGCTGTCAGCTGGGCGGGGCGATTGCTTTTTTTCGTGATTGTTACAAATACTTTGGCTTCAGATTGTCTGTTTTGAAGCTGTTCAAAAAAAGACAGATGTTCTTTCTGTACAAGCGCCTCAATCAGCCAGTGATTTTCACCGTCTTCTTTATTTATAATCAGTCCGTCAATAAGGGGAAACTGTTCGATTGATTGTTCTTCCTTGTCCACTCGTTCCACATTCAGGTCAACCAGTTTAAAGGTTTTCATTTCTTCTCACCCCGATTACTTCCAAAGTTTTCTTGCCTTCCATTATAACATAAACGTTTTCGAGGAAAAAATCCTGCAATGCTGGGGCTAAAGAATTTTGTATGAGCGAAACATTTAATAATTTCTATTTTTTCATTATACTGTAACTGACTATGGATTACGGAGAGATGTGGTATGAATCAATTTCGTTTAAAAGAAATTTATATTGACGGCGCTCCTTCTGAAAGCCATTTGATTCAAAAGGAAGTAACATATATGTTAAGCCGTAAAGAAGTGTTTGAGGTTCATCTGAACAAAAAAGGAAGAATAAGTTTTTTATACGAAACACAAGATGGCATGGAGCAGTATAAAATCAAGCTGTCAATGCCGGAAAAAAAATTGAGCTTTCAGTGGTTTGCGTGGGATGGCTCTTCCTATGTGCGCATGAATACGCAAAACTGGCTGACAAAGCAAATCTTTTTCCGTTTTTTAAAAAGTACATATTTCTTCAAAGGAAAAAAGCAAAAGATGTTTTTAGCTGAAGGAAAAATGAAAACGAAAGATAAAAACAGAGGCTGAAAGCCATTTTTAAGCGTTTTTCTTTTCTTGTTGCATCATTTACAATACATACAACCGCAAGGAGAGGAGGAATCGCATGTTCAATCAGGTCATGCTTGTCGGACGTCTTACAAAAGATCCTGATCTTCGCTACACTTCCGCCGGTGCGGCAGTTGCACATGTTACGCTCGCGGTGAACCGCAGCTTCAAGAATGCTTCAGGTGAAATCGAAGCTGATTACGTCAATTGCACACTTTGGAGAAAAACAGCTGAAAACACGGCGTTGTATTGCCAAAAAGGTTCTCTCGTCGGCGTAAGCGGACGGATTCAGACAAGAAGCTATGAAAACGAGGAAGGCGTTAACGTGTATGTAACAGAAGTGTTGGCTGACACTGTTCGTTTTATGGACCCTAAACCCCGGGAAAAAGCTGCTGATTGACACCCCTGCTCCTCCCGTTATCTATCCATTCACTATTATCCGGATCTTCGCATCATCCCCTCAAAATTGACCAGTCGACCAGACTGGTTCTTTCTTTTTGCCTACTTAGGAAAAATTGGTTCT
Source organism: Bacillus sp. SIMBA_008 (assembly GCF_046535495.1). NCBI lineage: Bacteria > Bacillati > Bacillota > Bacilli > Caryophanales > Bacillaceae > Bacillus > Bacillus sp. SIMBA_008. Next base: position 571,963 of record NZ_JAWRWL010000003.1, on the reverse strand, counting down.
CTCGACGCATTTTTACTTAAAATCACTTATTAATGTTGAATAAAATCAAATAAAAACTTATAATTACTTATAAATGATTGCTGAGAAAAGGAATGAGGGCGTGTACCAAGAAGAAAGATTAGTAGCGATTTTGGATTTTTTAAAACAGCATAACCGAATTACAACGGAGCAGATCTGTACGCTCCTGCAAGTGTCAAGGGATACAGCGCGACGAGATCTTGTGAAACTTGAGGAACAGAATGCCATCATCCGCACAAGAGGCGGCGCCATTTTACCGACTGTGCATCAGAAAATTCAAAGCTATTCCGGCCGCCTGAAAACAGTGTCTGAGGAAAAAAATAAGATCGGCAGGCTTGCAGCATCGCTTATTCATGATGGAGACCGGGTGATTTTAGACGCCTCTACAACTGTTCAGGCATGTGCAAAGCATTTGAATGCGGTTGATTGTACGGTAATCACCAATTCGATTAATCTTGCGGATGTGCTGTCCGATAAAGAGGGAATTGAAATTTATCTGCTGGGAGGCAAGCTGGAAAAGGAGCACCGCTTTCTGTACGGGTCCTCTGTGATTGAAAAGCTCTCAAGCTACCATGTTGATAAAGCGCTGATTGGTGTGGTCGGTATTTCCGAACATGGCATTACAATTGCGCATGAAGAGGATGGCATGGTGAAGCGGAAAATGATACAGCAGGCAAAGCAGGTCATCGCGCTTGCAGATCATTCGAAGCTGGGCAGCACCAGTTTTTATCAGTATGCGGAGCTGAATGAAATCGACCTTTTGATTACAGACAGGCTGCCGAATCAGGCATTTTGTGACTTGCTTGACCGAAACGGCGTTGAGCTTCTCGTGACAGAGCAGGATGAAGGAAAGGACTGACAAACGTGAAATTAATTGCGATTGATTTAGATGGAACCTTACTCAACAGCAAGCATCAGGTAAGCTTGGAAAATGAAAACGCACTGCGGCAGGCGCAGCTGGACGGCATTGAAGTGGTGGTGTCAACTGGGCGCGCTCATTTTGACGTCATGTCAATCTTTGAACCGCTGGGGATCAAAACATGGGTGATCAGTGCAAACGGCGCCGTCATTCACGATCCCGACGGCAGGCTTTATCATCACGAAACGATTGATACGAAACGGGCGTATGACATTCTCTCATGGCTTGAGTCGGAAAACTATTATTATGAGGTATTCACAGGTTCAGCGATTTATACGCCTCAAAACGGCAGAGAACTTCTTGATGTTGAGCTGGACAGATTTAGAAGCGCAAACCCGGAAACAGATCTTTCTGTCCTTAAGCAGGCGGCCGAGGTGCAATACAGCCAATCGGGCTTTGCTTACATTAACTCTTTTCAAGAGCTGTTTGAAGCCGATCAGCCAATCGATTTTTACAATATTCTCGGCTTTTCTTTCTTCAAAGAAAAGCTTGAGGCAGGCTGGAAAAGATATGAGCATGCCGAAGATTTGACGCTTGTCAGTTCGGCTGAGCACAACTTTGAGCTTTCTTCCCGCAAAGCTTCCAAGGGGCAGGCGCTGAAGAGGCTTGCAAAACAGCTGAATATTCCGCTCGAGGAAACCGCTGCTGTAGGTGACAGTTTAAATGACAAATCGATGCTGGAGGCTGCGGGAAAAGGTGTAGCGATGGGCAATGCCCGGGAAGACATCAAATCGATAGCCGATGCTGTCACCTTAACCAATGACGAACATGGTGTCGCACATATGATGAAACATTTGCTGTAGGTATATGTGCTGCTCCAAAAGCGCATCCTGTTGATATAACCGGCGTAACGGATTTTTTGGAGATTCGGCGTGACGGCTATGAACGGAAAAAAGCTGGCTCTATCAGAGCCAGCTTTTTTAGTCATGATCATTGCGCTGTAGCGCTTAATGTAAACAGTTCTTCAAGCTCCTGTGTGGAAAGCTCGGTAATCCAGTTTTCACTTTGGATAATTTGATCGTTCAGGGTTTGCTTGGATTCAAGCATGACATCAATTTTTTCTTCGATTGTTCCCGTCGTAATCATTTTATGAACGTGGACAAAGCGCTCCTGGCCTATGCGGTATGCACGGTCAGTCGCTTGATTTTCAACCGCCGGGTTCCACCATCTGTCATAATGGATGACGTGATTGGCGGCGGTCAAATTAAGTCCGGTGCCTCCAGCTTTGAGTGAAAGAATCAGTGTCGGATATTCTTTCCTTTGAAATTTCTCAACGAGTGTATCCCGCTCTTGCTTGGAGAGACTCCCATTTAAAAATTGCACAGGTTCCCCGAACGTTTTTTCAAGCAGCCGCTTCATCATGTTCCCCATCTGAATGTATTGCGTGAAAATCAGGCAGCTTTCGTTTTGGGAGCGGATCGCTGTCATCAGTTCCAGCAATTTTTCGAGCTTGACTGATCTGCCGGCCAGCAGCTCGGTTTGCTCTTCCTTTAAATAAAGCGCGGGATGATCGCATATTTGCTTGAGCCGTCCAAGCATGCTGAGGATCAGCGCTTTTCGCTGCATGCCGGTCAGGGATGTCATATGGTCAAAAGTGTCTTTGACGAGCTGCTCATAAAGGGATGCCTGCTCGGCTGACAGAGGGATAAATTCTTTTTCTTCCAGCTTCTCAGGAAGATTAAGCGCGACCTCTTCATCCCGTTTCGTCCGGCGGAGAAGGAATGGCCGGATTAATTGCTGAAGCTGTCCGATTCTCTTTTCGTCCCGGTCTTTTTCGATCGGCAGCACATAGCGTTTATGGAAGCCGGTCAAACTGCCGAGGTAGCCTTTATTCATGAAGTCAAAAATAGACCACAGCTCAGTCAGTCGGTTTTCCATCGGCGTGCCGCTCAGCGCGATATGGTGAAGCCCCTTCAGCTTCCTGATTGCGCGTGATTGCTTCGTATGCGCGTTTTTAATATTTTGCGCTTCATCAAGGCAGATCGTGTTCCATGTCACAGAAGTAAGCTCTTCAGTATCGGCATGTGACAGACCGTATGAAGTGAGCACCACGTCTGCGTTTTCATAATGCGCGGCGAAATCATCACCCTTTGGCCGGCGCGGCCCATAATGGAGCGCGACAGACAGATCAGGGGCAAAGGTTTGAAGCTCCCGCTGCCAGTTGCCAAGTACGGATGTCGGCGCAATAATCAAATGAGGCGTTTTTTGCCGGCCGCTTTCCTTCACGTGAAGGAAATAGGCGATCATTTGAATCGTTTTCCCAAGCCCCATATCGTCAGCCAGACAGGCGCCAAAACCGCTTTCCCGCAGAAACAGCAGCCAGTTCATGCCGTATTTCTGATAAGGGCGGAGCGTTCCTTTGAAAGAAGGACTGACTTCGTGCTCCGGCAGGTTTTCCGCGGCAGTGAGCTTTCGAATCAGTGACCTGAGCTGTTTAGACAGATCAAACTGAATGCCTGCGAAAGCGGATGTATCAATCAGATCCGAATCCTCAAGTCCGCCATCCTGCTGATCCATTAGCTCACGCGCCAGAATATCAGACATGTGGAGTCCCTCTGATTCTGCTTTTTCCATCAGGCGTTTCATCTGTTTGATAAACTGCGGATCGATTTTAACCCATTGCCCGCGGATATTAACAAGGCGCCTGTTGCTGGCGACAAGCTCATTAAATTCAGCCTCAGTCAGTTCAATTCCATTTGTCGCAAACCGCCAGTTGAAATCAAGCAGTGCATTCATGCCGACAAATGACTCGCCGCGCGGGGAGGACGACACCTTTGCTTTCAGCATCATGTTGCTGTCTCTGACAATCTGCCACCAGGACGGCAGGAGGATTTCTACCCCCATATCGACAAGCGTCTCACTTGCTTCTGACAGGAAGATCCAGGCTTCTTCCTCCGAGATCAGCGTTGTCCCGGAATCAAACGACAGCCACGGAACCGTTCTGTGAAAGCGGTCCTGCTCACGCGCGATTTTATCGCTGTACGCCTGCCACGATTTTTTGAGGCTTTTCAGTCCGTCAAAGAATTCTACAGCGCCGCTCTTTTTATCGCGTAAAAACATCTCGATCTTCCATTCGTCTCCGTCAAAGTCCGGTTCATTTAAGCGCAAGCCGACAGTAAATGGAGATTGGTCGTCAATCCAGCCAATGCCTTCCAGAAAATCCTCTTCATCAAGAAAATGGCCGCGGAATGTCGTAACCGCAGGCGATTTCTCCTTGATATGTTCCCATTTCTCCCGCAGGTCATCGTCGTACTGGATGTAATCCTGTACGGCAGCGGAAAACCATTCCGCAGTAAAGCCCTCCAGTATATTATCGCGGTCCTTCCAGCGAAAAACACCGTTTGTCCATGCGTCATAGTCAGGCATAAAATCGCCGTCCGCGATAAATTCGTAGATGGTCGATGCCGCCTCGATCAGCGGCTCCGTTTCTTCTGTAAGCTGCACGGAGCTGAATGAGTTGAACGAGTTTTTGCCGAGAAGCTCTACAGTCATCCATGGAGATAGCAGGACAGCAGTCGTCCCGATGAAGCTGACATCCTCTAGAAAGGTTCCGTAAAATGAGGATTCATGCCATTGGAACAAATGCTTTTTCATATGGCTGTAGGGAAGAGGCTGCTCATTCTCATCAAAGGCTGAGAGCGTAAATGACCCATCTTCCATTTGTTCGACGTGGATGAGAATTTCTTTAAGACTCGCCATCAATCAACTTTCCTTTCTGCAGTTCTTCTTGAAGCGCACGCAGGCGCTTGTAATGCGAGCTCAGCAGCTGAATATACCGCTCCCACACCTTCTGCTTTTTCGCTTTTTTGTACAGGGTGCGCAATTTTTTCAAATACCGGGCGGCTTCCTTGTACGAGCTGCGGTTCTTCTGATCAATGAAAAAAGCCACTTCTCTATGGTAAGCCGGTATAAGCGCCTCAGGGTCGCTCGCTGCAATTTCCTTGAGCATCATTTTATCCATTTCATTGATGGAAAAGCCGACAAGGCTATGAATTTCAATCCACTCGGCATAGCGTTTTTTTTCATATAAATGATGGCTGTATTCTGTGAACGTATACGGCAGACAGCCCGCGGCAAAGCGCTCAAACAGCGCTTGATCATTGGTTTGCTGCACATAGGCATTCAACAGAAGGAACAACTCGCCGATCACATCGCGCATCTCTTTAAACGGCTTATCCAGCTTCGTATAACCCATCGCAATTGGCTCAATTTGCTGGTACCATGTTTTAAGCCGTTTCCAGTCCTTCTTGGCAGTCATTTCACTCAGCCATTGGAACGTATAAGGGAGCGCTTCCGGCGGGAATTGATCCGCTTCCGCAAAAATAACGTCATCATTCTTTTGCAGGAATTCCAAATGCAGGCGCCCGAATTGCAATTCGGGAGAAAAACGCCGTCCTGCTTCTTTTTTCAACATCTCCTGTTCGCGTGCCACCCATTTTGGACGCGAAAGCAGCGCACTCCAAATTTCACCGAAGACGCGGATGCGTTCATATTGGAAAATTTCTTCTTTCAACAGCAAATGTCGGATAACATCCGGTGTTTTATCCAAAAACGGATCAAGCGCAAAAGACAGCGCGTATGTTTTTAATTTATCAATAGAGCTGTAGATTGTATCCATCAGTTGTTCAACGTACGGATTGAGGGAATAAAAATCTTGTTCGGGGTTCAGCTTGCCTGCTTCAATCAATGTGAACATGCGAAGCCAAACCGCAATCGCGGAATGAATTTGGTACAGGCTTTTCAGCTCCGGCTTGTTCGGCGCATGTTTTTTTAATGCGGACAGGTAGCCGTAATAGAGGCCCTGCATGTTTTGGCTGCCTTCTGGCGTACGTGCCTGCCAGAGAGAAAACTCTGAATCAAAAAAAGCAAGCCAGCTTGAAAGTGATTCTTCATTAGGCAGCACCTTTTCCTGAAACTGGCGGCGGACGAGCTCTTTGCTTTCCTCTAGCTTTTCCCTCTCCAGCCAATACTCTGTAAAAGTACCCACTCGCTCGAACATTGCATATACATATAAAAACACAGCCAGCATATGGCGGCAGATTCTTCCGGACGGACATGAACAGCCGCTTTTGACTATGACAAACAAGTTCAATGTGACCCGCACAGGCACAACATCCTGCACGTAAGCCGTAACTTCCGTCGGACTCACTGCTTGTAAACGATAGACTGAATCCTGCCGATATAAAATAAGGGCTTTTTTGATCAGCTGAACATTTTCCTCATTGTAAGGAAGAAGTTCTTTTAACTGTTCAGCAGATGCCAGCACATCGTCTTTGGAAATCATATTCTGAAGCATGATTATCGCTCCTAACCGAGTCACGTAATAAAAAGATCCAATTTCTCTATTATATCGCAACACATCGGCCTTAAAAAGTTTTTCCTAAAAAAGGACATAAAAAATGGGATGTGTCGAATGATGTATTAGAGATTGCAAATTGATAACCAGCATCATATAATAATCGTGTTTTCAACTTAATGGAAGCTGAAAGGAAAAAAAAGATGAGTGAAAAGAAATTGAATCAAGAAGAATTTCTGAAAATTTTGATGCATGCACATGAAATTGGTGAGCAGTCATCTGAGATGACGACGAAGGAAATGCTTGAAAATTTGATTTCTCATATTAAAAATGGATATGCAACATAAAAATCCCGCACGCCTTTAGCGGGATTTTTTTATGCGAGATGACGTGACTGCACGAATAAGAGAAAATGAGACAGCACTGTCAACACAGTAAATATAACGCTTACATAAAAAAGATTAGCATATCGTTTTGTAAAAAAATGTCGAATTATGTCACGTGAAAAGCTGGAGAAATGCGGTTTCAACGTTGTATAATCGTAAATGGAAAAGGATGTTATAAGAGATTTGGAGGTATCATGGGAGAATCTACTAGCTTAAAAGAGATATTATCAACGTTAACAAAACGCATACTTTTGATTATGATTGTAACCGCAGCTGCCACTGCTGCCGGCGGACTCATTAGTTTCTTCGCACTTACACCCATCTATGAAAATTCAACTCAGATTCTGGTCAACCAATCGAAAAATGAACGAAAAGAAGTTCAATTTAACGATGTCCAAACCAATCTTCAGTTAATCAATACGTACAATGTCATCATTAAAAGCCCTGCCATCTTAGATGAAGTCATTAAAGAAATGGGCCTGTCGATGACATCCCAAGAACTGAATGACAAAATTACCGTATCCAGCGAACAGGACTCCCAAGTGGTCAACATATCAGTCAGGGATGAAAACGCGGAAACAGCGGCTCATATTGCCAATACTATAGCATCTGTTTTTCAAGACAAAATCACATCCATTATGAATGTTGACAATGTCAGCATTCTGTCAAAAGCCGAGGTTTCAGAACATCCGTCCCCTGTATCGCCAAAGCCGCTACTAAACATTGCCATCGCGTTTGCGGCCGGATTGGCGGGAAGCATCGGACTGGCCTTCCTGCTTGAGCATTTGGATAATACGATCAAATCGGAAGAGCAGCTCGAATCCTTGCTGGACATACCTGTTTTAGGGACAGTTTCCACCATTGCGAATGAGCAGAAAACAGCAAAGACCTTACAGGGTTTCCAATCTGAAAAAACGGGGAGTGGACATTTTGGCGCTTAGAAAAAACAGAGGCTCGCGGATGCGGAGAAATGTCATTGCAATGACAGAGCCGAAATCCTTGAACTCTGAACAATATCGGACGATTCGCACGAATATAGAATTTGCTTCAGTGGACCGGCAAATGAAATCAGTCATGATTACATCGGCTTGTCCGGGGGAAGGAAAATCAACAACGGCCGCCAATCTGGCTGTCGTATTCGCCCAACAGGGAAAAAAAGTGCTCCTGATTGATGCTGATTTGCGAAAACCAACAGTACATACGGCCTTTTTTCTTGAAAATACGGTTGGCTTAACATCTGTTTTATTAAAAAAAAGCTCTATGGAGCAGGCTGTACAAGCATCGAATGAAAAACATCTTGACGTGCTGACGAGCGGCCCGATCCCGCCAAACCCGGCCGAGCTTCTCTCCTCGAAGTGGATGAAGGAGCTTGCATACGAAGCGTGTGCGGCATATGATATGGTCATTTTTGATACGCCGCCTATTCTTGCCGTAGCAGATGCACAGATTTTAGGCAACGTGGCAGACGGTTCTGTACTGGTTATTTCAAGCGGGAAAACAGAAAAAGAACAAGCCGCAAAAGCGAAAGAGGCGCTTGAAACGTGCAAAAGCAAGCTTCTTGGGGCGATTATGAACGGCAAAAAGCTTTCGAAGCACTCTGAATACGGATATTACGGAAACAAGGACAATTTCATGCAAAATAAATAACGTGCATCGTGCCCGTTATTTATTTTTGCGAAAAAAGGGGGCTAGGACATGATCGATATTCACTGTCACATTCTTCCCGCATTGGATGACGGGGCAGGTGATTCGGCCGACAGCATAGAAATGGCAAGAGCCGCTGTTCGTCAGGGAATCCGGACGATCATTGCGACACCTCATCATAACAACGGTGTGTATAAAAACGAGCCAGCCGCAGTCAGAGAAGCAGCAAATCAGTTAAACAAACGTTTAATCAAAGAAGACATTCCTTTACATGTGCTTCCGGGACAGGAAATCAGAATCTACGGCGAGGTGGAACAAGACCTTGCCAAACAGCAGCTGCTTTCGCTGAATGATACAAAACACATCTTGATTGAGTTTCCGTTTGATCACGTTCCCCGATATGCGGAGCAGCTTTTTTATGATTTGCAGCTGAAAGGATATATTCCGGTTATCGCCCATCCTGAACGCAACAGGGAAATTCGCGAAAACCCGTTCTTGCTGTATCATCTTGTGGAAAAAGGAGCAGCATCTCAGATTACTTCAGGAAGTCTTGCGGGGACCTTCGGCAAGCAGCTGAAAGCATTTTCTCTCCGGCTGGTTGAAGCCAATTTGATCCATTTCGTAGCCTCAGATGCCCATAATGTGAAAACGAGAAATTTTCACACTCAAGAGGCCCTTTATGTTCTAGAGAAAGAATTCGGCTCGGAACTTCCTTATATGCTGACGGAAAATGCAGAGCTTCTCTTGCGGAATCAGACCATCTTCAGACAGCCTCCGCAACCGGTCAAAAGAAGAAAATTGTTTGGTCTTTTTTAACAGCCGATTCTCATTTCACCACTTTCTTTTTGAGAGCGATATAATAGTGTATTGTATGGTTGAATCACATTTCAGAAATCTGTACAGGCTGTACCCGACAGGCTATGCGGGAGATCATTCGCATTCATGATAGGATGTTCTCATACGATATTACGGAAGCTGCAAAGCAGCAATTTAACTGTTGGAGGGAAACAATGAATATAACAGTCATCGGAACAGGCTATGTCGGTCTTGTGACAGGTGTTTCTCTTTCTGAGATTGGACATCATGTAACCTGCATTGATATTGACGCTCACAAGATTGATGAAATGAGAAAGGGCATTTCCCCCATATTTGAACCAGGTCTTGAAGAGCTGATGAGAAAAAATACAGCTGATGGACGGCTGAACTTTGAAACGAGCTATGAGAAAGGCTTGGCACAGGCAGACATCATTTTTATAGCGGTCGGCACACCGCAGAAAAGCGATGGGCACGCCAATCTGGAGCAAATTACAGATGCGGCCAAACGCATCGCAAAGCATGTCAAACGAGATACAGTCGTGGTAACGAAAAGCACAGTACCCGTTGGGACAAACGATTTGATTAATGGACTGATCACTGAACATCTAGCGGAGCCTGTCAGTATTTCGGTCGCATCCAATCCGGAATTTTTGCGTGAGGGGTCGGCGATCTATGACACCTTTCATGGTGACAGGATCGTGATCGGGACGGCCGATGAGAAAACAGCAAATACGCTGGAGGAGCTCTTCCGTCCGTTTCAAATCCCGATTTACCAAACGGATATCAGAAGCGCCGAGATGATCAAATATGCCTCAAATGCTTTTCTGGCCACTAAGATCAGTTTTATAAACGAAATTTCGAATATATGTGAAAAGGTCGGCGCCGATATTGAAGCAGTCGCGTACGGGATGGGACAGGATAAGCGGATCGGGAGCCAGTTTTTGAAAGCGGGCATAGGCTACGGCGGCTCTTGTTTTCCAAAGGACACAAACGCCCTCGTGCAAATTGCCGGCAATGTCGAGCATGATTTTGAACTGCTGAAATCGGTTATCAAAGTCAACAACAATCAGCAGGCGATGCTGGTTGATAAAGCGCTGAACAGGCTCGGCGGGGTGACGGGAAAAACGATTGCCCTTTTAGGCCTGTCATTTAAACCGAATACCGACGATATGAGAGAAGCGCCGTCAATTGTTATTGCAGACCGTCTCGCTGTGCTCGACGCCCGTATCAGAGCCTACGATCCCATTGCAGTTAGCCATGCAAAGCATGTTCTCCCGCAAGCTGTTGAATATAAAGAGACGATCGAGGAAGCTGTCAAAGGGTCTGACGCCGTCATGATTTTGACCGACTGGGCTGACATTAAACAATTTCCGTTAGCGGCTTATCAGGATTTGATGGAAACGCCGCTCATTTTTGACGGCAGAAACTGCTACACATTGGATGAGGCTGCGGCTGCAGGAGTGGAGTATTATTCTGTCGGTCGGAAGGCGGTTGTTCCATCAGGTGCAATTCAATAGATGAAAAAGAAAGGCTGGTTGCGCACCAGTCTTTTTTTCATCTATTGCGGGGTGCTGAATACATTTGCTACTATTTAACTATTGTTTGGAAAATTATACAGAAGTAGGGCTTCTTTAAACAATCGTTTGAAAAACATTAGAAGAAACGAAGAAAACCAGAAAATAAAACCTTGGAGATGCCGGAAAAGGAGAGAATCTGATGAATCATCTGCCCGAAAAAATGAGACCGTACCGCGACTTGATGGAGAAATCAGCGAAAGAATACGTGAAACTGAATGTGAGAAAAGGGAAAACAGGACGATATGACAGCAAAATTGCCGGTGATCCCTATTTCCCCAAGCATGAAACATACCCGACTGATGAAAATGGACAGCCGATGAAGCTTATGGCACAGATTAATTTCTCACACATTCCCCAGCTTGACGGCTACCCTTCTTCAGGTATCCTGCAGTTCTACATTTCTCTTCATGATGACGTCTATGGACTAAATTTTGACGATCGATGTGAACAAAAGAATTTCAGAGTGATCTATTTTGAAAATATCATAGAAAACGAAGACGAGCTTGTTTCTGATTTTTCATTTATCGGCACAGGCGAATGTGATTTTCCGATTTTATCAGAAGCGGCAGTCGAGCCTGTGAAATCTTCGGAATGGGTGCTGCCTACAGATTTTCAATTTGAGCAGTATACGGGCATGGAAACAATGGAGTTCTTTGGTCAGTTCGGCGAGGATGAAGAAGACATTTATAATGAACTGGCTGAAAACGGATTTGGCCATAAAATCGGCGGATACGCTTCTTTTACCCAGCATGATCCACGGGAATACGCATATAAAGAACACACCATCATGCTTTTACAAATTGATTCAGACGATGATATCGATTCAATGTGGGGAGACGTCGGCATCGCCAATTTTTTCATCACACCTGACGATCTAAGGAAAAAAGACTTTTCAAACGTTCTGTACAACTGGGACTGCAGCTAATACAAGCTTTTGATCTAAAGGGTCAGAAGCGGGGAATAATAGAAGCCAAAGACAAAATCAGACGTGATCGACCTGATGAAGAACATAAACATGAACAATAAGCTCAGCGCCGAAAGAGGCAGATCAACAGCATCTGTCTCTTTCAAGTGCCTTTTTAACTATGACTTTAGGTGATTTTATTTGATAAAACGTTTTCATTAACTGTATAACGAACAAAAACAAGATTAAATACCTACATTCCAAGAGCGTTATATGCCTAAATTAAGCCATTTACCCTATTTAAGCCGCCTTCTGGCTATTTTAAAATATAATATATGGAAATAAAGTATGGAAAAGTCTATCTTCATCAGCCCCTCCATACGACTTTTTGAGTATTAAGAGGTGATTCAGATGGGTTATGAAAGTATGCTGGCGGATATCAAAAGTTCGCTCAACGGAAAAATTTCCGACGTGGAAGACAAGATCGAAAAGCTGAAAAAAGCAAAAAAGGACATAGACACACTGCAAGAAGAGGCAATCACTGAAATCAAAGAAATTGTGAAACCGGAATTGGGCAAGCATTGGACGGGAACAAAAGCCGATGATTTCGACAAGGGAAGAGAAGAGGCGAAATCGGAAGCATCTAAGATTGTGAATGATAAATATAACGAGTATATGGCATCGATTCAGATGGAGATTATTCAGTTGGAATCTATGAAATTTCTCTATGACAAAGAATTAAAGCTAGCGAATTTTGCTGGGCATACTCTTGCTAAGGGTGAAGAATTCTTGGAGGATGCTGTTAATCAAATTAAATCTATTAAATTGTGGTGATCTTTTTTATGTCAGAAATTAAATTGAAATACGATGCTGTAATCAAAACATTAGAGTCTGTCAAAGATGCGCTTGCTGACGTATCAATCGGCGCCGCGGGGTCCAATGGAAAAAACAAACTCGATTATACGAAAAAATATCATGAGCGTGAGGAGAACATCAAAACCATGCTCGGAGATTACAAAAAAGCGGTACAGAAAAATATCGAGGATACAAAGGATAATGTAGATTCACTCAAAGAGCAGGACGAGGCGATAGCGGTAAAATAGAACAGAAAGGGCAGTGCGATGAGCAAAGTATTTGAATCTAAATCTTTAATCGAAGAAGCGAAGAGCAGAAAAAAGCAATATGAGACGCTTGAGGAGCAGCTGAATACGCTGAAAAAAGCGTTTCAGGGAGTTGCAGATTTAGGCGATAATTTTAAAGGCAAAGGCGCGGATAATATTAAAGATTTTTTTCAGGGGCAGGCGGAAATCGTAGACAGCTGGCTGACGCTTGTCTCTGCTCAAATTGCGTTTTTAAATGGCATTTCAGGAGATATTAAAGATCAAGAACTGAATGATTCATATGTGGAAACTTCTTTTTTGGATCATGAGCTGCCCAATGGAGACCTGAAAGCCTCAGAGATGGTCTCCGCTCATAAAGAAGAAATCGATTCTATTTTGTCAGGCATCAGCGATATTATTGATCTCGACATGTACACGCTTGACGACTATGCAGATAAGATGGGCGATGCCCAAAAAATCAGACGTGATACAATCACAGCTGTCGATAAGCTTGATGAATCCCTGACCACTGAATATCAAAATTTAGAATCTCTGGACAACGCAGTGCTCACCAAATATTCTGTTCTCATGCAGGCCACCAGCAATGGGAAGAGCGCATCCCCTATGTACTATGACAAAAAAGCCTTCCACAGCAATGAAGTCTACAAAAGCGTCATTGAAGTAGAAAATCAAGGAACAACCTATATCGATGCAAAAACCCAGCAAGCAGAAGCAAGACGGCTCCAGGAAAAAGCCGAGGAAGAAGCAAACAAACCGTGGTACGAAAAAACATGGGATGGAGTTTGCAACTTTACTGGAGAAGTCACTGGCTATTATGATTATAAAAGAGCAACCGAAGGCGTTGATCCGGTTACCGGAGAAAAACTCTCCACCGCGGAGCGTGTGACAGCAGGAGCTATGGCCGCTGCCGGATTCATACCAGTCGTCGGCTGGGCAGGCCGGGCCTTCAAAGGCGGAAAAGCCATCTACAAAACCGGAAAAGCAGCTATCGCTGCTGAACACGCATTAGACGCCTACAAAACAGGCAAATCCTTAGACATTCTCAAAATGACAGAAATGGGCGCATACGGCCTTGTTGCGTCAAACGGATTCTCAGAAGCTGTCACAGGCCGGGATATGTTCGGAAACAAAGTGTCTGAGGAGAAGCGGAAGCAAGGGGCGCTGGAAGCTATTACTATTATTGGTGGAGCAGGATTGGCACACTACTTTGATCGGTTGTACCAAAAAAATGCTCCATATGTCAATAAAGTGAGTAATGAAAGCCTTATTAGCAATATTGCTAAGACTACTGAAGAAAAACAAACTAGGCTTCAATATTTAAGAAATAAGCATGGTGTATTGTCTAAAGAAGATCTTCACCATCGAATAAATCTAAGGGCAGAAGTACTAAACGAACTTAGTAGAATTAAATCTTCTGGTCTAACTAAAAAACAAAGAGGCCCTGCGGTAGCTGGTGTATTGGACAAAAAAACAGGCAATTATTATTTTGGAATAAACAATATAGATGGGAAGCCACCTAAGGTACTACATCCACTTATTCATGATAGAATTGTAAATATGCCTACAGAACTTAAAGAAGGTTATATAAAGACGTCAGGGGCGGGTTCTCATGCCGAAGTTAATGCTCTAAATGAAGCGTTACTTCAAAGACCTGATGCGGATTTAAAAGATTTAATGGTATATGTAGTAAGTGCTAGGAAAATAAATAAAAAGATGCCAGAAGGTGTCCCAATGCCTAGATGTCCACATTGTGAATATATAACTCAAAATACAAATTATATACCGGAGGCTTTAAAGTATGGAAAATGAATATGATATGAAGAGTATAAAAGAAAAGGGAGTGGACTTTGAGGATTTATGGTTCTCTTCGGTAAGTGATGAGATTTTAGATAATCCTGAAGACGAAAATGGCCAGCCGTTTACAGGGCTGGCTTACGAATTATATCCAAATGGTCAAATCATCTATTTTACTAAATATAAGAATGGTCTGGCCCATGGTTTAACATGTGAATTTTATGAAAACGGGAATAAAAAAAGTGAAAAAGAATACCGATATGGGCAATTGCACGGTATAAGCATAATTTGGTTTGAAAATGGCAGGAAAAAAAGTGAGCAACAGTATGAGCATTCCATACTAATTTCTGAAAAGAATTGGGATGAAGAAGGCAATCTATTAAATAAGTACGAGATAGATACAGATAGTCCTCATTTTGAAATACTAGAATCGAGAAGAGAGACTCACATTAATTTAGGTCGAGAGTGAGCAATCGTTATGAAGGTATTTGATGTGCATAAATTTGATATGAAAAAGGAACAAGACTTTTTACAAGTGCAATTTAACCTTAAAAATCGTATCAACCTATCCCCCACGATCCATCCAGACTCCATCAACACCTGCGCAGGCGTCGATCTCGCCTATTGGGAGCAGAACGGAGAACCATACGGAGTGTGCAGTATTATCGTGATTGACGCTGATACAAAAGAAGTCATTGAAAAAGTGCATAGCATGGGGAGAATCAGCGTGCCGTATGTTTCCGGTTTTCTTGCGTTTCGTGAGCTGCCTTTGATCATCGAGGCGGCGAAAAAGCTGGAGACGGAGCCGGATGTCTTCTTGTTTGATGGCAACGGATATTTGCATTACAACCATATGGGCGTTGCCACCCATGCGGCTTTTTTTCTGGGGAAGCCGACGATTGGGATTGCGAAAACCTATCTCAAAATCAAAGGCTGCGATTTCGTGACGCCTGAAAATGAAGTAGGCGCATATACCGATATTATCATTGACGGCGAGGTATATGGACGGGCGCTGCGAACGCGGCGAGACGTGAAGCCTATTTTCTTGTCTTGCGGTAATTATATTGATTTAGACAGCAGCTATCAGATCACGATGAGCTTGATCAATCAAGAAAGCAGGCTGCCGATCCCTGTCCGCCTGGCTGACCTTGAGACGCATGTTTTGCGAACGTTTTATCAGAAAAATCACGTGTAACACTTGGTGCTCTAAGTCATCAAGTGTTTTTTTGTATGTGTGTGCTTTCCTGGTCTCAAAAACCTTGTCGTCCTTGTGGAGAGGTTTTATTTGAATGTTTTCCGTGTCAAATCGATAAAAGCCTTTAATGGCGCAGACATCCACTTGTCTTTATGCCATGCTAATTGAGTGAAAACGGGGCAATCGCTCTGCCAATTGAGTTCTTTCATCCGGCCTGCTGCAATATCATCTTTTACTGTCATTTCAGGCAAGATTCCAATCCCAAGTCCGGCCATTACGCATTGTTTGATGGCTTCTATGCTGACGAATTCCAATTTGTTAGGATAGACACCGGAGTCATGCAAATTGTTCTCAAAGAGCGTGCGGTACGAGCAGCCGTCCTCTGTCAGCAGAAGAGTTTCGTTTTGAAGATCCTTCAATGTTACTGGTAAATCCGCAGGAAAAGGATGGTCATTATCAGCCACCATTTTGATCTCATCCTGAATCAAAGATTCAACGTGCAGTGCGTCTTCCATCCGGTTTACATCCAAGATGAAGGTGATATCAAGCTGGCCCTGTAAGAGCTGTTCTTTCGCTTGTTCATTGGAGATATATGGTTTGAATATGAGCTTTACTTGGGGAAAAGCCTGTTTAAATTCTTTTATGATAGGGGGCAGGCGGTATGTGCACTGGCTTTCCGTCGCCCCGATTTTTAAGGTTCCGGTTGTTTCTCTTACTTGATTTGCGGCCATTTTCGCTTCTTCTGTTAACGCAATGATCTTCTGTGCATAAGATTTGAACGTTTTTCCTGCTTCTGTCAAGATAAGCCGCTTGCCGAGCCGTTCAAATAAAGGCGTCCCAATTTCTTCTTCAAGTGATTTGATCTGAGAGGTAACGCTTGATTGTGCATAATTAAGCATTTTGGCGGTTAGGGTGAAGTTTACATGTTCTGCCGCCGTAATAAAGGTGATCAGCTGCTTCAATTCCACTTGTTCTCTTCCTTTCTAAATCGGTTTTAGCGATTGGATTAATCGAAATAATCATCTGTATTGATTGATGAATCCATTATAAGATGAAGAAAATCATTCGTAAACAAAGGAGCAGATGCATCATGAAAATTGCGGTTATTAACGGCGGAACTCGGTCTGGCGGAAATACGGATGTTCTTGCGGAGAAGGCTGTTCAAGGATTCGATGCGGAGCACATTTATTTGCAGAAATATCGAATTCAGCCAATTGAAGATCTGCGTCACGCCCAAGGCGGCTTTCGTCCTGTTCTAGATGACTACGATTCTATCATTGAGCGGATATTGCCGTGCGATATTCTTGTATTCGTCACCCCAATTTATTGGTTTGGCATGTCAGGGACATTAAAGCTGTTTATTGATCGCTGGTCACAGACGTTGAGAGATCCGAGATTTCCTGATTTTAAACAGCAAATGTCAGCGAAACAGGCATATGTAACAGCAGTGGGCGGAGACAATCCAAAAATAAAAGGGCTGCCGCTGATTCAGCAATTCGAACATATTTTTCATTTTATGGGAATGCCCTTTAAAGGTTATGTGCTGGGAGAAGGCAATCGTCCAGGCGATATTCTTCGTGATCATCAGGCGCTGTCCGCTGCGAGCCGCTTACTGAAAAGAAGCGATGCGATATGAAGTTTTTGCTGTCGGTCGTTGCTGGCATGCTGATTCTTGCATTCTTTTTATTTTGGAAGGTCCAGCCTCCTGTTTGGATACAAGTTGAAACCAATTCATCCCAGTTGAAGAAATATGTGAGAATGGCAGGAACCACGCTGCAAGTCAAGCACATCATCAAGAGTGACGCAGGAGAAGAAACAGCTGTCATATCAAACGGCATTTCTGGGCCAAAATAAAAAAAGCACCTGTCAAGGTGCTTTTTTCTATAAATGAGGGATCACAAGGCCCCCATATAAAAACGCCGCGATAATCAAAAATGCCGGATGCATTTTGAATTTTGTCATGGCAAGGAGCGAAATTCCCGCAATCACGATCGATTGGACCCAGCCGATCGCTTTGATGCCGTCTGCGCCGATTTGCCAGGTAAGAATGAGCATCATGACCGCGATGACAGGCTGGACGGACAGCGTCATGCCTTTGATGACAGGTGATTGGCGGAAGCGCTGGATGATGCGCAGCAGGACGATCAATGCGAGCGCCGACGGTACGACGGTTGCGATCAGGGCAATTAGGAAGCCGGGCCACCCGCCTGCGCTGTAGCCGACATACGCAGCGATTTTCGTGGCGATCGGGCCCGGCAATGCGTTCGCAAGTGCGAGCATATTTGAGAATTGATCGTTTGAGAGCCAGCTGTATCTGTTTACGACTTCTTCAAACATTAGCGGGATAGACGCAGGTCCGCCGCCATATCCCAGTAGGTTTGCGATAAAAAACGCCATAAATAAATAGATCGATATCATGAGGCTGACATTCCTTTATCTTTTGAATGTTTATTTGTGATTTTGTTTTTCAGTTTAAAATGAAACGCCCCGTACGCTAAGAAAATGATAATGACAAGGCCGGGATTAATCTGTAAAGTTTGCAGGCCGATAAAAGCGATGATAAAAAACAGGATGCCGGTGACCCAGCCGAAACCTTTAAGCGCTTTTTGGCCAAACTCGTACGCCATGATTCCGAGCATGACCGCAATTACCGGCGTGACGGCACCGATCATACCTGCAACAATTGCTGAATGGCTTAACACATTTACAGCCGCAAACAAGCCCACCATCGCAAGACATGTAGGCAGAATGTGGGCGAGGGTCGCCACAATTGCACCTAATGTGCCTTTTAGCTTAAAGCCCAGATAAGCAGCCATTTTGGTGGCAATCGGTCCGGGAAGCGCATTAGCGATTGCTAATATTTCTCCGAATTCATCATCGTCAATCCATTTATATTTATTGACCGCTTCATGGCGGATCAGCGGAATCACGGAAGGCCCGCCGCCGAACCCTAATATGCCGGTGCGAACCATTGCGGCCGTCATATCCCGATAAGGATGGTTTTTCATTCGTTTCTCTCCTTTACAGCTTCATTCCCATACGGCTTTTGTATCGTTTGATCAGCATCTGGCAATCAACACTGACGACGCCTCGCAATGGATACAGCCGTTTTGTTAAAAATTCTTCCATTTCTTGATCGTTGGCAAAGATCCCATGCATATGCAGCTTGCTCGGGCCTGTCATGTGATAAAGGCTGGTGACCGCAGGCTCTTCCTCAAGCTTAAGAGCGACCTCTTCTAAAAATTGCGGTTCTACCTCGACATTGAAAAACACGGAAACATGAATGCCGATTTTAGCGGGATTGATGACAGCGGTGAATTTTTCAATAACACCGGCTTCAATTAATTGGTTGATACGGGCCTGCACGGCGACCCGTGACAAATCGACTCTTTTGCCAAGATCCGTATAAGAAATTCTGCCTTCTTCATGCAAAATCGTGAGAATTTGTTTATCAGTCTCATCAAGTACAAGGTTGGGGATTTGATATTCATGACTCAATTGCTCCACCTGCTTTCGTTGCCTTTTAGCAATCATTTTATCATAAAAGTTACGTATCGAAATGATAATTTTTCATTTGTTTTCGAAATGAACGAAAAAATATCTTATTATTTGCGAAAAGAAGAAAGTTCGTCAGTTTTTCTGCCGGATCAGTAGATGTGAAAAATCAGGCTCCCTATACTGAAGAAAATTTCTTAAAAAAGGGGACTTGTGATGAACAAATCTGTCATCGGTACAAAGCAAATGGTCGTCAGTCCGCATTACCTCGCTTCTCAAGCCGGAAACCGCATACTGGATAAGGGAGGCAACGCGTTTGACGCCGCTGTTGCGGTGAGTGCTTGTCTTGCGGTTGTGTACCCGCATATGACCGGACTTGGCGGGGATTCCTTTTGGCTGACCTTTCACCAGGAAACAAAGGCAGTAAAAGTCTACAATGGCAGCGGCCGTTCAGGAAAAAACGTAACGAGAGATGTATATAAGGGAAAAAGCGCGATTCCGCTGCGGGGAATTGACAGTGCCATTACCGTGCCGGGAATGGTTGATAGCTGGGATGCGGTCCTGAAGGAGTACGGGCGTCTGTCTCTTGCAGATGTATTGGAGCCCGCACGCGATTATGCCCAAAATGGGTTTCCTGTATCAGCAGATCAGTGTCGTCACACAGAAAAGAATATTGAATTGCTGGCTTCCACGCCTTACACGGCTGACATCTTCACAAGAAGGGGCAAAGCACCTGTCCCGGGAGAGCGGTTTGTGCAAAAAGAGCTTGCAGACAGTCTGAACTTGATTGCTGAAAAAGGAAGAAGCGCATTTTATGAAGGAGATCTCGCTCAGCGGATTGTCTCACATTTACAGAATAACGGCAGTTACATGACAATCGATGATTTTAAAGCGCATCGGGGTGAGTGGGCAGTGCCTGTATCAAGTGATTATCGAGGGTACAGTGTGTATCAGGCGCCGCCGAATTCTCAGGGATTTACCGGTTTATTAACACTGAACATTTTGGAAAACTATGATTTCACCCAAATCGAACACGGTTCATTTGAATATTATCACGTGCTTGTGGAGGCATTGAAAAAGAGTTTTCTAGATCGGGATGCCGTCCTGACTGATCCGGCGTTTGCAGACATTCCGCTTGAAAGGCTTTTGGACAAACGTTATGCAAAACAATTGGCAGAAGAAATCGGCTATCTCGCAATACCGGCAGAAAGCAGGCCGGTGGGAAGTGATACGGCATATGCGGCCGTAATCGATGCGGATGGCAACGCAGTGTCATTCATTCAAAGCCTGTACTTTGAATTTGGCTCGGCAGTCACTGCCGGTGATACAGGCATATTACTGCAAAACCGCGGATCATTTTTCTCACTGGATGAAAATCATGTCAACACGCTTGAACCGAGAAAACGCACCTTCCATACGTTGATGCCGGCTATGGTCTGTAAAGGCGGAAAGCCAAAAATTCTGTACGGCACACAAGGCGGCGAAGGCCAGCCGCAGACCCAGACGGCCATCATTACCCGAATGCTGGACTACGGAATGCATCCACAGCAGGCAATCAGCGAACCGCGCTGGGTATGGGGCAGAACGTGGGGAGAGGAATACGAAGGTCTCAGAGTCGAGGGCAGATTCACAGACAAAACAATCCAAAAACTGAAAGACAGCGGGCATCTCGTGGAGGTTGTCGGTGACTATGATCCGCTGATGGGACAAGCGGCTGCAATCAAAGTTGATGAAGAAGGCTTTCTCCAAGGCGGAGCCGATCCTCGGGGAGACGGAGCGGCTGTGGGGATTTAAATAACTATAGGGTACAAATATAAATCAAAAGCATAAACATAAGGGAGACCTCTACAATGTGGTACATATACTGTTTATCTTCAGGTCTATAATGCCACTCCATAAAAATTCGTATTGAGTCAATCACAATAAAAAATAAAAGAAGCAAATATTCAACTGGAAAAAAGGAGAGTGAAAACACAAACAAAATAAGTAAAGTGATTTCGATCCATTTGTGTGTATTGCTGACATGCTTATATCGCCAGCCGGATTTATCAATACCGTATTTTTTCTTTATAAAAAATTGAGAGGCGAGACTGATGGTAATAGCGATCAGCATTAAAATCCAAAAGTTTGTCATTCCAATTCCTCCTAATCTACCTTTATACGAAGAAAAAGGAAAAACGTTTCATAAAAGAACACCCCGAGCTTACTCTGGGTGTTCTTTTTTTTGATATTTTTCCAGTTATTTACAGGCGATATTTTGTAATCATAAGGTCTTTTTGACTAGTTTCTTCTATTTAAATAGTCCTTATCTTCAGCTGGGACGAATCAGTGTGAATTCTTCCCCCAGCTTGGCATAGTGATTTCCCGCCAATCGTGAGGCAGGCTTTAATTCATCCGTTAAAATATATCCCTTTTCTGCATCATACACCTTTTCATCTAGGTGGAAGCAGACAACTCTTCCGATGAGCAGATCTGCTGTAGTGATGCCTTGATCATTGTCAAAGGTAATATGCCGCTCTAATTTGCACTCAAAGCGAACGCGGGCTTCCTTAATGCCGGGAACTGAAACAGCTTTGCTTTCAACAGGATGAAGCGAGGTGCGTGTAAGCTCGCTTTCATCCGGCCTTAAGCTTGCAGCTGTTTCATTGATATCTTCAATGATGGCTTCATCACTGACATGAACGACAAATTCTCCGTTCTCCACTGCGTTTCGTGCTGTATCTTTTTGGCGTCCTTCCGTCCTGTTAACAGAAATACTGAGAAGCGGAGGATCTGAGCTGACGACGTTATAAAAACTGAAAGGCGCGGCATTTACCGCTCCTCCTGAAGAAAGTGTTGTCACAAATGCAATGGGGCGGGGAATAACGGTACCTGACAATAGCTTGTATGTGTCTTTGGCACTAAGCTGATCAGCTTGAAATATGTACATAGCAACAACCGCCTTTATCGTTAGGATACCTTGATTATAACGAAATGGTTTAAAGGAAACCAAATGATGCGGGTTGCATATGTTATGTCATGACATATATCTAATACAGGGCAAATAAAAAAATAGGCTTCCGTACCTCCGCCGGCAGCCTATTGAAACAATGAAAACTTAGATTATTTGTATTTCTTTTTGACTACCCAGCAATTGCCGTCTTTCCAGTATTCTTTTTTGCTGTCATAATCATCGTGTCTTTTGTAGTCGTCGCAGTGGTGGTGCGGTTTTTTGTAGTATTTCTTATGGGAACGATAAGATTTTTTGTGTGTGCGGCATGACTTCTTATAGCTGCGAGATTTTTTCTTGTGAGAACAGTAAGACTTTTTGTAGCTGCGAGATTTTTTGTAAGAACGGCAAGATTTTTTATAGCTGCGAGATTTTTTGTAAGAACGGCAAGATTTTTTATAGCTGCGAGATTTTTTGTGAGAACGGTACGATTTTTTGTGGCTGCGTGATTTCTTGTGAGAGCAGTATGATTTTTTGTGGCTGCGAGATTTTTTGTGAGAACAGAATGATTTTTTGTGACTGCGAGATTTTTTGTGAGAGCAGTATGATTTTTTATGGCTGCGAGATTTTTTGTGAGTGCGGTGCGACTTTTTATGACTGCGTTTTTTTCCATGAGGCTCTTGGTATAAATAATCCTTTAAACCTTCTTTTTTTGCGGATTTCACCGCTTCTTTGATGTCAGAATGGGAATAGTGGCCCAATTTGAAATCCTCCTTTTAAAAATGATGTTAAGGATGAAGATCCTTACTACCCTCATAGTACGCGCGGTTTTAAAAAGTGTATAAGTGTTCCGCTGAGATCTTATAAAAATAAAAGCCTAATATTTGTAAGGAGGATTATGGATGAAGAATCAATCCAATTTACCGCTTTATCAGCTGTTTGTTCATCCAAAAGACTTGCGTGAATTAAAAAAGGATATATGGGACGATGATCCGGTGCCAGCTGTGATGAAGGTAAATCAAAAAAGGCTGGATATTGATATCGCTTATCGGGGATCACATATCAGAGACTTCAAAAAGAAGTCATACCATATTTCCTTTTATCAGCCGAAAACATTCCGCGGCGCGCGAGAGATTCACTTAAATGCGGAGTATAAAGATCCTTCCTTGATGAGAAACAAATTGTCTCTGGATTTTTTCTCGGAGCTAGGGACACTGTCTCCAAAGGCAGAGTTTGTGTTTGTAAAGATGAATGGGAAGAATGAAGGGGTTTATCTTGAACTTGAATCCGTAGATGAATATTATTTGGCGAAAAGGAAGCTGGCTGATGGCGCGATTTTTTATGCGGTGGATGATGATGCCAACTTTTCTCTGATGAGCGATTTAGAAAGGGAAACGAAAACATCGCTGGAGCTTGGATATGAAAAGAAAACAGGGACTGAGGAGGATGATTTTTATTTACAGGATATGATTTTTAAAATTAATACGGTCCCTAAAGCTCAGTTTAAGTCAGAAGTGACAAAGCATGTGGATGTCGACAAGTATTTGCGCTGGCTTGCCGGTATTGTATTCACCTCAAACTATGACGGGTTTGTCCACAACTACGCATTATACAGAAGCGGGGAAACCGGATTATTTGAGGTGATTCCTTGGGATTATGATGCGACTTGGGGCAGGGATATCCATGGAGAGCGGATGGCTGCCGATTATGTAAGAATTCAAGGATTTAATACACTAACCGCCCGGATATTGGATGAATCCGAGTTTCGCAAGTCCTACAGGCGCCTGTTAGAAAAAACGCTCCAATCTCTTTTTACAATAGAATATATGGAACCGAAAATCATGGCGATGTATGAGCGGATTAGGCCTTTTATCTTGATGGACCCATATAAAAAGAATGATGTTGAGCGTTTTGACCGTGAGCCGGATGTGATCTGCGAGTATATTAAAAACCGTTCACAATACCTCAAAGATCATTTAAGTATTTTATGAATGCGTGAAAATGGGTATTCGCGGAAAAAGCGACAATTAGGCTATTGAATTAGTTCAACAAATAAATGTGACACGTATATATGCAGTATGTTTATCATCTATGTATAAGTGACTAGGAGGAACTTGAATGAGCAAGAGGAGAATGAAGTATCATTCAAATGATGAAATATCTTATTATAACTTTTTGCATTCAATGAAAGATAAAATTGTTACTGTATATCGTGGAGGTCCGGAATCTAAAAAAGGAAAATTAACTGCTGTAAAATCAGATTATATTGCTTTACAAGCTGAAAAAAAAATAATTTATTATCAGTTGGATCATGTGAAAAGTATTACTGAGGATACCAATAATAGCACCACAGCAATTGAGACTGAGGAAATGCCCGACGCTGACGATTTTCATAGCTTAATCGGACAATTCATGAACCAATCAGTTCAATTTAATCAAGGGGGTCCGGAATCTAAAAAAGGAAGATTGGTCTGGCTGGGAGATGATTACGCTGCGTTAAACACAAATGAGGATGGGGTAGTGTATTTTAATATCCATCACATAAAGAGTATAAGTAAACATGAGCCCGATTTGAAAATAGAAGGACAGACGCCATCAGGTGTCTTGGAAGCTGATGATTTAAGCGAGGTTTTTAAGAGTCTGACTCATAAATGGGTTTCAATTAATCGTGGAGGTCCGGAAGCCATTGAGGGTATCCTTGTAGATAATGCCGACGGCCATTATACTATAGTGAAAAATCAAGAGGTGCTTCGCATCTATTCTTATCACATAAAAAGCATCAGCTTAGGCCCAAAAGGGTCGTACAAAAAAGAGGATCAAAAGAATGAACAAAGCCAGGAAGACAATAATGATAAGGACAGCAATTCGTTCATTTCTTCAAAATCATATAGCTCATCAAAATCATCTAAACGATCACTAAAATCTTCAGATTATCAATCATCCAAATCTGGTCGTTCGTCACGTTCAAAAAGTTCATCAAAATCATCTAAACGATCACTAAAATCTTCGGATTATCAATCATCCAAATCTGGCTGTTCGTCACGTTCAAAAAGTTCATCAAAATCATCTAAACGATCGCCAAGATCATCAGATTATCAATCATCAAAATCATACAGCTCATCAGGTTCAAAGAGTTCATCAAAATCATCTAAACGATCACCAAGATCTTCAGATTATCAATCATCAAGATCACCAGGTTATTCAAGTTCAATAAAAAGTTCAGGAAAACAAAAGGAAGATTATAGCTATGAAACGATTGTTAGAACGATAGACTATCACTGGAAACGTAAATTTTAATAGATAATGGAGGAGCATCAGATTAAGTGATGCCCTTTTTCAGTTAAAGGAGGAGAATCGTGAAAGGTTTGAATCAATTCCTTAACACAGATGTTGAGGTTGTCATTTCAGGAGATACAAGGTTTGTCGGCACCCTCATAGATATCGGACAGGATATTTTTGTTATTTTTGATGGCTGCAATTATCTTTATATTCCCTTGTTGCATCTTCATCAAATAAACAAGGCGAAAATAATGACCAGTACTGAGAAGCCATTTTTGATCAATCCGGAAGATCCAATGATAGAGGCAGAAACTCAAGCTTTTTCATATAGAAATACATTAAACAAGGTCAAAGGCCAGTTTATTGAAGTTTATGTAACTGGGGGTCGATCGATCCATGGGTATGTTACAAATGTTTTAAACGATTATATTGTATTTTTCTCACCTGTATTTAAAATACTTTTTATATCTATGCATCATTTAAAATGGTTTACTCCTTATTCAACTGAACAAACACCGTATACTCTTGACAACTCACAATTGCCTGTCGTGCCTTCCAAAGTTCCTCTTGTGCGTAATTTTGAGGAGCAGATCAAAAAAAATATTGGTGAATTGGTCATATTTGATATGGGAGAGGTGCCAGAAAAAGTTGGTCTATTAAAGGATGTCTCTAATAATATCATTGAGCTTATTAACGCAAGTGGAGAGCCAGTCATTTGGAAGTTAAATCATCTAAAGACAATGCATCTTCCCTAGTGTATACAAAACTGCCCTCTTGAATAGCAGAAGGCAGTTTTTCGTTTCATACTGTGCTAAAGAAATAACCAACTGATCCAAAAATATAAACATGTTAACGTAAAAAGAACAGTCAGCGGAATGATGATAATGGTCGTTTTTATATATTCGCCCCATGAAATACTTTCATCATGCTGTTTTAATATATGCATCCAAATAAGCGTTGCTAAGGTTCCCATAGGTAATAATAATGAACCGATATCACTGCCGATAATATTTGCCAAGTAGATGATTTTTGTTGTTGAAGGATTCAGGGTCATTTCAGTTAAGGTAAAAGTACTGATCATTAACGCTGGATGATTGTTAAAGAGATTAGAAAAAACAGAAGTAGAGATACCTGATGCGAAAGTTGCATGGGCGAGGCTTCCAGAAACCACAGGTTCAAAATAATTCACAAGTAACTCTGTGAATCCAATATTATGCAGACCATAAATTAAGACATACATAGTAAAAGCGAATATAAAAATGTGCCAAGGCGATTTATATAACAAGTCTTTTGGGGAGGTTTTGAAATAAATCCATCTCCAGCTCAACAGGATAAAAGATCCGATGACAGCGACTAGAGGAACAGAAATACCGGTATATGATGCTGCAAATAGACTCATTCTGACGAGAAAAACAAATGCAAGCACAAACAACATGATTTTTGTTTGATTTCGTTCTGGTAAAGGAGCTGATGGCGAATGAAGAGGATGGTACCTTCTATGCCGCAGAGACTGAAAATGGCTCGGTATATCTGGCAGGTTCTTGGGAAGACGTTTATAAAAGAACATAAACAGTAGACAAGTCATAAAAATGAGTCCCATCATACTAGGGACAAACATCATGGCAGTGTGAAGATATAGATCCATTCCAATGATTTTGAGAGAAATTAAATTAACAATATTACTTACGCCAATCGGTGCGCTAGAGGCTGTGGCTATTAAAACACCGCTTAATAAATATGGGGTTTTTTGATGTTTTTTTAAACCTAAATATTTTAGTACAAGCAAAAGGATTGGAGTTGTGATCAAAATGCTCCCATCATTATTCAGGAAAATGGTCATGAGAAAGCAGAGCAAATTGGTTAGCCAAAAAAGCTTGATGCCTGAACCCTTGGCTTGTTGGAGCAGTTTTGCAGCCACCCAATAAAAGAAACCAAAGCTTTCCAGTGCAATGGCCATAATCATAGTGGCAAGGATTGTAACCGATGCACCCGTGACTTTTGTTCCGATTTCCCCTAAGTCTGCCAATGACACACTTCCGCACAATAAAACCATTAAAGCGCCAAATGTGGCGGGGATAGCTTCATTTAGTCCTTTTGGTCTCCAGAAAATAAAAATCATTGTTACGAAAAAAGCGAGCAATGTGAATATGCCGGTGAACTCAATAATTTACTTCACCTCTCTATCTTTCATTTTTGAAATCAAACTAATGTCCTGCGCTTACTAATGTCCTTGCCAACTATTTGTACTGTATGTATACGTATACTAATATGAAGTTGTACTAAGCGATTATATTAAATTAATAAAAATTCCATAAGAATCCCAAAAGAAAAAAGAGATTGCAAGTATCGTTCATGTACCTGCATCACTCTCTTTAGTTCTTGTCTGCTGACAATTTGAAATATGAATAAAATGCTTTATAAGCGGATTATGATTGTCTTTGCGGTAAGCGATAACCCATTCGGCATTAAGCTGTATTTGGTCCATTTTTCGATAAGTAACATCCAAATTAAATAATTTTTTGGCTGAGGAAGGAACAAATGTCATACCAATTCCGGCACTGACTAAACCAATCACCATTTGATATTCTGTGGCTTCCTGGACAATGTTGGGTCTGAAGCCCGCTTGTTCACAGAACTGAATAAAATCCATGTATAGAGTAGGCCATGCTTCTTTAGCAACAGTAATAATTGGTTCATCTCTTAAATCCTCAATCGTAATTGATTCCTTAGAAGTCAATGGGTGTTGCTTAGGCAAAGCTAAAACACAAGGGCTGCTTTGGGCGGTTTCGATATGTAAAGCTGTATGCTGTAAGGGAGGATGAAGTATACCAATATCAATGTTGCCCTTTAGTAGCTCCTCCTGCTGCCTAGACGAGGATATTTCACGCAGTTCTATTTTCACAGATGGGAATTTTTTACGATATTCCCGGACAATGGGCGGCAGAAATTCATATGTAGCTGATCCGACAAAACCGATTACGAGAAGGCCTTGCTCGCCGCGGGCCGTCCGCTGTGCCAGTTCAATTCCTTGTCCGATTTGCATCAATGCCATGCGGCAATGATTTAAAAAGATTTCTCCTGCTGCGGTAAGCTCGACAAATCGTTTTGTCCTTTTCAGAAGCGTAACTCCGACTTCTTCCTCCAGCTGTTTGATCTGCTGGCTGAGAGGAGGCTGCGTCATGTTCAGCCGCCGGGCAGCCCTTCCGAAATGAAGCTCTTCGGCTACTGCGATAAAGTATTGAAGATGGCGAAGCTCCATTCAATATGCATTCCTTTCCATAGGTTAATAATTCGTATTACATATTAATCATAAGGCGAATCGATATTGGAGGTCAATTTCCAAAGAGTGTATAGTGAAACTTATCACAAGATATTTAAAATTTTACGTTTAAAATGCATAATAAGGAGTGAGGGTGTTGACAAAAGCAACAAAAGAACAAAAATCCCTTGTGAAAAACAGAGGGGCGGAGCTTGTTGTTGATTGCTTGGTGGAGCAAGGTGTCACACATGTATTTGGCATTCCAGGTGCAAAAATTGATGCGGTATTTGACGCTTTACAAGATAAAGGACCTGAAATTATCGTTGCCCGGCACGAACAAAACGCAGCATTCATGGCGCAAGCAGTCGGCCGTTTAACTGGAAAACCGGGAGTCGTGTTAGTCACATCAGGACCGGGTGCCTCTAACTTGGCAACAGGCCTGCTGACAGCAAACACTGAAGGAGACCCTGTCGTTGCGCTTGCTGGAAACGTGATCCGTGCAGATCGTTTAAAACGGACACATCAATCTTTGGATAACGCGGCGCTATTCCAGCCGATTACAAAATACAGTGTAGAAGTTCAAGATGTAAAAAATATACCGGAAGCTGTTACAAATGCATTTAGGATAGCGTCAGCAGGGCAGGCTGGGGCCGCTTTTGTGAGCTTTCCGCAAGATGTTGTGAATGAAGTCACAAATACGAAAAACGTGCGTGCTGTTGCAGCGCCAAAACTCGGTCCTGCAGCAGATGATGCAATCAGTGCGGCCATTGCAAAAATCCAAACAGCAAAACTTCCTGTCGTATTAGTCGGCATGAAAGGCGGAAGACCGGAAGCGATTAAAGCGGTTCGCAAGCTTTTGAAAAAGGTTCAGCTTCCATTTGTTGAAACATATCAAGCTGCCGGTACCCTTTCGAGAGATTTAGAGGATCAGTATTTTGGCCGTATCGGTTTGTTCCGCAACCAGCCTGGCGATTTACTGATAGAGCAGGCAGATGTTGTTCTGACTATCGGCTATGACCCAATTGAATATGATCCGAAATTCTGGAATGTCAATGGAGACCGGACAATTATCCATTTAGACGAGATTATCGCTGACATTGATCATGCTTACCAGCCTGATCTTGAATTGATCGGTGACATTCCGTCCACGATCAATCATATCGAACACGATGCTGTGAAAGTGGACTTTGCAGAGCGTGAGCAGAAAATCCTTTCTGATTTAAAACAATATATGCATGAAGGTGAGCAGGTGCCTGCAGATTGGAAATCAGACAGAGTGCACCCTCTTGAAATCGTTAAAGAGTTGCGTAATGCAGTCGATGATCATGTTACAGTAACTTGCGATATCGGTTCACACGCCATTTGGATGTCACGTTATTTCCGCAGCTACGAGCCGTTAACATTAATGATCAGTAACGGTATGCAAACACTCGGCGTTGCGCTTCCTTGGGCAATCGGCGCTTCATTGGTGAAACCGGGAGAAAAAGTGGTTTCTGTCTCTGGTGACGGCGGTTTCTTATTCTCAGCAATGGAATTAGAGACAGCGGTTCGACTAAAAGCACCAATTGTACACATTGTATGGAACGACAGCACATATGACATGGTTGCATTCCAGCAATTGAAAAAATATAACCGTACATCTGCGGTCGATTTCGGAAATATCGATATCGTAAAATATGCGGAAAGCTTCGGAGCAACTGGCTTGCGCGTGGAATCACCAGACCAGCTGGCAGATGTTCTGCGTCAAGGCATGAACGCTGAAGGTCCTGTCATCATCGATGTCCCGGTTGACTACAGTGATAACATTAATTTAGCAAGTGACAAGCTTCCGAAAGAATTCGGGGAACTCATGAAAACGAAAGCTCTCTAGCACTCTGCGCATCACGACACTGTTTTATGAACAGCACTAAATAAAAGGAGTGAAGGGAAATATGAAACGAGAAAGCAACATTCAAGTGCTCAGCCGCGGTCAAAAAGATCAGCCTGTGAGCCAGATTTATCAAGTATCAACAATGACTTCTCTATTAGACGGAGTATATGACGGAGATTTTGAACTGTCAGAGATTCCGAAATATGGAGACTTCGGTATCGGAACCTTTAACAAGCTTGACGGAGAGCTGATTGGGTTTGACGGCGAGTTTTACCGTCTCCGTTCAGACGGAACTGCGACACCGGTCCAAAATGGGGATCGTTCTCCGTTCTGTTCATTTACGTTCTTTACACCGGACATGACGCACAAAATTGATGCGAAAATGACACGCGAAGACTTTGAAAAAGAGATCAACAGCATGCTGCCAAGCAGAAACTTATTTTATGCAATTCGTATTGACGGATTGTTTAAAAAGGTGCAGACAAGAACGGTAGAACTTCAAGAAAAACCTTACGTGCCAATGGTTGAAGCGGTCAAAACACAGCCGATTTTCAACTTCGACAACGTGAGAGGAACGATCGTAGGTTTCTTGACACCAGCTTATGCAAACGGAATCGCTGTTTCTGGCTATCACCTGCACTTCATTGACGAAGGACGCAATTCAGGCGGACACGTTTTTGACTATGTGCTTGAGGATTGCACGGTTACGATTTCTCAAAAAATGAACATGAATCTCAGACTTCCGAACACAGCGGATTTCTTTAATGCGAATCTGGATAACCCTGATTTTGCGAAAGATATCGAAACAACTGAAGGAAGCCCTGAATAAAAGAAAAAAAGAAAGCCCCTTTTAGCAGGGCTTTCTTTTTATTTGGCTCTTTTCCTGATTTTAGATAAAATAACATCAAAACAGTAAAGGTGTGGTCTGATGAAAATATTGGTTTTGGCAGTGCATCCTCATATGGAGACCTCAGTTGTTAATAAGGCGTGGGCTGAGGAATTGAGTAAACATGACAATATCACAGTACGGGATCTTTATAAGGAATACCCGGATGAAGCTATAGATGTTGCGAAGGAACAGCAGCTGTGCGAAGAATACGATCGGATTGTCTTTCAATTCCCGCTATATTGGTACAGCTCTCCGCCGCTCTTGAAAAAATGGCAGGATCTTGTGCTGACTTATGGCTGGGCTTTTGGTTCAGAAGGAAATGCCTTGCATGGCAAGGAGCTGATGCTGGCTGTATCAACAGGGAGCGAAGCGGAAAAATATCAAGCGGGCGGAGCAAATCATTACTCGATCAGTGAGCTATTGAAACCATTTCAGGCCACGAGTAATCTGATCGGTATGAAGTATCTGCCTCCATATGTGTTCTATGGCGTGAATTATGCAGCTGCAGAGGATATTTCACACAGTGCAAAACGGTTAGCCGAATACATTCAGCAGCCTTTTGTTTAAAAGAAAGCCCTGTCGAACATACGACAGGGCTGTATTTGTTTAAAAATCCGGCAGCTCAGACAGGTTATTTTCCTTGATGCCGTCCGGTTCACTTCGCAAAATGTCACGCCCGTATTTATGGAAGACATCAACATGAGCGAGTTTTCCTGATTTTGCTTCTGACAGCGCAGTAGGATAGTCGAGCTCTCTTCCTGTATTGGTTTTCACTGCGATAATATTGTCTTCCTCATTTCTTCTAACCGCAATAATTTCTTCTTTTCCAGATGGAACATTTTCTTGATCGACAGTTGTTTGCCGGGCTTTATACGATTCATATGCTGCTTCAAATTGATCCATATTTACACCTCCGCTTTTTAGCGTGAACAAAAATGTCGATGATCATGTAAGGTTTCGACACAGCATACGACAATATTTCCTGAGAAATATCTTGGGAATGTGACAAATCAATTCATAATAAAAGGGATTCCGCATAAATGCGGAATCCCTCTCAGTTATTTTGTCATGTGTAAATCCTTTGATTTCATATAACCTGTCGCACCGCCGTAATCAACGAATACCCAATCAAAATCAAAACCGCCTTTATTCGTTTTACTCCAGCCTAAAAAAGAAACGCTTGTGTCTGCTGGAAGAGTCTTAATGCTCTTTCCGTCAGTGGATGTGTATACTTTCGTTTTTGTCTTGGTTTTTACTGTTGTTGCTGCTTTTACAATATAATGAGTGGAGACAAAGCCTGTTTTTCCATTTTTATACTGAACCTTTGCCCAGTCAGCATTTGAGAAGGAAATCAGCTTTAGGCTATCTCCTAAGTGCAGCGTATCGGCTTTCTGGCTTGATGCGGAAGGCTTCGTTCTGACATTTAGAGCCTCTGCTGATACCAAATAAGAATCAATCGGATAACTGTATAAATCATCAATGCTTACCGTTGTTTCTGGCTGTTGAGCATGGATCGTTCCAGCGCCCCCTGCAGTAGCCGCAGTCATTCCAGCCGCAAGTGCTAAAGTTGAAAATAGTTTTGTTGGTTTGTTCATGCCGTTCCTCTCCTCACGTAAGAGAAATAATTCATTCTATAACTCTATTCACGTTATCGCAGGTTCCTAAACATCAGACAATTATTTTTGTGTTTCTAGTTTGAGAGGCGCGGATATTGTTTTTTGCACTTTTTTTCCGTGCAAAATATCATCTGCTGCTTCTGTAGCCAGTTTACCGATTAACTCAGGCTGCTGAGCGACGGTTGCTGACAGCTTTCCGTCTTTAATGGAAGCGAGCGCATCTTTATTGCCGTCAAAACCGATCACCAATATGTCTTTCCCCGAGCTGTTAATTGCCTCGAGAGCACCGAGCGCCATTTCATCGTTGTGAGCAAAAACAGCTTGGATATCAGGATGTCCCTGCAGCAGGTTTTCCATGACAGTCAGGCCTTTCGTGCGGTCAAAGTCAGCTGATTGTTTTGTGACAACTTGGAGCTTTTGGTCTGCGATGTTATGGAATCCTGAGCCGCGTTCCCGTGTGGCAGATGCGCCGGGGACGCCTTCAAGCTCTGCCACCTTTGCTCCTTTTCCAAGTTTGTCGGCAATAAACGCCGCGGCCATTTCACCGCCTTTTACATTATCGGAAGCAACGAGGGTTTCAACTTTTCCTTGTTCAGCAGATCGATCGATTGTTACGACGGGCACACCGACTGCGTTTGCAGATTCTACTGCCGTTGAGATCGCCGAAGAATCAGTCGGGTTGATTAATAATGCATCAACACCTTGCTGAATTAAATCTTCCACGTCACTCGTCTGTTTCGATGAATCATTTTGTGCATCAACAATGATGACTTTCATTTCCCGTTTTTCAGCTTCTTTTTCGATACCCTTTTTTAATGAGACAAAAAAAGGATTATTAAGTGTTGAGACGGACAAGCCAATGGTGAATTCCTTTTTGTTCCCCGAGTTTGACGGCTTTGCCCATTGGGGAGGCTCAAGCGAACAGGCGGTTAACAAAAATAATGATAACGTTAAAATGACGGATACAGCCTTTTTCATGTGAAAACCCTCCTAAGCTGACTTCTTGCGGTCTAATAATACCGCAATCAAGATAACAATCCCTTTGACAACCAGCTGATAAAATGATGAGACGCCAAGCAGATTAAGTCCGTTATTAAGTGTGCCGATGATCAGTACCCCGATTAACGTGCCGACAATGCGTCCTCGGCCGCCAGAAAGACTTGTTCCGCCTAAGACGACTGCCGCGATAGCATCAAGTTCGTACGATTCTCCCGCAGTCGGCTGGGCCGAATGCAGGCGGGAAGTCAATATGGCACCTGCAAGAGCGGATAAAAGCCCGGCTAAAGAATAGATCATCACTTTCACGCGCGTCACTTTGATGCCTGAAATGAGCGCGGCTTTCTCGTTGCCGCCGATTGCGTACGTCCGGCGTCCGAATGGTGTTTTATGAAGAAGCACCCAAAGGATGACAAAGGCAAGAACCATCGTAATCGCCGGTACAGGAATGCCTAAAAAGTAACCGCGTCCGAACATCTGAAAAGCGTAGTTTGTGCCAAGTCCGGTAATCGGATTTCCATCTGTATACACTAGCGTCAGTCCGCGAAACACAGTCATGGTCGCAAGCGTGGCGATAAAGGGCGCCATTTTTCCTTTAGTAATCAATAATCCGTTGATCATGCCTAGTACGGCACCAATGATACAGCCAAGGATGATCGCGAGAACCGGATCGACACCGGACACAATCATCCCCGCAACTAAAGCACTGGACAGGGCAAGAATAGCGCCGACAGAAAGATCAATGCCGCCTGTCAAAATGACAAAGGTCATCCCGAACGCGATTAATCCGTTAATTGCGACCTGGCGAAGCAGGTTTAAAATATTCAGCGGTTCAAGAAAGCTGGGATTTAAAATAGATACAATGATAACGAGAATAAATAAACCAAGAAACGGGCCGAGTTTTTGCATGACTCCGTCGAAGTGAATCCGTTTTTGTTCTGTTTGCAGTTGTTCCGTTTTCATATTACCGCCCTCCCGTGGCAAGTGTCATAATTCGTTCTTGCGTTGCTTCTCGCGCATGGATTTCTCCGCTGATTCTGCCTTCATGGACAACGATAATCCGATCGCTCATTCCCAGAATTTCAGGAAGCTCTGATGACACCATGATGATAGCGACGCCGCGTTCGGTCAGCTCATTCATCAGCGTATAAATCTCTCGTTTGGCGCCAACATCCACACCTCTGGTCGGCTCATCCAAGATAAGCACTTTCGGTCCGATGCCGATCCACTTGGCTATCACCACTTTTTGCTGGTTTCCTCCTGATAAATGGCGTGCGTGCGTTTCCGGTGATGCTGTTTTGATAGTGAGTCGTTTGATTAACAGATTGACAAATTCAGCCTCCCGCTTATGATCAATGAGACCCTTTGGTGAGAAGCTGGACAGATTGGGCAGGGCAATATTTTCGCGGATCGAGGTGTCGAGCAGAAGCCCTTCATCCTTGCGATTCTCTGTAATAAAGCCGAGACCTTTTTTCACGGCTTCCTGCGGGTTCTTAATAGCCGTTTTTTTCCCAGCGATCCATATCTCACCCGTGTCCAGCCTGTCAACGCCGAACAGCGCTCTCATCATTTCTGTCCGGCCGGCTCCCATTAATCCTGAAACACCGACGATCTCACCGGAACGAACATAAAAGCTGACATCCTCAAAACTCCCTTTTACGGAGGCATTTTTCACCTCGAATACTTTGTCACCGAGAGAAGGAGTGCGTTTTGGATATCGTTCAGTCAGCTCCCGTCCGACCATTTTTTTGACAACTTCATCAAAATCAGTTTCTGAGATGTTTGTTGTATCTACCGTTTTTCCGTCACGCATGATGGTAATTCTGTCGCAAATCGCAAAAATTTCTTCCATGCGATGCGAAATATAGACAATGGAGACGCCGTTCTTTTTTAACGCTGTAATGACCTCAAAGAGCTTGCTGATTTCACGTTCAGTCAACGCTGCGGTCGGTTCATCCATAATGATGACCTCGGCATTTGTCATAAGCGCTTTTGCGATTTCGATCATTTGCTGCTGTCCGACGGAACATTCGCCGGCTTCTTGATCAAGAGAAAGAGAGACGGAGAGTTTGTCAAATTGCTCTTTTGCTAGCGCTTTCATTTTTCTTGTTTGTAAAACGCCCAGCTTGGAGGATATCTCCTTACCGATAAATAGATTCTCAAGAACGGTCATTTCCGGCCAGATATTCAGTTCCTGATGGATAAAGGCTATTCCATGCTGTTCCGCTTCTTTTGGATTGGAAAAATACGTTTCGTTTCCGTTTATGCTGATTTGACCTTTATCTGCTTTGTGCAGGCCTGTCAAAATGTTCATAAGCGTGGACTTGCCGGCGCCGTTTTCTCCCATTAATGCGTGAACCTCGCCAGGCATGAGCTGAAAGGAAACGCCTGACAGCACCTGATTTTTTCCGAATGCTTTATGAATGTCTTTCATTTCAATCTGCATGTTTCATCCTCCTTTCTAGAAAAGCACACCTGCCTGCAGGATGCAGTTGGCATATGGTGTGAATTCTCCTGTTCTTATGACTGCCTTTGCTTCTTTTGTCAGCAGCTTAAACTCCTCGTGAGAAAGGTATTCAATCTCTTGTTCAGAGAAAAGATTTTCTAGAAATTTCGCATTCTCCTGATTGGATGCTTTTATTTCAGCTGCAGCAATGACTTTTTCGATGACCATCTCGTCAGCGAGCACTGCCGCTGTATCTTGGAAAGCCGGAAGGCCCGGCTTCAGTGAAAGATCAATTTTCAAAACGCCGTCAGGAACCGGCAGTCCGGCATCCGCGATGACAATTTTATCAGTGTGGCCAAGGTCGGCTAAAATCTTGGCAAGATGGCTGTTCAGTATACCGTGTTTTTTCATGACAGCAGCTCCTCTACTTTATTTCTTGTCGGCATTCCGCCTTGGGCACCGAAGGAGCAGACAGAAAGGGAAGCGGCACGATTGGCAAACCGCAATGCGGCTTCAATGTCTTTTCCCTCAGCCAGGGCCACGGCAAATGCTGCGTTAAACGTATCACCGGCTCCGGTTGTATCAACGGGCTCTACAGGGAAGGACGGGATGAGCACCTCTTTGCTGCCAGCCGAATAGCGGACGCCTTGTTTTCCTTCCGTAATAAAGAGCTTTGCCGGATAAAGCGCCAGAGCTTCAGAAATGGTAAGCTCAGGGAATAAAATCGAAGCCTCGTGTTCATTCGGCGTCAGATAGGTAGCGTGATCAATTGTTTCCTGCTTGAGCGGGCGGGCCGGTGCTGGGTTTAGTATGATCGGGATATCGTGAGAATGGCAGTATTTGCACACCTCATCAACCGTTTCTTCTGGGATTTCCTGCTGAATCAGCACCATATCGACCTTTTCAATCTGTTCGAGCGCGTTTAACGCATACGCTGGGGTGATGTCATCGTTCGCGCCTTTGACAACGACAATGCTGTTGTCGCCTTCAGCAAGCACAATATGAGCGGTTCCGCTTTCCGTATGTGTAACCGGTTCCATATAGTCAGTGCGAACGCCGTTAGCTTTGAGATTATTCAAAATAGCTGTTCCATAATGATCGTCTCCAACCTTGCCGACCATAAACACTTGAGCCCCAAGTCTGGCTGCGGCAACGGCCTGATTTGCTCCTTTGCCGCCCGGCACAGTCTGAAATGACGTGCCAAGAACCGTTTCACCGGCTTTTGGGCGTTTGTCCGAGGTGACCACTAAATCCATAGAACAGCTACCAATCACACAAATATTACGCATCTTAATCTTCCTTTCTTGTCGTCTTTCTTCCTATATAGGTGACAGGCATTTGAATTGCCGTTTCTGCCAGAGGCTGTTTTTTGATGATACCCAAAAGCAGTTTGGCAGCTTCTCTCCCCATATCATATGCGGGCTGTTTAATTGTAGAAAGTGGCGGGAACAGAAGTCCGCTTTGCGGAATGTCATCATAGCCGATAATTTGAATGTCCTCCGGTACGTTTTTTCCGCGCCGCAATGCTTCATGTAAAACGGCAGCGGCTTGAATATCATTACTCGCGATCACACCATCTGTCGCTGGATAAGCGGCAAACAGCTCCTTCGCCATTGATTGTGCATCTTTAATTGAAAATGAAGCCGTCTCAATGACCTGAAAATCAACTTCAGCCTGCTTTAAGATTTCCAAAGCGCCGTTAAAGCGGTCTTGAGCGGTCGGCAGGTGAGCGGGTCCTCTCAAGAGCGTAATGCGCTGGCTTTTTCCGTGAATGATAGCCTGGGCGGCTAACTTTCCTCCTGTATAGCCGTCACTGGACACAGAAGGAGCCCCTTCAAGTGTTCTGTCCAGAAAAACAACTGGATAATTCATGCCGCTGTATTCCTCGAGATCCGGGTAATTCGTTGCGGCAATAATGCCTGCGACATGATTTTGCTTAAAGGTTTGAAGGTATTCAAGTTCTTTTTTCAATTCCTCGTCACTGTTGCCGAAAATAAGGCGATAGCCTTCCCGGTTCAATTCATCCTCCGCACCGCGGGCAAGCTGGGGGAAGAAAGGGTTTGTGATATCCGGGAGCAAAAGTCCGATCAGTCGGGATTCTCTTTTATATAGAGATCTGGCGACTTCATTCGGGTAATAGTTCAGCTTCGCCATCGCCGCTATGACACGCGTTCGCGTTTCTTCGTGTACATAGCCATTATCATTCAGGACGCGGGAAACCGTCGCAACTGAAACGCCCGCCGCTCCGGCGACATCTTTAATTGTAGCCAAAACAGCTCCTCCTTGTTTATGTAACCGTTTACATAGATAGATTATCATGAACAATCCGAAGTTAGCAATAAAAATATCAAAAGAAATCTAATTGTAAATTGTATATATAATTGAAAAATTTAAGGTTTTCACTCTTTTTTTGACAAAGTCTTCACAAATATGGATGAAGATTTCTTGAACAAATATTAAGTTTTATTAAAATTGTTTCAAAGTCATGCGTTTAGACCTGTAAATGGTGAGAAACAGAAAAGACTATCATCCCAGAAAATGTTTAATTATGTTAGAGAATTCGGACTCGTATGTTTAGCGTTTTCATCTCGAACCTCCTTAGTCATTTTGGAATGGGCCTCATATTGCCGCTTCCATGCAGAAAGGATGACATTATGACCTTGTCCTTAAGAAACAGGATAAAACTATTTTGTGTTCATAAGAACCGGAAACACGCATGATAGCAGGAGATGCTTGATAACACAGGCTGAAAAAAGATTGATTTGAAATGCATATTAAATACAAACAGCAGGGTGTGACTATACGTCCAGAAGGATATCAGGAGAAAAATGAAAGCGCATTCTCTTCGATTTTTAAAAAAAGTGATAAGGTGTAAGTCCTGCTGTTTTCCAAAAATAGAAAACAGTTTGTAGGTATAAAATCTCTTTCAAAAGAGAAGTTTGGCTTAGTCGATTAGGGAAGATTATGTTACATAATGCCGATTGAGAATTCATAGTGATTCTATATACTGATGAATGAATTTACAACAATATAGAAGGAGATGTCGAAAAGCAATGTGGTTACTCATTATAGCCTGTGCTGTCATACTGGTCATCGGAATATTAGAAAAACGACGACATCAGAAAAACATTGATGCCCTCCCTGTTCGGGTGAATATTAACGGCATCCGCGGAAAATCGACTGTGACAAGGCTGACAACCGGAATATTAATAGAAGCCGGTTACAAGACTGTTGGAAAAACAACAGGAACAGATGCAAGAATGATTTACTGGGACACACCGGAGGAAAAGCCGATTAAACGGAAACCTCAGGGGCCGAATATCGGAGAGCAAAAAGAAGTCATGAGAGAAACAGTAGAAAGAGGGGCTAACGCGATTGTCAGTGAATGCATGGCTGTTAACCCAGATTATCAAATCATCTTTCAGGAAGAACTTCTGCAGGCCAATATCGGCGTCATTGTGAATGTTTTAGAAGACCATATGGATGTCATGGGGCCGACGCTTGATGAAATTGCAGAAGCGTTTACCGCTACAATTCCTTATAATGGCCATCTTGTCATTACAGATAGTGAATATACCGAGTTCTTTAAACAAAAAGCAAAAGAACGAAACACAAAAGTCATCATTGCTGATAACTCAAAAATTACAGATGAATATTTACGTAAATTTGAATACATGGTATTCCCTGATAACGCTTCTCTGGCGCTGGGTGTGGCTCAAGCACTCGGCATTGACGAAGAAACAGCATTTAAGGGAATGCTGAATGCGCCGCCAGATCCGGGAGCAATGAGAATTCTTCCGCTGATCAGTCCGAGCGAGCCTGGGCACTTTGTTAATGGGTTTGCCGCTAACGACGCTTCTTCTACTTTGAATATATGGAAACGTGTAAAAGAAATCGGTTACCCGACCGATGATCCGATCATCATCATGAACTGCCGCGCAGACCGTGTCGATCGGACACAGCAATTCGCAAATGACGTATTGCCTTATATTGAAGCAAGTGAACTGATCTTAATCGGTGAAACAACAGAACCGATCGTAAAAGCCTACGAAGAAGGCAAAATTCCTGCAGACAAACTGCATGATCTAGAGTATAAGTCAACAGATGAAATTATGGAATTGTTAAAGAAAAGAATGCACAACCGTGTCATATATGGCGTCGGCAATATTCATGGTGCCGCAGAGCCTTTAATTGAAAAAATCCACGAATACAAGGTAAAGCAGCTCGTAAGCTAGGGGGAAATGCAGACATGTTCGGATCAGATTTATACATCGCACTAATTTTAGGTGTACTACTCAGTTTAATTTTTGCGGAAAAAACAGGGATCGTGCCGGCAGGACTTGTTGTACCGGGATATTTAGGACTTGTGTTTAATCAGCCGGTCTTTATTTTACTTGTTTTGCTAGTGAGCTTGCTCACTTATGTCATTGTGAAATACGGTTTATCCAAATTTATGATTTTGTACGGACGCCGAAAATTCGCTGCTATGCTGATAACAGGGATCGTCCTGAAAATCGCGTTTGATTTTCTATACCCGATTGTACCATTTGAAATCGCAGAATTTAGAGGAATCGGCATCATCGTGCCAGGTTTAATTGCCAATACCATTCAGAAACAAGGTTTAACCATTACGTTCGGAAGCACGCTGCTATTGAGCGGAGCGACCTTTGCAATCATGTTTGTTTACTACTTAATTTAATGTAAGGTGTGTCAAACGATGAAAAAAGAACTGAGCTTTCATGAAAAGCTGCTAAAGCTGACAAAACAGCAAAAAAAGAAAACCAATAAGCACGTATTTATTGCCATTCCGATCGTTTTTGTCCTTATGTTCGCTTTCATGTGGGCGGGAAAAGCGGAAACGCCGAAGGTCAAAACGTATTCTGACGACGTACTCTCAGCCTCATTTGTAGGCGATATTATGATGGGACGCTATGTTGAAAAAGTAACGGAGCAAAAAGGGGCAGACAGTATTTTTCAATATGTTGAACCGATCTTTAGAGCTTCGGATTATGTAGCAGGAAACTTTGAAAACCCGGTAACCTATCAAAAGAATTATAAACAAGCAGATAAAAAGATTCATCTGCAGACGAATAAGGAATCAGTAAAAGTCTTGAAGGACATGAATTTCACAGTTCTCAACAGCGCCAACAACCACGCAATGGATTACGGCGTTCAGGGCATGAAAGATACACTTGGAGAATTTGCGAAGCAAAACCTTGATATCGTTGGAGCGGGATACAGCTTAAGTGATGCGAAAAAGAAAATTTCGTACCAGAAAGTCAACGGGGTAACGATTGCGACGCTTGGCTTTACCGATGTGTCCGGGAAAGGTTTTGCGGCTAAAAAGAATACGCCGGGCGTGCTGCCCGCAGATCCTGAAATCTTCATCCCTATGATTTCAGAAGCGAAAAAACATGCGGACATTGTTGTTGTGCAGTCACACTGGGGACAAGAGTATGACAATGATCCAAATGACCGCCAGCGCCAGCTTGCAAGAGCCATGTCTGATGCGGGAGCTGACATCATCGTCGGCCATCACCCGCACGTTTTAGAACCGATTGAAGTATATAACGGAACCGTCATTTTCTACAGCCTCGGCAACTTTGTCTT
This sequence comes from Bacillus sp. SIMBA_008, assembly GCF_046535495.1. Taxonomy (NCBI): domain Bacteria; kingdom Bacillati; phylum Bacillota; class Bacilli; order Caryophanales; family Bacillaceae; genus Bacillus; species Bacillus sp. SIMBA_008. The sequence goes on along the minus strand of NZ_JAWRWL010000003.1, from coordinate 529,904 downwards.
TGATCAAGGCTGGACGAGAACAAGAGACAGTGCACTGGTTCAGTATCACCTGAAGAAAAATGGAACAGGCCGCTTTGAAGTGACACCGATCGATATCCATGAAGCGACACCTGCACCTGTGAAAAAAGACAGCCTTAAACAGAAAACCATTATTCGCGAACTGACGAAAGACTCTAATTTCGCTTGGAAAGTAGAAGACGGAAAACTGACGTTTGATATTGATCATAGTGACAAACTAAAATCTAAATAAACGGAGTGATAAAGATGAAATTTGTCAAAGCCATCTGGCCATTTGTTGCCGTAGCCATCGTGTTCATGTTTATGTCAGCTTTTAAATTCAATGATCAGCTGACAGATCAGGAAAAACAGAAGATTGATATGGAAATGAATAAAATCCAACAGCAGGAAGAACCGGTAAACGCCAATAAATAATTCAAAAAAGAGAGTGTCTGATGAGACACTCTCTTTTTATTTGCCCAGCATATTCATTCTGTAAAAATATCAAAAAGTCTCTTAACATATTCAAAAAAATACCGATGTTAAAACTGCAAAAAGAGGAGGAGATAATAAAAGTGAACACACTGGCAAACTGGAAGAAGTTTTTGCTTGTGGCGGTTATCATTTGTTTTTTGGTTCCAATTATGACAAAAGCGGAGATTGCGGAAGCTGATACATCATCAGAATTGATTGTCAGCGAAGCAAAAAACCTGCTTGGATATCAGTATAAATATGGCGGGGAAACGCCGAAAGAGGGTTTCGATCCATCAGGATTGATACAATATGTGTTCAGTAAGGCTGATATTCATCTGCCGAGATCTGTAAACGACCAGTATAAAATCGGAACAGCTGTAAAGCCGGAAAACCTGAAGCCGGGTGATATTTTGTTTTTCAAGAAAGAGGGAAGCACCGGCACTGTTCCGACACATGACGCCCTTTATATCGGAGACGGCCAAATGGTTCACAGTACACAGTCAAAAGGGGTTATCATCACCAATTACAAAAAAAGCAGCTATTGGAGCGGAACTTATATCGGGGCGAGACGAATCGCTGCCGATCCGGCAACGGCTGATGTTCCTGTCGTACAGGAGGCTGAAAAATATATAGGTGTCCCATATGTGTTTGGCGGAAGCACGCCGTCAGAGGGCTTTGATTGCTCGGGGCTTGTGCAATATGTGTTTCAACAGGCACTCGGCATTTATCTGCCGCGATCAGCCGAACAGCAGTGGGCAGTGGGCGAGAAGGTAGCCCCTCAGAACATAAAGCCTGGTGATGTCGTCTATTTCAGCAATACGTATAAAACGGGAATTTCACATGCAGGCATTTATGCGGGCGCAGGCAGGTTCATTCAGGCAAGCCGGTCAGAAAAAGTAACCATTTCGTATTTGTCAGAGGATTACTGGAAATCGAAGATGACGGGTATTCGCCGATTTGACAACCTGACAATCCCGAAAGAAAATCCGATTGTTTCCGAAGCGACGCTTTATGTCGGAGAAGTGCCTTACAAACAGGGCGGAGTAACACCTGAGACAGGATTTGATACAGCTGGATTTGTCCAATATGTATACCAGAAAGCAGCTGGTATTTCCCTGCCTCGATACGCAACAAGCCAGTACAATGCCGGAACTAAGATTGAGAAGGCGGACCTGAAGCCGGGAGACATTGTGTTCTTTCAATCAACAAGCTTAAATCCCTCCATCTATATCGGAAACGGACAAGTTGTTCATGTCACATTATCAAACGGCGTGACCATCACCAATATGAACACGAGCACATATTGGAAGGATAAATACGCAGGAAGTATACGGGTGCAATAAAAGAAAAAGACTCCAATCTCTGGAGTCTTTTCTTTATGCATATTGTCCTGAAAGAAGCTGGTCTATAAAGTAGGCCACACCATTTTCGTCATTGCTTTTTGTGACAAAGGTGCTTTTTTCTTTTAATTCATCAATCGCATTTTCCATGGCGATACGGTGTCCGGCGACTTCAAACATGGATAAATCGTTTGGACTATCGCCGATCGCATAGATATCCTGTGGTTCAATTCCGTATAGGTCAGCGAGCTTTGTTAACGCGCGTCCTTTTCCTGACGAGGCCGGCAGGATTTCGATAATATGTTTTCCTGAAGAGGTTTGAGCCAGTTTTTTATGATGCTTCAGTTCTTCCTTCGCTTGTTTCAGTTTGTCCATATCAAAGGAGAAGCAAAGAAGCTTATAAATGTTTTCACTCCCGTCAAAAACCGATTCGATATGAGGGATTGGTTTAATGCCAAACTGTTTGAATTGAGTCATGGCTCCTTGCCACAATTCATCCGTCTGCTCGTTTGGGTTTGCGCTCTTTAGAATGTCAAGCTCCGCGTGCAGCTTAGCTTCGCCGTCAAAAGGAGAAAGCAGATGGTCATCTGTATATACCTCAAAATAAATGTTTTTTGAAAGTAAGTAATCAGCAATCGCTTTACCGGCTTCCTGATCCATTAATGTCCGGCTGATCAAACGGTAACCCGTGTCATGGATCGTGCCGCCATTAGCTGCAATGATAGGGATGTCCAAGTCATTCAGCAGCGCTTTTACATCAAATGTCGCTCTTCCCGTGCAAATGGTGACGAGGATGCCGGCATCAACGGCCCGCTTGATCGCCTCTCTGTTTTCCGCAGAAATGACGCTTTCTTTATTCAGTAATGTTCCGTCTAGATCAATCGCAATACATTTCATATGTAGGGGAACCTCCTTAAAAATGAAGCTGCTTCGTGTAGTATGTTCAGCTTGCCTGTGAAACATAATCCATATAAATTAAGGCTAATCGTTACTTTGATAATTTTCAATAAGGAAATATGTAAAACGGGATGGCGTAATCGCCATCCCGTTCATTATACACCTAAATCGTTTTGCAGCTCTTCTTTAACTTCCTGCAGCTTTTGCTGATTCAATTTGAAATAATAGACTCCGGCAGGTTCATAATCATAACCCGTCAGCTGAATAGACTCAACTGATTTCAATGAAGTGATGAACGGGAACAGGCCGATGGCATCTTTAAGAGATAAGTTCATTTTTAAATTTTGCCCCATCGTATCCACAATATCATCATAAGCCGGAATTGAGCTCAATGATTTTGATTTATCTATAATGGCGCTCAGCACTTCCATTTGTCTTTGCCCGCGTAAAAGGTCACTGTCCGCTTTACGTGTTCTTACGTAAGCGAGCGCTTCTTCACCATCAAGCGTATGTGTTCCTTTTTGAAGAACGACTTTACCTTTTGTATCTTTTTTGATTTGCTGAATGACTTTATCGCTTTTTACCGTTACTTTGACGCCATTTAACTCGTTTACGACGTCTTCAAAAGCCGTGAAATTGCTTTCTACGACATAATCGACGGGAATATCCAGCATTTGTTCAACTGTTTTCACAGTCAGGTCAACGCCGCCGTAGGCGTGAGCATGTGTGAATTTATCATACCCGTGGCCTGGGATATTTACATAGGCATCACGCGGAATGCTCAGCATTTTAGCTGTTTTTTCTTTCCGATTAAATGTAACCAGCACATTCGCGTCACTTCTTGCCTGATCGACGGTCTCGCCGTTTTTCTCCCTGGCATCAATTCCTAAGAGCAATACAGAAAATGAATCTTTTCCAGGATCAAATTCTTTGATCCGTTTTACGGATTGTTCTCCGCGTGCAAGGCTGACGTGAGCTTCCTTAGAAGCATTGTTCAGCTTTACAAAAGCGTAGGCGCCGACAGAGCCTGCCGCAATGACTAGAAAAGCCATTAAACCGGCAACGACTTTCACCCATTTTCTCAGTTTTCTCTTTTTCTTTCTGCGTTGTGTTCGTTCTTCCATATATCAATACCTCACGTTTCTTTAATATTTGAAGCGTACCATTCTATTTGCCATGGGGCAACTCCTCGAAAGACATTTTTCGATAAATATTCCTATATTTATAAGTTCTTGTTTTTGAAAATTGATAATGATGATGTGCTGAATCACCTTATATTGGACGCCGCAGCAGGTAAAATGTTTCAGTGACATTGAAAAAAATACAAGTAAATGATTGGAAAACCTATGATCAGCAAAATAAAAAGGTTTAATAGCCGGAAAAAGAGGCTAAAAGATTTCTAAAAAAATCCCACAGACAATGTCATTGCAGCTGATGGAGAAAGGGAGTCATTTTTATGAAAAAGCAGTCAAATATATGGCTTTATTTTTTCGGAGCTCTTGGAGGCGCGTTATATGGCTATGATACCGGAGTGATTTCCGGAGCTATTTTATTTATGAAAAAGGAGTTAGGCTTAAACGCGTTTACAGAAGGTCTTGTTGTCAGCTCCTTGCTGGTTGGGGCGATATTAGGCTCAGGAGCAGCCGGCAAGCTGACTGACCGTTTCGGAAGAAAAAAAGCAATTATGGCAGCCGCGCTGCTGTTTTGTATAGGCGGTCTTGGTGTGGCACTGGCCCCAAATACGGGAGTCATGGTGCTGTTTCGCATCATTTTGGGACTTGCAGTCGGAACATCGACGACAATCGTGCCCCTTTATTTATCTGAACTGGCGCCAAAACATAAACGCGGGGCGCTGTCATCACTGAATCAGCTGATGATCACGGTCGGCATCCTTCTTTCTTACATTGTCAATTACATATTTGCCGATGCCGAAGCGTGGCGCTGGATGCTTGGATTGGCTGCTGTGCCGTCATTGCTCTTGCTTATTGGCATTTTGTTTATGCCGGAGAGCCCGCGCTGGCTGTTCACGAATGGCGAAGAAAGCAAAGCGAAGAAAATTCTTGAAAAATTGCGTGGCACAAAAGATATTGATCAGGAAATACATGATATAAAAGAAGCGGAAAAGCAGGATGAAGGCGGCCTGAAGGAGCTGTTCGATCTATGGGTGCGCCCAGCACTTATTGCAGGTTTGGGACTCGCTTTTTTGCAGCAATTTATCGGAACGAATACGATCATCTACTATGCGCCAAAGACCTTTACAAACGTCGGATTCGGAAACTCAGCTTCGATTTTAGGCACGGTCGGAATCGGCACAGTCAATGTTGTCATGACATTAGTAGCGATTAAAATCATCGACAAGATTGGAAGAAAGCCGTTACTGCTATTCGGGAATGCGGGCATGGTGATCAGCTTGATCGTTCTCGCTTTAGTAAATCTCTTTTTCGATAACACTCCGGCTGCCTCATGGACGACCGTCATTTGTTTAGGCGTGTTTATCGTTGTCTTTGCGGTCAGCTGGGGACCGGTTGTGTGGGTGATGCTTCCTGAATTGTTCCCGCTTCACGTCAGAGGAATCGGGACCGGTGTTTCGACCTTAATGTTGCACGTTGGGACACTGATTGTTTCATTAACCTATCCAATATTAATGGAAGCGATCGGAATCAGTTATTTATTCCTGATTTATGCCGCGATCGGTATCATGGCGTTCTTATTTGTCCGATTTAAAGTGACAGAGACAAAGGGAAGAAGCCTTGAAGAAATTGAGCAGGATTTACGGGACAAAAACGGACAGGGAGGAGCGGCCGGAAAACAGCAGACTGTCGGAACATAAAAAAAAGGGTGCGTAATTAGGCGCACCCTTTTCAGCGGTTTATTTCCCGACGGTGCCAAAGTTAATGATTTTGAAAGAAATATCATATTTAAAATCTGCCTCAGAAAATATGTCATCCCAATGTCCTTTTACGTTATTCCAGTATTCAGGGTAATGAATCCGAATGTAGTCGGATAAAAAGACTGGATCGGTTTTATACTTATGCTGCAGTTTATCCATAACCTGCTTAACATCTTGTTCAAGCTTTTTCTCAAAAACGTTCTCCAGCCTGTGCAAATAGTTTTTATGAAAGGAATTTTCTTTCGGGTTTTGGTCTTCTGTCAGGAAACCCTTTGTTTTGACAGAGACCTGAAAGACAGGCTTCCCATTTTCAATGGACGGCTTGATTTTAGATTTCGACTTTTTAACCTCAAACGTAATCGGATGACCTTTAACTGTTGTCGGCATAACGCCGCCTTGGATCGTCCCCATGACCCAGGTCAGTGTCTGGGTTTCATCAGCAGAAAGAAATCCGACGAGTTTATTGCTGCCGCTTTTGATAATGCCTGCCCCGTCATACTTTGCTTTTCCCTTTTGGTTTTTTACGGCTTGAATAAGAAAACTGTAGCCATTTTGGCAATAGATAGAAGCTCTGCCGATACGAAGCGGCATCATAATCTTCCCGTTATACCCGCTGTTATTGGTCAGATCAATTAGCTTTTCGGAAGGCATCGGCAGCTGCTGCTTCGGACTTCCTTTTGTGAAAATATCTCCGGCTTTCCCTCTTGCTGCCATCAAATAGCTGCTGCGCCGCAGCTCATCATCCCGGATAAAATGATTGAAGACCTGATCTATGTTTTGATTCCTCATTAGCTTTTCTCCAAGAAGAATGACTTTTAAATGATCGCTATAAATAGGAGGGTCCTTGATGGATACATCACTGACTGCTTCTAGAATGGTTTTCCCATGGGATGTCACATTGACAAATTCGGGTTTTCCGGATGCTTGGCTGTCTTCACTTTGGGGAAGAAGGTTTTGGTATGTTAATTTATACTGGTGGTCATCCGTTTCATCGAGCGCAAGTCCTCTCGCGAAAGACAATTTTTCAATATTTTTTACATCCCAGCATCCGCAGAGCATCTGCAGCATCAGAACCATTACAAAAAGTTTCAGCATTGTCTTCATTGCAGCTGCCCTCTCCCCAGTTTTTTCTGTATCCAGCTTAAAAACCAGATGAAAAATGGTATTACAATGATGCCTAGAAATATATATCCGAGAAGTGTACCGTAATAAAACACGGCATTAAGATCTTCAGGAAACATTGATAGAAAAAATGTAACAGCCAGCAATGCAGTAAGCAGCCAAGGATTGTTTTTATTTTTCAGGTGGAAGATATCTGTTAATCCGATATGCGCCCCTTTAAAGGAGCCGAGCATACATGCAAATTGCTGTGCTGTCCAAGTTAACTGTAAAAACAGGTCAAACCGTTCAATAAAAATGCCCGGGATTTCTAATGCATGAATGAGTGAAATCGTCGGCCACGTCACTGTTTTTGCCTCAGCCACACTCATACAGCCAATGACAATAAACAAAGTAATGCTGTAGAAAACAGTTGAGGTTACAATACCAAAGGCGACAGCTTTTTTTACCTGCTTTGGATCTTTCATAAAGGGAACGAGATAAAAAATAATTTCAAATCCAGAAAAATATAAAAGGGTTTTAGGAAATAAAGAAAAAAAACTTTGAAAGCCGCCTTCAAAAACGGGCCGTATAAAATCTAACTGAAACAAACGAAAGCTAAACATCAAAAGCATGAGAAAAATAATAATTGTAATAGGGAAGATATATGCATATACCTTCGCAATGGGGTATACGCCCCCAGCCACATGATAAATGGCAACTGCCAGAAAAATGATCACAACAACCGCCATCGGTGTGTTTTTTAAAAGAAAGAATCCGACAACCTCGCCTAAAATCCGTGTCTGAAAACATACGATACCGATAAAATACAGGGAAATAAATACATTCAAAAAGAAACCAACCACTTTTCCCGCTGCAATGCTGTTGAGCTCAAAAATCGTTTTCCCGCTGTTTCGTTGAAGAAAAGGCAAAAAAAGCAGAGAAAAAATAATAAAAATAACGCCCTGCAGCAGGATCATGATCCATCCAATCGGACTGTCGGTTTCAGCGGCTGAGCGGGGAAGGGTTAAGACGCCAGCGCCGATCATTGTACTGCTTACCATAATAAGCGTCAGCATAAATGTAAGCTTGTCCTCTGATTGCCTCATAGCCATCACCTTTGTCTGATTTTATCTTTTGTGCCTTTGCGGGTAGGTCTTCTTTTTAAAAATAGGGTGGGAACGCGAATAATCGTGTCTTTCAAATCTTGTCCGGGCTGTGCCATTATCGGAATAATGTAATCCTGGCCAAAGCTTTTCAAACGCATTAAATGGCCAATTACTAACAGAAAGACCATGATGACGCCATACATGCCCAATACAGCTGCACTTATCATTGCTGCGATACGAATAATCCGCAGCGGAAAGTTAAAGGCGTATGAAGGAACGGTAAAGGACGCCAATGCCGTAACGGAAACGACAATGACCATCAGTGCGCTGACAATTTGCGCCTGCACAGCTGCCTGTCCGATGACAACGCCTCCAATAAGCCCAATCGTCTGTCCGATCGGCTTTGGCAGCCGTAAACCGGCTTCCCGGATCAGTTCTATCGTAAATATCATAATAAAGGCTTCAACAAAAGGCGGAAAGGGCACATTCAGCCTGCTGCCTGCAATTGAAATAGCCATTCTCGTCGGCAAAAGCCCCGTATGGAAGGAAACGAGAGAAATATATAAGCCCGGCAAATAAATGGTAATCAGGATGCTGGAATAACGAAGCAAACGAATAAGTGACATTGTAATCCAGCGCTGGCTGTAATCATCCGGTGAATGAATAAATTCATCAAGCGTTGCGGGGACAACGAGTGCAAACGGCGTGCCATCCACCAAAATGGAAACACGGCCTTCCAACAATGAGCTTTCTACACGATCTGGACGCTCTGTACTTAAGATCGTCGGAAAGATCGAAAAAGGTTCATCTTCAATGAGCTGCTCAAGTGTGCCTGATTCCGGCAAATCATCTGTTATGATGGATTTTAGGCGTTTAAACACTTCTTTTACGACATAATCAGGGGCAATATCCTGAATATATGCGACAGCTATCTTTTTTTTTGTCCTTTTGCCTATCGTCATTTCTTTTATGATGAGATTAGGGTCACTCGTCCGCTCTCGTAAAAGCGCCGTGTTTGTCCGGAGATTTTCAATAAAGCCAATCTTCGGACCGCGTTCTACGATTTCAGAGGAAGGTTCTTCAAAGGCGCGCGTCATGAATGTTTTCGTATCAAAAGCCAGCCCTCCGCTGTATCCATCGGCCAGCAAGATGGCATGTCCGGAAAAAATAAGCTGCTGTATTTCCTTTATAGTAGAGATTACATTGTGATGATAGCCGAAAAAGAAAACGGATAAATCTTCAATCAAGCCCTCTTTTTTGTCTAACGCTTCTTTTTGTAATGGAGAAATGACGTATTGCGCCAGAAGTTTATTTTCTGTCAAACCGTCAATATACAGTAGGCACGCTTTCTGTCTGCTGCCTCCAAATGAAAACGTATAAAACATGATATCGTCGTTTTGTCCCAACTTTTTTTTCAATGTCTCTATATTGCGTTGGAGATCAGAGTCGATTTGCATAGTTTCTCTCCCCTTTATAAAACATATTGACGGTTTTTATTAATTTGTATCAAAAAAGGAGAATTATTCTTATCGAGGAAAAGGCTGAAACAAAGCTTCTTTTCGACGTGATATAATAGATAGGAAGCGTTTTCTTTGAAGGGGTAGTGAAAAGATGATGCTTTGTACATATGTTGTCATCGGAAAAAAGACAGCTTATACGGGCGTTTGTAAGAGGGGCGCACCGGGAAAATGATGGTCAGTTATTTACAGGGGAGGGGTACGGATCATGACGCAATCACCGATTTTTCTAACGCCTGTGTTTAAAGAAAAAATCTGGGGCGGAACCGCTTTACGAGATAGATTTGGATACAGTATTCCTTCAGAATCAACGGGGGAATGCTGGGCCATTTCCGCTCATCCAAAAGGACCGAGCACTGTTGCAAATGGCCCGTATAAAGGAAAGACATTAATCGAGCTTTGGGAAGAGCACCGTGAAGTATTCGGCGGCGTAGAGGGGGATCGGTTTCCGCTTCTGACAAAGCTGCTGGATGTGAGGGAAGATACGTCAATTAAAGTTCACCCTGATGATTACTATGCCGGAGAAAACGAAGAGGGAGAACTCGGCAAGACAGAATGCTGGTACATTATCGACTGTAAGGAAAACGCAGAAATCATTTACGGGCATACGGCCCGCTCAAAAACCGAACTTGTCACAATGATCAACAGCGGTGACTGGGAGGGCCTGCTGCGAAGAATCAAAATTAAACCGGGTGATTTCTATTATGTGCCGAGCGGAACGCTGCATGCATTGTGCAAGGGGGCCCTTGTTTTAGAGACTCAGCAAAATTCAGATGCCACATACCGGGTGTACGATTATGACCGTCTTGATAGCAACGGAAGTCCGAGAGAGCTTCATTTTGCCAAAGCGGTCAATGCCGCCACGGTTCCCCATGTGGACGGGTATATTGATGAATCGACCGAATCAAGAAAAGGAATAACCATTAAAACGTTTGTCCAAGGGGAATATTTTTCGGTGTATAAATGGGACATCAATGGCGAAGCTGAAATGGCTCAGGATGAATCCTTTCTGATTTGTAGCGTGATAGAAGGAAGCGGTTTACTGATGTATGAGAGCGAAACATGTCCGCTCAAAAAAGGCGATCACTTTATTATGCCGGCTCAAATGCCCGATTTTACGATAAAAGGAACTTGTACCCTTATCGTGTCTCATATTTAAACTTAATCTCACTTCGAGATTAAGTTTTTTTATTAGAAAATGGAAGTGATTCACCTATAAATGAAGCATGCGCGTGCCGATAAATAAACTAGTTTTATATACTCATAGAATAAGAAAGAGGAGAAGGAATGAAAAAGAGACTAATCGCACCTATGCTTCTATCCGCCGCGTCCCTTGCCTTTTTTGCCATGTCTGGTTCTGCCCAGGCAGCCGCGTATACCGACTACTCACTATATAAAGTAGAGCCGTCGAATACATTCAGTACAGAAAGCCAAGCCTCACAAGCTGTCGCCAAACTGGAAAAAGATACTGGCTGGGATGCATCCTATCAGGCTTCAGGCACAACAACGACCTACCAAATTTCCGCCTCAGGCATTCATAGCGAATCAGAAGCGAAAGCAATACTGAGCGGACTCGCCAAACAGACATCGATTACAGGAACGTCAAGTCCTGTTGGAAGCAAACAGCCATATGTCACCATCTCTTCAGGTGCCATCTCCGGAGAAAAACAGGCCAACACTATCCTAGCAAAGCTGAAACAGGAGACGGGAGTGGCTGGCGCTGTAAAAGCTTACGGAGCAGCTCAGCCCTATATGAACGTCATGACATCAGACATTGCTGATGAGACAAAAGTCAAGGCGCTTATCCAGAGCCTGGCCAAGCAAACGGGGATTAAAAGCTCGTATCAGCCCATCACACACACGGTGTCTGTCACAACCATTCAGTCTGGCACAATCGTGGGAGACAGCAGAGCAGCGCAGATCAAAAACGCCTTCCAAAAGGAATCTGGGCTGCAGGCATCATTAAAGGAAACAGTGAAAGGGCAAGCCTATTATACGTTCACAACTGCTGCTATTTCAGATGAAGCGAATGCCAAGATTCTATTGCAGCAGCTGAAACAGAGCACTGGCATCACAGGCAGCTACAAGTCCATCAATCAAAAAACAACCGTTGAGTCATACAATGTCCAATCAGCTTATTTCAAAGGGCTGAATACAGTAAAGGATGCCATCAGCCAAATCAAGAAAAACACCGGCGTATCCGGCAGTTATCAACAGGTTGGAAAAAGCACATCATATACCGTGAATATGAAGGGTATAACAAAACAGCAGCTCCAAAAAATAGACACTTTCTTTAAAAAGAAAAAATGGCATTACACGTCATCCAGCGTCAAAAAAACGACAACGTCTGCAGCTTATCAAATCACGACGGCAAAGATTTTAGGCGAGCAGCAAGCAAACAAAGCAGCAGCCTTCTTTGCTCAGAAAAAAGTAAAAGCTGCAAAAACAGCAGCTGGATCAACAGCAGAAAATCAATATCAGCTCATCTCAGAAGAAACATCAGATCAAGCAAAGGTCACAAAGGGTTTGAACATATTAAAGAAAAATCAGCTGAGTGCTTCTGCAAAATCCGTCAAAAAACAAATAGCTGACACGTTTAAAATCACAACCGAATCTCTGCTTGATCAAACGAAAGTCAATCAGGCACTCACGTTTTTCAAATCGAATCATATATCAGCAGCAAGCCAGAAAACCGGTCAGACAGCTGCGAGCAGCTATCAAATCACAACTGAAGCTATCATCAGCCAAGAAGAGATTGACCGCGTTTTAACATTTTTCAAACAAAATCATATCGCAGTCACAACATCAAAAACAGGCCAGACTGCATATACACAATACAAAATCGTGACAACACAGCTCAGCAGCAAAACAGCATTGAACAATGGGTTAACCTATCTTAAATCGAAAAGTGTAACCCCGAGCTATACAACGACAAGCAATACGCTTTATAAAATCAGCGTAAATGAGCAGTTCACAGGCAATAATACAGCTGCTGCGGCATCAACGAAGCTAAAACAATTATACGGATGGACATCATCTATCGTGAAGATCAAAAACGGCCCGCAAATCATGAAAACAAATTACAATCTCTCGCTTCGTGATATGGTCCAAAAACAAATGACAGTAAGTCCGCAAACAGACGGAGCGGCTTACGTATCGCTCACGTACATTAATACAGCAACATCAACCGTTACGGCTGATGTACTAAATATCCGGTCAACGCCGGAAGTCAGCCCGACAAACGTGATCGGCCAATTTAAAAAAGGCGATAAAGTGAAAATCATCGGACAGATAAACGGCTGGGCTAAGATCAATTTGGGCTGGCGAAACGCAAGCAGTGATGAAGTAGTTCAATACGTGGATCCGAATAACTTTTCCAGAGACAGCAAATACTACTTCCAATTTCTCAAGCTGTCACAGACAGCGGGCCTCAGCGTTACTGAGGTCAATCAGAAAGTGCTTGCGGGTAAAGGCATCCTGACAGGGAGAGCAAAGGCATTTATCGATGCCGCCAATCAATATAGCATCAACGAACTGTATTTAATCTCACACGCTCTTCTGGAAACAGGAAACGGGACATCCGCTTTAGCCAATGGATTAACCTATAACGGAAAGACCGTATACAACATGTATGGAATTGGAGCATACGACAGCAATCCGAATTACTACGGAGCCAAATATGCGTACGAACAGGGCTGGTTCACACCAGAAGCGGCCATTATCGGCGGAGCTAAATTCATAGGCTCATCGTATATCCACAACACAGCTTACAATCAGGACACACTGTACAAAATGAGATGGTCAGCTACAGCGACACATCAATACGCAACTGACATCGGCTGGGCGTACAAACAAGTAAACCGCATGTACAGCCTGTATTCATTGCTGGACGGCTATACACTTTACTTTGATGTTCCGGAATATCAATAAAAAAAACACCTTTTGCGGCTGCAAAAGGTGTTTTTGATTTATCTTTTAAGAACCTTATCCTCTGATGGCTCTTCTTCCTGAGGGAAAACAATTTGATCGACGACTCGCTCACTTGCTTTTCCATCAAGATCATCGAAGAAATAATGAACAAATGAATCAATTTGCTCAAAGTTATACTTCTCTTCTTTAATGATCGAAATCATTTGCTCAGACGTTTTCGCAAGAGGGCCAGGAATAAAGTCAAAGTAATCGTAATAGAAATCACGTTTGCGAATATAATCATCTACATCATAGCTGAAGAAGATCATTGGTTTATTTAATAAAGCATACTCAAAGCAAACAGAAGAGTAATCCGTTATCAGAATATCTGTTACGAGCAATAGCTCGTTAATTTCCCTGAACGAAGAGAAATCATAAAAGAAATCGCTGTACTGATAAGGTATATTGGCATCGTTTCGTACGAATGGATGAATTTTGAATAAGAAGATATATTCATCCTTTAACTCTCGATACAGACGGTCAAAATCAAGCACTTCAAAAGGATAATGAGCTGATTGCTGACCGTTTCCGCGGAAGGTTGGAGCAAAAAGAATGACCTTTTTGTCCTTTAGAAACGGATATTCCGTGTAAAGGCGTTCTTTTACAAATGCCTTCTTCGCTTCATCAAAGAAAAAGTCTGTTCGCGGTACGCCCGTAGCAATGACGTTCTCAATGTCTACCCCAAAGCCCTCTGCGTAGTGCTTCCGTATATTTTCAGAGCTGACAATAACCTTCGTGTAGTTTCTATGGTTTTTCGAATGCGGTGACGGTCCTCCTGGCAGACCGATTCGGCTGTAGCCGAATGTCTTAAAGGCGCCGACAGCATGCCACAGCTGGACAAGGTCCGCATTTTTACGGATTTTTAACGGATAAATAATCGGATAAAAATCATCTATAAAAATGATTTTGCTTGTCGCAAAATGATAAGCCATCGACATCAGTTCAGACAGGCTTTTTCTATCTCGAATGCTGCTCTTTAAGAAAAATTTGAAATCAAAATTTTCTTCACGTTTCAGCAGCTCTTCATAAACAAATTCGAAGTTTCCTGTCATATCAAGCCGGCTGTCAGAAGCAAAGACAATTTTATTAGACTTAATTGGAAGCAGGCGGAATACATCATAAGCAAAATGGAATAAGCTTGTATTCAGCTTGCGCAAAAAGCGGTTTGCCTCTTTTCCAGTATCCAGCTCCAAAAGGCTCGGATCAATTTCCTGCAGTTTGTTGCAAGACAAATTAATCGTCTTTTCGCCCTCATCATAATTAACGATCAAATTGAACTTCATCAGCTTTTTAGCAGAATGAAATTCCATTTTTGTGGCATACACATCATTAGAAAGGAAATTACTTACATTTCCGACTGTGTGCACTTCCTGATGTTTTACATTTTGGTCATCTACAGCTTCAATCTCGAGAAACAGCTTATACTCGCCCTGCGGAAGAGGCTTGTCATTCAGCAGCTTAGAAAAGTTAATCTGCTGTGAAAATCCTGCCCACTTATAGGCTCCAGGCACATTTGAAGTATCAATTGACAGCTTATCTACCGGAACATCCCGCAGTGAAACAGCTGTAAATAAAACACCGTTGTTCACCAATAATAAACGTTTTCGAACCTGATCCTCTTTTTGAAGCGGCAGGCCCTTGATATACATATAACCCGCAATTTTTAGGATTGACCCATTCCAAGAAAACTCAGAAATCTTTCTGACAGGGACTTGCTGGTTTTCTTCAATTCGCTTCGTTTTATCAAATAGAGAAAAAACCCTGTTATCAGCTGGATGGACAATGACAGCTGCATTTTCTTTTTGCGTTTTCTTTTTTGATCTGAAAAGTCTGTTCTTAATCTTTCTTGCCAGCTTCACTTTGTACCTCACTTTCTCCTAATCGGCACCAGATGTTAAAAATGATGAAATAAAATCGGCCACCCGCTCTGAAGATTTGCCGTCCTGATGGGTGATAAATGCCTGTGAAAAATCTTCAATACGTTTCGTATCAGCCTCGTGATCACTCTCGATATCGTGTACAAGCGATGGAACGTCTTTCGAAATCGGCCCGGGTACAAACGATTCAAACGGGTAGTAGAAATCACGTTCTTCCAAGTAGTCTTCTAAATCCGGACAGTAAAAATACATCGGACGTTTCAGCAGGCTGTACTCGAAAATAACTGAAGAATAATCGGTTATCAGCCCATCAGAGATTGCCATCAAATCGTACAAAGAGTACGAATCAGTTAAATCCAGCACAAAATCATCCTCTTCCGTGTGCGCATGTTTGCGCATATACGGATGAAGATGGAGGATCACGACATAATCTTTATGGTTTAGCGCCGATTTTAATTGTAGCAGATCAAGCGGTATAGCGTCACCCTCTTGATGATGTCCGCTGCCTCGAAAAGTAGGAGCATACAAAAGCTTTTTTTTATGCTTCAGTTCAGGATAAACCCGATGAAACTCATCCAGTACAGTGCGAATATGTTCCTTATGATAAAAATAATCCGTTCTTGGAATGCCGAGCGGCAAAATCTGCTTTTGCTCCATTTGAAAGGCTTCGGCGAAATGCGGAACGGCAGCGGGTGCACTGACAATGGCATAATCATAGTTTGAATGCACGGGAACAATCTTCAAATAATCAGAAGAAGGGCCGAACGGCTTGTTCACAATGCTGTAGCCAAATTTTTTAAACGCGCCGCAAGCATGCCAAAGCTGGATGGCAACAGTTTCCTTTCGTTTTGGCACAACATACAAAGGAAAATAATAATCATCCAACAAAAGCACGCGGCATGTTGCAAGGTGATATAACGAGCTGAAAAGGTGAAGCAAATATGCAGCTCGTCCAATCAGCCCCTTATCCATCTTGCGGAACAGCAGGGTGATGCGAAGAGACGGATCTTGCTTCAGCTTTTCATAGACACCTTTAAAATTATCACTTAAATGATCCTCACGATAGGAAGCTATGACAATTTTGTTGTGCTGTACTGGTAATAAAGCGCTCAATAGTTTATAAGCAGTGCCGAATACTCCTTTTACAATTCGTGTAAGGAATGTTTTCACTGTTTAAATTTCCCATTCAATAACAGTTTTTCCCCAAGATGAAGTCAAATCTGCTTCAAACGCGTTTGTAATTTCCTCAATACTGCGTACCGGGAAGCGTCCGCCAACTAATGTTTCTAAATAATCAACGACTTCAGGGTATTGAGCTAAAAAGTCTACAGTACGGGCAAAATCCTCGCGTCCGCTGCGGCTGCTGCCGATCAGCGTAATCCCTTTTTCAAGCACCATTCTTGTTTCAATTTCAACAGGGTATTCAGACACGCCTAGGAGCGCTACACACGCTTCAGGATGGACATGGGCAATGATTTGCTCAATTGCGCTTTCGCTGCCGCGTCCGCCCACGCATTCAAAGGCATGATCAATTCTGACATCTTCAGGAATGTCGTTAATTTGATAAGCTGCATCAACAAAAGAAAAATGATCAAGCTTGTAAGGTGTTTTTCCGAAAATAAACACCTTGCTGTCTGGATATTTTTTCTTCAGTAGAAGCGTCATGATAAATCCGAGATTTCCGTCCCCCCAGACACCGAATGTGTCACGCTTCTTATGCGCCATGCGCTCAAAGCGGGAAAGCGCGTGAACTGCAATTGTAATAAGCTCAGTGAAGGCTGCGACATGCGGATTAATGCTGTCTGGAAGCTCAACAAGCCGATCAGGCGCCATGAACATATAATCCTGCATAAATCCATCATAACCGCTTGAACGGAATCTGCTGGAACGCAGGTAATTCTCTGCGATGACTTCATGCTCTTCAACCGGTGTATTTGGCACCATAACAACCCGGGTTCCGACTTTAAATGTGCCTGTTGGATCAAACATGACTTTTCCGATCCCTTCATGGATCAGAGCCATCGGCAGTTTTTTGTCCATCGCTTCTTTGCCGCGTGAGCCAGTATAATAACGCTGGTCTGCAGCACAGATGGATAAATGGGTAGGACGGACGACGACCTTATCTGAATGGACAACTTTATCTTTATATGTCACTTCAAATTGTCGGGCAGAAACTAAACGATATGTTTGATTAATCATTGTGAAATTCGCTCCTGTAAAATGGCATTAGCCACTTTTAAGTCATATGGTGTCGTTACTTTAATGTTAAAGACTTCACCGCGGACCAGCTTCACTTTTTCACCCGCTAACGAGCAGATCTTGCAAGCGTCAGTAAGGACAGCTTTTTGCTCATCGGACAGTTTATTATAAAGCTCGACCAATTTGCTGATCCGGAAGCTTTGCGGTGTTTGCCCCTGATACATGTTATCGCGGACAGGGATATCAGAAATAAATTCCTGGTCTTCTGAAGCAATAATTGTATCAATGGCTGAGATAACAGTATCAACCGCGCCGTATTGAAGAACAGCATCAATGTTTTCATCGATAATGCGATGAGTGAGAAACGGACGCACAGAATCGTGAGTGATGATCACGTCATCATCCTGAATACCGAATTCTTTTTCAATATAGCGGATGCCGCTCATAATAGATTCATTACGGTCGCTGCCGCCTTCAACGACAATCAGGCGATCATCCTGCCCGATGAATTTCTTTAAAATGTCTTTTGTATGGTTAATCCACTCTTTAGGGGAGACGATTAAAATCTTATCGAAACGGTCATTTAATAAAAACTTTTCAACCGTATGAATGATAATTGGGCGTTTATTTAACGGCAAAAACTGTTTTGGCATATTAACGTTCCCCATGCGGGAACCTTTTCCACCGGCTAGAATCTCAGCATAAATCATAAAATGACTCCTTCCTTACTACAACTCATAATGTTTTATAAAAGGTTTTCATATTATTTGCAATACCGATCTCTATTATATATAAAGATCAGTTTAATTTCTCATTTACATAGCTTAAAAGCAGCTTGCTGGCATTTCCTCTTGAGTACAGATTCCATTCACGTGAAAAGCGCTCCACTTCAGCTTGAAGCCTGTTCATATCTTTCAGCTGGTCCAAGAGCATTCCTGAATCACGGCAAGGAACCCCGGGGATTACCTCTGTATAATGGCGGATTAAACCGCGGGTTCTGTTGTAAGCCTCCATATCATACGTATAAAACAAAATGGGTTTGTCCAGCAAAGCAAATTCAAAAGGGACAGAAGAATAATCTGATATTAACAGATCACTCATTTTTAAAAGGTCTGCAAGCGGGAGGTCTGATACGTCTTTTATCCACGCACTATCCCCATGCAATTGAGCAGATTGCTTCATAACAGGATGAAGTTTTACTGCAAGTAAATATTCTCCTTTTAAATCATGCTGCAGCTGTTTTTCTGAAAACGGCAGCGAAAAGCTTTCAAACTGATGATCCCTAAAGGTAGGCGCATACAGGATGATTTTTTTCTCTACCGGCAGGTGATATTTGCTTTTAAGGTCATTGCTGTTTTCCTTCACCTCATAGAAAGCATCGGTTAAAGGCACGCCAAACCGAAGAAATTTATCACCTTTTATATCGAAGAATTCCTTGAATATGTCAGCCATATGTTCAGAACCGACGACAATCCGGTCAAATGAAGCATACACTTTGCGAAAGCGTCTCACGTCAGCCCGCGAACGATTCTGTGTGTTGATATCCTTTAACCCAAATCGTTTAAACGCTCCATTCGCATGCCAAACTTGGATACACTCGATATCAGGTCTGCAGGTCAAAACGGTTGTCAAAACAAAATAGTTATCAACAATCACAGCTTTACTGCTCAGCATAGAAAAGACCGCTTTA
This sequence comes from Bacillus sp. SIMBA_008, assembly GCF_046535495.1. Lineage (NCBI taxonomy): Bacteria > Bacillati > Bacillota > Bacilli > Caryophanales > Bacillaceae > Bacillus > Bacillus sp. SIMBA_008. The sequence continues at coordinate 510,847 of NZ_JAWRWL010000003.1, read as the reverse complement.
TATATATGAAGCGGGTGTTTTTCGTTAATAACTGAAACAGTAAGCTCAGGAAATTCTGTTTCCAGCGATTTGGCATGCTGGGTCAGAAGTACATGAATGGGAAATGAGTAGTGTCCCATCTGATATTCCTTTAATATTGCCCGGGCATTATCAGGAAAGGAAACAAGAAGGGTCACTTGACTTCCCGGTTTGACCCAAAACAGCAATGCGCCGATGACTTTGATGAACACATAGTAAAAAAACGCAAACCAGGATTTCAATCTGTCATCAGCTCAAAACGGCTGCCACTGATTGTCGGCAGGCACAGTGAAAGATTCATGCATTTCATTACATACCATAGCTCCTTTAAGGCCCATTACAGATGGCGTGATTGATCTTTGACCTGTCCCGTATATTGCGGCTTTGCTGAAGTTCGTTCATGTTTCAGCACGGCTGTAACATACTTAGGAATGCTAAGCATTCTTCTCCAGCGCGCAGGGTTTGTGATCAGCCTGTACATCCATTCAAGGTGAAAACGGATAAAAAATGAGGGCGCTCTTTTGACATTGCCGCTGAACACATCAAAGCTTCCGCCCAGCCCTACAGAAACAGCCTGAGGGAATAGATGTCGGTATTTATGGATAAAGAACTCCTGATTAGGATAACCTAAAGCAACAAATACCATGTCAGGATTTGAGGCTGCGATCTTGTCTGCCACCTCACGTTGATTTTTCACATAACCGTCAGAATATCCGGCAATTTCAATCCCAGGATAATCACGTTCGACTCGCTCGATTGTCTGAGCAATCACATGCTTAGCTGCACCGTAAAAGAAAACCCGTTTTTTCTTTTGATCAGCCTTCTCAAGCAAAGACGTAAACAAATCATAACCGGCGATTCTGGATTGAAGCGGCTTACCAATTAGCTTGGAAACCAACACAACACCAATGCCATCCGGCAAAATAAAATCAGCAGATGAAAGAACCGCTTCATAACGCGGATTTTGCATCGCTTCAAATCCGATTTCAGGATTCGCTGTTACGATGAACGCACCTTTATTCTGGTCCAAAAATGACGTTTCTAAATGTGATACAAATGAAGTCAGTTCACCGTCTACAAAATCTAATTGATTAATGGGTTTTGTTTGCATCGTATCAACCCTCCTTTTCATCTATATGTCTATAAAAAATACGTGTCATTCGTATAGTTTGATTAAAGACTCTTTGTCTGAAAACATTTTACTCTATCTTACCACAAAAATCTTTAGGAACTTTTAACATTCACATTACAATTCCTTCACGTTTTGACGATGAATTAATATGAGGAGGGCGTACAAAATAAATGACGCAGCAGAAAGAAAATCGTTTCACTTAAAAACGCGACAAAAGATTCGATTTTTTCGAAAAAGAAAACTTGTTATAATGGGTATGGATAAGACATTAGACCTGTAAAAATTATACATCAATACAACGATGATACCAAAAAATGCTGATGATTGACATTTTTAAAGAGCCTTAACTTTTATAGGAACTTATGCTATTATTGTTCAATATTAATGGTACGTAAAAAATGTGTCGAAATTATAAACAATCTGTTAAGGTTTGTGGTTTTTTTCTGGTACTCTCAGTTGAAAACGGTTGGAAGGTGATGTTATCTGATGAAGAAAGTGATAACGTACGGAACATTTGATTTATTTCATTATGGACACATGAAGCTGCTGCAAAGAGCAAAAAATCTGGGTGATTACTTAATCGTAGGATTATCTACAGATGAATTTAATCTTCAAAAACAAAAAAAATCGCATCATTCCTATGAACATCGAAAATTCATTTTAGAAACAATTGATTTTGTGGATGAAGTGATTCCCGAAAAAAACTGGGAACAAAAAATTTCAGATATTCAAAAGTACGATATAGATACATTTGTGATCGGCGATGATTGGAAAGGGAAATTTGACTTCTTAAAGGAATATTGTGAGGTCATTTACCTTCCGAGAACAGAAGGCATTTCAACTACCCAAATCAAAAAAGACATGGCTAGTTTATAGAAGCACTAACTTAAAGAGGCTTGAAGTAATTCAGTTGCTTCTTTTTTTCTTGTTTGCTGAGATAAGTATTTAATTGTTCGACATTTAAGGAGTCTAAAATGAAATCAAAGATTTTAATGAAATATAGAAGTCTATTGGTCAGAGTATACTCAATTGCTTTTAGAACAATTGGGCTTTTGCCCAGGAATGAAAAATTAATCATCTTCGAAAGCTATTCCGGCAAACAATTCAGCTGTAATCCACGAGCAATTTTTGAGTATCTTGAGGAAAATAAAGATAAATATGATTACCGATTAATCTGGAGTATAGATAAAAGAAACAAAGATTTATTTGATAATTTAGATGTGAAATATTTAAAAAGATTCTCTCTCAAATGGCTATGGTATATGGCTACAGCGAAATATTGGATAACAAACAGCCGCTTGCCGTTATGGATCCCAAAACCGAGAAAAACCACATATGTGCAGACTTGGCACGGAACTCCCCTAAAAAAACTTGCAAATGACATGGACGAAGTACATATGCCCGGCACGACGACTGAACAATATAAAAAAAACTTCCTGAAAGAAGCTAGTAAATGGGATTATCTCATTTCCCCTAATGCATACTCTACGGAGATTTTTAGAAGTGCTTTTCAGTTTAAAAGAACCTTTATTGAATCTGGCTATCCGAGGAATGACTTTTTACATAAAGAAAATAAATATGAAGAAATGCTAAAAATAAAAGACAGATTAGGTATTGATAGAGATAAGAAAATTATTTTGTATGCCCCAACTTGGAGAGACAACTCATTTTATGCTAAAGGTAAATATAAATTTAATATGGTTTTAGATTTAGAAAGTCTTAAAGACCAATTAAGTGATGAATATATTCTTATTTTAAGGATGCACTATCTTGTATCTGAGAATATTAACTTAACTGCGTACAAGGGTTTTGCTTATGATTTTTCAAATCATAATGATATTAGAGAGCTATATTTAATATCAGATATATTAATAACAGATTATTCTTCGGTGTTTTTTGATTTTGCCGGTTTAAAAAGGCCGATCCTTTTTTATGTTCCTGATATTGAATTTTATAGAGATAAACTAAGAGGCTTTTACTATGATTTTGAAAAATGTGCTCCGGGACCTCTTCTTAAAACAACAGAAAAAGTAATTGAAGCCATACACAAAACAAAGCACTATAAGCAGGATGAAAACCTTACTTCGTTTTATGATCAATTTTGTTATTTGGAAAAAGGTGATTCATCTAAAAAAGTTGTTGAAGAAATACTTGGATAAAAACATTTTCTTTTAAAGGAGTACTTGAAATGTTGTTTTCAATTGTAATGCCTGTTTATAATTCGGGGTTATATCTAAGTGAAGCCATTGACAGTATCATTGATCAAACTTTTAATTTTGAAGAAAACATCGAAATTATATTAATTGAAAATAATAGTATCGACAATTCGAAAAACATATGTGAAAAATATGCAACAGCATTTCCGAATAATATAAAAATTATTTATCAAGATACACCAAATGTCAGTTTAGCAAGAAATAATGGATTAAAATTTAATGAAAATAGTGAATTTATAGGCTTTATTGATTCAGACGACAAAATTTCACCAAATGCTATTGCAGAAGTATTAAAGTTTTTTAAAAAACATACCGATATTAATTTAGCGGTGCTGCCGCTATTTTTCTTTGACAATAAAAATGGAGAGCATTCACTTAATTATAGATTTAAAAGTAATAAAAACATTGTAAACATAACTGATAATTACTCTTCTGTTCACTATCACATTGGTGGAACATTTTTTCGGAAAAAAGCAATAGATCGTTTAGGAATTTCTTTTAATGAACAGATGGATTTTTGGGAAGATGTTTTATTTATTAATACTTTTTTAATTAAAGAACAAAAATATGGTCTTATTCCTGATGCTAAGTATTTCTATAGAAAAAGAAAAGAGGAAAATTCTCTCGTAGACACTTCATGGTATAAAAAAAATAGGTATACTTTTTTACTTAAAAATGGTTATGAGGAAATGATCAAAAGATCATTAGAGGAATACGGTGAGGTAATACCTTATATTCAATGCTTAATTCTAAATCATGTAAAGTTATTTATTATTCAAAAAAACAATAACTTGATTTATGAAGTACTAGATGAGACAGAACAACTGGAATTCTTCAGAGAATTATATAAAATTTTAAAATATATGGATGAAAAGTTAATTATCAATCAAAAAATGAAAACATACTTAAAAGAATATCTGATTTCATTTAAACGATGGGGTTATCCTGTTAATAAACTTATTCAAATAGGAAAAATTGAAAACGAAAAAGTTGTAATTACTTCATGGAGAGTCAATAAATTTTCTATTGAGCTAATTGTGAGTTTGAGTAATGAAGAATCTGCAATTAAAGATGAAAATAATGTTTACATCTCTTATGGAAAAAAATTCATAAGGGCCAAGTTAAACGAACAAACACAAAAGAATATTGTTATTTGGAAAACTACTGTTAGAGATAGAAAATATTCTTCTTACCAATTAAAAATTCCTTTAGGAGTTATTTTTTTTAGGTTTATAGTTGAAAAAGATAATCATTATGTTTATCTCCAAAAAGTCAATGTTTTAAATAAATTATTTAAGAGGTTAATACGAATCTAATTCTTTTCTATAAAACAAAATTCAAAAGGAGAATGAAAACTTGGAACAAAAGAATTTTTTCTTTTCTATTATAATGGCAATTTACAATGTTGAAGAATTTTTAGATGAAGCAATAACAAGCATAATTGATCAGGCACTTGATTTTGAGCATCATATACAGTTGATTTTAGTCAACGATGGAAGTGTTGATGCATCAGGGGAAATTTGCTTAAAGTATAAAGAAGCGTATCCAGAAAATATAGTCTTTATCGATAAGGAGAATGGCGGAGCAAGTAGTGCGCGTAATGAGGGTTTAAAATATGCCAAAGGTAAATATATTAATTTCTTAGATCCTGATGATACATTGTCCCCTTCGACCCTTTTAAAAGTATATGATTTCTTTGAAAAGAATTATTCTAAAGTCGATGTAGTTTCTATTCCAATGATGATGTTTGGTAAAACAAGTGGTCCACACTTATTAAATTATAAATTTGATAAAACTAGGCTAGTTCATATCTTGAAAGAACATACAGGAATTCAATTATCAGCACCAAGTTCATTCGTGAAAAAAGAAGCTGTTAAAAATCACTTTTTTAATGAAGATATGGCCTACGCTGAAGATAGTGAATGGCTGACTAAAATTATAATGAAGCGCCAAGTATACGGTATTGTGTCAGAAGGACAATATAATTATCGACGAAGAGAAGATGCGTCATCTGCAACTCAAACAGGTAAAAATGATAAAAAATGGTATGTAGATTATTTGAAGAATTTCTCTCGAGAATTAATTAATCATAGTATTACAACATTAGGATACGTTCCAAGATACATTCAGTATATGATTGCCTATGACTTGCAGTGGAGAATAAATATAGAAGACAGAACTGATGTTTTGACGGATAACGAAGTTGAAGAGTTTTTTGACTTGCTAGAAAGAATACTTGCATTTATAGATGACGACATAATCTTTGAACAAAAATCTCTAAACTTGCACAGAAAATATTTTTTAATCAAATTGAAATATCGAAATAAAAAAAATGTATTTAAAAAGATCTTTTTGAATCGTAATGTGAATTTATATTTTAAAGAGAAATTAATTAATTCTATGAGATATGAAGCTATAACAATGGAGCTATTAAGCATTGAAAAGGGGATTTTAACCCTTGAAGGTAATTTTGGTTCATTATTTGATGCCGCAGAATTAGAAGTGAAAGCATGTGTCAATGACAAAATATATCATGCCGAAAAAATTGATAGAACAGTACACAACTTATATTGCTTAAATAAGCCAGTTAAAGAGTACCTGGGCTTTAAGGTTGATATCCCAGTTGGTGAGCTTGCAAATAACTCGAATATTGAAATGATGATTTCATCAAATGGAAAACTAATAAAAGTAAAAATTAACTTTGGACGATTATTCCCGCTGGATAAACATATAGTTGATTTCTATACCAAAAATGGTATAGGGATTTATTTCGATCATAAACTTAATAATTTAGTAGTTCTAAAAGATAAAAATCAGATTATTAGAGCAAAAGAAAAGCGGGCTCAAAGACGTTTTAAGACCTTTAATAAAATAGGTGCTGAGAAAGCATCAAATGTAAGAAAGATTATGGAACACCTCTATAAAATAAAGAAAAATAAAAGAGTATGGCTTTTTATGGATAGAATCAACAAGGCCGATGATAATGCTGAAGCATTATTTGAATATGCAATGCAGCAGAATGACGGCATCAAAAAATATTTTATTATCAGTAAAGATAGTCCAGATTATAACAGGCTGAAAAAAATAGGACCAGTTGTTGCATACGGGTCACCTAAGCACAAATTCTTACATTTACTTGCCGATGAAATTATCTCTTCACATGCAGATGATTATGTAGTCAACCCGTTTGTGAATATGAGGAAATATTATAAGGACTTATTTAAATTTAACTTTGTTTTTCTTCAACATGGAATTACGAAAGATGATATTTCGGGATGGCTTAATAAGTATAAGAAAAATATTAGACTATTTATAACAGCCGCTCAACCTGAGTATGAGTCTATAATTAATGGTCATTATAATTATTCAAAAAGAGAAGTAATTCTAACTGGATTTCCTAGATTTGATAAGCTTGTTAATCATAATCATAAAAAGATATTAATTATGCCAACATGGAGAAATCATTTAGTAGGAAAAATAAATCCGCAAACAGGGAAAAGAGATTATTCACCACTCTTTAAAAACTCAGTTTATTTTAATGAACTTAATAATTTATTAAATGATGCTAAACTTATTAATGAGGCTAATGAAAAAGGATACGAGATCGTATTCTTCCCGCATCCAAATATTGTTCAGCAGTTGAAAGATTTCAACAAAAATAGTTCAGTGAGGATTGCGGACATTAATGAAAGTTATCGAGATCATTTCAATAATAGTGCGATTTTAGTTACAGATTATTCATCCGTTGCATTTGACTTTGCTTATCTTAAAAAACCTGTTTTTTACTTCCAATACGAAAAAAATCACTTGGAAAAAGGGTATTTTGATTACAATTCAATGGGGTTTGGAGAAGTAATTGCTGATAAAGATGCTTTAGTTGATAAGCTGATAAATTGTATGGAAAACGATTGTATAATGGATGCCAAATATATTGATAGAGTAAATCAATTTTATAAGTATACGGATAAAGAAAACTGTAAACGTGTTTATCAACAAATTATTAGTCTAGGAACTAATATTAAAGAGGGAATAAAGAAATGAAAAAAGTAGCGGTTTACGGTAGTTGTGTTACACGGGATAATTTTAACTCTCAATTTAATGCTGATTATAAAAATTTTTTTGATTGTGTATTGACCCAAAACCAATCGTCCATTATTTCAACAATGAGTAAACCTAACTACATTGTTATTGATAATGAGAACATGTCTAATCATGAAAAAAACACTTTAAAGACGGATTTTGAGAATAGCTTTCTAACCGAGATTAAATCTATTCAGCCAGATATATTAATTTTAGATTTTTTTGCAGATGTGCATTTTGGTTACGTGGAAATTTCTAGCAATCAGTATATTACAAATAACAGGTGGACACTTCCTAAAACAAATTATTATAAACTTTCAATTCAAAATAAAAAGCAAAGCTTTAATATTGAAGATCATTTTGAAAAATATTTTTCACTATGGAAACAAAAGTTTAATCTTTTTTATAACTATGTGAAATTAAATTGTCCCGATATCAAAATTATCTTAAATAGTGCAAGAAATGTTCATCATTTTTTTGATAAAGAAGATAAGAAAAAGTTGCTTATTAATGGAGGAAACATCAAGATAATTGATGTTGATTATTATAATAGTGTTTGGAGCAAATTTGATGCGTACGTGTTAGACAGCTTCAGTGATGTAGAGGCAATAAGTTTATTCGAAAATAAAAAATATAATTCATATGAAAACCATCCATGGGGCAAATTTTATGTTCATTATACAATGGATTACTATACCAATTTTTTGGACCAGTTAAAAAACTCAGTCTTTAAATAAATAGTATACGGAGGATTCATCGTGAAAATTGAGATAATGAACATTTCTGTAAATCTTAAAAATGATGGGTGGATAATCTTTGGTCATACACACAGAATCGAGGAATTTGAGGGCCTGGCTTTAAAATTAAAGACTAATAACATAGCCTTTGAGCAGCCTATTCAGATAAAGCTTCCTTATTCTTATATGCATAAGGAAGGTTATTTCTTATGTGAAGTGAAATTTGCTCATATAATAAAGTCGAAAAAACTCGCCTTCTCTAATGAGTGGGAATTGACAGTATTAAACCAAAATGCCCAATTACTAATTAGCTGTCTCGATGGTCAACACAAACTAGAAATAAAGCAACCAGATTCTTTGTATTTTGGGGCCTGCTCATTAGTGAATAATAAATTAGTCATTACAGTACAGCCTGACAATGCAAAATTCAGTATATTTAGTATTGAAGAGGGTAATTCACCTGACAAGCTTCATTTAAAACTTCAAATAAAGGGAGAGAAGCATAAATTATTTGAAAACAACGATTTACTATTCGTTCTTTCACGTAGGCCACATGGAACCCTTTATCAATTTCATGAAGAACAAATAGAACTTGGAAAACTGTCTCAAGCTGATGACCACTTTGAGGTTGACCTTGATTTATATAATCTTCCGGATAATATTATTGTTGACGATTCAAACATTTGGGATTTTTATATCAAATTAGACAATAATTCTGAATCTATTTTGCTTTCTTGTTTAGTTGATAAAGAATTGCCAAGTTCTCTTGATAAATTAAGTGCACTGAGAAGCCACCCATTTCATTATGTCAAATTAAACAAAACAGGAAGCAACTCATTATCTCTGCACACATATCGAAAAGATACAAATATTGCTCAATTAACCTCATTTGAAGAAAATGACAAGATTGTAAGGCTTTATATTAAGATAAATACTAAGATAAATTCACAATGTAAAGTAGTTTTTAGAAAAAGAGAGAAAAAAGGAAATGGTTTCGAATATTATTTTTCTCAAGAATACAGTCTTCTAAATAACGGTGATCGATTTTTTTGTGAGATAGACAAAGGAAATTTGTTAAAATTGCTAAGAAAAGATCATGCGAGTGTATGGGACGTGTTCATTTTAATTGATAGTAAAGACTATGTTTATATTAGCTGTAATGAAAATATTGAGACTGATTATTTTAATATAGCTGATGGATATAAAGTGAAGTTCTTTAAAAATGGTGGAAATCGATTATCTTTGTATATGCTTTTTGACTCAAATAAAGATGCAGATACACTTAATATAGCTGTTTTAGGTACTTGTTTTAGCAGAAATGCATTCAATTCGTCATCATTTTTTAACCCTGATTACAAAAAATTTTATAAATGTTGTTATACACAATTCCATTCATCAGTCATCAGTTTGATGTCTGATCCTGTAGATATAGATTTTAATCAATTTAATGATGTTAAAGAAAGTGATCGGCCATGGGTAGAAACGGATTTTAAAAAAGACTTCTTTGTAAAGTTGAAAGAAGCAAACCCTGATTACATTATTATTGATTTTTATTGCGACGCGAGTAAGCCGGTCATTAGAACTCAGGAAAATAATTATGTGACTTGTAACTATTTTATTGAAGTAAGTAAGTTCTTATCAAATTGGGATAACATACACATCATAAATCATCATGAAAATCAGAGGTATTTTGAGCTTTGGAAGAAAAATATTGGTAAATTTCTCGATAAGTTAAAAACCATTATTCCTGAAGATAAAATTATATTGAATAAGGGCAGATTTACCGAAACATATTATGGAATGGATAGTAAAATAAAAACATTTGATGATATTCCAATGATAAGGAGAAATAATTACTTTTGGGATAAATTAGATAATTATTTCCTGTCTATTGCCCCTTCAGCAAAGGTAATAGATTTGTCTGATACAAAGTTTATAGGAGATGAAAGATATCCTTATGGTTTATCTTATTCTCATTATGAATCAGATTACTACAGAGAATTTTTTAACAGATTATTGAAAATCACATCAGAAGACCAAATGAAAAATTAATTACATGAATAGTTCTAAAATAAGGTTGTTGTTATCTTATCTTTTTTTAGAACTATTCTTTTTATATTAGTTGTATATTGGATTTTTAAATTAACAAGTGGGTCTGTCGACTATTACATGAAAAATGAATGAATATCTGTTACAATATTCACCGGTGCTTTCAAATTTCTTTAACCGAAAGATCCAAAAAATCATTTAAGTCTAAGGAAGATAAACAATGAATGCATTAGTAAGAATCGTAAAAGAGCAAGTGACATCGTTTCCTTTAATTTTGCGCTTAGCTTCGTATGAGACAAAGTCTCAGTATCAGATGAATTATCTTGGCGTATTATGGCAGTTTCTCAATCCTCTCATTCAAATGCTGGCGTATTGGTTTGTATTTGGTATGGGGATTCGTAACAGCAAGCCAGTCATAACAGGTATTGGAGAAGTTCCTTTTATTGTTTGGATGTTGGCTGGTTTGATCCCGTGGTTTTTTATTAGCCCGACGATTTTGGATGGATCAAACAGTGTATTTAAACGGATCAATATGGTTGCGAAAATGAATTTTCCGATTAGTTCACTGCCTTCTGTAGTGATTGCTTCAAATTTATTTAGTTATTTTGTAATGATGGGTGTTTATGTCATTGTCCTTTTAGCAAGCGGTGTTTACCCTAGCTTGCATTGGATACAATATATTTACTATTTAATCTGCATGATTGTGTTTATGTTTTCATTTAGCTTGTTTAACTCTACAATCAGTGTGCTTGTCAGAGATTATCAATTTCTGCTGCAGGCCGTAACCAGATTATTGTTCTTTTTACTTCCGATTTTTTGGAATATCTCAGAGCAGCTCGGGAAAAATCACCCGAATCTTCTGCCTGTGCTTAAGCTGAATCCGATTTTTTATCTGATAGAAGGATTTAGGAACAGCTTCTTAGACGGAAAATGGTTTTTCCAAGACATGAAGTACACGCTGTATTTCTGGCTGTTCACATTCCTTTTATTGTTAGTGGGTTCTATTCTGCATATGAAATTCAGAGACAAGTTTGTTGACTTTCTTTAATACGTAAGGAGATTGTACGATGAAACTAAAAGTTTCGTTTCGAAATGTTTCAAAGCAATATCATTTGTATAAAAAACAATCGGACAAGATAAAAGGATTGTTTTTTCCGGCTAAGGATAATGGTTTTTTTGCTGTGCGGAATGTCTCCTTTGACGTGTATGAGGGAGAGACAATCGGCTTTGTAGGGATAAATGGATCAGGGAAATCAACCATGTCTAACCTGCTGGCTAAAATTATTCCACCGACCAGCGGTGAAATTGAAATGAACGGCCAGCCGTCGCTGATTGCGATTGCTGCCGGTTTAAATAACCAATTAACGGGCCGGGACAATGTCCGGCTCAAGTGTTTGATGATGGGGTTAACCAATAAAGAAATTGATGATATGTATGACAGCATCGTTGAATTTGCTGAGATTGGCGATTTTATTAATCAGCCGGTTAAAAACTATTCCAGCGGGATGAAATCGCGTCTCGGTTTTGCGATTTCCGTGCATATTGACCCTGACATTTTAATTATTGACGAAGCGCTTTCTGTAGGGGACCAAACGTTTTATCAGAAGTGTGTAGACAGAATAAATGATTTTAAAAAGCAAGGGAAAACGATTTTCTTTGTCAGCCACTCGATCGGCCAGATTGAAAAGATGTGTGACCGCGTCGCTTGGATGCACTATGGTGAGCTTCGTATGTTTGATGAAACAAAAACGGTTGTCAAAGAGTATAAAGCGTTTATTGACTGGTTTAATAAGCTGTCTAAAAAAGAAAAAGAGACATATAAAAAAGAGCAGACGGAAGAGAGGAAGAAAGAAGATCCTGAAGCGTTTGCCCGTTTCCGCCAAAAGAAGAAAAAGCCGAAATCATTGGCTAATGCGGTTCAAATTGCTATTTTGTCTATCCTGACTGTATTCATGGCAGGAACGATGTTCTTTAATGCTCCGCTTCGTACAATTGCTTCGTTTGGTGCTATCCCGCAAAATGAAGTGAAGAATCATCATGGCAATGCAAAGGGCAAGTCAGATGAACGCTTAACCGCAGTCAATAAGCAAGGGTTTATAGCAAATGAAAAAGCGGCTGCTTATAAAGATCAGGGTTTGAAACAGAAGGCTGACGTTACACTGCCATTCGGTACAGAGGTGTCGGTAGCTGCAAAAGGCAAACAGGCAGCGAAAATAAAGTTTAACGGACAGTCTTATTTTGTGAAAAAGAGCGCTGTTGCAGCTAACATGAAACATGCTGAATTGCATGCCGCTGCATTTACGTCTTATGTCTCGCAAAACGCAGCTTCTTCCTATGAATACTTTCTGAAATTCCTGGGAGACAGCAGAACCAGCATTCAATCCAAATTGAATGGATATACTGAAGGGGATACGGCTGACGGCAGAAAAACGTTAGATTTTGATTATGAAAAAATCAGCTATGTGCTGGAGAATGATAAAGCAACAGAGCTTATTTTTCATAACATTTCTCCTATCAACCCGGCGTCACTATCCTTAAGTGATAGCGATGTATTGTATGACAGCAGCAAGGATCGTTTTCTTGTGAATACAGCTGATCTTGTCTTCACAGTTGATAATGAAGAGCATACACTGACTTTGATGTTGAAATAAAAAAAGGCTATTGGATGAATGTCCAATAGCCTTTTTGTTTAGATTTCTTCTTTGTTTAGTAAACCTTCCATAAATGGAACGAGCTGATCGCGAAGCTCTTTATCCTGCATCGCAAATTCTAGAGTTGTTGTGATAAAGCCGAGCTTTTCACCAACATCATAACGCTTGCCTTCAAAATCGTAAGCAAACACTCTTTGAATTTCATTCAGCTTTTGAATGGCGTCTGTGAGCTGAATTTCTCCGCCGGCGCCAACCTGCTGCTCTTCTAAATACATGAAGATCTCAGGAGTGAATACGTAACGGCCTAAGATGGCAAGATTAGAAGGTGCTGTGCCTTTAGGCGGTTTTTCAACGAAGTTTTTCACCTGATAACGGCGGCCTTCACTTGTCAGCGGGTCAATAATGCCGTAGCGGTGTGTTTCTTCTTCAGGCACCTGCTGAACACCGATAATAGAAGAAAGTGTTTTTTCATATTCATCCATTAATTGGCGCAACCCTGGTGTGTCAGCCTGAACAATATCGTCTCCAAGCAGTACCGCAAACGGCTCATCGCCGATAAAGTTGCGCGCGCACCAGACAGCATGTCCGAGACCTTTAGGTTCTTTTTGGCGGATATAGTGAATGTCAGCCAGGTTAGAAGCCTTTTTCACTTTTTCAAGCAGCTCAGTTTTTCCTTTTTCTTCTAGGTTTCTTTCAAGCTCAGGAGAGTAATCAAAATGATCCTCAATCGCACGCTTGCTTTTTCCTGTTACGATAATAATATCTTCAATACCGGCTTCAACAGCTTCTTCAATTATGTATTGAATGGTAGGTTTATCAACGATAGGAAGCATTTCTTTCGGCATTGCTTTCGTAGCCGGCAAGAATCTCGTTCCGAGACCTGCGGCAGGGATTATGGCTTTACGTACTTTTTTCAATTTCAAAGCACCTTCCTTAAGAACAGATTTAGGGTCACTCTTTTGAATGCAGAGTATTTAAAATGTTTGAGTTTCTTTTCTCATCAATACCCTATTTTCATTCTGTTAAACACATTTAATCATATAAGAAAAACCAATATTAAACAAGAGTCAATTCAGTGACTTTGGGGTTGAAGAAATACAAAAAAATATCATTAATTGATAGATAAAACAGTTTCACCTGATCCGGTATTTCAAGAAATATAACAGCTTCTTCATCTCTAGAGCCTGCTCAGCAAAAGTGATATAATGTAGTTCTGAAAATGTGACTGTACGAATTTATTCGAAAGGTAATAAATAGATGATGACGATTAAGGTTTCTACTCCAAAATTAGCATTTGTTTGTCAAGAGCTGAATGCTGCAAAAAAGTTTAGTATCAATACGATCGATTGGAATTATCCAATGGAAATTGTCACTTTACATCATGAGCCCAATGGGCCTTCTTCTTTTAAAGATACTGCTGTTATTAATATGTACAGCTACTTTAAAGGTTCTGAACCTCAGAAAGATAAAATCAAGCATCCGATTGAACAAGAAGGTTTAACATATATTCAAGAACCAAATAAGCCAATTTATCGTTATTACAATAATGGACGTTATATCAAATATCAAAGGTTTACAGCATCAGGAGAACTTGCTGTTATTGATTACTTTAATGAAAGCAGGCAAAGATTTAAAAGGGAAGAATATGATTTGTCTGGATATGTACACAGCTTAATGTACATGGATCTGGACACTAACAAACCGAAGCAGCATCTTTATTTAAGGGCAGATGGCACTTGTTATATGACAAAATGGTATAAGAATGATGGAACAACTGAAAAAATTGTCATTTTTGACGAAAAAGAGAATATAGTCAGTGTATTGTATTCAGAAAATGAACTTGCCCGTTATTTTCTGAGCCGCTTGATAAAGGAAGCGGATTATTTATTTATGACTTCTGAAGTTGAGTTATATACTACATTAAAATCTCTTTCAGTTGAATATTCTTCCATGTATCTAGGTTTTATAGAGACGAATGAGATGTTGGAAAACCCTGAAAAGGAAATAGGCCACCTTGATGCTTTTGTGGTTCCTTCCTTGAAGAGATATCATGACATAATTAAAAATACGGGGCCTCGCACAAATATTTATTACGTTTCTGAAGAGCCGTTTACCCGCAAGCGTTTTGTGGACAAACTAATAGATCAGGTGCCATTTAATAATCAATTGAAGGATATGAATGTTGAGCTGTTAATGGCAGAATGGCAATCAAAATCCGATTTATATCTGTCAGCCAAGGTTGAATTTAAAGGCTGCATTCCTCCCCATTCTGTTGGCCGCCATAAAATGTATTGGAAATTAAAAAATAAAAAGAGCGGCACTGAAAGCACGTTTAACGCAAAAGTAAACAGCGAGGAAGAACTAATATTTACCGTAAGCGGTACACTTCGTGTTCACTCTGTATTAGATCAGTTGTCCACCATTGAATTGTATCTCTGTTCCGAGTGGGATAATAGCTTCTTTGCATCAGGTGTGCGAATAACCGATTCAAAGGAAATTCCATTATCAAAACAAAGTATTTCAGGCTGGCAAGTTACTTTAGAAAAAGAAAATAATTATTTGCGTGTTCAGACTGCCGAGGGATTTCGGAGAAAATTAATGAAACGGCTGTTTGTGAAAAAATAGCAGACAAGGTTTTACCAGAAGAAGGAGCTTGAAGATGAGAAGGATCTTTTCACTAATATATGAAATAGACATTGAAAAAGGCGGCATTACAAGCTCTATGATGTCAAGATCTTTTACATTTGCGGAGCGCGGCCATAAAATCGATTTGGTTACACTTGATTATAAAGACAATTATGATCAGATTGAGCAAGTGCTGAAGAGCGCTGGAAGGCTGCATGCTGATGTAAATATCCTCAATATTTATGATGACTATAAAAATCAGCATAAGCATATAAAAATTGGGGAAGTGCAACAAAGTTACTATGATCAAAATCGTAATCGCTTTGAAGAACCGTATGCTGCGTATCATAATGAGGAAAAATTAGAAACGGAATACTTCAAGAATGGCTTATATATTAAAAAGAAAAAATGGGATGAGTCGGATAATCTTTTATATGTAGATCATTTCAATGAAAATATGCAAATGACAAAGCGAGAATTCTTTCATGGCGGTTATGTAAATAAAACTGTGATATTCGATACAAGAAGCGGAAAAATCAATCAAATTCACTACACAGCACCCGACGGTTTCTGTTATTTAACAGAATGGTACCATTTTAAAACAGGAGCCAGTCAAGGAGTTATGCTGTTTGGCCGTGATGAAAAGGAAGCTGTATTTTTCAAAAACAAGCACCAGTTTCATACACATTGGCTTGAAACGTTATGTGAGAAAGAAAAGGACCCTATTATCATCTGTGATGGAGTCGGAAGTGCTTCAAAAGTAAATGAAATGCGTGCAGGATTGGCAAAACGATTTTACTGTGTTCACTCAAATCATTTAGATTATCCTTATACGTTAGGCAGCAAAGTTCGAACCAATCATCAATATGCGATGGAGCATATTAAGGATTATGACGGGCTGATCGTATTAACGAATGAACAAAAAGAAGATATCATGAAGGATTTTGAGTCGAACAATAATATTTTTGTTATTCCTCATGCACCAAGAAGGCTTGAAAAATTACAAACGTATGAAAAGAAGAAAAACGAATTTGTCATGGTGGCCAGATATCATGAGGAAAAAGGGATCGATAAGGTCATAAAAGCAATGGGAATCGTAAAAAAATCCCGGCCGGATATTGTCCTGAATATATATGGCAGCGGTCCCGGCCATGAGGAATACCAGCAATTGATCGATGATCTTAAGTTAGATAATGTACATTTAAAAGGATATGTCGCAAATCCCGCTCCATTTTATCAGCAGGCGCTTGCCACATTATTAACATCAAAATTTGAGGGGTTTAGTCTCGCGATTTGTGAATCGTTTTCGTGCGCAACCCCTGTTATCAGTTTTGATGTGAAATACAGCCCGAGGGAGCTCATAAAAGAACACGAAACGGGAATGCTTGTAGAACCTGATAATATTGACATGCTTGCTGAAAGTATCATTTATTTGTACGACAACCCTGAGAGAGCCATTCAATATGGAAAAAACGCAAAGAACTTAATGGATACTGAATATAGTGAAGCCCGATTATTTGAAAGATGGGAAGAAGTATTTGAAATAACGAAATAGTACGTTTTTGCATCATTTTTGTTCATTATATGAGCTTTTGCGAATGAAATAGAAGCGGATAAGGATAGAGGTGTCATGGTGAAAATCACTGCAGCAGTACCCACATACAACTCAGAACATTTTATCTCCCGCTGCCTGGATAGTCTGGTTCAACAAACCATGCCGAATAATGAGTACGAAATTATTTGTGTAGATGATTGTTCACAGGATGGCACGGTTTCAATATTAAAAAAGTACAGTGAACAGTATTCTAATATAACGGTTATAGAACGAGAAAAAAATTCGGGAGGGCCGGGGGAGCCGCGAAACCAAGCGATACGTGCTGCGAACGGTGAATACATTTTTTTTATTGATTCCGATGATTATGTAGGAATCGAAGCGTTCGAGAGAATGTATCAATTTGCAAAACAGCATGATTCAGATATTGTGCTTGGGAAAATGGTCGGTGTAAACGGCAGATCGGTCCCGCAAGCTATTTTTAAGGAAACGAAACCTGAGGCGGATCTTGTAAAATCTCCGCTTGTTTACTCAATAGGACCGACAAAACTTTTTAAAGTCTCACTGCTTAGAATGCATGACATATATTTCCCCTCTAATATACAGGCTACAGAGGATCAGGTATTTGTCATGCAGGCTTATTTAGAAGCGGACAAAATTTCTGTCTTGGCCGATTATGATTATTACTATGCTGTACAGCATGATGGCGAGCATATGACGTTTGCATACGTTGCGCCTCAAAGCTACTATGGCGCAATGAAGGTAATCATAGATATGATTCGTAATAGCCGTCTTTCACATAATCGCAAAATGAAGTTTATGGCGAAATTTTTGAATCGTCATTTTGATTTTTCCAGAACAACGGACTTTACCGTAACAATCGAGGACGAACGGGAGCAGCAAACATGGATGACAGAGCTGCATCATTTTGTTGAACAAAATATACCACGGGAAATTGATAAACTTGTTCATTCTCATACGCGGTTAAAATTACACTTTGTACGCCATAATGACCTAAAGGGCTTAAAGCAGTTTGAAGCTGATAAAGAAAATATGGCCCAATATACGTCAGTTAAAAATGGTCATATCATAGCAAACTATCCCAGCCTTATCTCATATCATTTGGCAGAGAATGAACGGATTGTTGATGACAGAAACAAAATCAGTCATTACGTGAGCGAATTTCAAATGAAGGACAACACTTTCACATTAAGAGGGTCGGTTACCCACACGGCTTTACAACCAGAGCATCAAGCTATGCAAACTTTATACGGCATTTGGGTGCACCGTGATAGAAAAACTGAAAAAATCATTTCTCCAGTGTATTCCAAGGACGGAGAATTTGAATTTCTCACGAAGTTTACTGATTTGGCTATTCATGAAGAAGATATTGGTGTGTGGGATTTCTTTATTGAATCGGGGATAGACGGCTATAAAAAACGCGTCCGAATTGGCAGCAGCAGAGAACCGTATCCTTATTCAAAACATGCTAAATATATTGGGAATAACGGGGAATATGCTTTCAGCGCACGGCCGTACTTTACTAAAACCTATGATAATTTGTCGGTGGATATCAGAAAGCAGGAAGTTCTGAAAGTCGAATTCAGAGATAATGATTCGGACCAGCATTTAACGTTCGTATTTCCTGGAAGCCAATTGTTTTTTCCGAAGCAATCTTTATTATTGCTCGAATGCAATAACCAAGAGTTTTTAATACCAATAAAAAATCAAATCAGTTCAGCTGATGGGACAGTGATACAGGTTGATCGGAATCTCGTTCAGCAAAAGTTTGCTCCGGCTTATTTACAAAACACCAATATTGTTTTATCCATTAATTCTTATAAAACCACATTGGTTCCGAAAAAGGATGTCAGTGTGTACTTTTGCAGTAAAAATATTGAAAAAAAGCTATGGTGCTTTAAAATAAAGAAGAAAGTAGATCTATTTATACAATCGGACCAATCGAAATTCTATCTAACAGCCCGTTAAACAAAGAAACCAGGTGACAAATATGAAAAAACTAAAAGTTATGACTGTTTTCGGGACCAGGCCTGAAGCGATCAAGATGGCACCGCTTGTGCTTGAATTGAAAAAATATCCTGAAATAGATTCCTATGTAACGGTAACTGCACAGCACAGACAGATGCTCGATCAGGTGTTAGATGCGTTTCACATCAAGCCTGACTTCGATTTGAACATTATGAAGGAGCGGCAGACACTGGCAGAGATTACGTCTAACGCACTTGTAAGATTGGATGAGTTGTTTAAAGATATCAAACCCGATATTGTGCTTGTCCATGGTGATACGACGACGACGTTTGCCGGAAGCCTAGCCGCTTTTTACCATCAAATTGCTGTCGGTCATGTGGAGGCGGGGCTCCGTACAGGGAATAAGTATTCCCCGTTTCCGGAAGAGCTCAATCGACAGATGACAGGGGCGATTGCTGATTTGCATTTTGCTCCGACAGGCCAGGCGAAAGACAATTTATTAAAAGAAAACAAAAAGGCCGACTCTATTTTTGTAACGGGCAATACAGCGATTGACGCACTCAACACAACGGTTAGGGATGGTTACTCACATCCTGTTCTCGATCAGGTGGGTGAGGATAAAATGATTCTCTTGACCGCTCACCGCCGGGAAAATTTGGGTGAGCCAATGGAAAACATGTTCAAGGCCATCCGCAGAATTGTAGGGGAATTTGAAGATGTACAAGTCGTTTACCCTGTGCACCTGAATCCTGTTGTCCGGGAAGCGGCTCAGAAGCATTTTGGTGATTCTGACAGAGTGCATCTGATTGAACCTTTAGAGGTGATTGATTTCCATAACTTTGCAGCGAAATCGCATTTTATATTGACAGATTCGGGCGGCGTGCAGGAGGAAGCCCCATCTCTCGGGAAACCGGTTCTTGTTCTGCGTGATACGACGGAACGGCCTGAAGGAGTGGAAGCGGGAACGCTGAAACTTGCAGGGACGGATGAGGAAAACATTTATCAGCTGGCAAAACAGCTGTTAACTGATCCTGATGAGTACAAGAAAATGTCCCAGGCTTCTAATCCGTATGGAGATGGAGAGGCTTCCCGCCGGATTGTGGAAGAATTGCTGTTTCATTACGGGTACCGGAAAGAACAACCGGATTCATTTACAGGCAAATAAAAAAGAAGCTTTGCACATTGTGCGAAGCTTCTTTTTGTTTTACTTTTCGAGGCTGTCCTTCAGCTCTTTTGTAATATCGGAAAGGGCGCTTTCATCAGCTTGGTAGTAGTAAATTCCATTGATTTTCGTGCCTGTACCTTTTAGTTCGTGCTGTTTAATATGTTTTCGCGCACCTTTGTAATCGGACTGGATATCCCACATGTTATCGAAGGTCAAGTTCGTTTTCACATTATCTTCAACAACTTTAAACATATCTCCGAATTTCGTGATGGAAGAAATATTAGCGCCTTTATTAATAATACCTTGGATGACTTGGCGCTGGCGGTCCTGGCGTCCGAAGTCGCCTCTCGGATCTTCTTTTCTCATCCGGGTATAAGCGAGCGCTTCTTTTCCGTTCAGCGTGATTTCTCCTTTGCCGAACGAATAACCGTCATAACTGAACGCGAATGTGCTGTTAACTGTAATGCCGCCAAGTGTATCAACAACGTCTCTAAAGCTTTCCATGTTCACTTTCACAAAATAATCAACCGGGACATCGAGGAAGTTCTCAACAGTGTCTACCGTCATCTGCGTGCCGCCGAAAGCGTATGAATGGTTGATTTTATCCATTGTGCCTTTTCCGATAATTTTTGTATACGTGTCACGCGGAATGCTGACCATGTCGGTTGTATTCGTTTTTGGGTTAACGGTCATATAAATGAGCGTATCGGCACGGCCCTTATCGCCGTCGCGTTCATCCACACCCATGATTAAGACGGAAAAAGGATCTTTTTTATTGATACTGACCTCTTTATCCCTCTTTTTAGATTTATCAATGCTTTCATGAATACTTGCCACGGTTGATGCTGCTTTATGCCATAAGTAGTATGCATAGCCGCCAGTTCCGAGTACAAATACGGCCACAATGGCTAAAATGACAAGTAATGCCTTTCTTTTTTTCTTTCTTTTTTCAGCTCTCATAATAAAGTCCTCGCTTTTTTGTAATCTAGTACGATTATAAGTTTCTTAATATTTGAAAACAACTAAAATTTGTCTGATTCTTTACAATAGACGGCTCCTTGTAACAAATGTTTCGGTATTTTAAGAAAATCCGCAAAAATTTTTCGTTGTTTTGAAAGAAATCTTAAAATAAGCTTAAAATTGTCGATAAAAAGTGGAGAGGTGATATAGGAATGAAAAAAATTGCTATTTTAATGTTCTCAATGCTGCTTCTTTTGTCTGCGTGCGGCACAGCTCAGAACACATCAGGAGCAGAAACAAATTCAGACAGCCAGGATGCAGCTGCAGAAGAGACAGTAACGAAGGAAGGCACTTTTGCCGGTTTGGCGGACAGCCATACAATTGCAGTCACTATTGATGATAAAGAGACGTCGATTCAGGTTGGTTCAGACCTTCAGGACAAAATGAACAGCATTTCAGAAGGGCAAAAAGTTGTTGTCAAATATACAAAAGATTCAAATGGCGCTTTAATGCTTAAGGATCTTGAGACAAAGTAATAAAAAACTCTTAGGGGGTTCCATGTTTTGAAAAAAATGAAGCTCTTGCTTCTATCGTCAGTCACTGCGGCGGCTGTAGCATGTCCGGCGTTTATGCAGACTGCGAAAGCCGCTGATAAAACCATTTCGGTTAAGCTGAGTAATTATGTAGGCAGCAAATCAAGTTTGGATGTCGATATCACAGGCGGATATGAAATTCCCGGCTCAAGAATTGCGGATACGGAGCGATATGGAGGAGCAACCCGTTTTGATGTTGCCAATAATGTCGCCTCTGCCGGATGGACAAATCCAACGACTGTGGTCATTGTGAATCGGGATGCTTTTGCCGATGCGCTCTCAGCAACCCCGCTTGCCAAAAAGTACGATGCACCGATTTTATTAACAGACGCAGATTCGCTAACACCAAAAACAGAAAGCGAAATTGCAAAATTAAATCCTGACAATATTCTCATCATTGGCGGGACAATCAGTGTTTCTAAAAATGTAGAAAATACATTAAAAAAATATGGTTCTATCGATCGGATTGGCGGAGCAACCCGTTACGAGGTTTCTAAAAACATAGCCGATCGGATGGGGAATTACAGCCAGGCAGTAGTGGCCACAGGCATGGTCTTTACGGATGCCCTGTCAATCGCGCCATATGCTGCAATGAACGGTTATCCGATTTTACTTGCGGGAGACAATAACATCCGCAGTGATTACAAAATTCCAAGCAAGGTTACAATTGTCGGCGGTCCGTTGAGTGTCAGCACTGGTGTGGAAGCTGCATTAAAAAAGAAGGCAACTGTGAAACGGATTGGCGGCGTTTCACGATATGAGGTATCTGCCAATATCGTTAAAGAATTAAATATGAAAGCAACAAAGGTATTTATGTCAAACGGCCAAACATTCGCGGATGCATTAACGGGATCTGTGCTTGCAGCAAAGCAGGGAAGCCCTTTACTGCTGGTTGAATCAGGCAGCCTGCCGTCACCAGTCGCTGATGTAGTAGCGTCAAAAGGAACTCAGTCATTTGCGCTGCTTGGAGGAAGCATTTCCATCAGTGATACGCTAAAGAACAAACTGGCAGATACTTTTGCAGGAACTGGATATACAGTCAAGTTAACCGGCGGAAACCTAGTGCTTTATAAAAACAGTACTGCAATCAAGACGCTTGGAACGTCTTTTACAGCACAGCCTAAAAAATATGCAACTACAAATTCTATCAGTCTGAACGGAACGCCATATCTCGGAAACATGAAATTTACAATAGAGTCAGGCAAATATGTTCGGCCAATCAATGTGAATATCCCCTTTGAAGATTATTTAAAGGGTGTTGTTCCTCATGAAATGCCGGCCAGCTGGCAGAAAGAAGCGCTTAAAGCCCAAGCTGTCGCAGCGAGAACTTATTCCATCAGTTCGGCCGGAAAAGAAGTACAAGACACCACCGCTTTTCAGGTATATGGCGGATATGACTGGAATTCAAAAACTTCAGAAGTGGTCGAAGCTACAAAAGGAAAAGTTTTGAAATACAATGGGAATTTGATTTCAGCTACGTATTCCTCAAGCAACGGCGGCTACACAGAAGCGAGCGGCGAGGTGTGGAGCAGCCAGCTTCCTTATTTAATCGCCAAAAAAGATACGTACGACCCGCAAATCAGCTGGTCTCTGTCTTTAAATAAAACCCAGCTTGATAAGAGCAGTCTGAATCTGAAAAGCCCGGGTTCATGGTGGAGCTCTAAAAATGAAACAAACTCATCATATTTGAGCGGTTTGAAAAGCTGGTTTATTAAAAATAAATACAGCAATGCCGAGTCTATCAAAATCACGAAAATATCCAGTGTGAAATTCAGCACGGAGAAAACTGCCGGTCAGCGGCCGGAAACAGCAAGCGTCACATTCTCATATTTCGTGAAAGAAAAATCAAATGGCTATATCCTGTCAAATGGAAGCCTCAGTGAAAAAACAGCAACAATTACTGTACCTGCAACAGAGCTGAGAACGATGCTTGGCGCTTCCAATATGAAGAGTACATATGCTTCTGTCTCAAGCAATACAAACGCCTTTCTCATTAGCGGTAAAGGATACGGACACGGCATAGGCATGAGTCAGTACGGAGCCAATGCCAGAGCAGCTGCCGGACAATCTTATACAACAATTTTAAGTTTTTACTATCCGGGAACAACTCTATCAAGCTATTAAAAGATTGTTAGAGTCAAAGGAGGCGAGATGCCTCCTTTGTTCGTTATTTGATTTATGGATCATTATGAATCTTTGGAGGGACTATCTTTGCGGATCTTTCTTAAAAGCATACCTATGCTGATACTAGGAGTCGTGTTATTTGTACCAAATGCGTTTGCGGCCAACTCTGTTACAAGGCTGGATGGAGCAAGCAGATATGAGGTTGCAGTAAATGTATCAAAACAAGGCTGGAGCAGTGCGGGCACGGTTGTTATAGCAAACGGAACAGCGTATGCAGATGTATTAACTGCTGCACCTTTGGCTTACAAATACAATGCCCCGATTCTATTGACGGAATCATCTAAACTGACTACACCGACTAAAGACAGAATCAGCCAGCTTAAACCGAGCAAGGTCATCGTCATTGGCGGAACGATCAGTGTTTCTAACAACGTTGTAAGCGACATTAAAAAATTGGGTATTTCCAATGTGGAACGGATCGGCGGAAGAAGCCGCTATGAAGTTGCTCAAAATATTTCTAAAAAATTGTCTTCAAATTCAAAAGCAGTAATCGCAAATGGAACGGCATATGCTGACAGTTTGGCAATCGGTTCTTATGCTGCCCGTAACGGTATTCCAATTCTACTGACGACTGCAAGCTCTATTCCCGAACCAACGAAAAATGCGATGAACAGCAAAGGAACAACATCGACTATTGTGGTCGGGGGAGAAATCAGTGTCTCAAAAAGCGTTTACAGCCAGTTGCCATCACCAACAAGAATCGGCGGGAACAGCCGTTTTGAAGTGGCTGCCAACATAGCGAAAAAGTATTATTCTTCATCAAAAGCTGCATTTGTCAGCAATGGCTATCAATATGCAGATGCTTTAGCGGGTTCTGTGCTGGCGGCGAAGCAAAATCGCCCAATGCTATTTACTGACGCCGGTTCATTGCCGACTGCGACAAGAACAGTCATCGGATCAAATAGCAAGAATACCTTCACAGTTCTTGGGGGAACTATTTCAGTGAAAACAAATGTCGTGAACCAGCTTAAAAATGTAATTGTAGGCAAAAAGGTATTTGTGGATGCAGGACACGGTGGTTATGACAGCGGCGCGGTCGGTAATGGTTTAAAAGAGAAAGATGTTAACCTTGCTGTTGCTAAGCTTGTAAACAGCAAACTTTCCAATGGTGGAGCCATTCCGATTATGGCCAGATCTACAGATGTTTTCTTAGAGCTTTCAGAGCGGGTTGCAAAAGCAAAAAGCAATAATGCAAACCTGTTTGTGAGTATTCACGCCAATTCAGCGAGCCCAGCAGCAACCGGTACTGAAACCTACTATTATACAAAATATGAGTCAGAAAACAGCAAACGGCTTGCGACAGAAATACAAAACAGACTCTATAAAGCACTCAATACTCAAAACCGCGGCGTGAAAATCGGGAATTTCCATGTCATCAGAGAATCAACGATGCCGAGCAGTTTAGCGGAGCTGGCGTTCATTTCAAATGCGAACGACGCAAGTAAGTTAAAGAGTGCTTTGTATCAAGAAAAAGCAGCTCAAGCAATATATGAAGGAATCATTGGATATTATTAGGGGATTAAATTAGTAGACATCAACAGCGGCTTGCCGGCAGAACCCATCAGGAATTGCCGGCAAGCTTTTTTATACGATAAAATGAGAAAAATTTTAAACCACATATGCTATGTAAAAGTTTAACAAAATTTAAGGTTAGGCCTATTCTTATTGACAGATGTTTTTGATATAATTATCAGGCAAAAATATAACCGATCCATTAGGGTAGTGAGGTAATCGATGAAAATAAGCATTGTTATCCCTGTATATAATTCAGAAGATCTTATTTCCGAATGTCTTGATAGCTTAGTTAACCAAACGATGCCAAAAGAGGATTATGAGATTATATGTGTCGATGATAAATCTACGGATTCATCTTTAGACATTTTGAATCAATATAAAAAGAAATATGACAATATTGTTGTTGTTGAAAGAACCGTAAATTCAGGCGGTCCAGGTGCACCGCGGAATGATGCAATAAAAATTGCCAAAGGTGAATACATCCTGTTTGTTGATTCCGATGACTATCTAGGCAATGAAGCATTGTTAAGATGGTACAATTTCTCAAAAGAGAATGATTCAGATATTACTTTAGGTAAGTTAAAAGGGATAAACGGCCGAGGTGTTCCCAAATCAATGTTTAAGGAAACAAACCCAGATGTTGATTTGGTTGATTCCAAAATTGTTTTCACATTGGGACCCCAAAAACTGTTTAAAGCCTCACTTTTAAAAGAAAATCAAATCATCTTCCCTACTCACATAAAAGCAGCGGAAGATCAAGTCTTCACAATGAATGCTTATTTAAAAGCAAAGAAGATTTCTGTTTCAGCTGACTATGATTATTACTATCTGGTCAAAAGAGACGGTGAGCATATGAGTGTCGCTTATGTTCCCCCAGAGAACTTTTATGGAGCAATGGAAGATATTATCTCTGCTATCAAGGCTAGTGATCTGGAAGAAGCAAGAAAAACGAAACTGATGGCAGTATTTTTAAACAGGCATTTCGATTTTTCGCGGACAAAAAATGTCACAATAAAAATGAAGACAGATGAAGAAAGAGCTGAATGGTTTAAATATTTGTCCTCATTTATTCATGCAGTACCTGAAGAGGCTGACCAATTTGTCCTTCCGCATATCAAATTGCGGCTGCTGTTTATTCGGAATAATGATTTGCAGGGGTTAACCCAGTATGAGCGTGAAGAACAAGACATTAAAAAGTTCTGTGTTGTAAATAACGGGGATTTAATTGCACGTTATCCGAGCTTAGAACGCTATCCAATTTCTGAAGAGTTATTAAAAGTAAATTATAAAAATAAGCTTGAACATTATCTGCAGAATATTGAATTTAGCGATCACAGTCTCAGCATTCAAGGAACCATTAAACACAAATTGTTGGATGATGAAACGAATCAAAATCAATCTCTGACAGGAATATTTGTTCATCGCGATACAAAGGCGGAAAAATACATTGCGCCGGCTAAGTATGAAAATTCAATATTTACATTTGAGTGCAAGTTTGATGAACTGGCATCTGCAGAAGAAGATTTAGGCGTTTGGGATTTCTTTATTGAATCGTCAATAGATGGCTATAAATTAAGGGCGAGAATCGGAAACAAGCGTGCTGCGTATAAGTATTCAACAAACACGATGTATTTAGGGCATAATGCGTTGTTTGTCTTCAGTGCAAGACCATATTTCACAATGAACTACGATAATCTTTCGATTGATATAAAGAAACATGCCTATACAGAAGCAGAACTTTCATATGAAACTGAATCAAAAGATTTATCATTTATTTTTAAAGATAAGCAAATCTGTTTGCCAAATCATTCAAAAATGATTGTGAATACCGGACAGTCTGAAATCTCATTACCGGTAAAACGTATAGAGTTAGAGCCTAATTGCACAAAATTGACGGTAAACGTGCAGAGTTTGCTTGAACAGCTAGCTCATGTAAAGAAAGAGCGATTAATTGAATTTGCGATAAACACTTCTCAAAATAAAATCAGTGCAAAAGTGGATAACCAAGCAATTGTCCTGGACACAAGGAATGTGGAACGAAAATCCATGTTATTCTTTAGTAAAATGGTTGAGGTTCAATACAAGCTGTTAACCTCTAAATCAAAGTTTTATTTTCAATATTAAATGCTTCACAACGAAAAGAGACAAATCAGTAAAATGATTTGTCTCTTTTTTTAAACAATATGCTTAATTTTTAAAAAAAGTGTCTAAAACAATAAAAAGTTTACGGATAAATGTCAGAAAAAATAACAAATTCACACTTCTTAACATACCATTTACATCCAATTAACATCCGTCTGCTAAACTGACTGGCATAGGTCATCATAACATCCCAAACAAATCGTGAGGTGTGTGTCAGTGAGTGCAGAGAAAAGCATGAATGTGAGTCGTGAATTCTCAGTTCAGCAAATACATTCTTTTACATTATCTGAAAAGACGGCTCGTTATTTGGCAATAAAGCGCGTAATGGATATTTGGTTTGCGCTCATTGGGTTGGCGATTGCGCTGCCAATGATTGCGGTATTTTCAATTTTGATTTGTTTGGAGACGCCGGGGCCTGCCATTTATACGCAGGAACGCGTAGGGAAAGGCGGGAAACCATTTAAGCTTTATAAGCTTCGTTCCATGAAAATAGATGCCGAGAAGTCTGGAGCGGTTTGGGCACAGAAGCAAGATCCGCGGGTGACAAGGATCGGAGCTTTTATCAGAAGAACGAGAATTGACGAGCTTCCTCAGCTGTTTAATGTGCTGAAAGGCGATATGAGTATGATTGGCCCTCGTCCGGAACGGCCCGTATTTACGGAAAAATTCCAGAATGAGATTCCAGGCTTTACACAGCGTCTGGCTGTTAAACCGGGATTGAGCGGCTGGGCTCAAGTGAACGGCGGTTACGATATGACGCCGAAGGAAAAGCTGATATTTGATTTATATTACATTCGCAATCTGACTTTCACTTTAGAATTAAAAATTATGTTAAAAACTTGTAAAGTAGTTTGGACGGGTGATGGTGCAAGATAAAACGGAATGCCATTATTCACCATCAATCTGAGCTTAAAAAGAAGTAGGGAATATGATGCCAAGTATTACAAAACAAATCATGAGCGGTGCAAAGTGGACAAGTATTTCAACCATGTGTATTACAATCATACAAATTGTTCAGTTTGCCCTGCTTGGAAATATGATGACCTTAACAGAATTTGGGCTTGTCGGCATGATCACAACGGTTACAGTTTTCGCCCAGATTGTGCTCGATATGGGTTTTGGCGCAGCATTAATTCAGAGAGACGACGCGACGGAGCGCCAGCTGTCAACATTGTATTGGCTTAACATTATGACGGGCGTTTTGCTGTTTGTTCTTTTATATGTGAGCAGTCCTGTCATTGCGGGATTTTATCAAAGAGAAGAGCTGGTGTTTCTGGTTCGGATTCTGGCGATTATGTTTTTGATCGCGCCAATTGGACAGCAATATCAGTATATGCTGCAAAAGCAGCTGCATTTTAATACGTTAAGCAAAATAGAGATTTTTTCAAATGTATTGTCATTCGGATATTTAGCGATAGCGGTTTTTATGATGGATGCGATTTTGGCGTACGTGATTTCTCAAGTCCTGCTGCAGTCCAGTAAAGGGATTTTATATTGGGCTGTATACCGAAAAAAGTGGCATCCTGCTTTTGTTTTTGATTTGAGAGGCATGAAGGATTTCTTTTCTTTTGGAGCCTTTCAGCTTTCATCCCGTCTTGTGAACAGACTGGGAGCAAATATCGACATGATTTTGATCGGCCGGTTTATTGGTGCTGAAGCATTGGGGATTTATAACCTCGCTTATCAGATTGTCACCATTCCGGTTTTGAAGATCAATCCGATTGTCACACGGGTGGCATTCCCTGTTTTCGCAAAAAACAAATATGAAAACAGCGTGATCAGAGAAGGCTTTCTGAATATGACAAAAATGCTGGCGCTTGTTTCGTTTCCGCTGTTAATCGGGCTCGTGTCTGTGTCAGACGCCTT
The DNA here is from genome assembly GCF_046535495.1 of Bacillus sp. SIMBA_008. Lineage (NCBI taxonomy): Bacteria > Bacillati > Bacillota > Bacilli > Caryophanales > Bacillaceae > Bacillus > Bacillus sp. SIMBA_008. Next base: position 481,373 of record NZ_JAWRWL010000003.1, on the reverse strand, counting down.
TATCACAGCGGTTTTCGGAGAAAAGTGGCTTGCTGCTGTTCCGATCCTAAATGTTCTGGCGATTGTCGGAATACTAAGAGTGCTTATGAATCCAAATGGATCTGTGTTGCTGGCTAAAGGAAGAGCTGACTTAGCGTTTTATTGGGATTCTGGCGTGCTGCTGCTGTACGGATTATCACTGTTTGCAGCTGTACAGACGGGAAGCCTGCTGACAGTCGCATGGGTGTATGCCATTATCAGTGTTGTTAATTTCCTGATCGGGCGCTGGCTTTTGGCATATGTCATCAAGCTTAACCTTTCAGCTTATTTCCAGTCGATTATGAAGCCATTTCTGATTACTGCGGCGATGGGCATCATCGCGTTTGGTGTAAGCCTCAGTACCGAACACTTCAGTATGCAGGCAGAAATGCGGCTGGCCATTTCAGTTGCAGCCGGGGCGCTGTGCTATCTCTTTCTTTTGGTAAAAGCGTACCCTCAAACGAAAAGCAAACTACTAAGAAAAGGACGTTTGTCATGAAGATTTTGTGGATCACAAGCGTATATCCGAGCAGTATGAAACCCGGTGAGGGTGTGTTTCATGAGACACAAGTGCAAGAGCTGCAAAAACTCGGGCTTGATATCACTGTGATATGCCCACGGCCTTTTCATTCAGCGCCTGTCCGCATGCTGAAAAAGACATATCGAAAAAAGGATGCCAGACCGGAGTATGAGATTAGAAAGGGAATACCTGTTTACCGGCCTTTCTATCGGGCAGTTCCCGGCCAGCTGAAGTGGGCGCAGCCTCATCGGAGAATCGCATCAGCCGTTTTAAAAACCATGAAACAATGCGACCTATATCCGGATCTGATCCATGCGCATTTTGCCATGCCATCGGGCGGGGCTGCGGCAGTCGTGTCAGAGTCAGCGCAAATTCCTTATGTTCTGACCTTGCATGGCAGTGATGTGAATGTCTATCCGCATTACAGCAAAGGAGCGTTTAAAGCCTTCAAGCGTGCCGTAGGTTCTGCGTCAGTTGTTTTAGCAGTCAGCCACAAGCTTCAGGAAGAAGCCAAAAAGCTTTCGGGCTTTGACAGCTCGGTTTTGCCAATCGGCATACAGCTCAGCCGCTTTCAGGAGAATGAGGAGACGAAAGAGGAAATCAGAAAAAGACTCGGACTCCCGCTCGATCAGCGTCTGGCTGTCTATGTCGGCCGGCTGGTCAGAGAGAAAGGCATTTTTGAACTGTCTGAAGCGATCGAATCGCTGCAGGACTCTCCTAAGGCAGTCTTTGTCGGGGATGGTCCCGCAAAATCGATGCTGACGCAGAAGGGGCATATTGTCACAGGCCAAGTCCCGAATCATCAGGTAAGAGACTATTTACTTGCGGCAGATCTATTCGTACTTCCTTCTTACAGTGAGGGGATGCCGACTGTTGTGATTGAGGCCCTGGCGCTAAGGGTTCCTGTTATTTGTACGGATGTTGGCGGAGTGTCGTCTTTATTCGGAAAGCACCAACATCTGCTGATTAAACCGAAATCCGCTCAAGCCTTGGCAGAAGCGATCACTCGGTACGAACATGAGCAAATATGGAAGCCGGAAGTAGCAGATGACTTGTATGAAACCGTGCAGGCTCAATTTGACGCAGGAAAAAACGCCAAGGCCTTGCATCATCAGTATCAGACGGTCACGAAAACGTCCGTTTAATCGTAAGACACTGCGACCAATATAAATAGGAAGATCATTTTACAGGAGAGGGATGAGCGCTGTGAAAAAAATAGCTGTCATTGGAACAGGTTATGTAGGACTCGTATCAGGCACTTGCTTTGCGGAGATCGGCAATAAAGTTGTTTGCTGTGATATCGATGAATCAAAAATCAGAAGTCTGAAAAATGGGGTAATCCCAATCTATGAACCAGGGCTTGCAGACTTAGTTGAAAAAAATGTGCTGGATCAGCGCCTGACCTTTACGAACGATATCCCGTCCGCCATTCGGGCCTCAGATATTATTTATATTGCAGTCGGAACGCCTATGTCCAAAACAGGAGAAGCTGATTTAACGTACGTCAAAGCGGCGGCGAAAACAATCGGTGAGCATCTTAACGGCTACAAAGTGATCGTAAATAAAAGCACAGTCCCGGTTGGAACAGGGAAACTGGTGCAATCTATCGTTCAAAAAGCCTCAAAGGGGAGATACTCATTTGATGTTGTATCTAACCCTGAATTCCTTCGGGAAGGGTCAGCGATTCATGACACGATGAATATGGAGCGTGCCGTGATTGGTTCAACAAGTCATAAAGCCGCTGCCATCATTGAGGAACTTCATCAGCCATTCCATGCTCCTGTCATTAAAACAAACCTAGAAAGTGCAGAAATGATTAAATACGCCGCGAATGCATTTCTGGCGACAAAGATTTCCTTTATCAACGATATCGCAAACATTTGTGAGCGAGTCGGCGCAGACGTTTCAAAAGTTGCTGATGGTGTTGGTCTTGACAGCCGTATCGGCAGAAAGTTCCTTAAAGCGGGTATTGGATTCGGCGGTTCATGTTTTCCAAAGGATACAACCGCGCTGCTTCAAATCGCAAAATCGGCAGGCTATCCATTCAAGCTCATCGAAGCTGTCATTGAAACGAACGAAAAGCAGCGTGTTCATATTGTAGATAAACTTTTGACTGTTATGGGAAGCGTCAAAGGGAGAACCATTTCAGTCCTGGGATTAGCCTTCAAACCGAATACGAACGATGTGAGATCCGCTCCAGCGCTTGATATTATCCCAATGCTGCAGCAGCTGGGCGCCCATGTAAAAGCATACGATCCGATTGCTATTCCTGAAGCTTCAGCGATCCTTGGCGAACAGGTCGAGTATTACACAGATGTGTATGCTGCGATTGAAGACACTGATGCATGCCTGATTTTAACGGATTGGCCGGAAGTGAAAGAAATGGAGCTTGTAAAAGTGAAAAGTCTCTTAAAACAGCCAGTCATCATCGACGGCAGAAATTTATTTTCACTTGAAGAGATGCAGGCAGCCGGATACATTTATCACTCTATCGGCCGTCCCGCTGTTCGGGGAACGGAACCCTCTGACAAGTATTTTCCGGGTTTGCCGCTTGAAGAATTGGCTAAAGACTTGGGAAGCGTCAATTTATAAAAAGAAAAAGTGTTACTTGGTTGAAGCTGCCGGCTGCTAGGCTCGGCCGCCGGCTCCTGAAACATCAGGAAAGGGGTTAAACATGTGAGTATCAAACGATCAGCGGTCCATACGCTAGCGTTACTGGCCGCTGCTATATTTGGAGTCGTCCTATTGCTGGGAGCCATCCATAAAGATATAGGTTTCATGCAGATGGCTGCTGTGCTTGCGGTGTTGGCAATTGGCCTGTTTTTACTGACGCTTGCAACCGCATTTACAACAAAAGAACGGCTCTTTATGGCTGTAATCTATATTTTGATCGCCTGCACTTTTTTAAATAATGCATTTTTCGCTATTCATCTTGGATTTTTCAGTTTGTTCCTTTACCGGCTTCTGCTCATTGCAGCGGGTTGCCTTCATATTTTCGGCATGGTTCGGAATCGAACCCATATTGAAAGATGGCATGGGCTGCAAGTAAAAGGGATATTGCTCTTTTTCGCCTTTTGGTTTATATATGGCCTTGTTTCTCTGCTGTGGGCCAAGTCGGTAACAGTTGGCCTCAAGTATTTAGCCTTATTGGCAATGGGAATTTTCTTCATTTATCTTATTGTCATGTACGTGCAAAAAATGGAGCGGCTGATGATTATTTATGCCATTTGGCTGGTGATGACGGTATTTCTGATGATCATTGGTTTTTACAATCATATCACCCACCATCATCTTCCGAGTTCCACATTGTACAGCGGACCGGAGTATAAGCAGCATTATCCGACATCGGTCTTTTTTAATCAAAATGACTTTGCGACCTTTTTATCCATCAGCTTCTTTTTTTACATCACGATGATGAAAAACATTAAGAATGGATACATCAAGGCAATTGGCCTTGTGCTCTCGCTCTGTGCGTTGTATTTAATTTTTGCCACTGGTTCAAGAGCCAGCCTTCTGGGTATTTTTGCAGGTATTGCTGTCTACATCTTCATTGTATTGCCGCCTGTTTTAAAGAAAATGGCTATATGGCTGTCGGCGGCGGGAATTGCTCTTTTCGCAGTTCTTTTCGCCAGCAAAATCTATTCAAAGTTTTGGGAGCTGTTTCTGGCCCCGCAGACGCTGCATTCATTTCATGACAGGCTTCCATCAAATGTGGCTCGGGCAAATCTGCTGAAAAACGCTTGGCATTTTTTCCTTGATTCATACGGATTCGGAGTCGGAGCAGGAAATGTATCCTATTATCTTGAGCATTATGCTGTATATGATACTGACAATGTGGCAGAGGTGCATAACTGGCTTGTTGAAATTCTTGCTAATTTTGGCTTGTTCATCATGCTGGGATATCTGTCCGTTTATGCCTACCTCATATGGGTGCTTTACAAGTTTTATGAAAGAAAATTAGAAAATCAGTCAAAACTGATCACAGAAGGACTTATTACCGCTATGGTCAGTTTCCTGGTATCAAGTATCAGCCCAAGCTCTGTTTCAAATTTATTTTTCCATTGGGTGTTTATGGCGCTCGTCATCGCCGCCGTGAATGTGTTAAGGCGATCCAGACAAATGCCTGAGCCGATGTACAGATAAACAGACTACAAAAAGCAGGGAGACTTATATGAACGATATATTGATAAGAATAGCCCGTCGCATAAAAAAAAATATCATTTGGATCATAGCGGTGCCAATTATATTAGGTGCGGCGGGGTATATCCTGCCGTCACAGATCGCTGATCAAAAGAGCTATACAGCTGAAGATACTTTGGCTGTGGGGAGCTATGATCATCCGGTTTATAACAGCACAGAAGAGATTCCGCTTCTGCTTAAGAGCGACTCTTTTTTGAAGGAGGCGCTTCCTGATGAAAAGGATGAAGATGTAGCAGAGATCAAAGAGAAGCTTACCATCAAAACGGAATCCAAATCGTTACTGACTTTAAGCTATAGCGACGAGGATAAGGATAGAACGGAATCTGTCTTAAACGCCATATCCTCCACCTTCCTCAAAAATGATCAAAAGCTGTATGCAGAAAGAGAAGCCGTCATCCGCAGCAGCATAGACGCGCTTGAAGGCGAGTCGGTGAGCGAGGATTCCAAAGTGGATAAAGAGAGATTTTTATATGAGCTCAAAAACACACAGCTTAACCTGAAAGCGGCAAGTGTTACTGATTCCGAAACCGTAAGTGAGACAGCAGGCGGCGGAATGTCTCCGAAAAAGAAAGCAGTTCTCGGCGTTATGATTGGCCTTACGATTGCCTTTATGTTCGTTGTCATTCCTGAATTTTTCAGGGAATCCTTTTAAAATCATACGATGGAGATGTGATCATGACCAATTGGAAACCTCTCGTATCTGTCATTACACCTTCCTATAATGCGCGTGACTATATTGAAGACACGGTTCATTCGGTATTAGATCAGAGCCATCCTCATTGGGAAATGATTATCGTGGATGATTGCTCAACGGATGGGACCCGCGACATTTTACAGCAGTATGAAAAAATAGACGAAAGAATTCATGTGGTGTATCTGGAAGAGAACTCCGGAGCTGCGGTTGCTCGCAACAAAGCGTTGGAACGCGCTCAAGGGCGCTACGTAGCATTTTTGGACAGTGATGACAAATGGAAAAAAGACAAACTGGAAAAGCAGCTTGAGTTTATGATGGAGCGCTCCTGTGCGTTTTCTTTCACGGGCTACAGCTTAATGGCGCAGGACGGGACCCCACTCGATAAATTTATTCATGCGCCGGAAAGCCTGACGTACGATGACGCCCTGAAAAATACAATTATCGGCTGCTTGACGGTGATGATTGACAGGGAGCAAACGGGACAGATCCAAATGCCGAATATCAGAACGAGACAGGACTTAGCCACATGGCTGTCTCTTTTAAAAAAAGGATTTACTGCCTATGGAATGAATGAATGCCTGGCTGAATATCGGCTTGTCAATAATTCAATTTCCAGCAACAAATGGAAGGCTGCGAAAAAAACGTGGTTTGTCTACAGGGAGATCGAACGGCTTCATTTTATGAAAGCAACATGGTGTTTTGTTCAATATGCAAAAAACGCGGTGAAAAAAAGATTATAGCCGCAAACAGAGAGAAAAGGTGATGAAGGTGGAAACAAAAGAAGCAATCATTCATGTCATCGTTGCCACTGCTGAATGGGGAAAAGACCAATTGAGATACAGAAGGCACCGGCTGGCAGAATTTTTAGCTGCTCAGGAGGAAACGAAGGAAGTTATTTGGGTATGTCCGGCTCCGCGTGCCCAAGGGAAAGAGTTTCAGGAAGTCCATTCTGGCATCAGGCAATTCGCTGTCAAAGACCTGCTGCAGAAAAAAATGTTTCGTTTCGGACGATATACAGATGTCTTTTACAGACATAAGCTCTCCCCATTACTCGATGAGCTTACACCTGCTTCTGCAAACGGTGAACGTTGCTGTTTATGGTACACGTTTCCCGGATTCCCACTGCTGTCTTCGCTGTATTCTTGGGATCAGGTCATTTATGACTGCAGTGACCTATGGGCGGCGCCGATCAGCGGGCGTTCAAATCTGCTGTCTGAATTCCGGCGAAAAGTCATTAAATCGGCAGAGCTGAGAATTATACAACGAGCAGATTCAATAACCTGTTCATCAGATTATCTTCACAAGGAAGTAGACAAAAAACTGACTGCAGGACGAGAAAAGGTTCATACTGTGGAAAACGGTGTGGAGTATGAGCTGTTTTCTGCAAATAAACAAGCTCCCGATCGCAGTATACTGCAGGGGAGAGAAGGAACAGTGTTAGGTTTTATCGGCGGAATTAAACCGAAGCTCGATTTTAAAATGATTGAAGAAGCCGCCCTGCAAAAGCCTGATTGGACATTTTTATGGGTTGGCCCGGATGCCACCAATGGTGACGTTTCGTTTCAAGAGCTGCTGAGGCTTCCAAATGTCATATGGACCGGCCCGGCAGATCCGAAAGAAGTTCCGCATTTTATGGAGCTTATCGACATTGGCATCATGCCTTATAAAAAATCATCGTATAATCAAGCTGTGTTTCCGCTGAAACTATTTGAATTTTTAGCGGCAGGAAAACCTGTCGTCGGCTCTAATCTTCCGTCAACCTCAAAAATGCAAAAGCCGTATGTATACGAATATGTAGAAGGTGATCATCCAATTGATTTTATAGCAGCTTGTGAAAAAGTTCTCGAACAAAACGGAGACGAAACCTATAAAGAAATGCGCCGAAACATCGCTCGCACACAAGATTGGAATTGCTTATTTAGACAAATTATGAAATATACAGGGATTCAAAAACATGCGTAGTCCTATAAATTGGGATGCGCGTTTTTTGATTATACGTGTTTCTTTTTGATGAAGCTTGTTATAATAACTAAGGAGAAGGTATAATGGAAGGAACGGTTCTCTATATAAATAAAGACTTCATTTAATTCCAAAGGAGACTTCTTTATGCTTGACGAACGCATGATTCGCATTGTTGTTGCGTTTATTGTCTCGCTGCTGACAGTTTTAATCATAACCCCAATCGTAAAAAGGATTGCGATTAAAATAGGTGCAGTTGACCAGCCCAGCAATCGAAAAGTACATGACAAAATCATGCCCCGCATGGGCGGGCTGGCCATATTTATCGGGGTGGTTGCAGGCGTGCTTGCATCCGGTATTTACACAGAAACAAGGATGACGGCAATTACAGTCGGAGCATTCATCATTATTGTGTTAGGTATTCTTGACGATAAATATCAATTAAGTGCAAAAGTTAAGTTTTTGATTCAATTAGGTGTAGCCATTATGATTGTAAGCACCGGCTTAAAAATGGACTTTTTCTCAGTACCTTTTTTAACAGAACGATTTGAGTTAGGATGGATGGCTTATCCGCTGACGGTATTATGGATTGTCGGCATCACGAACGCAATTAACCTGATTGATGGATTGGATGGCCTTGCTGCCGGTCTTTCTGTTATCGGCCTGTCAACGATCGCTGTCATGGCGCTATCCGGCGGAAAAGTGCTCATTCTGTCACTCTCATTAGTCGTTATTGCCAGCACGCTGGGGTTTTTGTTTTACAACTTCCACCCGGCAAAAATCTTTATGGGAGATACGGGATCACTTTTTTTAGGGTATAGTATTTCAATTCTTTCATTATTAGGCCTGTATAAAAGTGTCACATTGTTCAGTATCGTTATCCCGATTATTATATTAGGCGTACCGATTTTTGATACAACATTTGCTATCATCAGGAGAATATTAAACAAACAGCCGATTTCAGCGCCTGATAAGTCGCATATTCACCATAGATTGATGGCCTTTGGCCTTTCACATCGGATGTCGGTCTTAGTTATTTATTTAATTGGATTTATTTTCAGTACCAGTGCGATAGTACTTAAAAGTGCCACAATTTGGCTTTCTTTGTTTATTATCTTCATTTTAATTATTTTTATGCAAATCATAGCAGAAGTGACAGGACTCGTGAATGAAAAATTTAAGCCGTTTACAAAGTTTTATAAACGGCTGGTGAAAAGGAATTAAAAATTCCGGCTTATGTGCCGGAGTTTTTTTCTGAGCAAAAATGCCCGATCCTCTAAAAGGACCGGGCATTTTTTAATAGGATGAATCAGTTGTTGAATTCGTTGTACTGTTGTTTGAGCTTGTGTTGCTGTCATTCGAATAGCTGTTTCCGCTCGTCGTCCCGTCAGTTGTTGTGCCAGTGCTGCCAGAACTGCTTGAGCTGTCAGTCCCGTCTGTTGCATTTCCAGTACCGGAAATGCCAGTGCTTGTATCAGGAGTATAATCTAAATGCTCTTGAAGCGTTTTTCTGACTTTCTCGAGATTTGTAGCATCAGGTTCAAAGTAATATGTGTTGTTAGGCCCTAAATACAAATCAGAACCTGTAATGCTCAATGTGTCGATTTTTTTGCTGGTAAAGCCGCTGTAAATCTGCTGAAGCGCTAAACCTTCAGTAATGCGAATATTGGTTTCAACGTTTTCGCTGGCTTTTTCTGCGATTTTATCAATTTTAGCAATGTTGCTTGCACTTGACATGCGGTCAATCAGCGCGTTTAAGATTTGTTTTTGTCTGTCATTACGGCCAAAGTCTCCGCGTTTATCCTGTTTTCTCATCCGGGCATATGCTAAGGCTTCTTCGCCGTTCAAATGCATCTCGCCTTTTTTGAAGTAAATCCGTTTGCTTTCGTCTACATCACTTTTTTCATCGAAATCGAAAGGCACGTCAACATCAATACCGCCGACTTCATTAATCACATCTTTAAATCCGTCAAAATCAACTGTGACATATTTATCAATCGGGATTTGCAAGAAGTTTTCAACAGTTTCAACTGTCTCATCTTTACCGCCTTTGCTGTAAGCGGCATTGATCTTCGTCTTGCTTCCCGTTGTGTCACCAGCTAATTGCACACGTGTGTCACGCGGAATGCTCAGCATTTTCATGGTTTTATTTTTTGGATCCAGGGTAACAACAATAAGAGAGTCTGATCTCCCTTTTTGTCCTTTAGTCGCGTAATCCTCTATTCCCATAAATAAAATAGAAAACGGTTTTTTCTTCATGTCTACAACTTCGTTGCGAAGATTTGATTTATTCCCGCGGGATAGGGCATCGTACGATTCATCCGCAGCGTTAATGGTTTTATAAAGTTTATACCCGCCAAGCCCTACAACTACCAATAGTGCAAGGGCGAACAATAACATAATTCTTTTTAAAATTTTCCTGCGTTTGCTCTTTTTCTTTTTTCGCACACGCACTCTAACGCGTTCAGCCATTATTCAGTCTCCTTTATGTGATTGACGGCTTTTTCAAGATACGTCAACTCTCCCTCTTTAATATCACTCTTTCCATTTGTCAGTTCTGTCATCCATTCAGAAAAAGCGTTTGTTTCTTTTTCTTCGACGTATGTTTCGAATTCAACATTTTCTGAATAATGGATTTCCTTTAACAGAAATTGTGACTCCCTTAATTCATTTTCAATCTTGCCAAGCCATGTGTAATCTGCAGAAGTATGCATGATTCGCATAAGCTTCCGTTCTACAACACCTATATGATTTAATCCTTCAGACACTGATTTCCCATAAGCGCGAATTAATCCGCCAGCACCAAGCTTAATGCCTCCGAAGTAGCGTGTAACGACGGCGCAAGTATCCTTCAGTCTGCGTTTTTTTAAAACCTCGAGCATCGGCACTCCCGCTGTACCGCTTGGTTCTCCGTCATCATTGGCTTTTTGGATATGATCATTCTCGCCAATAACATAAGCCGAGCAATTATGAGTCGCATTCCAGTGCTGTTTCTTTATTTTCTGTATAAATTCCTGTGCCTCTTGTTCGGTAGAAACACGGCTTAAATGACAGATAAAACGCGATTTTTCTATAACAATCTCGTGTTCTCCTGCTTCTTTCACAGTAAAATAGCTGTGCAGCATGCTAGCTGACCCTCCTGCTAAGCATAAAAGACTGCCTATACAAATTCGTACAGTCTTTAGAATTTTTGTGCGTATTTTGGTATCATAAAGAGTAGATAGTATATAAAAATGTTTTTTTCTAGAATATACGCATTCTTTCATTATAATTCGACATAATTTGCAGATCAATTACATTTATAATAAAAATATATGACAACGCCGTGACGGAGGGAAATTATGAATAAAACAAAGATGGATTCCAAAGTGCTGGATTCTATTTTGATGAAGATGCTGAAAACCGTTGACGGGAGCAAGGACGAGGTTTTTCAAATCGGGGAGCAGTCACGCCAGCAGTATGAACAGCTGGTCGAAGAACTGAAACAAATTAAACAGCAGGTGTATGAAGTGATCGAGCTTGGCGATAAACTTGAAGTGCAAACCCGCCATGCGAGAAACCGTTTATCCGAGGTCAGCCGTAATTTTCATAGATTCAGTGAAGAGGAAATCCGCAATGCTTATGAAAAAGCCCATAAGCTGCAGGTAGAATTGACGATGATCCAGCAGCGTGAGAAGCAATTGCGCGAACGGCGGGACGATTTGGAGCGCAGATTGCTAGGGCTTCAGGAAATCATTGAGCGGTCAGAATCATTAGTAAGCCAAATTACAGTTGTGCTCAACTACTTGAATCAGGATTTGCGCGAAGTTGGACTGCTTCTTGCTGATGCTCAGGCAAAACAGGATTTCGGCTTAAGAATTATTGAGGCGCAGGAAGAAGAGCGAAAAAGAGTCTCAAGAGAAATCCATGACGGACCCGCTCAAATGCTGGCGAATGTTATGATGAGGTCGGAATTAATCGAGCGGATTTTCCGTGACCGGGGCGCAGAGGACGGATTCCAAGAAATTAAAAATCTACGCCAAAATGTTCGGAATGCCCTTTACGAAGTGAGAAGGATTATATATGATTTAAGACCGATGGCCCTTGATGACCTAGGCCTGATTCCAACTTTAAGAAAATATCTATATACAACCGAGGAATATAACGGGAAGGTCAAAATACATTTTCAGTGCATTGGAGAAACAGAGGATCAGAGGCTAGCGCCTCAGTTTGAGGTTGCGCTCTTCAGGCTCGCACAGGAAGCTGTGTCTAATGCGCTAAAGCATTCTGAATCTGAAGAAATTACAGTCAAAGTTGAGATCACAAAGGATTTTGTGATTTTAATGATAAAAGATAACGGTAAAGGGTTCGACCTGAAGGAAGCGAAAGAGAAGAAAAACAAATCATTCGGCTTGCTGGGCATGAAAGAAAGAGTAGATTTATTGGAAGGAACGATGACAATAGATTCGAAAATAGGTCTTGGGACATTTATTATGATTAAGGTTCCGTTATCTCTTTGACTATGATTTGTAAAATAGAGCCAAAAGGCATATTGACCGAATGCTAGAGTATATAGAACAATAATACAAGGAGGCGTGGCTTGTGACTAAAGTAAACATTGTTATTATCGACGACCATCAGTTATTTCGTGAAGGTGTTAAACGGATATTGGATTTTGAACCTACCTTTGAAGTGGTAGCCGAAGGTGATGACGGAGACGAAGCGGCTCGTATTGTTGAGCACTATCATCCTGATGTTGTGATCATGGATATCAATATGCCAAACGTAAATGGTGTGGAAGCTACAAAACAGCTTGTAGAGCTGTATCCTGAATCTAAAGTAATTATTCTATCAATTCACGATGACGAAAATTATGTAACACATGCCCTGAAAACAGGTGCAAGAGGTTATCTGCTGAAAGAGATGGATGCTGATACATTAATTGAAGCGGTTAAAGTAGTGGCTGAGGGCGGATCTTACCTTCATCCGAAGGTTACTCACAACCTCGTTAACGAATTCCGCCGCCTTGCAACAAGCGGAGTTTCTGCACACCCTCAACATGAGGTTTACCCTGAAATCCGCAGACCATTACATATTTTAACTAGGCGGGAATGTGAAGTGCTGCAGATGCTTGCAGACGGAAAAAGCAACCGCGGAATTGGTGAATCATTGTTTATCAGTGAGAAAACCGTTAAAAACCATGTCAGCAATATTTTACAAAAAATGAATGTAAACGACCGGACGCAAGCCGTTGTGGTCGCCATTAAAAATGGTTGGGTAGAAATGAGATAGTATAATAGGAGACTTGCCTTTTTCTAGGCAGGTCTTTTTTTAGGCTGCCGTTTCCCTTACAATAGAGTTATAAAGCAATAAGGCAGGTATCGAAGCTATGAATATTGCAGTCGTAACAGACAGCACGGCATATATTCCGAAAGAAATGCGTGAACAACATCAGATACATATGATCCCTCTCCAGGTTGTTTTTGGGGAGGAGACTTACCGTGAAGAAATTGAGTTGGACTGGAAAAGCTTTTACGAAGAAGTGAAAAAGCATAATGAGCTCCCGACGACTTCTCAGCCGCCAATCGGCGAGTTGGTTGCGCTATATGAAGAGCTTGGCAAGTCTTATGATGCGGTTATCAGTATCCATCTTTCCAGCGGGATCAGCGGAACATTCAGCAGTGCAGCAGCGGCTGATTCGATGGTCGACAATATTGATGTGTATCCATTTGACTCAGAGATCAGTTGCTTGGCTCAAGGCTTTTATGCCCTTAAAGCTGCTGAATTAATCAAAAACGGAGCATCATCGCCGGAAGATATTATAAAAGAACTGGAAGAAATGAAAAAAACAGTTCGTGCTTATTTTATGGTAGATGACTTAGCTCATCTTCAGCGCGGCGGGCGATTAAGCAGCGCCCAAGCCTTCATTGGTAGTCTTCTAAAGGTAAAGCCTATCCTTCATTTTGACAATAAGGTAATTGTGCCTTTTGAGAAGATTCGCACACGTAAAAAAGCAATTTCGCGAATTTATGAGCTTTTAGACGAAGATGCGAGTAAAGGGTTGCCTATGCGAGCTGCTGTTATCCACGCTAATCGAGAGGAAGAAGCAGCGAAAATCATTGAAGAGCTTTCTGCAAAATATCCTCATGTTGAATTTTATAACAGCTATTTTGGCGCGGTAATCGGCACTCATTTGGGTGAAGGTGCGTTAGGAATTTGCTGGTGTTTTAAATAAGGCCAAATCTCCGTTTTTAGAGCGGAGATTTTTTTATATTCTTATTTTAATTGTTGGACAGAAAATATTCATTCAGGCATACTGTCTCGAAAGGAGGCGTGCTATGTGAATGTGCCAGTTGAAAAAAACAGTTCCTTTTCTAGAGAATTGCAGCAGACGCTTCGAAGCCGTCATTTGCTCAGGACTGAGCTCTCATTTTCCGATGAGATGATTGAATGGCATATCAAGAATGGATATATCACTGCTGAAAATTCTATATCCATAAATAAACGGGGATATAGATGTAATAGGTGCGGCCAAACTGATCAGCGGTATTATTCTTTTTATCACTCATCTGGAAAGAATAAGCTGTATTGCCGTTCCTGTGTCATGATGGGAAGAGTGAGTGAGGAGGTTCCTTTATATTCATGGGAAGAGGAAAATGAACCAAACTGGCAGTCAATTAAACTGACATGGGACGGCAAGCTTTCAAGCGGACAGCAAAAAGCCGCCAATGTTTTAATTGAAGCAATATCAAAAAAAGAAGAGCTCCTCATCTGGGCGGTTTGCGGCGCTGGCAAAACAGAAATGCTGTTTCCTGGTATAGAATCAGCGTTAAATCAAGGACTGCGTGTATGTATTGCAACACCTCGCACCGATGTTGTATTAGAGCTTGCTCCAAGGCTCAAGGCTGCCTTTCAGGGTGCTGACATTTCAGCGCTTTACGGAGGAAGCGATGACAAAGGGCGGCTATCTCCGCTTATGATTTCCACTACGCATCAGCTTTTGCGATATAAAGATGCAATCGATGTTATGATCATTGATGAAGTTGACGCTTTTCCATATTCTGCTGATCAAACCCTTCAATTCGCTGTTCAAAAAGCAAGAAAGAAAAACAGCACCCTCGTTTATTTAAGTGCAACACCTCCTAAAGAATTAAAAAGAAAAGCACTGAACGGACAGTTACATTCAGTTCGCATCCCCGCAAGACACCACCGGAAACCTTTACCCGAACCGCGCTTTGTATGGTGTGGAAACTGGAAGAAGAAATTAAACCGAAATAAAATTCCGCCAGCGGTGAAAAGATGGATAGAGTTTCATGTAAAAGAAGGGAGGCCTGTTTTTTTATTCGTTCCTTCCGTTTCTATTCTGGAAAAGGCTGCTGCGTGCTTTAGAGGGGTTCATTGCCGAACCGCATCTGTGCACGCGGAAGACAAGCATAGAAAGGAGAAAGTGCAGCAATTCAGAGATGGTCAGCTCGATCTATTAATCACAACAACAATACTGGAAAGAGGCGTCACAGTCCCCAAGGTGCAAACGGGTGTACTAGGAGCGGAATCACCTATCTTTACGGAAAGTGCACTTGTTCAAATTGCAGGAAGAACTGGCCGGCATAAAGAATATGCGGACGGCGATGTCATTTTCTTTCACTTCGGCAAAACAAAGAGTATGCTCGATGCAAGAAAGCATATAAAAGAAATGAATGAATTGGCAGCAAAAGTTGAATGTACAGACTAGCCATTATTTGAAAACGTGGTACAGTATACTCATATAACCGATGATGAGGAGCTGTAAAAATGCTTGTCAATTCAAAAGAAATCGTAATGAAAGAACTGCTCGACCGATATATGGACCAGCTTCATATGGCCTGTACTTGCCAAGTATGCCAAAACGATGTATTGGCACTTTCTTTAAACAAAGTGAGTCCATCCTACGTTACTGATCTTAAAAAGATCGCATATACGAAAGCTGAGCTGGTAGATAAACAAAAAAACACAGCAATGCTTGTCATTTTGGCTGAATCTGCTGCAGTAGTTTCAGAGAGTCCAAGCGATTTATGTCACACGAAGCAGGAGGAGGCATTCATAAACTGATCTGTTTATTATGTGATTCGCAATTTTCTCAAGATGTTACATGGAGAGCCCTTTTTTTACTAAAGCCTGATGAAAAGGTTTGTTATTCTTGCAGAAGCAAATTAAAGAAAATCACAGGACATATCTGCCCCCTGTGCGGCAGACCTCAATCTGTTCATGCCGTATGCAGGGATTGCGAGGTGTGGAGAACAAGGATCAGAGACAGTTTGCTATTGCGTCAGAACCGTTCAGTTTACACATATAATGATATGATGAAAGAAACGCTCTCCCGTTTTAAATTTAGAGGAGATGCAGAAATCATAAATGCATTTAAAAGTGATTTTTCTTCAACCTTTTCTAAGGTTTACCCCGATAAGCATTTTGTTCTTGTACCTATTCCGCTGAGCAAGGAACGGGAAGAAGAGCGCGGATTTAACCAGGCACAGCTCTTGGCAGAATGTTTAGACCGGCCTTCCCACCATCCCCTCATTCGCCTGAATAATGAGAAACAGTCAAAGAAAAAGAAAACAGAACGCCTGCTGTCAGAGCGCATTTTTGATACAAAAAATAATTCAGCAGAAGGTATGAATATCATTTTAATAGACGATCTTTATACAACAGGCGCCACCTTGCACTTCGCAGCCCGCTGCTTATTAGAAAAAGGAAAAGCCGCTTCAGTGTCATCTTTTACCTTGATCAGAAGCTAAATGATTCTGTTTTTATGCCGATATAATCACTAGAAATTGACACAGGCATATTATCTAATAAGGAGAAAAAAGATGGGAGAACTGGCTAATTGTCCGAAATGCAATGCTTTATTTTTAAAAACAAAGCTGCAAACTGTATGTCAGGCGTGTATTAAGGAAGAAGAAAAATCATTTGAGACTGTCTATAAATTTTTAAGAAAACAGGAAAACCGGCAATCAACTTTGAGCCGGATAACTGAGGAAACAGGTGTGGAAGAAGAGCTGATATTGAAATTCATCAGGCAGAAGCGAATTCAGATCACTCATCTTCCTAATTTGGCATACCCTTGTGAAAGGTGCGGGACATCGATTAGAGAAGGCAAGTTCTGCAAGGCTTGCCAGTCCGATATTAAGGATCAAATGGATCATTTGAACCACGAGGATGCTCTGAAAATCGAGAAAGAAAATAGTAAAAAAGACACATACTATGCCTATAATACCAAAAACAGCTGATTCCCTAAACTAACTGAAAACGCAGTCGATAAAAGGGTTAAGATTGTTTAAAGACTGCAACGGAAAGCGAGAGGAATCCTATGAAAATCAATCAATTTGGAACACAATCCGTTAATCCATATCAAAAAAATTATGATAAGCAAGCGGTGCAAAAAACTGCTGCACAGCCTCAAGATAAAATTGAAATTTCATCACAGGCTAAAGAAATGCAACATGCATCCGACGCAGTCACTGGTTCACGACAGGAAAAAATTGCGCAGCTTAAAGCGCAAATTGAAAACGGGTCATACAAAGTAGACGCAAATCATATCGCGAAAAATATGATTAATTTTTATAAAAAGCAATAAAAAAGGAGAAAGCCCATGTCAGCGAAGGCAATTATTGAACATTTGAAGCGACTTTGCGTTCTGCATGAGCACCTGCTCACGCTGTCTGAAGAAAAGACGGAAGCGCTCAAAGCCGGCAAAACAAAAGAGCTTTCTTACATTTTGACAAAAGAGCAAAAATATATTCAAGCAATCACGCAGACAGAAGATGACCGGATCAAAACAACTTCGGCCTTTCTCGGATATAGCGAAAATAATACTATTTCCGCATGTATCGCCAAAACCTCAGGAAGTGAAAAGGAAGAGCTGGAACAACTATACGAATCTCTTTCTCAAGTTCTCGGACGTCTGAAAAAGGTAAATGAGATGAATAGGCAGCTGACAAGAGACGCGCTGCAATTCATCTCTATTTCGTACGATATGCTGGTTCCTAAGGAAAATAACTTCAATTACAGCAAATCAATTAAAGCTGAGCTGCCGAAAAGCAGCCAAATGAAATTGTTTGATTCAAAAGCTTAGCAGAAAGGAATTCAGAAAATGACATCTACCTTTATGGGGCTTGAAACTGCAAGGCGGGCGTTAAGCGCTCAGCAGGCAGCTTTAAGCACTACTGCAAATAACGTGGCAAATGCCAATACTGATGGTTATACAAGGCAGCGGGTCTCATTGGAGGCAACGGACTATTTCCCTGCTGTATCTAAAAACGCAGAAAAAACAGCGGGACAAATGGGTACGGGCGTTCAAGGAAAATCAGTTGAGAGAATAAGAGATATCTTTCTTGACTACCAATACCGTCTTCAAAACAACAGTGCCGGATACTATGACACGAAGGCCAAAGCGCTGTCCCAAATGGAAGGCGTTTTAAATGAAACGGATGACAGCGGCTTGAACAGTGTGCTCAATTCGTTTTGGAATTCCCTGCAGGAATTATCGAATAATACAAATGAAGAAAGTGCACGTTCTGTTGTTGCTCGAAAAGGACAAGCTGTAGCTGAAACGTTTAATTATATTTCTGAATCACTTACAAATGTCCAATCGAATTTAAAAGCAGAGCTAAATACAACTGTGTTGGATGTCAATTCTCTGCTTTCTCAGTTAAATAGTTTAAATAAGCAAATTGCACAAGTAGAGCCGGTCGGGCTTCTTCCGAATGGCTTATATGACCAGCGAGATTTGCTGATCGATAAATTATCCTCAATGGTTGATATCAAAGTCAGCTACAACAAATCAGGCGGGAATGCACTTGCATCTGCTGAAGGAACTGTATCAATTGAAATCCTTGATAAAAATAAACAGTCGCTAGGAACTGTTTTGGACGGTAAAAATTACGAGGTTTCAGAACTTGCAGCCAACTATGATAATGAAACTGGGTTAGTATCAAGTATTTCAATCGGGGATACAGCTGTGCAGGCGGAGTCCTTTAGCAGCAAGGGATCCCTTTTAGGATTTATAGAGTCTTACGGGTATATAACAGCAGACGGCCAAGAAAAGGGCGTATACCCGGAAATGCTTTCTGATCTTGACAATATGGCGCTTGAATTCGCGAAAGCTTTCAATGAAGTGCACAGAAATGGTGTGACCAAGAGCGGTGAACAAGGCGGAGACTTTTTTGATTTTACTGGCGGTGAAACTGAACCTGCCAAGGGCGCGGCGGGCAAGATCAAAGTGGCTGACAGCATAATAGATTCAAAAGGCGCAAACATTGCTTTCTCACTGACTGGTGCAGCCAACGATAACGCAAATGCTACAAAATTAGCAAATGTTTTAACCGGTAAAATAACCATTAACGGTAAAGAAACTAGTGTTTTAGATTATTATGCGGGTCTGATTGGCGAGCTAGGGATCGAAGCTCAAGAGGCTAATCGACTGGCGTCTAATACAGAAACACAGCTGAATGATGCTGACATAAACCGTCAGCAAATGAGCGCAGTTTCTTTAGACGAAGAAATGACGAATATGATTCAATTCCAACACGCATACAATGCAGCTGCAAGAATGGTGACTTTACAAGACGAATTACTTGATAAAGTGATCAACGGCATGGGTGTTGGAGGAAGGTAGGTAGAGTCACATGAGAGTAACACAAGGCATGATACAGCAAAACTCACTGAGATATATCGGTTCGAGCTACTCGAAGCTGGATAAACTCCAGTCGCAGATTTCTTCAGGGAAAAAAATCTCAAAAGCTTCCGACGATCCTGTAGTAGCAATGAAAAGCTTAAAGTATAATACGCAACTGTCTCAAGTGCAGCAGTACAAAAGCAATGCTTCTCAAGCCTTTACCTGGCTCGAAAACACAGAAACAAACATTACAGAAGGAATTGACATCCTGTCAAAGGTCAGAGAATTAGCGGTTGAAGCTCAAAATGATACAAACGGCGAGTCGGAGCGGCAAGCGATTGGCGTAGAGGTAAAGCAGTTAAAGGAACAGCTTTTAAATATTGCGAATACACAAGTGAACGGCAGATATATCTTTAATGGCACAAATTCAGATAAGCCTCCGGTTACAGATAACGGAGACGGAACTTATACAATTTCTGATACAGCTGATGTCGTAGTCAATATATCAAATAATATGTCATTGAAAGTGAATTCAGATCCAAAGTCAGCTTTTGGAGGCACTTCTGAAAGCGGGCAGAATGTATTTGAAATGCTTGATTCTTTTGAGAAAGCACTAAATTCTGGTTCGCTAGATGGCATGGACAGTGTTTTAGATGATATTGATCATTTTTCTGACGGCATGAGTGCTGAACGATCTGATCTTGGAGCGAGATATAATCGTCTTGAACTGGTTAATACAAGACTGTCAGCGCAAGAAGAAACAGCTACCAAAGTGTTATCAGACAATGAAGATGTAGAACTGGAAGAAGTAATAACTGAATTTATTGCGCAGCAAAGTGTGCACAGGGCTACTCTGGCCGTTAATGCGCAAATTGTTCAGCCTACATTGATTGACTTTTTAAAGTAAGCGGCTCTTAGGAGTTCGCTTTTTTTATAGTTCAGGAGGTAGAGTGATGCAGATTCCCAGATTGATTATGCATAGTGTTCAAGGAAAAATTGGTTTAACAACGACGCCTGCCAGCTTAAAAATGGAGCAGCCTCAAGCTGATCTAGAGATCGAACAGCCGAGTGCGGAAATGGAAATATCGGTGACACCTGGAAAACTCACGATTGACCAGACACAAGCATGGGAAGAATTAGACAGAAAGCATGTTTTCAAGAGAATTGAAGAAGCCGCCCAACAAGGGCATGAGGATGTAATGGAGGGAATAGCGCGCACTGCAGAAGAAGGCGACGAGCTTATGAGAATTGAAAATAAAGGGAACCCAATCGCTTCACAAGCAAGGAGGAACTCTGAAATGCACCAAATTCAATTAGGTGAAAATTATGCTCCTTCTCTATCTAGGGTGAAAATACAATATACTCCGTCACAGCTTGACGTTCAGATTACGCCGCGAAAGCCTGTTATTCAGGCTGAGCCGCATAAGCCAATTGTTGAATATACGCCAGGAAATGTTAAGGTTGACATGCTCCAATACCCTGATTTAAATATAGATGTAGAATACCCGAAAGAATCACCCGAAAAGTAAAAAGAAAAGGATCGTGAACAATGATCATTCATACGAAGTACCATGGCCAAATGAACATAAAAGAAGAACAAATCATTCTTTTTGAAAGCGGGATTCCAGGCTTTTTAGAAGAAAAACAATTTGTCATACTTCCGCTTTCAGAAGACTCTCCATTCGTGGCACTGCAGTCCGTCACTTCAGAAAATCTTGCGTTCATCGTTGTAAGTCCGTTTATCTTTTTTAAGAATTATGAATTTGACCTTGATGAATCAACTGCTGAACTTTTGGATATCGATAATATTCAAGACGTAGAAGTCATGACAATATTGACCATGGCAGAGCCATTCGAAAAATCTACTGCTAATTTATTGGCTCCCATTATTGTGAATCGCAAGAACATGATGGCTAAGCAAGTCGTTTTACACGACTCCTCATATACGACAAAGCATCCGATTGGAGGAGAATCATGCTAGTTTTATCGCGGAAAATAAGCGAAGCGATTCAAATAGGTGCTGATATTGAAGTAAAAGTGATTGCGGTTGAGGGGGATCAAGTGAAGCTTGGAATTGACGCCCCAAAGCATATTGATATTCACAGGAAAGAAATTTACTTGACCATTCAGGAAGAAAATAACCGTGCAGCAGCGTTATCCAGCGATGTGATCTCCGCATTATCCTCACAAAAAAAGTGAGGATTTTTTTATTTTTGTATTAACAAAATCAGAGACAATCCGATATTAATGATGTAGCCGGAAGGAGGCGCAAATGACTCCGCCAGTTACAAAAATAAGGCACAAGGACGTGCCTAAACAACATATTCAGGGAGGAACAAAACAATGAGAATTAACCACAATATCGCAGCACTTAACACACTGAACCGTTTGTCTTCAAACAATGGTGCAGCACAAAAGAACATGGAGAAACTTTCTTCAGGTCTACGTATCAACCGTGCGGGAGATGACGCAGCGGGTCTAGCGATCTCTGAAAAAATGAGAGGACAAATCAGAGGTCTTGATATGGCTTCTAAAAACTCTCAAGACGGAATCTCTCTTATCCAAACAGCTGAGGGTGCATTGACTGAAACTCATGCGATTCTTCAACGTATGCGTGAACTTACTGTTCAAGCTGGTAACACTGGCACACAGCAACCTGAAGATTTAACTGCAATTAAAGATGAAATGGATGCTTTAACTGAAGAGATCGATGGTATTTCTCAACGTACTGAATTTAACGGAAAAAAACTTTTAGACGGTAGTGTAACAGCAGGTTTTACATTCCAAATCGGTGCAAATGCTACCCAAAATATTAATGTTACAATTGGCAACATGGATGCAACAACTTTAGGAGTAAAAGGTATCGATGTGTCATCAGCTACTTTTAGTTTTGACACTGAGATCGCTAAAATCGATACTGCAATTACAAGTGTTTCAAGCCAACGTTCAAAACTTGGTGCGGTACAAAACCGCCTAGAACACACTATTAACAACCTTAGTGCTTCTTCTGAAAACTTAACTGCTGCTGAGTCTCGTATCCGTGACGTTGACATGGCTAAAGAAATGAGTGAGTTCACAAAGAACAACATTCTTTCTCAGGCTTCTCAAGCGATGCTGGCTCAAGCAAACCAACAACCGCAAAACGTACTTCAATTATTACGTTAATTTTAAAAAAGACCTTGGCAACGCCAAGGTCTTTTAATTAGTATTTCTAGCTCCGAATACTTCCCCCTTGCAGTCACTAACTCGTGATATAATAACCGGATTCTCCACTAACTTTTTATAAATGTATTTCCAAACAAGAAATCTAAAACAGAAGATTTTTTTCCAAAAATATGTGTAATCTTATCTCCATTTAGTCGATATAAACGATAGATTGGGGCATAGGGGATGATCAATTGAACATTGAAAGGCTCACTACGTTACAACCTGTTTGGGATCGTTATGATACTCAAATACATAATCAGAAAGATAATGATAACGAGGTTCCTGTTCATCAAGTTTCATATACCAATCTTGCTGAAATGGTGGGGGAAATGAACAAGCTTTTGGAACCTTCGCAAGTTCACCTGAAGTTTGAGCTTCATGAGAAGTTAAATGAATACTATGTAAAAGTAATAGAGGACTCTACAAATGAAGTGATCCGCGAAATTCCACCAAAACGGTGGCTTGATTTTTATGCGGCTATGACTGAATTTCTTGGGTTATTTGTAGATGAAAAAAAGTAGAATAGGAGTGGTTTGAGATGGTCACAAGAATAACAGGTCTGGCATCAGGAATGGATATAGATGATATTGTATCAAAGCTGATGCAGACAGAAAGAGCGCCGCTTGATAAGCTGAAGCAAAAAAAGCAGACTCTTGAATGGCAGCGTGACAGCTATCGTGAAGTCAATACAAAAATAAAAGAATTGCAAGATTATATGTCTAAAAATACGTTGACATATCCTAGCACGTATCAGAGCAAAACTGTGACAAGCTCTAATGAGTCTGTGTTAACTGCTACAGGAAGCGCAAGTGCACCAAACTCTTCTTCTACTGTTGAAGTGGCGAGCTTGGCAACCGCAGCAACGTATAAGGCAAACAATTATACGGGTTATACACAAGGCGATTATAATTTGGCATTTAACGTTGTTGCGCCTGGTGAGACAACGGCAAAAACAGTGAACATTAGTGTGACGAGCGCCGATACGATTGATAATGTGATTTCTAAACTTAACAGCTCAGATCTAGGAGTATCAGCTTTTAAAGATAAAATTTGGAATGGTACAGAGTACGTAGAAACCATTGCGTTTTCTTCTAAAGCAACAGGTGCAGGGGGCAGTATACAGGCAGCAGACTCTGCTACAGCTGACTTTATGTCCGGTCAGCTTGGTTTTTCTTTGGATGCTGATAATAAGCTCACTGCTTACAAAGAAGGCACAAATGCCAAAGTCACAATTAACGGCTTTGAAATGGAGAAGCTGACAAACAATTTCACGGTAAATGGTGTTACTTACTCGATTAAAAATACAACTGCAGCCACAGGCCCTGTTACCACATCTGTTTCTACTGATGTTGACGGGATTTATAACCAAATCAAAGAGTTTGTAGATAAATACAATGAAATGGTTGACAGCCTGAATGAAAAGCTGAAAGAAGAAAAATACCGAGACTATACTCCGTTGACAAGTGAACAAAAAGAAGCCATGTCCGATAAAGAGGTAGAGCTCTGGGAGGAGAAGGCGAAAAGCGGATTGCTTAGAAATGATTCCAGCATCAGCACTGGCACGAACCAAATGCGGACTGACTTTTATACTCAAGTTAATGCGGATGGGAAAACCTATCAATTGACAGAATTCGGCATAACAACCTCAAGTGCTTACCAAATGCGGGGACATTTAGAGATTAATGAAGACAAACTGAAAGCCAAAATACAAGAAGATCCGCAAAGCGTTGCCGCTTTATTTACAAGTGGGTCGAACAGCAGCGCCTATAGTGATAAAGGGATTATGAAACGCATCGGTGACACCCTGAAAAGTACGGTGAAGAGCATTGAAGCAAAAGCCGGCAACTCGACAATGGGAACCAATGATTATTCAATCGGTAAAAATTTAAATACGATCAGCACTGATATTACCAAAATGCAGGACCGGTTGACCACAATAGAAAACCGCTATTATTCAAAATTCAGTGCAATGGATTCTGCGATTCAAAAAATGAACGAACAAGCGTCCTATTTATCACAGCTTCTTGTACAATAAATGTAATCTGGAGGATGACACATGGCGATCCAAAATCCATATACAGCCTATCAGCAAAATTCAGTGAATACGGCTACACCCGGGGAGCTGACGCTTATGCTGTATAATGGCTGTTTAAAATTTATAAGACTTGCCTCTCAGGCCATTGAGAATGATGATATGGAACGTAAAAATGAGAATCTGATTAAAGCGCAAAATATTATTCAGGAATTAAATTTTACACTTAACCGTAACATAGAGCTTTCCGCTTCCATGGGTGCGATGTACGATTATATGTATCGAAGATTGGTACAGGCAAATATCAAAAATGATACGGGCATGCTGGCTGAGGTTGAAGGCTATGTAACAGATTTTCGCGATGCTTGGAAACAAGCCATTCAAAGTGAACGGAAGGACCGGCACGGATCAGGCGGGATCGCATGAATAACATAGATCAACTATACACTGAGACGAAG
Source organism: Bacillus sp. SIMBA_008 (assembly GCF_046535495.1). Taxonomy (NCBI): domain Bacteria; kingdom Bacillati; phylum Bacillota; class Bacilli; order Caryophanales; family Bacillaceae; genus Bacillus; species Bacillus sp. SIMBA_008. The sequence continues at coordinate 456,653 of NZ_JAWRWL010000003.1, read as the reverse complement.
AGTATGCTGTCACACATACAAAATACGCCGGAAAGCGATGAGCTTTTAAAACAAATTGAAGACTTTGTGGCTAAACGGTCTGAACTGATTCAGGAGATATCTCTGCCGCTTTCAGAAGAAGAGCGAAAGCAGATGAAGCTAGTGCTTACATGGGATCAGCTTATTGTGAAGGAAATGGAACGACTGAAGCAGTCAATCGCAGCAGAACTTCAGCAGATGAAAAGAAAACGTGTGATGCATACGACGTATTTAAACCCTTATAACAACATTACGATTGACGGCACATATTATGACAAGCGTAAATAGGTGAGTGCCTTGAAGAGCATTGAAGATTATACGCTTTTATCAGCTTATTATCATCTTCTTTTTACCATTGAAGAAGGGTTGTGTTATTTGATAGAGGCTGAAGAGAATTTATCAAAAACAGAAGGGGATCGGATCTACCAAGATCTGATCCAAGCCTTTTTTTATTTAGATTCAACACATTCAACACTTCTCTTCATTATGGATTCGCGGTGTGCTGAAATTTGTGTGAAAGCATTTGACCAAATTTTTGCGGAGTTTGATCAATTGGTCTCTTTCTCTTTTCCCTCTCATGAGTTCTGTGAGTATTTAAAGGAACATTTTCTGATTCATTATAGAAAATGGATGCTGTCTATTCATCAATGTATGGAACCCTTTTTAATCAATTAGGCGTGTGTGAGGTATTTGTTTCGTTCAATCAGCATATACATATACCTCCGAACCGCCAATAACAGAGCAAATACAAACAAAATTCGACAAAGTTCACTGAATTTTCACAAAAGATTTATGTTTCAGCAGGAATTGTAAAGGGTAAAAGAGAAATAGATACATATCCTTAATAAAAGGGAGGCGTTCTTTGATGAACTATAACATCAGAGGAGAAAATATTGAAGTGACACCCGCGTTAAAGGATCATGTCGAGAGGAAGATCGGCAAGCTGGAGCGCTATTTTGACCATAGCGTGGATGCTGATGTGAACGTCAACTTGAAGTTTTACAATGACAAGGAGTCTAAGGTTGAGGTTACGATTCCGATGACAGATCTGGCGCTTCGGTCCGAGGTGCATAACGAGGATATGTACAACGCAATTGATCTCGCAACAAACAAACTGGAACGTCAAATCCGTAAGCATAAAACGAAAGTAAACCGTAAATTCCGTGAGCAGGGCTCTCCAAAATATTTATTGGCAAACGGTCTTGGCTCTGATACAGATATTGCGGTTCAGGATGACATAGAAGAGGAGGAGAGCTTGGACATCGTCCGTCAGAAACGCTTTAATTTAAAGCCGATGGATAGTGAAGAAGCGATCTTGCAAATGAATATGCTCGGCCATAATTTCTTTGTTTTCACAAATGCGGAAACAAACCTTACAAATGTCGTGTACCGCAGAAATGACGGGAAATATGGCTTAATTGAACCGACTGAATAATGAAGAGAAGCCTTCCGTGATGTCCGCGGAAGGTTTTTGTTTTTCTTATTTGCAAATTCTTTGGAAATAACAAAAGGTATGATATGATAATGAGAGGTATACATGGACTAGTAAATTATTTATACATGCCTCTAAAATAGGCATGTGATGATAGAGGAGCGTTATAAATGCTTGGAATTTTAAATAAAATGTTTGATCCAACAAAACGTACGCTGAATAGATACGAAAAAATTGCTAACGATATTGATGCGATTCGCGGAGACTATGAAAATCTCTCTGACGACGCATTGAAACATAAAACAATTGAATTTAAAGAGCGTCTTGAAAAAGGGGCGACAACGGATGATCTTCTTGTTGAAGCTTTCGCTGTTGTTCGAGAAGCTTCACGCCGCGTAACAGGCATGTTTCCGTTTAAAGTCCAGCTCATGGGGGGCGTGGCGCTTCATGACGGAAATATAGCGGAAATGAAAACGGGGGAAGGGAAAACATTAACGTCTACCTTGCCTGTTTATTTAAATGCGTTAACCGGTAAAGGCGTACACGTCGTGACTGTCAACGAATACTTGGCAAGCCGTGACGCTGAGCAAATGGGGAAAATTTTCGAGTTTCTCGGTTTGACTGTCGGTTTGAATTTAAACTCAATGTCAAAAGACGAAAAAAGGGAAGCTTATGCCGCTGATATTACTTACTCCACAAACAACGAGCTTGGCTTCGACTATTTGCGTGACAATATGGTTCTTTATAAAGAGCAGATGGTTCAGCGCCCGCTTCATTTTGCGGTAATAGATGAAGTTGACTCTATTTTAATTGATGAAGCGAGAACACCGCTTATCATTTCTGGACAAGCTGCCAAATCCACTAAGCTGTACGTACAGGCAAATGCTTTTGTCCGTACGTTAAAAGCGGAGAAGGATTACACGTACGATATCAAAACAAAAGCTGTACAGCTTACTGAAGAAGGAATGACGAAGGCGGAAAAAGCGTTCGGCATCGATAACCTCTTTGATGTGAAGCATGTCGCGCTCAACCACCATATCAACCAGGCCTTAAAAGCTCACGTTGCGATGCAAAAGGACGTTGACTATGTAGTGGAAGACGGACAGGTTGTTATTGTTGATTCCTTCACGGGACGTCTGATGAAAGGCCGCCGCTACAGTGAGGGGCTTCACCAAGCGATTGAAGCAAAGGAAGGGCTTGAGATTCAAAACGAAAGCATGACCTTGGCGACGATTACGTTCCAAAACTACTTCCGAATGTACGAAAAACTTGCCGGTATGACGGGTACAGCTAAGACAGAGGAAGAAGAATTCCGCAACATCTACAACATGCAGGTTGTCACGATCCCTACCAACAGGCCTGTTGTCCGTGATGACCGTCCGGATTTAATTTACCGCACGATGGAAGGAAAGTTTAAGGCAGTTGCGGAGGATGTCGCACAGCGTTACATGACGGGACAGCCTGTTCTAGTCGGTACGGTTGCCGTTGAAACATCTGAATTGATTTCTAAGCTGCTTAAAAACAAAGGAATTCCGCATCAAGTGTTAAATGCCAAAAACCATGAACGTGAAGCGCAGATCATTGAAGAGGCCGGCCAAAAAGGCGCAGTTACGATTGCGACTAACATGGCGGGGCGCGGAACGGACATTAAGCTTGGCGAAGGTGTAAAAGAGCTTGGCGGACTCGCTGTTGTCGGAACAGAACGACATGAATCACGCCGGATTGACAATCAGCTTCGAGGTCGTTCCGGACGTCAGGGAGACCCGGGGATTACTCAATTTTATCTTTCTATGGAAGATGAATTGATGCGCAGATTCGGAGCTGAGCGGACAATGGCGATGCTGGACCGCTTCGGCATGGACGACTCTACTCCAATCCAAAGCAAAATGGTATCTCGCGCGGTTGAATCGTCACAAAAACGTGTCGAAGGCAATAACTTCGATTCGCGTAAACAGCTTCTGCAATATGATGATGTTCTCCGCCAGCAGCGTGAGGTCATTTATAAGCAGCGCTTTGAAGTCATTGACTCTGAAAACCTGCGTGAAATCGTTGAAAATATGATCAAGTCTTCTCTCGAACGCGCAATTGCAGCCTATACGCCAAGAGAAGAGCTTCCTGAGGAGTGGAAGCTTGACGGTCTAGTTGATCTTATCAACACAACTTATCTTGATGAAGGTGCGCTTGAGAAGAGCGATATCTTCGGGAAAGAACCGGATGAAATGCTTGAGCTCATTATGGATCGCATCATCACAAAATATAATGAGAAGGAAGAGCAATTCGGAAAAGAGCAAATGCGCGAATTCGAAAAAGTTATCGTTCTTCGTGCCGTTGATTCTAAATGGATGGATCATATTGATGCGATGGATCAGCTCCGCCAAGGGATTCACCTTCGTGCTTACGCGCAGACGAACCCGCTTCGTGAGTATCAAATGGAAGGCTTTGCGATGTTTGAGCATATGATTGAATCAATTGAGGACGAAGTCGCAAAATTTGTGATGAAAGCTGAGATTGAAAACAATCTGGAGCGTGAAGAGGTTGTACAAGGCCAAACAACAGCTCATCAGCCGCAAGAAGGCGACGATAACAAAAAAGCAAAGAAAGCACCGGTTCGCAAAGTGGTTGATATCGGACGAAATGCCCCATGCCACTGCGGAAGCGGGAAAAAATATAAAAATTGCTGCGGCCGTACTGAATAGTTCGCCCCGGCAAGTTTACTGACCGCGGCGCCTGCAGGCGCCTGCGGATCTTTTAATGAGGTGAATGAAATGGAATTATCAGAAATCAGAGCAGAGCTCGAAAATATGGCTTCTCGTTTAGCGGACTTTAGGGGGTCTCTTTGACCTCGAATCAAAGGAGGCCCGCATTGCTGAGCTAGATGAACAAATGGCTGATCCGGAATTCTGGAATGATCAGCAAAAAGCTCAAACGGTTATAAATGAAGCAAACGGTTTAAAGGATTATGTCAATTCGTATAAAAAATTGAATGAATCCCACGAAGAATTACAAATGACTCATGATCTTTTGAAAGAAGAGCCGGACACTGATCTCCAGCTTGAGCTTGAAAAAGAACTAAAATCATTAACAAAAGAGTTCAATGAGTTTGAGCTTCAGCTTCTTCTCAGCGAGCCGTATGATAAAAATAACGCGATTTTAGAACTGCACCCTGGTGCTGGCGGTACAGAGTCACAGGACTGGGGCTCTATGCTTCTTAGAATGTATACAAGATGGGGAGAGCGCCGCGGCTTTAAAGTAGAAACACTCGATTACCTTCCAGGTGACGAGGCTGGAATCAAGTCAGTGACATTGCTCATCAAAGGACATAACGCTTACGGGTATCTCAAAGCAGAAAAAGGTGTCCATCGTCTTGTGCGGATCTCACCATTTGATTCATCAGGCCGCCGCCACACATCTTTCGTTTCATGTGAAGTCATGCCTGAATTTAACGATGAAATTGATATTGATATTCGTACGGAGGATATTAAAGTTGACACGTACCGTGCAAGCGGCGCGGGCGGACAGCACGTCAATACGACGGATTCAGCCGTTCGGATTACTCACTTGCCGACGAACGTAGTTGTGACATGCCAAACGGAGCGCTCACAAATTAAAAACCGTGAAAGAGCCATGAAAATGCTGAAGGCCAAGCTGTATCAGCGCAGAATTGAAGAGCAGCAGGCTGAACTGGATGAAATTCGCGGTGAACAAAAAGAAATCGGCTGGGGCAGCCAAATCCGTTCTTATGTATTCCATCCGTATTCCATGGTAAAAGACCATCGGACCAATACAGAAATGGGGAACGTTCAAGCTGTAATGGATGGTGACATTGATACGTTCATTGATGCCTACCTGCGTTCTAAGCTTTCATAAGCTGAAAAACACACCTGATGCATACGGGTGTGTTTTTTTTATTCCTTATATCCTTGATTTCACTGCTGCTTTAGCATATTACCACTGTATTTGGGTGTTATTTACATCTAATCAGGGAAGGATTAAAATGCTATCGGAGAGCATTGGAAGAAACGGAGGATATATGATGGACGTACGGAATAAAGCATTGTGGATTTTGCGGGATTATGTATACATATTGTTAGGAGCAGCGATTACGGCCGTGTCCTTTAATGTATTTTTGCTTCCGAACAAGATTGCCGCCGGCGGTGTCAGCGGGATCAGTACGATTTTACAATCATATGGTTTTGAAGCAGCGTATGTACAGTGGATTATTAATATCCCTTTATTTATTGCTGGCGTCATTTTGCTCGGCGGGAAATTTGGACTAAAGACGCTTGCAGGTTCTGTGTTTTTGCCGCTAGTAGTGTTTCTGACAAGGGATATTCAGCCCGCCACTCATCATGAACTCCTGGCGGCGATTTTTGGCGGTGTCGGGATAGGTATCGGAATTGGTATTGTGTACTTAGGGAAAGGATCGACGGGAGGAACAGCCTTGGCTGCACAGATCATTCATAAGTACTCCGGTCTGTCATTGGGGAAGTGTCTCGCCATCATTGACGGAATGATCGTTGTTACGGCTATGATTGTATTTAATATTGAGCAAGGCTTATATGCCATGCTTGGCGTCTATGTATCCAGCAAAACCATTGATGTTGTGCAAGTCGGCTTTAATCGTTCAAAAATGGCGCTCATCATTACAAAGCAGGAGCAGGCTGTCAAGGAGGCTGTCTTACAGAAGATTGACAGAGGCGTGACAAAAATCTCTGCAGTCGGCGGATATACTGACGATGACCGTCCGATTTTAATGTGCGTGGTTGGGCAAACTGAATTCACCAAATTGAAACAAATCGTCAAACAGATTGATGAGTCAGCTTTTGTAATTGTAGCAGACGCGAGCGAGGTGCTGGGCGAGGGTTTCAAACGCGCTTAAACGAGGTTATAATATGGAAGAGATCGTAAAGGAGTTGTGCTTCTCAACATGAAATCAAAGTTATCGATACTAATGATTGGATTTGCGCTTTCTGTTCTGTTGGCTGCCTGCGGATCAAACGATGCAAAAGAAGAGAAGACAGACACTGGCAGCAAGACGGAAGCCACTGCATCTGAAGGGGAAGAATTATATCAGCAAAGCTGCGTAGGCTGCCACGGCAAGGATTTAGAAGGTGTGTCAGGGCCTAATCTCCAAGAGGTCGGAGGCAAATACGATGAACACAAAATTGAAAGCATTATTAAAAACGGCCGCGGCAATATGCCAAAGGGGCTTGTAGATGATAACGAAGCCGCTGTTATTGCCAAATGGCTGTCAGAAAAAAAGTAAGATAAAAACATCCTTGCCGAGTGCCGGCAAGGATGTTTTTATGCCTTGACAATATGAATGAAAAGAAACTGTAATAGTATTATGTCTAAATTTGACGTATAATGAAGTGTATTGAAAAAGGGAACTTTCAGATTTTTCATCTTTTTACAAATGAATGGGTCATAAATTGTCGAATGCATTCGAAGAGTATGACCGTGTGATAGATAAAATGATATAAAAAGATTAGGTGATTTCATGATAGAGATGAAGGAAGTATATAAAGCCTATCCGAACGGCGTAAAAGCGCTCAATGGGATTTCTGTTACCATTCATCCCGGCGAGTTTGTGTATGTTGTTGGTCCGAGCGGAGCAGGTAAATCTACTTTTATTAAAATGATTTACAGAGAAGAAAAACCGACAAAAGGACAAATTTTAATCAATCATAAAGATCTCGCGACAATTAAAGAAAAAGAGATTCCTTTCGTGCGCCGAAAAATAGGCGTTGTCTTTCAGGATTTCAAGCTTCTTCCGAAACTTACTGTTTTTGAAAATGTGGCATTTGCCCTTGAAGTGATTGGAGAACAGCCGTCTGTTATTAAGAAACGGGTGCTTGAAGTGCTTGATCTCGTGCAGCTGAAGCATAAAGCGCGACAATTTCCTGACCAGCTTTCAGGCGGGGAGCAGCAGCGTGTATCTATTGCCAGATCAATTGTGAACAACCCTGATGTTGTCATTGCTGATGAACCGACAGGAAACCTTGATCCGGATACGTCCTGGGAAGTCATGAAGACGCTGGAGGAAGTTAATAACCGCGGGACAACAGTCGTGATGGCGACACATAATAAAGAAATCGTAAACACCATGAAGAAACGTGTCATTGCAATCGAAGATGGTATCATTGTGCGTGATGAGTCAAGAGGGGAGTATGGTTCATATGATTAAAATTCTCGGGCGCCACTTGCGTGAGAGTTTTAAATCTCTCGGGAGAAACACATGGATGACATTTGCATCCATTAGTGCTGTAACCGTTACGCTGATTTTAGTCGGCGTGTTTTTAGTGATTATGCTGAATTTGAATAACATGGCCACGAATGCTGAAAAACAAGTTGAAATCAAAGTGCTGGTTGATCTGACTGCAGATCAGAAGGCACAGGACAAGCTTCAGAACGATATTAAGGAACTGAAGGGCATTCAGAGTGTCACTTTTTCATCTAAAGAAAAAGAGCTTGACCAGCTGGTTGACAGTTTTGGTGACAGCGGAAAATCCCTGACAATGAAGGATCAGGAAAACCCGCTTAATGATGCGTTTGTCGTCAAAACGACAGATCCGCATGATACGCCGAACGTGGCGAAAAAGATCGAAAAAATGGATCATGTTTATAAAGTCACTTATGGAAAAGAAGAGGTCAGCCGTTTGTTTAAAGTGGTCGGCGTTTCCCGCAACATTGGAATCGCGTTAATTATCGGCCTGGTATTTACGGCGATGTTCTTAATTTCCAACACCATTAAAATTACAATTTTCGCAAGAAGAAAAGAAATTGAAATCATGAAGCTTGTCGGCGCGACAAACTGGTTTATCCGCTGGCCGTTTTTCCTTGAAGGATTGCTGCTAGGCGTATTCGGTTCTGTGATTCCGATTGCACTGGTGCTGAGCACTTACCAATACGTCATCGGATGGGTCGTTCCAAAGGTTCAAGGATCATTTGTCTCTCTTCTTCCTTATAATCCATTTGTATTCCAAGTTTCGCTAGTGCTGATTGCAATCGGCGCAGTAATTGGAGTATGGGGAAGTCTGACTTCCATCCGCAAGTTTTTGCGAGTATAAAGTGAAAAAGCCGTTCCGCTTTCGGGACGGCTTTTCATTTGCCTTCTTTTTCTTCTATGATTACATGAAATCTCCATCCTTTACATATACTATCTCTAGGTTTTGGTAAAGACAGTCTGGCATACAGGAGGAGTAAAGGATGAATCAAAAAATAATGGCTGTGATAGCAGCAGGGAGCATGCTGTTCGGAGGCGCCGGTGTATATGCGGGAATCAACCTGCTTGAGATGGATAAGCCCCAGACTGCAGCAGTTCCCGCGACGGCACAAGCTGACTCTGAACGGGATAAAGCTATGGACAAAATCGAAAAAGCGTATGAGTTAATTTCGAATGAGTACGTAGAAAAAGTAGATAGAGAAAAGCTGCTCGAGGGAGCCATCCAGGGAATGCTGTCTACGCTAAATGATCCTTATTCTGTTTACATGGATAAGCAGACAGCTAAGCAATTTTCTGATTCTCTTGATTCCTCATTTGAAGGCATCGGGGCTGAGGTTGGCATGGAAGACGGCAAAATTATTATTGTTTCTCCATTCAAGAAATCGCCAGCGGAAAAAGCCGGGTTGAAGCCTAATGATGAAATTATCAGCATCAATGGAGAATCGATGGCCGGCAAGGATTTAAACCACGCTGTGTTAAAAATAAGAGGAAAAAAAGGGTCCAGCGTTTCAATGAAGATTCAGCGGCCTGGAACGAAGAAGCAGCTGTCATTCCGGATCAAGAGAGCTGAGATTCCACTCGAAACGGTTTTTGCATCAGAGAAAAAAGTACAGGGGCATTCTGTTGGATATATTGCCATCTCTACTTTTTCTGAGCACACCGCAGAGGATTTTGCAAAAGCGCTGAGGGAGCTTGAGAAAAAAGAAATAGAAGGACTTGTCATTGATGTACGCGGCAACCCGGGCGGATATCTTCAAAGTGTGGAAGAAATTCTTAAGCATTTCGTTACAAAGGATCAGCCGTATATTCAGATTGCTGAACGCAATGGGGATAAAAAACGTTATTTTTCAACATTGACCCATAAAAAAGCGTACCCTGTCAATGTGATTACGGATAAAGGAAGTGCCTCTGCATCAGAAATTCTTGCCGGTGCATTAAAGGAAGCTGGCCATTATGATGTTGTAGGCGATACGTCTTTTGGAAAGGGAACGGTTCAACAGGCTGTGCCAATGGGGGACGGCAGCAACATCAAATTAACGCTTTACAAGTGGCTGACGCCAAATGGAAACTGGATTCATAAGAAAGGAATTGAACCGACCATTGCGATTAAGCAGCCCGATTATTTTTCCGCCGGGCCTTTACAGCTGAAAGAGCCGCTTAAAGTGGACATGAACAATGAAGACGTCAAGCATGCGCAGGTATTGTTAAAAGGTCTCAGCTTTGATCCGGGACGTGAGGATGGCTATTTCAGCAAAGACATGAAAAAAGCGGTTATGGCTTTTCAGGATCAAAACAAGCTGAATAAAACCGGTGTGATCGACACTCGCACTGCAGAGACATTAAATCAGCAGATAGAAAAGAAAAAATCAGATGAAAAAAATGATTTGCAGCTTCAAACAGCATTGAAATCATTATTTGTCAATTAAAGGAGATGGTATTCCATCTCCTGTTTCTTTGTGCTTAAAGAGATTATAGATCATAAGTCACATAAAAAATGAGTTTTTGACAAGAAATTAAAAAAATTTTCACAAATAAACATTTATAAAGGACTGTTATTACCCGATATCAATATATGAGAGAGACTTTCTAACGAGTTAATATGCATTTAAAATGAAACTTTTGCAAGTTGCCTAGTCTTTGTTTACTTCATACAATATAAGAAGGTTCTAAAAAGAACAGTAATCAGGTTAATGGCAGCTGAACGACAGGTATTTAAAGAGTAACGTTAGCGAGAATGCTTGTTAGCACTCCAGTACTGCTGCTTATACTGGCCCGTGCTTATCTGTATAAAGAAAATGGGGGTTCACAATTGAAGAGGGCAAGTATTGTGCGTGAAAAAAAATATTATGAATTAGTGGAACAATTAAAAGACAGAACACAAGACGTAACATTTTCAGCTACAAAAGCACTAAGTCTTCTTATGCTGTTCAGCAGATATTTGGTCAATTACACCAATGTCGAATCAGTAAATGACATTAATGAGGAATGCGCCAAACATTATTTTAACTACTTAATGAAAAATCATAAGCGATTAGGAATTAATCTGACAGATATAAAAAGGTCGATGCATCTAATCAGCGGGTTATTGGATGTGGATGTAAACCACTATTTAAAGGATTTTTCACTATCGAATGTCACGCTGTGGATGACGCAAGAGAGATAAACTCTCCTGAGGATATCCAAGCCATTTAATATTTGATAGAATATAAGTAACATGTTTGGCTTGAGGCGGTGAGAGATAGTGTCTGTTCAATGGGGAATTGAACTGTTAAAAAGCGCGGGCCTGTTCTTCTTACACCCGCTTTTCTGGTTTTTTATCATCATAACCCTGGCTTTCGGCTATGTAAGAATCAAACGGGAACGAAAAACCTTTCATACAAGAATAGCAGATATTTATGATGATCTGAAATTTACATATACAAAGGGACTGATTCCAGGTCTTCTTTTGTCAGTTATTTTAGGTGGACTCGGAATATCGATTCCTCTCGGTTTACTTGCGATTATTGCCGTTATCACTGCAGCGGCAGCGTTCACTCTTCGCGCAAACTGGATGTCTGCTGCATATATCGTCAGTGTGAGTATGCTGATAGGTTTTGGACTGCAAATATATCAGGCGGAGCCCTTTCTGGAGAGATTTCCGCAAGGATTTGCAGTTGTTTGGCCGGCTGTAGCTGTGTTTCTAGGTTTGCTGATTATCACTGAAGGAGCGGTTGCTTATCGTTCTGCGCATGTGAGAACATCACCGGCGCTTGTCGTAAGCAGCCGCGGTTTGCCGATCGGACAGCAGCTGGCAAACCGGGTTTGGCTTTTGCCGCTGTTCCTTCTCGTGCCCGGTAATGGTTTAGAATCGCACCTTAGCTGGTGGCCCGTGTTTACGGTTCCCGGCAGCTCATTCCATTTTCTATGGATTCCTTACTTTGTCGGATTTGGACAAAGGGTACAGGGATCGCTGCCTGAAACGAGTATAAGGATCACAGCGAAACGCGTTTGTATTCTCGGTCTTGCCGTCGCAGTTCTCGGTGCAGCGAGCTTACTGTGGACGCCGCTTGCGGGGGCAGCGGTCTGTACTGCTTTGTTAGGGCGCATTTTTCTGTCCATAAAGCAAAGAGTGAATGATAACGCGGCTCCGTTTTATTTCTCGAAAAGGGATCAGGGCTTAATGGTGCTTGGGATTATCCCCAATACGCCGGCTGAGGACCTGGAATTGAAAATCGGGGAAATCATAACGAAAGTCAATGGCATACCGGTTAAGAATGTTTCTGATTTCTATGAAGCGCTTCAGCATAACCGTGCATATGTGAAGCTTGAAATTATCGGTTTGAATGGAGAAATTCGTTTTGACCAGCGAGCTTCTTATGAAGGAGAACATCATGAATTGGGCATCCTCTTCGTAAAGGATGACCGTGAAGACGAAGCAGTCGCTTCTGGATCATAAAAGGCAGCCCGGCACCGCAGGAAGATGCGATGCCGGGCTGTTTTGTGTTACGCTGAGTTTTTTTCTATCCGTGCCGTTTCATCAGATTTGATGCCCAATGAAACAAAAACGCCGATGATGGATACAGCAAAGAGAATCATAAATAGGATGTGATATCCCGAAATCAGGCCAATTAAGGCTGATGAAATGATGCTTCCGAAATAACGGAAGGTCGAGAAAATCCCGGATGCCACTCCTGACATTCCGGGGTCTACTGTGGCAAGGGATGACACCTGCATGCTGGTCAGACCGACTCCGGAAGCGAGCCCGCCAAGGATAAGAGAGAGCATGAGGAATAAGACAGAATGCGAGCTGCTTAACAGCAAAAATAATAGATTCGCACCAGCCATCATGGCAAATGAAAGAAAAATGATTTTTTTGGCTCCCCATTTGTGATGGAGCTGCGCGCCCACCCAGTTGCTGGCTGACATGAAGATCGAAAATACAGAAAGCGCCATCCCGCTGTTAGACGTATTAAGCCCAAATTGGTTCGTCATAAATAACGGCATAATCAATAAGACGGCATACATCATCAAATTGCTTAACAAGACTGATAGATTCGCATTTGTAAAGGTTGAGCTTTTAAACAGTGCAAAGTCAATGATGGGGTGCTGGGTACGTTTTTCTCTTCTGAAAAAAAGCGGAACAAAAAGAAGTATCAATACACTGTATACCGCATATCCCCATGGAGCCTCATTTTTCGTCAGCAGGATAATGGAAACGATGCTGCCTGCAAGCAAGAGAGAGCCGATGATATCCAGCGGCGCGTCAGATTTATTTTCTTTATATTGAGGAAACATCGTTAATGCCGTAAATAAAGCAATGGCGAGGAACGGGATGTTGACCCAAAAAATCGAATGCCAGCTGAAGCTGTCAATCAGTATAGAGCCGATAAAAGGCCCGAGTGCTGCACCAAGTCCCGCACCCAGTCCGAAAAATCCAAACACTTTCGGTAGGCGTTTTTCAGAAACAACATGCCGGATAATGGCAATGCTGTTTGGCGTAAGCAATGCCCCGCCGACAGCCTGCAATGCCCGAAAGACAATTAACAGGAGCAGACTCGGTGAAAGGGCGCAGCCTAGAGATGCGATTAGAAAAAGGCCGACTCCCCATAAGTACATTGTTTTATTACCGTACATGTCACCGAGCTTTCCTGCAATCGGCTGTGTGACTGCCATCACGATTAAATAAACGGTAACCACCCAAGTGATGCTTGCGATGGACTCGTTATACGTATGGGAAATAGATGAGAGCGCGACCGCGATCATCGTTGAGTTAATGGGAACCAGAATGGCCCCCAATAATAGCGAGACGATCAGCGCCCATTCTTTTCTTGAGCTCATTGGGATCCTCCTTTTTATTATGCCAAGGAGTTAATCAGCAGAAATTCCTTTGACAAATAGAGCTGTGCTATGCTCCAGCATTTTTTCCTGGGGCATTGATATGACCCGGTCTCCTAAGTGGAGACGGTGAATGAAATAACCGAAGATAATCGACATGAACACGTCGGCATGCTCCGCTTCATTTCTTGTCTGAATAACCCCTTTCTCACCCATCGTTTTGAGATAATCAACCAATAGCTGTTTCATAGATTGGGGATATTCAGTGACGTGGTTAATGACATCCTGAAACATGGCCGGTTCACGAAAGCTGATTTTAATGATATCTTTTCTATGTTCGAGCTCCTCCAAGAGACAGGTTCCGATATGAAGCAGGTCTTTGTACAAATCCCCTTCTGTTTGTTCCAAAATGCTGCCTCTGTTTGAAGAATGCTGAGAAAGCAAAGCCTCAACTAGTCCTTGTTTGTTTTTAAAGTTCCTGAAAATCGTCGCTTCACTTACATTTGCTTTTTCTGCAATTTCTTTTGTAGTCGTTGCGCGATATCCTTTTTTGACGAGCAGCTGCATGGCAGCGTCAAGGATTCTCTTGTTTGTCGGTCTCAATACGTTTCACCTCACGAGTATACTGGCAGGACAAGTATACACCCGCCCCGCTTGTATAAGAAAGAGGGGGACGCATCAGGACCGGCTGACAACTGTGATTTTGCCGCTGCTTCCGTCAACAGTGATGATGTCACCGTCTCGCAGTCTTTCGGTTGCCGTGCGTGTGCCGAGAACGGCTGGAATGCCGTATTCACGGGCAATAATCGCAGCGTGAGACAAAATGCCGCCTGTGTCTGTAATAATCGCTTTGGCGTCTTGAAACAGGCTGGTCCATAGCGGTGTGGTCATCTTGCAAACGAGTACGTCCCCAGGCGCGAATTGAGAAAATTCATTGGCGTCCCGAATGATTTTCACCGGACCTGTCGCAATGCCGCTTGATGCCGCAATGCCAAAAATATGATTCTCTGTGTTTTTTTCATCCTCTATCACAGCGCCGACAATTTCTTCAGCTGCTTTGAGCTGTTCTTTTGTCGGGGTGCCGAGGTAGGCAGGGGCTTGGGCCAGCTCATACTCATGAAAAATCTGTCTGCGTTTTTCAGCCTTTTCTTGCAGGGATACAGGGTGAAGAAGCGCTTGTTCCACTTCGTCGTCATATAAGAACCAAAGGTCCTCACGATCTTGAATGACACCGTTTTCCGCCAGCAATTCACCTATCTTCAGCAGAAAGATTCTCGCCTTGGCATCCAGCATGGCGTCAATATAAAAGTGGTGATCATCTTTTATATTTGCAGAGTTCAGTGTCCATTGATAATAGCGGTCAAATTCGGTGCGCAAACCGGGATCTTCTATGTTTTCCAAGAATTCATTGTATAATTTCTCTCGTTTTTCTTTCGTTTTCTGAAATTCATTGTCAAAATGATAGCCATTACGGACATAATTTTGAATATTGGCCAGAGAGAAATACGGATTTTCCACCCAGATTTGTTCAATCAGATCATGACTTTTAACAGATCTCCATCCGTATTCTTGCAAGAATTCATGGACGTTTTTCAGGAAGTGTCTTCCCTCATCTGTTTGTTCTAATTTCTCCTGGAGCTGTTCAGGCTTGTTGTTTTCAAAAATGGTCAGAAGGTTCGGGTTCTCCTGAACTTCCACAGAAAATAGCCATAAGCAACGGTCCGTTTCCAGTGATTTGTTCATTTTTCCTGTCAGCATCTCGTAAAAATGAGCGTTTTCGGACTCTCCTTGAATGTTCTGATACATCGCTTGCAGTTTGTTTGTTAAAAGGATTTGCGGGAAAACGATATTGAAGTGCTCTTCATAAGCCGTGAGATAAAAGGCCTTTAGTTTTTGAAAAGCATCCAGTGCGCTTTCTGCGGTATGCTCAGTTTGTGCGAGCTGGTCCAGTGTCCGGTAAAAAGGGAGGTATGTGTGATTGATGATGTCATACATATGCTCCGATAAAATCGGGAAAAGCTCTTTGCCACAGTCTTCAGAAGGAGGCTGCTGTCCGCCTTGGTTTTTGGAATAAATATGTCCGCGATAAAGTTTTACTTCATCAACAACTACACCAATCGGAAACTTTTGCATGCTCTTCTTCAAGCCATATTCCAACGCCGGCACGATGAAGGATGAAAATAACGGACTCACCGGACCTTCAATATTAGACTCCATGTTAAGCCAGAAATCATTCATATCAGTGTCGGTAATCATGAAGCTGCGTTTTTCTTCTGCCGCTTTTTTGTCCTGATCAATGGTTGTAATCGGGCGAGCTTGCAGAAGGTATATTTGATGATCAGCAATTCCAAATTCTATATCAACAGGATATCCGTACAGGTCTTCGGTTTTTTTTGTGATTTCAGCCAATTCAATCACTTGTTCATCTGTAAGGCAAAAACGGCTGCGCATGTCTTCACTCGTTTCTTTTTCAGCAATTCCTTCTGCCGCAGACTCCATGTAGATTTCCTTTGCACCTATTTCTTTCTGAATCTCAAACGAAGATTTATTAACAATGAACGTGTCTGGGGTAACACTTCCTGAAACAACAGCTTCACCCAACCCGTAGCTGGCGCTGATTAAAAGCTCTCTATCATCATGGGTAACAGGGTTGCGGCTGAAGATAACACCTGACATTTCTGAATCGATCAGCCCCTGAACGACTATTCCCATTAACGGCTCTGCGATTTGATTGTTCATTTTTTTCTTATAGCTGCTGACCCGCACAGAAAAAAATGAGGCCCAGCATTCTTTCACTTTAGCCAGAAACTCTTCCTCTGTTTTGATATTTAAGTAGGTTTCATATTGACCCGCGAATGAGGCGCCTTCTAAATCTTCCGAAGCAGACGAAGAACGCACGGCTACGGATCGATATGATTCTCTAAGCTTATAAAAGGAACTAGTCAGCTCATCTTTCAGCTCATCCGAAAATGTTCCGGAAATGATCCCGCCTTCGACGTTTTCACTAGTCTCTTGAAGCTGGTTGTCCTCCATAAAACGTGCGAGCGCATTCGTTTGAATAATAAACCCGTCCGGAACAGGAAGACCGTGTTTGGTCAATTTAATCAAATTCATTCCTTTTGCTCCAGCCAGCTGGCTGGACTCTTCTGCCTGGCGAAATAAAACAGAATACATATTTGAAACCCCTCTTTTCTTCATTCATTTTGTTTTTCTCTCTAGTCTTTTTATTGCGGAGCCTGTGTTTTAAAAAATGATAGTAAACACTATCATTCAATTGTAGGTTTTCAGGAAAATGCTGTCAAACGCAGAAAGTCCTAAATAAAATGAATAGTTAAGTTAGTTAGATTATCATGAAAAATGCGGCCGTACTGGTACTGTATGCCTATTTTCTTTTATTCTCGGAATCTGGCGGCGGACTTGATGATGTAATAAAAAAAGTGCCGCTGATTAGAACAGCGGCACCATGGAATAAGTTTTGACCGGCACCAAAATGCAAATATGGTGATTGATTTTGGCTGAAAAGGGGTATGGTGTAGTAGAGGGAGCGAATGCACGATTGTCCGATTCTTCATTTTTTACTATAATCAGATCAGATGAAGAATCCCTGAGGAGGGTTTTTGTTGATTACAAAAGCCGTTTTTGCATTGTTTTTCCCTTTTATGCTTGTTGTTCTATTTACTAGAGTCACCTTTAATCATTATGTGGCGATCGCTTTAACAGCTGCATTGCTGTTTGCCTCTTATTTAAAAGGCTATACAGAAACGTATTTTATTGTAGGATTGGATGTTGTGTCTCTTGTGGCTGGCGGACTGTATATGGCCAAAAAAGCTGCAGAGAAAAAAGAAGAATAAATTGGACATAATGAATATAAAGACTGAATACCTGCTTTTACGATTTAAAAGCAGGTTTTTTATACACAAAAACAGCTGGAAATAAAAAACCACCGAACTTTAGTTCGTATTTTTAGTGATTTTGCTTTCCATTGTGTTACTATATCTATAGGAAGATTTCGTTAAAGAAACGGAGGCTTATTTTTGTGAAAGATCGCTTTGAGTTAGTCTCGAAATATCAGCCCCAGGGAGATCAGCCGAAAGCCATTGAAAAGCTTGTAAAAGGAATTCAGGAGGGCAAGAAGCATCAGACTCTGCTGGGTGCGACAGGAACTGGGAAAACATTTACGGTGTCTAATTTGATTAAAGAAGTCAATAAGCCGACTCTCGTGATTGCCCATAACAAAACCCTTGCTGGACAGCTTTACAGTGAGTTCAAGGAATTTTTTCCGAACAATGCTGTCGAGTATTTTGTCAGCTACTATGATTATTATCAGCCGGAGGCGTATGTGCCTCAAACGGATACATTTATAGAGAAAGACGCTAGTATTAATGATGAAATTGATAAACTGAGACACTCCGCCACATCAGCTTTGTTTGAGCGCAGAGATGTCATTATTATTGCGAGTGTGTCTTGTATATACGGCCTCGGTTCGCCTGAGGAATACCGGGAAATGGTCGTGTCACTGCGGACTGAAATGGAAATTGAGCGCAACGAGCTGCTCAGAAAACTTGTAGACATCCAATATGCCCGCAACGATATCGACTTTCAGCGCGGTACATTTCGTGTGCGCGGGGATGTAGTGGAAATCTTTCCGGCATCCCGTGATGAGCATTGTATCAGAGTTGAATTTTTCGGTGACGAAATCGAACGGATTCGGGAAGTGGATGCGCTGACAGGAGAAATTCTCGGCGACCGAGATCATGTTGCGATTTTCCCGGC
This sequence comes from Bacillus sp. SIMBA_008, assembly GCF_046535495.1. Lineage (NCBI taxonomy): Bacteria > Bacillati > Bacillota > Bacilli > Caryophanales > Bacillaceae > Bacillus > Bacillus sp. SIMBA_008. Next base: position 438,390 of record NZ_JAWRWL010000003.1, on the reverse strand, counting down.
ATCCCACTTCGTAACGCGAGCCGAGAAAATGGAGAAGGCGATTCAAAATATCGAGAAGGAGCTTGAGGAGCAGCTGAAGGTCATGCATGAAAACGGAAAGCTCCTTGAAGCGCAGCGTTTAGAGCAGCGGACAAGATATGATCTTGAAATGATGCGTGAAATGGGTTTCTGCTCCGGCATCGAGAACTATTCAAGACATTTGACGCTGCGGCCTCCAGGTTCAACGCCGTATACGCTTCTTGATTATTTCCCAGACGATTTTATGATCGTGGTGGATGAGTCGCATGTGACAATTCCTCAGGTGCGCGGCATGTTTAACGGAGACCAGGCGCGGAAACAGGTGCTCGTGGATCACGGCTTCCGGCTTCCATCAGCGCTTGATAACCGTCCGCTTCGTTTTGAGGAATTTGAAAAGCATATGCACAATATCGTGTATGTATCAGCAACACCAGGGCCGTACGAGATTGAACATACAGATGAAATGGTCGAACAGATCATTCGTCCGACGGGGCTTCTTGACCCGCTTATTGACGTCCGTCCAATCGAAGGTCAGATTGACGACTTGATCGGCGAAATTCAAGCTAGAATCGAGCGGAATGAACGGGTGCTTGTGACAACTTTGACGAAGAAGATGTCAGAGGATCTGACCGATTATTTAAAGGAAATCGGCATTAAAGTAAACTATCTGCATTCTGAGATCAAGACGCTTGAACGGATTGAAATTATCCGCGACCTGCGCCTTGGCAAGTACGATGTGCTTGTCGGCATCAACCTGCTGAGGGAAGGTTTGGACATTCCCGAAGTATCCCTTGTTGCGATTTTGGATGCGGATAAGGAAGGTTTCCTTCGTTCGGAGCGGTCGCTGATCCAGACCATCGGACGGGCAGCGAGAAATGCGGAAGGCCGCGTCATTATGTACGCCGATAAAATAACGAAGTCTATGGAAATTGCGATTAATGAAACAAAACGCCGCCGCGAGCAGCAGGAGCGGTTTAATGAAGAGCACGGCATTACGCCGAAAACGATAAATAAAGAAATTCGCGATGTCATTCGTGCCACAGTAGCAGCTGAGGATAAAGCGGAATACAAAACAAAAGCCGCGCCGAAGCTGTCGAAAATGACGAAGAAAGAACGCCAGAAAGTCGTTGAACAGATGGAGCATGAAATGAAGGAAGCCGCCAAGGCGCTTGACTTTGAAAGAGCCGCGGAGCTTCGCGATTTACTTTTAGAGCTAAAAGCGGAAGGATGATGAACAAATGGCTATGGATCGGATAGAGGTGAAGGGAGCCAGGGCGCATAACCTGAAAAATATTGATGTAACGATTCCGAGAGATCAGCTTGTCGTTGTCACGGGTTTGTCCGGATCAGGTAAATCCTCCCTTGCCTTTGACACGATATATGCTGAAGGACAGAGACGGTATGTTGAGTCGCTGTCTGCTTATGCCCGCCAGTTTTTAGGGCAAATGGATAAGCCTGATGTGGATGCAATTGAGGGGCTCTCTCCCGCCATCAGCATTGATCAGAAAACAACAAGCCGCAATCCGAGGTCTACTGTCGGTACGGTAACTGAGATTTATGATTATCTGCGTCTTTTATATGCGAGAGTAGGGAAGCCTCATTGTCCGGAGCACGGAATTGAGATTACATCCCAGACCATCGAGCAAATGGTGGACAGAATTCTGGAATACCCGGAACGGACGAAGCTTCAGGTGCTGGCGCCGATTGTCTCGGGCCGAAAAGGCGCTCATGTCAAAGTGCTTGAACAGATTAGAAAACAAGGCTATGTCAGAGTCAGAATTGACGGCGAGATGGCTGAGCTTTCCGACGATATCGAATTAGAAAAGAACAAGAAGCATTCCATTGAGGTAGTCATTGACCGGATTGTCGTGAAAGAAGGCGTGGCAGCCCGGCTGTCAGATTCATTGGAAACGGCGCTCCGTTTAAGTGAAGGACGGGTTATGATCGATGTCATCGGTGAGGAAGAGCTGATGTTCAGCGAGCATCATGCCTGTCCGCACTGCGGATTTTCAATTGGTGAGCTTGAGCCGCGTCTGTTTTCGTTTAACAGTCCGTTCGGGGCGTGTCCGACGTGTGACGGTCTCGGAATGAAGCTTGAAGTGGATGCTGATCTTGTCATCCCCAATCAAGATTTGTCATTAAAGGAGAATGCGGTCGCCCCTTGGACACCGATCAGCTCACAATATTATCCTCAGCTGCTTGAGGCAGTCTGCACCCACTACGGGATTGATATGGATGTGCCGGTCAAAGATTTGCCGAAGCATCAACTGGATAAAGTGCTGTACGGCAGCGGAGATGACCTGATTTATTTCCGATATGAAAATGATTTTGGACAAATCCGCGAAGGTGAAATTCAATTTGAAGGCGTATTGCGCAACATTGAAAGACGCTATAAGGAGACAGGCTCCGATTTCATACGTGAGCAAATGGAGCAGTATATGTCTCAGAAGTCTTGTCCGACGTGCAAAGGCTATCGGTTAAAGAAAGAGGCGCTTGCCGTACTGATTGACGGCCGCCACATTGGGAAAATTACCGAGCTGTCTGTCGCCGACGCACTTGCCTTCTTTAAAGATCTTACCCTTTCTGAGAAGGATATGCAGATCGCCAATTTGATTTTGCGCGAAATTGTGGAGCGCTTAAGCTTTCTGGACAAAGTCGGCCTCGATTACCTGACATTGAGCAGGGCAGCGGGTACATTGTCCGGAGGAGAGGCGCAGCGCATCAGGCTGGCGACTCAAATTGGCTCGCGTTTATCCGGTGTGCTTTATATTTTAGATGAGCCGTCTATCGGTCTGCATCAGCGTGATAACGACCGCTTGATCAGCGCTCTGAAAAATATGAGAGACCTCGGGAACACGCTGATTGTTGTCGAACATGATGAGGACACGATGATGGCAGCAGATTATTTAATAGATATTGGACCGGGAGCCGGCATTCACGGCGGACAGGTGATATCTGCGGGTACGCCGGAAGAAGTGATGGAAGATCCAAACTCATTAACGGGCAGCTATTTATCAGGGAAAAAGTTTATCCCATTGCCTCCTGAAAGAAGAAAGCCGGACGGACGTTACATTGAAATTAAAGGTGCATCAGAAAACAACCTGAAAAAAGTGAATGCCAAGTTCCCGCTTGGGACGTTTACAGCAGTTACAGGTGTTTCCGGTTCAGGAAAGAGTACACTCGTTAATGAAATTTTGCATAAGGCGCTGGCGCAAAAGCTTCATAAAGCGAAAGCGAAGCCCGGCAGCCATAAAGAGATTAAAGGTTTGGATCATTTAGATAAAGTCATTGACATTGACCAGGCGCCAATCGGAAGAACGCCGAGATCCAACCCTGCGACATACACCGGTGTATTTGATGACATTCGTGATGTATTCGCGCAGACAAATGAAGCGAAGGTCCGCGGCTATAAAAAAGGCCGTTTCAGCTTCAACGTGAAGGGCGGACGATGTGAAGCCTGCCGCGGCGACGGGATTATTAAAATTGAAATGCACTTCCTTCCTGACGTATACGTTCCATGCGAGGTGTGTCACGGCAAACGCTATAACCGTGAAACGCTTGAAGTGACGTACAAAGGAAAAAGCATCTCTGATGTGCTTGATATGACGGTTGAAGATGCTCTTTCTTTCTTTGAAAATATCCCGAAAATCAAACGCAAGCTCCAAACCCTTTATGATGTTGGTTTAGGTTATATTACGCTCGGCCAGCCGGCGACGACCTTGTCAGGCGGAGAAGCGCAGCGCGTGAAGCTCGCATCAGAGCTGCACAAACGCTCGACCGGACGCACGCTCTACATTTTAGACGAGCCGACGACAGGTTTGCATGTCGACGATATCGCCAGGCTTCTTGTCGTGCTGCAACGGTTGGTAGACAACGGAGACACTGTACTGGTTATTGAGCACAACCTTGATATCATTAAGACAGCCGATTACATTGTGGATTTGGGCCCGGAAGGCGGAGCCGGGGGCGGAACCATTGTCGCGTCAGGAACGCCAGAGGAAATCACTGAAGTGGAAGAATCGTATACAGGCCGTTATTTGAAGCCTGTTATCGAACGTGACAAAACACGCATGAAATCGCTCTTAAAAGCGAAAGAAACAGCTACATCTTAAAACCCTCTGTTAAGAGGGGACAGCTTGTCAGCAAGTCCATCTTTGGGCTTAGCAGGCAAGCTTTTTCTTTACGGCATAATAGGTTTAGATTCGTCTTTGGTATAATTTCTTTGGGAAAACGCCTAAACATTTACAAATTGCTGTCGATATATGAATTGAAAGGCGGATGATGATTTCCAAATTAAGCAGACAAACCCTATTAAGGGGCTTAAAGGCATCCTTAAGCAATAACTGAATCTACATAGGTTAGAAGCTTTATTGGAATCTGATACGCCAGAAATCAAAGAAAAGGAAGTCTTTGATTTCAAAAACATATACACATGGAGGTATTTTTCACATGAGAATCAACCACAATATTGCAGCGCTTAACACACTAAACCGTTTGTCTTCAAACAACAGTGCGAGCTCAAAAAACATGGAGAAACTTTCTTCAGGTCTTCGCATCAACCGTGCGGGAGATGACGCAGCGGGTCTTGCGATTTCTGAAAAAATGAGAGGACAAATCAGAGGTCTTGAAATGGCTTCTAAAAACTCTCAAGACGGAATTTCTCTTATCCAAACAGCTGAGGGTGCATTGACTGAAACCCATGCAATCCTTCAACGTATGCGTGAACTTACTGTTCAAGCAGGAAACACAGGTACACAGCAAACTGAAGATTTAACTGCAATTAAAGATGAAATGGATGCTTTAACTGAAGAGATCGATGGAATTTCTCAACGTACTGAATTTAACGGAAAAAAACTTTTAGACGGTAGTGAAACAGCAGGATTTACATTCCAAATTGGTGCAAATGCTGGCCAAAATATTAATGTTACAATTGGTAACATGGATGCAACAACTTTAGGAGTAAAAGGTATCGATGTTTCAGCAGATGACTTTAGTTTTGACACTGAGATTGTTAAAATCGATAGTGCAATTACAAGTGTTTCAAACCAACGTGCTAAACTTGGTGCGGTACAAAACCGTCTAGAGCACACAATCAACAACCTTGGTGCTTCTTCTGAAAACTTAACAGCTGCTGAGTCTCGCATCCGTGACGTTGATATGGCGAAAGAAATGAGCGATTTCACAAAGAACAACATTCTTTCTCAAGCTTCTCAAGCGATGCTTGCTCAAGCAAACCAACAGCCGCAAAACGTGCTTCAATTGTTACGTTAATTTTGAACGGCTATCTCTTTCTGATAGTTACAGCTTGCCGACAGAGTCCATTAACTGGATGTGCCGGCAGGCTTTTTTTGTTACAATCATTTTGTGACAGCCAGGGAATCACTTGTTTTTTCAAAACAAAAAAGGCAAGATATTGTCATCTAACCTTTAACTTTGTTTCAGTTATAATGAATGATATGTTTTCCGCAATTACAAAGTCTTCTTATACAGCTGCTTACTTACACTCATTAAATCTTGAACAATGTGCGTGTTGCTGCTGTCGAGCAGCACTTTTATATATTGGATATCGTGAGAGATCGGGAAGGGTCCGTGAATCTGCTCAAGCTCGGCGATCATTTCACGATTCATTCTTTTTTGTTCATGAATCAGCTTTAACACTGATTCTTGTGTTACTGTATAGTCACTGGGATCTTTCTCCATTGCTTGTCCAGCCTCCTTGGTTGCCGTAAGCTTTTTACATATTGTAATCGGTATAGCCGGAAGATTCTACTTCTAAAACTTTTTAAAATCCAATTTCCGTAAATCGGAGCATGTCTAAAGAATGAATTTGAAACCTGAAGAGATTTTAAACGTATAAATAAGTAAAACGTCCCTGATCTTTTGTCATGGACAATTCACAATAGGAGTGTGGAATGAATTGAACCGTAATCAAGCTATTATTGCATCACTTTGTTATTTCAGTGTGTTTATTGCGCCAATCATTGTGCCGATTGTCGCTTATTTTGTTGTAAATGAGAAAGAAACAAAACGCCATGCGATACGCTCTCTTATTTCTCACATTGTTCCGTTTGTCGGCTGGCTGTTCCTTTTTATTGCTTTACTTGGCGGAGCCTTTGCGATTGATGGAGACAGCTTGCTTCCTGTATTTGTAATCATCGGGGGAGCGGTTATTTATTTCTTAGTTGTCATTGGCATTATCATTTGGAATGTGATTCAGGGCATTAAGGTCCTGCGTGCAGCATAAGTAGACAATGGGGAGGAGATCGTAATGAAGCAAGAAAAGGAACGAATCCTTAAGCTTGTTGAGGAAGGAAAGCTTACAGCACAAGAAGCTTTGACACTGATTGAAAAGCTTGACAGCGACTACAAGGAAAAAGAAGAGAAAATCACAGCGCTCTCAGTTCACGTTCATGACGAGGAAGAGCCATTTACAACGGCAAAAAAAGAAAGCGGCAAACCGTCTTTAGGAGCCAAGCTGTTTGACTGGATTGATTCTGCTGTGAAAAAGGTCAAGGAAGTTGACCTTGATTTAAACTTTGGCCATGCGTATGATGTTCAGCACATTTTTCAATTTAAAGATACTGACTTTTCCAGTGTTGAGCTGCAAATTGCCAACGGCAGCGTGAATATCGTCCCTTGGGAAGATGACGATATCAGAGCGGAATGCCAGGCGAAGGTATATCGCGCTGACAGCCAGGATGCGGCGAGACACGCATTTCTTCAGCATATTGAATGTGAAATCAAAGGAAATAAGTTTTTTATCCGTACTGAGAAAAAGACGATGAAAACGAATGTCACTTTGTATATTCCTCAGAAGGAGTATGATAAGATTCGGGTGAAGCTGTTTAACGGTCCGGTCAGAGGGGAACATTTACATGTAAAAGAGTTCTCAGCGAAAACGACAAACGGCGTGCTGTCGTTCTCGCACTTAACAGCCGAAAAAGCCATAGCTGAAACGGCCAACGGGCAAATTAAGCTCGCCAGCCACAGCTGCGGAACGATAGAAGCGGAAACCATTAACGGATTGATCGATCTCCGAGGGAAAAGCGAATCCATTGACGTTCAAAGCTTTAACGGAAATATTGCGATTAACGTAACAGAATCAGACTGCCGCTCCATTTATGCAAAAACAACGACTGGAAGTGTGGAGCTTGCGATTCCGGACGATCTCGCAGTGAAGGCAGAGCTGAAAAGCAATCTTGGTTCGCTGTCCCATGAATTAATGGATGTTGAGATGCTGAAGGAAAAAAATGATACCATTCAAAAAGAAATGATGTTCACTTCAAATCAGGCACATGATCAAAACATCACCGTCTTCTCAGAATCACTAACAGGCGCCATCAAACTAAAGTACTCACAGAGGTGATCGAATGAATAAGCTTTATCGCTCAGAAAAAAATAAGAAAATCGCCGGTGTTATCGGAGGTCTCGCGGAATATTTCAATTGGGACGCATCACTCCTCAGAGTCATAACTGTCATCTTAGCCATTATGACAAGTGTCTTGCCGGTTTTGCTCATTTATATCATTTGGATTTTTATCGTCCCGTCAGAAAGGGATATGAAATGACATGGTAAAATGGGCAGTCAGCATTTTAGTCAATGCATTGTTATTAATCGTCATTGATGGATATATTGACTCCATCCATATCAGCAGCATCGGGGCAGCGATTATCGCCAGCCTCATTTTATCGATCTTAAACGTGCTGATTAAACCGCTTTTGATTATCTTTACACTGCCAGTCACGATGGTGACGCTTGGACTCTTCTTGTTTGTGATTAACGCCATCACGCTTATGATGACCGCGTCCATTATGGGTGACAGCTTTCAAATCGACGGCTTCGGCACAGCGATATGGGCATCCGTTATCCTGTCGGTCTTCCATTTGCTGATTCAAAAAGGCATTTTAGAGCCGCTTAGAAAAAAATAAAAAAAAGCTGCCCGCAAAGGCAGCTTTTTTACATGTGGTGCTTTTTTTGTTTCGTGCGCTTCTGCGGCGAAAACATTGGCGGAAGAAGGCAAAAGCTCAATGCGGCAAATCCAAGGCCTAGGAGGCTAAAGGACATGGCAGACGGCATCATTGTGAGCAAGTAGGCAGATACCATCGGACCTGCTGCCATGCCTGTATATCGGATAAAGTTAAACATTCCGATTGCACTCCCTCTGTTGTGCTCAAATTCATTAGTAATCATTGTAGAGTACAAGGGAGGAATAACCCCCATCGAGATGCCAAACAGTGCCAGCGTCAGAGCCATGAGAACGAGAGAAACGGAATGTGTAACAGCAAATAAAATGATGCTGCAGGCGGCAATCACATTGCTTCCGATAAACAAGGTGTGCAGCCCGATTTTTGCCTGTATTCTTTTAAACAGAAACGTACCTGCAATCGTGCTCAGCGCCAGCGGCAAATATAACAGTCCTGCTATACCCACATCTATATGGTAATGCTCTGTCAGCAATATTGGGAGGTAGACAATTACTGCAAAATAAATGAAAAAGAGAACAAAACTTAAAGTCAAAATGACGTTCCCTGTTCGATTTGTAAATATTGATTTATAATGAGCGAACACATTGCCTTTGGCTTGCTGCATAGATTCAGTTGGAGAATCTTTAGGAAAGGTGATGCTGTTTGTCACCAGCAAAACGATAGAGATGGCCGCAAGTATCCAAAAAATCCCTTCGTATCCGGCTGCTCCGCCTATGAATCCTCCTAGAACTGGAGCAATAGCCGGTGCGACAGACAGGAGCATTTGATACGTTCCCATTGCACTCCCGCGTTCATTTCCTGTAAACAGCTGTCCGATCGTTGTGGCAGCAATAAGAGGCAGTGCTGCGGAACCGGCTGCCTGTATCATTCTGAATATCAGAAACAAGGTAAAGTCAGTAGTCACCGCACAGCCGATGCTGGCTGCTGCCGTTGCCAGAATACCGGTAATCAAGACGATCCGAGCGCCTTTAAAATCAATGATCGCTCCTAATATAATTTGCATTATTGCTGTCACAATCATAAAAACTGAGACTGACAGGTTCACCATAGCTGTGGAAACATGGAATGATTCTTTAATGATCGGAAGAATAGGTGAATAAATGTTCTGGCTTAAAGATGCAAAAAATGCACTGAAGCAAACAGTGTATAAGATCAATACTGCCTTTGATTTTGTATGAGCCAAAGTGTACACCGCCTTTTTGTTTACTTTACAGGTTTGTCTGGAGTCCCATCGGTTTGTTCTGCTTCAAGTGTTGACGTCAACTGCTCTAGAAACTTCAATACAGCCTTTTGTTCTTCTTGTGAAAATGAATCGAGGAATTGGTAAAAAGCCAGCTCCTTTTTTTTATGCAGTTTCTCATGTAAGTCGAAAATCCGTCTGCCTTTACGGGTTAATTTAAAATAAACTTCTTTTTTGTTATCTGTCAGCTGATAGCTGTTAATGAATTCTTCCTTGATCAGTTTTGTGCTGATTTTCGTTACATTCGCTTTCGATAAGTTCATTTTTCTGGCAATTCCGGCATTATTAATGGGTTCATGTTGGCCGATACAGTCAATGACATGTATGCTTGTCATGTTTTTAGGGATATCAATCACATCCTCTTCTGCGGCTTCCTTAAAAAATTGCTGAAGTGAAGTATTCGCTTTTTGTTCATTAAGGTGCAGCAGTCTCACGTATATGTCGTATATCATCTGTTTTGTCAAATCAGACATAGGCTACCTTCTTTCTTAGGAATAATAGTTTACGATGAAACAATAAAACAAATCGTTTACTGGTGAACAATTTCATTTTATCTTTTCTTGTTTTCGTTGTCAATTGTTGGTGTTTAGACTATTTGTTGATATGTCATGCTGAATATGCGTGTAAAAAGTGTGTGGAAAATGTGATGTTTACATTTATTTTCAAATATTTGGGCACAGATCATATTGACGTTTGGAAGGAAAAGGGATAAAATGACTAATGTTTACTAGTAAACATTTATCATGATATGTGAAATGGAAATAGTTATTAAAATTTTAAAAAACATTTGGAAACTTTAAGTGCTGCCTGCCATTCGTCTTGTTCAGTTGTTTTAGCTATTCCATCTTGTATTTGAGGGTGATGACTTAAAGCGGGATAAGTTTTAGGGGTGAATGAGATGACCGGAATGGTAACGGAAAGAAGGTCTGTGCATTTTATTGCTGAGGCATTAACAGAAAACTGCAGAGAAATATTTGAACGGCGCAGGCATGTTTTGGTGGGGATCAGCCCATTTAACAGCAGGTTTTCAGAGGATTATATTTACAGATTAATTGGATGGGCGAAAGCTCAATTTAAAAGCGTTTCAGTTTTACTTGCAGGGCATGAGGCGGCTAATCTTCTAGAAGCGCTTGGAACTCCGAGAGGAAAGGCTGAACGAAAAGTAAGGAAAGAGGTATCACGAAACAGGAGATTTGCAGAAAGAGCCCTTGTGGCTCATGGCGGGGATCCGAAGGCGATTCATACATTTTCTGATTTTATTGATAACAAAGCCTACCAGCTGTTGAGACAAGAAGTTGAACATGCATTTTTTGAGCAGCCTCATTTTCGACATGCTTGTTTGGACATGTCTCGTGAAGCGATAATCGGGCGTGCGCGGGGCGTCAGTTTGATGATGGAAGAAGTCAGTGAGGATATGCTGAATTTGGCTGTGGAATATGTCATAGCTGAGCTGCCGTTTTTTATCGGAGCTCCGGATATTTTAGAGGTGGAAGAGACACTCCTTGCTTATCATCGTCCGTGGAAGCTGGGTGAGAAGATCAGTAACCATGAATTTTCTATTTGTATGCGGCCGAATCAAGGGTATCTCATTGTACAGGAAATGGCGCAGATGCTTTCTGAGAAACGGATCACATCTGAAGGATGATAGGGGGAGTAAAACATGAGCCAATCGATTAAATTGTTTAGTGTGCTTTCTGATCAATTTCAAAACAATCCATATGCTTATTTTTCACAACTGCGGGAGGAAGATCCGGTTCATTATGAAGAGTCGATAGACAGTTATTTTATCAGCCGCTATCATGATGTCCGCTATATCCTTCAGCATCCGGATATCTTCACGACGAAATCACTTGTTGAGCGTGCCGAACCAGTCATGCGAGGCCCTGTGCTGGCCCAAATGCATGGAAAAGAACACTCTGCCAAAAGAAGAATTGTAGTGAGAAGCTTTATCGGTGACGCACTGGATCATCTGTCTCCATTGATTAAACAAAATGCAGAAAACTTGTTAGCGCCTTATCTTGAAAGAGGGAAAATTGATCTCGTCAATGATTTTGGAAAGACATTCGCGGTGTGCGTCACGATGGACATGCTCGGGCTGGATAAAAGAGACCATGAAAAAATCTCTGAGTGGCACAGCGGAGTTGCCGATTTTATCACGAGTATCTCTCAATCTCCTGAAGCGCGGGCACATTCGTTATGGTGCAGCGAACAGCTTTCCCAATACTTGATGCCGGTCATTAAAGAACGTCGCGTCAATCCGGGATCAGATTTAATTTCGATCCTATGTACTTCTGAATATGAAGGCATGGCGCTGTCGGACAAGGATATACTCGCACTGATTCTTAATGTGCTGTTAGCCGCAACGGAACCGGCTGATAAGACGCTGGCACTGATGATCTACCATTTGCTCAACAATCCTGAGCAGATGAATGATGTTTTGGCTGACCGTTCGTTAGTTCCGAGAGCCATTGCGGAGACATTGCGTTATAAACCGCCGGTTCAGCTGATTCCGCGGCAGCTGTCCCAAGATACAGTGGTCGGCGGTATGGAAATCAAAAAAGATACGATTGTTTTTTGTATGATCGGTGCGGCTAACCGGGACCCTGAAGCATTTGAACAGCCTGACGTGTTTAATATTCATCGGGAAGATCTTGGTATCAAGAGCGCTTTTAGCGGCGCCGCCCGGCATCTCGCTTTCGGATCCGGCATTCATAACTGTGTAGGAGCAGCTTTTGCCAAAAACGAAATCGAAATTGTAGCTAATATTGTGCTGGATAAGATGCGGAATATCAGATTAGAGGAAGATTTTTGTTATGCTGAGTCCGGTCTGTATACACGCGGACCTGTTTCACTTCTCGTTGCGTTTGACGGGGCATAATAGAATTCCAAAGGTCTCTCCCATGCGGGTGAGACTCTTTTTACATATATTTGATCCACAAGTTTAAAAACGCAGTCACTGTTTTTAAATCATCAATTGAAAATTCATTAAAAAGCTGTTTATATTGCTCCTTTGCTTTCTCATGAAGCTGTTCATGTAATGCCGCCAATTTTCTGCCGCTATCAGTTAGCGTATAAAAAATTTCTTTTTTGTTGCCAGGCTTTTTTGTCACTGTAATGATATTGTGTTTCAACAAAGCATGAACCGCTTTTGAAACAGCGGCTTTTGAGATGTGTAAACGGGATGCTAAGAAGCTGTTGTTCACATTTTGGCTGGTATGTATGCAGGAAACAATGTGAAGCTGGGTCAAAGTCCAGTCTTTTTTGAGGTGATCGTGATGTTGTGAGGATATGCCAATGGATGGTATCTGCACCTTTTGCCAGACGCGTTTATCCCTTTTTAATGCGAATTGTTGTATAGCTTGAAATAATTCATCATGAATGCTGTTGTCCATCAATTTGCCTCTCTGATTTAATTGTTAACTGGTTAACTATCCTTAGTTTACTGGGTAATAGTGGAATTTTCAAGAGACAGACGTTTTTTTGTTCTTTATGCACAAAAATGAACTCATAAGCTTCCCTGTTCAGACGCAAAATACATGAAAAGGGAGGTGCTTTGATGAGGAAATACACGGTTATTGCTTCTATATTACTGTCTTTTCTTTCCGTTTTGTCTGGCGGCCATCATGAATCGAAAGCTTTTCCTGTTGTACAGCAGGAACTATTTCAAACGCCTCATTACATACCCTTGCTTGAAAATCCTCCTCAAATTGATGTGAAAGCTGAAATGAGAAGCAATCTAATGATTGAGGCTCAAGTTCGCGATAATTCGTATCAAGCATTTTCCGCCTTTCTTTTTTATAAACAAAGTAATGAGCTGGGCTACAAAATGGTGCCGATGGACCCGACCCCCGGAGCGGTCCGCAAGTTTTTGGCACAAATTCCGAAACGTTTGATTTGGAACAGCGAGCTTGAGTATTACATTGTGATGTCGAATGGGAAGCAGCGGGTTGAGTCGGAGACGAAGAAACTGAAGCTTGAAGGATACCAGGCTGACCTTGCCCATATTCCGGAGCTTCTGATCACAGAGCTGGCGGTTGATACGAAGAATATAGGACGCGCAGACGGTTATGAATTTATTGAGATTTTTAATACGACTGACAGAACGATTGATTTTAAAGACTACCATATCCGTTACCGCTACCCAAAAGAAGGGCATGACTCCGATCTGATTTGGAGACCTGATGAAAGGATCTTGATACCATCCGGCGAAACGTTTGTCGTCTGGCTGAAGCCTGCCGGGCATCCAGAATTGACGTCAGCGGATTTCAATCGTTATTATCAGACACAACTAAAAGAAGGAAAAAATCTTGCGGTGATAGACGAGACAGAGGGTATGGCCAATACGAGGCCGCGGGCCGTTGTGATATCAACGAATACAGGAAAGGACATTTCGGTTGCGCATTATCGGAAACATGCGCTGCGCCGGCTGTCATCAGTGCTTTATAAGTATCCACTGAACGGAACAGCAGAACTTCTGAACATTTCAATCGGGGAAAAGAATCCGTCTCCCGGAACCGTATTACAGGCACAGGTGCCCGACCAGAAACGGAAAATCAAGCTCGATAAAGAAAAGCCGGTTATTGAGGATTTGACTGACCGCAAGCCTGTCCGCCCTGCTGAAAGCATTGAGCTGCGGGCTGACATACGGGACCGAAGTCTAGTGAAAACAGCTGCCTTTTACTACCGGACGGATGAGAACAAACCGTTTAAGCGAATTCTTGCTGAAAAAGACCGTAACGATAATCTCTACCATTATATTGTGTATTCGCCTGAATTGATCGGGAAGGATCAACTAGAGTATTATGTGGCGGCCGGGGACGGGATCAATGAAGCGAGAACGCCGGTCAAAATGATTGATATTAAACAAACAAGCAAGGCGCACGGTCTGCGGTTGAATATTGAAAACAGAGACACGCTGTCGGGAACTCAATTTCTCAAAGCCACGACAGAAGGGCGAGCTGACCGCATTAAGCTATGGATTGACGGGAGAAAACAAGTGACAGAGCCCGCGATGGAAAAAGAAGTATATTTTGCATTCGATACGAGGAAAACGAACCTTTATTTTAAAAACGCGGTAACGATGGAAGGCAAAGTGCTGAAGGTGTTCGATGATACAACAAATAAATACCGCACCTATTCTGTTCCATTGCCAGAGACACTGCTTCGGAAAGGGAAGCAGCTGCAGCGTATTACGATACGTTCAGGTTCGAAGGTGTCTCCGTTTGATACTGCTGAAAACCGTGATGACTTCTTAGTCAAAAACGCCCGATTGGTGTTATCAGATGGAACGGTGATCAGGGATCAGAGGGTGTCCCCTGAGAAGGAACTCTTTATTGGCGATAATCAGCGCTCAAATAAAAGCTGGCAATTTCAGTTCAATCTGCCTGACGGACTATTTACATCACAGCTGCTGGAGTGGGATACATCAAAGCTTTCTGAAGGCGCTCACCATATTCAAGCAAGCGACGGCAAGGAAAATGTCAGCCTGGTTGTACGGGTAGATAATTCAGGACCTCACATTGAGCCGAATATCACCGAGGGGCAAACGTATAAAGGAAACCTTATCCTGCAGGCGGATATGTATGATAAATGGAGCAGAATTGAGGAAGCGGAGGCGTCGTTAGATGGAGAAAGCATTACACTCCCATATCATACGTCATCTTCTGACCTTTTGCCGGGAAAACATTCTCTAAAAGTGACAGCAACGGATCTCGCGGGCAATAAAACAGTGATTGAGAGGATATTTAAAACCGAACGAGAGCATCCGGACCAGCCGGAGGTTATAGACAGCGAAGCCGACACGCATAAGGCCAAGATTTCTGTACGGGTGAAAGATCCGACGAATGATGCCATGGATGTTGGTTTTTATAGGGGATTTCAATATACAGCGCGCAATCATGTGAAAATATTTAAGCACGCGTCACTGACTGAACCGCCGAAAAGCTTTGTGCCGGAAAGGGAGACCCCATTTACGAATAAAGAATTGGAGCGGGTATCAGCTGCTGATGGAAAAACAGTATCGACAGAAAACAAAGAGCTTTTCCCTTATCATCGCTTTGAAGTGACGGTTGATCCATCAATTGATGAGAATGATCTGGCAGAAGCGGTCTGGAAGGGCAGTTCTTTGCCGGGGAGAAAGGTGACGATGTATGCTTGGAATTATCGGACAAACGAATGGCAGCCTGTTGACAGCTTCGTAGCGAAGGATGACAAACCGTTTACGCTGAAAGCGTCTGTGATTGCCGCCGATTTTGTACGGGAGTCGAAAATGAATGTGATTGTACAGGATGAAATTCCTCCTGCGAAGGATATGTACACATTTGTCTGGATGTCTGATACACAGTATTACGCCGAAAGCTATCCGCATATTTTTGATAAACAGACCGAATGGATAAAAGATAATCAAAAGCAGCTCAATATCAAATATGTGTTCCACACGGGTGATATTGTAGATGATTCCGCCGATATCAGACAGTGGAAAAACGCTGATCGGTCAATGTCCGTTCTGGATAAGAGCGGAATTCCTTACGGCGTGCTGGCCGGCAATCACGATGTCGGACATAAGGACGGCTCCTACAGGGCGTTTGGCAAATATTTTGGCAGCGATCGTTTTGATAAAAAATTGCATTATGGCGGTTCCTATAAAAATAACCGCGGACATTATGACCTGATTTCTAGCAACGGCAATGATTATATCATGCTGTACATGGGATGGGGCATTACGGATGAAGACATCGCGTGGATGAATCAGGTGCTGAAGAAACACCCTGACCGGATGGCCATTTTAGCTTTTCATGAGTATTTGCTGGTCAGCGGAAACAGAAGCCCGATCGGAGAGAAAATATTCAAAGAAATCGTAAAGCCGAACCCGAATGTCGTGATGGTATTGAGCGGGCATTATCATAGTGCGATGAGAAAAACAGATGAGCTGGATGATGATGGTGATGGGAAACCGGATCGTCTTGTGCATCAAATGCTGGCCGATTATCAGGGCGGGCCAGAAGGCGGTCAAGGGTATTTGCGTTTGCTTCAATTTGACCAGGCCAATGACATGGTGCACGTATCGACGTATTCTCCGTATGTAAAGGATAAGAATTACTATGATACGGATACCTATGGCAACAAGGATGAATTTTCCCTTTCGCTTGATTTGAAGCCAAGAATCAAAAAGGTGGAAACCGATTATTTTGAATGTAACGTATATACCAATGAAGAGCTTGGAAAACGGGAGCAAGTGAAGAGCGGGGATACAGCTGAATTCCGCTGGGATCATCTTGAACCGCAGTCTGTTTATTATTGGTACATTATAGTGGAAGACAGTTTTAACGGCAAAACGAAATCACCGATCTGGAAGTTCAAGACGAAAAAAGAAACATATCGTCCGGCACCAGACCAGTTTGATTTTCGCCATGTCTCCAATCCTTAAAAAGGGTTGGAGGCTTTTTTTATGAAAGACGATCCATATAGTGGACAAATGTATAACGGTCGCCTCTGTATACGGATTTTGCATGCTCAAAAGCAGTTCCGTTCTGCAGATATGTTGTTCGTTTAATTAATAGGACTGGCGCTCCCTTTTGAATACCAAGAATGTTCGCTTCTTCCGTGGTGGCAGCGCTTGGCTCAAGCTCCTGTTTTGCACGGGAAATCGGTATGCTGTTATACCTTTCAATATGATCATAGATCGACGACTGAAAATGCGATTCGTTCAATTCACCCGCAAGCTCAAACGGAATATGTGAGGACTCAATCGCCATTGGAATATCATTTGCCAGCCGCACCCGAGTGATTTTATGGATAGAGGAGGGGTGCCCGCAGCCTAATATAGCCGCGAGCTCCTCAGTTGAATCAATAAGCTGATAATCAATGAGCCTGCTGCCCGGTGTCATCCCGCGGCTTTTCATATCCTCGGTAAAGCTTGTCAGCCCTTGAAGTGCTTGTTCCATTTTTGGCTTGCTGACAAAGGTGCCCCGCCCTTTCAGGCGATAGAGCAAGCCTTCATTAACTAAATTAGAAAGCGCCTGGCGAACTGTCATCCGGCTGATCCCGAATTGTTCGGCATATTCGCGCTCGGAAGGAAGAGGCATATCCGGCTGCAGCTCTCCGCTCTTAATTTGGGTTTTTAATTGCTCCATAATCTGATAATAAATCGGAATAGGCGATTGTTTATTGATATTCATAAGTCAGCATGTTCCTTTCAAGGTCTTAATGACGCGGCTTCACGATCAATCAAAACCGTAACATCGGAATGCAGGTGCAAAGCAGATGCGGGAAAATCTTCGCTTATGTTTCCTTCTAACAGCTTACGAACAGCTTCTGCTTTGCTTTTCCCAGAAATAAGCAGCAGAATGCGTTTGCTTGAGAGAATCGTTCGAATTCCCATTGTCAGTGCTTTTTTCGGCACGCTGTCTATGGAAGGAAAATATCTGGCATTCGCTTGGCGGGTTTGCTCATTTAATGTCACAACATGAGTTCGCGACTTGAAAGACGTTCCCGGTTCGTTAAAGCCGATGTGTCCGTTTCGGCCGATGCCGAGAAGCTGAATGTCAGTGCCGCCGAGGGACTCGACTAGCTGTTCATACCGTCTGCATTCGGCTTCCAAATCGTCTGCATTTCCATTCGGAATAAAATGCCGGCTAGGCTTGCTGTCGATATGCTGAAATAAACGGTCATTCATATAGAAGTGATAGCTGTTCGGGTCATTGCTTGAAAGTCTGGCGTACTCATCCAAATTAACTGTAGTGACGTTTTGAAATGAGAGATTCTCAGTTTGGTGCAGGCGGATCAGCTCGCGATAAGTGCCTTCCGGTGTGCCGCCCGTCGCTAACCCGAGAACGGCATCAGGTTTTTCTTTGATTGTATCTGCCGTTATTCTGGCTGCTTTTTGGCTTAGCTCTTCATACGTTTGACATTCTATTACTTTCATATCTGGTCAGCCTCCTTGGATATAAATGCAATGTTTCCGCGGCAAATGGTGAGAATCACCTCGCAATCACTGCTGACAATCACCAAATCTGCATCTTTTCCCACAGTCACACTGCCTTTTCGGTCAAAGATGCCCAGCTGTTTGGCCGCGTTTGCAGAAGTTATATTAGCTATATCCGTCCAAGAGCAATTTGTAAACTCACGCATATGCCGTGCGCCCTCGTTCATTTTGAGGATCGAACCGGCAAGGGTTCCGTCTGAAAGAAGAGCTGTTCGTCCTCTTACCGTCACACTTTGGCCGCCGAACTCATATACGCCGTCTTTCAGTCCTTTTGCCCTCATGGAATCGGTAATTAAAATGAGCTTGCTGCTGCCTTTCGCCAAAAAAGCAAGCTTAGCCGCTAAAGGATGGGAGTGGATGCCATCGGCTATTAGCTCTGTCACAAACCCATCATGGGCCAGCGCCGTTCCGATCACTCCGGGTTCTCGGTGATGAAACGGGCTCATCGCGTTGTACAGATGGGTCATATGGCTCGCCCCTGCTTTTGCGGCATCCGACAGCATTGCGGAATCGGCATCCGTGTGCCCCATGGACGCGATAATCGATTCTTCTTTCAAATGGCGGATCAGTTCAAAATGCTGATCCTCCTCCGGCGCAAGTGTAACAATTTTGATCAGTCCGCCCGCCTCCTGCTGCCACTTTTTGAAAAGCGCAACATCCGAAGGCCTAATCCACTCTTTTGGTTGCGCTCCGGCTCTTTTAGGTGAAACAAAGGGGCCCTCTAAATGAATGCCGAGCAGTTCTGCACCTAATAAAGAGGACTCTTCAGCCGCTTTCCACTCTCTTGCGTTCACCAAAGCTTGAGAAATGTTCCCATGTTCCTGGGTAATTGTTGTGGCTAAAAAGCTCGTCGTGCCTTCTTCGGGAAGTCTTGACGACATGATGTCGAGCGCAGAAAAGCTTGCATCCATCGTATCTGCGCCATAGCCGCCGTGGATATGAATGTCAATCATGCCGGGAAGCAAAACGGAATTCGCAGGTGCTTGAATTTCTTTTGAATATGACTCCTTGGGCCGTTCTGTTGAGACTGTGCTGATTTTTCCGTCATTGATTCCGACATAGCCGTTTTTGATTACTTCATTTTCTGTCACGATCGCAATGTCTTTGATAAGAAGACTCTCTGCCATAGATGATCCGCCTTTCTGGAATTTGAATACCTTTATTTTACTCTTTTTCAGACTAGTGATCTAGACCAGCTGAGGTGTTTTCCCGCCTTTTATAAAATCTGTTTTAGGTTCAAGCCTGAAAGTGATAAAATGAAAGTATTGTGAGCAAGCTCGGGGCAGCCCGGAACAGGAGGAACATATCGTGGCAAAGGTTCGCACAAAAGACGTAATGGAACAGTTCAATTTGGAATTAATCAGCGGAGAAGAAGGAATTAACCGCCCGATTACAATGAGTGACCTATCAAGACCAGGCATTGAAATTGCCGGATATTTTACATATTACCCGAGAGAGCGCGTGCAGCTTCTCGGAAAAACAGAGCTTTCTTTCTTTGAACAGCTTCCTGAAGAGGAGAAAAAACAGCGAATGGATTCTCTGTGCACTGATGTAACACCAGCTATTATTCTTTCTAGAGATATGCCCATCCCGCAGGAGCTGATTGACGCCTCCGAGAAAAATGGGGTGCCTGTCCTCAGATCGCCGCTGAAAACGACAAGACTGTCAAGCCGTTTAACCAACTTCCTTGAGAGCAGGCTGGCGCCTACCACAGCAATTCATGGTGTTCTTGTCGATATATATGGTGTCGGCGTGCTGATCACAGGAAAGAGCGGCGTCGGAAAAAGCGAAACAGCGCTGGAGCTTGTGAAAAGAGGGCATCGCCTTGTTGCCGATGATTGCGTTGAAATACGGCAGGAGGATCAGGATACTCTTGTGGGAAACGCTCCGGAATTAATTGAGCACCTTCTTGAGATCAGGGGCCTTGGCATTATCAACGTGATGACGCTATTTGGCGCTGGCGCGGTCAGAAGCAATAAACGAATCACGATTGTCATGAATCTTGAACTCTGGGAGCAGGGCAAGCAATACGACCGGCTCGGACTTGAGGAAGAGACCATGAAAATCATTGATACAGAAATTACAAAACTGACGATTCCTGTCCGTCCAGGCCGAAATCTTGCAGTCATCATCGAAGTGGCAGCAATGAACTTCAGATTGAAGCGGATGGGGCTGAATGCCGCTGAACAATTCACCAACAAGCTGGCGGACGTCATTGAAGACGGTGAACAAGAAGAATAGGAGTTGGCGTTAAATGAATGAAGCGATAGAACCACTCAATCCGATAGCATTTCAGCTGGGGCCGTTAGCCGTCCATTGGTACGGAATCATTATCGGTCTCGGCGCTTTGCTCGGGCTGTGGATTGCGATGAGGGAAAGTGAAAAACGGGGGCTGCAGAAAGATACGTTTATTGATCTTGTCCTGTTTGCCATTCCGATTGCGATTATTTGCGCGCGAATTTATTACGTTGCCTTTGAATGGGACTATTATGCGGCACATCCGGGAGAAATCATTAAGATTTGGAAGGGCGGCATTGCCATTCATGGCGGATTAATCGGCGCCATTTTAACGGGTTATGTGTTTTCGAGAGTGAAAAAACTTTCGTTCTGGAAGCTTGCGGACATTGCCGCGCCCAGCATTTTGCTCGGCCAGGCGATCGGCCGCTGGGGGAACTTCATGAATCAGGAAGCGCACGGCGAGGCTGTCAGCAGAGCCTTTTTAGAAAACCTGCACCTGCCTGAATTTATTATCAATCAAATGTATATCAATGGGCAATATTATCATCCTACTTTTTTATATGAATCACTATGGAGTTTTGTCGGCGTCATTGTTTTACTGCTGCTTCGCAGAGCGAATTTGCGTAGAGGCGAGATGTTCTTGATCTATATCATTTGGTATTCAATCGGAAGATACTTTATTGAAGGAATGCGGACTGACAGCTTAATGCTGACAGATTCACTTCGCATCGCTCAGGTGATTTCAATCGTATTGATTGTTTTGGCTGTGGCAGCCATCATCTTCAGACGCGTCAAGGGATACTCGAAGGAGCGGTACGCGGAGTAGACGTCAACAAAGGGGGATGAGGCATGAAGAAAATCTTTCTGGCCGGTCTTGCAGCAGGTTTTCAAACAACATGGACGCTGGGTAAAGTGATTTTCCCGGTAACGCTATTGGTCACTTTGCTTCAGCATACCCCTGTCATGGATTGGCTTGTACGGCTGATCACACCGGTAATGGGTCTCTTCGGGCTTTCTGGTGAAGCGGCCATTCCGCTTGTACTGGGAAATATGCTGAATCTGTATGCGGGAATTGCCGGGATTTTAACATTGGATTTATCTGTGAAAGAAGTCTTTATTTTAGCTGTTATGCTTTCATTCTGTCATAACTTGATTATCGAATCGACAGTTGCCGCAAAGGTTGGCATCAGAATTGGCGTCATATTGGCCGTGCGCATCGGTTTAGCCGCTGTGTCAGCCATCGTCATCAACCTCATTTGGCATGGCGGACAGGAAACGGCGCAGTACGGTTTTATCGCTGCGAAGAGCGTAGCGCCAGACAGCTGGCTGGCAATGCTGACAGAAGCCTTAACGAAAGCCGGACTTGGTGTTTTGCAGCTGGCGGCAATTGTCATACCTCTGATGATCATCATCCAGTTTTTAAGAGATTTAGGCTGGCTGCATCGGTTCTCCAGGTGGCTGTCTCCGTTTACGCAGCTGCTTGGCATGAATAAAAATACGTCTATGACAATGGTGGCGGGACTGACGATTGGTCTGGCCTACGGAGCGGGTGTCATGATCAAAGCTGTCGAGGATGACGGCGTGAGCAGGCGGGATATGACATTGGCATTTATATTTCTCGTTGCCTGCCACGCGGTCGTGGAAGATACACTTGTCTTTATTCCCCTCGGCATACCGGTCTGGCCGCTTCTTTTGATTCGTGTCACCACAGCAGTTCTGCTGACAATGGCTATTGCGCATACATGGAAAAAGTGGAAACCCTCAGCGGTTGGAAAGGAAGCAATATGAGTGACAAACAAGTAACGACGATTCTGTTTGATTTAGACGGAACGCTTATTAATACGAATGAATTAATCATCGCGTCCTTTTTGCATACACTGGAGCATTATTATCCGAGCAAGTATAAACGAGAAGATGTCCTTGCATTTATCGGGCCGTCTCTTTTTGAAACGTTCTCTTCGATGGACCCTGATAAATGCGAGGATATGATCGCCATGTACAGAGCGTACAATCATGACATGCATGATTCACTCGTGACTGAATATGAAACGGTATATGAGACCCTGGATGCATTAAAAAAAGCCGGCTTTACATTAGGAATTGTGACAACAAAATTAAGAGATACTGTCAATATGGGCCTCAAGCTCACGGGAATCGGCGAATTCTTTGAAACAGTTGTCACCCTTGATGATGTGACGAATGCAAAGCCTGATCCCGAGCCTGTGCTGTTAGCGCTGAAACAGTTAGGAAGCAAGCCCGAGGAAGCCATTATGGTCGGAGATAATTACCACGATGTGCTGGCAGGCAAAAATGCCGGTACAAAAACGGCAGGAGTCGCATGGACGATTAAAGGGCCGGAAATGCTGGCGAAGCATGAGCCGGATTTTATGCTTGAGAAAATGAGTGATCTATTACAAATCGTTGGAGTGAAGTAATCTGTGAGAAAAACAGATCGTCATCCGGTCTCGGGAGCCAACTCACTGTGGCATGTCTATCAAACGGTACCTTTTTTAAAGGTCGTCAAAAATTTCATTGTCATTCAAATTGCGAGATATACGCCGTTTATAGGGATGAAAAACTGGCTGTACCGTACATTTCTGCGGATGAAGGTTGGAAATCAGACATCCTTTGCCCTCATGGTGATGCCAGATATCATGTTTCCGGAAAAGATCTCAGTCGGAACAAATACAATCATCGGGTACAATACGACCATTCTGGCCCATGAGTATTTGATTCACGAATACCGGATCGGCACAGTTCTGATCGGAGACGAAGTGATGATTGGTGCCAACACGACAATTCTGCCCGGGGTGAAAATAGGAGATGGCGCAGTTGTGTCCGCCGGAACACTTGTCCATAAAGACGTGCCTGCCGGCGCATTTGTCGGCGGAAATCCGATGAGGATCATCTATACGAAGGAAGAAATGCAAGAAAGATTGAAAAAGTCCGCTGAATAACATCAGCGGACTTTTTTTGTTAAAATTGAGTGTTGTTGTTTTCGTAAATATGCTGAACACCAATCCATTTTTGACCGACATTAGAGTAGCGTGTATTTGTCATTCTGACCGTGCTTGTTTTGCTGTCCGTCCGGAATATCGCTTCCTTCATGTTTGTGATGGTGCACTTATCGATGATCACATCAACGTGGAAGGTTGAACCGCCAAGCTGTCTTATGAACTTTCCGCCATTGTCTGCCGTGAAGTTTTTCACTGTGAATGTACTGGCTTTATTGATTTGGAATATCTTATCTGACGCTTTTTGAGCAGAACCGCCGTCGATCGTCACTTTTCCTTCCTTCTTCACCGTTAACGCATCCTCACCAACATCTTCCCATTTCACATTCTGAATGTTAACGTTTCCATAAGTGTGTACGCCATCAGCGGCAGGGGCGCCAAGCACCACATTTTTCAGGGTTGCACCATCCTCCACACGAAAAACAGGGTCTTGGTTTTCTGACTGGCTTCCGTCGCCTAATTCTTTCCCTGCCACAAACCGCTGTCCTTTCCCGTCATATGTTGTATTTTTTGGTACGATAATTGTTTCGTGCACCACTTTGTCTGCTGCAAAAGCGGTTGATGATTGAAACTGGCTGAACCCCATAACCAAACCGAACATAAATAGGATAGACACGAATTTTTTCAATGATAAATCCTCCCCGGATATCTTTCATTTTTTGCAAGAGAAGCGTCAGCGACTTGCACCGGCTTCTCTCACATAGATCGGGGCAAGGCTGAATCTGCTTTAATCATAAAAACAGACAGCCTGAAAGTAAAGACAATTTTGGATGATAAATGGAAAATGAATCGATCTTACCGATTGAAACAAAAAGCATGAATATTGTCGTATTTGCTCAGGATAGAGCATAGTGCGGCTTTCAGGTGTTTACTTTTGAATAACCACGGCCTGGCTGCCCATTTGTTTCCACGCTTTTTCAAAGCTTGTTCTATCGGTTTTTCTGTTTTTATAGCCATACGGATCATTGAGATACACATATTTATCATCATATCCCGTAACGGCGACGCTGTGTTCGCTGTACGTAATCTCTATCGTTCCGTTTGGCGTTTTCCATGTCTGCATGTTGTCAACTGGCGTAAAGTTGGCTGTCGTAATAACCCAAACTGGATTGCCTTTTTCAAGCTGTTCATAAACAGCAGAAATGCTTTTTCCAGTCAGGTCAAACACTTTGTCTCCTGCATAGGTTTTCGCCAGCTGATAGATCGGTCGATGGTAGACACCGAGACCAGGGCCATTCGCCATATCCCCGACAAATCCGTCATTCGGATCACCCTTTAATCCGCTGCTGTATGTCAAAGGCACTGTGGCAACCTGATTTGCCAGGGTGTTTTTTGTCACGTCGTATCCCGCGTAATTCAGCACCATTGCAAGGCTTGTTACTTCACAGCCGTTATAGAGCCGGGGTGCGTCCATTTGATTGTAAAGGATGACATCCAGCGGTTTTGCGCTTCCCTTCAGCTCCTTTTTGCTATTCGTAGCTGAGTCTGTATCGCTATCAGAAACCACTTTTTTAAGGCTGTTCAAAAAAGGAATATCTATATCTTTTGCATCTATTTTAAGTCCGAAAAAAATAACGCCTGAAAGAATCATCAGGACACATAGAGTTCGCAGTGTTTTCATCTTTATCTCCTTGTTCTCTATTTGATTTGTATTATAGCATGCCAAACATAAAGAATTTGAGATATTACGTACCTTTAATACATTATTCATGATTTTTTCATAATGAGGAGAAGGATATTTGAACTAAAAATATCCTTACTGAAGTTAAGCGTTGATTTTCATTCTTTCATCTGCTAACATATTATCATATTAGCGAACTAAAGGATTCGGAATTTTCCTTCATAAGATAACAGCGGAGGTGCTCGGGTTGATGTTTATGTTTGAAAAACCGCACGGCATGAGAGATACACTGCCCGGTTTATACGAAACGAAAAAAAAGGTGAGACGATCGTTAACCGATTTGATTGATAAATGGGGATATCAATTTATGGAAACGCCGACACTGGAGTTTTACGATACCGTTGGCGTCCAGTCAGCAATTGAAGAGCAGCAGCTGTTTAAGCTACTTGATCAGGACGGCAAGACATTGGTGCTTCGCCCGGATATGACGGGGCCGATTGCAAGGGTAGCGGCATCGAAGCTTCTGAAACACGGTCATCCGCTAAGAGTCGGCTATGCGGCAAATGTATTCAGGGCTCAGGAGCGTGAAGGCGGACGTCCGGCTGAGTTCGAGCAGGTCGGAGTGGAGTTAATCGGTGACGGCACGACGAGCGCGGATGCGGAGGTCATTGCTTTAGTCGTCGGGGCATTAAAAAACGCTGGGCTGGCATCCTTTAAAATTGCCATCGGCCATGCCGGCATTGCGGATGCTTTGTTTGTTGAGGTGCTCGGAAACGTTGAACGAGCTGATGTGCTGCGGAGGTTCTTATATGAAAAGAACTACGTCGGCTACAGAGAGCATGTCAAGTCTCTCCCGCTTTCCTCCATTGATAAAAGCAGACTGCTTGAGCTCCTCGAATTGCGGGGCGGCATAGAAGTATGCGGACGTGCCGAGGAAATCGTCGATTCTGCGCAAGGAAAAAGCGTGGTTGATGAGCTGAAGGCGCTGTGGGGCATTCTTGAGGATTACGGATGTACGGAAAATGTCCGCCTGGATCTGAATATGGTCAGCCACATGAGCTATTACACAGGGATTTTATTTGAAGTGTTCGCCGAGAATGTCGGTTTTGTCATTGGAAGCGGCGGCCGTTACAACAAGCTGCTGGGCCATTTTGATTCACCTGCACCGGCAACAGGCTTCGGGCTTCGGATCGACCGGCTGATTGAAGCCCTTCATATGAAAGAAGAACCTTGTGATATAGACGCTGTTATTTTCAGCAAAGAGCAGCGGGCGCAAGCCATCGCTTATGCGAATGAAGAACGCATGAAAGGGAACAAAGTGGTTCTTCAAGATTTATCGGGAATAGAAAATATCGACCAGATGACAAAATCTTTTGTAAACGTCACTTATTTTATCGGTGCCAGAAAGGAAGAGCAAAATGGGTAAGTTACTCACAATGGCGATGCCAAAGGGCCGGATATTTGAAGAAGCGGCAGGGCTGCTGAGGCAGGCAGGCTACAGGCTCCCTGAGGAGTTTGAAGATTCGAGAAAACTGATCATCGATGTGCCGGAGGAAAATCTTCGTTTCATATTAGCGAAGCCGATGGACGTAACTACGTATGTGGAGCATGGCGTGGCAGACGTCGGAATTGCGGGCAAGGATGTCATGCTGGAGGAGGAACGCGACGTGTATGAGGTACTGGATTTAAAAATCAGCAAGTGCCACTTAGCTGTCGCCGGACTTCCGAATACAGACTGGAGCGGAGTAGCGCCAAGAATCGCGACAAAGTATCCGAATGTGGCTTCCAGTTATTTCAGAGAGCAGGGAGAACAAGTCGAGATTATTAAGCTCAACGGTTCAATTGAACTGGCTCCGCTCATTGGGCTTGCAGATCGGATAGTGGACATTGTTTCCACAGGACAGACGCTGAAAGAAAATGGGCTTGTTGAAACGGAGCACATTTGTGACATTACCTCTCGCTTTATTGTCAACCCGGTAAGCTATCGCATGAAAGACGATGTGATTGACGAAATGGCATCCCGCCTATCTCTCGTTGTGGAAGGAGAGACGGCAAAATGAAGATCAAAACCATCAGCGGAGCGGAACGGCTTTCTCTCAAGCGTTCCATCGATGCCGGAACGGAAGAGCAAAGAAAGACGGTCCGGTCCATTATAGAAGATGTTAAAGCAAACGGTGATCAGGCGGTTCGCAGCTACACGGCGAAATTTGACGGCATCGAAATAGACAGTCCGCTGGTCACAAAAGAAGAATTTGAGGAGGCATACACCTCACTGGATTCACGTCTTCTTCAGGTGATTAGGCAGGCAATCGAAAATATTAGGGAATATCACGAAAGACAGCTGCAATCCTCCTGGTTTTATCACAGAAAGGACGGCACAATGCTGGGGCAGAAAGTGACGGCGCTGGATTCCGCCGGTGTATATGTGCCGGGGGGAACGGCCGCATACCCTTCATCTGTTTTGATGAATGTGATTCCGGCGCTCGTAGCGGGCGTTGAAAGAATCGTTCTCGTCACGCCTCCGGAAAAAGACGGTCTGCTGTCTCCTGGAGTTTTGGTTGCTGCAGCCGAGCTGGGCATAAAAGATATTTACAAAATGGGCGGCGCTCAGGCGATTGCGGCGTTAGCATACGGAACAGAAACCATTGAACCGGTGGATAAAATCACGGGTCCGGGCAACATTTATGTCGCGCTTGCCAAACGAGAAGTGTTCGGCGATGTCGATATCGATATGATTGCCGGACCTAGTGAAATCGTCGTGCTGGCTGATGAAACAGCGATTCCGAGCGAAATTGCAGCCGATCTGCTGTCACAGGCGGAACACGATAAGCTCAGCTCATGTGTGTTTGTCACAGATTCCATGGCGCTGGCCGAGGCGGTTTCAGCCGAGGTGAGTAAGCAGCTGAAAACCTTGCCGCGAAGAGAAATAGCGGAAGCTTCAGTGAGAGATTACGGTTGTATATATGTGGCGGAAACAATGGTGGAAGCGATTAATACTGTCAATACACTCGCGCCAGAGCATTTAGAAATCATAACACAGTCTCCGGAAGCTTTGCTTGGCAGTATCAAACATGCGGGTGCAATTTTCTTAGGCAGATACAGCCCTGAGCCTGTCGGTGATTATTTTGCCGGACCGAACCATGTGCTTCCGACAAACGGAACAGCCAGATTTTCAAGTCCATTAAACGTAACTGATTTTCAAAAGAAATCGAGCATTATTTCTTACAGTCAATCAGCCTTTGAAGAACATGCCGAAAGCATCGCGGCTTTTGCCAGACTGGAAGGGTTAGAAGCCCATGCCAGATCAATTGAAGCGAGAGAACGGAGGATTTCTAAATGAGAAAAGCGGAACGCGTCAGGAAAACAAACGAAACAGATATTGAGCTGGCATTTACAATAGACGGCGGGGGACAAGCGGATATCAAAACAGATGTGCCGTTTATGACACATATGTTGGATTTATTCACGAAACACGGCCAATTCGATCTTTCCATTAACGCAAAAGGCGATGTTGATATAGATGATCACCACACGACTGAAGATATCGGCATCTGCTTAGGGCAGGCGCTGCTCGAAACGTTGGGCGATAAAAAAGGAATCAAACGCTACGGATCGGCGTTTGTGCCGATGGATGAGGCACTTGCTCAAGTTGTGATTGATTTAAGCAACCGGCCGCACTTAGAAATGCGCGCTGACTTCCCGGCTGCTAAAGTCGGAACTTTCGATACGGAGCTTGTACATGAATTTTTGTGGAAGCTGGCACTCGAAGCTCGAATGAACCTGCATGTCATCGTTCATTATGGCACAAACACCCACCATATGATTGAAGCCGTTTTTAAAGCACTGGGACGTGCGCTTGATGAAGCGACAACGATCGATCCGCGAGTTAAAGGAATACCGTCAACGAAAGGGATGCTGTAAATGATCGGCGTGATAGATTACGGAATGGGGAATTTATACAGTGTCTCAAAGGCGCTTGAACGTGTCGGCGTGCCGTATTTTGTTTCTGAAAAGCCGGAGGAGCTGAAAGAAGCTGATGCCTTCATTTTGCCGGGAGTCGGTTCATTTGGAGACGCGATGGACAATTTGCGCTACACGAAGCTTGATCAATTGATTCACGATATGGTCTCAGAGGGAAGGCTGCTTCTCGGGATCTGCCTCGGCATGCAGCTTTTATTTGAAGAAAGCGAAGAAAACGGCACCGCTTCAGGACTCGGGCTGTTAAAAGGAAAAGCAGTCAGGCTGAAAGCAGAAGATGAAAAAGGAAACAAGCTGAAGGTTCCGCATATGGGCTGGAACCTCCTTTCCTTTCATAACGAATCTCCGCTGCTGGCTGAAGCAGAAGAAGGCTACGCTTATTTCGTGCATTCTTATTACATTGACGGGATGCAGGAGGACTCGCTCCTGGCAAGCGCTGATTATGGTGTGCGAGTGCCTGCTGTAGTTGGAAAAAGGAACGTCTTCGGCGCCCAATTTCACCCGGAAAAAAGCAGCACGGTCGGAATGTCTATCTTAACCCAATTTACGAAAATGGCAGCAGAACAGAAGGTGAAAAAATGAGTGCTTTTACATTATATCCGGCAATTGATATGAGAAATGGCAAATGTGTCCGCCTTGTTCAAGGGGACTATAATAAGGAAACGATATATGGCGATTCACCGTACGAGATGGCTGAGTTATTTGCGAAAGAGGGTGCCGAATGGATCCATCTCGTTGATCTCGACGGGGCCAAAGAAGGGAAAAGAGTGAATGACCGCCATGTGATTGAGATTGCGCAAAAGCTGAACCTGAAAGTCGAAATCGGCGGCGGGATCCGTTCCGAAAAAGACGTCTACGAATATTTATCAGCAGGAGTCGATCGGGTAATTCTCGGAAGCTCAGCAGTTTCTAACCCTCCGTTTGTCAAAAAAATGCTGAAACAATATGGCGAGAAAATTGCAATCGGACTGGATGCGAGAAACGGTTTTGTTTCAACAGAGGGATGGCTGGAAACATCAACCCTTAAGGCAACCGAACTAGGCAAAGAGCTTGCCAATGAAGGTGCGGAAGTCTTTATTTTTACTGACATCGCGACAGATGGAATGCTGTCAGGCCCCAATGTTAAAAGCACGGTCGAGCTTGCTAAGGAAACGGGGAAATCGGTGATCGCTTCAGGCGGAGTCAGCTCCGTCACGGATCTCGAAGACCTCGCCCGCTATGAGGCGGACGGCGTCTCTGGAGCGATCATCGGAAAAGCGCTGTATACCAATCAGTTTACGCTGGGTGAGGCGCTTGAAAGGGTGAAGCGCAAATGATCACAA
This sequence comes from Bacillus sp. SIMBA_008, assembly GCF_046535495.1. NCBI lineage: Bacteria > Bacillati > Bacillota > Bacilli > Caryophanales > Bacillaceae > Bacillus > Bacillus sp. SIMBA_008. Next base: position 407,990 of record NZ_JAWRWL010000003.1, on the reverse strand, counting down.
AACGGATTATCCCATGCCTTGATGTCAAAGAAGGACGCGTTGTCAAAGGAATTCAATTTCTCGAATTGAAGGATGCCGGTGACCCAGTTGAACTCGCCGAAGTGTACGACCGGGAAGGTGCAGATGAACTTGTTTTTCTTGATATCTCCGCCTCACATGAAGGACGAAAGACGATGATTGACGTTGTGGAGCAGGTTGCCGCGAAGCTTGCGATTCCGTTTACAGTCGGCGGCGGCATCAATCAGCTCAGCGATATGAAAACGATTCTGCGTGCCGGAGCGGACAAAGTGTCGGTGAACACGGCAGCTGTTCTTCGCCCTGAGCTGATTGCAGAAGGAGCCGAGTTTTTCGGTTCGCAATGCATCGTTCTTGCCATTGATGCCAAGTATGACAAAGAATCTGACACATATAAGGTCTATACGCACGGCGGCAGAAAGAAAACAGATTGGGAGGTCACCGCGTGGGCAAAAGAAGGCGTCAAACGCGGGGCAGGAGAAATATTGCTGACAAGCATGGACTCCGACGGTGAGAAAAAAGGCTTCGACCACACGCTGACAAAGCTTGTTTCCGAAGCTGTCCCCGTCCCTGTTATCGCCTCGGGAGGCGCGGGAAACGCACAGCATATGCTTGAGGCTTTTACAAAAGGAAAAGCTGACGCCGCGCTGGCCGCCTCAATTTTTCATTATAAAGAAACATCGATTAAAGAAGTGAAATCATACTTGAAAGAATACGGGGTGAATGTGAGATGAAACAGGCAGATGAACTGCGTTTTAACGAGGACGGATTAATTCCTGCCATCGTGCAGGATGCGGCAAGCAAAGAAGTGCTGACACTTGCGTATATGAACAAGGAATCGTACGAAAAAACGCTGGAAACGAAGGAAACATGGTTTTACAGCCGCTCACGCCAAGCGTTATGGCATAAAGGAGAAACCTCAGGGAACACGCAAGCCGTCAAAGGTATCCGGTATGACTGCGACCAGGACGCATTGATCGTACTTGTAGAGCCATCCGGCCCGGCATGCCACACTGGCAGCTACAGCTGTTTTATGAAGGAACAAACAGAAGAACAGGCCGCAGGCCGATTCGGCATCATGAACGAACTGGAACGCGTGATCGCGGAACGCCAAGCGGAAATGCCTGAGGGAGCTTATACTACCTACCTTTTCCGCGAAGGCGTCGATAAGATTTTGAAAAAAGTCGGTGAAGAAGCATCCGAAGTCATCATCGCCGCGAAAAATCGGGACCACGAGGAACTCAAATGGGAAGCGGCAGACCTGCTGTATCACCTGCTTGTCCTGCTCAGAGAACAAGCCTTGCCGCTGGATGATGTGCTTGACGTATTGAAAAAACGCCATTCTGAGAAAGAAGAGTAAAGAGCCGTATGATACGGCTCTTTTTGTTTTGTGAAAAAAGTAATAGGTATTTAGATTTATATGAGGTGTTATATATGATTAGTTAATAAAAGGAGATCAAAACCGAGTCTGATTTCCTATTTATCCAAATTCCGCCATGATGTAACATGAAAAAGGATGAAATAATCATCTCTTAACCAGGTCAATAGAATTATTTTTGATATAAAAATAGAATACTATTCTCACAAAACCCGTGGAGGTTCGTAATGAAAAAGATCATCTATATTTGCTTCAGCTTATTACTTGCCCTGACAGGAGGATGCAGTATGAATGACAATGATAAAAACACCACAAATGACAATAAAACAGAAGCGGTAAAACCAAAAGACATGGATCCCAAGGATCTGCCTCAAGTACCTGCGTTTCAGGACGAGAAAACGAGAGAGTACATGGTGTCAACAAAAGAAGAGGAACCAGGATATTATTTGCTGGAATCTAAGCTGAAAGGTTTTAGGATGTTGTTTCCGGAAGATGGGGAGTATTCCGACTCTGAAACTTCAAAGACAAACGAGTCACTGTTTTTCGACAGTATTAATAATAAAACGAATATAGTAATGAATGCTTCATTAAAGTTCTATCAAAATGAATCATTTATAAACAACCCTGAGACCATGTTGGACATTGTTAGTGGTAAAAATGAATACAAAGGTAAATTTGAAAAAATAGAAGCAAAGGATAAGGATATTTATTTTGCTTCAAAACAAGAAAACTTTGATAACCAAGAGAGCCCGTCTTATATTTATCTTGGTTATATAAAATCAAAAAAACAAGATTATTTAGGGATGGAATATTCTTTTATGTTTAGCTGCTCAGCAAATGTACAGACATGTAAGCAAAATCCAAAAGGCTATGAAAAAAAGGTTAAAAAAATATTAAACTCTGTTACCTTCAATTTAGAGGAGAGGGAAGATGGGAAATAAAAATATTTTTGAAAATGAAAATATAAAACTACGTCTTATAAATTTAGAATACGGTTATAAACAGAAATTCGCTTCTTCCGATCCCAAAGTAATACAAGAAGCTAAGAAAGACTTTGAAGAAGACATTCGAAGAATCTATAAGGAAGAAACTCATCAAGAACTCACGCAAAATATTGAAATTTATACATCTAAAGAGCTTGTACACCAGAATAAAGAATCTGGCTATGATGGTACTGCTATTCATATTGTAGATAAGAAGCACGAAGTGAATCAGTTGCAAATTATTTCTGAAGGTAGCGCAGATAATAAAGACTGGACTTATAATTTTTTTGGGTTGTTTCTTGGAATGGATGATAGCCAATATAATGCAACGAAAGAGTTTACTAGAGAAGCCAAAAAGAAAGCTGGCAAGGATGAAAGTTTAAAAACGTATAGTATGGGGCATTCACTTGCCAATAATAATCAAGTAATGGTGCAATTAATAGATGGGGAATATGATGAGGTTTATGGAGTGAACGGAGCTCAAATAAGTGTAGATCACTTATTAAAAGCAGATGATCATTTAAGGTACACAATGATTAAGAAGTTCAAAGTGAATACATTTAAAGAGTTAAATTCAATTCCAAAAGATGACCTTAAAAAAGCCATCACCCAATATTACAAAGACAAAGGCGTAACAACAAACATCACTCAGCGCATCTCAAAAGATGACCCGCTGTATGGAGTCAGCGGCAAGGCCGATTTTATTACATTCGGTGATGTGAAGATGGCAGATACAAATACAAGTGTAAAAGGCATCCGAAACATTATGGATGGGGTTCCTGACGAAGATGTGAGGTCAATTCAAAAATTCCTTCAAAAATATAAGGATGACTATGAAAAAGACGGCTTGAACGGTTTTATAAAGGCAGCCAGCGGGATAGACATAGACCTGATTGAAAAAGTGAAAAACACAGACGGCGCTTTAAAGAAAGTAAGTGTCCTATATGAGCATTTTGATGATGTTAAGCAAATGTATGGCCGAATAAAAGAGGAACTGCCGTCGTTTTTAGGTTTTCTTCATACCTTGTTGAGAAACAGCGGACCGGTCGTAGATCAGTTAGCTGAAAATGGTTATATTGATGAAACGCAAAAGAAAGTCATCAAAAAAGAATTAACGAATATTAATGCGAGTATGCGAGGCATAGAGTCACGGTACGAACATTTCATAGACCATCTAAAACATGGCCAATTTATGCAAGCTTTAAAAGACGTTGGTGAAATAGTGGACTATGTAAAATCAATTCTGTCCTCATTGAAAACACTCGACACAGAAACAAAAGACGCACTAAAACTTATCGTCGACGGCCACAGCATCGTTCAAATGCTCAACGCCTTGTCAAAGGAAAAAGGCTTCAGCTATAAAGGCTCCGATATTTATTTTACAGGGAAGAGTGGCTCGGGAGAAACGATTCAAGTCAATCTCTCATCCGCTGTCAGAATCTATCAAAACGGTATGAAAATCGTTGAAGATATGGAAGATGCGATTTCTAAGTACCAGAAGGTTTACAGTCAGGAAATCGATGAAGACTTCATAGACAAAAAGCAGGCGATCATCACGGCTATTCATCATATGGAAGAAAACCCTTCGCATTATGCCTTCGATCTTCAATTCCGGCTTGCAGCTGGTTTCAGCCACACATTCGATAAATTGGAGAAAATCTCAGTTCATGAATCATTCCACACAGGTGCGCTTCCTGCTAATGATGGAATTGTTGCTGAATTAAAAAAACAGACAACAGAAAAAAGAGATTTTATCAAAAATATCCGCGAGAGTATTGAAAAGCTGTTTGAAAAAGAAGAAATGATTTCTCAGTTATTTGATTTTCAGTCTTAGGAGGAATATGAAGAGTGACTTCCTTATTTTCAGAAAGTGAAACAGAAATTGTATCAACGACCTATATGTTTCTTACCCAAGATGAAATGAAGGGGAAAGCGGGCACCCTCAATCAACCGATCAACGACTTTCTCAGCCTGACAAAGAAATTTGAGTCTTCATTAAAAGAGGAAATCAAAGGGCAAAAAGGGTTGATTGTAAAAAAAATAAAAAAAGAGCTTGAGTCTAATAGCGAAAAACGAAAAGCTGCCCTTCAGATGATAAAAGAAGAACATACCGCAAAAGTTGATCGGTACAAAATGATAATAGAAGACCTGCGACAGCAGGATGTAACATTGACTTACAGAAAAAAGAAGCCAGTGAAAGATGTCTAACACAAAAATCTCCTATTCAAACAATGAGTGGGAGATTTTTATTTTGATCACGGCAAAAATATACTGAAAAAGTCTTTCTCCATTGATATGATTGAGAAAGAGTAAAAATCATCCTTTTGCTATGACTTTTCACCTTTCTGAACGCTGAAACAGGAGGAAAATATATGCCAACCAAGAAACAAAAATCTAAAAGTAAATTGAAACCCTTTTTTGCCTTAGTAAGACGGACCAATCCTTCTTATGGAAAGCTCGCCTTTGCGCTTGCCCTCAGTGTAGTAACCACGCTGGTCAGCCTGCTCATTCCATTATTAACGAAGCAGCTTGTCGATGGTTTTTCTATGTCAAATCTGTCAGGCACGCAAATCGGTTTGATCGCGCTGGTGTTTTTCGTTCAGGCGGGTTTAAGCGCTTATGCCACCTATGCGCTTAACTATAATGGACAAAAAATCATTTCCGGGCTGCGGGAGTTATTATGGAAGAAATTAATTAAGCTGCCTGTCTCTTATTTCGATACAAATGCTTCCGGAGAAACAGTCAGCCGTGTAACGAACGATACGATGGTGGTCAAAGAATTGATTACAACCCATATCAGCGGATTTATTACAGGCATCATTTCTGTCATTGGATCATTGACAATCTTGTTTATTATGAACTGGAAGCTGACACTGCTTGTGTTAGTGGTCGTTCCGCTGGCCGCTCTTATTTTGGTGCCGATTGGACGGAAAATGTTCTCCATTTCACGGGAAACACAAGATGAAACAGCCCGTTTTACAGGCCTGCTGAATCAAATTCTCCCGGAAATCAGACTTGTCAAAGCTTCAAATGCGGAGGATGTCGAATACGGCCGCGGGAAAACAGGGATTTCATCATTATTTAAGCTTGGCGTTCGAGAAGCTAAGGTTCAATCACTTGTCGGTCCGCTTATCTCACTCGTGCTAATGGCAGCGCTTGTCGCAGTGATCGGATATGGCGGCATGCAGGTATCTTCAGGCGAACTCACGGCGGGAGCGCTCGTGGCTTTTATTTTATATTTGTTTCAAATTATAATGCCGATGGGCCAGATTACAACGTTTTTCACACAGCTGCAAAAATCAATCGGTGCAACAGAACGAATGATTGAGATTTTAGCAGAGGAAGAAGAAGATACAGTGACAGGAAAACAAATTGAAAATGCGCATCTCCCTATTCAGCTTGATCGCGTGTCTTTTGGATACAAGCCTGATCAGCTGATTTTAAAAGAAATCAGCGCCGTCATTGAAGCAGGTAAAGTCACAGCTATTGTCGGTCCGAGCGGCGGGGGGAAAACGACGCTGTTTAAGCTGCTTGAACGTTTTTATACTCCGACTGCAGGGACCATTCGACTGGGGGACGAGCCGGTCGATACTTACTCGCTTGAATCGTGGAGGGAGCATATCGGGTATGTATCGCAGGAAAGCCCGTTAATGTCCGGGTCAATCAGAGAAAATATTTGCTACGGGTTAGAACGAGATGTGACGGATGCTGAGATCGAAAAAGCCGCGGAGATGGCATATGCGCTCAATTTTATAAAGGAGCTGCCGAATCAGTTTGATACAGAAGTAGGCGAACGCGGCATTATGCTGTCAGGCGGACAAAGGCAGAGAATCGCAATTGCGAGAGCGCTTCTCCGTAACCCAAGCATTCTTATGCTCGATGAAGCGACCTCAAGTCTCGACAGCCAATCTGAAAAATCAGTTCAGCAGGCGCTTGAGGTGCTGATGGAGGGCCGCACAACGATTGTGATCGCTCACCGCCTATCTACCGTTGTAGATGCGGACCAGCTTTTGTTTGTTGAAAAAGGGGAAATTACCGGTCGTGGAACACACCATGAGTTAATGGCTTCCCATGGTCTTTATAGGGATTTTGCTGAACAGCAGCTGAAAATGAATGCGGACTTAGAAAACAAAGCCGGGTAAATTCTGGTCGAATCAGCCAATAAAAAAGAGGAGGGATTTTCCCAATCCTTCCTTTTGAACTATTGAGGGGCTTACGATTTATGGTATACTACTGACGGTAATATTGTATAAAACGGAGGGTAGTTGTGGGAAAACACACTTCTGAACATAAAAATCACGCACAAATTGTCCAGCTGCTTCAAGATGGACAATATTTTTTTCATAAAGGCTTGAAAGCGTATAAAGAGCGCAATCTAAAACGGGCAAGCAAACTGATTCAGCGCGCGGTTCATTTGGAGCCGGAGGATTCAGAGATGCTTTCACAGCTTGCGGTCATTTATTCGGAAATGGGCCAATATCAAGAGTCGAACGATCTTCTTGACTATATCATGGCAAATCTGGAGGCCGAAATGCCGGAGTGCCATTACTTTAAAGCGAATAACTTTGCCCATCTGGGGCTCTTCCAGGAAGCTTATAAGGAAGCGGCCGCTTATTCTGATGCGGACCCGGATGGTGAATTCGCCGAAGAAAACGATAGTCTGCTTGATTTGCTCGATTTAGGAGACGACGGCATTGAGGATTCGTTGTATGATCAGGATGAACTGCTGGTGAAACAGGATCGGGCAAAGTCATTGCTGGAAAGCGGCCAGCTTGCTGAAGCGGTTGCGGCGCTTGAGGAAATCACAGCTGAATATCCGGAGCTTTGGTCAGCATACAACAATCTCGCGCTTGCCTATTTCTATTCAGGAAACGTTGTAAAAGCGAAGCAAACCGCTTATGAAGTGCTTTCTCATAATGAAGGAAATCTTCACGCCTTATGCAATCTTCTCGTTTTCTACTATTATGAAAGAGAAGACGAAAAAGTGGTGGAATTGAGTGATCAGCTCTCCAATGTCTATCCGATGCTAATGGAGCAGCGTTATAAATTGGGTGCTACTTTGGCGCTTGTCGGCCGCTACGAGATCGGATATAAATGGCTCAAATCATTATATAAAACCGGCTTTGAAGGTGACGACACCTTCTTTTACTGGCTTTCCTGCTCTGCTTATTTTACGGGACATACCGACTTTGCCGAGACGATCTGGAGAAAAGTCGAGTCGCAATATCCCGGCGAAGACCGCCCGGCGCCTTGGATTGAGCGGAGGGAAGCTCTTCCTTCATCTGTGGAACAGCGTCTCGCAGCCTATTATATCAGCAGCACAAAGGGAGAAACGGAGCATCTTGAAGCGGTGATACGCTCAAAGAGAATCACCGCTCCTTTTGAAAATCATTTTGTAAAGCTGCTTCTGAATGGAGATTCCGCGGCTGCTGACGTTTCAGAGGATGCACTTTTCGCCTATCAAACGGTCAAACTATTAGAGCAAGCTGAAAAAGAAGAGATGAAAACAGAAGTCATGAGCTGCTGGGTTTTCCATGTCATCCAGCAAATTCGTGCAGCTGCTCCGTTGAAGAATGAGAAAGGCTGGGCAGCAGCCATCTGTTATATTTGGAAAGAAGCCCATGGCAAGCAAGACACGAAAAAAGACACAGCGGCCCGATTCGGCATCTCTCCGGCAACGTTGACGAAATATATGAAATATATTGATGATATTCTAGAATAGTAAATTTTAAAGAGTCGATTTATTTAATCGACTCTTTTTTGTTTGATAGATTATATTTAAAAAATAATATCGACAGTTTTTTTGCACGCTTAAGAAAAATGACAAATGATGTGTGACTTGACATCTGTTTGAAACATAAATGTAATAAAATTTATCGCTAATTTGTCGAAACTTGATGGTATAATGATTCTCGTACATAAGGAATTAGTGTTTTTTACATATGATGTGAAATAAACGCTATACAACCAGAATAAGAGATGCACAGAATAATTAACCATAAACAACCATCATTCCTCGTAGAGTATGAGGAACGAAACTTGATGTTCAAAATACGATTCCAAATGAGGACAGGTTCACAGTAAAAGGGAGGATATAAAAAGTGAGAAAGAGTTTATTGACACTTGGTTTGGCTTCCGTCATCGGGACAAGCAGTTTTTTGATCCCATTTACAAGTAAAACTGCATCGGCGGAAACATTAGATGAAAAGAAACAAAAAATCGAAAGCAAGCAATCTGAGGTTGCTTCCAGCATTGAAGCGAAGGAAAAAGAATTAACTGAACTTCAGGAAAATCAATCAAAGATTGAAAAAGAACTGAAAGACATTAACGCTAAGGCGCTTGATACAAGTAACAAGATCGAAGATAAAAAAGAAGAAAATGATAAAACAAAAGAAGAAATCAAAAAACTGAAAAAAGAGATTAAAGAAACTGAAGCACGCATCGAAAAACGCAATGAAATCCTGAAAAAACGCGTTCGTTCTTTACAGGAAAGCGGCGGATCTCAAGGATACATAGATGTTCTTTTAGGATCAACAAGCTTTGGTGACTTTATCTCTCGTGCGACTGCGGTTTCATCTATTGTGGACGCAGACAAAGATTTAATCAAACAGCAAGAGCAGGATAAAGCGAAGCTCGAGGATTCTGAAGCGGATTTGAATGACAAGCTGAAAGAAGTTCAAGCTGCATTGGCTAAATTAGAAACAATGCAAAAAGACCTTGATAAACAGCTTAATGAAAAAGACAAGCTTTTCGACGAAGCAAAAGCAAGCCAGAAGAAAACGGCTAAAGCGATTTCTGAATTAAAATCAGAGGCGTCTGAACTTGCAAATCAAAAAGCAAATACTGAAGCTGAACAAGCACGCATCAAAAAAGAACAAGAAGCAGCGGCTGCTTTGATCAAAAAGCAGGAAGAAGCACAAAAAGCATCTGACGAAACACAAACAGATGACAGTCAAACGGCGACAACTGAATCAGCAAAAGCAAGCTCATCTGATGATTCTTCAGACAATTCTTCTAACGGTTCATCAAACAGTTCGTCAAACGGCTCATCTTCTAAGAAGAGCAGCGGCTCAAACAGCAATTCAGGCGGCACTGTTATCAGCAACTCTGGCGGAATTGAAGGCGCGATCAGCGTTGGTTCAAGCATTGTAGGACAATCTCCGTACAAGTTTGGCGGCGGACGCAGCCAATCTGATATCAACAACCGTATTTTTGACTGCTCATCATTCGTACGCTGGGCATACGCTTCTGCAGGTGTTAACCTTGGACCTGTAGGCGGGACAACTACTGATACGTTAGTTGGCAGAGGACAAGCTGTCAGCGCGTCTGAAATGAAACGCGGAGACCTTGTGTTCTTTGACACTTACAAAACAAATGGACACGTAGGAATCTACTTAGGAAACGGTACTTTCCTAAACGACAATACATCTCATGGCGTATCTGTTGACTCTATGAGCAATCCTTACTGGAAAAAAGCATTTAAAGGCGTTGTAAGACGTGTTGTTCAATAATAAATATGACAAGGGCCTTCTAAAACAGAAGGCTCTTTCTTTATTAACATATACCCTTTTCGAATACATTTAATCGTGTTGAGCAAAAAAATAGCGTATCACCATGAGATTTTATAGGATATGGGTAAGGAATACGTTTGATGGGGATTCTTATCTTATAAGAAAGAGCCCAAACTTGAAAAGATGGTTTAAGGAGTGAATAGTGTGTCAGAAGAAAAAATTTATGACGTGATTATAATCGGCGCGGGCCCTGCTGGGATGACGGCCGCTGTATACACATCAAGAGCGAATTTATCGACATTAATGATTGAAAGAGGAATTCCTGGCGGACAAATGGCCAATACGGAAGATGTAGAAAACTATCCTGGATTCGAAAGTATCCTTGGGCCTGAGCTTTCTAACAAAATGTTTGAACACGCGAAAAAATTCGGCGCTGAATACGCTTATGGCGATATTAAAGAAGTCGTTGACGGCAAAGAGTACAAAGTAGTCAAAGCTGGTTCAAAGGAATATAAAGCACGTGCTGTCATCATTGCTGCTGGTGCGGAATATAAAAAAATCGGTGTGCCTGGCGAAAAAGAATTGGGCGGACGGGGTGTATCTTATTGTGCAGTATGTGACGGCGCTTTCTTTAAAGGCAAAGAGCTTGTCGTTGTTGGCGGCGGAGATTCCGCGGTTGAAGAAGGCGTGTATCTGACTCGTTTCGCTTCAAAAGTAACAATTGTTCACAGACGAGATAAACTCCGTGCTCAAAGTATTCTTCAAGCGAGAGCATTTGATAATGAAAAAGTTGACTTCCTGTGGAACAAAACCGTGAAGGAAATTCATGAGGAAAACGGCAAAGTCGGTAACGTAACGCTTGTCGATACGGTAACCGGTGAAGAAAGTGAATTCAAAACAGATGGCGTATTCATTTACATCGGCATGCTTCCTCTGTCTAAACCGTTTGAAAACCTGGGCATTACGAATGAAGAAGGCTATATCGAAACAAACGACCGCATGGAGACGAAGGTTGAAGGGATTTTCGCTGCCGGAGACATCCGCGAAAAATCACTGCGCCAAATCGTAACGGCTACAGGAGACGGAAGTATTGCGGCACAAAGCGTACAGCATTATGTCGAAGAGCTCCAAGAAACGCTGAAAACCTTAAAATAAAAAGGGCTGTCATACGAGTTTCACATTACGTTACTGGGTTTTAATTCCGCTGTAACACATGTGTAATGCTTTTCGGTTATGATTAATAAAGTAATTGACCCCCTTTTTATAATGAATACACTTTTTTGGCACGGATTCTCCAGTTATCCGTGTCCTTTTTTTGTCCATAAATAAAAGATGAATGCCAGTTACAGCAAAATCATCTGAATTAAGGAATGAATATGCTGTAAAATAGAAGAAAAGATTGTCAATGTCTCTTCATTGTGGGAGGCATCTTGAAGCGGTATAATAAAGAGACGATGACAGGACGAAGGTTAGGTGACGTACTTGCAAAGAGTGACAAATTGTGTGCTTCAGACGGATGACAAAGTTCTTCTGCTTCAAAAGCCGAGACGCGGATGGTGGGTCGCGCCGGGAGGCAAGATGGAGAGCGGAGAATCAGTTAGAGACTCCGTCATCAGAGAGTACAGAGAAGAGACTGGTATCTATATCATAAATCCTCAATTAAAAGGCGTTTTTACCTTTATTATTAAAGACGGTGACCACATTGTCTCCGAGTGGATGATGTTTACGTTTGTCGCTGATTCATATACAGGACAAAATGTATCAGAATCAGAGGAAGGCAAACTGCAGTGGCACGATGTCAATGACATTCAGAACCTGCCTATGGCCCCTGGAGACGGCCATATCCTTGATTTTATGATGAAGGGACAAGGGCTGCTGCACGGCACATTTACGTATACACCGGAATTTGAGCTGCTCAGTTATCGTTTAGACCCGCAGCACATCAAATAGAAAGACAAGTCAGGGGGGAGAAAGATGAGTGCTAGTGAATCACATGATATTCAGCTTGTCATTATAACCGGAATGTCGGGAGCGGGGAAAACGGTCGCGATCCAAAGCTTTGAAGATCTCGGCTATTTCTGCGTCGATAATCTTCCGCCTTCATTGCTTCCGAAGTTTTTAGAGCTGATGAAGGAATCAAATTCGAAAATGAGCAAAGTTGCGCTCGTGATGGATTTGCGCGGCCGCGAATTTTTTGACCGGCTGATTGAAGCGCTGGATGAAATGGCCGAAAATCCGTGGATCACACCGCGAATTTTATTCCTGGACGCGAAGGATTCCATTCTCGTCACAAGATATAAAGAAACGAGACGCTCGCATCCGCTGGCAGCGACTGGCCTGCCGCTTGAAGGCATCGCGCTGGAACGAGAGCTGCTTGAGGAATTAAAAGGCCGCTCTCAAATCATTTACGATACGTCTGACATGAAGCCGCGTGATTTGCGTGAAAAAATCGTGAAGCACTTTGCGACAAACCAAGGAGAGACATTTACCGTGAATGTCATGTCATTTGGTTTTAAATACGGTATTCCAATTGATGCAGATCTCGTCTTTGATGTCAGATTTTTGCCGAATCCGTACTATATCGAAAGTATGCGGCCGCTGACTGGCAAGGATAAAGAGGTTTCCTCTTACGTCATGAAGTGGAATGAAACACAAAAGTTCAATGAGAAATTAATTGATCTGCTGAGCTTTATGCTTCCATCTTATAAAAGAGAAGGAAAAAGCCAGGTTGTCATTGCGATCGGCTGCACAGGGGGCCAGCACCGCTCTGTGACATTAGCCGAGAATTTAGCTGATTATTTCAAAAAGGATTACTATACTCATGTTACTCACCGGGACATTGAAAAGAGAAGCCGGAAATAAGATGGGACATAAGCCGAAAATTGCAATCTTTGGCGGCGGTACAGGTCTTTCTGTATTGCTTCGGGGCTTAAAGCATAAACCTGTTGACATCACGGCCATTGTAACAGTTGCCGATGATGGGGGAAGCTCTGGCCGTCTGCGGAATGAACTGAAAATTCCGCCTCCCGGAGACATCAGAAATGTGCTTGCCGCTTTATCCGATGTGGAGCCGCTTGTTGAAGATCTTTTTCAGCACCGCTTCAATAAAGGGAATGACTTAACAGGCCATTCTCTCGGGAATTTGATTTTGGCAGCGATGACAAATATAACCGGTGATTTTTTTCACGCTGTCACTGAAATGAGCAAGGTGCTGAATGTCAGAGGAAAGGTTTTGCCGGCTGCCAATGCCAGTGTTGTTTTGCATGCTGAGATGGAAGACGGCCGCGTGGTCTCAGGCGAGTCAACGATCCCAGAATACGGACAGCGCATTAAGCGTGTTTTTCTCACGCCTGAACAGATTGATCCGCTGCCGGAAACAATAGACGTGATCAGGGAAGCGGATTTGATTATTATCGGCCCGGGAAGCCTCTATACAAGCATTCTTCCCAATTTGCTCGTCCCAAAAATCGGGGAAGAAGTGATAAAGGCGCCGGCGAAAAAAGTATACATTTGCAACGTGATGACTCAGCCCGGCGAAACGCTCCATTACACCGCTGCTGATCATGTGAAAGCGCTCAATCAGCATATGGGCTGCGGTTTTATTGATACGATATTAGTGAACAGTGAAGACATTCCCGACGAAATAAAACGTAAGTACGAAATGGAATCGGCGTGTCCTGTTGATTTTGATATCGAAGAGCTGAAAGCGATGGGGCTTGAAGTCATCAGAGATCAAATTGTAACGTATAAAAATGACGTAATACGTCACGATACACATAAAGTGGCCTCTCTTCTTGTTGATTTACTGAAAGAATGAAGCCTTGAAATGAGGTGGCTATATGTCATTTGCATCAGAAACAAAAAAAGAATTAACGAATCTGGAAGTGAAGGACTGCTGCATTAATGCCGAGCTGTCTGCACTCATTCGGATGAATGGAGCTTTATCATTTACAAACCGCCATCTCGTACTCGATGTTCAAACCGAAAACGCGGCGATTGCCCGCCGCATCTATACATTGCTGAAAAAACAATATGATGTGTCGGTCGAGCTGCTGGTCAGAAAGAAAATGCGGCTGAAAAAGAATAACGTCTATATTGTGCGTTTTTCAGAAAATGCAAAAACGATCTTAGAGGATTTAAAAATACTCGGGGAGAATTTTGTGTTTGAACGAAGTATTTCGAAAGAGCTGGTCAAAAAGAGATGCTGCAAGCGTTCTTATATGAGAGGAGCATTTTTGGCAGGAGGTTCGGTCAATAACCCGGAAACCTCCTCGTATCATTTAGAAATCTTCTCTCTTTATAAGGAGCATAACGATTCATTATGCGACCTGTTAAATGAGTTTCAGTTAAACAGCAAAACGCTTGAACGGAAAAAAGGCTACATTACCTATTTAAAAGAGGCTGAAAAGATTACAGAGTTTCTGAACGTAATTGGCGCTCACAATTCGCTTCTGCGATTTGAGGATGTCAGAATCGTCCGGGACATGAGAAATTCGGTCAACCGCCTCGTCAATTGTGAAACAGCCAACTTAAACAAAACAATCGGCGCATCGCTGAGACAGGTGGAAAATATTAAATACATCGATGAAAGAATCGGCCTGGAGGCGCTGCCTGAAAAACTTCGGGAAATTGCGCAGCTGCGGATTGATTATCAGGAAGTGACGCTGAAAGAGCTGGGGGAAATGGTAGCAAGCGGGAAAATCAGCAAATCAGGGATCAATCACAGGCTGAGAAAACTTGACGAAATCGCAGAACAGCTGCGGACAGGGCAAACCGTCACTTTAAAATAACCGTAAAGAAAAGGGGAGATCTTATGGTTCAACAGAAAGTGGAAGTTCGATTAAAGACAGGACTGCAAGCACGTCCTGCTGCTTTGTTTGTACAAGAAGCAAACCGGTTTACGTCAGATGTGTTTCTTGAGAAGGATGGGAAAAAAGTAAACGCCAAAAGCATCATGGGGCTGATGAGCCTTGCGGTAAGCACAGGCACTGAGGTTACCTTGATTGCCCAGGGAGAAGATGAACAAGAGGCGCTGGAGAAGCTGGCTGCCTACGTTCAAGAAGAAGTTTAGGTGATAAAAATGAGTGACTTTCTTAAAGACTGCTTTCAGAAAATCGGCTGGGAGAAAGACCATGTCAGCTTCGGCGATCTTCCCCTTTTTCTCAAAGCAATGGCATACCGTTTTCCATTCGAAAACCGTGCCGTACTTGCAAAAGAGAATTATAAGATCACAAAAGAAGAGCTATGGCGACGTCTGCTCAAAGATCAGCATGGCGGCCTATGCTACGATCTAAATGGTTTCCTTTATTTTGTCTTGCATGAGGCCGGGTTTCATGTGAAGCTCATTCGAGGAACGGTTTATGCAGGCAATCAAGAGGGATGGGCACTAGAAGGGACGCATGCTGCTGTATGGCTGTCTGCGGAAAACGGCGATTACATCGTTGATATCGGCTTCGGTATCAACCTGGCGCTCCAGCCGATACCGCTTTCCGGAGAAACGGTACAGTCACCAGTCGGGTCATTCCGAATCAAAAAAGAAGAGACAGAAAAGGGCAGCCATGTTCTGCTGATGGACAAAGGAGAAGGCTGGCAAATTGGGTACGCCTTTACTCTTGAAGAGAGTGATCTCGGTGATTTAGATAACATGAAGGACATCATTCACTCTCATGAAAAATCTCCTTTTAACAAATCCCTGCTTGCCTCAAAGCTGACGCCGAGCGGAAGGATGGTCATGTCAGAGCGCCATTTTACGATTCATGAAAACGGCGGTGACATTCAAAAAAGCGACATCGGTCCTTCAGAATTTGAAGAGAAATTAAATACTCATTTTTTGTAACGTGAAAAGCTTGCAGGTTATCTGCAAGCTTTTTCTTATGAACAAGTGTAGATTGCTGTATCAAATGCGTCTTCTGGGATATACAGTTTTCCCTTTTCATATTTATAAGGAATTTCATTCTCTTTAAAGCACTCTTTGGTATAGTCAGTTAGTGTATCCCCAATTTCTATGTATTTCCCGGTATAGTTGGGCTGACATGCTGAAAGAATTGACGTAATTGCCAGAAACAGCATGATTTTCTTCATCACGACACCTGCCTATTATGAAAATTTTACCTTTATTATTCTATCATAACGAAAAGAAAAAGACCGATTTACTATTCCGCACATGCTATAATAATTTTGGAATCTTCTAGAAAAATCATCGTGATGTACATATAAGGGGGATCAACGTGTATCGGATTTTGCTTGTGGAAGATGATGAGCGGATTGCTTCTTTGCTGGGCGGTCATCTTCAAAAATACGGATATGAAGTGAAAATTGCTGAACAGCTGAATGATATAAAATTGGAATTTGCAGAAATGAAGCCTGATCTTGTGCTGCTTGATATCAACCTGCCTTTTTTTGACGGGTTTTATTGGTGCAGGCAAATCCGTACCATTTCCAATGCGCCGATTATCTTTATATCGGCACGGACCGATGAGCTGAATCAGGTAATGGCGATTGAAAATGGCGGCGATGATTATATCACAAAGCCGTTCCATCTAGAGGTAGTGATGGCCAAAATCAAAAGCGTCCTGCGCCGCACATATGGTGAATACTCGCCCTCTTTGCCGCAGGAATCAAGAATAGTGGAGCTTGGCGGGCTAACGATTTATCCTGATCAAAATGAAGCGGAGTGGAACAGCGTCCGGATTTTGTTTTCCCAAAAAGAATTCCAGCTTCTCTCGATTTTTGTGAGGGAGCATAAAAAAATTGTCTCTCGTGATGAACTATTGGAGGCGTTATGGGATGACGTTGATTTTGTCGATGACAATACGTTAACGGTCAATGTCAACCGGCTGCGGAGAAAACTGGAGAATGCAGGACTGAAAGATTGCATTTCCACAATCAGAGGACAAGGCTATCAATTTCAAGTCAATCGGAAGGATGAAGCGGAGTGTTAAAGACTTATCTCATCGACCGCTTAGCCATTATTCTATTTTCATTATTAGGGATAGGGTCCGCCATGCTGATTGCGTATTTAAGCATTATCGAGAGCGGCGCAGAACCTTCCAAAGAAAATATGATGTACATATGGATTTTGCCCGGTACTCTTTTAGCCGCAGGTTTTGCTGCTGATTATGTTCGGCAAATTTCCTTTCTTACATATGTTAAAAAGCTTGCAGAACAAGCCTCTTCTTCGAATGACATCGGACAGTCTTTGAAAGCCCGAAAGCCAAGAACAGGAGAGCAAGCGCTTTGGACGAAAATGATCAACGCACTCGGGCAGCAATACGAAAGCAGGCTCTCACAATATATCAATCAGCAAAAACAGCATTATACCTTCACCAACCAATGGGTCCACCATATGAAAACACCGGTATCCGTCATATCCTTAATGATTCAGGAAGGAAAAAACGGAACCTCATCCTCTTTTTCGACGTTTTTAGAGGAGCTGGAGGATGAGAATGAGAGATTTCGCCACGGTCTTGATATGATGCTGCAAACGGCCCGGCTGGAGGAATTTGCATTTGATGTAAAGCCGCAAACCTTTGATTTGACAGAAATGGTTCGTTCACTGATCAATCAGGAAAAACGTCAGTTTATTAAACGGCGCCTTTTTCCAACATTACATGTGCCGCCAAATGCCATTCAGATTTCCAGTGATCAAAAGTGGCTTTCCTTTGTTGTTGAGCAAATCCTTTTCAACGCCTTAAAATATTCAAAGCAAGGTGTGGGAGACCCTATTACAATCCGTATTGAAACGCAGGGACATGAGACGCGATTGTCGGTTGCCGACGAAGGAATCGGCATACCGCCGCAGGATCTGCCGCGGATTTTTGACGCGTTTTTTACCGGAGAAAATGGACGAACCATGAAAGAGGCAACTGGAATGGGCCTTTATTTGGCAAAACAGGTGTGCAGCCGTCTCGGCCATAAGCTGTATGCGGAATCAAAAGAAGGGGCTGGCACTGTGATGACCATCGTGTTTTCAAGTGACACCCTCGTGAATGTGACAGCATTGTAAGGTTGGGGAGCGGAATTGCAAGAAAGTTCGATGGGAGGATGCTGACTTCCTTTTTATAATAAAGAAAAAGGAGGAGCAGAACATGAACGTGTTGCAAACAACGAACCTATCGAAAACGTACTATTCAAATAAAGGAACAATATCATACCAAGCGCTCAGCGCCTTTGATCTCAGTGTGTCAAAAGGGGAATTTGTCGGGATTATGGGGCCGTCGGGAAGCGGAAAAACCACGCTTTTGAATTTGCTGGCTACCATTGATAAGCCGACCCAGGGCGAGATGATGATCAACGGCATTCAGCCGAAAACGTTAAAGGACCAAGAGCTGGCTTTGTTTCGCAGAAGAGAACTCGGCTTCGTCTTTCAGGATTTTAATCTGCTTGATACGCTGACGATTCGTGAAAATATTCTCTTGCCGCTCGCATTGGATAAGGTAAAGCTGAGAGAAATGGAAGCCCGATTGGATGAACTGGCGGATACGCTGCAAATCAAGCACATTCTCGATCATCGCACATATGAGGTGTCGGGCGGACAGCAGCAGCGGGCAGCCTGTGCCAGAGCGATTATTCACAATCCGGCGCTCATTCTTGCCGATGAACCGACAGGAAACCTCGACTCAAAATCGGCAAAGCAAGTGATGAACACACTGGCTCAGCTGAATGAGGAAAAGGAAGCGACGATTCTGTTGGTTACGCATGATGCCACAGCAGCAAGTTTCTGTAAACGAATTGTTTTTATTAAAGACGGACGTTTCTTTTCAGAGATTCACAGAGGAACAAACAGGCAGGTGTTTTATCAAAGTATATTGGATACCTTGAGTGTGTTGGGAGGCGATTTTCATGAATTTGAGAACTATCGCCCGTAAAAACATTCTTGGGAATCTGCAACGGTATGTGGCCTACTTTTTAAGCTGTGTGTTTGCCGTTTCGGTGTTTTTTGTCTTCACATCATTTATTTTTCATCCTGATGTCAATGAAGACAATATATATGGCGGAAGCCTTGTCAAAACATGCTTGAGCGCAGCTCTTGTCGTCATCATTGTGTTTTGTATATTTTTCATTACATATTCCAATTCAGCGTTTTTGCAGGCAAGAAAGAAAGAGTTTGGGCTGCTGACACTGTTTGGCACATCAAAGCAGCAGCTTCGCAAGATGATTTATTATGAGCAGTCACTTATTTCTCTTGCGGCGATTGCGGCCGGCATTGGAGCAGGCCTGTTATTTTCAAAACTGTTTTTTATGATCATGACATGGATGCTCAGCGTGAAGGTGCCGATTTCGTTTGCCATTGTGCCGAAAGCGTTTGTGATGACAATTGTCGGCTTTCTCATCCTGTTTCAGACGCTGCTCATTTTATCACTGGGACGGATTCGGAAGCTGGAAATCATTGAACTGATTAAATCGGCCAAAAAGCCGAAAAGTTTGCCAGTTTATTCGAAATGGCTCACTGTATTGTCTTTGCTATGTCTTGGCAGCGGTTATTATCTATCTGCAACAGCCAATGCAATTGACATGATGTTTCGGGTTTTTCCAATTTTGATTTTAGTGTTAATTGGCACGTATTTCTTTTTTACCCAAAGCAGTGTGGCGTTTTTCCGCATGCTGTACCGAAAGAAACACAGCTTCTACAAAGGCACGAATATCATTGTGCGTTCCAACATGATATTCAGGCTGAAGGATCATGCACGCATGCTGTTTTTAACCTCTGTCATTACAGCGGTCATATTAACAGCTACAGGTGTCATCTATATGTTTTATTCCGATTTACAAAGGCAGGAGGAGCAAAGCATTCCTCAGTCTGTTTCCTGGGTGGAAAAGGATGCTTCCCGCTTTCAGGTCATGAAGCCTGAGACAGCTGAGAATACATTGAAAAAAGCTCATGCTGTTATCAAGTATAAGGTGGATGCCACAGGGATTCCTGTCACTTTTCAGTCAGACTTGCCGTATGGAAATAAGAAGATGGAAGCGGAAGCTCTGCTGATTTCAGAAAAAGTCTATAATCAAGTCGCAAAGGAAAAAGGGTTCCCAGTTATTCATTTACAAGAAAATGAAGCATTTATTAATGTTTCTTTTCAAATGATGGTGAAAGACACATTTGGAGAAGGGGAAACAGCAGCATTTCATATGAAGTCAGGAAAAACCCTTTCCTATGTCATGAAAAAGCAGCAAAACAAAGGGATATTGATGTCTGTCGATGGAGTCAGCCGTTTATTGGTTGTCAGCGAAAAGAGCTTTGACAGTCTGTCACAGGATGTGCCGCTGAAGGAACAGATGAGAATGGTAGGTTATGAGCTTGAGCATTGGCAGGAGACGGTGGATGTCTCTGAAAAGCTTGAAAACATGGTGCCGAAAGAACATACATCTGATTTTCAAACACGTGCTCCCAGTTATCAAATTGTAAAGCAGGGAGTTGCATTAATGCTGTTTATTGGTCTGTTTGTCAGCGTGCTGTTTTTTATCGTGCAAGGAAGCATGCTGTATTTGCGGATGTTTACGGAAATAGAAGATACGAGAGTGCAGGTGTTAGCCTTAAAAAGGATAGGGGTTACGGACAAAGAGATTCACTCGATCCTTGGAAAGCAAATAGGATTTTTATTCTTCATCCCATTTATCGCAGGTACGATTCACGCGGGCTTTGCGTATGCAGCGTTAAGTAATATGCTGAATTCCAATTTATTTCTTGAGGCCGTAATTGTCATCTTCATTTATTTTGTATTCCAGGCTCTTTATTATATCGTTACCCGTCATATTTATAAGCGTGCTGTTCTTCAGCGTATGTAAAATGAAATCCGGTCTGTTATCAGACCGGATTTTTGATTTATTGAAATTCTCTTGTGAGATTTTTCGGTGTTTGTCCTTGAATGGCTGCGATCATATTTTCGGCGGCCTGTTTGCACATGTTGAAGCGCACTTTAGCTGTTGCTGAACCGATATGAGGAAGCAGCGTGACATTATCCAGCTGCAGGAGCGGATTATCTTGGGTGACAGGCTCTTTTTCGTATACATCTAAGCCGGCTCCCATG
The DNA here is from genome assembly GCF_046535495.1 of Bacillus sp. SIMBA_008. Taxonomy (NCBI): domain Bacteria; kingdom Bacillati; phylum Bacillota; class Bacilli; order Caryophanales; family Bacillaceae; genus Bacillus; species Bacillus sp. SIMBA_008. The sequence continues at coordinate 387,079 of NZ_JAWRWL010000003.1, read as the reverse complement.
ATCCAGCCTTCCTGAAGAGCGCGAATCAGTGCTTTCTCATCAACTGTCTTTCCCCGGGAAATATTGACGAAAATTGCTGAATCCTTCATCAATTTAAATTCGCGTTTTCCTATCATGTGATAGGTTTCGTCAGTCAGCGGCGTAATGAGAAGAATAAAATCAGATCGCTCCAGCAATGTATCAAGCTCTGCATACTTAACGCCGATGCTGTCTTCTGTTTCTTGTTTGCGATGTCGGTTATGATAAAGCACTTCCATATCAAAACCAAATTTGGCGCGTCTCGCTGCTTGTTCTCCAATTCTGCCCATGCCGATAATGCCTAACGTTTGATGATGAACATCAATTCCGAAAAGCGCTTCCTCTTCCACGGTTCCCCATTTTCCTGCTCTGACAAAACGGTCCAGTTCGGCAACACGTCTGGCGGAAGACAGAATCAGTGAAAAAGCCAGATCTGCAACTGTGTCATCCAGTGTATAAGGTGTATGAGTCCCGACGACTCCTCTTTCTTTCATTGCTTCTATATCGAAGTTATCGTAGCCTACTGATTGGTTGCTGACCACTTTGAGCTTAGGCGCGTGTTCCAGCAACTCACGATTGATTGACGGCCCGGAAGTCCCTGACGTTAAAAGCCCTTCCGCATCTTTTAATTTTTCAAATAGCACGTCACTCGGAAGCGTATCCTCCTGCCATACTTCATAACGGCAATGTTCACCGATGAATGCTTCAATCTCTTCAGGAATCGGTTTTGTGATAAATACAAATGGTTTCAACAAGGCTCCCCCTTTATGGCTGTTGTCTATTTCATTATATCGGAAATAAATAGATGTTAAAAATATAGCTGCGTTCTTTTTATTTTCTGGTTCTTTTGAACTTAAAATGGAGATCGAACAGCTAAATCTGCTTAAAAAAGTTTTTTAATTATCAGAATTCACCCATATTTTTTGTCAGACAAATCATCAATATGCGAGCAGCAGCCGGATTATAGGATTCATTAAATATAAATTTTATTATCTTTGAAAGATATAAATGTTTATGTTTTGATTCTACAGTCCAATTATAGTGTCTTTTTTTGAAATCCTTTTCTTGGCTTATTCCTATGCTATAATTCCTTACTGTAAGCTGGGTAAGAAGGCTTGCAAAATCATATGGATGGGAGATGAATCAAATGGTTTCTTTAACATCAATTTTGGAACACAATCAGCGGTTTGTCAGAGAGAAGAAGTATGAACCGTACAAAACGACAAAGTTTCCTTCAAAAAAGCTCGTCATTGTCACCTGTATGGATACAAGGCTTACAGAACTTCTTCCGCAAGCAATGGGGCTTAGAAACGGTGATGCTAAAATTGTAAAAAACGCGGGAGCCATCGTTTCTCACCCATTTGGAAGCGTGATGCGAAGCATACTGGTCGCGATTTATGAATTGCAGGCTGAAGAGGTATGCATTGTCGGCCATCATGAATGCGGAATGTCAGGGCTAAATGCGTCCTCGATTCTTGAGAAAGCAAAGGAACGCGGGGTGGAGGATAGCTGCCTGAATTTGCTGACGAGTGCCGGACTCGATTTGAAAACGTGGCTGACCGGTTTTCACAGCGTGGAAGAAAGCGTTTCCCACAGTGTGAACATGATTAAGAATCATCCGCTGCTTCCGAAAAAGGTGCCGGTTCACGGACTTGTCATTCATCCTGAAACAGGAAAACTTGATGTGGTCATTAACGGTTATGAAACTGAGCTAATAAACAATCACTCATAAGGGAGGTTATAACAAAATATGCGATTCTCAGGGAGATTCAAGGGATACAATTTACAGAAATTTCAGAAAGACTTAATTGCAGGTATCGTAGTAGGTGTCGTGGCAATTCCTTTAGGAATGGCGTTTGCCATTGCCTCGGGAGTCGAGCCCGAATACGGGCTGTACACTGTTGTTATAGCGGGGATTTGTATCTCTTTGTTCGGGGGATCTAAATATCAAATTGGCGGTCCGACAGGCGCCTTTGTCCCGATACTGTTCGGCATTATCATGCAGTACGGATTAGAGAATCTGCTGATCGCAGGGTTTATGGCAGGGGTAATGCTGGTGCTGTTTGGGCTGTTTAAGCTCGGAAAAATAATGAAATTTGTGCCTAAACCCGTTATCGTCGGTTTTACAGCCGGAATTGCCGTGCTGATCTTTACGGAACAAATCGCTAATTTTCTCGGATTGAGAAATGTTGAAAAACATGAGAACTTTCACCACAACATGTTTGAAATTGTGCAGCAGCTCGGCACCTTTAACGTGTATGCCATTTTGACAGCTGTGATCGGGCTCGTCATTTTGCTTGTATCCGCCAAGGTGATGCCTAAAGTGCCGGGCGCTTTGTTGGCGCTTCTTATTTCCACAGTGGTCGCGGTTGTCTTTTTCCCTGACCGCATGGCAACGATCGGGTCAACTTATGGTGAAATCCCCCGCCATTTGCCTGAATTTCAGTTTCCTGAGCTTACTTTGGATAAAATGGTTATGCTGTTTCCGGCTGCGCTTGTCATCGCGCTTCTTGGAGGACTTGAGTCGATTTTGTCCGCAATGGTCGCCGATAACATGAAGGGCTCAAAGCATGACAGCAACAAGGAGCTTGTCGGCCAGGGAATTGCGAATATGGCAGCGCCCCTGTTTGGCGGAATCCCGGCTACAGGAGCGATTGCGAGAACGGCGACCAATATAAAAAACGGAGCGGTTTCCCCAGTTTCCGGCGTCGTTCACGGCGTAGTCGTTCTCCTTGTCCTGCTTGTATTTGCGCCTTATGCGTCCCATGTGCCGCTCGCCAGTATGGCACCGATTCTCATGGTGGTCGCATGGAATATGAGTGAGCGCAAGGAAGTCGCAAACATGCTGAGACTGAAAAACGCTGATTCCTTTATTTTGGCGGCGACCTTTGCCCTTACGGTTCTGTTTGACTTAATCATCGGTGTGGCAACCGGATTGCTGCTCGCATTTGTGTTCTTTATCAGAAGAATGAGCGAAGCGACCCGCATCCACAATCAGGAATCGCATCCTGTTCTGGCGAAGAGAGAAGATCCATCTGTCAGCATGTATGCCATAGAAGGGCCGCTGTTTTTCGGGTCAATTGATTCCCTTGAATCGTCATTGCTGGAGCATGTACAGAAAAAACCGAAAACCCTCATTCTGCTCATGAATAAGGTGCACTATATGGATACGTCAGCTGAAGCGGTGCTTGGGAACATTATGAATCGAATTAAACGCCACAATGGAAAGCTGATGATTGTAGGATTGCAATCGCAGCCGAAGGAGCTACTGCATAAAACAGGCCTTTTTCACAAAATAGGAAAGCAGCATTTCTTTGATCACCATGATGAAATCACAGGTTAAAAAAAGCGGCCATCGCGGCCGCTTTTTTATGCATGCTCAAATCGTTTTGTCAGTTTTTCTTGGTGGGCCTTCATGACGTCTTCTAAAGAGACACCATACATATCAGCAAGAATGGCGATATTTCCGATGACATCTCCCATTTCTTCAATCAATTCTTGTTTTTGCTCAGCGCGTGACGATTCTTTCTCATCCGGCCGGTCTCTGCCGATTTCATACGCCCTGACAGCCCGGGCCAATTCTCCGGCTTCCTCCATTAAAAAGCCGACGCGAATAAAAGGTCCGTATTCTGTCCAGCCTCTTTTTTCGTAAAACTCTTTCATCCATTTTTCTGCATCAGCCAGCTGCAACCTCATCACTCCTGCATTCTTTATGTATTTCATATTGATATTATCACATGAAGATGGGACAATATATAGTGTGTTTTTGAATGTTTAACACGATATATAGATGCGGAGATGACAAGATGAAAACCATTTGTGTATTTGCGGGATCAAACCCTGGGGGAAATGAAGCGTATAAAAGAAAAGCGGCAGAGCTTGGCGTGTATATGGCTGAGCAGGGAATCGGCCTTGTCTATGGGGGCTCCCGCGTAGGCTTGATGGGCACGATTGCTAACGCGATTATGGAAAACGGCGGAACTGCAATCGGGGTCATGCCGAGCGGTTTGTTCAGCGGGGAGGTTGTCCATCAGAATCTGACTGAGCTGATTGAAGTAAACGGGATGCATGAACGAAAGGCTAAAATGAGCGAGCTGGCGGACGGCTTTATCTCGATGCCGGGCGGCTTCGGTACATATGAAGAATTATTTGAAGTGCTGTGCTGGGCACAGATCGGCATCCACCAAAAGCCAATCGGACTGTATAATGTAAACGGGTATTTTGAGCCAATGATGAAAATGGTGAAATACAGCATTCAAGAAGGGTTTTCTAACGAATCGCACCTAAAACTGATTCACAGCTCGTCACGGCCGGATGAGTTAATTGAGCAAATGCAAACTTATTCTTATCCGATTTTAGAAAAAAAGTGGACAGAAATTTAAAAAAGAGACTTTCTCATGGAAGTGGAGAGAATGAGTTATGATCCATGAAATATCGAGTGTTTTTAACAAAGTGAGGTTTCCTTAAGGGAAATCTCTTTTTTATTTCTCTTTTGCCTGCATCGTATATTTAACAGTAATAGAGGACTTTATCACTAGTTTGGATAATAAGCACAGATAAGGAGGGGATGAAAATGGCAACATTGTCAGATGTAGCGAAAAAAGCAAATGTTTCGAAAATGACGGTATCACGAGTGATCAATCACCCTGAGACGGTGACAGATGAATTGAAAAAGCTTGTTCATTCTGCGATGAAAGAGCTGAATTACATCCCTAATTATGCGGCGAGAGCGCTCGTGCAAAACAGAACACAGGTTGTGAAACTATTGATACTTGAGGAAATGGATACGACAGAACCATATTACATGAACCTGCTGACAGGAATCAGCAGGGAGCTGGATCGCAATCACTATGCTCTCCAGCTTGTGACAAGAAATTCTCTTAATATTGGCCAATGTGACGGCATTATTGCCACCGGCTTGAGAAAGAACGATTTTGAAGGTGTAATAAAAGCTTTTGAGAAGCCGCTCGTCGTATTTGGACAAAATGAAATGGGCTATGACTTTATCGATGTGAATAACGAGAAAGGCACTTTTATGGCAACCCGCCATGTTATGGGGCTGGGGGAGCGGGAAGTTGTCTTTTTTGGCATTGATTTAGATGAGCCTTTCGAACGTGCAAGAGAACAGGGGTACATACGGGCGATGAATAAAAGCTTTAAAAAATCGAATATGTTTCGGATCGACAACAGTTCTAAGAAAAGTGAAGGCCTTGCAAGAGAACTGCTGAAATCCATGGACAATCAGGCCGCATTTGTCTGCGCATCTGATCGAATCGCGCTCGGCGTCATTCGTGCGGCGCAATCCCTTGGAAAGCGAATTCCAGAAGACGTTGCGGTTACCGGGAACGACGGTGTGTTTCTTGATCGCATCTCCTCGCCGCGCTTGACTACGGTCAGACAGCCTGTTGTTGAAATGGGGGAAGCCTGTGCGAAAATGTTGCTGAAAAAAATGAATGAAGACGGTGCTGCACAAGGAAGTCTATTTTTTGAACCAGAGTTAATTGTACGAGAATCAACGCTGTAAGCGCCGTATTCTGTTATCGGTAACAGGGTGAAAAGGATTGTTCCCACAATTTCATCATGATACTTTCAAACTATGAGCCGGCTTCAATAAAACGGAAATCAAAGGGGGAAACATGATGGAATATGCAGCGATTCACCACCAGCCATTCAGCACAGATGCTTATTCTTATAATGGGCGGACTGTGCATATCAAGATTCGGACGAAAAAAGGTGATGCAGATCACATTCGATTCATTTGGGGTGATCCCTATGAGTACAACGACGGCAAGTGGTCGGCAAACGAGCAGCCGATGAGAAAAATTGCTGCAACAGAAATGCATGACTATTGGTTTGCTGAAGTGGTGCCGCCATTTAGGCGTTTACAATATGCGTTTGTTGTAACAGACGATCATGAAGACATCTTTTTCGGAAGTTCGGGTGTATGCCCTTATAACGAAAAAACACTGGAAACGATTCATTATTACTTTAAATTTCCGTTTGTTCACGAGGCTGATACATTTCAAGCGCCTGAATGGGTCAAGTCAACGGTTTGGTATCAAATTTTTCCGGAGCGTTTTGCAAATGGAAGAGAAGACTTGTCACCGAAGAATGCATTGCCGTGGGGGAGCAAGGACCCGGGCGTCAATGATTTTTTTGGAGGAGATTTGCAAGGGATTGTTGACAAGCTTGATTATTTAGAGGATTTAGGGGTGAACGGCATTTATCTGACGCCGATCTTTTCCGCGCCTTCTAATCATAAATACGACACGCTGGATTACTTTTCTATTGATCCGCATTTCGGGGATCCAGAGATTTTTCGTACATTGGTCAGCCAGCTTCATCAGCGGGGGATGAGAATTATGCTAGATGCGGTTTTTAACCATATAGGAAGCGCGTCTCCGCAATGGCAGGATGTCGTCAAAAACGGAGCTCGATCCCGCTATAAAGACTGGTTCCATATTCACTCTTTTCCCGTCACAGACGACAATTATGACAGGTTTGCTTTTACAGCTGATATGCCGAAGCTAAACACGGCTAATCCCGAAGTGCAGAAATATTTGCTTGATATTGCTTTGTACTGGATTCGCGAATTTGACATTGACGGCTGGCGTTTGGATGTCGCAAATGAAGTGGATCACGTGTTTTGGAAGACATTTAGGCAGGCTGTATCTACTGAAAAGCCTGACGTTTATATTTTAGGTGAGATCTGGCATTCTGCCGAACCCTGGCTTAGAGGGGATGAATTTCATGCGGCGATGAATTACCCTTTTACAGAGCCTATGATTGAATATTTTGCTGACCGGACGATCCCAGCCTCACGTATGGCCTACCGTGTCAATGCACATTTGATGAATGGAATGAAGCAAGCCAATGAGGTGATGTTTAATTTACTGGATAGCCATGATACAAAGCGCCTTTTGACCAGATGCCGCAATGATGAGAAGAAAGCACGCGCGTTGCTGGCCTTTATGTTTGCCCAGACAGGCTCACCATGCATCTATTACGGGACGGAAATCGGGCTGGACGGCGAAAATGATCCATTATGCCGGAAATGTATGGTTTGGGAAAAGGAGAAGCAAAACCAAGACATGCTGCAATTTATGAAACGGTTAATTGCTTTACGCAAGCAGGAAAGCACTTTATTGACTGAAGGACATCTTGAGTGGAATCTGCTGGATGACCAAAACGATTTTATTAGCTTTTCACGGACTCTTGATGAAAAAATAGTGATTTATTTCTTTAATCAAGGGAATGCGGTTCAATATGTCAGTTTACGAGAGTTGAATATTGAAAGGAATAAGAAAATCTGTGATGCATGGACAGAGCAGCCGCTACAGCATCACGATGTCATTGCCGTTCAGCCGGGAGAATTTTTGATTTTGAGTGCTGCCGCCCCTGTATAACATTCTGTTATCGGTAACAAATCGAAAGTTGTTGTAACCGCTTTCTATAGGACAATACAATTGTTATAGTTTCGTAAATAGAAGGAGGAAAAGAGATGGTTCTTTTAAAAAAGGGGTTCGCCATATTGGCGGCATCATTCCTGGCAATCGGCCTTGCCGCCTGCTCAAGTTCAAAAAATCCAGCAAGCTCTGATGGCAAAAAGGTGCTGACTGTGTCTGTCGAAGAAACGTATAAAGAATACATTGAAAGCATAAAAACAAAGTTCGAAAAAGAAAATGATGTCACAGTAAAAATTGTTGAAAAGCAAATGTTCGAACAGTTAGAAGCGCTTCCTCTTGATGGCCCGGCGGGTAATGCGCCTGATGTTATGCTTGCTGCATATGACCGGATCGGCGGTTTGGGACAACAAGGACATTTACTTGATATTAAGCCATCTAACACAAAAAGCTTTGGTGATAAAGAAATGCAGCAGGTGACAGTTGACGGCAAAGTGTACGGAATGCCGCTAGTCATTGAGACACTTATTTTGTATTACAACAAAGATCTTTTAAAAACAGCGCCAAAAACATTTAAAGACCTTGAAAAGTTAACGGAAGATCCTCGATTCGCGTTTGCTTCGGAAAAAGGAAAATCAACCGGATTTTTAGCAAAATGGACTGACTTTTATATGTCGTACGGCTTATTGGCTGGATACGGCGGATATGTGTTTGGAAAAAACGGCACAGATTCCGGGGACATCGGCCTGAACAATAAAGGGGCTGTAGAAGCGGTGAAATATGCGGAGAAATGGTTTGAGACATATTGGCCGAAAGGAATGCAAGACAATTCAAGCGCAGACGACTTTATTCAGCAGATGTTTTTAGAAGGCAAAGCGGCTGCGATCATTGGCGGTCCTTGGTCAGCTGCCAACTATAAAGAGGCTAAATTGAACTACGGAGCGGCTCCCATTCCGACATTGCCAAATGGAGAAGAATACGCCCCTTTTGCTGGCGGGAAGGGCTGGGTTGCCTCGAAATATACAAAAGAGCCCGAGCTGGCTGAAAAATGGCTTGAGTATGCTGCAAATGATGCCAATGCTTACGCTTTTTATGAGGATACAAACGAAGTTCCGGCCAACACGGCTGCAAGGAAGAAAGCCGATGAGCAAAAGAATGAACTGACGTCAGCTGTGATTAAACAATATGAAACAGCAACGCCGACTCCAAATATTCCGGAAATGGCTGAAGTATGGACAGGAGCGGAAAGTTTAATTTTTGATGCAGCTTCAGGAAAAAAATCGACACAAACATCAGCGAATGATGCTGTAAACGTCATAAAGGAAAATATTAAAGAAAAGTATGTGAAATAAAACGGCGGGATAGCGTCCGGAAGAATAGAGGGCGGAAAAATGAATAAACATCACACACTTACAAAGCAAAAACGAAAGGCAGGGCTTTTATCGATCATTCCAGGACTTGGGCAGATTGCGAATCAGCAGTTGTCAAAGGGGCTCTTATTTCTTGCCATCACAGGCTTGTTTGCTTTTGAATTATGCGTTTTCGGTATACAGGCGCTAACCGGATTGATGACATTGGGAAGTGTTCCCGGTGAAGATCACTCGCTGTTTATGCTGATTGAAGGCACGCTGCAATTGATCGTGACAATGATTTTCCTCATGTTCTATATCTTTAATATTCATGATTCACGTAAGACCGCCGCTATGAAAGCGGCGGGTTTGGAAGTCAATACAACAGCCAAGGATATGATCTGTCATGCGGGCGATAAAGGTTTTCCGTATCTATTTACACTGCCGGCATATATCATGATGGTGTTTGTGATTATTTTTCCGGTTTTGGTGACTCTGTTTGTTGCATTAACAAACTATGATTTTTATCATATTCCGCCTAATCGTCTGATTGACTGGGTCGGGTTTAAAAATTTCTTAAATATTTTTTTCCTTGGCTCCTATCGTGAAACATTTGTGAATGTACTGGGCTGGACGGTTATCTGGACAATCTGTGCAACAACGCTGCAAATCATTTTAGGTATTGTGACGGCCCTTTTCGTCAATCAGGATTTTATAAAAGGCAAGCGGATATTTCGAATGATTTTCTTATTTCCATGGGCTGTTCCGGCGTTTATTACAATCATGAGTTTTTCCAACATGTTTAACGACAGCATAGGAGCGGTGAATGCACAGGTGATACCATTATTCAATCACCTGCCGTTTGTCGAGCTGCCTGCGATCGCGTGGAAGACCGATCCTTTCTGGACAAAGACAGCCCTCATTATGATTCAAACGTGGCTCGGCTTTCCATATATATATGTCATGGTAACGGGAGTGCTTCAGGCGATTCCAGGTGAATTGTATGAAGCGGCAAAGATTGACGGGGCCACTTTTATTCAGCGTTTTCGGCATATTACATTCCCGATGATTTTATTTGCCACAGCACCCGTGATGATTACTCAGTATACGTTTAATTTCAATAATTTCTCGATCATCTATTTATTTAATGAGGGAGGGCCAGGCAGTGCGGGAGCCGGGGCCGGATCGACCGATATCTTAATTTCGTGGATTTATAAACTGACAACAGGCACATCACCCCAATATTCCGTTGCGGCGGCTGTGACACTGTTAATTTCTTTCATTGTCATTGGAATTTCACTGATTGCTTTCAAAAAATCGAATGCTTTTGGCAATGAGGAGGTTATGTAGGTGAACGCGAGCACTGCCAGAATGCTTAATAAAATCTGTACGTATTTATTTTTGACGCTTTTAAGTATTGTCATTATATATCCGTTGCTGATTACGGCATCATCAGCCTTCCGTGTGGGGAATTCGGCGGCTTTTCAGCTCGATTTTTCGGGTCCTTGGACATTGGATCATTTTAAGCGGCTATTTGACGAAACGCTTTATCTCAATTGGTACAGCAATACACTTGTCATCGCGCTATCGGTCATGGTTTTGCAGGTTACGATTGTGACACTTGCCGGGTACTCGTACAGCCGCTATCGGTTTGCAGGCAGAAAAAAGAGCCTGATATTCTTTTTAATCATTCAAATGGTGCCGACAATGGCGGCGCTGACTGCTTTTTATGTCTTGGCGATGCTAATAGGCGCACTCGATCAATACTGGTTTTTAACAGCGATCTATATCGGCGGCGGAATTCCGATGAACACGTGGCTGATGAAAGGTTATTTTGATACTGTGCCGAGAGAAATTGATGAAGCCGCGCGAATTGACGGAGCGGGACATCTGAGGATTTTCGCTTCAATTGTTCTACCGCTTGTTAAGCCAATGCTCGCGGTACAAGCGCTTTGGGCGTTTATGGCACCGTTTGGCGACTATTTGCTGACGAAATTTCTGCTTCGCTCACCGGAAAGGCTGACCATCGCTGTAGGATTACAATCCTTTATTTCTAATCCGCAGCAGCAAAAAGTAGCTCTATTTGCAGCCGGTGCCATACTAGCCGCACTGCCGATATGCGTTCTATTCTTTTTTCTCCAAAAGAACTTTGTGTCCGGTTTGACAGCCGGCGGAACAAAGGGGTAATGCCAATGAAGAATCTGGAGAATAAAAGCTTTATCATCCGCTGCCTGAAGGCGGCTGCATCCCCATCAGGTGTTTGCCGCTATGGGAATACCTTCAGCTGGCTGCAGCTCTCTTTTCTCTTTCTGTTTTTAACGGCCTGCTTAATGGCGCCGTTAGCGGTTTCGTTTGTGAAAATGGATCGCTTCAGCGTTTCATCTTTCATGCCGTCAGCGATTCAAGGAGTTAATGATCAATTTGCTGATCAATTGCAGGGTTTTCAAATCAGGAACGGAAAACTAACAGGCGGGAAGAGCTCTGAGAGGATTGAAGATGGGCAGAATGTGATGGCAGTCGATATGAAGCATGAATATGAGACAAGCGGTGAAAATGGGCGATTGAAAGTAACTGGATTTGAAAACGCCATCATATTTCAACCTGATCAACTGGTGATCACCGATCAAAACGAAACGGGGTTTTCTGTTGGCTATGCGAAAATGGACGTTAAGCTCGAGAAACCAAACGTCCATGATGTAGAGGTCTTGATCGATACATTGTGGTTGGCACAGTATAAGCCGATGATCATGATGCTGGCATATACGGTGGTTTCTATGATCCAGCTTTTGTTAACGTTTGTTCTTGCAGGTGGCCTCTGGATCACAAAAATATCAAACATGGTCTCTATTGCATCATTCAAGGAAGCGGCCTCTATAGCGATTTGCGCATCAGCACTGCCGGCATTTGCGGCAGCTGCTATCGGCATGGTTCATTTTGATTTGATTACTGTATTGATGATCCATTCGTGTGGCGTTACTTTGATGATCTCTTTTGCATTTAGATATTTGACCAAAACCCGCCGTGATAATGGAAACTTACATTCGGGAGGAAATGATGATAAATCAGCGGTTATTTGAGATTGATGAATGGAAAATCAAAACAAATACATTTAATAAGGAGCATACACGGCTGCTGGAAAGCCTGACGTCTCTTGCCAATGGCTATATGGGGGTCAGAGGGAATTTTGAAGAAGGCTATTCAGGCGACAGTCACCAAGGCACATATATTGCAGGCGTGTGGTTCCCCGACAAAACGCGAGTAGGCTGGTGGAAAAACGGGTATCCAGAATATTTCGGAAAAGTGATCAATGCGATGAACTTTATGGGCATAGGCCTATATGTTGACGGTGAAAAAATCGATCTCCATCAAAACCCAATCGAATTATTTGAGGTAGAACTCAATATGAAAGAGGGGATTCTGCGGCGAAGCGCTGTTGTCCGCATTCAAGATAAAACCGTCAGAATCAGGTCAGAGCGGTTTCTTAGCCTTGCTGTAAAAGAACTCTGTGCGATTCATTATGAAGCGGAGTGCTTGACGGGAGATGCTGTCATTACGCTTGTTCCTTACCTGGATGGAAATGTGGCAAATGAAGATTCTAACTACCAAGAACAGTTTTGGCAGGAGGAAGCGAAAGGTGCTGATTCTCACAGCGGCCATTTAGCGGCAAAAACGATCGAAAATCCATTTGGAACACCGCGCTTCACGGTATTAGCCGCAATGGCAAACGAGACGGAGGGTTTTGTCCATGAAAGCTTTAAAACGACTGAAATGTATGTCGAGAATCGCTACAGTTATCAAACGAAGGCATCATTGAAAAAGTTTGTGATTGTCACGACTTCCCGTGATTTTCGGGAGGAAGAGCTTTTATCGAAAGCCAAGGAGCTTTTGGCGGATGTGGTAGAGAACGGCTATGAAGATGCAAAACGGAGGCACACTGATCGATGGAAGGAAAGATGGGCAAAAGCGGACATTGAGATTAAAGGAGATGAGGAGCTTCAACAAGGAATCCGCTACAATATCTTTCAGTTATTCTCGACATATTACGGGGGCGATGCCCGTTTGAATATCGGGCCGAAAGGATTTACTGGCGAGAAATATGGAGGTGCCGCATATTGGGATACTGAGGCGTACGCCGTTCCGATGTATTTGGCGACAGCCGAGCCGGAGGTGACGAAAAACCTGCTTTTGTATCGCTATCATCAGTTGGAGGCTGCCAAACGAAACGCTGCAAAATTGGGGATGAAGGGGGCACTTTATCCGATGGTGACGTTCACAGGTGATGAATGCCACAACGAATGGGAAATCACCTTTGAAGAAATTCACCGCAATGGCGCGATCTGTTATGCGATCTACAATTATATCAATTATACAGGCGACCGTAACTATATGGAAGAATACGGGATAGACGTACTTGTGGCAGTCAGCAGATTTTGGGCCGACCGTGTTCACTTCTCGAAACGAAAAAATAAGTATATGATCCATGGCGTCACAGGGCCGAATGAATACGAAAACAACGTTAACAACAATTGGTATACGAATGTCATTGCGGCTTGGACGTTGGAGTATACTCTACAAAGTCTCGAAAGTATCTCAGCGGAGAAACGCCGCCATCTGGATGTGCAGGAAGTAGAATTGGAAGTCTGGAGAGAAATCATCCAGCACATGTACTATCCATTTAGTGAAGAACTGCAAATTTTCGTTCAGCATGACACGTTCTTGGACAAAGACCTGCAAACAGTTGACGAATTAGATCCAGCGGAACGGCCTCTTTACCAGAATTGGTCATGGGACAAGATTCTCCGCTCCAATTTTATTAAGCAGGCAGATGTTCTCCAAGGCATTTATCTTTTTAATGACCGTTTTACAATGGAAGAAAAACGGCGAAATTTTGAATTTTATGAGCCGATGACTGTTCATGAATCAAGCCTATCGCCCTCTGTCCATGCGATTCTCGCAGCCGAACTCAAGCTGGAAAAGAAAGCGCTCGAATTATATAAGCGCACAGCAAGGCTTGATCTTGATAATTACAATCATGATACGGAAGAAGGCTTGCATATTACTTCAATGACGGGTAGCTGGCTGGCAATCGTTCATGGCTTTGCAGGCATGCGCACCGCGAATGAGACGCTGTCATTTGCTCCGTTTTTGCCGAAAGAATGGGACGAATATTCATTCAACATCAATTATCGAAATCGATTAATCAATGTGACGGTTGACGAAAAGCGCGTTATTTTTGAGCTTGTAAAAGGCGAGCCGCTGCACATGAACGTTTATGAGGAACCAGTTGTCCTACAGGGACGATGTGAAAGGAGAACGCCTAATGAGTGAATGGTGGAAAGAAGCTGTCGTTTATCAAATTTACCCGCGCAGTTTTTATGATGCCAATGGAGATGGATTCGGGGATTTGCAAGGTGTGATTCAAAAGCTGGATTACATCAAAAATCTCGGGGCGGATGTCATCTGGCTCTCCCCGGTATTTGATTCCCCGCAGGATGACAACGGATATGATATCAGCAATTACAAAAACATGTATGAAAAGTTTGGGACAAATGAAGATATGTTTCAGCTGATTGATGAAGCCCATAAACGCGGAATGAAAATCGTCATGGATTTGGTCGTGAACCACACATCAGATGAGCATGCTTGGTTTACTGAAAGCCGCAAGTCGAAGGACAATCCTTACCGGGATTATTATTTTTGGAAAGATCCTAAACCGGACGGCTCAGAGCCGAATAATTGGGGATCGATCTTTTCAGGCTCAGCGTGGACATACGATGAAGGAACAGGGCAGTATTATTTGCACTACTTTTCGAAAAAACAGCCTGATTTAAATTGGGAAAACGAAGCCGTTCGCCGGGAAGTTTATGATGTAATGAGATTCTGGATGGAGAGAGGCGTTGACGGCTGGCGGATGGATGTGATCGGCTCTATTTCTAAATACACCGATTTTCCGGACTACGAAACGAATCACAGCCGCAGCTATATTGTCGGCCGTTATCACTCTAACGGCCCACGTCTTCATGAGTTTATTCAAGAGATGAACAGGGAAGTGCTTTCTCATTACGACTGCATGACAGTCGGAGAGGCAAACGGCTCTGATATTGAAGAGGCGAAAAAGTACACAGATGCAAGCAGGCAAGAGCTGAATATGATCTTTACATTTGAACATATGGATATTGATACAGAACAAAACTCGCCAAATGGGAAATGGCAGATCAAGCCGTTTGATTTGATTGCTTTAAAAAAGACGATGACAAGGTGGCAGACCGGGTTAATGAATGTCGGCTGGAATACCCTTTATTTTGAAAACCATGACCAGCCGAGGGTTATTTCCCGCTGGGGCAATGACGGGAAGCTGCGTAAGGAATGTGCGAAGGCATTTGCAACGGTTCTGCACGGCATGAAAGGAACGCCGTTTATTTACCAGGGAGAAGAAATCGGCATGGTCAACAGCGATATGCCGCTGGAGATGTATGATGATCTTGAAATAAAGAATGCATATTGTGAACTAGTCGTCGAAAACAAAACGATGTCAGAAAAAGAGTTTCTCAAAGCCGTGATGATAAAAGGAAGGGATCATGCGAGAACACCGATGCAGTGGGATGCCGGAAAACATGCGGGATTCACAACCGGAGACCCGTGGATACCGGTAAATTCCCGCTATCAAGATATCAATGTGAAAGAGTCCTTGAAAGATCAAGATTCGATTTTCTTTTACTATCAGAAGCTCATTCAATTACGAAAGCAATATAAGATTATGATATATGGCGATTATCAGCTTTTGCAGGAGAATGATCCGCAGGTCTTTTCTTACCTTCGAGAATATCAAGGGGAAAAGCTTCTTGTCGTTGTGAATTTATCGGAAGAAAAGGCTCTGTTCGAAGCGCCTCCAGAACTGATTCATGAGCGTTGGAAAGTGCTGATTTCAAACTATCCGCAGGAGCGGGCTGACTTAAATAGTATTAGCCTCAAACCTTATGAAGCTGTGATGGGCATTAGTATATGAAAGCGGTCATTTTTGATTTAGACGGAGTGATAACAGATACTGCTGAATATCATTTTCTCGCTTGGAAGCACATCGCAGAACAAATCAATATCCCCTTTGACAGAGACATGAATGAAAGGCTAAAAGGAATCAGCAGAGAAGAGTCACTTGAAAGCATATTGATCTCTGGCGGTGCGGAAACAAAGTATACAAATGCGGAGAAACAAGAACTTATGCATCGGAAAAATCACGATTATCAAACGTTGATCGGCAAATTGACGCCGGAAGATCTTTTACCGGGGATTGGCAGGCTCCTATGTCAATTGAAAAACGAAAATATAAAAATCGGGTTAGCATCTTCAAGTCGCAATGCTCCTAAGATTTTAAGACGTTTGGCAATTATCGATGATTTTGATGCCATTGTTGATCCGACGACTCTTGCGAAGGGGAAGCCTGATCCTGACATCTTTTTAACAGCTGCAGCGATGCTCGATGTTTCCCCTGCTGATTGCGCGGCAATAGAAGACGCAGAAGCAGGCATTTCTGCAATCAAATCTGCGGGGATGTTTGCGGTTGGTGTCGGTCAAAGGCAGCCGATGCTTGGTGCTGATCTGGTTGTGAGGCAGACGAGTGATTTGACGCTTGAGCTGTTACATGAGGAATGGGAGCAGTTTAGAATCAAAAGTGTTTAAATGAAAAAACCTGCAAGAGACGCAGCTCTTGCAGGTTGTGTTATTACTTTTTGTCTTCTGTGTGAGTCAAAATTTTGTCAATCAGGCCGTATTCAAGCGCTTCTTCAGCAGACTTGAAGTTATCACGGTCTGTGTCACGTTCGATCACTTCAAGCGGCTGGCCAGTACGTTCAGCTAGGACTTTGTTTAATTTGTCGCGAAGCAAGAGAATGCGTTTCGCAGCAATTTCAATTTCTGTCGCTTGACCTTGCGCACCGCCAAGAGGCTGGTGAATCATGACTTCACTGTTTGGAAGTGCATAGCGTTTGCCTTTTTCCCCGGCTGCAAGCAGGAACGCGCCCATTGACGCAGCCATACCGATACAAATTGTAGATACCTTCGGCTTAATAAACTGCATGGTATCATAGATCGCCATACCGGCTGTAATAGAGCCGCCCGGGCTGTTGATGTAAAGAGAAATTTCTTTTTCAGGGTCTTCTGCTGCTAAGAATAACAGCTGTGACACGATGGAGTTCGCAACGTTGTCATCAATCGCAGATCCAAGCATGATGATACGATCCTTTAATAGACGAGAATAAATGTCATACGCTCTTTCTCCGCGGTTCGTTTGTTCAATGACTGTAGGTATTAAATTCATAATGCTCCTCCTTCACCTTTTAGGTAAGTATGTAGTTACATGATACATTTTTGGTCAATAAAGGTCAAACAAAAAGCTGGCCTGATATGCAAAGTCGTCTCTTTTTCCCATTTTCCCCAAAAATACAGGGGTTCAAACCATCGTATGTCAGATTGCCAATTAAGATGCTTTGTCTATTTAAAAAACGGCCTCTCGAAATAGAGGGTTGTTATTTGAATGGAATTATCGTATAATTAGTTGTGCTGACGTTCTCATAACGCAGTCATTCTGCGCTCGTAGCTCAGTTGGATAGAGCGGTGGTTTCCGGTACCACGTCTGTCGGGGGTTCGAATCCCTCCGAGCGCGTCCAATAGAACAACAGGAAAGACAAGGGTTTGGCGATTTGCCGCTCTTGTCTTTTTTGTTTTGTTTCATAAATCTCTCACGCTGAAACATAAATTTTCCTTCTCTCGGGCACGTTATGGAATGTGTGCGATATTGAATTTGCGAGGAGGATGAACATGGGTATTTTAAGCGGAAATCCGCAGGATGAACCGATGCATTATGGTGAGGTATTCGGCTTATGGAGTTATGTGATGGCGGGCAATAAAATGGTCGGCAATTACCAAATGCTATTGAATCATGTCGGTGATGACGACCTGAAGAAGCTGCTTCGTGAGTCTATTGAGAAATGCCAAGATGAAATCAAGCAGGTCAGCACGATCCTGAAAGAAAACGGGGTGGCGCTGCCGCCGGCTTCTCCTGAACCGCCGACAGCAGATCTTAACGATATTCCGCCTGGCGCACGGTTTCTCGATCCGGATGTGGCGGCCTCCGCGGCAGCACAAAATGCTGCAGGTCTTGTGACATGCAGCAAAATGATGGGGCAATCGATTCGTGAGGATATTGCCATGATGTTTGGGCAATTTCATATGTCGAAAGCGGCAACCGGCGCAAAATACTTAAGGCTGCTAAAAAACAAAGGCTGGCTTATCCCGCCGCCGCTTCATCTTCAAAAACATCACGAAGCTTAATGGCAAAGGCATATACAGCTGTATATGCCTTGATTTTATGAAGATGACGTAAGACGCAGGCCGATGACGCCGGCTAGGATAAGGCAAAGTGAAATCACCTGTGATAGCTGAAACCGCTCCTTAAACCAAATGAGCCCGACCGCCGAAACACCAATGCTTCCAATGCCAGTCCAGACGGCATATGCGACTCCGGCAGGCAGGACGATCATCGCTTGGGACAGGCAGTAAAAGGATAAGCCGAATCCAACAGTCATCACAATGATCGGCCATTTTTTTCTTGTTCCGTCTATATATTTCATGGCAATGGCAGCTATAATTTCTTCTATGCCGGCAATCACTAATAAAAACCATGCCATTATTGTTCACCTCCCGGCTGAGATTTGCTTTCTTTCGTAAATAATTTCATTCCTAAAATGCCAGCCAGCAATAAAGCTAAAAAGAACATTTGGGCTGCTGAGAAGGATTCGCCCAGAACAATTCCAGTCAGATATGTTCCGACGGTTCCGATTCCGACAAACACAGTGTACGCCGCGGCCATCGGGATTTTTTGATAAGAGCGGATCAACAGGATAAAGCTGACCGCGATTAAGATAAAAATGATGATCCAATCCAAAAGCGAATCGGCATGTTTGAGGGAAGAGGCCCAAACAACTTCTAAAAGCCCTGCAATAAAAACAAGAACCCAATTCAAATGAAACACCTCTCTATTTTTATGAATGAACGTCAGTCATTTTTAAGACATTAAAAAATGAGCGGTGTTACCCAGTCATTTTTTAAGCTGTGCCTAAACTCCGTTTTAAGAAAGAAAAAATTTCCTTTTTATACACTTCAACATTTTCATCTTGTTCAAATCCGATATAGAATCGTTCCGCAGTATTCTCGACCAAGTTGATAATCGTTCTGGCCGTCCATTTTGAATTGATTCCTTCCGTTACCTCATGGTTTGCAATGGCCTTGTTGATGATTTGTTCAAGCCAGGAATAATAAGGCTGATAGATCGTCTCCCATTTTTCCATGGAGTGGTCGATCGCAAGCCCGGAATAACAGAGGACAATAATATCCTTATGGCGTTCTGTAATGAGAAATGTCTCATCAATTAATATATCTAAAACGGTCCAAAAATCTTCGTCCCCATGCAGCCTACCTTTGATTTGATCAAGTGTATGGGTGAGAAGATTTTCTGCAATGGCCGGTATGAGGGCATTTTTAGATGAGAAATACAAATAGAATGTTCCTTGGGCAGTGCCGGCCTTTTTGACAATATCAGAAATAGAAGCTTTGTCGAGGCCTTTTTCAGAAATGACTTCTATGGCAGCCTGCAGAATTTTTTCATATTTGCCCGATGTTTGTTTTGGCATGAGGAACACCTCCGATAATGACTGACTATCATTCATTTTATCGCGTGTATGTATGTTTGTAAAGAATAAAGAAGCAAGAAAACCTCTTGCTTCTTTATTTATCGTAATCAATGGCGGCTTTTGGGAGCCCGGTATACTTTGCCCAGTAATAAATCGCAAGTGAGCCGATCGCGACTAAAATGAGGTCGACGGGATTGCTGATAATCCCTAAACCATGTCCGAAAGAACCGATGTAGGAAAAGATCAGCATCATAATATAAAACCCAATAAGCCACCAGGCTGATTTCAGCTGCTGAGCGAGGCTGACATCTTCTTTAGGCGTATATTTGCTGAAACAGAGATAGATCAAAAACATCACGAGCTGTGAACCGAGCAGCCAGGAGACTGTTTTCCATCCTGACCAGTACACGATAAACGCTGTAAATATAAAGGAAAGCGGCCCGATAATGCTCATTCCCTTTAAATAAAACGGCCTGTTTAAGTCCTTCGCGTTGACCCTCAGCGCAGCTGAAGAAATGGGTGCAATCGCATATGAAAGAATGAGCGCGACTGAACAGACATTGACGAGCGCGTTCCACGAAGGAAAGGGAAGTGTCCAGAAAATGGACAGGGCAAACGAAAGCCAAAGCGAAGCGCGGGGTGTCCCCGTATCTTTATTGACCTTTGAGAATATGCCAAATAATGTGCCGTTACGCGCCCAGGCGTAAACAAGGCGGGATGTCGTATTCATAAAGATATTCCCGTTTCCACCAGGAGACAGAATGGCGTCTAAAATGACAAGCGTTGCAAGCCAGCCTAACCCGAGCATGACCGCAATATCCTTAAACGGCAATGAGAACTCCCGGCCAATTGCCGGCCAGCCATGTTTCAGTGTTTCTGTCGGGATTGCACCAATAAAGGTGACCTGCAAAACAGTATAAATGATGGTTGAAACGATGATGCAAATGATTAAAGCGATCGGGATATTGCGTTTTGGATTTTGGACTTCACCTGCTACAGATACAATCGGATGCAGGCCGAGATACGCAAACATGACGCCGCCTGTCGAGATGGCAGCCTGAATACCTGTAAATCCAAACGGTGCAAATCCTTGAACGGATAAATTCTCCGGCTGAAAATGAAAGATCAGCACAATAATGATGGTAATCGGCACAATATATTTAAAAATCGATATGATGAAATTCGCCTTAGCGAAGGTTTTGACGCTCCAATAATTCAGCAGGAAAAACAAGCATAATAGGGCAAACTGCAAGATCCAGCCGGAAATGGTCGGTGAATCAGACCCTTTAATGGTCAGGCCGGGAAACCAATAGGCCACATACTGGCGCACAGCTGTCACTTCAATTGAAATCAAGCTTGTATAAGCGACAATCGTGACAAACGAAATTAAGTAGCCGACAAGGTGGCCATGTGAATAAACGGGGTATCGAATGATGCCTCCGGTACGGGGCAGAGCGGCTCCGAGCTCTGCATATACGAGCCCGATTAACAAAATAATGGCTCCTCCGAGGATCCAGGAAAAAGCGCCGGAGGGCCCTGCTTTTGAAGCGACATTACTGACAGCGAACAGCCACGCTGATCCAAAGATGGCTCCCATCCCAATCAAAATCAGATCAAACAGCGACATTGATTTTTGAAAATTTCCTTGTTTAGACATTCGCTTCCTCCTTTGAAACCAGCCTTATATTTCTTACAATGCCCAATATGTAACAGAGAATACCGCTCCTAATAAAAAAACAGGGCAGCCTGCGCTACCCCTGTTTTTATTCATGAACCGAATCAAAGTGTTTCACTGTTATATTTTTGAAGGAGGCTGTGCCGCCGTCAGAATAAAGGGTAATTCCTTTATCTTCAGGCTTTGGGAAGACTTCATTTGAAAAAACGGTTTTCCCGTCGCCAACAAATACTTCTATCGTTGTTTTATCGACAAGTATTTTCAAATGCACCTTACGTTTGCTTACATCATAAGGAGCTTTGCTTTCGACATAGGTATTGCTTTTGTCAGGCTGATTTGTGGCTGCTCTATTGACATAAGCATAGCCGCCTTCAGCGAAAATACCGACATCAATATGGCGTTTTTGGTCTTCTGATTCTCTGAGCCTGACGCCTGCATTCTTTAGCTCTGACCAAGAAAGATCCGTATCAAGCTGGTACGTATCACCTGTTATCGACAATGTTTTTGATCCGTTCACATCCTGATCCTCTATTTCGTCAGTTGAAACAGTCAGCTGCTCCAAAGCTTCAATCGGCTGTGAGACGAGGCTGTATGTTCCATCCTGCTCCTTCAGCCGGAGTTCGCGTATGACAGAATCTGTGCCGTTAAAGCCGTTCTTCATTGTCGGGGTGTTGTTGGCATAATCCCAATTGTTCATCCAGGCAAGCGCATACCGCTTTTCTAATGGATCTGTGCTTTTGCTGTCTTCGAACGTCACACCGCCATACCAGTCGAAGCCATAGTCAAGCCATTGGGCTTCAGTCTGATCCGCTTTGAATTCTTTTCCGTCGAAGCTTCCGGTCCAGTAGGCGTACGTATTTGGTTTGCCCCACGGTTTGCCATTCGCGCTGGCACCGAGAACCCACTTATTCGTTCCGTCGCTTGCCCGCATCATGTAGAGGTCGGGACATTCCACCATTCCCGCCTGTTCTGGGAAGAATCCGCTTGTGTAATGCCAGTCCTTAAGATTATCGGATTCATAAAAGCCGATTTTTGATCCTTCAGCCATGACCATGACCCATTTGTTATCCTGGTCATCCCATATGACTTTCGGATCTCTGAAATCGTCTGTGCCCGGATTAGGCATAACGGGATTGCCACTGTAGAATTTGAATGATTTTCCTTTGTCTGTGCTGTACCACAAATATTGCTCCTGTTTTTTGTCTTTGGCTGAGGGCTGTGTCACAATCGCGACAAGCGCATTTTTCCCGAAGCCGGCTGTGTTCTCTTTATCAACCACGACGGAACCGGTCCAAATGTCACCGTCCGGGTTTGTATATTTCGGAATCGCCACGCCTTCATCGGTCCAGTGCACCAAATCCTCTGAGACGGCATGGCGCCATTCTGTGCCGTTGCCTTTTGGGTAATCCCGGTTATATAGATAGAAATAATGATACTTGCCATCAAAATAGATCGGTTTTTGAGGGTCATTTTTCCATTTATCCGGCGTCGTAAAATGATATGCCGCCCGGTAGTCCGGCTTCTGTTTTGATTTTGTTTTTTGGTCATGTTCTTCTTTTGGAAATAAGTCGATAAACAGCAATATTCCTAAAAAGGTTAGGAATACTGTTAGCCATTTGCCTGCTTTTATATAGTTCATATGGGATTCACCTTTATGTTGATAAGAAATAAAAGAAAATGCCAATAGGATATCGGCATTTTCTTTTGCGTTTTTATTTGTTAACTGTTAATTGTCCTTGTTCAAGGATGCTGTCTTTGACAACAGATGTTTTCTTGCCTTTGATGTTCAGCAGGAAGCTTGGCGCAAACGTTGATTGTTTGTCTGCGTAGAACCCTCTGTTTGTCATATAGCTTGTAATCACGACATTGTTTCCTTTAGCTTGAGGTACAGCAAAGTGTGAGTAAGTAAAGGTTACATCGTTAGGATCAAGATCCATTTTTAACACAAGGCCAGTTTTGTTCAGCGGCTTGTATGGGCCAGTTAAAGAATTAGAAACATAACCAAGCATGTAAATATCGTTAGACGTAATGCCGTCAATCGTCATTTTTGATCCGCGGGAGTCAGTGAACAGGTACCATTTGCCGTTCATTTTAAAGACGTTCGCGCGTTCAATTTCATCTGTTACTGTGTTAGATGCAATCAGCGGTTTCATCACTTTTTTCAGTGTGTAGTCATCGTTTAGCTCAATCATGCCGAGGGCGCCGTTTGCTAACTCAGCCGTGCGTTTTTTATCGCTTTGCAGAAGTTTTTGACTTTCTTGACGGAAGAATGATGTGCTTTTGCCATAGTATGCTTTGTTAAATAAAGATTCTTCGCCTTGGTAGCCATCTTCAGTTCCAGTGTTTGCTTCAAATACTAAGTATTTGTGGCCTTTATCTTCTACGTAGTGAGGATCTCTCAGCGTATGGTTGTCGCCTGAGCTGTAGTTGCCTTCATCGATGAACTGCTGTACATTTTGATACGTTTTGCCGTCGCCGTCAAAGATTGATTTATAATCCTCTACACCGTTGATGTTCAGTGAGCTGTCTGATGCTGATACGTTTACCTGTGCAGTTGTCAGTGTTTGTTTGCCGTAATGTTTACCGGAGAAATCAGTGTAGAATAAACGGATTTTTCCGTCAGATGTAAATGTGGCTGAACCTGACCATTCTTGCGTTTGGTCTTTTAGGATAGAATCATTTGCATCGAATTTGTCGCTGTCTTTAAAGACGCGGCCAGCGTTTTTCCAGCTGTCAATAGAAGTTTCGCCGACTTTTTGATAGAACATGTAAATCGATGTGTCATCCGCATTTTTAGGATCTCCGGCTAATGCAAAGACGATGTGGTAGCCGTGATAGTTTGCGACTGTGCCGTCAGCGTTTTGTAATGGCCAGCTGTCCCAAACGTCCAGGCCTTTTGCAGAAGAGATGTTTTTGATTGTGGACGGATCGAATTCAGGCACTTGATATTTTTCATTTTTTTGCTGTTCAGGGATTTGCAGCATATCATGGCGTGTAATATGGGAAATGCCGTATGTTTCCTTATATGGCTTTTGGTTCGTTTCTTTCGCAAACGCTTGAGTTGCGCCTCCTGCCAGCAGTGCGGTAGTAAAGGTTAATACTGTTGCTTGTTTTGCAAACTTTTTGATGTTCATCGTTCATGTCTCCTTTTTTATGTACTGTGTTAGCGGTCTGCTTCTTCCAGCCCTCCTATTTGAAGATGGCAAGTTAGTTACGCACAATAAAAAAAGACCTAAAATATGTAAGGGGCGACGCCAAAGTATACACTTTGCCCTTTACACATTTTAGGTCTTGCCTGCTTTATCAGTAACAAACCCGCTCGATTTACTTTTCGACCTCATTCTATTAGACTCTCGTTTGGATTGCAACTGGTCTATTTTCCTCTTTTGTTTGATAGAAAATCATAAAAGGATTTGCGGGATACGGGCCTAAAGAACTAAAAAATCTATCTGTTTCTTTTCATTCTCCGTATTTTTTATAGCTTCTGTTGCATGGGCATAAAGTTGCCTTTTTAATCATAATTCAGAAAATATCATAATATCTCATTTCACTAAATAGTAGTGAACGGCAGGTATATGTGATGGGTTAAAAAGGATCTCTAACTGAGGTCTTTCATATAAGATCGTCTGATGCCTTGATGAAGCATGCCTCTTGGATCAAAAGCAGTAATCTGTTTTGGGAACATGCTGCTGTGATTTCTATTTTTATACAGTCGGGCAGATACCGTTTCAATGTCTGTAACGATTAATATAATAATGTATTAACTAGCAAACAAATGATAGAAGCGTAAGGCTTATAAGGAGGAAAAAGTTATGCAGCCCCGGCCAACTAAATGGATTAAGAGGAACGATCGACCGGAACCTCTTTTATCACCAAGTGTCACAAATGGAAATACCCCATCAGCTCAACAAAACCAGTCCTTCGCACCAATGACGAACCAGCCTATTTCTGCTTTCAGAGCCACCAGCAATATGAATCTGTCAGTTGCTGCAAATGCAGCCAGCGGAGTTCTTTTTCAAAATGTCCAATTTGATTTGGCGAATGAATATAACCCCGGCACATCTACATTTTCCCCGAGAACAGCAGGCGTGTATTCTCTTAATGCATCAGTTGAATTTCAAGCGAATGCGAATGTTGGCTTCAACTTAGAAGTCGTATTTCTCGTGAATCAAGATGTGGTAGGCGGCGGAAATAACCAATTTCAAGCAGGGAATCTCCCCGCTGTCGTAGCCATTACGGAAATTCTTCAGTTAAACGCCGGAGATACGGTGACAGTTGCAATGAGGAGTACTGCCGCAGGAGTCATTCAAGCGACTACGAGAACCCATTTTGCAGCCGCTAGAGTTCCTTCTCCGACTTCATAAAAGAGGATTTTTTGATTCATGCAGATCTAATACCGCTATATTAAAGTTGATTTTTCCTATTTGAGGATTAATCAGCTTTTTTTATTGTTTTCAAAATATTTGAAACGTTAGTAGGTTAGTAACGTACAGAGATATGGGAGGTGGAGGAATGAAGCAGAATAAAAGAAAGAATCTTCAGACGTTATTTGAGACATTAGGCGAAAAACATCAGTTTAACGGGACGGTTCTAGCTGCGGAGGGTGGCGATATTTTATATCACCACTCTTTTGGCTATGCGGAAATGACGGAAAAACGCCCGTTGAAAACCAACTCTTTGTTTGAGTTAGCGTCTTTGTCAAAGCCTTTTACAGCATTGGGAATCATCTTGCTGGAGGAGAAGGGGATTCTTGGCTATGAAGATAAAGTGGATCGCTGGCTGCCCGGTTTTCCGTACCAGGGTGTAACGATTCGGCATTTATTGAACCATACGTCAGGGCTTCCTGATTATATGGGTTGGTTTTTTGCTAATTGGGATCCGCACAAGATTGCGGTGAATCAGGATATTGTCGATATGCTGATGAATGAGGGGCTATCTGGTTATTTTGAACCGAATGAAGGCTGGATGTACAGCAATACGGGGTATGTGCTGCTGGCGGTTATCATTGAAAAAGCATCTGGCATGAGCTATGCGGATTTTATGAAAACAAGTATTTTTTTACCGGCAGGCATGAATGAAACAAGAGTGTATAACAGGAGGCTTTCGCCTGAGCGAATTGATCATTATGCATATGGATATGTGTATGATGTACATTCCGAAACATACGTCCTCCCTGATGAGCTGGAGGAAACGAACTATGTTGTGTATCTCGATGGCATACAGGGAGATGGGACGGTGAACTCTGTCACAAGCGATTTGTTTCGATTTGATCAGGCTTTATATCAGGACGATTTCATCAGCAAGGCTTCTAAGGAATCTGCGTTTTCTCCAGTGCGCCTCAACAATGGAGAAACAATTGATTATGGCTTTGGCTGGGTACTGCAAAACAGTCCTGAAAAAGGGCGGATTGTCAGCCACAGCGGAGGGTGGCCCGGCTATTCGACGTTGATGATCCGATATATCGATCATCGTAAAACACTGATCTATTTGAGTAATAAGGAAGAGGATACTGAATATGAACAAGCGATTCTGAAGGCGGCGGAACATATTCTATTTGGCCAGCCATATGAGGTCCCGGAACGTCCTGCTGATAAAAAGAAAAAAGCAATTGATACGGCGATATACAGCCGCTATGTTGGCAGCTACCTGTTGCAGGATGGGACGGCTGCACAGGTGACTGCCGAGAATGAACGGCTTTATTTGGAGATCGCCGGACAGCTGAGACTGGAGTTATTTCCTTCTTCGGAAACCCGTTTCTTTCTGCGAGCATTGTCTGTTGAAGTCGAGTTTACATTAGGTGTGGATGCTGCGAAAAGCTTTATCCTCTATGAGGATGGCTCAGAGGAAGAAGCGGTCCGTACGAAGTAGAAAGGAATGAATTTGATGATCGGAATATTAGCCGGAATGGGGCCGAAATCGACCTCGCCGTTTATTGATAAGGTGATTGATTACTGTCAGAAGCTGTATGGGGCTTCAAACGATATTGACTACCCGCACATGATGATCTATTCATGCCCGACGCCCTTCTATGCAGATCGTCCAATTGACCATGACGAGATGAAAAAAGCAATTATCGACGGAGCGGTAAAGCTCGAGAAAACAGGCGTGGATTTCATTGCGCTGCCTTGTAATACGGCGCATGTCTACTATGAAGAGATTCAGCAGGCATTGTCGGTTCCTATGTTGCATATTGTTGAGGAAACGATAAAAGAGATTCCGCATCTCGCAAAAAAAGCGGTGGTTTTAGGAACAGAGCCAACCATCCAATCCGCCATCTACCAAAAAGTTCTGAAGGGAAATGGACAAGAAGTTATTCACAAGGACCATTGGCAGCAGGCTGTGAACCAGCTTATCGCCGCAATCAAACAGCCAAATCATATGCAGCATACACAAGCATTGTGGCAGACGCTATATGAAGAAATCAGTCAGCATGCAGACATCATCATTTCAGCCTGCACGGATTTAAATGCGGTGTTAGATCATATTCAAAGTGAGATTCCGATTATAGATTCCTCTGCCTGTCTTGCCAAAAGCACTGTCAGCACATATCTTGCTTATCAAAGCTAGCTTCAGACAAGGACTGTCTTCAAACAGTCCTTGTTTTTTTATGTTCCTATTGTTTGACAGTTAACTGCAATGGTGTTAAAGTAAACATGTAAATAGTTACATGATTTTTTTCTGAAGGTGAGGTGGTTCTCGTGAAGAAGCCGGTTTTAAAACCATTCGCCTCTTTAGAAATCAAGGTTGATCCGCCTATCACGATTGGTGAGACAAGCCTGGGACTGAGACGATTCATTCCGATTCGTTCGGGAACAATAACTGGGGAAGTAAAGGGACGTATTTTGCCGGGCGGTGCCGATTCACAAATGATTCGCGCTAACGGCAGAACAGATTTATCTGCCAGGTATGTGATTGAAACAGCAGATCATGAACTGATTTACATTGAAAACAATGGAATACGGCAAGTCAGCGAGCCGTTTCGAAAACAAGCGGCAGCCGGGGAAATTATTGAACCGGAACATGTTTATTTTCGTACGGTACCGACGTTTGAAACAGGCAGTGAAGTCTATCAATGGCTGCATGACCGCTTGTTTATCGGTTCCGCAGAAAGAACCCCTGATTACGTTCTACTAGACATTTATGAAGTACAGTAAAAGACTAAGGAGAGTGTGTAAGATGGAAAACTTTATCGGAAGCCACATGATTTATACGTATGAAAACGGATGGGAATACGAGATTTATATTAAAAACGACCATACAATTGATTATAGAATTCATAGCGGAATGGTTGCCGGACGCTGGGTTCGGGATCAGGAAGTGAATATTGTCAAACTGACAGAAGGCGTATATAAAGTGTCTTGGACAGAGCCGACTGGCACGGATGTTTCATTAAACTTTATGCCAAATGAAAAACGCATGCATGGCATTATTTTCTTCCCGAAATGGGTACATGAACATCCTGAAATTACGGTTTGCTACCAAAATGACCACATTGATTTGATGAAAGAATCCCGCGAAAAATATGAAACGTATCCAAAATACGTTGTACCTGAATTTGCGGAAATTACATTTCTGAAAAATGAAGGAGTCGACAACGAAGAAGTGATTTCGAAGGCTCCTTATGAGGGAATGACAGACGATATTCGCGCGGGAAGATTATAATAAACATAAAAACCCAGAAAAGAGAATTACTTCTCTTTTCCGGGTTTTCTTTTTGCTGAGTATGCGGGAACCATCACAATTCCCGCGAAAAACAGTATGATGCCAGTCCAGCGCATAGGCTGGTAATAGACTGTGTCTCGTAAACATACCACGGCCGACAAAATAATGATACAAGCTGCCACAACAATGGCAGCACCAATGTATCCTGTTTTCCCCATATTTATTCTCCTTTTGAAGGGAATAGCTTCTGCCTTTTTTCAGATTCGGGATCGTTTTCGATCGTAATCTCTGAGTCTAAAATCAGCGTCTCTCTCGTTTCTTCATGATACGCAGGCCAATTCACAGCTTCGGTGCTTGGGTTTCCTGTTTTAGCGAACGTGATCCACGCTGATTGTATCGTGTGAGAAAGCTGTTTCACCTCATCCGTAATCTCCGCTTTTGCCATTCGTTCCAATCCGTCCAGATTTCCAAAGACAAAAGGAAGCTCTAATGCGTGAAACGCTTTATTGTACGGCGGCTTCTTCGGGTGCCAATCGAACCTGTACATCCAGACAGGGGCGTAATGAGACTGTGCGGATGCATAGGCGACGGCAGGGCGCCAAAATAATAAATCAGTCATCATATGAATTTGGCTTTCCAGAGAACGCGGATACAAATCGGCAACTTTCTCTGCCAGCGGCTTCCCTAGTAAATACTCGAGCGCTGCATCAAGCGTTTCCTGAGAATGAACGTCTGAATCCGGGGTGAAAAATAAATATCCTTCATCACGGGTTGTTCCAATTAATAGCGGAATACCGGAAGCAGCCCCTTCTGCGATCGCTTTTTCTGGTTCTTCAGGCAGCGTTTTCGGATCAAGGGCGGGCTGGAAGAACAGCTGAAAGATATTTTCTTTTTCTGCAATCCGAAGCTGATCAGCCGCTTTTAGCAAATCTTCCGCAGAAACCGTATGCAATTTATCCAGTTGGCCCTCGTTAATCCCAAGGACCTGTAAAAAGGCTGCCGAGGTGCTCGCCGCTTGTTCTTTCGTCATCGTTCGAGAAGCGCCGCTTTCCATGATTGCTTTCTGGAACAGGCCTTTTGCCGCAGGCATAGCGAGAAGCGCGGCAATGCTCATCCCGCCGGCGGATTCTCCAAATACTGTTACGTTATCGGGATCACCGCCAAACGCTGAAATATTCTCCCGCACCCATTTCAGCGCGGCGGCTTGGTCTAAAAGCCCAAGGTTATCGGAATACGCCTCATCAAACGAAGACAAGTGCAAAAAGCCAAACGGCCCCAGCCGATAGTTCAATGTAACGACAATGACTTCTCCCTGTGCCGCAAGTTTTGATCCGTCATACAATGGCTCACTGCCCGCGCCGAGATAAAAAGCGCCTCCGTGAATCCAAACCATGACAGGCAGGTTTTGGCTTGGAGTGTCAGGCGCAAATACATTGACAAACAAGCAATCCTCGGACTGGCGGGGCAGCTCAGTATACGAAAGTGACAGCAAATCAGACGGCTGCGGGCAAACAGGGCCGTACGCTGTGGCATCAAGGACATCTTCCCACACTTCAGGCGGCTCAGGTGCTTTAAAACGCCATTGTCCGACAGGCGGCTTGGCATAGGGGATGCCTTTCCACTTATGTACGCCGTTTTCCGTTGTGCCTTTTACTTTGCCGTATTGAGTCGTTACTATTTGATGAGTCATTGTGTTCTCTCCCTTTTTCCCCCATTATAAACAGATTTACCCTATAGATGCGAACGTTAGCCCTTAACCGATCATCATCTTCCCATTGTTTTTAAAAAGGATTTGACTTCATGGACAGTCAGACCGATTTCTCTTGCTTCCGCCATCAGCGCTTTCCATTCTTCTATATTGGATTCCGTCAGTTTGCGGTTGCGGTAAGAGGCAGTTTCAGGCTGTTCTTTCTTTAGCCTGTTCGTAAAAGTGAACAATTCTTCCTTTTCCATCCCGGCTTGTACGGCTTGCACTAAATGTACGCGCCATTCTTCTTCACCGCCGCTGATTTTTTCATACATCATTGTTTCTGCGTCAAATAATTCTGTTAATTCAACTTCCAGTGTGGCAGAAACTTTTTTTAAAAATTGAACGGACGGATTCGTGTGAACGCCTCTTTCAATCTTGCTTAAATAGGATTTGGATACGCCTGACTCAACAGCCAGCTGATTAATAGAATAGCCTTTTCTTTTACGGTACAAACGGATAATTCTTCCAATCATAATATGAAATTCTCCTCTATTCCTGTCGTTATTTTGTTCATTATAAAGAATTTTTCGTTCTTTATAAAATTTAAAATAATAAGGGAAGTGCAGTAAATTAGAGGAAAATCATGATTTTGTTCTCTAAAGAGAACTTATTGGCTTATTTTGCAATTTTTAAATAATAACGTTTTCTTTTATAATCCAATCATTAACAGAAAGGGGCGCGGGAAGCCAGCCGCGGGAAGGCTGAAGGCTATGAATACATGAATGAGAATATGAGTTTCAAAGAATTATATGCGATTGTCAGACACAGATTCGTGCTGATTCTGCTCATCACAATCGGCGTCACCCTTATTATGGGTTTTGTGCAATTTAAGGTCATTTCACCGACCTACCAGGCGTCGACACAGGTGCTGGTTCATGAATCAGACGGTGAAGAAAACTCGAATCTCAGTGACATCCAGCGAAATCTTCAGTATAGCAGCACGTTCCAATCGATTATGAAAAGCACTGCCTTGATGGAAGAAGTTAAGGCGGAATTGCACCTATCTGAATCGGCTTCCTCGCTGAAAGGAAAAGTGGTTACCAGCAGTGAAAATGAATCAGAAATTATCAACGTTGCCGTCCAGGATCACGACCCGGCGAAAGCGGCTGAGATTGCGAACACGTTAGTGAACAAGTTTGAAAAAGAAGTAGATGAAAGAATGAATGTACAAGGCGTACATATATTATCAGAGGCGAAGGCTTCTGAAAGCCCGATGATCAAGCCGGCCAGGCTGCGAAATATGGTCATGGCTTTTGGCGCTGCTGTCATGGGCGGCATTACACTGGCATTTTTTCTGCATTTTCTCGATGATACTTGCAAAAGCGCACGGCAGCTCAGCGAGAGAACCGGATTGCCATGCTTAGGCTCCGTTCCTGATGTCCACAAAGGGCGGAATCGTGGGATAAAACATTTCGGGGAGTGAAGCGAGTGATCTTTAGAAAAAAGAAAGCAAGGCGAGGTTTGGCTCAAATATCTGTTTTACACAATAAATCAGTTGTTGCGGAACAATATCGCACCATTCGGACAAACATTGAGTTCTCATCTGTCCAGACCAACTTGCGATCTATCCTCGTCACCTCCTCTGTGCCTGGTGAAGGTAAATCGTTCAGTGCAGCGAATCTTGCGGCTGTCTTTGCGCAGCAGCAGGAAAAGAAAGTACTGCTGGTGGATGCCGATTTAAGAAAGCCGACCATCAATCAGACGTTTCAGGTTGATAATGTAACCGGGCTGACAAATGTGCTGGTCGGCAATGCTTCACTCAGTGAGACGGTGCAAAAGACGCCGATCGATAACTTATATGTACTGACAAGCGGGCCGACCCCGCCAAACCCGGCAGAACTGTTGTCTTCAAAAGCAATGGGAGATTTAATATCTGAGATCTATGAACAATTCAGCCTCGTCATCTTTGATTCCCCTCCTCTTTTGGCTGTTGCAGATGCTCAGATTCTAGCAAATCAGACAGACGGCAGCGTGCTCGTCGTTTTAAGCGGAAAAACAAAAACCGATACCGTTCTGAAAGCAAAAGATGCACTGGAACAATCCAATGCGAAGCTGTTAGGCGCTCTTTTAAACAAAAAGAAAATGAAAAAATCGGAACACTATTCCTACTAGTTTTTGTAAAGGTGATGTCTCCTGACCTGTATCAATGGAGGCACTCGGCTCTGCTGTGGGCAGCTGAAGTTGCTGCCTTAGATGCTGGTCGTCGCTGGCGGGGCGTGAGGATGGGTTAAATGCCCACTTATCTGATATATACATAGGACGTGTTGTCGGTTTAGCTGCTGCCGATTTTTTGGAGAGACGAAAACCGCCGCAGCTAAACCGATAAAAGAATTAGGGGGGAAAAGGTTGAGTTACCGGAGAAGACTGTCAATGATTATTGCGCTGGATACTTACCTCGTTTTAAATTCAGTTATTGCAGGATATCAATTTTTAAAAGATTCCTATCAATTTTATGACTCCGGAGCATTACTGCTTACCGCTGTCAGCTTGCTCCTCAGCTATCATGTGTGTGCTTTCCTGTTCAATCAGTATAAACAGGTGTGGACATACACCGGGCTTGGTGAGCTGATTGTCCTGCTTAAGGGCATTACGCTTTCCGCCGCTGTGACCGGTATCATTCAGTATGCTGTGTATCACACGATGTTCTTCCGTCTGTTAACCGCGTGCTGGGTGCTTCAGCTTTTGTCTATTGGAGGGACCCGTATTTTATCCAGAGTATTAAACGAAAGCATCAGGAAAAAACGCTGCGCCTCGTCCCGCGCGCTGATTATCGGGGCGGGCTCAGGTGGGACTCTGATGGTCAGGCAGCTGCTTTCGAAAGATGAACCAGATATCATACCTGTCGCTTTTATTGATGACGACCAAACGAAGCATAAATTAGAAATTATGGGGCTGCCCGTAATCGGCGGAAAAGAAAGTATCATGCCTGCGGTGCAAAAGCTCAAAATTAATTTTATTATTATTGCCATTCCTTCACTCCGCACCCATGAGCTTCAGGTGTTATATAAAGAATGTGTGCGAACCGGAGTAAGCATTAAAATTATGCCTCATTTTGATGAAATGCTGCTTGGCACACGAACTGCCGGACAAATTAGAGATGTAAAAGCTGAGGACTTGCTCGGCAGAAAGCCGGTAACCCTCGACACTAGCGAAATTTCGAATCGCATCAAAGGAAAAACAGTTCTCGTCACGGGAGCGGGCGGATCAATCGGCTCAGAAATCTGCCGGCAGATCAGTGCGTTTCAGCCTAAGGAAATTATTCTGCTCGGCCATGGGGAAAACAGCATTCATTCAATTTATACAGAGCTAAACGGACGATTCGGCAAACACATTGTGTTCCATACGGAAATCGCTGATGTGCAGGACCGCGATAAAATGTTTACATTGATGAAAAAATACGAGCCGCATGTTGTCTATCATGCAGCTGCCCATAAGCATGTGCCTTTAATGGAAAATAATCCTGAAGAGGCGGTCAAAAACAATATTATCGGAACAAAAAATGTCGCGGAAGCAGCCGATATGTCGGGAACAGAGACATTCGTGCTGATTTCATCGGACAAAGCGGTGAACCCAGCCAACGTAATGGGGGCGACAAAACGATTCGCAGAGATGATTATTATGAATCTTGGGAAAGTCAGCAGAACCAAATTTGTCGCTGTTCGCTTCGGCAATGTACTCGGGAGCCGAGGCAGCGTCATTCCGATTTTCAAAAAACAGATTGAAAAAGGCGGCCCGGTGACAGTAACACATCCGGCAATGACCCGCTATTTCATGACGATTCCCGAGGCATCAAGGCTTGTGATTCAGGCTGGGGCACTGGCGAAAGGGCGTCAGATTTTTGTTCTCGATATGGGAGAGCCCGTAAAGATTGTAGATCTTGCCAAAAACCTCATTCATTTGTCCGGCTACACGACAGAGCAGGTTCCAATCGAATTCACAGGCATTCGTCCGGGCGAAAAAATGTATGAAGAATTACTGAACAAAAATGAAGTCCATGCTGAACAAATCTTTCCGAAAATTCACATCGGTAAAGCGGTGGACGGTGATTGGCCGGTGCTGATGCGCTTTATCGAGGATTTTCATGAGCTGTCGGAAGCCGACCTGAGAGCGAGGCTGTTTGCGGCAATCAATACATCAGACAAAATGACGGCTGCCAGTGTTCATTAGGGGGAGTGAAAATGACGAAAAAGATCTTGTTTTGCGCGACTGTTGATTATCATTTTAAGGCCTTTCACCTCCCTTATTTTAAATGGTTTAAACAAAGGGGCTGGGAGGTTCATGTCGCCGCGAACGGACAAACCAAGCTGCCGTATGTAGATGAGAAATTCTCCATCCCGATTCGCAGGTCACCTTTTGACCCTCAGAACCTGGCCGTTTATAGGCAGTTGAAGAAAGTGATCGACACTTATGAATACGACATTGTCCATTGCCATACACCGGTCGGCGGCGTTCTCGCCAGACTGGCGGCGAGGCAGGCACGGCGGCACGGAACAAAGGTGCTGTATACAGCGCACGGATTTCACTTCTGCAAAGGAGCACCAATGAAAAATTGGCTTCTTTACTATCCGGTCGAGAAATGGCTTTCAGCATATACGGACTGCCTGATTACGATTAATGAAGAGGATTATAAACGGGCGAAAGGACTTCAAAGGCCGGGCGGAAGGACGCAGAAAATTCACGGCATTGGCGTCAACACCGAGCGTTTCCGGCCTGTCAGTCCGATAGAGCAGCAAAGACTCAGAGAAAAGCACGGGTTCCGTGAAGATGATTTTATATTGGTTTATCCGGCTGAGCTCAATCTGAACAAAAACCAGAAGCAGTTAATTGAAGCCGCAGCCTTGCTAAAAGAAAAAATTCCCTCGCTCCGCCTTGTGTTTGCCGGGGAAGGGGCAATGGAACAAACGTATCAAATGTTAGCTGAAAAGCTTGGTGCCTCCGCCAATGTCTGTTTTTACGGCTTTTGCAGCGACATACATGAGCTGATTCAGCTTGCGGATGTATCTGTCGCATCCAGCATTAGAGAGGGCCTCGGCATGAATGTGCTTGAGGGAATGGCGGCAGAAAAACCGGCGATCGCCACAGATAATCGCGGGCATCGGGAAATCATCCGCGACGGAGAAAACGGTTTTCTGATCAAAATCGGTGACAGTGCTGCTTTTGCCCGCCGGATTGAACAGCTTTACCATAAGCCGGAGCTCTGCCGAAAGCTGGGCCAGGAAGGCCGAAAAACAGCCTTGCGCTTCTCGGAGGCGCGAACGGTGGAAGAAATGGCAGATATTTATTCCGCGTACATGGATATGGATACAAAGGAGAAAAGCGTATGAACTCAGGACCGAAAGTTTCTGTCATTATGGGCATTTATAATTGCGAACGCACATTGGCAGAAAGCATAGAATCCATACTCAGCCAATCCTATAAAAATTGGGAGCTGATTTTGTGCGATGATGCGTCAACAGACGGCACGCTCCGTATCGCGAAGCAGTATGCCGCTCATTACAGCGACCGCATCAAACTGATTCAAAACAAAACAAATAAGCGGCTTGCCGCATCATTAAATCATTGTCTTTCGCATGCGACAGGCGATTATATCGCACGTCAGGACGGAGATGACCTTTCGTTTCCGCGCCGTCTGGAAAAGCAGGTCGCGTTTTTAGAAAAGCACCGACACTATCAGGTGGTTGGCACCGGCATGCTTGTGTTTGATGAATTTGGCGTAAGAGGCGCCCGCATTCTGCCTTCTGTTCCGGAGCCGGGCATCATGGCAAAAGGGACTCCATTTTGCCACGGCACGATTATGATGAGAGCGAGTGCCTACCGCACGCTGAAAGGCTACCGGTCGGTGCGGCGGACGAGACGAATGGAAGATATTGATTTGTGGCTTCGCTTTTTTGAAGAGGGCTTCAGGGGCTATAATC
Organism: Bacillus sp. SIMBA_008; assembly: GCF_046535495.1. Taxonomy (NCBI): domain Bacteria; kingdom Bacillati; phylum Bacillota; class Bacilli; order Caryophanales; family Bacillaceae; genus Bacillus; species Bacillus sp. SIMBA_008. The sequence goes on along the minus strand of NZ_JAWRWL010000003.1, from coordinate 350,622 downwards.
TTCAGGAAGCCTTGTATAAAGTGAGGGAAGACAGCGATGCATTCAAACGGCGGTCATTTACGTATTCAATCGACAATGCCATTCTTGTCTATCAGGCGTGCAGACGCTTGAAGCTTCCTTTATCTGATTACATATATATCGCAAAACCGTTAATTCGCGCCTTTATGCCTGCAGCTGTGATGAATCGCTACCATAAAAAAAGAGTGATGAACCAAAAGGAAGGGCTTGTCAAGCATGAATAGCAGCCAAAAACGCGTGCTCCATGTTCTCAGCGGCATGAACAGGGGCGGCGCGGAAACCATGGTGATGAATTTATATCGGAAAATGGACAAAAGCAAAGTGCAATTTGACTTTTTAACGTATCGAAATGATCCGTGCGCTTACGATGAAGAGATTTTATCTTTAGGCGGGCGGCTTTTTTATGTCCCGAGCATTGGGCAAAGCAATCCCCTTACATTTGTGAGGAATGTGAGAAACGCGATAAAAGAAAACGGGCCGTTCAGCGCCGTTCATGCGCACACGGATTTCCAAACGGGTTTTATCGCCCTTGCGGCAAGGCTCGCCGGAGTGCCGGTCAGGGTATGCCACTCCCACAATACGTCTTGGAAGACCGGCTTCAACTGGAAGGATCGATTGCAGCTGCTCGTGTTCAGGCGGCTCATTTTGGCAAATGCGACAGCGCTGTGTGCCTGCGGAGAGGATGCGGGCAGGTTTTTATTTGGACAGTCCAATATGGAGCGGGAGCGTGTTCACCTTCTTCCTAACGGGATTGACCTTGAGTTGTTCGCCCCAAATGGGCAGGCGGCTGATGAAGAAAAAGCAGCACGCGGCATTGCAGCCGACCGGCTCATCATTGGCCATGTGGCCCGGTTTCATGAAGTGAAAAACCACGCGTTCCTGCTGAAACTTGCCGCACATCTCAAAGAAAGAGGCGTTCGCTTTCAGCTCGTTCTGGCGGGAGACGGGCCGTTGCGCGGGGAGATAGAGGAGGAGGCGCGCCGGCAGAATTTGCTTTCAGACGTCCTCTTTTTAGGCACGGAAGAACGGATCCATGAATTGATGCGCACATTTGATGTATTTGTCATGCCGTCTCTGTACGAAGGCTTGCCGGTTGTGCTTGTGGAAGCACAGGCGTCGGGGCTTCCATGCATCATTTCAGACAGCATTACAGAAAAAGTCGACGCCGGTCTCGGGCTTGTCACAAGATTAAGTCTTTCTGAGCCGATCAGCGTCTGGGCTGAAACCATTGCAAGGGCGGCCGCCGCAGGCAGGCCGAAGCGTGAGTTCATCAAAGAAACACTTGCTCAACTTGGCTACGATGCACAGCAAAATGTAGGAGCGCTGCTGAATGTATACAACATCAGCACGGAAAAGGACCATGACCGATGATTGTATATGCCGTCAATATGGGGATTGTATTTATTTGGTCTTGGTTCGCTAAAATGTGCGGCGGCCGTGACGATTCGCTTGCCACGGGGTATCGGCCGAATAAGCTTTTGATCTGGATTCCGCTCGCTTCACTTGTGCTCGTGTCAGGTCTCCGCTATCGAGTCGGCACGGATTTTCAGACGTACACGCTGCTGTACGAATTGGCGGGCGATTATCAAAATGTGTGGCAGATATTCGGTTTCGGCACTGCGAAAACAGCGACAGATCCGGGGTTTACCGCACTCCTTTGGCTGATGAATTTCATCACGGAAGATCCTCAAATCATGTATTTTACGGTGGCGGTCGTGACCTACAGCTTTATTATGAAGACACTCGCCGACTATGGCAGGCCGTTTGAGCTGAGTGTCTTTTTGTTTTTGGGAACCTTTCATTACTACGCGTCTTTTAACGGCATCAGGCAATACATGGTCGCAGCTGCTTTGTTTTGGGCGATCCGTTATATCATCAGCGGGAACTGGAAGCGATATTTCCTGATTGTGCTGGTCAGCTCTCTCTTTCATTCGTCGGCGCTGATTATGATTCCAGTGTACTTTATTGTCAGAAGAAAAGCCTGGTCACCGGCGATATTCGGCCTATCCGCTTTATTTCTCGGCATGACATTTTTATATCAAAAATTTATTTCTGTGTTTGTCGTTGTACTTGAAAACAGCTCATACAGCCATTATGAAAAATGGCTCATGACGAACACAAATGGAATGAATGTGATCAAAATCGCTGTGTTGGTTCTGCCGCTGTTCCTTGCATTTTGCTATAAAGAACGACTGCGGAGTCTGTGGCCGCAAATCGATATTGTCGTTAATTTGTGCCTGCTTGGTTTTTTGTTCGGCCTTTTGGCCACAAAGGACGTGATTTTTGCCAGATTCAATATTTATTTCGGTCTGTATCAAATGATCTTAGTCCCTTATTTTGTCAGGATATTTGATGAAAAATCGAACGCTCTTATCTATATCGCTATCGTTGTTTGTTATTTTCTTTACAGTTATTTGCTTATGCCGGTTGATTCATCGGTTCTGCCTTACAGAACGATTTTTTCCCGGTAATTTATGCACGAGGAGCCGGTCATTATGGAAACACCTGCGGTTAGTCTGTTAGTCGCTGTTTATAACACAGAAACATATATCAGAACGTGTCTCGAATCACTGCGGAACCAGACAGTGGACAATATTGAAATCATCATTGTCAATGACGGTTCAGCTGACGCCAGCCCGGATATCGCAGAAGAATACGCCAAAATGGACAACAGGTTCAAGGTGATTCATCAGGAGAACCAGGGTCTCGGTGCGGTTCGGAATAAAGGCATTGAGGCAGCACGCGGCGAATTTATCGCGTTTATCGATTCAGACGATTGGATTGAGCCTGATTATTGCGAGCAGATGCTCCGGGCAGCAGGCGATGAAACTGATCTGGTCATTTGCAATTACGCCGCAGAGTTTGAGGACACTGGCAAAACCATGGACTCTGACATTGCCCAAACCTATCAGGATCAACCGAAGGAGCACTATATCAAGGCGTTATTCGAAGGGAAGGTCAGAGGGTTTTCATGGAACAAACTGTACAGAAGAAGCATGATTGAAGCCCATCGGCTGTCGTTTCCGCTCCGAGGCGAGCTGGAGCATGTCGAGGATCAGTTTTTCAGCTTCAGGGCTCATTTTTTCGCCCGCTCAGTATCCTACGTAAAAACGCCGCTCTATCATTACCGAATTCACCTTTCCTCCATTGTGCAGCGCTATCAGAAAAAATTGTTTGAATCAGGACTTGCGCTGTATGAGGCGAATGCGGCGTTTTTACAGGAGAACAACAAACTGGAGGAGTATCGCAAGGAGCTTGATACCTTTATCGTTCTTCACAGCAGCATCTGCATGCTGAATGAATGGAAAACGAGCGGCAGCCGCCGACTGTTTGAAAAGCTTAGAAATGTTGGCATGATATGCGCGGACCCGGTGTTTCAAGAAAGTCTTTCAAAAACGGGTACTGCTCCTTTTGACGCAAAACGGTCATGCCTGCTTCTGATGGCGAAATACAGAATGATTCCGTTCGTCGCTATGGCATCGGCTGTGTATCAGCGGGTGATCGAGTACAAAATGAGAAACAGAGGGTGAGGACATGTCGTTACAATCGTTGAAAATCAATTTTGCAGAATGGCTGCTGCTAAAGGTCAAATATCCGTCCCAATATTGGCTGGGAGCGGCAGATCAACCGGTAAAGGCCGCAGCACATCAGAAAAAAATCATACTGACCCTGCTGCCGTCCCATGACAATTTGGGAGATCACGCAATTGCTTATGCCAGCAAGGTATTTCTTGAGCAAGAATACCCGGACTTTGACATCGTCGAGGTTGATATGAAGGACATTTACAAATCAGCAAAAAGCCTGATCCGCTCGCGCCATCCGGAGGATATGGTCTTTATCATCGGCGGCGGAAACATGGGGGATTTATACCGTTATGAGGAGTGGACGCGCCGCTTCATCATTAAAACATTCCGTGACTATCGGGTTATCCAGCTTCCGGCAACGGCTCATTTTTCTGACACGAAAAAGGGGCGCAAAGAGCTGAAACGGGCACAGAAAATTTATAATGCGCACCCCGGCCTATTGCTCATGGCACGGGATGAAACAACGTATCAATTTATGAAACAGCATTTTCAAGAAAAAACAATTTTGAAGCAGCCGGACATGGTGCTGTATTTAGATAGAAGCAAGACCCCCGCAGAACGCGAAGGGGTTTATATGTGTTTGCGCGAGGATCAGGAAAGCGTGCTTCAGGAGGACCAGAGGAACCGGGTCGAGGCTGCGCTATTTGAGGAATTCGGCGAGATCCAATCCTTTACGACAACGATCGGCCGCCGGGTCAGCCGCGATACACGCGAACAAGAACTTGAAGCACTGTGGTCTAAGCTGAAAAGCGCAGAAGCCGTCGTCACTGACAGGCTTCATGGCATGATTTTTTGCGCGCTGACAGGAACGCCGTGTGTTGTCATTCGCTCCTTTGACCATAAGGTAATGGAGGGCTATCAATGGCTTAAAGACATCCCGTTAATGAAGCTGATAGAACATCCGGAGCCAGAGCGCGTAACAGCCGCAGTCAATGAGCTTTTAACAAAAGAAACACCCCGTGCAGGCTTTCCGAGAGATGTGTATTTTAAAGGTCTGCGTGACAAAATCAGCGGTGAAGCGCAATGATCCCGCTCGTCAGCATTATTGTCCCGATGTATAATGTTGAACCATTTATAGAAGAGTGCATTGATTCTTTGCTTCGTCAAACGCTTTCTGATATTGAAATCATCCTCGTGAATGACGGAACACCGGATCGTTCAGGCGAGATTGCAGAGGACTATGCAAAACGGGATGCGAGAATCCAGGTCATTCATCAGGCAAACGGCGGGCTTAGTTCAGCGCGAAATACGGGAATAAAGGCCGCGCGGGGCACTTACATCGGCTTTGTAGACGGAGACGATTATGTATCATCCGCCATGTTCCAGAGGCTGACTGAAGAAGCGGAGCAAAATCAGCTTGACATCGTCGGATGCGGTTTTTACAAGCAGTCATCGGACAGGCGGACATATGTGCCGCCGCAGCTTGAGGCAAACCGCGTGCTGACGAAACCAGAAATGACTGAACAGCTTAAACATGCTCACGAAACGAGATTTATCTGGTATGTATGGCGTTATCTTTACCGTCGTGAGCTTTTTGAAAGGGCGAATCTGTTGTTTGATGAAGACATCCGTTTTGCTGAAGACTCTCCCTTCAATTTGTCCGCTTTTTGCGAAGCGGAGCGGGTGAAAATGCTGGATGAAGGCTTGTACATCTATCGTGAAAACCCGAACAGCCTGACAGAAATCCCTTATAAGCCGGCGATGGATGAACATCTTCAAAAACAATATCAGGCTAAAATTGCATTCTACAATCACTATGGCTTAGCAGGCGCATGCAAAGAAGATTTGAATGTGTACATTTGCAGGCACCAGCTTCCGATGCTTTTGGCAAATGCCTGTGCTTCTCCGAATTCGCCGAAAGACATCAAAAAGAAGATCAGGAAGATTTTGTCCTATGACATGGTGCGGCAGGCTGTCAGACATACACCGATTCAGCATGAGAAATTATTAAGAGGAGAGCGTTTGGTATTAGCACTGTGTAAATGGCGGCTCACTTTTCTCATCAAGCTGTTTTTCGAGCAGCGGGGGACAATGAAAGGCAGTGCGAAGCAGGCATGAAATTCACGATAAACTTCAGCGCTAATCTCACGGCTTTTCTCTTGTCCGTTTTCCTATCGGTTTGGATGACGCCTTTTATTGTCAAAACGCTTGGTGTGGAAGCGTTTGGCTTTGTTCACTTGACACAAAATGTGATTAATTACTTTTCGGTTATTACCGTGGCGCTCAGCTCGGTTGTCGTTCGGTTCTTTTCTGTTGCTGCCCACAGGGGAGAGCGGGAGAAAGCAAATGCGTATATCAGCAATTATTTAGCCGCCTCTGTTTTGATTTCATTGCTGCTCTTGCTGCCGCTTGCGGGTTCGGCTTTTTTTATTGACCGCGTCATGAATGTGCCGCAAGCGCTTTTGGCAGATGTGCGCTTGTCGATTTTAATCGGCAGTGTACTGTTTATTTTAACGTTTCTGATGGCGGGTTTCGGTGCTGCACCATTTTATGCCAACCGCCTTTATATCACCAGTTCCATTCAGGCGGTGCAAATGCTTATACGGGTGCTGTCTGTGCTGCTCCTGTTTGCATGCTTTGCGCCGAAAATCTGGCAGATCCAGCTTGCAGCTTTAGCTGGTGCTGTCATGGCGTCTGTGCTGTCTTTCTATTTCTTCAAAAAGCTGATTCCGTGGTTTTCGTTTCGTATGAAGGATCTTTCATTCCGCACTAGCAAGGAGCTATTTCAAGCTGGCGCATGGAGCTCCGTCAATCAAATCGGCGTCCTGCTTTTTTTGCAGATTGATCTGTTAACCGCCAATTTGATGCTTGGGGCGTCCGCATCTGGGAAATACGCGGCAATTATCCAGTTTCCGCTGCTTTTGCGCAGCTTGGCCGGAACGGTCGCATCCCTGTTTGCGCCTATCATGACTTCATATTATTCAAAAGGCGATATGGACGGATTGATGAATTACGCCAATAAGGCAGTGAGGCTCAATGGTCTTTTGCTTGCACTTCCTGCTGCCTTATTGGGCGGATTGGCGGGACCTTTTTTGACAATCTGGCTCGGACCGTCCTTTTCGTCGATAGCACCGCTTTTATTTATTCATGCCGGATACTTGGTTGTCAGCCTCGCCTTTATGCCGCTGTTTTATATATGGACCGCTTTTAATCAACAAAAAACACCGGCGATTGTTACCCTGCTGTTAGGTGCGGTGAATGTGGTGCTGGCGGTCACGCTGAGCGGGCCGGCTCATCTCGGTCTGTACGGCATAACATTGGCAGGGGCCATTTCTCTTATTTTAAAAAATGCCATCTTTACGCCGCTTTACGTATCCCGCATTACAGGCTACAAAAAGCACGTGTTCTTTAAAGGCATCATCGGGCCTCTTTCAGCCGCTGTGTTTGCCTGGACGGTCTGTAAGGCAATTCAGTTCATTGTGAAGATTGACAGCTGGCCGTCATTGATAGCGACGGGAGTGACAGTCAGCTTTTTCTACGCTGTTTTCGCTTTTATGCTCGTTTGTACAAAAGAGGAAAGACAGCTGGTATTAAAACGGTTTCGAAAAACGAAAGGAGCTGTGAATCTTTGATCCTGAAACGACTTTTTGATCTGACGGCCGCCATTTTTTTGTTGTGCTGTACAAGTGTGATCATTCTGTTCACCATCGCCGTTGTCAGGCTGAAAATAGGATCACCTGTCTTCTTTAAGCAAGTAAGGCCAGGCCTGCACGGCAAACCGTTCACCCTATATAAGTTCCGGACAATGACGGATGAACGGGACGGTGAGGGAAATCTGCTGCCCGATGAAGTCCGGCTGACGAAAACAGGCAGGCTGATCAGAAAGCTGAGCATTGATGAGCTTCCGCAGCTCCTGAATGTCCTGAAGGGCGATCTGAGCCTTGTCGGGCCGCGGCCGCTTTTGATGGACTATCTGCCTCTTTATACAGAAAAACAGGCACGGCGCCATGAGGTGAAGCCGGGTATCACAGGCTGGGCGCAAATCAATGGCAGAAACGCGATTTCCTGGGAAAAGAAATTTGAATTAGATGTTTGGTACGTTGACAACCGGTCATTTTTTCTCGATTTGAAAATTTTATGTTTGACGGTGCGAAAGGTCCTTGTTTCAGAAGGGATTCAGCAAACCAATCATGTGACCGCGGAACGGTTTACCGGAAGCGGAGATGTGTCCTCATGAAAAACGTGGCCATTGTGGGTGACGGCGGACACGGAAAGGTGATCAGAGAGCTGATAAACGCCCGCTCAGATACGCGCTTAGCCGCGGTGCTGGATGATAAATTCAAAACGTTCGAAGGCGGAAAAGAATGGTACACAGGACCGCCGGAAGCCGTTACTGAACTACGCAGGCTCATTCCTGATGTGCTGTTTCTGATTGCTGTTGGGAATAACAGTGTCAGAAAACAGCTGGCGGAGCGACTGGGACTGAGGAAAGATGATTTTATTACATTGATTCACCCGTCAGCCATCGTCAGCAGGTCGGCTGTCATTGGGGAAGGGACAGTAATTATGGCGGGCGCGATCATTCAGGCGGATGCGCGCATCGGCGCTCATTGCATCATCAATACGGGTGCAGTGGCAGAGCACGATAATCAAATCAGCGATTACGTTCATCTGTCCCCGCGTGTCACGCTGTCAGGAGCGGTTTCCGTTCAGGAAGGCGCTCACGTCGGAACTGGTGCATCCGTCATACCGCAGATCACAATCGGGGCTTGGAGCATTGTCGGAGCCGGCTCCGCGGTGATCCGTCCCATACCGGACAGGGTAACGGCGGCCGGTGCTCCGGCATACATCATTTCTTCCATTCAAACATCAAACAAAGGATGATTCTATGCATAAAAAAATCTACTTATCTCCCCCTCATATGAGCGGCAGGGAGCAGCACTATATTTCAGAAGCCTTTCGCTCAAACTGGATTGCGCCGCTTGGGCCGCTCGTGAATTCATTTGAAGAACAGCTGGCAGAACGAGTCGGTGTAAAAGCAGCTGCTGCGGTCAGCTCAGGAACGGCGGCGATTCATCTCGCGCTGCGTTTACTTGAGGTAAAAGAAGGTGACAGCGTGTTTTGCCAGTCCTTCACATTTGTAGCAACCGCCAATCCGATTCTATATGAAAAAGCGGTGCCCGTCTTTATTGATTCTGAGCCTGATACGTGGAATATGTCGCCGACAGCCCTTGAAAGAGCATTGGAGGAAGCGAAAAGAAATGGAACACTGCCAAAAGCGGTGATTGCCGTCAATCTATATGGGCAGAGCGCGAAAATGGATGAAATCGTAAGCCTGTGTGATGCATACGGAGTTCCTGTCATTGAGGACGCAGCCGAATCTCTCGGCACAGTCTATAAAGGGAAGCAAAGCGGAACTTTCGGGCGCTTCGGCATTTTTTCATTTAACGGGAACAAAATCATTACCACATCAGGGGGAGGGATGCTCGTTTCAAATGATGAAGCAGCAATTGAAAAAGCAAGATTTCTCGCTTCGCAGGCACGAGAGCCGGCTGTTCATTACCAGCACAGTCAAATTGGACATAATTACACGCTGAGCAATATCTTAGCCGGCGTCGGCATTGCCCAGCTTGAGGTGCTGGATGAGCGAGTGGAGAAAAGAAGGAACATTTTCACGAGATACAAAAATGCGCTCGGTCACATAGCCGGCGTCCGCTTTATGCCGGAGTACGCAGCAGGCGTATCCAATCGCTGGCTCACCACGCTCACACTTGATAACGGGCTCAGCCCATATGACGTAGTTCAACGTCTTGCTGAAGAAAACATTGAAGCCCGTCCGCTGTGGAAGCCGCTCCATACCCAGCCGCTGTTCGATCCGGCTTTATTTTATTCTCATGAAGATACAGGAAGCGTATGCGAAGATTTGTTCAAGCGAGGAATCTGTCTCCCATCGGGGTCCAATATGACAGAAGATGAGCAAGACCGGGTCATTGAAGTGCTACTGCACTTATTCCAAACTGCCGAGGTGAAGAAATGGACAGCAAGCATTCGATGATCAGCCTGAAACAGAAACTGTCCGGGCTGTTCGACGTCATTCCGAAACAATCAGAGATTATATATGCTGACTATCCTCTATATGGGAATGTAGGGGATTTATTTATTATGAAAGGAACAGAAGCCTTCTTTAAAGAACACGGGATTCGGGTCAGAAAACGCTGGAATCCTGACAATTTTCCAGTCGGGCGAAAGCTGGATCCTAATCTCATCATCGTCTGCCAGGGAGGCGGAAACTTCGGGGATCTGTATCCGTATTATCAAGGCTTTAGAGAGAAAATCGTCCAAACCTATCCGAACCACAAAATTGTGATCCTGCCGCAATCGATTTATTTTCAAAACAAAGACAACCTCAAACGGACGGCAGAGATATTTTCTAAGCATGCGAACCTTCACATCATGACAAGGGAAAAAGCCTCCTATGCTACGGCACAGGCTTATTTTTCAAAAAATCATATTCAGCTTCTGCCTGATATGGCTCATCAGCTGTTTCCCGTCATTCCCACGCAGCAGCCGTCCAATCAAAAGCTGAGATTTATCCGAACAGATCATGAAGCAAACCAGGCGCTTCAGGAACACACAGAAGCGGAAAGCTACGACTGGCGCACGGTGCTGTCAGCTTCAGACCGCCGGACGATTGCTTTTCTCCAAACGCTGAACGTCCTGAATAAAAAAGCAGGCAACCCTTTGCCCATTGCGTATATATGGGGAAAATACTCGGATTATATCGTCCAAAAAGCCATTCGGTTTTTCAGCCGTTACGAATCGGTGGAAACGTCAAGGCTGCACGGACACATCTTGTCCGCTCTTCTTCAAAAAGAAAACACGGTCATTGATAATTCCTATGGGAAAAACGCCAATTACTTTCATACCTGGATGGAAGGAGTGCCAGGCACCCGGCTCATCCAGCACGCCTCAAAGAAGGAAAACCTTCCTGCTCACATGTGAGCGGAAGGTTTATTTTGATTCTCCACGTTTGACTTTGTTGTATGCTTCATCTAAATGCTGAATCCGTTTCAGGACAACTGCGTTTTTCGTCAGCTGGTCCTGCACTAGTGTTGAAACAACGGAACGGTAGTAGCTGTTCATCGCGTGGATTTTATCCTCAGACTGATTCATTTCAATATGCTGTTTTAAATTCTCAATAAAATAAGGGACGGAAAAAAGTTCAGACATTTCTTTGGCAGCTCCTTTTTCATAAATGTATACGGTGTGATCTCAATCATGTACAATGAAGAAAGGGGAGTGAGCATGATGGATATGAAACTTCAGCAAGTACAAGTATTAAAGCCTCAACTGACACAGGAGCTCAGGCAGGCCATCACACTGCTTGGCTATCATTCGGCAGAACTCGCCGAGTACATTGATGAGCTCTCACTGGAAAACCCTCTTATTGAACGAAAGGAAACAGACACACCGCCACTATCTTACCATAAAACAAACAAAAACAGGATGAATGCACAGGAAGCGGGCCTTCAATTAAGTAATCCGCAAAAAACATTGCAGGATGCGTTAAAACAGCAGTCACTCGATATGAATCTGACAAACACTGAAAAAAAGATTTTTAATTATCTGATTCATTCGCTTGATTCAAACGGGTACTTGGAAGAAGATATAGAGGAGGCAGCACGGCGATTATCTGTATCGGCCAAGGAAGCGGAGGCTGTTTTGGCAAAACTCCAGTCATTAGAACCGGCTGGAATCGGTGCGAGATCTTTGCAGGAATGCATCCTTCTTCAATTACAGCGGCTGCCGAACAGAAATGAACAAGCAGAAATGCTGGTTTCAGCTCATTTTGATGCTTTTGCGCAAAAAAAATGGAAAGCGCTTTCAGTAGAGACGGGAATTCCGCTTCATACCATTCAAGATATCTCAGATGATATCGCGGCTCTTCATCCTAGACCTGGCCTTCTGTTTGCCCGGCCAGAGCAAGATGTGTATATTGAGCCTGACATTTTTATCACTGTAAAAAACGGGCACATCGCAGCGGAACTGAATACCCGCTCGTTTCCCGAGATCGATCTGCATCCGCAGTACAGAACGCTTTTATCATCCGGCTCCTGTCAGGATACTGTCTCCTATTTATCTGCGAAATATCAGGAGTGGCGCTGGCTGAGCCGCGCGCTGCGGCAGCGAAAACAGACAATCACGAGAATTATCAATGAACTGATCACACGCCAAAAGGATTTCTTTCTGAAAGGGCGAAGCGCAATGAAGCCGCTGACTCTCAGAGAGGTGGCGGACTGTCTAAGCCTTCATGAATCAACTGTGAGCCGGGCCATTAAAGGGAAAACAATACAAACGCCTTACGGGCTGTTTGAGATGAAACTCTTTTTCTCAGCAAAAGCCGAGGCTTCAGGTGATGGAGATGCGTCGAATTATGCAGTCAAAACGCATCTGGAAGACCTGATCAATCAAGAGGACAAAACAAAACCGCTTTCAGATCAAAAGCTTGTCGATTTGCTGTATGAACAACACGGCATCCAAATCTCGAGACGCACCGTGGCAAAATATCGTGATCAAATGAATATTCCGTCATCGGCAGCGAGAAAGCGATATAAATAAAATCCTCCCTAGACGGGAGGATTTTTTTAAGGAATCATCCAGCTGAATACGTGATGCTGCAAAAAGGTGATGATACAAACGAGCAGCAGCAAAAACAGACTGTGTTTAATGGTAAAGCGGAAAAGATCTGACTCCTTTCCGGCGAGTCCTACCGCGGCGCACGCCACCGCTATCGACTGCGGTGAAATCATTTTTCCTGTGACACCGCCTGAAGAGTTGGCGGCCACAGACAGAACGGGGTCCATGCCGACTGATAATGCGGTGACTTTCTGCAGGTTGCCGAACAGCAGGTTGGCGGAAGTATCCGAGCCGGTAATGAAGACGCCGAGCCAGCCGAGGACGGGCGAAAAGAAGGTAAACATCGAACCTGTCAGCGCGAGTGTCATCCCGAGTGTCGTGCTCATTCCCGAGGAGTTGGTGACATAGGCAAAACCAACGACAGAAGCGATGGTCAAAATCGGAAGCTTCAATTCCTGGACTGTTTCTTTAAAAACGGTTCCCCAGTCTTTCCACGAAATCGCCGTGATGAACTTTGACAGCACTGCGGCAATCAATATCGCGGTGCCGGCTGAACCAAGCACCTCAAGCTTGTAAACCGCCTCAATCGGCGTACCGTCAGCATTGACAATCTGATTGTTCAAAAAAGGCACACCGGGGGCAAAAGTCAGTTTTTCTCCAACAGCATTCAGCCACTTCAAGAACACCGCAGAGCCTTCATAATGCCCGGTTAGTGCAGATTTGACAGATGGAATGCCCCATACGGAAATCATCGCCGTCAGCAGCAGAAATGGCGACCAAGCCTTAAAAATCTGTCCGCCGCTGTACGCAGGCGCCGCCGGATTTGTGCGCGCCGTTTCAATTGAGGCGGCCGACTCTTGTTCACCGGCAAACCGGAATGTTGTTTTCGGCTTCCACCATTTCAAAAACACAGCAAGTGCAGCCATTGAAACAAGAGCTGACAAAACATCGGGCAGCTCAGGCCCTAAAAAATTGGAACTGAGATATTGAACAACAGCAAAGGAAACACCGGATACGAGAATCGCCGGCCAGACCTCCAAGGCTTTCCTGAACCCGCTCATGATGATGATTAAATAAAGAGGAATAAATACGGATAAAAACGGCAGCTGCCGCCCGACCATTTGCGAAATCTCCATCGCCGGAATCCCTGTCGGCCCTTCTACGGCTGTAATTGGAATCCCAATTGCCCCAAAGGCAACCGGCGCCGTATTGGCGATCAAACAGATCCCCGCAGCATAAAGAGGATTAAAGCCGAGACCGACCAGCAGCGCGGCAGAAATGGCGACCGGCGCTCCGAAGCCTGCTGCCCCTTCTAAAAAAGCCCCGAATGAAAAAGCGATCAAGAGAGCTTGAAGCCGTCGGTCATCAGTAATCGAGAGAACAGAGCTGCGAATGATATCAAACTGTCCCGTTTTCACAGTGATTTTATACAAAAAAACAGACGTCACAATGATCCAGCCGATCGGCAACAATCCGTATACGGCTCCTTGTGTCGCGGACATCAGCGCTTTTTCCGCCGGCATACGATAAACCAATACAGCAATAATAAGGGCGATCCCCAATGTGGCCAAGCCAGCTGTATACCCCTTCATCCGTTTAATCGCGAGTGCCCAAAAAAAGAAAATAATCGGTACAAGTGCGGCAAGCGCTGATAATAGCAAATTTCCCCCTATAGGCGTATATGCCTGTGTCCATTGCATCCCAAACCCCTCCTTGAAACATAAACTGGCGCCATATGTAAGCGGTTTCTATAGATGATATGATCATCTGATGACTGGGTAATAAGACCAGTTACCTAGCATTATATTTTGAAAAAAATCAAAGTACAAGACTTTTTGACAAAATAGTCAAAATCTTTTGGCGGCCCACAAAACAGAGTATAATAGATCGTAAACAGCCAGACCTACAAGTTACGGGGTGAATTGCATTGAAATACAAACAGATTAAAACAAAAAAAATATATGAAGAAGTAGCAGATGCCCTATTAGATATGATCAAAAACGGCGAATTGAAGCCGGGGGATAAACTGGACTCTGTTCAGGCGCTTGCTGAGAGCTTTCAAGTCAGCCGTTCAGCGGTTCGCGAAGCACTTTCTGCGCTAAAAGCGATGGGGCTTGTCGAAATGAAACAGGGAGAAGGCACGTATCTGAAGGAATTTGAGCTCAATCAAATCTCTCAGCCGCTCTCAGCGGCCCTTCTGATGAAAAAAGAGGACGTCAAGCAGCTGCTCGAGGTCAGAAAACTGCTTGAAATCGGCGTGGCTTCACTAGCGGCTGAAAAAAGGACAGAAGCAGATCTCGAAAGAATTCAGGATGCACTAAAGGAAATGGGCAGCATTGAAGCGGACGGGGAGCTGGGAGAGAAAGCAGACTTCGCATTTCATCTTGCGCTTGCGGACGCTTCTCAAAATGAACTTCTTAAACACTTGATGAATCACGTGTCATCATTGCTGCTGGAAACAATGAGGGAAACGAGGAAAATCTGGCTGTTTTCCAAGAAGACCTCCGTTCAGCGGCTGTATGAGGAGCACGAACGGATTTACAATGCTGTGGCTGCCGGGAACGGTGTACAGGCGGAAGCCGCCATGCTGGCGCATTTGACGAATGTGGAAGATGTGCTTTCGGGATATTTCGAGGAAAATGTGCAATAACCAACTCATTTCCCGGGCAATTCCGCCGGTTCCGAATGATACGAACAACTGAGACTGAGCCGCAAATGGTTCAGTCTTTTTACATGGAAGCCAGAGGGCTTTGTGCACTTGACATTTGTGAAAAATAAAGTAAAATATTTTACTAAAACAATCCGAGCTGAATAATGGAGGCAGATACAATGGCGACAATTAAAGATATCGCGCAGGAAGCGGGATTTTCAATCTCAACCGTTTCCCGCGTTTTAAATAACGATGAAAGCCTTTCTGTTCCTGATGAGACACGGGAGAAAATCTATGAAGCGGCGGAAAAGCTCAATTACCGCAAAAAAACAGTAAGGCCGCTGGTGAAACATATTGCGTTTTTATATTGGCTGACAGATAAAGAAGAATTAGAAGATGTCTATTTTAAAACGATGAGATTAGAAGTAGAGAAACTGGCGAAAGCATTCAATGTCGATATGACCACTTATAAAATAGCGGATGGAATCGAGAGCATTCCTGAACATACGGAAGGGTTTATTGCCGTTGGCACATTTTCAGATGAAGAGCTGGCTTTCCTCAGAAATCTCACTGAAAATGGCGTGTTCATCGATTCAACTCCTGATCCCGATCATTTTGATTCGGTAAGGCCCGATTTGGCACAAATGACAAAGAAGACGGTAAACATCCTGACTGAGAAGGGGCATAAGAGCATCGGTTTTATCGGCGGCACATACAAAAATCCGAATACCAATCAGGACGAAATGGACATCCGTGAACAAACCTTCAGATCCTATATGAGGGAAAAAGCCATGCTGGACGAGCGCTATATTTTCTGTCATCGCGGATTCTCTGTAGAAAACGGCTACCGCCTGATGTCAGCAGCGATCGACACATTAGGCGATCAGCTTCCGACTGCTTTTATGATTGCAGCGGACCCGATTGCAGTGGGCTGTCTGCAAGCCCTGAACGAAAAAGGAATTGCCATACCAAACAGGGTAAGCATTGTGAGTATCAACAACATCAGCTTCGCGAAGTATGTCTCGCCTCCTCTGACGACGTTTCATATTGATATACATGAATTATGTAAAAATGCTGTTCAATTACTGCTTGAACAAGTGCAGGACAAGAGAAGAACGGTAAAAACATTATATGTGGGCGCAGAATTAATCGTCAGGAAGAGTATGAATGAAGGATGACTTAGGACACTAAGTCATTTTTTATTTGGGTAAAAAAATTTACTTTGAGAGGTAAATAGTTTGTTTACACATTTTCTCAGGCGTGCTATATTATCTTTAAAGCGCTTTCATTCCTACCGAAAGGGTGACAATCAATGAAAATGGCAAAAAAGTGTTCCGTATTCATGCTCTGCGCAGCTGTCAGTTTATCCTTGGCGGCTTGCGGCCCAAAGGAAAGCAGCAGCGCCAAATCGAGTTCAAAAGGGTCAGAGCTTGTTGTATGGGAGGATAAAGAAAAGAGCATCGGCATTAAAGACGCCGTTGCTGCGTTTGAAAAAGAGCATGATGTGAAGGTCAAAGTCGTTGAAAAACCGTATGCTAAGCAGATTGAAGATTTGCGAATGGACGGACCGGCCGGCACAGGCCCTGACGTGTTAACAATGCCAGGGGACCAAATCGGAACCGCTGTCACGGAAGGATTACTCAAGGAATTACATGTCAAAAAAGACGTTCAATCACTTTATACTGACGCTTCCATTCAGTCTCAAATGGTAGATCAAAAGCTTTATGGACTGCCAAAAGCGGTCGAAACGACTGTCCTTTTTTACAACAAAGATCTCATCTCCGAAAAGGAATTGCCCAAAACGCTGGAAGAGTGGTACGACTATTCCAAAAAGGCTGCTAATGGCAGCAAATTTGGCTTTTTAGCCCTATTTGATCAAATTTATTATGCAGAAAGTGTGATGAGCGGATATGGCGGATACATTTTTGGAAAGGCCAAAGATGGGAGCTATAACCCGTCAGACATTGGAATCAATAATAAAGGAGCTGTCAAAGGTGCGGCGCTGATTCAGAAGTTTTACAAAGATGGCCTGTTCCCGGCTGGCATTATTGGAGAACAAGGGATTAACGTATTGGAATCGCTGTTCACAGAAGGAAAAGCCGCCGCAATTATTTCTGGGCCATGGAATGTAGAAGCTTTTTCGAAAGCAGGAATCAATTATGGCATTACGAAACTGCCGAAGCTGGAAAATGGGAAAAACATGAGCTCCTTTATCGGCGTCAAAAGCTACAACGTTAGTGCATTTTCAAAGAATGAAGAGCTGGCGCAAGAATTAGCCGTTTTCCTGGCAAATGAAAAAAATTCTAAAACACGATATGAAGAAACGAAAGAAGTTCCTGCTGTGAAATCCCTAGCCAATGACCCGGCTATTATGAAAAGCGAGGCGGCACGGGCTGTTACTGAACAATCCCGTTTCTCAGAGCCAACACCAAATATTCCGGAAATGAATGAAATATGGACGCCGGCTGATTCAGCATTACAGACGGTTGCAACAGGGAAGGCAGATCCGAAACAAGCATTGGATCAAGCAGCTGAAACGGCCAAAGGACAAATTAAGGCAAAGCACAGCGGAAAATAAAGAGAAAGCTAGATTTGTATTGTAAGAGAGGTGAAAACGGTGCAGCATCGTCAAGTCGCTTTGTTGCTTTCTATCATTCCGGGACTCGGGCAATTTTATAACAAGCAATGGATAAAAGGTATTGTCTTTCTTTTCTTAGGCGCATCGTTTTTTGCGGTCTTTGGAGATCTGCTCAATATGGGGTTTTGGGGAATCTTTACACTGGGAACAGAAGTGCCGCGGGATAATTCCGTTTTTCTGCTGGCGGAAGGGATTATTGCTGTCATCGTGACCTGCTTTGGCCTTGCGGTGTATTATGTAAATCTTCGCGATGCGTTCCAAAGCGGAAAACAGCGTGATGAAAATAAGCCATTAAGTTCCTTAAAGGAACAATACCAGCATATCATTTCTGAGGGCTATCCTTATGTCGTCAGCGGCCCATCTTTGTTTATTTTAATTTTCGCCGTGATCTTTCCTATCTTATTCAGCTTTGCATTAGCGTTTACAAACTATGATTTGTATCATTCTCCTCCTGCAAAATTAATTGATTGGGTCGGTTTTCAAACGTTCGCAAATATTTTCACAGTTGATATTTGGAGGTCGACTTTTTTTGATGTACTGGCTTGGACGGTGGTTTGGACACTTGCTGCATCCACACTGCAAGTCAGCTTGGGGATTTTTCTCGCGATCATTGTTAACCAGAAAGACCTTCGGTTTAAACGTTTTTTTCGGACCATTCTGATTTTGCCATGGGCCGTTCCCGGTTTTGTGACGATTTTAATTTTTGCGGGACTGTTTAATGATAGCTTCGGTGCGATGAATCACGACATCTTGGCTTTCTTTGGGATAGATCCGCTTCCGTGGATGACAGATGCCAATTGGTCGAGGCTTGCGTTGATTCTCATGCAGGGCTGGCTCGGATTTCCGTACATCTTTCTCGTCTCAACAGGCGTATTGCAATCCATCCCGGACGATCTGTATGAAGCAGCTACGATTGATGGCGCTTCTGTCTTTTCAAAGCTGAGATACATCACGCTTCCGATGGTGTTCATTGCAATGGCTCCGATTATCATTACTCAGTTTACGTTTAACTTTAATAACTTTAATATTATCTATCTATTCAATGGTGGAGGTCCGGCTGTAACCGGATCAACAGCCGGCGGGACAGATATCCTCGTTTCATGGATTTATAAATTGACAATGCAGTCCAGTCAATATTCTCTTGCTGCGGCTTTAACCATTTTATTATCTGTATTTGTTATCTCCATCGCATTGTGGCAATTCAGACAGACAAAGTCTTTTAAAGAGGGGGCATAAGGTATGCTGGCAGATATGAAAGTCAGAAAATATATCCGTCTCCTTTTCTCTTACTTGTTGCTAGCCTTTATGGCGGTCATCATTGTTTATCCTCTCCTTTGGACGGCAGGCGCAAGCTTTAATCCCGGCAACAGCTTAATCAGTACATCCATCATTCCGAAGCATCCGACATTCGATCATTACAAGGAATTATTTGCGGGCAAGGAAAGCCTTCAATATGTGCAGTGGTATGTCAACTCTATGAAGATCAGCCTGTTTACAATGGCAGGGTCTTTGCTCTGTGTGACGTTTACGGCCTATGCGTTTTCGCGCTTTCGGTTTAAAGGGAGGAAATACGCTTTAACGCTCTTTTTATTGCTGCAGATGATTCCTCAGTTTTCAGCTTTAATTGCCTTGTTTGTGCTGGCGCAAATCTTGGGAATGATCAATAGCCACTGGCTGCTAATCTTGCTTTATATCGGCGGCCTGATCCCGATGAATACGTATTTGATGAAAGGGTACATGGATTCCATTCCGATGGATTTAGACGAAAGCGCCAAGATTGACGGAGCCAGCAGCACCAGAATCTTCTTCCAGATCATTCTGCCATTATCAAAACCGATGGCGGCAGTCGTGGCCATGAACGGCTTTACCGGTCCGCTCGGAGATTTTGTGCTGTCCTCAACCATATTGAGAACGCCTGAATCATATACATTGCCCGTCGGTCTATTCAATTTAGTGAATGATGTCATGGGGGCCAGCTATACGACATTTGCGGCCGGAGCCCTGCTTATCAGCATACCGGTTGCCGTCATCTTTATTATGCTGCAAAAGAATTTTGTGTCCGGATTAACCGCAGGCGGAACGAAGGGCTAAGAGAACAAGGAGGAGAATGTGATGTCAAAGCTTGAAAAAACGCACGTAACAAAAGCAAAATTTATGCTCCATGGGGGAGACTACAACCCCGATCAGTGGCTGGATCGGCCCGATATTTTAGCTGACGATATCAAACTGATGAAGCTTTCTCATACGAATACGTTTTCTGTCGGCATTTTTGCATGGAGCGCACTTGAGCCGGAGGAGGGCGTATATCAATTTGAATGGCTGGATGATATTTTTGAGCGGATTCACAGTATAGGCGGCCGGGTCATATTAGCAACGCCGAGCGGAGCCCGTCCGGCCTGGCTGTCGCAAACCTATCCGGAAGTTTTGCGCGTCAATGCCTCCCGCGTCAAACAGCTGCACGGCGGAAGGCACAACCACTGCCTCACATCTAAAGTCTACCGAGAAAAAACACGGCACATCAACCGCTTATTAGCAGAACGATACGGACATCACCCGGCGCTGTTAATGTGGCACATTTCAAACGAATACGGGGGAGATTGCCACTGTGATCTATGCCAGCATGCTTTCCGGGAGTGGCTGAAATCGAAATATGACAACAGCCTCAAGACATTGAACCATGCGTGGTGGACCCCTTTTTGGAGCCATACGTTCAATGACTGGTCACAAATTGAAAGCCCTTCGCCGATCGGTGAAAATGGCTTGCATGGCCTGAATTTAGATTGGCGCCGGTTCGTCACCGATCAAACGATTTCGTTTTATAAAAATGAAATCATTCCGCTGAAAGAATTGACGCCTGATATCCCTATCACAACGAATTTTATGGCTGACACACCGGATTTGATCCCGTATCAGGGCCTCGACTACAGCAAATTTGCAAAGCATGTCGATGTCATCAGCTGGGACGCTTATCCTGTCTGGCACAATAACTGGGAAAGCACAGCTGATTTGGCGATGAAGGTCGGCTTTATCAATGATCTGTACCGAAGCTTGAAGCAGCAGCCCTTCTTATTAATGGAGTGTACGCCAAGCGCGGTCAATTGGCATAACGTCAACAAGGCAAAGCGCCCGGGCATGAATCTGCTGTCATCCATGCAAATGATTGCCCACGGCTCGGACAGCGTTCTCTATTTCCAATACCGCAAATCACGGGGGTCATCAGAAAAATTACACGGAGCGGTTGTGGATCATGACAATAGCCCGAAGAACCGCGTCTTTCAAGAAGTGGCCAAGGTAGGCGAGACATTGGAACGGCTGTCCGAAGTTGTCGGAACGAAGAGGCCGGCTCAAACCGCGATTTTATATGACTGGGAAAATCATTGGGCGCTCGAGGATGCTCAGGGGTTTGCGAAGGCGACAAAACGTTATCCGCAAACGCTTCAGCAGCATTACCGCACATTCTGGGAACACGATATCCCTGTCGACGTCATCACGAAAGAACAAGACTTTTCACCATATAAACTGCTGATCGTCCCGATGCTGTATTTAATCAGCGAGGACACCATTTCCCGTTTAAAAGCGTTTACGGCTGATGGCGGCACCTTAGTCATGACGTATATCAGCGGGGTTGTGAATGAGCATGACTTAACATACACAGGCGGATGGCATCCGGATCTTCAAGCTATATTTGGAGTTGAGCCTCTTGAAACGGACACCCTGTATCCGAAGGATCGAAACGCTGTCAGCTACCGCAGCCAAATATATGAAATGAAGGATTATGCAACCGTGATTGATGTAAAGACAGCTTCAGTGGAAGCGGTGTATCAAGAAGATTTTTATGCGCGCACGCCAGCGGTCACAAGCCATGAGTATCAGCAGGGCAAGGCGTATTTTATCGGCGCGCGTTTGGAGGATCAATTTCAGCGTGATTTCTATGAGGGTCTGATCACAGACCTGTCTCTTTCTCCAGTTTTTCCGGTTCGGCACGGAAAAGGCGTCTCCGTACAAGCGAGGCAGGATCAGGACAATGATTATATTTTTGTCATGAATTTCACGGAAGAAAAACAGCTGGTCACGTTTGATCAGAGTGTGAAGGACATAATGACAGGAGACATATTGTCAGGCGACCTGACGATGGAAAAGTATGAAGTGAGAATTGTCGTAAACACACATTAGGCTGATGCTCCGCTCGATATGGGCGGATTCTTTTTTCTATAGAGTGAAAACGCTTACTAAGTCTTGGGGGGATGAAATCATGAAAAGCAAAGTGAAAATGTTCTTTGCGGCTGCCATCGTGTGGAGTGCATGTAGTTCAACAGGATATGCCGCTGCCATTGAGAAGGAGAAGCACGTGTCAGAGCTTCGGGCAGAGGATCTTTTTGTTAAAAAAGTAGAGGGGATGAACAAGGACTTTATCAAAGGGGCAGATGTATCCAGCGTTATTGCTTTGGAAAACAGCGGTGTCACCTTTTACAATACAAGCGGAAAACGCCAGGATATCTTTACAACTTTAAAACAGGCTGGGGTCAACTATGTTCGCGTCCGCATCTGGAATCACCCGTATGATTCAAATGGCAACGGGTATGGCGGGGGAAACAATGATGTTCAAAAAGCCATCGAAATCGGAAAAAGAGCGACAGCGAACGGAATGAAGGTGCTGGCCGACTTTCACTACTCTGATTTCTGGGCCGATCCAGCGAAACAAAAGGTGCCCAAAGCCTGGGCGAATCTCAGCTTTGAAGCAAAAAAAGCAAAGCTCTATGAGTATACGAAACAAAGCCTGCAAAAGATGATCAAGGAAGGCGTTGACATCGGCATGGTTCAGGTCGGAAATGAAACAACAGGAGGATTTGCCGGTGAGACTGATTGGACGAAGATGTGCCAATTATTTAATGAAGGAAGCCGAGCGGTCAGGGAGACAAATTCAAATATTTTGGTCGCCCTGCATTTTACCAATCCTGAAACTGCTGGAAGGTATTCATTTATTGCGGAAACACTCAGCAAAAACAAAGTGGATTATGATGTGTTTGCGAGCTCCTATTATCCTTTCTGGCATGGCACATTACAAAATTTGACCTCCGTGCTGAAGGCTGTTGCCAATACGTACGGCAAAAAAGTCATGGTGGCGGAGACATCGTACACCTATACCGCTGAGGATGGCGATGGGCATGGAAATACAGCACCAAAAAGCGGGCAGACGCTGCCATATCCAATTTCTGTTCAAGGCCAGGCAACTGCAGTAAGAGATGTAATGGAGGCAGTGGCGAATACGGGCAAAGCAGGACTTGGTGTTTTCTACTGGGAGCCGGCGTGGATTCCAGTCGGGCCGAAGACACAGATAGAGAAAAACAAAGTGTTATGGGAAACATACGGGTCAGGGTGGGCGTCCAGCTATGCTGCTGAATACGACCCTGAAGACGCCGGGAAGTGGTATGGGGGAAGTGCTGTAGATAATCAAGCTTTATTTGATTTTAATGGACACCCGCTGCCTTCCTTGCAGGTGTTTCAATATGCGGAGTCAGGACATATTCCAAAGAAACGCTGAAACAAAAAAATCCATGAGATGTAACAAATCATTGTTATGTCTCATGGATCATTTTATTTTACATCAACTAATATAAAACATTCGTCATCACTCTTATGATGAGCTTCCTTTTGATGCTGCAGTGATGTAAGGATTTTCTCCTTCAGGTCAGCGATTGGCGAATCAGGATGATCCTTTAGTAAATCAAATAAATAACATGAAGCCGTAGGATCCATCACGCCATCCGTATACAGAAGCAATCTTCCATCCTCCGTGTATGAAAGGCTGCTTGACTGAAACTCTAAGTCTTCAAACAACCCGATCGGAGGTGAAGTCGCGTGAAGCAGATGTTGAGTTCCGCTATCGTCCTGCCAAAGTGCCGGCGGATGCCCTGCGTTGACATAATCAATTCTTTGCCGTGCTATATCAATCTCGAGATAAATAGCAGTGCAATAATGTCTTGCTTCCTCATCATTTTGAAACAAGCTGTGAAGGTGCCGGTCCAATTCCTTCATAACTTTAACGGGGCTGAGACCTTGCGTGATCTGGCGCTGGAACAAAGGATGAAGAGACATCGTAATCAATGCAGATGAAATTCCGTGCCCCATCACATCAAGGATAATAATGCCGTAACGGTGTTCATCGATTTGATAATATCCGTAAAGATCACCTGACAATTCACTCGATGCGTTGTAATAAGAGTCAATCTGAACCTGATCGTTTACAATCGGTTCAGTCAACGAGTTTTTCTGGATCTTTCTGGCGAGTTCAAGCTCTCTTTTGGTGTTTAATTTAAATTGTTGATTTTGTTTATTGATCTCAAGAAGTTCTTCTTGTTTTGCTTTCAGCGTTTCCAAGGCAATTTCTAACTCCGCATTGGCTTTCTGTTTGGCAAGCAAAGCTTCCTGAGCCTCATTTCTGGCTATCAGCAGCTCATTTTCATATTCATTTCGCTTTCGCATTGGAATCAGAACACAATCAAAGACAGAAGCCCCGCTATCGTGTCTCGCAATAGCATTGATAAGGACGGGAATTTCTTCTCCATCTCTTGCTTTCAGGGAAATGTATATTTCTTCGATGTGATGCTCCAATTTCAAAAGCGGAAAAAAATAAAGCTGGCAGAAAAGCTGCGCGGGAATGGTCAACATCATATTCATGTGCTGGCCGATAACCTGCTCCGGTTCATAATCCAGAATCTTGATAAGGGTGCGGTTGGCAGCTATGATCGACCCCTCTTCTGACAAAGCGAGGAAACCGCATGGTGCATCATTCAATTGTTTGTCCATCTAAGAGGGTCACCTCTATCCCTTTCGTTCCTATATCACACGTGTGCTTTTAAATAATCGCCGATCAGCTGTATCGTCTCATCTGGATGGCTCATATGAGGGCAATGTCCGCGAGCCTCCATTTGTTTCAGACTGCTATAAGGCAGATGCTGATGCATATACTTACCTACTGTTGCAGGTGCGATGATATCATCTGCACATTGGAGAATAAGAGAGGGAACCGTTACCTTCGAAAGATCCTCTCGGTGATCAGAAAAAAACGCCGCTTTCGCGAATTGGCGGGCAATGACAGGATCAGTAGAACAAAAACGGCTTTCAAGCTCTTCCTTAATTTCAGGCCGATCTGGCTGATTCAGAACGGTTGCCGCAAATACAGTTGCCCAGCCGATATAATTTTTCTCCATCATCTCCAGCAAGCCAAGGAGCTGCTCCTCTTCAAATCCTCCGTAATACTCAGGCGGATCATTCAAATAGCAAGGAGAAGGCCCCACCATCACCAGATGGGAAAAAAGCTCCGGGCGGCGGATGGATGCAAGCATCCCAATCAAGGCCCCGACGGAGTGCCCCACAAACACGGTTTCCTTCAGATCTAAAGCTTCACAAACATCAAGAACATCCTGGGCATAGCCGTCAAGTGTCTGGTAACGATTCATGTCATATGCGCGCAAATCTGAATGTCCCGAACCGACGTAATCAAATAAAATCACCCGATGATCTTCTTCAAAGGCAGGTGCCACGGCATTCCACACGCTTTGATCGCATCCAAAACCAGGTGCGAACATGATAGATGCTTTGCCGCTGCCTTTCACCTTCACATGATTTCTAGACAAAATCGCTTCGTTCATGATTGGCTCCTTTCAGCCGGAAAGTAATATAAAGTTCAATATTTCTATCATAACACTCGGATGGTTTGAAGAGTGTATCTTTCTATGAATGTCACAGCAGTTTAAAAGAAAGAGGACATGGGAGATAGAAAAGATGGATGAATTGGAAGATTCAGGAGGAGGATTGCCTAGACACCGGGGTGAGAAAAAAAATGACATTTGTCACTCCATCATCATGACACCCCATACTAACATCGTCTTCTCCGTCATTTTACAATCAATGTAAACGATCAGGAGGTGCTCATGTGATGAAAGAAGCAATAACAGTAAGCAACGTGACAAAACATTTCCAGCGAAAAACCGCTGTAAACCACATCAGCTTCAGTATTGAAAAAGGAGAAATTGCAGCCATTCTCGGGCCAAATGGGGCAGGGAAGACGACCGTCATCTCTATGATATTAGGATTGCTGAAACCGAGTGAGGGAGAAATCAAACTATTTAACCGGGTTCCCGATGATCAACTGGTTCGTGAAAAAATAGGTGTAATGCTTCAGGAAGTGAGTGTCATGCCGGGCCTTAAGGTGGATGAAATTCTTGAACTCTTCCGGAGCTATTATCCGAATCCATTGTCCATGAAAGAACTCGTTTCGTTAACAGCACTCACCAAAGAAGATTTGAAAACAAGAGCAGAAAAATTATCCGGCGGACAAAAACGCCGTTTGAGCTTTGCTTTGGCTCTTGCCGGGAACCCGGAGCTGCTTATACTTGATGAACCGACAGTCGGCATGGATACTTCATCAAGACATCGATTCTGGCAGACCATTCACGGACTGTCGGACCAAGGAAAAACAATTATTTTTTCAACTCATTATTTACAAGAAGCAGACGATGCCGCACAGCGAATCCTATTTTTTACTGAAGGACGGCTTGTTGCAGACGACTCACCAATGCAAATCCGCTCAAGAATTCAAAAACAGTCTGTTTCCTTTACGCTTCATTCAAGTGAATCATTGGAAAGGCTGTCTTGTCACCCGGAAGTCGAGAGAGTGATCCATGAGCATGAAAGAACCATCATCCAGACATCAAATACAGATAAAGTGTTGGCGCTGATCTTTCAAGAAAACATCCCAGTACGAGATATTCGAATTGAGCAAGCGACGCTCGATGAGGCATTTCGCCAGCTGGCTGACGGCAACAGGGAGGCGATGTGAGTGAACATGCTGCAAAAGCAAAGCATCGCTGAAATGAAAAGGGTGCTTAGGAACAAGTACTTTGTGCTTTGGTCTCTGATCATGCCGATTGCCTTTTATTATTTCTTTACAAATGTAGTGAATACCAACGTCCCTGATCAACGTGCATGGGAAGCCCATTACCTGATGTCGATGACAGTCTTCAGCGTGATGGGTTCCTCTATCATGACGCTTGGCATCCGAATGGTACAAGAGCGGTCACAAGGCTGGACCGCCTTTATCCGCCTTACGCCTCTTCCGGATCATATCTATTTATCAGCTCAGATGATCGGCCAAAGTGTCATTCACGTTTTATCGATTACCGTCATATTTCTGTTCGGCGCAATCATCAATGATATTGCCTTGTCACCGTTTGAATGGATGATGAGCGGACTGTGGATTTTGTTTGGCGCATTGCCTTTTTTAGCATTAGGCACACTAATCGGCCTCATGAGAAAAGTAGAAACAGCGGCCGGAATCAGTAATGTGCTTTATATGCTGCTGGCTTTAGGCGGAGGGATGTGGATGCCGTTTGAGGTCATGCCTGACATGATGCAGAGCATTGGCCAGTGGCTTCCGTCTTATCATTTCGGGAGCGGAGCGTGGGAACTTGTCCGGGGTGGGAGTCCGACTTGGAAAAATATTCTGATATTAATCGCTTATATGATGCTCTTCATGCTACTATCTAAATATATAAGAAGAAAACAAGAAGCGGTGTAATACATGAAAAAGGCAATATCTATTTTCCCGAAGGAATTCGGGTTTTTCCCTTATATCTTTCTGGTGTATACCATTATGCCATTCCTCTCTTTATTAAAAGAATCAGGGGTCAAACAGGTGATCGGATATGGCATGCTGCTCCTTTTTGCAGCCGCATATCGCCAGTTATTCTGCAGCGTTGGCAGAGCTTCGTTTACATATTGGCTTATCGTGCAAATGGCGGTTATTCTGATATATAGTGTGTTTTACAATATCACCTATATATACTTAGGTTTTTTCCCGGCAAACTTTGTTGGTTATTACAAAGAGAAAACGAATTTTAACCGTGCGTTCTGCGCTTTAATCTTTATACTGCTTTTTCCATGCCTATACCAATTTATCGCGAATTCGGTCTCGCTCCGGGAGCTTTTTTCTGTTCTCCCGTTTCTCGTCATTATGCTCATTTCTCCATTCGGCATTCGTTCTATGTTTCGGAGAATTGAGCTTGAAGCTAAGCTTGCACAAGCCAACGAACAGATAAAAGAACTCTCTAAAAGGGAGGAGCGTGTTCGAATCGCCCGTGATCTTCACGATACTCTTGGCCACACCCTGTCGCTGCTTACATTAAAAAGCCAGCTCATTCAGCGGCTGGCTGCATCTGATATAGAACGGACCAAGCTTGAGGCAAAAGAAATGGAAACCAGTTCACGCTCCGCACTCAAGCAAGTTCGAGAGCTGGTTTCTGATATGAGAACGGTCACGATAACAGAGGAGCTCGTAAACATTCAGCACATATTAAGAGCGGGGAACATTACCTTTCAATACGAAGGAGCCGACGACTTTTCAGCGATATCTCCCGTCACTCAAAATATTATCAGTATGTGTATGCGGGAAGCCGTGACTAACATTATCAAGCACAGCAAAGCAACCCACTGTGCCATCACCATTTCTCAGCTTGCTGACAAAATGAGGATCGTGATACGGGATGACGGAAAGGGAGCGCCGAAGGAGAAAATGTTTGGGAATGGCCTGCGGGGAATGGAAGAACGGCTCATACTCATTGAAGGGGGATTAACGGTTTCAGATCATAACGGAACGGTTGTGGCACTGACGATTCCGCTTATTAAAAAAGCAGAATGATTGGAGGACGAAAAGAATGATTCGTCTGTTTATTGCTGAGGACCAGCGAATGCTTTTAGGCGCTTTGGGATCTTTGCTTGATTTAGAAGAGGATATGACAGTCATCGGACAAGCATTAAACGGGGAAGAGGCGCTACATGCTATTTTGAAGCTGGAGCCGGATGTATGCATTATGGACATTGAAATGCCGGTTCGAAGCGGGCTGGATGTGGCAGAGGAATTAATGAAAAAAGGCTGCGTCAGCAAGGTCATTATTTTAACCACCTTTGCCCGCCCCGGATATTTTGAACGCGCCGTAAAGGCCGGTGCACATGGCTATCTGCTGAAAGACGGCGAAATTGACGATCTGGCCGATGCCATTCGAAAATGTGTAAAGGGAAAACGTGTCTTCAGCCCCGAGCTGACGTTTAATATGATGCGAGACGAAAATCCGCTAACCGTTAGAGAGCAAGAAATTCTGAGGCTTGCGGCTTTAGGCAAGACAACTAAAGACATTACGCTTGAGCTCTATTTATCTCAAGGCACAGTTCGAAACTATATCTCAGAAATCATCCAAAAGCTTCATGCGAGAAATCGGACAGAAGCCGCCAGCATTGCTGAGGAAAAGGGATGGATTTAATGGAAACCTGGTTATTTATAGCCGGGTTTTTTTGTGTTTAGCTGGTCATTTATGGTTGTAATATTCAGTATAACTGTATATGATGGGATTATACAGTTATACTGAATATTGGAGGCTGTTATATGAATGACAATAAGCATTTGCCGCTGACTGAGACTGTTTACTATGTTCTTTTATCTTTGTTACATCCTGCTCACGGCTACATCATTATGAAAAATATTGAAGATCTTAGCGGCGGAAGAGTTAAAATGGCGCCTGGAACTCTTTATGGCGCAATTGAAAACTTATTGAAGCATCAATTGATAGAGCCTTATCCAAGTGAAGATCGCCGCAGAAAAACATATATTATCACTGAACTGGGAAGAAATGTGTTGTGGAAGGATATGGAGAGAATGGAGCGGCTGGTTGACATAACGAGGCAGGAAGTAAATAAAAAGGGGGAGACCATATGAAGAAATACAGATATTTTATGGACATAGACAGTGAGGAACAATGGCTGAATAAGATGGCAGATAAGGGGTGCGAATTAAAAGGGAAAGTTTTTTTATCCTATTGTTTTTCAGATGAAACATCGTCTGACAATTCTACCGTCAAAATAGACTATCGCACCTTTAAACATCCGGGAGATTTTACTGATTATCGAACTCTCTTTGAAGACAGCGGATGGAAGCATCTTTTCAGTTCACAAGGCCTGCATTATTTTAGAAAAGAGAAAGCCAGTGCATCAGACGATATTTTTTCGGATACAGAATCCAGAGCCGGAAGATATAAACGCCTATTGCAATCGTACTTTGCACTTTCTTTTATATTCTTATCCTTCATCATGATCCTCTTTACTACTAATGGTTTGACTGCTGATTTATTTATCCGTCCCCAGAGTTTGTATTATACGCCGGGCCTGTGGGATAAGACGGGAGCAGCTTTTATCAGAGCCTTTTTGTTTGAAACACCTTTTGCACTGATGAGAGGGGTAGCGGGCTGGATTGTTCTCCTTAGCGCTCTTAGCTTCTTTTATTCATTTGTAAAGACATTTAAAAAATACAGAAAGTGCCTGTATGGCCATTAAAAAGTGTGTAGTGCTATGAACGTCTGTCCAGTGGAACAGGCGTTTTTTATTGCCGAGATGTTTAGAAAACCCTTTCCTTCCATTGTCAGAATAGTGTACGATATTCATATAGTTATTTTAACTCAGGTCATCAGATGACCTGATCATATATTGGGGATGAGAGAGGGGTTCATCATGAAAGTCTCACTTTTTGTCACTTGTCTTGTTGATATGTTTCAAACAAATGTCGGAAAAGCAACGGTTGAGCTGCTGGAGCGGCTTGGGTGTGAGGTTGATTTTCCGGAAGGGCAGATTTGCTGCGGGCAGCCGGCTTACAACAGCGGCTATGTAAATGACGCCAAAAAAGCAATGAAACGGATGATCGAAACGTTTCAGGATTCTGAATATGTTGTCAGTCCTTCCGGTTCCTGCACAACGATGTTCCGGGAGTATCCGCACCTGTTTCAGGATGATCCGAAATGGGCCGATAAAGCGAAAAAGCTGGCGGATAAAACGTATGAACTGACAGATTTTATTGTGAACGTACTTGGAGTAGAGGATGTCGGCGCGACCCTTCATACAAAAGCGACCTTACATACGTCGTGCCATATGACTAGGCTGCTGGGTGTTCGGGAGGAGCCGATGAAGCTGTTGAGCCATGTGAAGGGCCTGCAGTTTACAGAGCTTCCGGGCAAACATAACTGCTGCGGATTCGGAGGAACGTTCTCCGTCAAGATGGCGCAGATTTCTGAGCAGATGGTCGATGAAAAAGTCGAATGTGTGGAGGAAACGGGAGCAGAGGTGCTGATCGGTGCTGACTGCGGCTGTTTGATGAATATCGGGGGACGGCTTGGCCGAAAAGATAAGAATGTCAAAGTGATGCACATCGCCGAAGTGCTCAACAGCAGATAAAACTGGATTCAGAGGGGGAAAGGATCATGGCGATGAAAATCGGTACTGACGCTTTTAAAGAGCGGGTATCACAGGGGATTGATAATGAATTTATGAGAGGCGCTGTTTCGGGTGCACAGGAGCGTCTGCGGACGCGGCGCCTAGAGGCAGCAGAAGAACTGGGAAACTGGGAGGAGTGGCGCTCATTATCAGAGGAAATCAGGCAGCATGTCCTTGAAAACCTTGATTTCTATCTTGGACAGCTTGCCGAAAATGTGGCGAAAAGAGGCGGACATGTCTATTTCGCGGAAACAGCGGAAGAGGCGTCTTCTTATATTCGTGATGTCATTCAAAAGAAGAACGGGAAGAAAATTGTGAAATCTAAATCAATGGTCACAGAGGAAATCAATCTGAATGAGGTGCTGGAGAAGGAAGGCTGTGAAGTCGTAGAAACCGATCTCGGCGAGTATATTTTGCAGATCGATGATCACGATCCGCCGTCACATATCGTTGCGCCCGCCCTTCATAAAAATAAAGAGCAGATACGCGATGTGTTTAAAGAAAGGCTGGACTATCAACATACAGAAAAACCGGAAGAGCTGGTGATGCATGCGCGCGCCATTCTCCGGAAAAAGTTTCTGGAAGCGGATATCGGCATTACCGGCTGTAACTTCGCCATCGCTGACACGGGTTCCGTCAGCCTTGTGACCAATGAAGGAAATGGACGGCTTGTGAGCACCTTGCCGAAAACACAAATTACCGTCATGGGAATGGAGCGGATTGTCCCGTCATTTTCTGAATTTGAAGTGCTAGTCAGCATGCTGACAAGAAGTGCTGTCGGACAGCGGCTGACAAGCTATATTACAGCTTTGACGGGTCCGAAGCTGGAAGGTGAAGTGGACGGTCCGGAAGAATTTCATCTTGTCATCGTTGACAATGGACGATCCAATATCCTTGGAACGGAATTCCAGTCTGTGCTGCAATGTATCCGCTGTGCAGCCTGTATCAATGTCTGTCCTGTGTACCGCCATGTCGGCGGACATTCATACGGCTCAATCTACTCGGGGCCGATCGGAGCGGTTTTATCACCGTTGCTCGGCGGTTATGACGATTATAAGGAGCTGCCGTACGCATCTTCACTGTGCGCTGCTTGTTCAGAAGCCTGCCCGGTCAAAATCCCGCTTCATGAGCTGCTACTCAAGCATCGTCAGAATATCGTCGAAAAAGAAGGCAGAGCGCCGATCAGTGAAAAGCTTGCAATGAAAGCATTCGGACTTGGCGCATCCTCTTTATCGCTTTACAAAATGGGCTCAAAATGGGCGCCGGCCGCCATGACGCCTTTTACAGAGGACGAAAAAATTTCGAAAGGGCCCGGCCCGCTTAAAAATTGGACACAGATCCGTGACTTCCCGGCACCGCATAAATCGAGATTCAGAGACTGGTTTGCGGACAGAGAAACAAGTGAACGCACGAAGGAGGAGCAGTGATGACGAAGGGAACCATTCAGAATCAAGAGAGCTTTTTAAATCGAATCGCATCCAGCCTGGGCCGTGAAAGAAGAACAGGAGGCGTGGCAGTCCCTGAATGGGCGCATCAGCCGCAATATAAAACACTTGAAGGTTATTCAGCGGATGACTTAGTCACAGTGCTCAAAAACCATTGTGTCAAAATCCATACAGAGCTGATTGAAACGGATTCAACCGGCCTTTATGATGCCCTGCGCGAGCAAGTCAGCCGCTTTTCCGGAGGCCCTGTCATCATTCCGAAGGACCCCCGCTTTGAAGAATACGGACTGAAAAGCCTGCTCACCAAGGACTGGCCGAGTGAAGGAACGCCGGTCTGGGAGTGGGATGCTGACAAAGGCGAGGAAAATATCAAAAAAGCGGAGCAAGCCAATGTAGGGATTACATTCAGCGAAATTACATTGGCTGAGTCGGGGACGGTTGTCCTCTTCTCCTCAAAAGACATCGGCCGCTCTGTCAGCCTTTTGCCGACGACTTATATTGCGATCGTGCCGAAATCAAGCATTGTACCGAGAATGACACAAGCCAGTGATATCATCCGCCAAAACATTGCGAACGGTGTCACTGTTCCTTCATGTATCAACTACATTACCGGACCGAGTAACTCAGCCGACATTGAAATGGATTTAGTTGTGGGGGTGCACGGACCAGTAAAGGCAGCATATATTCTCATCTCTGACCGCTGAACTCAGGAAGCCCGGCAGGCATATGCCGGGCTTTTTGCTTGAAAAAACTTCAACTTCCAATTTTTTGGCCGATGAGAAGAGTATGACTTGAAATAGGAGGAAATGCGATGAAAAAGTGGCTGATCATAGCGGTTTCACTGGCGATTGCGATTGTTCTGTTTATGTATACAAAAACAGAAGCGAAGGCAGTCGGAATGACACTAGGCTACACGACTGGGGATACGGCTTCATACAATTCTCTCACGAAATATCATACATACATGAATGCCATCGCAACCGATACGTTTGCGTTTGAAAAAAACGGACATGTGATTGGCGATGCCCCAACTAAGCAGCTGACATATGCGAAAAAGAAAAAAATCAAGACATGGGCTGTCATTTCAAACTATAATGATGCCATTTATGACTTTGACGGAGATTTAGCGAGTCGAGTCATGAGTAATAAAACAGCGAAAAAACGATTCACAGATCAGTTAATTACACTGGCCAAAAAGCACTCATATTACGGAATCAATATCGATTTTGAAGCAGTAAATCCAGAAGACCGCGCTGCATACTCGAACTTCATTCAATATGTCTCACAGGCTTTGAATAAGAAACATATTAAAACAATGGTATCCGTTCCGGCCAAAAGCGCCGATGATAAAAATGATGACTGGAGCTGGCCGTATGATTATGCGAAAATCGGCAAATATGCCGACTTCGTACAAGTCATGACCTACGATGAACACGGCATTTGGGGTGAGCCGGGGTCAGTGGCAAGCACAAACTGGATCAAAAGCTCTCTGCAGTTTTCAGTCAAAAAGATCAAAGCCAATAAAGTCATCATGGGAATCCCTGCGTACGGCTATGACTGGGATGTAAAAGACGGAAGTACCAGCACAATAAGGGAATGGAATGAGCTCAAATCCCTCATCAAAAAACAAAAAGCAAAGCCGGCATTCAACAAAAAATCAGGCTCGATGACGTTTTCTTATGTTGACAAAAAGAAGCATAAACATGTCGTGTGGTATGAAAACGAAAAAACCGTTCAAACGAAAAGCCATCTGGCAAAGCAATATAAAATAGCAGGTGTTTCAGTTTACGCATTAGGAAACGAATCAGAATCCTTTTGGAAAGCCATTCGAAAAGGGACAAAATAACAGTTTCTTTTTTCTCTGAAGTTATTGACAGTTAAAAGAGAAGCACGTATATTATGTTAATATATTCAGATCATAAAATTTGAGTTTTTCAGAAAACTAAAACACATAGATTGGGAGCAGTAAAAGAAAGTGATCAGAACAGAGAGCTGCGGGGTGGTGCGACGCAGCCTGATTCTTCTTTGAACTCGCCCGGGAGTGGTAAGACGGAACGGAATAGATTGAATATTCCCTATGTTTTAACGGCTAACCTTCGTTACAGGTCAAAAGCAGGATTCTTTATGAAGAATCAACAAGAGTGGTACCGCGGTCAGCCGAAGGCTCGTCGTCTCTTTATCTATTAGATTAGGTAGGAGACGGCGGGCTTTTTTGTTTTTGAAAACGAGAAGGAGAGGTAGAAGAGGATGAAAAACGACAATCAAACGTTAAAACGCACGATGACGTCCCGCCATATTATGATGATGGCGCTGGGCGGAGCAATCGGCGCAGGTTTATTTAAGGGGAGCAGCTCAGCGATCGATGTGGCAGGGCCATCTGTCATTATCGCATACCTGCTCGGCGGGATTATTTTGCTGTTTATTATGCAGGGGCTGGCGGAAATGGCTGTTCGAAACCGTAACGCCAGAACCTTCCGTGATCTTGTCCAGCAGGTATTGGGAAATTACGCCGCTTACTTTTTGGACTGGATCTACTGGAAAATGTGGGTGCTTAACATTGCGGCTGAAGCTGTTGTAGCTGCGATTTTCATTCAATATTGGCTGCCGGGCTGCCCGATCTGGGTGTTGGCATTAGGAATTTCTCTTATCGTCACGATTGTAAACTTGCTTTCTGTTAAAATCTTCGCCGAAACTGAATATTGGCTGGCAATGATCAAGATTACCGTTATTATTATCTTTATTATTCTGGGATTGCTGCTCTTATTTGTATCATTCGGTGATCATACAGCATCCGGATTTTCCAACCTGACAGACCACGGCGGATTTTTCCCGCACGGCGGCACAGGGCTGATCACGGCGATGCTTGTCGTCATCTACTCTTACGGCGGTACAGAAATTATCGGTGTAACGCTTGCAGAGACAAAAAATCCGGAAAAGGTTGTCCCGAAAGCTGTCCGCAGCACACTGACACGGATTGTCGCGTTTTACCTGCTGCCGTTTTTCATCATCGTCAGCCTGATTCCATGGAACCAAGTCAATTCGGTTCCGGAAAGTCCTTTCGTGATGGTCTTTAAAATGGTAGGCATTCCGGGCGCGGATCATATCATGAATGCAGTCATCCTGCTGGCGATCATTTCTTCTATGAATTCAGGTTTATACGGATCATCACGCATTTTGTATACACAGGCAAGTGACGGAAGGCTTCCAAAAATCTTCTCGAAGCTTTCATCGAAAAACGTACCGATGTTTGCGATTCTGATGTGCACTTCTTCTCTCTATATTGGCGTATTGATTTCTCTGTTCGCAGGAAGCCAAACATTTAATTATTTAATGGGATCATTGGGATATACCGTTTTATTCATTTGGCTGATCATCGGATTCGCTCATTTAAAATCGAGAAAACAGCAAACGGAAACACCGGCCTATTATGTAAAATGGTTCCCGTACACGACATGGTTTGCGATTGTGGCATTACTCGCCATTCTGATCGGGGTCATCATGACAACATCAATTGTCATTACCGGCATTACTGCGGCGATCTACCTTTTGATTACAGTTGCATATTTGGTCAAAGGACGCAAGCATCAGTAAATAAGAAACCCTCTTGCCGCATCCGGCAAGAGGGTTTTTATTATTGTGCAGCTTTCTCGTTTATACCAATCGCCGCAGCTTTCTGCGCTTTTGATTTTGTATTCACGAGACAGATGCTCGTGACAATCAGCAGCAGCCCTGCCAAGAGGCTAAGGGTGAGCGGTTCATGCAGGAAAATGGAGCTGGCCACGATTGATATGAGCGGAATCAAAAAAGTATAAGATGCGACCTTGCTTGCTTCTCCTGAACCGACAAGCGTAAAAAAGACAAGCCAGCCGAGCGCGATAACGAATACGGAGATGAACAGCAGGCTCGTGATAAACGGAGCTGTCCATTGGATCGCCGAAAAGCTTTCTGTCCAAAAGCCGGATATAAGCAGAAACACGCTTCCGATCGTCAGCTGCAGAGCGACCATCCAGATGGAATCGACGCGGCTGCCTGTTTTTTTCATATATACCGTCCCGAGCGCCCAGCTGACTGCGGAGCCGAGAGCCAGCAGAACCCCAATGACAGAAATATGCCCGCCAAAGCCCGCAGCACTAATGACGGCTACTCCCGCAAAACCGAGGATGAGGCCGATCACTTTCATTACAAACATGGATTCGCCGAGCCACAGCCAAGAAAATACACCCATCAGAACAGGCTGGAAGAAGACGATTGCAGAAAACAGGCCGGCCGGAAGATAATTCAGCCCGATCGTTTGCAGGCCGTAGAATAACGTAATATTTAAAAGAGCAGAAACAAGATAAATCGGCCACGTTTCTTTTAAGCGTAATTTATGAATACGCGGCAGTGCGACAATGACTAATAAAAGCCCGCCGATCAGTGTTCGGATGCCCGCGAACAATAATGGCGGAGAATAGGCGAGCGCGGCTTTGGACAGCGGCCAATTGACGCCCCACATGATGACGAGAAATGCGAGCAGGAGAGCTGTCCGCGTTTTTGAGAGCTGCTTCATTGTTCATTCACTCCTTGTAGAACTTTTCCATCATATGATACGGTAGAACATAAGATAAATAAAATGAATCTTTTTTATAAGGAGCATAAGTAAATTGTTATGACCATTACACAATTAAAGGTTTTTGTGAAAATAGCTGAAACGGGAAGCTTTACAAAAGCGGGTCAGGCGCTGAACATGACACAGCCGGCTGTCAGCCATGCGATTTC
Organism: Bacillus sp. SIMBA_008; assembly: GCF_046535495.1. Lineage (NCBI taxonomy): Bacteria > Bacillati > Bacillota > Bacilli > Caryophanales > Bacillaceae > Bacillus > Bacillus sp. SIMBA_008. Next base: position 313,638 of record NZ_JAWRWL010000003.1, on the reverse strand, counting down.
TGCGATCGAAGCTGAGCTTGATGTAAAGCTGATCATTCGTGACCGCCGCAATGGCCTGATGCTGACGGATACGGGAAAACAGATCTTAGTACACATTAGAGAAGTCTTAAAAGGCATTGAAAAAGTTGAGCAGGTAGCAGCAGCGGAAAAAGGGCTTGAACTGGGAACGATTCATATCGGCACATTCTCAACTGCCTCGGCTTATTTTATGCCAAAGCTGATCAGTGAATTTAAACAAAAATATCCGAAACTTTAGCTCGTGCTGCACGAGGGAACTGTAAATGAAGTCAAGGAGTGGCTTCATACGCGGATGATAGATGTCGGGATTCTTCTGTATCCAACAGAGGAGATGGAGTACATTCATTTGAAAAAAGACAAAATGGCTGTCGTGCTCAGGGACGATCACCCGCTTGCCAGTCATTCGGCCATTACGCTGAAAGATCTTGACCATGAACCGATGATCGTCTGTGACGGAGGCTATGAATCACCATTTGTCGATATGTTCAGGCAGGCGGGCGCTACGCTGCACCCAGCTTTCACGGTCTATAACATCAACACCTCGATCAGTATGATCAGAGAAGGACTGGGCCTGGCCATTTTATCAGAAATGTCCATGTCGGGGATGCCGCTGCCGGAGCATGTGGTGACCCGGGAATTGGACCCGCAGGTATACCGTGATGTGCAGCTTGCTGTTCCGTCGCTAAAGGAGGCTTCTCTGGCGGCTAAGCTCTTTATTGAGATGGCTAAGGAGTTGTTTGGAAAATAAATCACTAATTATATTAGTTTCTATTAACAATGAATTCAATAAATTGGTTAATGAAGTTTCTTCTATATATTGGAGTAATAAAACAAATTGAATCTAACACGAATGGTTTTTAAATAATATAAAAAGCTGTCGAGTTTACCTGACAGCTTAATAATTTATCGATTTACTTTGAATGAATTCGAATAATTATATGAATAATCTTTGCTATAAGAATATGTAATTTTAGCTTTGATTCTGTAATAACCAGTTGAACATCCTTTTAATGGGAATGACTTTTCAACATGATATACAAAATCAAATGTTTTACTTTTGCATGTTTTCCATGATTTCCCTGATTTGCGCTGGAGGTATAGTGTTCCCTTTTTATGACCAAATGGATAGCTGGTACCGATAAGAAAATCTACGGATGTGGCTTTTTTAGTATAATGAGAAGCGTCGGTATAACCCCAAACGTTTATATCTTCCATTTTACCAGAATCAAAGCCGGCTGCTAATGCATTAGAACTTCCGAAAAACAACATAATAGCCAGGGTAAATGCTGTAATAACTGAAATTTTTATACTTGTTTTTTTCATAGGAAATATCTCCTTTTTATTTAATATATACCATAATATATCATGGGGTTTTCTGGTTATCAACAACTAAATATATATAACAAAAATAGAAGATACTGTTTTTAGTTTAAGTTTGGTAATCAAAGTGAGTTTGAAGAAACAATTTTTTAGTTTTTATTTATTTGTATAATAAATGCTTTTTACATTGTTCGAATTTCATCGAATCAAATTCTTTTATTCCTGAATGCAGTTGTGTTATGGTGTGATAGAAGTTCTTTCAATCATGACCTGACAGCTTTGGGCTGTTTACTGATAACACATTTGCAAAGGAGAACAATATGTCTAACAACCAACGCAAAGATACCTTGCTTTCTGTCTTGAATTTATCTCCGGTTGTTCAGGGAGGAACGATTGCAGAATCATTCCGAAACAGCATGGACTTGGCGCGCCGGGCAGAGGAATGGGGCTATCACCGTTACTGGCTTGCTGAACATCATAATATAGAAGGTGTTGCAAGCTCTGCCACCGCAGTTTTGATTGGCCATATTGCCGGAGGCACGAAGAAAATCCGCGTCGGTTCCGGCGGCATTATGCTCCCGAACCACTCTTCATTAGTCATTGCTGAACAATTCGGCACACTGGAAACACTGTATCCCGGGCGGATTGATCTGGGGCTTGGACGTGCGCCGGGAACAGACCAGTTGACAGCCAGAGCACTCCGCAGAAACATCAACAGCGGGGAGGATTTTCCAGAACAATTAGAGGAACTGCGCAATTATTTTAAACCGTCAGGAAATGTGCGCAATCAAGTTCGCGCCATTCCCGGAGAGGGCATAGACGTGCCGATTTGGCTGCTGGGCTCAAGCGGCTTCAGCGCCCGTCTGGCAGGTGAATTAGGTCTTCCGTTTGCCTTTGCCGCTCATTTCTCACCGGCGAATACGGTTCCCGCTTTGGAGCTGTACCGCAATTCCTTCACGCCGTCAGACGTGCTCGACGAACCGTATGCGATGGTCGGTGTCACCATTATCGCGGCAGATACAAACGAGAAAGCGCAGCACCTTGCGACTTCGCATTATCAAAGGTTTCTTGATCTTGTCCGCGGTACGCCGAACCAGCTTAAACCGCCTGTTGAGGATATGGACCAAATCTGGAGCCCGTATGAAAAAGCGATGGTCAATGAGCAGCTGAGCTCCACGATTGTCGGAGGTCCGGAAGAAGTGAAGGCGAAGCTTGAAGATTTCGTCAAAACGACACAGGCTGACGAAATTATGGTTAACTCAGAAACCTTTGAACACGCAGACAGAATGCGTTCGTTTGAAATCATCGCTGACGTTTGGAAAAACAGATAACAACTATAAAAAAAGCAATGTAGCGGGGAGACCCATACATTGCTTTTTTTATTCATTCAGTTTTCGTGCGGACTGGCGAATGATCAACTCAGGCTCAAATATGACATCCTCTTGCTTCGGCTTTTTATGCTCTAAGCAGTCAATGACATATTTGGCGGCTGCTTTTCCAAGCACTGATTTCGGATGTTTGACAGAGGTTAGTTTCACTTCTGAGATTTGGGCGAAATGTGAATCATCGTACCCGACGATAGACATATCTTCCGGCACTTTAAGATCCATCTCCCTCAGCATATCAATCACCTTCAGCGCAATTTCATCGTTATAACAAAGAATGGCTGTCGGCATGTGCTTGCTGTTTTTCTCCAGTGTGGCTTTTACTTTCTCCAGAAGTTTTGATTCTTTTTCTTCCGTTGTAAATGTCACGATCATATCCGGAGAAGGAAACAACTCACGCTCCCGGTGCGCCTGTATAAATCCGTTCATCCGTTTCACGCCTTGTGTGTCATCAGCTTTAAAAATACCCATCATATGCGTGTGGCCGAGAGAAAGCAAATGCTCCGCCGCCATCATCCCGCCTTTCACATCATCCAAGGTAAAACTCGGCGCGGCAAGCTCGGCATATGACGCGTTAATCATCGCAAAAGGAATGCCGTTTTTCTCCAAGTTCAGATAATAGCCGATGTTTGGGGTTTGAAGGGCGCTTTTTGTCGGTTCTACGATGAGTCCGTCAATATGCTGGGACAGCAGGTTTTCTAAGCCTCTTCTTTCGTTGTCCGGGTTGTTGTTTGTGCTTGTCAAAAGCATAGAATACCCCTGCTCGCTTAAATAGGACTCGATTCCTCTGATGATGCTCGGGAAAATATAGTCTGATATGTAGGTTGTCAAAACACCGATCGTTTTATTGGAATGCAGCGCTGACTTAGCAGAGCGTGAAGCGACAAAGGTGCCTCCGCCTTGCACGCTGTACAGCAGACCTTGTGATACGAGGTCTCCGATCGCTTTGCGGATGGTATGCCGGCTGACGCCGAATTGCTGCATTAATTCGTTTTCGGTAGGGATTTTTTGATCGGGCAGTATTTTGCCTTGATTAATCCAAGAACTGATTTCTTCTTTTACTTGCGCGTATTTTGGTAACATATCCATTCCTCCAAAATGTATACGGACAAATTTCAGTATATCACAGCGTTCTTTGTAAGAAAACATTGACAGAAAATGCAAACAAGATTATTCTATATTTGTACGTACTAATTAAATGTAATTTTCGTTAAATTTTAATATAAGTACGTACAATTGAAAAGTATAATGTAAACGCTTTACTCAACATTCGGGAGGGCAGGGAAATGAAGAATACTCCAACTCAATTAGAACCAAATGTTCCTGTAACACGAAGCCATTCTATGGGATTTGTCATTTTGATCTCATGTGCGGCGGGGCTTGGCGGCTTATTGTATGGCTATGACACGGCAGTGATTTCTGGCGCCATCGGTTTTCTGAAAGATTTATACAGCCTGAGTCCGTTTATGGAGGGACTTGTCATTTCAAGCATTATGATTGGAGGAGTTGTGGGCGTCGGGATATCCGGATTTTTAAGTGACAGATTCGGCCGGAGAAAAATTTTAATGACAGCCGCTTTGTTATTTGCGATATCAGCAATCGTTTCAGCGCTTTCTCAAGATGTGTCCACCTTAATCATTGCAAGGATTATCGGGGGGCTGGGAATCGGGATGGGCTCATCGCTCTCTGTTACGTATATTACAGAAGCGGCACCGCCCGCCATACGCGGAAGTTTATCTTCGTTATATCAGCTCTTTACGATACTGGGTATTTCCGCTACCTACTTTATTAATCTAGCTGTGCAGCGTTCTGGAACATATGAATGGGGCGTGCACACCGGCTGGAGATGGATGCTTGCTTACGGAATGGTGCCGTCCGTCATCTTTTTCCTTGTCCTGCTCGTCGTCCCGGAAAGCCCGAGATGGCTGGCGAAAGCGGGCAAAACAAATGAAGCTTTAAAGATCCTGACACGTATTAATGGAGAAACTGTTGCAAAAGAAGAATTAAAGAACATTGAGAACTCTTTAAAAATAGAACAAATGGGGTCGCTCTCCCAGCTGTTTAAGCCGGGTCTCAGAAAGGCGCTTGTCATTGGAATCCTGCTGGCGCTGTTTAACCAAGTCATCGGCATGAACGCGATTACTTACTACGGGCCGGAAATCTTTAAAATGATGGGATTCGGGCAAAACGCCGGATTTGTGACGACTTGTATCGTCGGGGTTGTAGAAGTTATTTTTACCGTTATTGCGGTGTTGCTGATTGATAAAGTCGGACGAAAAAAACTGATGTCCATCGGTTCTGCTTTTATGGCTATTTTTATGATTTTAATCGGGACGTCGTTTTATTTTGAGTTAACAAGCGGGATCATGATGATCGTCCTTATATTAGGTTTTGTCGCTGCTTTCTGTGTCTCGGTCGGACCGATCACATGGATTATGATTTCTGAAATCTTCCCGAACCATCTGCGTGCGCGGGCCGCGGGCATTGCGACCATCTTTTTATGGGGAGCAAACTGGGCGATCGGACAGTTTGTGCCAATGATGATCGATTCTTTCGGGCTCGCCTATACATTTTGGATCTTTGCGGTGATTAACATCCTTTGTTTCCTGTTTGTCGTTACGATCTGTCCGGAAACGAAGAACAAATCGCTCGAGGAAATTGAAAAGCTTTGGATAAAATGAAAACGCTTTAATGAAACAGCTCTTTCTACGGGAAGGGCTGTTTATATTGGGATGCACCATTTGGCGCTTTCTGTATAAGATAAAGATATATAGGATAAAATATTGCTGGATAAAACGACGCGGCATGAAAACTCTGCGAATATTGTCGATGAATTGGCTCTTAACAGTTGAATAAACAATTCCACCCTGTTAAAATAATTAAAGAAAGCAGAAATGATTTTTTTTGGCTATGACGGGACGTTTTTTGTCATAGCGGGACATATGATGTCCAGCAAAAAAGGAAGGAACGTTTGAGTCATGAACCAGTTAATACAAGCTCAAAAAAAATTATTGCCTGATCTTCTGCTCGTTATGCAAAAGAGGTTTGAAATCTTGCAGTATATCAGGCTGACAGAACCCATCGGGCGAAGAAGCCTGTCTGCCAGTCTCGGAATCAGCGAGCGTGTGCTGAGGGGCGAGGTTCAGTTTTTAAAGGAACAGAACCTGGTCGATATTAAGACAAACGGCATGACATTGACAGAAGAGGGCTATGAACTGCTTTCTGTTTTGGAAGATACGATGAAAGATGTTTTAGGTTTGACTCTTTTGGAAAAGACATTAAAAGAACGTTTAAATCTAAAGGATGCCATTATCGTATCCGGAGACAGCGATCAATCCCCATGGGTCAAAAAAGAAATGGGAAGAGCGGCTGTCGCATGTATGAAAAAAAGATTTTCAGGCCAAAATATCGTCGCTGTAACTGGCGGTACGACAATTGAAGCTGTCGCCGAAATGATGACGCCGGATTCTAAAAACCGCGAGCTTTTGTTTGTGCCTGCAAGAGGCGGTTTAGGCGAAGACGTGAAAAACCAGGCGAACACCATATGCGCGCATATGGCGGAGAAGGCTTCAGGCACTTACCGGCTTTTGTTTGTTCCGGGGCAGCTGTCACAAGGCGCCTATTCATCTATTATTGAAGAGCCTTCAGTCAAAGAGGTGCTGAACACCATTAAATCAGCGAGTATGCTGGTTCACGGAATCGGCGAAGCTAAAACTATGGCTCAGCGCAGAAACACGCCTTTAGAAGACTTAAAGAAAATAGATGATAACGACGCGGTGACAGAAGCGTTCGGCTACTATTTTAACGCGGACGGCGAAGTGGTTCACAAAGTGCATTCTGTCGGAATGCAGCTGGATGACATAGACGCCATTCCCGATATTATTGCGGTAGCGGGCGGATCATCAAAAGCCGAAGCGATCGAGGCTTACTTTAAAAAGCCACGCAACACGGTTCTCGTCACAGACGAAGGAGCCGCAAAGAAGTTATTAAGGGATGAATAATCCCTCAATATAAATATCTCTCACTTATTTAAAGGAGGAAACAATCATGGCAGTAAAAGTCGGTATTAACGGTTTTGGTCGTATTGGACGTAACGTATTCCGCGCAGCATTAAACAATCCTGAAGTTGAGGTAGTAGCGGTTAACGATTTAACAGATGCTAACATGCTGGCTCACCTTTTACAATATGATTCTGTACACGGAAAATTAGACGCTGAAGTTTCAGTTGACGGTAACAACCTTGTTGTTAACGGCAAAACAATTGAAGTTTCTGCAGAACGCGATCCTGCTAAACTTAGCTGGGGCAAACAAGGCGTTGAAATCGTAGTTGAATCTACTGGTTTCTTCACAAAACGCGCAGACGCTGCGAAACACTTAGAAGCTGGCGCGAAAAAAGTAATCATCTCTGCTCCTGCTAACGAAGAAGATATCACAATCGTTATGGGTGTTAACGAAGATAAATACGATGCGGCTAACCACGATGTTATCTCTAACGCATCTTGCACAACAAACTGCCTTGCGCCGTTTGCAAAAGTACTTAACGATAAATTCGGCATCAAACGCGGTATGATGACAACTGTTCACTCTTACACAAACGATCAGCAAATCCTTGATCTTCCGCACAAAGACTACCGTCGTGCGCGTGCAGCAGCTGAAAACATCATCCCAACATCAACTGGTGCTGCTAAAGCAGTTTCTCTAGTTCTTCCTGAACTAAAAGGCAAACTGAACGGTGGAGCAATGCGTGTTCCAACTCCAAACGTTTCTCTAGTTGACTTGGTTGCTGAACTGAACCAAGAAGTAACAGCTGAAGAAGTAAACGCAGCTCTTAAAGAAGCGGCTGAAGGCGACCTTAAAGGAATCCTTGGCTACAGCGAAGAGCCATTAGTTTCTGGCGACTACAACGGAAACAAAAACTCTTCTACAATCGATGCTCTTTCTACAATGGTTATGGAAGGCAGCATGGTAAAAGTAATCTCTTGGTACGATAACGAAAGCGGCTACTCTAACCGCGTTGTTGACCTTGCAGCTTACATCGCAAAAAAAGGTCTTTAATTTATAGCTGAAAAAGGACCTGACTTGGTTCTTTCGAATAGAAGCGCTATAATGAAAGCGGACAAGGGAAGGGGACGGACTCCCTTTCCCTTTTTCCATGAAGACCGGCTTTCAGAAAACGCTCTGTGATAGAGAAACGACCGCGTTTTAAGCAGCTTTGCCGGCGCTTTCGCCTAAGGCCGCTGCCCTGGCTTTTAGACGAACTGCCCTGTGCCGAAAAAGACTGCGATCTGCCCTAGCGGAGTTATCGCTTGAACAGACGGTTTCACGTTTTTCGTGCTGTATGCAAACCATTTTGAAGGAGGATCTCCTAGGCATGAATAAAAAAACTCTCAAAGACATCGACGTAAAAGGCAAAGTTGTATTCTGCCGCGTCGACTTTAACGTTCCAATGAAAGACGGGGAAGTAACAGACGATACACGTATCCGTGCTGCGCTTCCAACAATCAAACACCTTGCAGACCAAGGCGCAAAAGTCCTTCTTGCGAGCCACTTAGGCCGCCCGAAAGGCGAAGTGGTTGAGGAGCTTCGTTTAACTCCTGTCGCTGCACGTCTCGGCGAACTGCTTGGAAAAGAAGTGAAAAAAGCGGATGAAGCATACGGCGATGCTGTAAAAGCACAAATTTCCGAGATGAAGGACGGAGACGTTCTTGTATTGGAAAACGTACGTTTCTATCCTGGTGAAGAGAAAAATGACCCTGAGCTTGCAAAAGCATTTGCTGAGCTTGCAGATGTATATGTAAATGACGCATTCGGTGCTGCCCACCGTGCTCACGCATCTACAGCTGGAATTGCCGAGCATCTGCCAGCAGTTGCAGGTTTCTTAATGGAAAAAGAGCTTGATGTACTTGGAAAAGCGGTTTCCAATCCTGACCGCCCGTTCACAGCGATCATCGGCGGAGCGAAAGTAAAAGACAAAATCGGTGTAATCGAGAGTCTTCTTGATAAAGTAGACAACCTGATCATCGGCGGAGGTCTTGCTTATACTTTCGTAAAAGCGCTTGGCTATGAAGTCGGTAAATCTCTTCTTGAAGAGGATAAAATCGAGCTTGCGAAATCATTTATGGACCGCGCTAAAGAAAAAGGCGTTAACTTCTACATGCCTGAAGATGTACTCGTTGCAGATGATTTCTCTAACGATGCAAACGTGAAAATTGTGCCGATCTCTGAAATCCCTAGTGATTTAGAAGCAATCGACATTGGTACGAAAACACGCGAAACGTATGCTGACGTCATCAAAAACAGCAAACTTGTCGTGTGGAACGGACCAATGGGCGTATTCGAAATCGACTTGTTCGCTCAAGGAACAAAAGCGGTTGCGGAAGCATTGGCAGAGGCGAAAGATACATACTCTGTCATCGGCGGAGGAGACTCTGCGGCAGCGGTTGAAAAATTCGGCCTTGCTGACAAAATGAGCCACATCTCAACAGGCGGCGGCGCATCCCTTGAGTTTATGGAAGGCAAAGAGCTTCCAGGGGTAGCTGCACTGAACGATAAATAATCTCAAAACTGCTATAAGGAAGTGGAACAGATGAGAAAACCAATTATCGCCGGTAACTGGAAAATGAACAAAACACTCGGCGAAGCTGTCAGCTTCGTTGAAGAAGTGAAATCTTCCATTCCAGCAGCAGACAAAGCTGAAGCTGTTGTTTGCGCGCCAGCGCTTTTCTTAGAAAAGCTTGCTTCTGCTGTGAAAGGCACTGACCTAAAAGTCGGCGCTCAAAACATGCACTTCGAAGAAAGCGGCGCGTTCACAGGCGAAATCAGCCCGGTTGCTCTGAAAGACCTTGGCGTTGACTACTGCGTCATCGGCCACTCTGAGCGCCGTGAAATGTTCGCTGAAACTGATGAAACAGTTAACAAAAAAGCACACGCAGCTTTCAAACACGGCATTGTGCCGATCATCTGTGTAGGTGAAACGCTTGAAGAGCGTGAAGCCGGCAAAACAAATGATCTTGTTGCTGACCAAGTGAAAAAAGGCCTTGCTGGTCTTTCTGAAGAACAAGTTGCTGCTTCTGTTATTGCGTATGAGCCAATCTGGGCAATCGGAACAGGCAAATCTTCTACAGCGAAAGATGCGAATGACGTGTGTGCGCATATCCGTAAAACCGTCGCTGAAAGCTTCAGCCAAGAAGCTGCAGACAAGCTTCGCATCCAATATGGCGGAAGCGTAAAGCCTGCAAACATTAAAGAATATATGGCAGAGTCCGATATTGACGGTGCTTTGGTCGGCGGCGCGAGCCTTGAGCCACAGTCATTCGTTCAATTATTGGAGGAAGGTCAATATGAGTAAAAAACCAGCTGCACTCATCATTCTTGATGGGTTCGGATTACGTAACGAAACAGTAGGGAACGCAGTCGCTTTAGCGAAAAAACCGAATTTTGACCGCTATTGGAACCAGTATCCTCATCAAACATTGACTGCTTCAGGCGAGGCTGTAGGTCTTCCTGAAGGGCAAATGGGGAACTCCGAAGTAGGTCACTTAAATATCGGTGCGGGACGTATTGTGTACCAAAGCTTAACACGCGTAAATGTTGCCATTCGCGAAGGAGAGTTCGAACGCAATCAAACATTCCTTGACGCGATCAGCAACGCGAAAGAAAACAACAAAGCCTTGCACCTGTTCGGTCTTTTATCTGACGGAGGCGTGCACAGCCATATCAACCATTTATTCGCACTGTTAAAGCTTGCGAAAAAAGAAGGGCTGACAAAGGTTTATATCCATGGCTTCCTTGACGGCCGTGATGTAGGTCCGCAGACAGCGAAAACGTACATCAACCAGTTGAACGATCAAATCAAGGAAATCGGTGTGGGTGAAATCGCCAGCATTTCCGGACGTTACTACTCTATGGACCGCGACAAACGCTGGGACCGTGTAGAAAAAGCGTACCGCGCAATGGCGTACGGCGAAGGCCCATCTTACCGCAGCGCCCTGGATGTTGTTGATGATTCATATGCAAATGGTATCTACGATGAATTCGTGATTCCATCTGTCATTACAAAAGAAAACGGTGAGCCTGTTGCGAAAATCCAAGACGGCGATTCTGTGATTTTCTATAATTTCAGACCGGACCGCGCCATCCAGATTTCCAACACGTTCACAAACAAAGACTTCCGTGACTTCGACCGCGGCGAGAATTATCCAAAGAACCTGTATTTCGTCTGCCTGACTCACTTCAGTGAAACAGTTGACGGTTATGTAGCGTTTAAACCGATAAATCTTGATAACACAGTCGGAGAAGTATTATCTCAGCACGGGTTAAAACAGCTTCGAATTGCAGAAACTGAAAAGTATCCGCACGTCACGTTCTTTATGAGCGGCGGCCGTGAAGCTGAATTCCCGGGTGAAGAGCGTATTCTCATCAACTCGCCTAAAGTTGCAACGTATGACTTGAAGCCTGAGATGAGTGCGTATGAAGTGAAGGACGCGCTTGTCAAAGAAATTGAAGCTGACAAGCATGACGCGATCATTCTTAACTTCGCAAACCCTGATATGGTCGGCCACTCCGGAATGGTTGAACCAACAATTAAAGCAATTGAAGCAGTGGACGAATGCTTGGGCGAAGTCGTTGACGCGATCCTTGCTAAAGGCGGACACGCCATCATTACCGCTGATCACGGTAATGCTGACATTCTGATTACAGAATCAGGCGAACCGCACACTGCGCATACAACAAACCCAGTCCCTGTGATTGTAACGAAAGAAGGCATTACGCTGCGTGAAGGCGGAATCCTAGGCGACCTTGCACCAACGTTATTAGACCTTCTTGGTGTTGAAAAACCGAAAGAAATGACAGGAACATCTTTAATTCAAAAATAATTTGAAAATCAAAAGGAGAGACAAAACTCATGCCATACATTGTTGATGTTTATGCACGCGAAGTATTAGACTCCCGCGGCAACCCAACAGTTGAAGTTGAAGTATATACAGAAACAGGAGCTTTCGGCCGCGCATTAGTGCCAAGCGGAGCTTCTACAGGTGAATACGAAGCGGTTGAGCTTCGTGACGGCGACAAAGACCGTTACCTTGGAAAAGGCGTGTTAACAGCTGTTAACAACGTAAACGAAATCATTGCTCCAGAGCTTCTTGGCTTTGATGTAACTGAACAAAACGCAATCGATCAGCTTTTAATCGAGCTTGACGGTACTGAAAACAAAGGCAAACTTGGTGCGAACGCAATCCTTGGCGTATCTATGGCTTGTGCGCGTGCTGCTGCTGATTTCTTACAGATTCCTCTTTACCAATACCTTGGAGGATTCAACTCAAAAACGCTTCCTGTACCGATGATGAACATCGTAAACGGCGGAGAGCATGCTGATAACAACGTGGATATTCAAGAATTCATGATCATGCCTGTAGGTGCTCCTAACTTCCGTGAAGCACTTCGCATGGGCGCTCAAATCTTCCACAGCCTGAAATCAGTATTAAGCGCAAAAGGCTTAAACACTGCTGTAGGTGACGAAGGCGGATTCGCTCCAAACCTTGGTTCTAACGAAGAAGCGCTTCAAACAATCGTTGAAGCAATCGAAAAAGCCGGTTTCAAACCTGGCGAAGAAGTTAAACTTGCTATGGATGCTGCATCTTCTGAGTTCTACAACAAAGAAGACGGCAAATACCATCTGTCTGGCGAAGGCGTTGTGAAAACATCTGCTGAAATGGTTGACTGGTATGAAGAGCTTGTTTCTAAATACCCAATCATCTCTATCGAAGACGGACTTGACGAAAACGACTGGGAAGGCCACAAGCTTCTTACTGAGCGTCTTGGCAAAAAAGTTCAGCTTGTTGGTGACGACCTCTTCGTTACAAACACGAAAAAACTTTCTGAAGGTATTAAAAACGGCGTAGGCAACTCTATCCTGATCAAAGTAAACCAAATCGGTACATTGACTGAAACATTCGATGCGATCGAAATGGCGAAACGCGCAGGCTACACAGCTGTTATCTCTCACCGTTCTGGTGAAACGGAAGACAGCACAATCGCTGACATCGCTGTGGCAACAAACGCAGGACAAATCAAAACAGGTGCTCCGTCTCGTACGGACCGTGTTGCGAAATACAACCAGCTTCTTCGCATCGAAGATCAGTTGGCTGAAACTGCTCAATACCATGGTATCAACTCTTTCTACAACTTAAACAAGTAATAAAAAGACCGCCGGGATTTTCTCTCGGCGGCTTTTTTATGCTTTCAGAGATCCAAATAAAGCCTCACCATATCGCGGCATTGAATCCCGTTTTCAAAAATGTCCTCATCATAATGTCTGACAAAGAAATCGTGGTCGATCGCCTGAATGCGGAATCCGCATTTTTGATAGAGGGAAAGCTGATGAATGCTGGAATTCCCTGTGCCGATTTCAATCGTGTCCGCCCCCAGCTTCTTCGCTTTTTCGATGGCGTCAAGTACAAGCTGTTTGCCAAAGCCTTTCTTCTGAAGAGATTCTTTTACCGCAATATTTACAATTTCAACTGTTTGCGGCCTTGTTTTTAGCAATACATAAACCCCTGCAAGCTCATCACCGGCCCAAGCTGTGTAACATTCTCCCCTCTCAAGATATTCATCTACAATGTCTTTCGATGGATCGGCGAGCAGCAATAGATCATATAGTTCGTCATTTGTTTCTTCTCCTAATTCAATCCTGAGCTTTTGCATATTCGTACCACCTTTTTAGTCTGATAGACATTTAATTTTTTCATTCGTTCCCAATTTCATTCTGTTTTATTATAAAATATGAAAAGCAGTAAATGTTATCAAATTAGTAGAATAGGAGGAAAGTCATGTTTTTTTGTAAGAATTGCGGCTCCCAGAATAATGAAGGAGCCAAGTTTTGTAAACAATGCGGCACCCCGATCGGAGGGGGCAGCAAACAGGCAAATCAAGAAACAGCTAGCACTGCAGAAACAAGGCAGGCTCCGCGAAAACCGATCCCTAAGAAAACCATCATTTTATGGAGCAGCATTGCCGCGGCGTGCGTTATATTATTCGCCGCATATAAAACCGGAGCGTATTTTACTTCAAAGGATAGGTTAGTAGACAAGTTTGAACAGGCCGTAAATGATGGGGATCAGGACCAAATCGCGACTCTGCTTACACCGGTAAATGACAATCTTAAACTCACTAAAAATAATGTAAAACCGTTTCTTACATATTTGAAGGATCATCCAGACAAAAAAGATGAACTTTTTGCATCGCTGCGGGATGAAACAGCCCAGAAGGATATCGTATATGCAGAAAAAGACGGGAAAAGCCTGCTGGTATTTGACCATTATGACTTAAAGGTAGCACCTGTTTATTTTGAAGTGAGCAGCAATTATAAAAATACCGATCTATATGTCAATAAAGAGGAAGCCGGATCTGTAAAGAAAGCAGATCAAGCACAAACCCTTGGTCCGTACATTCCCGGCGAATATACAGTCTCAGCCAAACTGAAAAACGATGTCGTTGACCTTGTGAAAAAGGAAGACATTCAGGCGATTGGCGATAGCAGCTTTCGTGTTGATCTCTCATTGGAAGCAGACGATGTGACATTCAGCTTAGCGGATGACATCAAGAGCGGGAAGGGAGATTTGCTGATTAACGGCAAGTCAATTCATAAAGATCCGTTCAAATCCATAACATATGGTCCGCTGCTGACAGATGGATCAATGACAGCTTCAGTCGAGGCAGAATTTCCGTGGGGAAAAACAAAAACTGCCGGCGTTCCGATCGATGATAAAGAAATGGAGTTAACGTTAATTCCTGATCAAGATACACAGGAACAGATTATGAACACAATTGTCAAAACAACAAAACAATACTCCAAAGCTCTATCTGATGGGAATACAGCCCAGATGACAGAGGCAAGTGCCAATTGGAAGGCGGAGACGAAGGACACCGTCGATTCTATGAAAAGCGCGGATTCATACTTAAAAGATAGATACTTGGAAACTGATTTTGACCTGGACACATTTGCCCTCTCTCAGAAAAACGACGGAACGTGGCAGGTATCGGTAACAGGAAAAGAACTTCACCAGTCTTCTTCGTATAACGACTATACAAAATCTGAAATGACTGACGACAGTCCGAGTTATGAATATCTTCTTTCATATGATAAAAAACAGAAAAAGTGGATTTTCGAAGATGCAGAATCAACATTCGAATCTGCAGGCACAAATATAAAGAAAATCAAAAATGATAAACCAGAGACATACACTTCCGCCTGGGCTGGCTCGAAAAACAAAGGCAGTGAAAGCTCTGCAAGCGGCGATGTTACAGATGAACAAGTGACATTATTTATGGGCAGTTATCTGCAAAGTCAGGCAGATGCCGTGAATCAAAATAATTTCTCACTGATGGAAGACAGCCTTGAAAAAGGCAGTTCCCTTTATTCCGACCAGCAGCATCTCGTGTCGAAATTAAATAAAGAGGGGACAACAGAAGACTTTAATAACTATGAAGTGAAAAGCTGGAGCCAAAATGGGTCGGCTATCACGATTAAGACGTATGAAGAATTCTATATCACAAAATCAGGCGGCAGTCCAAAGCTCAGAACATATAACTGGACCTACACCGGCGTAGTGAAGAACGGAAGAATTTACTTAACGTCTATTCAATAAAACAACCCCATCACCAGCAGGTGATGGGGTTGTTTTTAAAAGAGCATATAACGGAAAATTTCTTTGACATAGTGTTCGATAATAAGCTGAAATGTAACGCAGATGATCAGATAAATCACAATCGTTGAGTAAATGACATCAATTTTCCCTTTATATGAATGCTGGTAACTGCTCAGCATCGCAGGAGGAATGGCGAAAAATGCACCGATTAAACCAATGGCTAATATAGTAAAGCAAATGTCTGTATGTAATAAAAAGAAGAAAAGGGCAAGAATCAAAATAGCCGTAAAAGGAATAAGAAATGCTCCGAATCTTGAGAATGAATCCTTGAAAGACACTTGGTTTCCCGCGATTTTCAGGGCGAAAAAGATGCATGCATGCAGGCCAAATAGAAATAAAATAAAATAAAGGGTTGGCTCTAAGAAGATTGCTGTAAAGCTTACGCTTCCGGGACCGTCTGAAAAAAGAATATAAAACATCAAAGGGGTCAGCAAACTGAAAAGAACCATCGTAATGATTGCGCTGATCAGCTGCTCTCCGCCTGTTGCTTTACATTCCTGATAAGGGCGTTTCAGGACGGATAAGACAAATGAACCGAACTGTTTTGCTGCTTGCTTTGCAGCGGCTCCAGTTTGAGCTGGATGCTGGTGGCCTGATTGACCGGGGAGCGGTGATCCGCATTTCTCACAAAAATTTCCGCCATCTGTTTGATGGCCGCATTGAGGACAATACATAAAATAACTCCTTTACATGTAATATAGGGAAAATAGACTAATAGTTTTATTATAAAAGAAAAAAGTTGTAAAGTAATCAATATTCATACAAAAAAAGACACGTGCCCGATAGCAGCTGTGTCTTTTTTTATCTAGTTATTCCTATATTTCTCAAATACATCCCCAAAATCCTTGATATGATACTGCGAGCGAACGGATGTCAGCCAAGTGAATCCGAATTCGGTCAGTTCTTTATATTGCGTTTCAATATTGACTTGCTCAGGGCGGGTATGGTGAAGAATCGTCACTGCTTTATCTAAGCTTTGCTCCGCTTGATTGATTAAAATGTCATTTTCATAGGTTGTTTCAGCGATGCGAAGCAGTGCTTTATAAAGGTCTTTTAACTTTTCAATCTGGTCTTTGTGGACATCAATGTCGAATTGTTCTCCGCCTAGCTTAAACTTTATTTCAACATCCAAATCGACTTTTCCGGCAGTTTCAAGAAAAACGTCAGAGATTTTATATTGCGAATAAGGATAGCGTTTCAACGTTCGTTTCGAGGAAGTGGCGCGTTCGCCGTCTACATGGATCAGGGCCAGGTTCGTAAAGCAATACTCGTCTGCTTTTGTTTTAATCAAGAAATAAATTTTCTCATTATCTTCATGCATGACATAATCATCTGCGTCTGTTTTGTCATAGTCCTGAGGTTCGATAATTTTTCCGATATCAGATAAGCCCAAGGCATCTGCCGCAATTTTTTTGAACATCTGTATACGTCCTTCCTATTCAATTTGTCACTTCATTGTAGCATGGCGCGTTTCTGACAGGCTATAAAGGTTTACCGGGAAATCGCCTCCGGGTAAAAGGGTGGAGAATCATTCTATTTCCTGTGCAGAGACTATCAACAAGGAGGTATAAGATGTTCTCATTCATCGTTCACGTCTTCATTTCTTTATTCGCAGTATCGAATCCGATCGGAAACGTACCGATATTTCTGACGCTGACAGAAGGCTATACTGCAGCGGAAAGAAAAGCGATTGCCCGGAAGGCAGCTATTTTATCCTTTTTTATTCTCGCGGCTTTTTTGGTTTTCGGCCATCTTATCTTTAAACTGTTTGATATCAACATTCACGCGCTCCGAGTGGCGGGCGGCATATTCATTTTCGGCATTGCCTATAATCTATTGAATGCGAAAGAATCACACGTGCAATCTCTTCACCATGATGAACATAAGGAAAGCAAGGAAAAAGCGGATATATCAGTCACACCTTTATCCATTCCGATCATTGCTGGGCCCGGAACGATTGCAACAGTAATGAGCCTTTCCGCCGGTCATAGCGGCATTGGTCATTATGCGGCTGTCACGATCGGCATAGCCGCCGTTATTGCCCTGACCTTTCTCTTTTTCCACTATTCTGCTTTTATCAGCAGCAAACTCGGAAAAACCGAGATGAATGTGATTACCAGACTGATGGGATTAATCTTAGCCGTGGTTGCGGTCGGGATGATTGGTGCCGGGCTGAAAGGCATGTTTCCGGTCTTAACCTCATGATACAAAAAGCAGCTCTCTTATTTTAGAGAGCTGCTTTCTTTTGTTTTCGGCACATACCGAAAGACTTCCTCACTCTCAAAAAATTCAATCAACCTGCTCAGCCAATCATAGTAATGAAGCCATTCTTTTAATTCATTCAGCAGCTGATTAACTTTCTCTTCCGCTTCCGGGGTAAGCCCGTCCCTTTGTAAAAGATCACTCAGCTCCCGGTTTAATTTTTTATAGAGCACTTTGTTTTTGCTCACGACCTTTGTCCAATTCGCCGCGAATAAAGAAATGAAGGTTTGATAATAATCCTGCTCGACGTCATAAAGGTCTTTTCGTACGCCTTTTTCAAACACCTTTTCGGCGATATTGGCATCGATCATTTCCCGGACAACCTGGCTCATCCGTGTTTTGCTCATGCCCGTTGCCTCAGAGAGCTCGCTTAAGGTCATTGGTTTTCGATTCATATAAATAATTCCGAGCACACGTCCGACAGTTGAAGGCATTCCAAACGTATGCATATTTTCGGCAATCTTCTCAATGAGATGCTCTTCAGCATGTTCAATGATGTCGAGAGCGGTTTTTTTCACAGCTGATCATCCCTTCGAATGGCAATTGATGGTGTCAATATATCATATTTCTTCCTGGTGTTGAAAATAGCTGAATGCAGAGGAAGTGGGAGGTATCCGGCGTAATTGTAAGAACACCCTTTCCGTCTCGGTCATAACAATAAATAATCTATAAATAACATATAATTTCAACACATTGTAAACTTTTTATTTTACAAAGTTCAAACTATAATAAGGATTATACTTTTCAGAAAATTTAAAGGAAACCTGCGGAGGTGCACGGATTGCTGAAATTGGAACAAGTGTCAAAAGTATATAAAGGCGGCAAAAAAGCTGTGAACAGCATTGATTTAGATATTGCCAAAGGTGAATTTATCTGTTTTATCGGCCCGAGCGGCTGTGGAAAAACGACGACGATGAAGATGATCAACAGACTGATAGAACCATCGTCTGGAAGGATCTTTATCGACGGAGAAAATATTATGGAACAGGACCCGGTTGAGCTGAGGAGAAAAATCGGCTATGTGATTCAGCAGATTGGTTTGTTCCCCCATATGACCATCCAGCAGAACATCTCACTCGTACCAAAGCTGCTGAAATGGCCTGAGGAAAAACGGAAAGAACGGGCGCGCGAGCTGTTAAAGCTTGTGGATATGGGCCCAGAGTATTTAGACCGTTATCCGCATGAGCTCAGCGGCGGACAGCAGCAGAGAATCGGCGTGCTGCGCGCCCTGGCAGCGGAACCCCCTCTCATTTTAATGGATGAACCGTTCGGAGCGCTTGATCCGATTACGCGTGATTCCCTTCAGGAAGAATTCAAAAAACTGCAGAGAACCTTAAACAAAACGATTGTGTTTGTAACCCACGATATGGATGAAGCGATTAAGCTTGCGGACAGGATTGTGATATTAAAAGCGGGAGAAATCGTTCAAGTCGGCACACCTGATGAGATTCTTCGAAACCCGGCAAATGAGTTTGTTGAAGAATTTATCGGGAAAGAGCGCCTGATTCAGTCAAGACCGGATATCGAGCGGGTAGAGCAAATGATGAACAGAACGCCGGTGACGGTATCTGCGGACAAAACGCTTTCTCAGGCGATTCAGCTGATGAGAGAAAAACGTGTTGACTCGCTGCTCGTTGTGGACCGGCAAAACGTGCTGAAGGGCTATGTTGATGTGGAAATGATTGATCAAAACCGCAAAAAAGCGAGCATCGTTGGCGATGTATACCGCTCAGATATATATACCGTTCAAAAAGGGGCGCTACTTCGCGATACAGTCCGAAAAATTTTGAAGCAGGGGATCAAGTATGTTCCGGTCGTCGATGAACAGAACCATTTAGCAGGGATTGTGACAAGAGCAAGCCTTGTTGATATCGTGTACGATTCCATTTGGGGCGACGAGGAAAACCAGCTCATGACGATCTGACCAGGGGAGGAGCTCTTTTAAGATGAATCAAATGATGACTTTTTTGCAAACGAACGGCGGAGAGCTGCTGTATAAAACAGGAGAGCATTTATATATTTCACTCATAGCCGTTGTATTGGGCATTATCGTTGCAGTGCCGCTCGGCGTTGCTCTTGCCAGAATGAAAAAAGGCGCAGGTGCGGTTATCGGTTTCGTAAACATTGTGCAAACCCTGCCGAGTCTGGCGATTTTAGCCTTTTTTATTCCGCTTCTCGGCGTAGGAAAAGTGCCTGCGATTGTCGCTTTATTTTTCTATTCGGTGCTGCCGATCCTGCGCAATACGTATACCGGCATTAAAGGTGTAAATAAAAACCTCCTGGAATCGGGGAAAGGGATTGGCATGACCGGCTGGGAGCAGATTCGGCTCGTCGAAATCCCGCTGGCGATTCCCATCATCATGGCGGGGATCCGCACATCAACGATCTACCTAATTGGCTGGGCGACACTTGCGTCGTTTATCGGGGGAGGCGGCCTCGGGGACTATATTTTTATCGGACTGAACCTATACCAGCCTGAATATATCATTGGCGGTGCCGTGCCTGTCACAATTCTGGCAATTATTATTGATTATGTGCTGGCTGTGACAGAACGAAAGGTGACGCCGAAAGGCTTGCAAGGGATGAAGGAAGTTTCGTAAGGAGTTGGCACTGTTGAAAATGACAAAAATCAAATGGCTTGGCGCGTTTGCTCTCGTCTTTGTCATGCTGCTAGGCGGCTGCTCTCTGCCGGGTCTCGGCGGCGCTTCTGACGACACGATCAAAATCGGGGCGCAAAGCATGACAGAATCAGAAATTGTAGCGAATATGATCGCGCAGCTTATTGAACATGATACAGATTTGAATACCGCTTTAGTGAAAAACCTCGGCTCAAACTATGTTCAGCACCAAGCGATGCTGGGCGGTGACATTGATATTTCAGCCACGCGCTATTCCGGAACAGATTTAACAAGCACCCTCGGCAAGGAAGCGGAGAAAGATCCGAAAAAAGCGCTGAACATTGTGCAGAACGAGTTTCAAAAGCGCTTTTCTTATAAATGGTTTGATTCCTACGGCTTTGATAACACATATGCCTTCACCGTAACAAAAAAGTTTGCGGAAAAGGAGCATATTAACACCGTGTCTGACCTGAAGAAAAATGCCTCCCAATATAAATTAGGCGTCGACAATGCTTGGCTGAAACGAAAAGGCGACGGGTATAAAGGCTTTGTCAGCACATATGGCTTTGAGTTCGGCACAACTTATCCAATGCAGATCGGGCTAGTCTATGACGCAGTCAAAAACGGGAAAATGGATGCGGTTTTGGCTTATTCAACGGATGGACGGATTAAAGCATATGATCTGAAAATCTTAAAAGACGATAAGCGTTTCTTTCCGCCGTATGACTGTTCATCGGTGATTCCGGAAAAGGTGCTTAAGGCGCATCCGGAACTTGAAGGTGTGATCAATAAGCTGATTGGGCAAATCGACACGGAAACGATGCAGGAACTTAATTATGAGGTGGATGGCAAGCTGAAGGAGCCGTCTGTCGTAGCAAAGGAATTTTTAGAGAAACATCATTATTTTAACTAAGAAAAGAGGTGGATCATATGGAAGTACTACAGCAGCTTGGCACATACTATTCGCAAAACGGCGGTTATGTGCTGCAGGAGTTTTACCGCCATTTTCTGATGTCGGTGTACGGCGTTTTATTTGCCGCCATTGTTGGAATTCCGCTTGGCATCCTGATAGCCAGATACAGAAGATTAAGCGGATGGGTTTTTGCGGTCACGAACGTCATTCAGACCATCCCGGCTCTCGCCATGCTCGCCGTGCTGATGCTTGTCATGGGGCTGGGCGCTAATACGGTGATATTGTCATTATTTCTGTATTCTCTTCTGCCGATTATCAGAAATACGTATACTGGGATTATCAGTATTGAGCACGCCTATCTTGAATCCGGAAAAGCAATGGGGATGACAAAATTTCAAGTGCTGCGGATGGTCGAGCTTCCGCTTGCGCTTTCTGTCATAATGGCCGGCCTGCGCACCGCGCTTGTCATTGCCATCGGCATTACGGCCATCGGGACATTTGTCGGTGCTGGCGGTCTCGGGGACATCATCGTCAGAGGATCAAACGCCACAAACGGAACCGCGATTATATTAGCGGGAGCGATCCCCACAGCTCTGATGGCGGTGATTGCCGATTTGGTAATGGGCTGGCTTGAACGAGCATTAAGCCCGATTAAAAAGAGAAAAAAGAAAAACCTGGAAGGTGCCGCATAAGAAAAAACGCCTTGTAATGACAGGGCGTTTTTTACGGCTTCGGCACATATTTAAAAATTTCTTCGCTCTCAAAAAACTCAATCAAACGGCTGAGCCAATTATAATAATCAAGCCATTCCTTTAATTCTTTCAGCAGTTCATTCACTTTTTCTTCCGCTTCAGGAGTAAGCTCTTCATCCAACACGCTAAGCAGCTCCCGATTGAGTTTTTTATGCATCATTTTGTTTTTGCTGACGACTTTGCTCCAGGTGGCTGAAAACAGCGTGATAAATGTTTGATAGTAGTCCTGCTCAACCTCATATAAATCTTTTCGCACGCCTTTTTCGAACACCTTCTCGGCAATGTTGGCATCAAGCATTTCCCGCACTACCTGGCTCATGCGTGTTTTGCTCATGCCGGTGGCCTCAGATAATTCCGTAAGCGTCATCGGTTTTCGATTCATATAAATAATGCCCAGCACTCGTCCGACGGTAGAGGGCATTCCAAATGCATGCATGTTTTCCGCGATTCTTTCTATAAAATGGTCCTCGGCTTGTTCAATGATCGTTAACGGATCTTTCTCCAACGGTTTCATCCTTTCAGCTAACAATTCCGATGTCAATATACCACATTTTTGATACGGCGAAAATGCTGTCAAAAGAGAATTTGGCAGGAAATTGGAGCAATAAGGAGATCAACACACGTCAATGCGGGTAAATCAGCGTTTACACATACTTTATAAATAATATGAACAAATTGTAAACTTTTTATTTTATAAACTTTATTCTATAATGGGAAGCATTCAATTGTCTGAAAAATTAAATTTAAACTGAACAAATTGAATAAACTTAATTTTGGAGGTGCGATGTTTGCTGACATTAGAAAATGTCTCGAAAACATACAAGGGCGGCAAAAAAGCCGTGAACAACGTAAATCTTAAGATTGCAAAAGGCGAATTTATCTGCTTTATCGGGCCGAGCGGCTGCGGAAAAACGACAACAATGAAAATGATTAACCGATTAATTGAGCCTTCCGCCGGGAAGATTTTCATTGACGGCGAAAACATCATGGACCAGGATCCTGTAGAGCTCAGGCGCAAAATTGGCTATGTGATTCAGCAGATCGGCCTGTTTCCCCATATGACCATTCAGCAGAATATCTCACTCGTCCCAAAACTGCTGAAATGGCCGGAGCAGCAGCGGAAAGAACGGGCGCGTGAGCTTTTAAAATTGGTCGATATGGGGCCTGAATATTTAGACCGTTACCCTCATGAATTAAGCGGGGGGCAGCAGCAGCGTATTGGTGTATTACGGGCACTTGCCGCGGAGCCGCCGCTTATCTTAATGGATGAACCGTTTGGGGCACTCGACCCGATTACGAGGGATTCTCTCCAGGAAGAATTTAAAAAACTGCAAAAAACCTTACATAAAACCATCGTATTTGTTACCCACGATATGGATGAAGCGATTAAGCTGGCAGACCGAATTGTGATTTTAAAAGCGGGAGAAATCGTTCAAGTTGGAACGCCCGATGACATTTTAAGAAATCCGGCAGACGAATTTGTTGAGGAATTTATCGGCAAGGAGCGGCTGATTCAGTCATCCAGCCCGGATGTTGAACGGGTTGACCAGATTATGAACACACAGCCTGTAACGATCACCGCGGATAAAACGCTTTCTGAGGCCATTCAGCTGATGAGGCAGGAACGGGTCGATTCATTGCTGGTCGTCGATGACGAGCGCGTTCTGCAAGGCTATGTCGATGTTGAAATCATTGATCAATGCCGGAAAAAGGCCAATCTCATAGGTGAGGTTTTACATGAAGATATATACACAGTACTGGGCGGCACACTGCTGCGCGACACGGTCCGCAAAATTTTAAAACGGGGTGTCAAATATGTTCCCGTTGTGGATGAAGATCGACGCCTGATCGGAATTGTGACGAGGGCAAGTCTGGTCGACATCGTGTATGACTCCCTCTGGGGAGAAGAAAAGCAGCTCGCAGCATTGTCATAGGGAGGGGCGATAAGTCATGCATCATATTGTTCAATTTTTGCAAACCAATGGGGGCGAGCTTCTTTATAAAACATACGAGCATATTACGATATCGCTCATTGCTGTGATCTTAGGTGTGCTGGTTGCCGTCCCCCTCGGAGTTGTGCTTACCAGAATGAAAAAAGGAGCCGGCACCATTATCGGCATTGTCAATATCATTCAGACGCTGCCGAGTCTGGCCATCCTCGCTTTTTTTATTCCGCTCCTTGGTGTAGGGAAGGTTCCGGCCATTGTGGCTTTGTTTTTCTATTCCGTATTGCCGATTCTTCGCAACACGTATACCGGCATTCGCGGCGTCAACAAAAATCTGCTCGAGTCTGGTAAAGGCATCGGAATGACGCCGGCTGAACAAGTCCGCTTGGTGGAGCTGCCGCTTGCCGCGCCAGTGATCATGGCGGGAATCAGAACATCGACGATTTACTTAATCGGCTGGGCCACGCTTGCTTCCTTTATCGGAGGCGGCGGATTGGGTGATTACATTTTTATCGGACTGAATTTGTATCAGCCGGAATATATCATCGGGGGCGCGGTACCTGTCACGATATTGGCAATTGTGATTGATTATGTGCTGGCAGTTGCTGAACGAAAACTGACACCTGCCGGCATGCAGAGATTGAAGGAATTGTCATAAGGAGGCGGCTCATGAAAAGAAAATATCTCAAATTAATGATAGGTTTAGCACTTGCGGCAACGCTGACGCTGAGCGGCTGTTCGCTTCCTGGTCTCAGCGCTGCTGCAGACCAGACCATTAAAATCGGCGCGCAAAGCATGAGCGAATCAGAAATCATCGCCAGCATGCTTGGCCAGTTGATCGAACACCATACTGATCTCAAAACAACAACGATCAAAAATCTTGGCTCCAACGCGGTGCAGCAGCAGGCTTTAATGAATGATGAAATCGACATTGCGGCCACAAGATATACGGGAGACGCGCTGACAGGCACGCTGAGAATGGAACCTGAAAAAGATCCGGACAAAGCGCTGGCGCTTACTCAGCGGGAGTTTAAAAAAAGATATGATTTAAAGTGGTATGACTCCTACGGGTTTGATAATACATATGCCTTTACAGTCAGCAAGGAGCTGGCCGACCAATACCATTTAGAGACCGTATCAGAGGTTAAAAAATGGGCGCCGCAATTAAAGCTGGGCGTTGACAACTATTGGATGAAGCTCAAAGGAAACGGCTATCAGGATTTTACGAAAACCTACGGCATGACATTCGGCGGCACGTATCCGATGCAGATCGGCCTTGTGTACGACGCGGTGAAAAGCGGAAAAATGGACATTGTGCTTGCGTATTCAACCGATGGAAGAATCAAGTCCTATGGTCTCAAAATGCTAAAGGATGATAAACAATTTTTCCCGCCGTACGACTGCTCTCCGGTTGTTCCGGAAAAGGTGCTCAAAGAACATCCTGAGCTTGAAGGCATCATCAAGAAAATGCTCGGAAAAATCGACACAGCCACGATGCAGGAGCTTAACTATGAAGTCGACGGCAATCTCAAAGAACCGTCTGTCGTTGCCAAGGAATATTTAGAAAAACATCACTACTTCGAATCGTGAAAGGGGGAAGAGGTCAATGAACGTGCTTGAACAGTTAATGACGTATTACGCGCAGAATGGCAGTTACGTCATGGATGAATTCGGCCGCCACTTTCTCATGTCGGCTTACGGCGTATTGTTTGCCGCTGTCGTCGGGGTTCCGGCCGGAATCCTCATCGCGCATTTTCGGCGTTTGTCAGCCTGGGTGTTTGCCGTAACAAACGTTATTCAAACAATCCCGGCGCTCGCTATGCTGGCCGTCTTAATGCTTGTTATGGGGCTCGGCGCAAATACCGTGATTCTATCATTATTTCTGTATTCCCTGCTGCCGATTATTCGAAACACGTACACAGGCATTATCAGTATTGAGCATGCCTACTTAGAATCGGGGAAAGCAATGGGCATGACGAAATTCCAAGTGCTCAGAATGGTTGAGCTCCCGCTCGCACTTTCTGTCATTATGGCGGGCCTTCGCACGGCTCTCGTCATTGCCATTGGAATTACAGCGATCGGCACATTTGTCGGTGCCGGAGGCCTTGGGGACATGATCGTCCGCGGCTCAAACGCGACAAACGGAACAGCCATTATTCTAGCCGGAGCGATCCCGACTGCGGTGATGGCGGTAGGAGCTGATTTGCTTATGGCTTGGCTGGAGCGGGCATTAAGTCCGGTGAAGAAAAAAAGAACCGGGGCAAAACACGTTCAATCAGCTGCATAGAATAGAAAAAGAGGCTGGAATCCAGCCTCTTTTTTCTATTTAAATCGTAAACTGACCCATCTTCTCATTAAGCTCATTGGCCAGCTGCTCAAGCTCTTCAGCATTTAGAAGCACTTGATCCATCGAATGGGCGGATTGCTCAGTTATTGAAAATGTTTCTTCAATGCCGGCGGCCGACTCTTCGGATACAGAAGCGATATTTTCAATCGATTGATTGATGGTAATCGATTGGTTTGTTAACTGCTTCAGGCCATCCGTTACTTCCTTAATGCTGTCTGCAACATGGGTGACGGATTGTTTGATATGCTGCATAGCCTGTCCGGTGTCTGTCAGGTTTTCCGTTCCTTTTTCGACTTCTGTAAAGCTGCTTTCCAAGTACTTAATAACGGAGTGGATTTCCTGCTGTGTCCCGTTTACAATCCGGGTAATGTCCTGCACGGAATCAGAAACGCCGTCAGCCAGCTTTCTGACCTCCTCTGCCACAACGGCGAAGCCTTTGCCGCTTTCTCCAGCGCGGGCGGCTTCAATCGCGGCGTTAAGGGACAGCAAATTCGTTTGCTCGGCAATTCCGTTGATGACTTGAACAAGCTTGTTGATATCCTGAGAATGCTGTTCCAGTGATCTCACTTTATGAACGGCTTCTTGAACGATATGGTGGATGGTTTTCATTTGCTGTAATGACGTATCCATATTTGCGTTTCCGCTTACCGCGAGTTCGAGAACGTTTTGAGACGTATCGCTGATTGTAATGCCGTGATTATAGGCATTATCAATGCTTTCGGTAAACTCATTCATCGATTCAGCAATCGTCACAGCGTCTTGGGCCTGCTGTTCAGAGCCCTCAGCCATTTCGTTCATCGTTTCAGTAATATGTTTGCTGCCGGATCTTGTTTCATTCGTTGCGGTTGCAAGCACCTGTGAAGAAGAAAGAACCCGGCTTGATATGTCTTTAGAATATCCGACAATATCTCTCAGATTCCCTACCATTTTTTGCAGCGCTTCATTCAGATCACCCAGCTCGTCTTTTGAGTTGAGCGGCTCCATATCGTTCGACAGATCGCCTTCGGCAATATGATTGGCAGATTCCTTCATGCGAATGATAGGCTTTACAATGTTTCGCGTGATATAAAGCCAGATGAAAATGCTGATGAGGATCGATGCTGCCACAAGCAAAGCAGTGTAAATGAGCCCTTTATGATAGACGGCCTTCGTTTCTTTTACCGCTGTGTTGCTGCCTTCTTGATTTAAGTCAACAAGCTGAGTGATTGTTTTTTTCATATCCTCAAAGCTGGCCTCAGTCTGAACCAATAAACCTCTTGCTTTGTCCATGTCATTCGTGCGGCCGCTTTCGATAATTTGCGCATGAATATCCATATAGGTATTCACTTCAGTTTGAAGCTGCTCGAACAGTTTCTGCTCTTTATCAGTGGAGATCGTTTTTTCGTAGTTAGCAAGCTTTTGGTTAATGTCTTCCATGATTTGATTCATTTCTTGATCAAGAGTATCCATTTTGCTTTTGTCTGTATAAATCAGAAAGTCCTTTTCTTTAGAAGACAGGTGCTCGGTTACATAATTAATTGAAGTGATTCCTTTGATGCCGTCAATCCATTTTGTGTTGATTTCATCTGTTTTTTGAATGATATGCTGCATATTAAGAACGCCTATTCCGCCTACAAGTAAATTGATCAGGATCAGTGTCAAAAATACCAGGCTGAATTTGCGGGAAATCGTCAGTCGCATATAGTGGTCTCCTTTAAAAACGTAATGTGTGGATGTACTATATATCGGCTGAGAAATCGTTTTTTCACCTGGGAAAAAATAAAAAACGGCTCTTTTCTCGTCTTTGAGATCAGAACCGTTTTAGCAATTAGTCAAGAAAGGAAGGGTCAATCCATTCAGTCGCCCATTTAGAAATCTCACCTAATATGGGTGCTAGTGCCTTTCCTTTATCAGTCAATGAATATTCGATGCGAACCGGAGTTTCAGGGATGACATCCCGCTTCACTACTCCTTCAAGCTCAAGTTCTTTCAGCCGTTCTGACAGAACTCTGCCGCTTAGATTTGGAAGTGCTGCTTCAATTTCGCTAAATCGCTGAGACCCGTTCAAGAGCTGAAATACGATTAAAGCGACCCAGCGTTTACTTAAGATGTCGACTGCTTTTTCAAATCTAGGACACATTTCTGATTGGTTCATACTTTTCACCTCGTCTGTTACTATTATAACGCAAATAACGAGGGAGGGTATGCAAGCGTGATTGATAAAATATAGAAAGAGAAACAGGGGATTATGAGGAAGAGGCGCGTTTTTTTGCTTCTGAAGACAAAAAATCGAAGTATTTGCTGAGATTTTCAATATCCTGCTTTGAGAGATGTTCCCATTTTTGACTATTGAAAATCGGGAGGTGCTCCGCTCCGCGCGTGACAGCCGTCTGGTAAATTTCATAAACGGATTGATAGCTTTCTGATGCTTCGCGGATTTCTTCAGGAAAGGCCTGAATATGGCCTGCGGCGGCCATTAGGTTTTCG
Source organism: Bacillus sp. SIMBA_008 (assembly GCF_046535495.1). Classification (NCBI taxonomy): domain Bacteria; kingdom Bacillati; phylum Bacillota; class Bacilli; order Caryophanales; family Bacillaceae; genus Bacillus; species Bacillus sp. SIMBA_008. The sequence continues at coordinate 284,904 of NZ_JAWRWL010000003.1, read as the reverse complement.
TACGGCACTTTCAGGACGGCTGCTAGTTTTTTAATCGTGGCGGGTTTTGGCGTTCCGCGTTTGCCGTTTTCAATTTTTGAAATGGTGGCCGAGCTGATGCCTGAGTACACCGCAAGCTGATTCACTGTCAGTTTGCGGGCGCGGCGCAGCTCCCGTAATTGCTGTCCGAACGGTGACATGGTCTATCGCCTCACATTTCTATCAAGAGTCAGTCATCAGCAGACCGTTTTTTGGCTTCGTCTGAAATAAACGAAAAATAATGATCCAGCATGAGCAAATCTTCTTTATTGAGATATTGCCACTTTTCGTTCTCAAGAAGCGCAAGGTTTTTCAGGTCATAGGCCTCCGCTTTTTCAAGCAGCTTGCACTTCGTTTCGTAAGGGGCCCTGGCTTCATGCACTTCTTCGATGTAACCAGCCTTGTACATAAGCCCCTCATAAGGAATTTTTAAGGCCTCTGCCAGTTTTTTGATGGTGGCAGGTTTGGGAACGCCCCGTTTTCCGTTTTCGATTCTGGAGATGCCGGCCGCGCTTACGCCTGAATAAGTCGCCAGCTGGTTGACTGTTAACTTTCTCTCTTCACGCAATGCCCGTAATTGTTCGCCAAAGCTTTCCATATATCTCACCCCGTCCCTCACTGTTACTCATATTTTAGTATGTTTATTGACTAAAGGGAATAGGTAGACTGGAAATGTATTGACAAAAGTTAACATAAGCCGTAATGTAAAAGTATAGAAAAAAGTTTTTCAGGAATGGAAGGTGAGGAAAGTGCCAGTAGAAAAGATACAGATTAGACGTGATTATGTCTTGCAGTATATGGTTAATAACGATTATTCCCTTAATCAGCTTGCGCTGGAAATCGGAGTCTCACCCGCCACACTGAGCCGCGTGCTGAATGGAGAAAGACGGCCGGGGCAGCTTGTGATCGGTAAAATGCTTCACTATTTTAATTTGAAATTTGAGGATCTTTTTTACTATGATTTTGTTGACAAAAGTCAATAAAGTAACAAAAAACGCAAGGAAGCCAAGCGTTTTCTATTCCTATGAATGATGTGTCAGCACAAACCCTGTCACCAGCTCATTGCACGTTTTCCATTGTTTTGTCGGCAATTGATGTCCCTGATATTCCAATCTGAAAAATTCGGCATGTCTGCACGATCTTCGGTAATAGCCTGCGTTTGTAAAGGTCCAGTCCCGCAGGCCGCCATACATAAACAGCATTGGCATGTCTAGGCGGGGCAGCTGTTCAATGCAGCTGTAGCCAAGCGAATCCAGATAATACTGATGCCAATGTGCCAGGTCTGCTTTTTTCATATGGTCTGTTAATATGCTGCGAAGCTGTCTGTCTTTTGTGTGGCTGCCAGCGAGGATTTTCATGAGCAAACCGGGGTTTTTTTCAAGCAGATACATTCCCAGTTTGTGCAGCTTCTGGCCGATTACGTTATGAACAGCGGGGTAGGCGCCGGACAGAATAAGGTGTGACACTTTGTCCGGGTGGGTGAAGCCGATATGCTGCGCGATTAAGCCTCCGGCAGAATACCCGAATAACACAGCTTTATCAATGTCCAAAGCGTCCATGAATTGCGCGATCTCGTTTGCGTAATAGGAAATAGACGCTGGCTGATCGATGTGATCACTATCACCGTGGCAGCTTAAATCGGGAAAAATCACCCTGAAATGCTTGGATAGAAGGCGCTGATAATAAAAAACCTTGCGTCCCATGCCCGGCGGGTGGATAAAAATGATAGGGATTCCCTGTCCATATTCTTCATAAAAAAGATGTTTCCTGCTGTCTATGCTGATAAGCGGCATCGCTTTTCTCCTTTGGCCTTTTCATATGAATAGGGTAACCAAGATAAAACGTCTTATCCGGCCTTTTGGCGTCTGATACAGCGTGACATGCCAACCCTTTTCATGTAAAATAGAAGTAATGTAGCCAGTGAGTCTGGAGGTGTATGGGATGCACGCAGTTTTGATTACCTTATTGGTTATCGTCAGCATTGCACTTATTATTGTCGTTTTGCTTCAATCCAGTAAAAGCGCCGGATTATCTGGTGCGATTTCAGGCGGAGCGGAGCAGCTCTTCGGGAAACAAAAAGCAAGAGGTCTTGATTTAATTTTGCACCGCATTACGGTAGTGCTGGCAGTCTTGTTTTTCGTGTTAACGATTGCGCTTGCTTATATCCTATAGGGCAATGTTTGTATAAGGTCTGATGTGAAGTCAGGCCTTTTTCACGTTTCTGGATGATATTCAAAACGTTTTTTTCTGATTAAACTGTGGAAAACTAAAATGATCGTGCAGATAGAAAGGGAGACATGAGCATGAAAGTTGTGACACCAAAACCATTTACATTTAAAGGCGGAGACAAAGCGGTGCTTTTGCTGCACGGCTTTACAGGAAATACAGCGGATGTAAGGATGCTGGGACGATATTTGAATGAACGCGGCTATACGTGCCACGCGCCTCAATATGAAGGACATGGCGTCCCGCCTGAAGAACTTGTACATACGGGGCCCGAAGACTGGTGGAAAAACGTAATGGATGGCTATGAATACTTAAAATCTGAAGGCTATGAGAGCATTGCTGCCTGCGGACTGTCGCTTGGCGGGGTTTTTTCGCTGAAATTGGGTTACACTGTACCCATAAAGGGAATTGTCCCAATGTGCGCACCGATGCATATTAAGAGTGAAGAGGTCATGTATCAAGGCGTTCTTTCATACGCTCGCAATTACAAAAAGTTTGAGGGGAAAAGCCCGGAGCAAATTGAAGAGGAAATGAAAGAATTCGAAAAAACGCCGATGAATACCCTCAAGGCGCTGCAAGACTTAATTGCTGATGTGCGGAATAATGTCGATATGATTTATTCACCGACATTTGTGGTGCAGGCCCGTCATGACCACATGATTAATACCGAAAGCGCCAATATTATTTACAACGAAGTGGAAACTGATGATAAACAGCTGAAATGGTACGAGGAATCAGGGCATGTCATTACACTCGACAAAGAACGTGACCTCGTCCATCAGGATGTGTATGAATTTTTAGAGAAGCTCGATTGGTAATCAACAGGAGGTCGGATAATGGAAAAAGAAGCATTTATGGAAAAGCTTCTCTCGTTTATGAAGGAAGAGGCGTACAAACCTCTGACCGTTCAGGAACTTGAGGAGATGTTAAATATTACGGAAGCCGAGGAGTTTAAAGAGCTCGTCAAAGCGTTAGTCGCCTTGGAAGAAAAAGGCCTTATCGTACGGACGAGAAGCGACCGTTACGGCATTCCGGAGAAGATGAATTTAATAAAAGGAAAGATTTCAGCGCATGCGAAAGGATTCGCCTTTTTGCTGCCTGAAGATACGTCGTTAAGTGATGTGTTTATTCCGCCTAATGAGCTAAATACGGCAATGAACGGCGATATCGTCATGGTGCGTCTAAATTCACAGTCAAGCGGCTCCAGGCAGGAAGGAACCGTCATACGGATTTTAGAAAGAGCGATTCAGCGGGTTGTCGGCACGTATACAGAAACGAGAAACTTCGGCTTTGTCATTCCGGACGACAAAAAAATCACGAGTGACATCTTCATTCCGAAAAATGGGAAAAATGGAGCTGCGGAAGGGCATAAGGTTGTTGTCAAGCTGACGAGCTATCCTGAAGGCCGCATGAACGCAGAGGGTGAGGTTGAAACCATTCTAGGCCACAAAAACGACCCGGGCATTGATATTTTATCGGTCATTCATAAGCACGGCCTGCCGGGAGAATTTCCAGCTGACGCGATGGAACAGGCATCAAGTACGCCTGACACGATTGATGAAAAAGATCTGAAAGACCGCCGTGATCTCCGTGACCAGGTGATTGTCACCATTGATGGTGCGGATGCGAAGGATTTGGATGATGCAGTTACCGTGACGAAACTTGATGATGGAAGCTACAAGCTTGGCGTTCACATAGCTGATGTCAGCCATTACGTAACTGAAAACTCGCCGATTGACAAAGAAGCGCTTGAAAGAGGGACAAGTGTGTATCTGGTTGACCGTGTCATCCCGATGATTCCGCACAGATTGTCAAACGGCATCTGCTCCTTAAATCCAAAGGTTGACCGCCTGACGCTTTCTTGTGAAATGACCATTAACAGTCAGGGACAGGTGACAGAGCACGAGATCTTCCAAAGTGTCATCAAAACAACGGAAAGAATGACATATTCAGATGTGAATAAAATTCTTGTTGACGATGATGAAGAGCTGAAACAAAAATACGAGCCTCTTGTTCCGATGTTCAAAGACATGGAGCGTCTGGCTCAAATTCTGCGCGATAAGCGGATGGACCGCGGCGCCGTTGACTTTGATTTCAAAGAAGCAAAGGTGCTTGTTGATGACGAAGGAGCAGTTAAAGACGTTGTGATCAGAGAACGCTCTGTCGCCGAGAAGCTGATTGAAGAATTTATGCTTGTGGCAAACGAAACAGTAGCGGAGCATTTCCATTGGATGAACGTCCCGTTTATATACCGGATTCACGAAGAGCCGAATGCTGAAAAGCTGCAAAAGTTTTTAGAGTTTGTGACGACATTTGGCTATGTGGTGAAAGGAACGGCGGGAAATATTCATCCGCGCGCGCTGCAAAGCATTCTGGACGCTGTGCGTGACAGACCAGAGGAAACGGTTATATCTACTGTTATGCTCCGTTCGATGAAACAGGCGAAATACGACCCGCAAAGCTTGGGGCACTTCGGTCTGTCAACGGAATTCTATACGCATTTCACATCGCCGATCCGCCGTTACCCGGACTTAATCGTTCACCGTCTGATCCGAACGTATTTGATCAACGGCAAAGTCGATGAAGCGACACAGGAAAAGTGGGCTGAACGACTGCCGGATATCGCCGAACATACATCATCAATGGAGCGCCGTGCAGTTGACGCCGAGCGTGAGACGGATGATCTGAAAAAAGCGGAATACATGCTTGATAAAATCGGTGAAGAGTTTGACGGCATGATCAGCTCTGTGACAAACTTCGGAATGTTCGTCGAGCTGCCGAATACAATTGAAGGACTCGTCCATGTCAGCTTTATGACAGATGACTACTACCGCTTTGACGAACAGCATTTCGCAATGATTGGCGAGCGGACAGGCAACGTCTTCCGCATCGGGGATGAAATCACAGTCAAGGTTGTCGATGTCAATAAAGATGAGCGCAATATCGACTTTGAAATTGTCGGCATGAAGGGCACTCCGCGGCGTCCGAGAGAATTGGACAGCAGCCGGAGCAGAAAACGCGGAAAGCCTGCCAGAAAACGTGTTCAAAGCACCAATACACCTGTTTCTCCAGCTCCGTCTGAGGAAAAAGGGGAGTGGTTCACTAAGCCGAAGAAGAAAAAGAAAAAACGCGGCTTCCAGAATGCTCCGAAACAGAAACGGAAAAAGAAGAAATAGCAGCTCAACCAGCAAATAGGGCCGCAGCGCTCTATTTGCTTTCTTTCGGAAACAGCTTTTCATTGTAGCGGTACGTGACATTTGGTAAAATAGAGCGTATCGCAAAAGGTGGACAGTTTTTCCTTAGAGAGAGGAGGTTCTGGCATGCCAAAAGGGTCAGGAAAAGTATTATCTCAAAATAAGAAAGCCAACCACGATTATTTTATAGAAGAAACCTATGAAACAGGCATCGTTCTGCAAGGAACCGAAATCAAATCGATTCGCGCCGGCCGCGTAAACCTTAAAGATTCCTTCGCCAAAATCGAACGGGGAGAAGTGTTTCTCCACAATATGCACGTCAGCCCATATGAGCAGGGAAACCGCTATAACCACGATCCGCTCCGGACAAGAAAGCTGTTAATGCACCGCAAGGAGATTAATAAGCTGATCGGGTTAACAAAGGAAAAAGGCTATTCTCTCGTTCCGCTGAAGCTGTATTTAAAAAACGGCTTTGCCAAAGTGCTTCTAGGCCTTGGAAAAGGGAAGAAGAACTATGACAAACGGGAAGATCTGAAGCGCAAGGACGCGAAGCGGGAAATCGAAAGAGCGTTCAGAGACAGTCAAAAAGGCTTCTAAAGGCATAGTGCTTGATTCGAAAATCAGGCCTGTGCTATACTGTGTTCACGATCAGATCACGACGCCATTCATTTGAAGGATTTGACAATTGAAAAGAGCCGTGATCATGTTATAATAAGACTATAGCCAGTTTGAGTGAGAGCTTGATATTTTCTCCCGTATTTCCCTTATACCAAGGGGACGTTACGGATTCGACAGGGATGGATCGAGCTTGAGCTGCGAGCCGAGAGGCGATCTCGTAAACACGCACTTAAATATAACTGGCAAAACTAACAGTTTTAACCAAAACGTAGCATTAGCTGCCTAATAAGCGCAGCGAGCTCTTCCTGACATTGCCTATGTGTCTGTGAAGAGCACATCCAAGTAGGCTACGCTTGCGTTCCTGTCTGAGAACGTAAGAAGAGATGAACAGACTAGCTCTCGGAAGGCCCGCCCGCAGGCAAGAAGATGAGTGAAACCATAAATATGCAGGCTACGCTCGTAGACGCTTAAGTAATCGATGTTTCTGGACGTGGGTTCGACTCCCACCGTCTCCATACATACTGACAATAAAGCAGAACCTCTCAAGAGGTTCTGCTTTATTTATTCTCCAAACCACAGGCACCAAAAAGTGCGTACTTCCATTTCAATCCCAGCTGTTTCATACTGATTGCAGAGCAGATGTTTCACCAATCAGATTTCTGTCAATAAATAAGAGGAATCAAAAACGGAGGGATGAATAATGAAACTGAATTTACAAGGAAAAACCGCACTGGTGACCGGTTCGACATCTGGGATCGGAAAAGCTATTGCCTCTTCGTTAGCTGAAGAAGGTGCGGCAGTGATCATTAACGGACGCCGGGAAGAGAAAGTGAATCAGACGATAGATGAACTGAAAACACAACATGCTGAAGCGGTTCTTTATCCGGCTGCATTTGATTTGGGAACAGAAGAAGGCTGCAATGAGCTGTTTCAGGCATATCCAGAGGTTGATATTTTGGTCAACAATTTAGGGATTTTTGAACAGGCGGAGTACTTTGATATTCCCGACGATGAATGGTTTCGTTTTTTTGAAGTGAATATTATGAGCGGTGTAAGGCTGACACGCAGGTATTTGCATAACATGATAGAGAAAAAGGAAGGGCGTGTGATTTTCATTGCCAGTGAAGCGGCGATTATGCCGTCACAGGAAATGGCGCATTACAGTGCGACAAAAACGATGCAGCTGTCCATTTCCCGCAGTTTGGCGGAGCTGGCAACCGGCACGAATGTCACAGTCAACACCGTCATGCCGGGCTCTACCTTAACAGAGGGTGTGGAAACCATGCTGAACTCGCTGTATCCTGGTGAAAACCTGACTGTTCAAGAAGCTGAGGCACGTTTTATGAAAGAAAACCGGCCGACATCTATTATTCAAAGACTGATCCGTCCGGAAGAAATCGCCCACTTCGTTACATTTTTAAGCAGCCCGCTTTCCTCTGCGATCAATGGTGCGGCACTTCGGGCGGACGGCGGTTTGGTCCGCAGTGTCTTTTAAACCTCTCCCAACAGGAGAGGTTTTTTATATATTGTTGATTTCCATAAATTTCTGCCGTATAATATTGGTACCTAAATAGTTTTCTTGGTACCGAAAGCGGGGGATTAATGTGGAAAAAAGAATTATGGCGGAAACCATCCGGCTGATTAAGCAGAAAGGATTTTCATTTACGATGAATGATTTGGCGGCAGCGCTGGGAACGAGCAAGCGGACGCTCTATGCATATTATTCATCTAAAGATCAGCTTGTTGAGGCGGTTGTCGAACAATTTATAGCTGAAATGAAGCAAATAGAAAGAGACATCTATGAAAATGAAAGTTTAAATGTGCTTGAAAAGGTGAAAAAAATGCTGATCAGCCTTCCACAGGGGATGGAACTGCTGAACATGGGATTATTAAATGAACTAAAGAAATACCATTACGATGCGTGGCTTACATTAGACACGTTTATTAAGGCAGAATGGGCCATTGTCCTAGCATTATTAAACGAGTGCAAACAGCAAAAGAGAATCAGAAACATCAATCCGGACCTGTTTGTTCACATGTATATAGGGAGCATCAACCAAGTGTATGACCCTGAATATCCACTGAAACATCAGTTCACGACAGGAGAGGTGCTTGAATCAATTGTAGATGTTTTGTTTAACGGTATAACAGCTGATGAGGAGGCTGATGCCACGTGAATTGGGTGTTTCTATGCTTGGCGATTTTGTTTGAGGTTGCGGGAACGGTCAGCATGAAGCTATCGTCTGGTTTTACAAAGCTTATTCCCAGTTTGCTGTTGATTTTCTTTTATGGAGGGAGTCTTTTCTTTCTGACGCTTACGCTTAAATCCATTGATGTATCTGTTGCTTATGCTGTATGGTCAGGGATGGGAATTGTCCTGATTACAGTCGTTGGTTTTTTGTTTTTTCAAGAACATGTGAGTGTCATGAAAGTCATTTCAATTGGATTGATTATTGCCGGTGTTGTGTCTTTAAACCTGATCGAGCATGCTGCGGTGTCTGAGCCGGTACATAAAAGCGGGCAGTACAAATGAGATATATGAAGCTGTTTTTTCTCGTGACTGATATCGGTTTTATCTTGTACTGGCTGTCAGCCGGATTTTCGCTCATACCGGAAAGCTGGGCTTTTAAACATCATGACCATCCGTTTATGATCGCATGGAACTGGTCTTTTTTTCCGCTGGATATCCTGATTTCTGTCACAGGGTTGTACAGCTTGTACCTACAGCGGGTGAATCGAGCTGACTGGAAGCTGATGGCGCTGATTTCTCTTGTGCTGACCTGTTGTTCAGGTCTGCAGGCGCTATCATTCTGGACATTCAGCAGTGACTTTGATCTTGTGTGGTGGCTGTTTAATGGGTATCTATTGATTTATCCTTTATTTTTTATTCACCTGCTCTTGAAGGAAGGCAGAAGGACAAAACAGTCCTGACAGGTGCCGCTTTTATAATAAACTGATGTAATGAAGCAGAGACGGTATAAGTCTCTGTTTTTTTATCGTGCGCACCAATTGAGAAGCTAACCGCGTTTTTGGGCATACTAAAGCGAAGAAACGGGAAAAGTTCTACACATTCATTGAAAAGGATTTTGTCAAATGAACAAAACTGCTGCGAACAATCAAAGAATCATGCCTATCGTGAAGGATGCCTTTCGCATTCATGCAAATCCATTTCCTTGGAAAAAGGCTATCGGATCAGGTTTCGCTTCAGGGTTTCCTGTGCTGGTCGGTGCATTGGCAGGTCACACGGATTACGGATTAATTGCAAGTATCGGAGGCTTTGTTTATTTATATGCGGGCGGTGAATCGTACAAAAAGCGCGCCTTGAAGCTGCTCTTGGTTTCTATTGGGATCGCCCTCTCATTTGGTTTAGGGACGCTTTTGTCCGGGACGCTTTGGATGATGGCGGCTGTTTTGGGGCTGATCGGTGCAGCGGCGATGTTTATTTTTAGCGCGCTCGGCATTCAAGGCCCTGCGCCGATGTTTTTTGTCCTTGCCTTTTTAGTCAGTTCCGGTTTGCAGCCCGATCCTTCACAAGCGCTGTTCAGAGCGGGACTGACGTTTCTCGGCGGCATTTTCGCCATGGGTATCGCTTTAATCGGATGGTTATGGAACAAACATGGACCGGAGGGAGCGGTGCTGCAAAAAACATATCATCAGCTGGCTGCATGTCTTTCAGCCGTCGGAACGCCAGGTTTTCATAACGCACAGCATCAGACGGTGCTCATGCTTAGAACAGCCCGCCAAACAGTTCTTGGGAAAGGGAACAGACGGAAAAAATCGCGGCATGATGAACGATTTTTCCGCCTCCTTGAAAAAGCTGACGACATATTCCTTGCCATTATTCATTTTTCAGCTGAAACGCCGGACAGAGAGACCGCGCAGATTGAAAAGGCACTTCGCCAAACCGGAGATATGCTTGCGCATGCACGGGTTTCCGGTACGTTTCAGATTAATGAGAACGAATCTGAGCCTAGGCGGAAGCTGTTTGAAGAAATCAATGAGGTTTTGAATATCGCTTCAGAACGTTTTGATAAGCAGCTTGACGGGGAGCCGAGCCGCCTGCCATCCTCTTTTTACTTTTTGAGAAATGCTTTTGACTGGAAGTCTCCAGTTTTAATTAGAGCGTTAAAGTACGGAATTGTTCTGTTTGCCGCCGATATGTTTGCCCTCGCATTCGGCTTTGCACGCTCCTATTGGATTCCGCTTTCGGCAGCAGCGGTCATGCTTGGCACTACTGTTGTTTTTACGCTTCACAGGGCTATTCAGCGTTCGGCCGGAACGGTGATCGGTGTTATGCTGGCAGGCGCAATCCTGTTTTTTAAGCCGGGCGGTGTTTATATTGCGTTTTGTATTGCAGCGCTGCAATGTCTTCTTGAGATGCTGATCGTCCGCAATTATGCGCTGGCTGTTCCCTTTTTAACCGCAAATGCGCTTGTTATCACAGAAAGTATGCATGGCGGCGCGGGTGCCGGTTATTTTATGATAGCGAGGCTGACTGATGTAGCTGTCGGCAGCGTGATCGGGCTGTTGGGAACAATACTTTTGTGGCGGCGGTTTTCAACGAAGCGACTGCCTGAACTGATGAGGAACGTCATCCGGCTGGAAGGGCAGTTTATGGAGAAACTGTTAACCGGGCAGAAAGCCGACGAACACAAGTTAAGGGTGAGCCTTGTCAGGCTTCGGGATGCGTATGACAAGGCGCTTGGAGAGTTTCCTCATGCGAATGCTGATGCGCTCTGGCCTGCCATTTCCGGTGCTCAGCACTTAGGGTACTATTTGCTCTCGGCCCAAGCTCACCGCCGTCCGCCTGCTCCGTTTTCTGATGAAGAGATCAACCAGCTGCGGGCGTTTTTTGAACAGGCTCAGCAATCCTTTATCATGAAAAGGATACCTGCGGATATTAAAGTGCCGCATGTTCCTCATTATCCTCGAATCAGTAAAGAATTGTCCGCGCTGTATTCAGGCTTGAGAACAGCTTTTGAAAAGTAAGCTGTTTGGAAAGTTAAATAATCTTTAATTCGAGATGTTTTACTTGAAAGTAAATTTCTTTGTCTCTATAATAAAGTCTAAGAGAGACAGAATAATCATTATGCATCTGTATGATAATAATTGGTGTGTGATTTTTAAAAACGAAAGGGCTGGTAAAAATGGCAAAAGTATTATATATCACTGCTCATCCGCATGACGAAGCAACTTCGTACAGTATGGCAACAGGTAAAGCATTTATCGAATCTTACAAAGAAGCAAATCCAAATGATGAAGTTGTACATATCGATTTGTACAAAGAAAACATCCCGCACATTGACGCAGATGTATTCAGCGGATGGGGAAAGCTTCAGTCAGGTACAGGCTTTGAAGAGCTTTCTGAAAGCGAAAAAGCGAAAGTAGGCCGTTTGGGAGAGCTTAGCGATCAATTTGCATCAGCTGATAAGTACGTATTTGTTACACCTTTATGGAACTTCTCATTCCCGCCAGTGATGAAAGCGTATCTCGATTCTGTTGCTGTTGCAGGAAAATCATTCAAATACACAGAACAAGGTCCTGTCGGCTTGTTGACTGATAAAAAAGCAATTCATATCCAAGCTCGCGGCGGCTACTATTCAGAAGGCCCTGCGGCTGAGATGGAAATGGGACACCGCTACATCGGCATCATGATGAACTTCTTCGGCGTACCATCATTCGAAGGCATTTTCGTAGAGGGACATAATGCGGAGCCTGATAAAGCACAGCAAATCAAAGAAGACGCGATTGCGCGTGCGAAAGAAGCAGGAAAAACATTCTAATGAAAAAGCCTCCCCTTATTTGGGGAGGCTTTTGTTTTAGTGCTCCAGCATAATGGTTCGTTTCTCTTTACTGCTTTTCATCGCGGCTTCAATGATGCGGATGACATTAATACCTTCCTCAGCAGTGACTGGCAGCGCAGCACCTTCCCGTATGCTTTCCGCTATTTTGCGGTAATAAGTAAGGTAGGAGCCATTTACTGATGGGATCGTTTCTGTTTTTTTGCCGGAGCCACGAATGGTTGTAAGCTGTCCGTAAAACTCCGGATCATCTGCACCCCAGCTGTCATCCTCTGGTTTTCTTCCCGCTCTGAGTGCGTCTTCCTGTCCGTCAATTCCGTATTTGATAAAGCTGGAATCTTTTCCATGGATTTGATAACGAGGTCCGTTTGCCGGAACGATTGATCCCCCGTATAGAATGGCTTGAAGCTTGCCATAGTCCAGGGTTAAATGAAAATAGTCAACCGTTTCGGCATTTTCCCGCTGGGCCATCACGTTTGCAGTCACGGCTTTAGGCATCCCAAACAAATGCAGGGTTTGGTCTATGATGTGGGAGCCGAGATCATACAGCGTACCAGTGGCAATGCCTTCTTTTTCCCGCCACCGCGCTTGAACTTCAGGTCTGTAGCGGTCATAGGAAACTTGATATGTATTGATATCTTCAAGAGATCCCTCAGAGATCAGCTTTTTAATCGTTAAAAAGTCGTTATCCCAGCGTCGGTTATGATATACGCTTAATAATACGCCTTTTTCATCGGCAGCCCTTTTTAATGTTTCCCCCTCTTCGGCTGTTGCTGTCATTGGTTTTTCCATCACAACATGTTTTCCGGCCTGTATGCATGCCATAGCATGCTCGTAATGAAGGCCGCTCGGGGTGGTGACAATGACAAGCTCAATGGCAGGGTCATTTGTGATTTCCTCAAGCTCATGTACAACCTCAGCATCTGGAAAGTCCCGTTTCACTTCTTCTGTCCGAGATGTCATGATTTTGCTGATTTGATATTCATCCAGAACATCCAGCAGCGGCCCGTGAAAAACAGAACCGGACAATCCGTATCCTAATATTCCAACCTTGATCGTATCCACTTTTCTTCTCCCCTTTAAAAGCGTTATCAACAGAAGTATATACCCTCCTGATCAAATGGTAAAACCTAACTGATTCATTTTTTGCGTCGGCATGCTTAGACAACCGTTTGGACAATCAGTATAATGGGAATTAATATCATTAAACAGAGGTGTACGCATGGAAAAGCATAACGAACATAAAACATTAAACCATAAAAGCTCGAAAGAAAAGGATCAGATTACAAACCGGCTTAAGCGGATTGAGGGTCAGGTCAGAGGCATTCAAAACATGGTGGAAAACGACAGATATTGTGTAGATATTCTTGTGCAAATTTCAGCTGTTCAGGCGGCAATGAAAAATGTGGCGCTTCATTTGCTTGAGGATCATGCCCATCATTGTGTAGCAGATGCCATCAAAAGCGGAGACGGGGAACAGGCCATTTCTGAGCTTTTGGACGTATTTAAAAAGTTCACAAAATCATAAAGCGTTTTTTTATTGTAATACCCTACGGGGGTATGGTAGGATAAAAATACAAAGAATAAACAGGAGGAATTGATATGGAACAAAAAACATTGCAAGTTGGAGGAATGTCCTGTCAGCACTGCGTCAAAGCAGTAGAAACGAGCGTAGGAGAACTGGACGGCGTCAGTGCCGTTCATGTCAATCTGGAAGCGGGTAAAGTCGATGTTTCGTTTGATGCTGACAAAGTATCAGTCAAAGATATAGCGGATGCGATAGAAGATCAGGGCTATGACGTAGCTGAGTGATTCAAGGTATCGCGCCTTTAGGGAGGTGCGATATTTCTTTCATTTTTATATACCCCCCAGGTGTATATAAAGGAGTGAGTATGTTGAGTGAACAAAAGGAAATCGCGATGCAGGTCACTGGTATGACCTGTGCGGCATGTGCTGCCAGAATTGAAAAAGGCCTGAAGCGGATGCCCGGTGTCACGGATGCCAATGTTAATCTGGCAACGGAAACATCAAATGTAATCTACGATCCTGCTGAAACAGGGACTGCAGCGATTCAGGAAAAAATAGAGAAGCTGGGCTATCACGTCGTTACAGAAAAAGCTGAATTCAATATTGAGGGCATGACCTGTGCGGCTTGCGCCAATCGGATTGAAAAACGGCTTAACAAAATAGAAGGCGTCGCAAATGCTCCAGTAAACTTCGCTTTAGAAACAGTTACAGTCGAATACAATCCAAAAGAAGCGTCTGTCAGCGATTTGAAAGAGGCGGTAGATAAGCTTGGATATAAGCTAAAGCTGAAGGGGGAACAGGACAGTGAGGCTGCTGCTGCTAAAAAGAAAGAAGAACGGAAGCAAACGGCGAGACTGATTTTTTCAGCTGTCCTGTCGTTTCCATTGCTTTGGGCGATGGTGAGCCATTTTACATTTACATCATTCATTTGGGTACCGGATATATTTCTCAATCCGTGGATGCAATTTGCGCTGGCGACACCAGTCCAGTTTCTGATCGGCTGGCCGTTTTATGTGGGTGCTTATAAGGCACTCAGAAATAAAAGCGCCAATATGGATGTATTGGTCGCCCTCGGTACGACGGCTGCTTACGCTTATAGTCTTTATCTTACTTTTCAAAGCCTTGGCTCTCACGGGCATACAGACGGCCTTTACTATGAAACAAGCGCGATTTTGCTGACGCTGATTTTATTAGGCAAGTTGTTTGAAACAAAAGCAAAAGGCCGTTCCTCGGATGCGATTAAAAAGCTGATGAAGCTTCAAGCGAAAACAGCGACTGTTGTAAGAGACGGACAGGAGCAAATCATCCCGATCGACGAAGTGCTTGTTAATGACATTGTTTACGTCAAACCCGGCGAACGAATTCCTGTCGACGGAGAAGTGGTTGAAGGCCGCTCAGCAGTTGACGAATCGATGATTACAGGAGAAAGTCTTCCTGTTGACAAAAATCCTGGTGACAGCGTGACAGGTTCAACCGTTAACGCAAACGGTTTCCTGAAAATGAAAGCTGTCAACGTCGGAAAGGATACTGCGCTTTCTCATATCATCAAAATTGTTGAGGAAGCTCAAGGGTCAAAAGCGCCGATCCAGCGTCTCGCTGACCAGATTTCAGGTATTTTTGTGCCCATTGTATTGGGGATTGCCGTTCTCACTTTTCTCATTTGGTATCTTTGGGCGGCTCCTGGCGATTTTGCCGAAGCGATCAGCAAGTTCATTGCGGTTCTTGTCATTGCCTGTCCTTGCGCCCTCGGTCTTGCCACTCCGACGAGCATAATGGCTGGATCTGGACGCGCTGCTGAATTCGGGATTTTATTTAAAGGCGGCGAGCATTTAGAAAAAACACATCGTCTCGATACCATTGTTCTTGATAAAACCGGAACCGTGACAAACGGGAAGCCGCGTCTGACAGATGCCATTCCATTCGGCCGTTTTGAAGAAAAAGATTTGCTTCAATTTGCAGCGGCAGCGGAAACGGGATCAGAGCATCCGCTTGGCGAAGCGATTATTGCTGGCGTGAAAGATAAAGGGCTTGAGATACCGAAACTTACCCGCTTTGAAGCAAAAGTCGGCGCAGGCATTTTGGCTGAAGCCGGAGGAAAAAGCATTCTCGTCGGCACAAGAAAATTAATGGAGAGCGAACAGGTTGAGCATGGGGCTCTTCTCGCCCAAATGGAAGAGCTAGAGGCCGAAGGGAAAACAGTTATGCTTGTATCCATTGATGGAGAACCAGCGGGGCTAGTAGCAGTTGCAGATACGATTAAGGACACGTCAAGGGAGGCTGTTGCCCGTCTGAAAGAGTTGGGCCTTGATGTCATCATGATGACAGGAGACAATCGCAGAACCGCAGAAGCCATCGCGAAGGAAGCGGGAATTGCGAATATCATTGCGGAAGTTCTTCCTGAACAAAAGGCGGCGGAAATCGCCCGCTTGCAAAAAGAAGGCCGCCAGACAGCAATGGTAGGCGACGGAATTAACGATGCGCCGGCGCTTGCCACAGCTGACATCGGCATGGCGATTGGAACCGGCACGGACATTGCCATGGAAACAGCAGACATTACACTGATTCGCGGCGATCTGAACAGCATTGCCGACGCAATCCGCATGAGCAGATTGACAATGAAAAACATTAAACAAAATTTATTCTGGGCGCTTGGCTATAACAGCCTAGGCATCCCAATCGCAGCACTTGGATTTTTAGCACCGTGGATAGCAGGAGCAGCAATGGCATTCAGCTCCGTTTCCGTTGTTCTGAATGCTCTTCGTCTGCAAAAAGTAAAATGAAAAACCGGCTATATGCCGGTTTTTGTTTTTCATTGACACTTTCTTGGAAAACAACATATAATAGGTGTAACTTATATATGAGTATATGCTCATATATGTAAAGTAAATAGAATACTCATTGATACGCTTTGAAGAGGGAACCCTAAATCGGAAGGTAAGGTGAGACTAGTGAAACAGGAATACGTTCTGGACGGTTTGGATTGCAGCAATTGTGCCCGAAAAATCGAAAATGGAGTCAAAGGCATAAAAGGCATTGACGGATGCGCGGTAAATTTTGCGGCAAGCACCTTAACTGTCTCAGCCGATGGGAAAGAAGAGCAATGGGTCACGAATAAAGTAGAGAAAAAAGTGAAATCAATTGATCCGCATGTAACGGTTCGCCAAAAGCATATAAAGAAATCAGCTGATGATGGCTATCGTAATAGAATGGTCAATATGCTGATCAGAATGGCGGCGGCTGTCATTCTCGGCGCAGCGGCATATTTGGTTCATTCGGGAACCATTGAATTTTTCCTTTTCCTCGGTGCTTATTTGATTATCGGCGGTGACATTGTCATCCGCGCAGTCAAAAACATCATCCGCGGTCAGGTGTTTGATGAGCATTTCTTAATGGCTCTTGCCACAATCGGCGCTTTTCTGATTCAGCAATACCCTGAGGGGGTCGCCGTTATGCTGTTTTATCAAATCGGTGAGCTTTTTCAAGGAGCCGCGGTCAGCCGTTCCAGAAAATCAATTAGTGCGTTAATGGACATACGGCCTGATTACGCCAATCTCAAAACAAAGAACGGCATCGAACAGGTTTCCCCGGAGGACGTTCAGACAGGAGACATCATTGTGGTTAATCCGGGAGAAAGCATACCCTTGGACGGTAAGGTCGTGCAAGGGTCAGCGATGGTTGATACATCTGCTTTAACAGGTGAGTCCGTTCCGAGAAAAGCTGCGGAAGGACAAGATGTAATGTCAGGCTTTATCAATCAAAACGGCGTTCTGCATATTGA
Source organism: Bacillus sp. SIMBA_008 (assembly GCF_046535495.1). NCBI lineage: Bacteria > Bacillati > Bacillota > Bacilli > Caryophanales > Bacillaceae > Bacillus > Bacillus sp. SIMBA_008. The sequence continues at coordinate 267,742 of NZ_JAWRWL010000003.1, read as the reverse complement.
AGTCACAAAGGGCTATCAGGAATCAGCAGTATCAAAAATATTAGACTTGGTTCAGAATGCGAGCAGCCGTAAAGCCCGGACAGAAAACTTTATCACGAAGTTTGCCAAGTATTATACACCTGCTGTTGTGATCATTGCGGTATTGCTGGCCTTTGTTCCGCCGCTTGTTCTTTCTGGCGCCGCGCTTTCCGATTGGGTGTACCGCGCGCTTATCTTTTTAGTGATTTCTTGTCCTTGTGCGCTTGTTGTCTCTATTCCGCTCGGTTTCTTCGGCGGAATCGGAGCGGCCTCAAAGGCCGGAGTGCTTGTAAAGGGAAGCAATTATTTAGAAGCCTTGAATCAAGTCAAATCCGCGGTGTTTGATAAAACGGGAACACTAACAAAAGGCAGCTTTGAAGTGACAGAAATCAAACTTGCGGAAGGTTTTACAAAGGATAGATTACTTGAAGCGGCGGCATACGCTGAGCTTCATTCACAGCATCCGATTGCTGAATCTGTGCGTAAAGCTTACGGGAAAATGCTTTCCTCCGATGAGATAGAGTCATACGAAGAAATCCCCGGCCACGGCATTTTTGCAAAGGTAAATGGAACTGAGATCCTTGCCGGGAATAAAAAGCTCATGGAAAGAGAACAAATTGAGGATGTCCCGGATGAAAATGCTGGAACAATCGTACACGTTGCTGTTGATCAACGCTATGCCGGAGCAATCATCATAGCGGATGAAGTAAAGGAAGACGCAGCACAGGCGGTTGCTGATCTGAAGTCGCTTGGGATCAAACAGACAGCTATGCTGACGGGTGATTCGAAACAAACGGGAGAAGCCGTCGGAAAACAGCTTGGGATTGGTGAGGTATATGCAGAGCTGCTGCCGCAGGATAAAGTCGCGCAGGTCGAAGCATTAGAAGCTAAGCTTTTGCCTAGTGAAAAACTCATTTTTGTCGGTGACGGCATCAATGATACGCCGGTGCTTGCACGCGCAGATATAGGGGTTGCGATGGGAGGCCTTGGCTCAGACGCCGCGGTAGAAGCCGCAGACATCGTGCTGATGACAGATCAGCCGTCAAAAATAGCAGAAGCGATTCGGATTGCGAAACGGACACGGCGAATCGTGTGGCAAAACATCGGCTTTGCTTTAGGTGTGAAAGCGATCTTTCTCATTCTTGGAGCATTTGGAATTGCAACCATGTGGGAAGCGGTTTTCTCAGATGTCGGTGTTACACTGCTCGCTGTGGCAAACGCTATGCGCGTCATGCGTCTCAAAAACAAATAAATTGTCGGAGAGAATTCATTTTTTCGGGGTTTTCTTATCGGCGCTTGTCTTGTTAAAATAAAGAAGTGGATCAATTGCGATCCGCTTCTTTTTTAATTTTAAAACGATGAGGTGTCGGAGTGAAAAAGAAACAGCAGTCTTCTGCGAAATTCGCGGTCATCCTTACGGTTGTGGTTGTTGTATTGCTAGCAGCCATTGTCATCATTAATAACAAAACGGAACAAGGCAATGATGCGGTGTCCGGACAGCCGTCTATCAAAGGGCAGCCTGTGCTTGGCAAGGACGATGCACCGGTAACTGTAGTAGAATTCGGAGATTACAAATGTCCGTCTTGCAAGGTGTTTAACAGTGACATCTTTCCAAAAATACAAAAAGACTTTATTGATAAGGGCGATGTGAAATTTTCTTTCGTGAACGTCATGTTCCATGGAAAAGGTTCAAGATTAGCGGCTCTTGCATCTGAAGAAGTATGGAAGGAAGACCCTGACTCTTTCTGGGATTTCCATGAAAAGCTGTTCGAAAAACAGCCGGATACGGAACAGGAATGGGTAACCCCAGGCCTCCTTGGTGATCTTGCAAAAAACACCACAAAGATAAAACCTGAGACACTCAAGGAAAATCTTGATAAGGAAACATTCGCTTCTCAAGTGGAAAAGGATTCTGACCTTAATCAAAAAATGAACATACAGGCAACACCGACGATTTACGTCAATGATAAAGTGATCAAAAATTTTGCGAATTATGATGAAATCAAAGAGACAATAGAAAAAGAGCTGAAAGGGAAGTAACGATATGAAAAATAGAATCGTATTTTTATATGCTTCCTGGGTTGTGGCTCTTATCGCTATGCTGGGCAGCCTGTATTTCAGTGAAATCAGAAAGTTTATTCCATGTGAACTGTGCTGGTACCAGCGTATCCTCATGTATCCACTCGTCCTGATTTTAGGCATCGCCACCTTTCAAGGGGACATACGAGTGAAAAAATATGTGCTCCCGATGGCGATTATAGGGGCATTCATTTCGACTATGCATTACTTAGAGCAAAAAGTGCCCGGTTTTAGCGGCATTAAGCCGTGTGTAAGCGGCGTGCCGTGCTCGGGCCAATATATTAACTGGTTTGGTTTTATTACGATTCCATTCCTGGCCCTGATTGCTTTTATCCTGATTATCGTTTTTATGTGCCTGCTGAAAGGCGAAAAATCTGAATAACAAAAAAAGCGCCCGCGTATGCCGGGCGCTTTTTTAATTTCGCAAACTCATGTCCATCAGCAATAGCCGTATTCCCTCTAAATTTATCTTTTTTTCTCATAAAAATGTTATTGATTTTACGCTTGAGCGATTATAAAATCTAGAGGTCGTCAGAAAATTTAACAAACATAAAAGGGAGTCATCAGAATGGCTTGGGAGCTGCTCAGTGTGATTGGCATCATTGCGTTTGCAGTCAGCGGCGCAATTGTTGCGATGGAAGAGGAATATGATATTTTAGGAGTTTATATATTAGGGATTGTCACCGCTTTTGGAGGAGGAGCGATCCGCAATTTGCTGATCGGTGTTCCGGTGTCAGCGCTATGGGAGCAGGGAGCGTACTTTCAAATCGCGCTTTTATCTATTACAATTGTGTTTCTGTTTCCGAAGCTGCTGCTGAAGCATTGGAATAAGTGGGGCAATTTATCAGATGCGATCGGCCTCGCTGCCTTTGCTATCCAAGGCGCACTGTATGCCGTCAAAATGGGCCATCCGCTTAGTGCCGTAATCGTGGCTGCGGTGCTGACGGGAAGCGGGGGCGGAATCATCCGCGACCTTCTTGCCGGGCGCAAACCGCTTGTGCTGAAGGCAGAAATTTATGCAGTCTGGGCGGCTCTCGGCGGTTTAATCGTCGGCTTGGGCTGGCTGGGGAACTCGTTCGGCTTATACGTTCTGTTTTTCGTGCTCGTTGTTTGCCGGGTTTGTTCCTATATGTTTAATTGGAAGCTGCCAAACCGTTCTTTTCGCTTAGATAGTCAGTAAAATAAAAGAAACCTCTCCATGACGGAGAGGTTTCTTTTATGGTAGCCTGCCGGGATCAAATAAAAAGTCCTTTTCGAAACCGCGCAGAACAAAGCTATTTGAAATTAATAGGTAGCCCAAAAGGTATAGCTGATGGTTTTTTTAGTTCCTGTGTTAGTGAATTTGAATCTGTATTTTGTTTTGTAGCTTTTAGAAGCTTGTTTGTAACTTAAATTTGTAGAGCCTTTTTTCGTTGCATAAAAAGTTTTAACATTTTTCCAGCCTTTATTTGTCTTTTGTTGCAGAGTTGCTGTAATTTTCCCGCTGCCTGATCCGTTTGCTGTCATGTTGGCCCAAGTTCCTTGTCCTGGATAATAAATATGAAAAGTTGGCGAGTAAGTATAGTTTTTAAATGAGCCCGAATGGTAATGAGTACTCCATATTTGACCTTTTTTAACCCAATCTTTAGCTTCCGCTTTGTTGTTTACTAGGTCAATAGCCGTAAAACTTGTTACGGCTACGACGAATGCCAGCAACATCATAGATAGCTTTTTCTTCACTGAGTATTTCCTCCTAACTAATTCTGGTTCTTTCTTCATGTTCATATCATAAACCGAGAGAAATAATGTAACATCGTCCTATTCTCCCAAATGAAAAACTTTAATTTGTTGAAATATGTCGAAATTGGATGAAAAATGACTATTTTACTGCGACTATAGATACGATAGCAAGGATGTAGTCGCTTTATGGAAGATGACAATAACAAGTTTAGTCATTCTTCACGTTAGATGAACAGACAAACACGGTAAAGCTCTGCGGTGTTTTTAAAATGAAAAAGATATATTATATCGAGGATTGAATGGAATAAGGAATCGATACTGATGAAAGAGAAGATTCGCAGCCTAAGAAAAGCACGTCCAACAGTGATCAATGTGAAATCATAAGAGAAAAAACCGATTTCGAGTTGAAATCGGTTTTTTCTGCATATAAATAACCCAAACCTTGATTGGTATTGGGTGAATGTGCTAAGATAAATTGTATTTGCCAGTTTTCATCATATATTTAATATACGTATCCAATTATATTTTACAGTGTTTCATCTATGTTTGTCAACTATTTTCTGGAGGTGCCGTTCATGAATCAGCAGGATAAGGAATGGAAGGAAGAGCAGTCGAGAATAGATGAGGTGCTGCAGGAGCTCGAAAAAAAAGAGCGGTTTCTGGAAACGTCTGCGGGCGGGTTGAAGCATGATATCATCGGATTAAGAAAAAGCTTTTGGGAGGATGTTAAGGTTAATTTTGATGATGCCCATGAAGCGATTGAAACGATGGCAAGCATTAAGCAGCAGGCAGAGCTGCTGTCTGATCGGGAACAGAATCATCGGCGCATGGATCAGCAGCTCAAACGAATTCATCGATTAAAAAAATCGCCTTATTTCGGCCGGATTGATTTTATTGAAAACGGCGAGGAGCAGGCAGAGCGAATTTATATCGGTTTAGCTTCCTGTTTGGATGAGAAGGAGGAACACTTTCTGATTTATGACTGGAGGGCGCCGATATCAAGTTTGTACTACAATTATTCCCCAGGAAAAGCGGAGTACGAGGTGCCCGGTGAAACGATAGAAGGGGAAATGGTGCTGAAACGCCAGTTTATGATCAAAAACGGCACTCTCAAGGCGATGTTTAATACCGATATGACGATTGGCGATGAAATGCTGCAAGAGGTATTAAGCCATCACTCCGATACCCAAATGAAAAACATCGTGTCTACGATTCAGAAAGAACAAAATCAGATTATCCGTAATGAAAAAAGCAAGGTCCTGATCGTGCAGGGAGCGGCTGGCAGCGGGAAAACATCGGCTGCGCTTCAGCGTGTCGCTTATTTGTTATACAGGCACCGCGGCGTCATTGATGCCGGACAAATCGTTTTGTTTTCTCCCAACTTCTTATTTAACAGCTATGTCTCCTCTGTTTTGCCGGAGTTAGGAGAAGAGAATATGGAGCAGGCGACGTTTCAGGAATATATCGAGCATCGTCTTGGCCGCAAGTTCAAATGTGAAAGCCCCTTTGATCAGCTCGAATATTGCCTGACCGAAACAAAGGAAGGCGATTTTCCAACAAGGCTTGCGGGAATCACATGGAAGGCGGGTTTATCCTTTCAGCAATTCATTAATGAATACGTCACACGGCTTTCCTCTGAAGGGATGATTTTTAAAAATATTATATTCCGCGGACAAAAGCTGATCACAAAGGAGCAAATTCAATCCTATTTTTACTCATTGGATCAAAATCACTCCATTCCGAATCGGATGGAGCAAACCGCGAAGTGGCTGCTGAGTGAGCTTAACAAGCTTGAGAAAAAGGAACGGCGAAAGGATTGGGTTGTTCATGAAGCTGAGCTGCTTGACAAAGAGGACTACTTGGACGTGTACAAAAAACTGCAGGAAAGGAAACGGTTCAGCGAGAGTACGTTTAACGATTATCAAAGAGAGCAGCAGCTGCTTGCCGCCATCATTGTGAAAAAAGCTTTCAAACCGCTCAAACAGGCGGTCAGACTCCTTGCATTTCTTGATGTTACACAGCTTTATTTGCAATTGTTTTCTGGCTGGGGAGGAAAATTTCAGCATGAGAAGATGGACGCGATAGGTGAGCTGACCCGTTCGGCATTTACGGATAATAAATTGCTCTATGAGGACGCAGCACCGTTTCTTTATATGCAGGATCTGATTGAGGGCAGAAAGAAAAATACGAAGATCAAACATCTATTTATTGACGAAGCCCAGGACTATTCACCGTTTCAGATGGTTTACATGAGAAGCATTTTTCCGGCTGCCAGCATGACAGTGCTCGGTGATATCAATCAGTCCATCTACGCGCATACCATACACGGGGATCAGCGTATGGATGCGTGCTTTGAGGATGAGCCTGCTGAGTATGTTCGTTTAAAGAGAACATACAGATCAACAAGGCAGATTGTCGAGTTTACCAAAGCGATGCTTCAAGATGGAGCGGATATTGAGCCGTTTAATAGAAGCGGGGAAATGCCGCTCGTTGTCAAAACTGAAGGACATGAGAGCCTTTGCCAAAAGCTCGCGCAAGAAATTGGCCGGCTCAAGAAAAAAGGGCACGAAACAATAGCCGTCATCTGCAAGACTGCGCAGCAATGCATACAGGCGCACGCCCACATGAGTGAATATACAGATGTTCGCCTGATTCATAAAGAAAATCAACCATTCCAAAAGGGTGTTTGCGTGATTCCGGTGTATTTAGCGAAGGGAATTGAATTTGACGCAGTGCTTGTCTATGATGCATCTGAAGAATACTATCATACAGAGCACGACCGCAGGCTTTTATATACTGCGTGCACCCGTGCGATGCACATGCTGGCGGTATTTTATACAGGTGAAGCCAGTCCGTTTGTAACCGCTGTGCCGCCTCACTTATATCAGATGGCTGAATGAAGAGAAGGGAGTCCTTCTCTTTTTTCTATTTACATGAAGCATAGCCGTTTTATCATTAGGATTCTTAATAGTTATCATCATGTAAATATATTTTACTTAAGCCTAGTATTCCGGTAAAGTTCAATTAGATGCAATTTTCGATCAGTTTATAACTTTGTGAGGTGGATACGTTGCAACTTCAGGTAATGAACAGTCCGTTTAATCAGGAGCAGGCAGAGCTCCTTAACCGCCTTCTGCCAACCTTGACCGAATCCCAGAAAATCTGGCTGAGCGGATATTTATCCGCTCAATCTGTTTCCGCCCAAGAAGCTGCGGGTGCGCCGGCTGCAGCTGTGTCTGCGGAAGCACCGGCACCGGCCGTTTCAAAAGAAGTGACCGTTCTTTATGGTTCACAGACGGGAAACGCACAGGGGCTTGCGGAAAATGCCGGCAAGCAGCTTGAACAGAGCGGTTTTCAAGTGACCGTCTCATCCATGAGCGATTTTAAGCCGAATCAGCTGAAGAAAGTAAACAATCTTTTAATCGTCGTCAGTACGCATGGAGAAGGTGAGCCGCCTGATAACGCGCTGTCGTTTCACGAATTTCTGCACGGAAGACGGGCGCCTAAGCTTGAAGATCTGCGCTTTTCCGTTTTGGCGCTTGGTGACAGTTCGTACGAATTTTTCTGCCAGACAGGGAAAGAATTTGATCAGCGCTTAGAAGAACTCGGCGGAAAACGGATTTCTCCGCGCGTTGATTGCGATCTTGACTATGATGAACCGGCAGCCGAATGGCTTGAGGGGGTATTGAAGGGATTAAATGAAGCTGGGGGCGGAAGCGCCGCGCCTGCGCCGGCGGCTGCGTCTCAAACCGGTGAGTCTTCGTATTCCAGAACAAACCCGTTTCGGGCTGAAGTATTAGAAAATTTAAATTTAAACGGCAGAGGATCAAATAAAGAAACACGCCATGTGGAGCTGTCTCTTGAAGGATCTGGCCTGACTTACGAGCCTGGTGACAGCCTCGGCGTCTATCCGGAAAACGATCCGGAACTTGTCGAGCTGCTCCTTAAGGAAATGAATTGGGACCCGGAAGAAATTGTGACGCTTAATAAGCAAGGTGATGTCCGTCCGCTGAAAGAAGCGCTGATTTCTCACTATGAGATTACCGTTCTCACAAAACCGCTTCTTGAACAGGCAGCCCAGCTGACAGGGAACGATGAGCTTAGAGAGCTTTTAGCCCCGGGAAATGAGGAGAATGTAAAAGCCTATATTGAAGGGCGCGATTTGCTTGATCTTGTCCGTGACTATGGCCCATTTAGTGTATCTGCACAGGAGTTTGTCTCGATTTTGAGAAAAATGCCTGCCCGCCTTTATTCGATTGCAAGCAGTTTATCCGCAAATCCGGATGAAGTGCATTTAACAATCGGCGCAGTCCGCTACGATGCGCATGGCCGTGAACGAAAAGGCGTCTGCTCGATTTTGTGCGCGGAACGTCTGCAGCCGGGAGACACACTGCCGGTTTATGTACAGCACAATCAAAACTTTAAGCTTCCGAAAGACCCTGAAACACCGATTATCATGGTGGGCCCTGGGACAGGCGTCGCACCTTTCCGTTCCTTTATGCAGGAGCGTGAGGAGACGGGAGCGGAAGGAAAGGCATGGATGTTCTTTGGCGATCAGCGCTTTGTCACGGATTTCCTTTACCAGACAGAGTGGCAGAATTGGCTTAAAGACGGTGTGCTGACAAAAATGGATGTGGCGTTCTCACGTGATACGGAAGAAAAAGTTTATGTGCAGCACCGCATGCTCGAACATAGCGCAGAATTGTTTGAATGGCTTCAAGAAGGAGCGGCTGTTTACATTTGCGGAGATGAAAAGCACATGGCGCATGACGTCCATCACACATTGCTTGAAATTATCGAAAAAGAAGGCAATATGAGCCGCGAAGAAGCGGAGGCTTATCTTGCCGATATGCAGCAGCAAAAACGCTATCAGCGTGATGTATACTGATTTGATTTGAAAGGAGTTTTTCAACATGGTGACCAAAATTTTAAAAGCACCGGACGGCTCTCCAAGTGATGTTGAACGCATTAAAAAAGAAAGTGATTATTTGCGCGGCACGCTGAAAGAAGTGATGCTCGATCGAATCAGTGCCGGAATTCCGGATGATGACAACCGCCTGATGAAACACCACGGCAGTTATTTGCAGGATGACCGAGATCTTCGAAATGAACGCCAAAAGCAGAAGCTTGAGCCCGCATATCAGTTCATGCTGCGCGTGCGTATGCCAGGGGGCGTCTCAACGCCTGAACAATGGCTTGTCATGGATGATCTGTCCCAGAAATACGGGAACGGCACATTAAAATTGACGACACGTGAAACGTTCCAAATGCACGGGATTCTGAAATGGAACATGAAGAAAACCATTCAGACGATCCACTCAGCACTTTTGGATACGATCGCAGCCTGCGGAGACGTAAACCGTAACGTCATGTGTGCATCAAACCCTTATCAATCTGAAATCCACTCAGAGGTATACGAGTGGTCTAAAAAATTAAGTGATGATCTGCTGCCGCGGACGAGAGCATATCATGAAATTTGGCTTGATGAAGAAAGAGTTGCCGGCACGCCGGAGGAAGAAGTCGAGCCAATGTACGGACCGCTCTATCTGCCGCGGAAGTTTAAAATCGGTATTGCCGTTCCGCCGTCTAATGATATTGACGTCTTTTCACAAGATCTCGGATTCATTGCGATTGTCGAGGATGGCAAGCTGATCGGTTTTAACGTGGCGATCGGCGGCGGTATGGGAATGACGCATGGCGATACTGCGACATATCCGCAATTAGCCAAGGTCATCGGATTCTGCCGGCCCGATCAAATGTATGACGTTGCTGAAAAAACGATTACGATTCAGCGTGATTACGGCAACCGTTCTGTCCGTAAAAATGCGCGGTTCAAATACACAGTTGACCGCCTAGGTTTAGAAAACGTAAAAGAAGAATTGGAAAACCGTCTCGGCTGGAGCCTGGAAGAAGCGAAGCCTTATCATTTCGATCATAACGGCGACCGCTACGGCTGGGTGGAAGGCATCGAGGATAAATGGCATTTCACGCTGTTTGTCGAAGGCGGCCGTATAACGGATTACGATGATTATAAGCTGATGACAGGCTTGCGGGAAATTGCCAAAGTTCATACAGGCGAGTTCCGGCTGACAGCCAATCAGAACTTAATGATTGCGAACGTTTCAAGCGATAAAAAAGAAGAAATCAGTGCTTTAATTGAACAATACGGACTAACTGACGGCAAGCACTATTCAGCGCTTCGCCGCAGCTCGATGGCGTGCGTCGCTCTTCCGACCTGCGGATTGGCAATGGCTGAAGCAGAACGTTATTTGCCGACCCTGTTAGATAAGATTGAAGAGATTATTGACGAAAACGGCCTTCGTGATCAGGAAATCACCATTCGCATGACAGGTTGTCCGAACGGCTGTGCACGTCATGCACTCGGTGAGATCGGATTTATCGGAAAGGCGCCGGGCAAATATAATATGTATCTTGGCGCTGCGTTTGACGGAAGCCGTTTAAGCAAAATGTACCGTGAAAACATCGGTGAAGCAGACATTTTAAGCGAGCTGCGCATCCTTCTTTCCCGCTATGCGAAAGAACGCGAGGAAGGCGAGCATTTCGGTGACTTTGTCATTCGCGCGGGCATTATTAAAGCAACAACTGACGGTACGAATTTTCATGATTGAGAAAGAAAGACGAGAGACAGGGAGTAGCTTCCTGTCTCTTTTTTCTATAATTTGCTCTTCTGCAAAAAAGTTCACTGTGAGCATATCATGAGAAAAAATACCCTAAAAAGGGTACTATAAAAGAAGACAAGTGTGGAGAGAACTCCTGCGAAACCACATAGCGGATGCAAGGCCACCCTAGCTCAAGGGCTTTTAGACAAACAGATTTTTTGGCTCATCATGCCGACACACAACAGACGAAGGAGGTCATGCATTTGGACATATTTTTAGTTGTGCTCGTATTATTAACGATTATTGCGATTTCTAATATCGTGAACCGGTTTATTCCGTTTATTCCGGTGCCGCTGATTCAAGTGGCTCTTGGGATTCTTGCCGCCTCATTTCCACAGGGACTTCATTTTGAATTAAACACCGAATTGTTTTTTGTTCTGTTTATCGCGCCTCTGCTATTTAATGATGGAAAGAGGACACCGCGGGCAGAGCTTTGGAATTTAAGGGCTCCGATTTTATTGCTTGCACTCGGCCTTGTATTTGCGACTGTGATTGTAGGCGGCTACACGATTCACTGGATGATTCCTGCTATTCCGCTGGCAGCGGCCTTTGGACTTGCGGCCATTCTTTCACCGACTGATGTCGTCGCTGTCAGCGCATTATCAGGAAGAGTGAAAATGCCAAAAGGGATTCTTCGCCTGCTGGAGGGTGAGGGGCTGATGAATGACGCATCAGGTCTGGTGGCCTTTAAGTTTGCGATTGCAGCGGCAGTGACTGGTGCATTTTCATTAGCACAAGCGGCTGTCAGCTTTGTCTTTATTTCTCTCGGAGGCTTGCTGTGCGGGGTTGTCATTTCATTTTTGATTATTCGTTTTCGCCTATTTCTGCGCCGCCTTGGCATGCAGGATGTCACGATGCATATGCTGATTCAAATTCTGACGCCGTTTGTGATTTATTTGGCAGCTGAAGAAATCGGCGTTTCCGGCATTTTAGCTGTTGTGGCTGGCGGTATTACCCATGCGGTTGAGCAGGATCGCCTGGAATCTACGATGATCAAGCTGCAAATCGTCTCCTCAAGTACGTGGAACATTATTTTATTTATTTTGAACGGCCTGGTCTTCGTTATTCTCGGCACGCAAATCCCTGATGTTATTTCTGTTATCTTTAACGACACTGCCATCAGCAACATGAAGGTGATCGGCTATATCCTAGTTATCACATTTACGTTAATGCTCCTCAGATTCCTGTGGGTGCTGTTCTTCTGGAACGGCAAATGGTTCTTTAATAAAGATCAGAACATCTATAAACCGGGTCTTCGTTCGACGCTGTTAATTTCGATTTCCGGTGTGCGTGGAGCAGTAACGCTTGCAGGTTCTTTTTCCATTCCGTATTTCCTGGAGGACGGCACGCCGTTTCCGGAAAGAAATCTGATTCTCTTTTTAGCAGCCGGCGTCATTTTATGCACTCTTGTCATTGCCACCGTTGTGCTGCCAATTCTGACTGAAAAAGAAGAAGAGGACGAGGAACGAAACAAGAAGCTGCTGACGGCGAGACGCAAGTTGATCAAAACAGCCCTTCAAACGATTAAAGAGGACATGAATGAGACAAACAAAACGGCCTCTCTTGCGGTGATAGCTGAATACAATGAGAAAATGAAAAATCTTCGTTTTCAGCAGTATACATCATCTAATCGCATTAAGAAGCACGAGCGAAAAGTCCGTGCGCAGGGGGTTAAGGCTGAGCAAGAGGCGCTGATGAAAATGCTGGAGCGGGGAGACATCCCGGAAGAAACAGCAAATGTGCTGCAAGAACGATTTAACGAGTTGGAAATTTTGTATGCGAACCCGTTTAAAGTCGGATTATCAAAAACAAGGCTCAAGCGGCTGATGTATTGGATTTTCTTCGGTGAACATAAAAAGCCGGAGATGTCGATTTTAAATGAAGCGGGATTGATACGGGCAACAAGAGTGAAAACGGCAAAAGCAGCGATAGAATATCTGGAAAAACATAAGACGGAAGAACATAAAGAAGTATTTTTATCTGTCATTTCGTTCTATAAACAGTTAATTTTCAGGCTGGAGCACAGCCATCATGAGCTGAAATCAAGCGCCCATTTTGAAAATCAGAAGCTGGAAGTAAAGCTGAAGGCTGTGCAGGCGATCAGAAATGAAATTCAAACGCTCTTCGAAGAGAGGGAAATTTCCCGGGACATTTCCCATGAGCTTCGCCAATACATTAATGATGTCGAAGCCGCCATGCTTGAAGGCGGCGAATAAATGCAGCAAAAAAGCTGGCGTTAGAGCGCCAGCTTTTTCTATATTAAGGGCGATGAAATGCGACAGTGCTGCCATCCCGGTCGAACCAGCCTCTGAAGGCCCAGTTGATCCAGCCGCCATCGCCTTTGTTTGTAAAGGTTCCATCTTCAAATACCCAAATGCCATACGTAATGCCGTCGTAAACGGCTGAGCCGTAAAATTGCACACCGTTCAAATGATCTTCATATTCCTGGCTTAAATTAAAGACCATGACATTATATTTTTGGCCGGATGCGTAGAAGGAAGACTCCATGAGGTTTTTCACAAAGCCATCCCTGTTCTGTGCGGATTTGATGGCATCAGCGATCTGGTTGGCAATTCCAAGTACATCCAGGTTGACGTTTAAACCTACATCAGCGGCAGTTGTTCCAGCAGCAGTTGTCTGCGACATCTTCGGAGCAGGATTTTCTTCAGCGGAAGCAAAGGACAAAGGGGCAATTGTCAAAGCGGCACCAAGAGCAAGTGTCATTGGAATACGAATACGTTTCAAGTTGTTTCCTCCTTTGTTTTCATTTGGTTACACTAAACGCATACCCTGCTCAATGTATTTGTAATCTCAATATTGTTAAAATAGGAAAAAAATAGTGTTTGGATTTGCCTGTGTTGTGAAAAAAGAAGCAAAAAGAGGGTCTTAAGCGTATTATTGGTATCGGCTGAGAGGAATGTGAGATAATATAGACGCTTACATTTCAGTGAAAGGGTGGATGTTCAAGTGCCAACAAGTTTAAAAGATACTGTAAAGTTACATAACGGAGTTGAAATGCCTTGGTTCGGTCTGGGTGTTTTTAAAGTAGAAAATGGTAATGAAGCGACTGAATCAGTGAAAGCGGCAATTAAAAATGGCTATCGCAGCATTGATACAGCAGCGATCTACAAAAATGAAGAAGGCGTTGGCATCGGGATTAAAGAATCCGGTGTGGCAAGAGAAGAGCTCTTCATCACATCAAAAGTGTGGAATGAAGATCAAGGCTACGAAACAACGCTTGCTGCCTTTGAAAAGAGTCTGGAAAGATTGCAGCTTGATTACTTAGATTTATATTTGATCCACTGGCCTGGCAAAGATAAATATAAAGATACATGGCGCGCGCTTGAAAAGCTGTACAAAGACGGCAAAATCCGCGCGATCGGCGTCAGCAACTTCCAAGTTCATCATTTAGAAGAGCTGTTGAAAGATGCTGAAATCAAACCGATGGTGAACCAAGTTGAGTTTCACCCTCGCTTGACGCAAAAAGAATTAAGGGATTACTGCAAAGCGCAAGGCATTCAGCTGGAAGCGTGGTCTCCGCTCATGCAGGGACAGCTTTTGGATAACGAAGTACTGACACAGATTGCTGAAAAACACAATAAATCTGTGGCTCAAGTGATTTTGCGCTGGGATCTGCAGCATGGGGTTGTAACCATTCCAAAATCCATTAAAGAACACCGTATCATCGAAAACGCTGATATTTTTGATTTCGAATTGTCTCAAGAAGACATGGACAAAATTGACGCATTAAATAAAGATGAGCGTGTCGGCCCAAATCCTGATGAGCTTCTGTTTTAATCAAAAAACTCCCCGTAACGGGGAGTTTTTTTAGTGCGTTTTTTTCTGTTGAATGAAAAACAGCATCAAAAAGGAAATGACAACAATACAGACGACCCACGCCCAGGCAAGGGTATTGTTGCCGGAATCCAATGCGACATATATCGCCGTCGGCAGTGTTTGCGTAACACCGGGGATGTTCCCTGCAAACATGAGTGTTGCGCCAAATTCTCCGAGCGCCCGCGCAAGGCTGAGGATGCTTCCGGTCAGTAACGAAGGATAGGCAAGCGGGACGGAGATATGGATAAACACTTTCCATCTGCTAGCGCCGTCTACCATTGCCGCACCTTGTATATCGGGATCAATGTCAGCAAATCCGGTTTTGGCTGATTGATACATAAGCGGAAAGGCTACAACAGCCGAGGCGATCACAGCGGCCCACCAGGTGAAAATGACAGGCTGCCGGAAGATCCACTCGATGGCTTGTCCGATGAAGCTGTGCTTTCCGAAAATGACGATCAAAATAAAACCGACAACAGTAGGCGGAAGAACGAGCGGAAGCATAAAACATGTTTCGAGTGCCGTTTTTCCGAAAAATGATGCCCGTGACATCCATGCTCCAGCAAGTGTTCCGAGAATAATGACAGCAATTCCGGCAACTGCCGCCACCTGAAAGGAAAGCACAACGGGTGTGAAAAATTCTGAAGCGCTTATGCTACTCGGCAGTAAAGCCATATTTCTCAAATACTTTCATTGCTTCATCAGATTGCAGGTATTCGTAAAATTCCTTCGCTTCCTTACGGTGTTTTGTATCTTTTACGATTCCTAACGGATAGACAATTGGGCTGTGAGTATCTGCTTTTGCCTCGTCGATAATGTTGACCTTTTTCGAGACCAGGGCATCTGTTTTATAAACAATACCTGCGTCTACATTGCCGGTTTCAACATAAGAAAGAACTTGGCGAACGTCTTTTCCATACACAATTTTATCCTTCACTTTGTCCCATAAAGACAGCTTTGTCAGTGAATCTTTCCCATAAGCTCCTGCCGGTACGGATTCCGGAGTGCCGAGAGCGATTTTTTCTGATTCAGCCAGATTGCTGAAGCTTGTCACAGGTGAATCTCCGTTTTTCGGTACGACCAGCACAATTTCATTACCGACTAAATCAGTGCTGTCTTTTTTTGCGATATCTCCATCATCCACCAGCTTTTTAAATTTATCCTCAGCAGCTGAGAAGAACAGATCGGCTCCTGCTCCTTGAGAAATCTGTTTTTGCAAGGCGCCGGATGAGCCATAGTTATCTTGGATGGTAATATTTTGATGCTCTTTTTCATAATTTTTTTGGATTTCCTCAAGTGCATCCT
Organism: Bacillus sp. SIMBA_008; assembly: GCF_046535495.1. Classification (NCBI taxonomy): domain Bacteria; kingdom Bacillati; phylum Bacillota; class Bacilli; order Caryophanales; family Bacillaceae; genus Bacillus; species Bacillus sp. SIMBA_008. The sequence goes on along the minus strand of NZ_JAWRWL010000003.1, from coordinate 252,104 downwards.
GCGCGCTGGCGGCAGCTGAGATGGTTAACGTTACTTTTTTCTCGCTGTCCGTTGAAGACTGGTTTGAAGAACAGCCTGCTGCAAGCAGAAAAGCGGTTAAGGCTGCGATTAAAATAGAATACTTCTTAAACATGATTGCACCCCTTATCATTAGATATAACTAATTATAACTGATTATGTTTGGTTTATGTGGGTTTTTTTACATTCGACGAAAAGGTATAATAAAATAGGAGAGTGATGATGATGAATGAAACCTCTTCCTATACGATAGAAGAAGTTGCAGGTCTGCTGAAGGTATCAAAGCTGACCGTTTATGATTTGATTAAAAAAGGCGTGCTGCCTGCTTACCGTGTCGGCAGGCAGATGCGTGTGGATGAAGAAGATTTAAAGCAATATAAAACGAATATGAGAATGTATCAGCCCATCGCTGCAACAGAAGCGCCGAAACAGGTGCAGGAGGCTGAGCCGGACGGCAGACCGAATGTCATGATTAGCGGACAGGACATTTCGATGGATCTCCTCAGCAAGCATTTGGAGAATGCCATTCAGGAGACGCCGCTCCGTAAATACAAAGGAAGCTTAAACAGCCTGATTGATATGTATCAAGGCAAGTGTGACATTGTCAGCCTCCATTTGTACGATGCAGAAACCGGCCAGTATAACGCGCCTTATGTGAAACGGATCTTGACAGGTGAACCGTTTTGTCTCATCAATGTCGTTCTCCGCAAAGCAGGACTGTATGTGCAAAAAGGGAATCCGAAAAACATTCAAGGCTGGAAAGACTTGAAAAGAGCCGATATCCGGATCATCAACAGGGAAAAGGGTTCTGGCGCAAGGGTGCTCCTTGATGAACAGCTTGGCTTGCTTGGTGTGAATCCGGCTGATGTAGTGGGATATGGCGATATCGTGACTGATCATTACGCTGTCGCTTCACAAGTTTCAAGCGGACAGGCTGACGCGGGAATCGGGGCGCAGCACGCGGCACATATGGGCAGTGTTGATTTTATCCCGCTCATCGATGAACAATATGATATCGTCGTTTTGAAAAAACATGAGCAGCTGCTGAAGGCCGTGAAGGAGATTTTGAATTCTGAGGAATACAAGGCGAATTTGTCTCAATTAAACGGCTATGAAACAAAGCTGACTGGCAAGGTGATGTTGGAAACGTAAAAAATCCCTCTTGATAGAGGGATTTTTTTCATTCGGAAAACCTGAGCAGGTCACCATTTAAAATTTTATCAGAGAGAGACAGTTCTTCGTTTGCTTTCTCCTTATAAGGGAGGCACGCATCCTGATTTTCCAGCACTTCACCTGTTTTTTGGCTATAGCACGTGTTCTTTGTGTATATATAATCGTTCGTAATAAAGCTGCCGTTTCGCAGAACGGCGAATGGGGTGCGGTCGCTGGACAGCAAATCATTGCCGAATTGGATATCGCCTTTTGTCTCAACGCCGAGCAAATGCATCAGCGTCGGCCTGACGTCGACCTGTCCCCCGGCATCAGGGATGGTTTCCGGCTTTTGATCGGTGATTCCCGGGATATGTATGATAAACGGCACCCGCTGGAGCTGAACGTTGTCATACGGTGTGATTTCGTCTTTCCCTAAAAACTCAGCCATTGCCTCGTTATGGGCTTCAGAAATGCCGTAATGATCTCCCATAAATACGATCATCGAATTTTCGTATAAGCCTTCGTCCTTCAGTTTTTTGATAAAATGCTTTAATGCCTCATCCTCATAGCGAACCGTGGTCACATAGCGGTTTAACAGATCACTGCTTGAATCGAATTCATCTATCAGCTGATCCTTTTCATCAATCTCAAACGGAAAATGATTCGTTAACGTGATAAAACTGCTGTAGAACGGCTGCGGCAGGCTTTTCAGCTTTTCGGCGGACTGCTCTAAAAATTCTTTGTCTTTTAAACCCCAGCTTGTCGATGTCCCGGGAGTGACATGAAAATCATCAACATCAAAAAAGCGGTCAATGCCAAATGTATCGTACATGACATCTCTGTTCCAAAATGTTTTATGGTTAGCATGAAAGACGGCTGAATAATAATCGTGCTGCTTCAGCGATTTATACATCGTATGAAATTGATGGTCGCTTTTCGTGAAAAAGACGGCGCCGCTAAGGGAAGGATACAGTGAGTTAGCGACGATAAATTCTGAATCTGATGTTTTGCCTTGTTCTGTTTGCTGATAGAAATGATCAAAGGAATAGCTTTTTTTAATGAGATCATTCATAAATGGGGTAATTTCTTTTCCATTTACTTTTTCATTCAGAACAAAGCTTTGGGTCGATTCAAGTGTTACAAAGATGACATTGCGCCCCTTTGCAAGACCGAATTTGCTTTGATCAGGCTTGCTGTAATCAGCCTCTGTGTAGTTTTTAATGGCAGTTATACTGTCTTCATCGGCAAAAGCTTTCGCGCTGATATTAACAGTCTGAGAAATTGTATCGTAAATATGGAACTGAAACAGACCGATGCTTTTGACTAGCATTTCCCGGTCAAAAGAATGTGCCAAAAGCTTCGGCTGCTGTACTTCTGCAAGTGCCAGTGTGCATAAAAGCATGCCGCAGGAAGCTGCATAGTACCGTTTGATCGTGCGGGGAGCGGCTTTTGTCTGCGGCTGTTTCGTTTTTCTGGCGAGCAGCAGCAGACAAACCAAATCCGCAAACAGGGCGATAAACAGAGGATGGAACAGTTCTTTTACACTGCTGCCCATATCGCTCATGTTGCTGGCCTGAAATAAAACCGGGATGGTAATAAAATCGATATAAAAGCCGTAAAAAATCGTATTAGAGATCAAGATAACAGTCAGAACCAAATTGGCAATCAGCAAAAAAGCCCGCTGCTTGTTTCCTTTTAGAAGCAGGCCGATCCCGAATAAAGGAAGAATAAAGCTGAGCGGGTTGACCAGCAGCATTAGCTCCTCCAACAGAGTATCGATTTGCAAATCAAAGCCGAGTTTATATATCACATACGTTTTGATCCACATAAATAAGATCGAAAAACATAAAAACCGCTGATTGTGAAAAAAGGTTCCTTTCATCAATATGACTCCTCACGTTTTCTTGATCATCTGCATGAAATGCTTCTTAAGTAAAACCTACTAAAAACAGCCGGTTCAGACAAGTCTCAGCACTCACGTTTAAAACATGCGCCCATGAAACAGCATATAAAAGTAGTAACATGAAGCAAGGGTCAGGCCGGCTAGCACGAGCTGCTCAGAAAAACTGCCTGTCTTCATATATAATGGAAGCCGAACGCGGATCGTTGAAGGGAATAATAATTTGATTCCGTTCACCGTCCAAGCGTCAAGAATCAAGTGGCTCGCCATTCCGATCATCAGGCCGGCTGATATGTTTTTATCTGGAATGTATGTAGAAGTGATAAAAAACATGATGAGCATAAACAGCAAGCTGTGTGTAAATGTACGATGGCCAAAAACGGAGCTGACCACTTTCGATAAAATAGGAAATTTTCTCCCGATTTTGCTTTGTGTGTGGCAGATATCGGGTATTAATGCTCCAACCGCGCCTGATGCAGCCATAAGCACTGGATCAAATCCATAATAATAAGCCGCTGCCGTACAAGAAGCGATGCCTCCCATGATGTGTGTTTTTCCTGTCATTTGCCGCTTCTCCTTTTATCTTTTGCAAAAAATCTCTGAATTACAAATATATCAAGAGAATGTATGTTTGATCAACAGGACTTTGGACGATAAAAAATATCCCGCATAATTTTTCAGGAAAGAGGTATCTTAAACATGTACCTATTTTTTAAAAGAGGTGATACGAATGGGTTTCTTTAATAAAGATAAAGGAAAACGTTCCGAAAAAGAAAAAAACGTAATCCAAGGAGCTCTTGAAGATGCTGGTTCAGCTCTAAAAGATGATCCGCTTCAAGAAGCTGTGCAAAAAAAGAAAAATAATCGATAACCACATGCGGATAGAGCTTGGCTCTATCCGTATTTTCCATCTGTTCCCTTTGACAGATCATCCTTTCTTTGATAACCTTCTGGGAGTAACTGAATAATTAAATCCTCACTCTTTCTCAGTGAGGTAGAGGTTGCGCGGATGATAAGTCACACATGCCAGGCTGACAGGAGCTGTTAAACATGTGTAAAAGGCATCAGCGCCGAAGTGTGGAGAAAGCCGATCCTTCTCTATGCTGGGACTGTATCTGAATAAGTACAGGACTGCCGCGTGCTTTTTCGCGGAGGGCTATCCGGAGATCAAGGGTGTGTGTTTCTTTAAGCATGGACTTTTGTTCAGGCTTTTTTTGCGTTTATATGATCTCGGGGTCTGGTCCGTACAAAGAATCATGGAGGTACTGGAATGGAACAGACAAAAAAATGGGGTTTTTGGTTATTAACGGCGTTTGTCGTTGGAAATATGGTTGGATCAGGAATTTTCTCCTTGCCGAGCTCGCTTGCTTCAATTGCGAGTCCGTTTGGAGCTACGTCCGCCTGGCTTTTGACAGGTGCCGGCGTGCTGATGATTGCACTTGTGTTCGGACACTTGTCCATTCGCAAGCCTGAACTGACAGCGGGACCGCAAAGTTATGCAAGAGCGCTGTTTTCTGACCCGAAAAAAGGCAACGCTGCCGGTTTCACAATGGTGTGGGGCTACTGGGTGGCGAGCTGGATCAGTAACGTGGCGATCATCACAAGTCTCGCCGGTTACTTGACTTCGTTCTTCCCGATCTTGGTTGATAAACGTGAGATGTTTTCGATCGGCGGGCAAGAGGTGACACTCGGCCAATTACTGACGTTTGCCGTATGTACGATCTTGTTATGGGGAACGCACGCGATTCTTGTTGCCAGCATTAACGGCGCAAGTAAATTAAACTTTGTCACAACGCTTTCTAAAGTATTAGGTTTTGTCTTCTTTATCGTTGCCGGTTTGTTTGTGTTTCAAACGACATTATTCGGTCATTTTTATTTCCCGGTTCAAGGAGAAAACGGCACAAGTATTGGAATTGGCGGCCAGGTTCATAACGCCGCGATTTCTACACTGTGGGCGTTTGTCGGAATTGAATCCGCGGTGATCCTGTCCGGCCGTGCGCGCTCTCAGCGTGATGTGAAACGTGCGACAATTACCGGCTTGTTGATTGCCTTGAGCATATATATTATTGTGACTTTAATTACGATGGGTGTTCTGCCGCATGATAAGCTTGTCGGCTCTGAAAAACCATTTGTTGATGTACTCTATGCGATTGTTGGAAACGCGGGAAGCGTGATTATGGCGCTTTTGGCTATCCTTTGTTTATTCGGAACGATGCTTGGCTGGATTTTGCTCGGCTCTGAGGTGCCATACCAAGCCGCTAAAGCAGGAGATTTTCCGGCATTTTTTGCAAAAACAAATAAAAAGGGAAGTCCGGTCATTGCACTCATTATTACAAACGTCATGTCACAGGTCTTCATTTTCTCGGTTATTTCCCGGACAATAAGTGACGCATTTACATTTTTAACGACAGCAGCTACACTCGCATATTTAATTCCGTATCTGGTATCTGCAATCTACAGCTTGAAGGTAGTCATCAAAGGTGAAACGTATGACCAGCTGAAAGGCTCCCGTGTAAGAGACGGATTGATCGCGATACTGGCGTGTGCATACTCCGTGTTTGTTATCGTAACAGGCACAGCAGATTTAACGACATTTATCCTCGGCATCGGTTTATTCTTTGTCGGCTTAATCGTTTATCCATTTGTGAGTAAAAAGTTCCAGAAAGAAAAACAAGCATAATGAAAAGACACCTGATTTGCTCAGGTGTCTTTTTTATAAAATCACAATTTCTCCTGTTAGGAATCCGTTCGTTAAATATGCAAAAAACGTTTTTCAGTCTCTCCAGCATAAAAAAACTGATCGTGTTGAGGATGCAGCTTAATATGAATGGCTCAAAGAAAATATCCGATATGATTCAAATTGAGCCGTTCCTTATAAATAAGCAAAAGAGCCGCGGGCAGGCGGCTCTTTTGTTTATTTAGTCAAGCTTTCCGTAATATACTCCAGTTGTCCTTCTAATGAAATCGGGTCTGTGAAGTAGAAGCCAATCGGATCCATCTTGTATACATGGCCATTTTTAACGGCATTCAGGTTCTTCCAAATGGAGCTGTCAAATACGCCGCCATCATCACCGCCTGATTGCCATGGACCCGCGAAAATGTAATCTCCGGCGAAATCAGGGAGCTTCTCTAATGAAATACTTGTATAACCTGGCCCCTGGTCAATGGCTTTTTCTTTTGTCAGCTTTGTAGCCTGCAGGCCGAGGTCTTTGTAAATGATGCTTCCGCCTCTTCCAAAGTCTTTACCAAATACGTAAATGTCTTTTCCGTTCGTTTGCATAATGGAAATGGTTTTGTCACCGACCGCTTTTTTGATTTTTGTTTTAGCGGCCGCAACTTTTTTATCCCACTCGGCCAGCCATTTTTCAGCTTTATCTTCAGTTCCCGTCATTTTTGCAAATTCTTTCAGCTGTTCGATGTTGTCGAGCTTATCGTATTTTACTGCGACAGTCGGCGCAATTTTTTCAAGCTTTTTAATATCAGCGCCCTGTGTTGTCCAGACGATAATCAGGTCAGGGTTCAAATCAATGACCTTTTCAACCGAAGTGCCGTCTCCGATGTTTTCGACGCCGTCGGTTTTTCCTTTGTAGTAAGGGTTTTTAAATACATTCTCAGGCGCACCGACAACGTTGATGCCGAGTGTTTTGAAGTAGCCGTAATAGCCGTCTGCCATGACAACCACCCGTTTAGGATGCTTCGGGATTTTTACATTTCCGTTTTCAGCCTTGTATGTATAGGTTTCTGCGCCTTTTGAATCAGAGGCAGAACCTTTGCTTTCTGAGTTATTCCCGCAGGCTGCCAGCGCTGCAATCAATAACAGGGCAAAAAACGCGGCTCCGAGTTTCTTGTATATATGGGTCATATCTCATACCTTCTTTCTAAAAAATAGATGAAAAAGAGAATCATTATCATCTGTGATTATACCACTGCAAGTGCCGGTTGACACGATATTTTTGCAAATGCATTTTCATTTTTGTTCAAAACACTCTATTAAATCAGCTGAAAAAAGTGATATACTGAAACAGCAATTGATAATCATTATCAGTAACAGAAAGGAAGTACGGCAGTTGAGTCAACATAAAAATATACGGACTGCATCAGAAGAAATCCAATGGACGTCAAGGACATATGGCGCGGTCATCGTCCTTATTGCAGGTCTATGCCTGCTTTGCCTTGGCGCATTTTTATCCATATCCCTCGGTGCAGCGGATATTCATTTGCGCACTGTATGGGACGCCATTTTTCATTATCAGCCGACAAAGACATCTCACCAAATTATAAATGATCTTCGGCTTCCGAGAACGGCGGCTGCCGCGCTTGTAGGCGCATTGTTGGCAGTGTCGGGAGCAATCATGCAGGGGATGACGAGAAACCCTTTGGCAGAGCCTTCGATTATGGGTGTGACATCGGGCTCTGCGTTTGCGGTTTCGATTGCGTTTGCCTTTTTTCCCGGGCTTTCTGCAATGGGGCTTGTGCTATGGTCCTTTGCGGGAGCGGGGCTGGGGGCATCGACGGTAATGGGCATAGGCATGTTTTCAAGGGGCGGACTTACGCCTGTAAAGCTTGCTCTGGCGGGTACGGCAGTTACTTATTTCTTTACCGGCATTTCAACTGCCATTGCAATCCGCTTTGATGTCGCTCAGGATATCAGCTTTTGGTACGCAGGCGGGGTAGCGGGTGTGAAATGGTCGGGGGTCCAGCTTTTGCTTATTGCAGGGACTGTCGGTTTAACGCTCGCGTTTTTCATCGCCCGGTCTGTTACAGTGTTAAGTCTCGGTGACGATCTGGCAAAAGGGCTTGGACAATATACATCAGCGGTGAAACTGGTTGGCATGCTTATTGTAGTAATTCTGACCGGAGCTGCGGTTTCCATTGCCGGCACCATTGCATTTATCGGGCTGATCATTCCGCATATTACCCGTTTTTTGGTCGGTGTGGATTATCGGTGGATCATTCCTTGCTCGGCGGTGCTCGGTGCTGTTTTGCTTGTTTTTGCTGACATAGCGGCCAGACTCGTAAATGCGCCCTTTGAGACGCCTGTCGGCGCGCTGACTTCTCTGATCGGCGTTCCCTTTTTCTTTTATTTGGCACGTCGTGAAAGGAGAGGGCTGTAATGAAAACAAAAACAAAAAAACCGCTCGTTGTAATGGCTGTGACCTTTTTGCTCATCGTGCTGGTCTTTTTTATCAGTCTCAATTTGGGCGTTATCAAAATTGCACCGCTTAAAACGCTTCAGGTCTTTTTCGGCCAAGGAACGGCGCGTGATGAACTGGTCTTATTTGAGTTCAGGCTGCCCCGGATCATCCTTTCTTTGCTTGTTGGAGCAGGGATCTCCGTAGCTGGAGCCATTTTGCAAAGCGTGTCTCAAAATGAACTTGCCGAGCCTGGTATTCTCGGAATTAACGCCGGCGGTTCACTTGCTGTAGTGCTTTTTATATACTTTTTTCAAGGGTCAGCTTCAGATCTCAGCTTTTTCGGAACATTTATGCTGCCGTTCAGTGCTTTGGCAGGAGCAATCCTCGCTGCGTTTCTCATTTATATTCTGGCATGGAAAAAAGGCGTGACACCGATTCGGCTGATTTTAGTCGGCATAGGGGTGAATGCCGGATTCAATGCCCTGTTGCTGATTTTTCAGCTTAAGATGGACCCTCATGATTTTATGCAAGCCGCGGTTTGGATATCCGGCTCAATATGGGGGGCGAACTGGAATATGATCTGGGCGATTCTCCCTTGGATTGTGATCTTGCTTCTGTTTACTTTATATAAGGCACGCTATTTGAACATTATACAGCTCGGAGACCAATTGGCGACCGGGCTGGGCACCGCTGTTGAAAAGGAAAGACGGATTCTTCTTCTGGCAGCGGTCACTCTTGCCGCTTCATGCGTGGCAGCTGCGGGGGGCATTGCGTTTCTCGGATTGATCGCGCCGCATGTGGCTAGAAGGCTGACCGGTCCACGTCACCAGACGCTGATACCGGTCTCCGCCTTCATCGGCTCATTCCTGTTTTTGCTTGCTGATACGCTGGCGAGAAATGTATTGGCACCATCAGAAATTCCGGTCGGACTTGTCATTTCCGTGCTAGGTGCGCCTTACTTTATTTATTTATTGATGAAAGCGAATTAGAGGAGGGGGCCGAATATGAATTCATTATCAACGGAACAGCTTGGAATCGGTTATGGCGACAGGGTGATTGTAGAGGATTTAAATATATCGATTCCTAAAGGGAAAATTACCACCTTAATTGGCCCGAACGGCTGCGGGAAATCAACGATTTTAAAAACAATGTCCAGAATTATGCGTTCACATGCAGGTGCCGTCTATTTAAACGGCAAAGCGATTCATAAAATGTCTACAAAGGACATTGCGAAAGATATGGCGATTCTTCCACAGACACCTGAAGCGCCGAGCGGCCTAACAGTGCACGAATTGGTGTCGTACGGCAGGTTTCCGCATCAATCAGGATTCGGCAGATTAAATGACGAAGACCGCCGGATTATCAAATGGGCGCTTGAAGAAACAGGCATGGCTGAATATGCTGAACGGCCGATTGAGGCATTGTCAGGCGGACAGCGTCAACGCGTGTGGATTGCCATGGCGCTTGCGCAAGGTACGGAACTGCTTCTGCTGGATGAACCTACAACGTATCTTGATCTTGCACATCAGCTTGAAATTCTGCAGCTGCTTGACAGACTCAACAAAGAGCAAGGGCGGACGATTTTAATGGTCATTCATGATCTTAACCATGCAGCTCGTTTTTCTCATTATATGATCGCGCTCAAAAAAGGCACGGTCATCAAGGAAGGAACTGCACTGGAGGTCATGACACCGGACATTTTGAAGCAGGTATTTCAGATTGATGCCGAAATCGTGACTGATCCCCGTACAAATAAACCTGTATGCTTGACCTATGACTTGATTAAAAATGAAAAAGAGCTAGTTACTGTATGAAAAAATCCCGGTTCGAAGCCGGGATTTTTTTTATTCGGCTTTGAAAATACAATTTTTCTATTTGATGCCGTCATTTCAATAAAAGGATTGCAAGTCTTTTTGAATTAATAGATAATATTGGTTAGAATGTTTCGAAAATATTACATAGTTTACAGAAAGAGGAGATCGTTGTGTCCAAGAAGAAAAAATGGCTTATTGGCGGTGCGATATGTGCCGGTGTGCTTGTATTGGCTGGGATCGGCGCTGGCGGTTTTTACTTTTTTACTCACATGAACCAAGTTGCCGTATCATCGGAGCCCTATGCTGAATCGGTCGCGGTATACATGGGAGGAGATTCAGAATCAGGCCAAACGTTTTCTGGAAAGGTTGAACCTGAGAAACAGCAGAAAGTATACATAGATTCAGAAAAAGGCAGCATTAAAAAAACATACGTCAAAGAAGGCGATCAGGTTAAAAAGGGCGATAAGCTTTTTGAGTATGAGGGCGAGGATCATTCTGATGAAGTGGAGCAAGCCAATTTGCAAATTGAAATGACAAATCTGCAAATCAACCGTTTGCAAAAATCAATAACGGAAACGGAAAAGAAGCTGAAAGCGGCAGGAAAAGAAGAGAAAACCCAGCTTCAAGATGAACTTGATCAGGCCAATTTCGATTTGAAAACAAGCCAGCTCGAACTGAAGCAGCATCAAAAAGAACTGGCTGGCCTGACGAAAAACAAAGGTTCCAATGTCATTACAAGCAAGCATGACGGAATCGTTCAAAGCGTCAATCAGGATATCGCTGACGGTGCAACAGGTGACCAGGCAGCAGGCCCGTATATCCAGATTGTTTCGACGGGCAAATATCTGGTCAAAAGCCAAATCAATGAGCTGTTAATGGACACGATCAAAAAAGGCAGCAAAGTCAGGGTCACGCTGAAAACAGGCGGTGAGGGCGAGTGGAAAGGAAAGGTCACCTCGATCGGCAAGCTTCCAGCGGGAGCAGGCGAGGGTGAAGAATCAGAAAGCTTTGCTGATGAAGAAATGAACCCCCAGTCCTCTAACTATCCTTTCACCATTTTATTAGACAGCCATAAAGGTCTTGAAGTCGGCTATCATGTCAACATCGAAGTGATGAGTGATAATGCTGATGCGGATACGATCAAGCTGCCGTCCGACATGGTCATTCAGGATGACGGCGAACCGTATGTGTGGAAAGCTGATGAGAATCACAAAGCGGTTAAGCAGCCTGTTGAAATCGGAGAGACTGATGAAAATGACATGGTGGAAATTAAGAGCGGCCTGACGCCGGAAGATTATGTGATCTATCCTGATCCCGCGGTCAAGGAAGGAAAGCAGGTTACAGTCAATGCTGACACTGAATAATATTTCGAAGTCGTACAAGCTGGGAAAAGAAGAAGTTCCAATCTTGAAACATATCAATCTGACTGTTCAGGCGGGGGAGTTTTTAGCTATTATGGGGCCTTCAGGTTCTGGAAAGTCAACGTTAATGAATATTATCGGCTGTTTGGACAGGCCAACCTCAGGAACCTATATGCTTGACCAGATCGATATATTGAAAGGGAAAGACGGGGCTTTAGCCGAAATTCGCAATGAATCAATCGGGTTTGTGTTTCAAACTTTTCATTTGCTGCCGCGTCTCACCGCGCTGCAAAATGTCGAACTGCCGATGATCTACAATAAAGTGAAGAAAAAAGAGAGAAGACAACGGGCATATGAAGCGCTGGAAAAAGTCGGATTAAAAGACAGGGTCTCCTACAAACCGCCTAAGCTGTCCGGCGGCCAAAAGCAGCGGGTGGCGATAGCGAGGGCCCTTGTCAATCAGCCGAGGTTTATTTTAGCTGATGAACCGACCGGGGCGCTTGATACCAAATCAAGTGAACAAATTTTGTCACTGTTTTCCGAACTGCATCGGGAAGGCAAAACCATTATTATGATAACCCACGACCCGGACGTTGCCAAAAAAGCTGACAGAACCGTTTTTATCAGAGACGGAGAGCTGGTATTAGATGAGAGAGGGGATATCAGCCATGCTTGAACATATTCGCATCTCCTTTCAATCCATTTTTTCTCATAAATTAAGATCGATTCTGACAATGCTCGGCGTGATTATCGGCATAGCGGCAATCATCGCGATTGTTTCAATGCTGAAGGGCCAAAGTGAGCAATTAAAGCAAAGTATGATCGGCATGGGAAACAACGCCATCAATGTTGTCTACCAGCCGTCTGGCGGAGAAGAGGAGAGCGGCGGCCCTGAGGTGTCGTATGCGTCCGCGCCGCCTGTAGCGGAAGAAACAGTAAAGGCGATCAAATCAGATCCGATGGTCAAAGGATTATCCTTATATTACTTGTCAGAAGGCGCGAGCGTTTTTCATTTAACAAACGTTTCGTATCCCCAAGTGTATGGAGTGGACGATGATTACTTCGACATGTTTCCAATCCGAATAACCGAAGGGAGAAAGCTGACGGAAAATGATTTAAACAGCACACACCAAGTGGTGATGATCAATGAAGCTGTCAGAGATGAACTGTTTCCGGACGGAGAAGCTCTGCATAAAAGCATTGAGATGAATGGTGTGCCGTTTAAGGTCGTCGGTGTTTTTAAAGAAAAAAATCAACAGGAAAGCATGTTTGAAGGCGACTACGCGAACCCGGTTTTGTACGTGCCGAAAAAAGTGTGGCCGCTTATTGAAGGGTTTGACGCGCCAACGCAGATTGCCGTGCAGGCTGATTCTTCTGAGCATATCCAAGAAGCGGGTGTAATGGCTGCAGATCTTTTAAATCAGGGACTGTCAGAAGCTGAGCTGGAAAAAGCAGAGTACAGTGTAATGGATCTTCAGGAGATCGCGCAGGAAGTGGAGTCCTTTAATCAGTCATTTGCATTGCTGCTTGGCGGAATCGCCAGTATTTCACTTTTGGTGGGCGGTATCGGCGTCATGAACATTATGCTCGTTTCCGTAACGGAGCGCACGAGGGAAATCGGAATTAAGAAAGCGCTCGGTGCTAAGCGGCGTGTGATTTTATTTCAATTTTTAACCGAGGCTGTTGTGCTGACAAGCATTGGCGGAATACTCGGTGTGCTGGCGGGCTTCGGCATCGCCAAGCTGCTGACGGTCATTTTTCCGATGCCTTTTATCGTCTCCATTCCAGCTGTTGTCGGAGCACTCATCTTTTCAATGGCAGTCGGCATTATCTTCGGCTTGCTTCCGTCTATCAAGGCTTCGAAGCTTCAGCCTGTAGACGCGCTTCGCTATGAATAAAAAGAACGCATCCAATTGGAATGCGTTCTTTTTTTAGCTGGGAAGAGCCGAGTTGCATTTGTCTAAAATCAAAAAAACGGCTGCGACAATCATTTCTTCTGTGGTGGACAGCCAAATGCCGCTGATCAATTGGTCTGTTGTATGAGCAGTCATCCACAAAAACAGCAGCTGTACGATGCCGGCAAGGAGAATGAATAGACGTTTTCCTGTCTTGAAAAATGTAAAGCTATGTATCATCAGCCTTTCAAATGGTTCAAAGCATAATCCGAGAACAAGGAATACCACGGCAAAAAGCAGGACATGAGCTGCTGAGCGGTAGCTCGTTCCCGCTAAAGAAAACAATATATAGATGACAGCAAAATAGGTCAACACCACTGCTGCTGCGGCCAGCAAGTACTTTATGGAGAGCCGCAATAAGCGTTTTGAAGGGTTTTGATGTTTCACTGGTTCAGCTCCTTATGAAGGCTTGCGGAGAACGAGTGCTCTCTGCAAGCCGCAAGTCTTTTATTTACTGCATTTCTTTTTCACTACTGGGTGCTTTTCTTTTGAAAGCACATCAGTAAAGTCTTTGCCCAAGTCAAGGTGCGCTTGAACAAATGTTTCAGGAAGCATGGCAAGCCATTGGTTTAAAGATACATCAGCATAATGGTCGTCTTTGAAGATTTCTAAAAAGACAAGCGGTTCATCCCCGATGTTTTCAACGTAATGACCCATTGCAAATGGTACATACCCGACATCACCGGCTTGGTAATTAAACGTTCTGGCATGGCCGTCAGATGCAAAAACGGTCATTCTAGCTTTACCGGAGATGTAGTATTGCCATTCGTGGGTATTCGGATGCCAGTGCAGTTCTCTCATGGCGCCGGGTTCTACTGTTACGAGTGCTGATGCGATGGTTTTAGACACTTTGAAGTTTGTCGAATCTGCAATGTATACTTTTCCTCCCTCAGATTCGATCGGCTCTTGTTCAAGAAGGCGGTAAGTAAATGGATAAGGCACTTCGCCATTCGGCCCTTCCACAATATCATCTTTTAAACTGCCAGGAAGTTGGTTTTCAAATATATATTTTTCTTTGCCAGGTAAATTGGCAATCTCTTCTTTTGTCACGCCGAAGTTCGCAGCAATGACTTCTTTTGGAGTGTGGGCAAGCCAATCTGTCAGCTGGAACGTGCTGTTTTCAGAGAATGATCCATCGTCAAACACGAGCAGGAACTCAGCTCCCTCATCCAGCGCTTGGATGGAGTGCGGCAGGCCTGACGGGAAGTACCAAAGGTCTCCTTCACCTACATCGTCAATAAAGCTGCGCCCTTTTTCATCTACAATTGTGACTCTTGCACTTCCGTAAATCATATAAGCCCATTCAGCTTCTTTATGCCAGTGAAGCTCGCGAATCGCACCTGGCTTCAGCCGCATATTTACGGATGCAAGGTTTTCTGAAATCGGCAATTCACGTACTGTCACTTCACGGGCATATCCGCCTTTTTCTAATCGGTTATGAGTATCAGAGAACGAAAACTTCATATTGCTGACGGTGCCATGATCGGTTTCAGGCGGAACGAGCATATCAGGGTTTTGCCGGTCTCTTTCAATATTGCGCGGGATTTTTACCGTTGCTCCTTTGTCTCCTCTAATTGGCTGCAGAATGTCATTTTGTTTTTTCATGAAATATTTCCTCCTTACATTTAAATGTGATAGCAGAAAGAGAAGGTGAAAGGCCTTTCGTTTTCCCTTCTGTTTTGTTAAGTGAAAAAAACCAGTGAAAAGTCAACTTCGATTGAAAAATTATTTTTTTGCATGATCTTTCAGTTCTGTCATTAGTTCTATTAGTTGATCAAACTTCTTTTCGAATCGGGTCAGCAGATACATTGCAATCAGCGCGGGAAACCCCAAATTGCCGATCTGTTTTACGACTTCCTCTATAAAAACCTGATCCATAGGAAAATACCTCCCTTCTTTTTCTGCAGTCATGTATGTAAGTGAAGGAAATCCGATAAAACGTAAACTGCTGCAAAGTATTTTGCAAAACACTAGTCGGAAAGTAGTAGTTTACTTTTTTTTGCTTTCCTTCATTTAATTTAGTAGGGAGGCGGTTTGATGGACTATCAAAGTCTTTTACGGTCAAAAAGTAAGGAGATAATGAAGCATCCCATCGTGAAGCATTTTTTGAGCAATCCTCAGCATTACCGTTTGTTCAAAAACGTAATGGAAAGCCCTAACGAAAAAGATGCAAAATCATTGGACGAGCTATTTAAGCAGTTTTATAAAGAAATCCGCATCGTCAAGTATATGAATTCAATGATTCGCATCTTTTCTATTGATTTTGATAAGCGGGTTCGCAAAAATCAAAAACGGTATCCGCTGACGGTTGATCATCCGGAGGCAGGAGATCGGCTTCCTTCCGAAACAGGAAGCGATGCATTTGAAGAATTTTTAGACAGGCAGGATGATTTGAGCCAGCATGTTCAGGATTATCAGCTCTACCAAGCGATTCAGAATCTGACTGACAAACAAAAAAGTGTGCTGACGAAAGTGTATCTTCACGGTGCCACGATGCAGGAGATTGCAGATTCATTAGGGGAGTCCCGACAAAACATTTCCAACATTCATAAAAAGGGGCTGGAGAATATTAGAAAGCAGCTAGCGGCGCAAAAAAAGGGGGAAAAGTAAGCTGTGGACGGCCAGTTTGAACAAAAAAAGAAACAAAAAGACGAGACTTATGACATTGAGCATCTGATTGCATGCTTTTCACCGATGATCAGAAAAAAACTCAGCAATACGTCCTATCAAGAAAGAGAAGATTTAGAGCAAGAGCTGAAGATCAAAATGTTTGAAAAAGCTGATATGCTTTTATGTCAGGATGTCCCGGGGTTTTGGGAGTTTATTTTGTACATGGTAGATGAGAACTCATAATATTTTCATATGAAAAAACATCAAAAGGGAGCGCTTGTTTGCTCCTTTTTTGCTGTTTTGATTTGCCAAGCTCCAATGTATTCAAAAATGTACCATAAATAAACGATATAATGATAAGATGAAAAAAACAGTGACAGAAAGGAACATAAAAGTGGAAAATGCGTCAATTTTAATCGTAGACGATGAGAAAGCGATTGTGGACATGATCAAACGCGTTCTCGAAAAAGAAGGTTATCGAAATATACTGGATGCGGCAAGCGCAGAAGAAGCGATTCCCGTTGTGAAGGCCAATAAGGTTGACTTGATTGTGCTGGATGTCATGATGGGCGGAATGTCCGGTTTTGAAGCCTGCACATTGATCAGAGAGTATTCAGACGCTCCGATTTTTTTCCTGACGGCAAGATCATCCGACGCGGACAAATTATCGGGCTTTGCGGTTGGAGCTGATGACTATATCACAAAACCATTTAATCCGCTGGAATTAGCGGCGCGGATCAGAGCGCATCTCAAGCGTACATATCAATCGAAAGAAACGAGTTCAAATCAAACCTACACATATGATTACTTTACTTTTTCTCCGCAAAATGCCGAGCTGATCGTAGGCGGGGAAGCCGTTGCCTGTTCAGCCCAGCTTCTGCAGCTTTTGCAGTATTTTTGTGAACA
Source organism: Bacillus sp. SIMBA_008 (assembly GCF_046535495.1). Taxonomy (NCBI): domain Bacteria; kingdom Bacillati; phylum Bacillota; class Bacilli; order Caryophanales; family Bacillaceae; genus Bacillus; species Bacillus sp. SIMBA_008. Next base: position 235,253 of record NZ_JAWRWL010000003.1, on the reverse strand, counting down.
CCCTAACGTGGTGCTTTCCAAAGATCAAATATATGAAAAAGTATGGGGCTATCCTTCCTACGGTGACAACAACACCGTCATGGTACATATTCGCAAGCTTAGGGAGAAGATTGAGCGCGATCCGAGCAATCCGGAGTATATTGTAACCGTTCGAGGTCTCGGCTATCGTTTTATCCCAAATCCTGAAGGCAAGCGGTCATGAGGTTAAGATGGAAGTTTTTGTTTCACTTTTTCGGCCAGATGCTGATTGTGATCCTGCTGCTTACGGTTATGCTTGTTGCGTCGTTTTTCTATTTAGACGCTCGTTTTAGCGATGCGGAATCCAATTCAGGGCTGACGAAGGCAACGACCGACACACTTGAGGCATATCTCGATGTAAACGAAGACGGGACATGGGAAGTGGATAATTTCCTGAAGAAATCTGTTGATAAACAGCACGGCTGGATGCAAATCATTGATTCGGAAGGAAACACTGATTATTCCTACGGCGTGCCAAAAGACGTGCCGGGCACCTATACCAAGAAAGAGCTTTTGTCTATTTATAAAACCAAAAAGCTTCATAACTATAAACTGAATTATTGGGCCATCAATATTGAAGATAAGTCGTATCTTCTATTGTCCGGCTGGAAATCAAAAAGTGAACAGCTCCTGACTTCCGTTGAAAAGCGCGAACAAAAGATAGACTCGCTAGCGCACTATAAGTCCAGTACCGTCGACTATATTAAGCGGAAAAAAGGCGCCATTTACCTGTTAGACAGCAATGGAAAGATTCTCGACAGCATCAACAGCACAAAAAGCGAAAGAAAAACGATGAACCAGCTGGAGCTGCTTAAATACAGCTCTAAACCTTGGAACTATAAGCGGGAAATTTCCGTTAAGATCCTCAATAAAGACAGATGGATGGTCGCTACGGTGCCGAACCCTGTCTATGTAACCGATCAGGAGTTTAACAAATCGTTCCTGAAGGTTGTATTAAAAGCGATGTTTCTCGTGATGGCCGTTTTGTTCATGTATATCATTTGGATGACCGTTTGGTATATGTTCCGATTCGGGCTGCCGATTTTTCATACGATTAGATGGCTGGTCAATCTGTCAAAAGGGAAGCTTGAGGAGCCCAGAAACCGGGAAGGCCGTCCTGTCAGCAAAAATAAAAAGGGAAAAATCAAACAGCCGTACCGCTTCTTCGGTGAGATATTTGAATCAATGGATCAGCTGACTGAAACGCTGAGAAGGGATAAAAGAAACAGAGAAAAAATCCAGGCGACAAGGGAAGAATGGATTGCCGGTTTGTCACATGACTTAAAAACACCGCTCAGCAGCATTTACGGCTACAGCATGATGCTCGAGTCGAAGCAGTATGACTGGTCGCCGGAAGAAGTGAAAGAAATGGGGCAGGTTGTCAGAGAAAAATCTGAATACATGTCCAAGCTGATTGAAGACTTAAATTTAACGTATCGCCTGAAAAATGATGCTCTTCCTATTGAGAGAAATCTCACTAGCCTTATCCCGTTTTTTAAAAATGTCATTGAGGATTTTAAGAAAAATCCGTTTTCTGAAGGCTATGATATCTCGTTTGTATCCAAAGAAGAGCATATTGAATTTGCCCTTGATGAAGCGTGGTTCAGGCGCATATTAGAAAACCTCCTTGGGAATGCCGTGAAGCACAACGACAAAGGAACAGAGATTCAAGTCATTCTGGAGCAAACAAAAAATCATATATCTTTAAAGGTGAAGGACAATGGGAAAGGAATGGATGAAGAAACGATTACCCATTTGTTTAACCGTTACTACAGAGGGACGAACACAAAAGATTCAACTGCCGGAACGGGTCTCGGGCTCGCGATTGCCAAGGAGCTTGTCCATCTCCATAACGGAACGATCCATGTGAACAGCAGAATGAACATTGGAACGGTCATTACCATCCTTTTTAAAAAACAATAAACATCAAGTGGTTTGGACACCTCTTTGCCGGGAATAACAATATATAGACTGAAGCTAAAGAGGTGTAACACATGGATGCAGTATTGGAAGCAGACACTCGGGCAGTGATTGGAGAAGGCCCGTTATGGGATGAAGAAAACGGCCGCTTATATTGGGTTGATATCCTGGGGAGCGAGCTCCATATCTTTGACCCTGAAGAAAAAATCAACCGATCAATCAAATTCAAATCCTTTGTGACGGCGCTTGCGAAATATTCAAAGGATGAACTGATTATGACCATGAAGGACGGGTTTTACCTGTATCATCTTCGGGATGACAGCTTGGAAAAAATTAAACAGCCGAAGGACATGCATGAGAGCCTGAGATTTAATGATGCTAAATGTGACCCGTACGGAAGGCTTTGGGCGGGGACGACGAGCATGGAAGGCGAGCAAAAACAGGCGTCGCTGTACCGTTTGAATCTAGACGGCAGTCTTGTCAAAATCAAGGATCAAGTCTCCACCTCAAACGGTTTGGATTGGGACCGCGAGCGGAATTTGATGTATTACATCGACACGCCGACGCAGGAGATTGTGCGTTACAGCTATGATCCTCAAAGCGGAGATGTTTCGAATCCAGAACCTGTCTATCGTTTTGATCAGTCAGACGGATTACCGGACGGCATGACAATTGACCAAAATGGCATGCTGTGGGTGGCGCTGTTTGGCGGCAGCCGCGTTGTTCACATTGACCCGTTTCAGAAAAAAGAAATCAATTCAATCAGCGTGCCGGCTAAATATGTCACGTGCTGCGCGTTCGGCGGCAGAGACTTAAAAACCCTTTACATTACAACGGCAACAGAACAAATGACAGAAAAAGAGAGATACGAGCAGCCTCACGCTGGAGGGTTGTTTTCAGCACAACTGGAAACAGGCGGATATCAGCCGGTACCATTTGCTGGAGACGTATAAAAAAAACGCATCCGAAACACGGATGCGTTTTTTTTATACTACAGAGAACGGATAATGCCGCCTTCCACACGCTGTGCCGTGCCGTTAATGGCGGATGCGGCGTCAGACGCGAGGAATACGATTGTGTTAGCGACTTCTTCTGCTGTCGCGTATCGCTGAATAAGTGAGGTTGGCTCATTGACCTTGAAATAGTCTTTGATAAATGAATCTGTATCCTGGCCGGCTGCTTGTGCGGCACCTTCCATATAGGATGCCACGCCCTCTGTCCAAGTAGGTCCCGGGAGCACTGAGTTAACCGTCACATTTGTGCCTTTTGTCATTTCAGCCATTCCTCTTGAAAGGCTGATCAGCGCCGTTTTTGTCATTGAGTATGGAATCATCGTTGGCAGCGGTTTGACGCCTGCTTCACTTGCAATATTTAAAATGCGGCCGCTGTTTTTGGCAAGCATTTTTGGAAGGAAGTGACGGCTTGTCCGAACGGCGCTCATCACGTTCACTTCGAAATATTGATTCCACTCTTCATCTGTCACATCGGCGAAGTCTTTTACCTCGAAGAAACCAAGGTTGTTGACAAGGATATCGATATCACCGATTTCATTTACTTTTTCGATAAAAGCCGCTGCTTCATCTGTTTTTGACAAATCGGCAGCAGCACCGTGCACTGTTCCATAGCCAGAAAGCTCTTCAATGGTGCGATCGACAGTCTCCTGTTTGCGTCCGTTGACAATGACTGCCGCACCCTCTTGCAGAAAGCTTTTTGCGGCGGCTTTCCCGATACCGGACGTCGAGCCGGTGATTAAGACGAGTTTGTTTTTTAGCTGTAAATCCATAAGAATCATTCCTTTTGATTGATGATGGTATTAAGTATACAAGATCAAATTTAGTGTTTACGAGGATTTTGCTCCCATACACAATACGGGGAAAAGTCATTCAGGACACATATACAAGCCTGTCAGTCATATAGTATAATTACTCCGAAAAAAGGATACGAATGTCAAATAGGTGCCGGTCCGTGAACAACAGCCGGCTTAAAAGGGAAACCGGTAAAAGCCGGTGCGGTCCCGCCACTGTAATTGGCCAAGCGCTAAGAGCCAGGATACCTGCCTGTTTGATCAGCACGAATTCTGCGAGGACAGATGATGTGTAAACAATAGGCTTTTTTGTGTTGTTTACAGCATCTTTACCGTCGTAGAGATGCTTTTTTAGTTCGTTTAGGAGGAAAAGATTATGAAAAAACGAGCCGGGATATGGACTGCGCTCCTGTTGGCTGTTGTTATGCTGGCAGGCTGCGGCAATCCTGCGGATCAGAAGGATTCAAAGGCAAAACAAAAAACAGAAGCGTTTCCTGTCACCATTGATGATGCGTCAAATCAAGATGTAACCATCAAAAAAGAGCCAAAAAAGATTGTTTCATTAATGCCGAGCAACACAGAAATTACATACGCACTCGGCCTTGGTGACAAAGTGGTCGGTGTCACCACAAACGATACCTATCCAAAGGAAGTCAAAAAGGTTGAGAAAGTCGGAGATATGAATGTAAACGTTGAAAAAGTCATTTCTCTAAAACCAGATCTCGTTCTGGCCCATGAGTCTTCCATGTCAGCATCAGCAGATGCCATCAAACAGCTGAAGGACGCGGGCATTACAGTGCTGACTGTCAATGATGCACAATCATTCTCCGAGGTGTACAAATCAATCGAAATGATCGGAGAAGCTGGCGGGGCGGAGAAAAAAGCCGATCAGCTCGTGAAAAGCATGAAATCAGATCTAAAGGATATTCAAGAAAAAGCGAAAACCATTTCAAAAGACGAGGAGAAAAGCGTATTTATCGAGGTTTCTCCTGATCCTGACATTTATACAACCGGAAAAGATACGTTTATGAATGAAATGCTGAATGTCATCCATGCTAAAAACGCAGCTGCGGATCAGACAGGATGGGTGCAAATGACAGATGAGGCGATCGTAAAACTCAATCCTGATGCAATTGTTACAACGGACGGTGTGAAAGCGAAAGCTGTGGAAAAACGCGATGGCTGGAGCGAAATCAATGCTGTGAAACATCATCGTGTATATGATGTGGACCCTGATCTTGTGACACGTTCCGGTCCCCGTCTGATCGAAGGGGTCGAAGAACTTGCGGAAAGCATTTACCCGGATACGTTTAAGGAATAATCGTTATGCCGCATATATCATTGGTTTCTCATTTTTAGCCGTGAGCATCATCTTAGGAATTTCTTGCGGCAGCCTGCATATTCCTATTCCCGCTGTTTTTCGTGTCTTTTGGCATCAAGGCTTCGGCGGCTCTATTGGTTCTGATGATCCGATGTACACTAATATTATGATGAATATCAGACTGCCGAGAGTTGTGCTGGCCGCCCTTGTGGGGGCGGCTCTTTCTATTGCAGGGGCCGCTTTTCAAGGATTGTTGAAAAATCCACTTGCTGATCCCTATACGCTAGGTGTGTCATCCGGTGCTTCAGTCGGAGCTGTTGTGACTCTGTTCTTAGGTCTGCACCTTCCTGTCATCGGAGGGTTTACACTCCCGGTTGTGAGTGTAGCCGCGGCACTTGCCACGATGGCGGCGGTCCTTTTCTTCAGCCGCCTCGTTCATGCTTCGATGTCTGTTTCCACCCTCATTTTGACCGGTGTCATCACCAACTCTTTTTTGGGCGCATTTATTTCTCTTATCATCGCCTTGACAGGAGACAACCTGCTTCCGATTGTGCATTGGCTGCTTGGCAGCGTCTCAATGAGGGGCTGGAGCTATGTTATTTTGTTTCTCCCGTTTTTTCTTTTGGGAACCATTTTATTGATTATAAACGGAAGGGAACTGAACGTGATGACATATGGAGAAGATAAAGCAAAGCTTCTTGGAGTCAGCGTTCAGCAGAGGAAGATGATGATATTAATAGCAGGATCTCTTTTGACGGGAAGCGCTGTGGCAGTATCGGGCACGATCGGCTTTGTCGGCCTTGTGATTCCGCATATCACAAGGCTATTGTGGGGAACGGACCATCGGCATTTACTGCCGCTGTCCGCCTTGCTCGGGGCAGGGTTTCTCGTTTTAGCCGATCTGCTTTCCAGAACCATCATTGAGCCGATTGAACTGCCGATCGGGATCATTACGTCCTTGGCGGGAGCGCCTGTGTTCGCTCTTATTTTAATTCGGCAGCACCGCGGGAGGAGAAGCTTATGATGAAGGCAGAAGGGCTGTCGGGAGGATACGGCGACAGCCGCCTAATCAACAATGTCAGCTTAACAGTGAAGAAGGGAGAATTTCTCGGAATTCTTGGCCCTAATGGAAGCGGAAAAACTACGCTTTTGCACTTGCTGACAGGTACGCTGCCGGCCAAGGAAGGCAGCGTTTATCTGGCCGGAAAACTGCTGGCGGACTATAAACCGAAGGAACTGGCGCAAATCATGGCCGTCCTGCCGCAAAAAACGGATCAAGCCTTCACCTTTACCGTCGAAGAAACTGTAGCCTTTGGCAGATATCCATTCCAAACGGGGCTGTTCAGACAGCAGACTGAAAAGGATGAAGCCATTGTACAGGAAGCAATGGAGCAAACAGGAGTGGCCGATTTTGCGCAAAAGCCTATTCGCGAACTAAGCGGAGGGGAACAGCAGCGGGTGTATTTGGCACAAGCTTTGGCGCAGCAGCCGCGTATTTTATTTTTGGACGAGCCGACTAATTTTCTCGATCTGGCTTATCAAAAAGACCTGCTTGATCTGATCAAACGCCTGACGAGAGAAAGCGGATTGGCAGCTGTCAGCGTTTTTCATGATCTGAACACCGCAAGCCTGTACTGTGATGAGCTCATGTTTATGAAAAACGGTGCCGCTGGTCCTAAGCAAAAACCGGAATATGCTGTCACAGAACAAAGCATAAAGGCGGTGTACGATACAGATGTCACCGCCTTGGTACATCAAAGCTCACCTAAACCGTTGATTGTGATTCAGCCTGAAAAAGATAGCGCGAAGCGGCAGTCTATCCTATTTGAAGCATTGCTCCAAGCGGGGCGTGATAACATTCTTCTGCAAACGGAAATCCCGCTTCGAACATTGTCCTCGACGCCTATCGGTGCAGGGTTTTCGTGGAGCAGGACGCTGATCCATAAACGGCTGCCAGATCAGCCAGATCCGATAGAAGGACTTACGGCCTGTCTTTCAGAAAGCGGTTTTCAACTGCAGGAGACGTGTGCGATGGCTTCTTCAGAAAGACTTGACCGTTTCGTGTATCGAACGTATGAAGACAGAGAGTTATCCGTTTTCATATGCGTTCAGACCGGCTTTTCGATTTGGATTTTGATAAACGGCTATGCGGCAGATCAATTCTTCATCAAAGCTCTTATGGCTGCCGAAGCAGAACGGACGAAAGTGCTGGGAGACGGAGGAGGCACAGGTGATATTCTCATCGCCGCGACTCAAACTCAGCAATCCGAAAACATAGAACAGCGGCTGAATCAATTGATAAAGAAAGGGACAGCTGAATGTATAAAAGAGGCTGCTGAGTTGTTTGAATAAGTCTGTAAAGGAGATTCAGGGTATGAAACTATATACAAAAACAGGCGATAAGGGACAAACGGGCTTAGTCGGGGGCAGAACGGACAAGGACAGCCTACGCGTCGAAAGCTACGGCACGATTGACGAGCTTAACAGCTTTATCGGGCTTACTTTGGCAGAGCTTTCCGGGCAGCCCGGCTTTGAAGATCTGACAGCCGAGCTGCTGACCATCCAGCATGAGCTGTTTGACTGCGGAGGCGATCTGGCAATCGTCACAGAAAGAAAAGACTACAAACTAACGGAAGAATCTGTTTCCTTTTTAGAAACGCGCATTGATGCCTATACAGCAGAAGCGCCGGAACTGAAGAAATTTATTCTTCCAGGCGGATCAAAGTGTGCTTCGCTTCTCCATATCGCACGCACCATTACAAGGCGGGCAGAACGAAGAGTGGTGGCGCTGATGAAATCGGAGGAGATTCATGAAACAGTGCTGCGTTATCTCAATCGTCTGTCCGATTATTTCTTTGCCGCCGCACGGGTTGTGAATGCAAGAAACGGTATTGGCGATGTAGAATATGAAAGAAGTGCCATTGTGTTTCGGGACCGAGACAGCAGTTAATCATAAAAAGTGAAAACGAAAGCCGGCGTGTTCAAATACATGCCGGCTTTTTGTTTTTCACTCTGTCAATTTCCCATTTTACGACAAAAAATGAACCTTATGAATTATTGACTGAAAAATGGAAAAATGAGATATTGTAATAAATAGATGTAAAAAATAGGCAACGGGGGGCTCTGATGGATGGTGAAATTGATTGAAAGTGATAGCATCTGGAAGAGAAATTTCAATTATCTGTTTTTCTCAAGAATAGTCAAGATATCCGGCGATATGTTCGCATTTAATTCAATATTATGGTTTTTAATTTATGACGGCAAAGGTGCGATCGGCACTGCTTTATTGATTGCTGTCACGTTTTTGCCGGAAGCCGTTCTGGCGCCTGTGACGGGGCCTTTTATGAAACAGACCACGCTGAAATTTTGGATGTACTTTTCAGATCTGACAAGGGCGGCGATTGTTTTGATTATCCCTCTATGTCATTTTGCGGGCTTCTCTCCGCTGTGGTTTGTCATGACGCTTATGATTGTGCATTCAGCTACTGGAGCTGCCTACAATCCCGCCTCTATCGCTTTGATTCCTCAAATCGTCAATGAACAGGGCATTCAAAAAGCAAACGCTGTGCTGCAGTCCTCCGCTCAAATTGTCAGGCTCGGGGCTGTCACATTATGCGGCGCTTTTCTTACATTTATCAGTCCTTCTTATACCATGCTTATCGCACTTGTGCTCTATTTGGTGTCAGGTTTTCTCGTTCTTTTTATTAAGTACACTGCGGTTGAATCTCAATCAGAGTCTGCGGTTGTTACACAGAGAGGCACATATATCGGAAGACTGAAACGCGGCTTTAGGCTCGTCAGAAAACACCAGATTTTATACCCGCTCGCCATTTACTGTATCTTTATGAATTTCGCGGCTGCCCCATGGGAAGCGCTCTCTGCCGTATACGTAGCGGAAGATTTAAACGGCCAGCCGATCGTATACTCGCTTTTAAAGGCCACCACCGCCGCGGGCGCGTTTTTATTAGGGTTTGTGCTGGCGAAAGTCAAGGTAAACAGGTACGGCTTGTTATTCGTCACTGCCGGCATTATTGAAGGATTTGCTTTCTTTATTACAGGGATGAATACCTTTTTGCCGCTCGTCTTTTTCGCTGCTTTTACCTTTGGTGCCGCAGTCAGTGCTGTTAATGTTCCTGAGTACACGATTATCCAGACGTCTGTGGACAGTGAGGATCAGCCGCAGGTTTACGCCGTTATACATATGATCTCAAATATTTCGATCCCTGCTGGAGCTGTCATTTGCGGGTATGCCGCTAATGCTTTCGGCTCAGGAACAGTGATTGCTGCCGGCGGGATTGTCGAAATTATTGCGGGTATCGGAATTTTGCTGTTTACAAAACTGGCCAAAGCAGAAAGGTCCGACCTGATTAAAGAAAGGGAAGCAAGTGTTCATCTGTAAAGGGTTTTAAAACGCCATGCCTCGTGCATGGCGTTTTTTTGTGCCGATGGGTCCGGTGCGAGATACGACTCCGGTCTTATATAAAAATCAATCTCTGATTCGTTTTGCATATCTTCCAACTTGTATAAGATGAAGACAAGGAAAACGAAAGGAGGATCTGCATGAAGATAAACAAGAAAACAATAGGCGGATTCTTATTAATTGTATTTGGGATCTCTGTCTTTTTTGGAGGAGGAAGCTTCGGCTTTATCATCCCGCTCGCCATCGGGAGCTTGATGACATACGCAGGAATCAAAAGGTTTGCCGCGGGAAAAACCATCACGGGAATCATCGTGGGCGGTATCGGGGCCATTATGCTCATCTGCTCACTTCCGTTTGTCGTCGGAATCGCATTGGCGGCCGCTATGGTGTATTACGGCTGGAAGCTGATGAAAAACGGATCAGCTGATAGCGGTGTATCATCTTTTGATCCTGAACCGGCTTCTGCTGCCTACCAATCTCACTTTGATGACGAATGGGAAGAATTTTTGAAGAAAAAATAATATCAATATATTAGGAGGAATTAGGTATGGTATTAAAAAGAATCAGAGATATGTTTGTTGCGTCAGTTCATGAAGGACTTGATAAAATGGAGAATCCAAAGGTGATGCTGAATCAATATGTACGCGATATGGAAAGCGACATCGCAAAAGCAAAGCAAACAATTGTGAAACAGCACACGATTGCCTATCAATTTAAGAAAAAATATGAAGAAGCCGCTGAAGTGGCTGGCAAACGGAAAAATCAGGCACAGCTCGCATTTGACGCAGGTGAAGAAGAACTGGCGAAAAAGGCGCTGACTGAAATGAAGTATTTAGAAGGGAAGGCGGCTGAGCATAAAGCTTCCTATGAACAGGCAAACAGTCAGCTGGCTGATCTGAAAGAGCAGCTGGCTGCACTTGAAACAAAGCTTCAGGACGTAAAGGATAAAAAACAGGCGCTGATTGCGCGGGCAAATGCGGCGAAAGCTAAAGAGCATATGAATACGACATTTGACAAAATTGACAGTGAAAGCGCGTATCGTGAATTTTTGCGTATTGAAAATCGTATTGAAGAAATGGAAATCCGCGCGAATTATTCAAAGTCAGCGGAAGCCGGCACAGAACTTACACGTAAAGAATTCGCAGACGATGTAGAAGCGGAGATTGAAAAAATGCGGACACTTTCACTGCAAAAATCAGACCAGACACAAGCGGCAAATGAATAAGCGGAACGGGGAAGGATTTGCGGTCAAGTCCTTCCCTTCCGCACGTATCAATTCGCAAGCTTTTCCTTTATAATAGAATGAATGAGAAGGATGAAACCGAATGAAAAAAATGCTTGGCAAACTGTTGATCACTGCGGGTATTCTGGTTTTTTTCGCCGTCGTCGTAAAAGATGTGTTTGCTGCAGGCCTGGGTTTCATAAATGGCACAGAAGCCGATTTAGCCAGCGCATCGCCGCGGGACATTGACAGCATGGTCATTGAGTCGGATAGCAAGGATGTCCGGATTATAGCGGAAGAACGAAGTGACATATCGGCAGGCATTTCAGGAGACTCAGGAAAGTTATTTGTTACTGAAAACAATAGAAAACTGGAGCTGACCGTAAAGGAAAAAGAATTTCAATTTTTGAATGGGTTTAACCGTTCAACTCTTATCGTCAGGCTTCCGTATGATTATAAAGGTGATCTGGCAGTACGAACCTCAAGCGGGGACGTGTCTGTGGCCGGAAATGACCATTTTGCGCTTTCCAGGCTGAATACAGTATCTGCGAGCGGAAATGCGAGCGTGACGGACGTCCGCCTTCAAGACCTGAAAGTGAAGGCGTCATCGGGGGATGTAACCATTTCAAATACCGTCTCCAAAACATCCGGCATTGATTTAGCTTCAGGGGACGCAAATCTGGTTCATGTATCAGGCTCTCTTGATGTGAAAATGACTTCAGGAGATTTTAATGCTGTATTGACAAAGATAACCGGCCCCGTATCTGTCACGCTGACAAGCGGTGATGCCAATCTAAGCCTTCCCAAAAACGGCAGCTTTACAGTCAAAGCGAAATCAGCGAGCGGTGACGTCAGTTCGCCGTATTCATTTGCTGATAAAGCACATAAAGAGCAGCATCACATCACAGGCACGCAAGGAAGCGGCCGGCATCCAATCGACATCAAAACGGACAGCGGGGATCTAGCGATACGGTAGCACCAGGCAGAAGAAAGGAGGCGGACACCAGGAATGACAAAAAAACAGCTTCTCGGATTGATCATTGCTTTATTCGGCATCAGTATGTTTTTGCAAATTATCGGAATAGGCGATCTGCTGTTTTGGCCGCTCTTTTTTCTGATTGCCGGCTATTTCCTTAAAAAATATTCCCGTGATTGGCTTGGCTCCGTCATGTATATCTTTGCCGCGTTTCTATTTTTGAAAAACCTCTTCAGCATCACCTTTAATTTATTCGGCTATGCGTTTGCCGCATTTCTGATTTACGCCGGCTACAGGCTTGTCAAAGGGAAGCCGATATTCGAACCGAATGAGAAACAGGTCAACCTCAATAAAAAAGAACATCATGATCCGCCAAAAGATGTAAAACATCCCGACATGCGCAGCTTTTTTATCGGTGAGCTGCAAATGATGAAGCAGCCGTTTGACCTGAATGATTTAAATGTCTCTGGTTTTATCGGTGATATCAAAATCGATTTATCTAAAGCGATGATTCCCGAGGGAGAAAGCACAATCGTCATTAGCGGAGTCATTGGTAACGTTGATATTTATGTACCATCGGACCTTGAAGTGGCTGTCAGCTCAGCTGTTTTTATAGGTGACATCAATCTGATCGGCTCGAAGAAAAGCGGATTAAGCACGAAGGTATATGCCGCGTCAACCGATTTCAGCGAGTCAAAGCGCCGTGTCAAAGTGTCCGTTTCCTTATTTATCGGTGATGTGGATGTGAAGTACGTATGAGAAAAAAACTGCTTGTGAGCCTCCAGTGGCGCGCCATCCGCATGACAACGGGAATCAGCCTGCTCCTTTTTGCCTGCCTGATTTCCTTTATGATGTTTTACTATCGGCTCGATCCGCTTGTTTTGCTGTCATCAAGCTGGTTCGGAATTCCGTTTATCCTGATTTTGCTTCTAATCAGCGTGACCGTCGGTTTCGCCTCAGGGTATATGTACGGCAACCGGTTGAAGACAAGGATTGATACATTAATTGAATCCATTTTAACCTTTGAAAACGGCAATTTCGCTTATCGGATACCGCCGCTCGGTGATGATGAAATCGGCCTGGCCGCCGATCAGCTGAACGAAATGGCGAAGCGCGTGGAGCTTCAAGTCGCATCCCTGCAGAAACTTTCCAATGAACGTGCGGAATGGCAGGCGCAAATGAAGAAGTCGGTTATCTCAGAAGAACGCCAGCGATTGGCTAGAGATCTTCATGATGCGGTCAGCCAGCAGCTCTTTGCCATATCGATGATGACATCAGCCGTGCTGGAACATGTCAAGGATGCTGATGATAAAACAGTCAAGCGGATCAGGATGGTCGAGCATATGGCAGGCGAAGCCCAAAATGAGATGAGGGCGCTCCTGCTCCATTTACGGCCTGTTACCCTTGAAGGAAAAGGGCTGAAGGAGGGCCTTACGGAGCTTTTGGACGAGTTCCGAAAAAAGCAGCCGATTGATATTGAGTGGGATATACAGGACACAGCGATATCCAAGGGTGTTGAAGACCACTTGTTCAGAATCGTGCAGGAGGCCCTTTCAAACGTATTTAGACATTCAAAAGCGTCAAAAGTAACCGTGATTCTGGGCATAAAGAACAGTCAGCTCCGTCTGAAGGTGATTGATAATGGAAAAGGCTTTAAAATGGACCAGGTGAAAGCATCCTCATACGGCTTGAATTCTATGAAGGAACGTGCAAGTGAAATCGGCGGGGTCGCCGAAGTGATTTCAGTAGAAGGAAAAGGCACCCAAATTGAAGTAAAGGTCCCGATTTTCCCGGAAGAAAAAGGAGAGAACGAAAGTGATTCGAGTATTATTGATTGATGATCATGAAATGGTCAGAATGGGGCTCGCGGCTTTTTTGGAGGCGCAGCCCGATATTGAAGTCATCGGCGAAGCATCGGACGGCAGCGAAGGTGTTCGGCTTGCTGTGGAACTGTCGCCTGATGTCATTTTAATGGACCTTGTCATGGAGGGCATGGATGGCATTGAAGCTACAAAGCAAATTTGCCGGGAGCTTTCCGATCCGAAAATTATTGTGCTCACTAGCTTCATTGATGATGACAAAGTGTACCCGGTTATTGAAGCTGGCGCGCTCAGCTACTTGTTGAAAACCTCAAAAGCGGCAGAAATCGCTGATGCCATCCGCGCCGCAAGCAAGGGAGAGCCAAAGCTGGAATCAAAAGTGGCGGGAAAAGTATTGTCCAGGCTGCGCCATTCAGGTGAAAATGCGCCCCCGCATGAATCGCTGACGAAACGGGAGCTCGAAATACTCTGCCTAATCGCAGAAGGAAAAACAAACAAAGAAATAGGCGAGGAACTGTTTATTACAATTAAAACAGTCAAAACGCATATTACGAATATTTTATCAAAGCTGGATGTCAGTGACCGGACGCAGGCGGCGGTGTACGCGCATCGAAATCATCTCGTCAAATAGGCGGCTCCTATTTGTTTGCGCCTTTCGTTCCGAAGTCTCTGACAATCACATTGACCCGGTAGTCTATTTCCGCATTGCTGAAATAATCATCATCCCATTTTCTTGCGATCTTTTTCCACTTTTGAGGATAATGAATTCTGACTTGGTTTCCCAATCCGGTCACATCCGCTTTGATCTCTTTCTGCAGCTTCTCTGTAATAAATGTCGTTACTGTTTTGTGTATTCGTTTTTCGACTGCCTTTTCAATGCTTTTAATATATGAATCCTTAAACGAATCTTCACTGGGATTCCAGTCCTCAGATAGACGACCTTCAATAGTGCGGGTGACGGTGAATTTGAACTTTCCGTCCTTATAGGCCGTCTTGATCTTCCGATTGCTCGAATATACTTCATAAGAAAAGAGATGGCCATCGCGCTTCAAGTCAATGACGCCTCCCTCGACAGTGCCTGAAAATAAGTTAATATTTTGAACCTCAATCGGGGTGAGATCCCGGTGCCATAATTTATTTTTGATGATAGAGGCTCCGTTTATCGCGAGCTTGCCGTTTTCCTTACCGACATGAGGGATGAGGAATGAATCGTCAGAGGTTAAGTGTTCTGAGATCTCCCCCAATGTAACTGGCTCCATCATTCTGATCGTCACCTTATTTTTCTCTGTCAGATCATATATCACGTTGGATGCGGGTTCGCCTTCATCATTCATGTTAAATATATCCTTAGTTCGGCCGTTGGTGATAAAGACATAGGAACTCCTCCTTGTTCCGTTGTCTCTGACAAACTGGTTAATGATCGCGTCCATTCCAATTTGATCCGCAATCACGCTTTTGGAAAGCAGAATGAGACGCAAATGCTGTGAAAACGTAGGATTATGCTTTAATGCAGAGGTTCTCATCATTTGATGGACAGTTTCACCCTTTGTGATAGAAAGCTGTGTCGGATCAGATGAAGAGCCCTCCTTGGCACTGATTTTTTTCGGCACGAGAATTTGCTGTGTCAGCTCTAAGTTTTCATCGTCAGGCTTGTCTAGCCCTACTCCGATCACTAAGCTTAATTCCTCGATATTCTCACTGTCCCAGCATCCGGACAGCAATAGGGTGCATATAAACATACATAAAATCCGGATTTTCATTTTGCTGTAATCCTCCTCTTGAGAGCTACAATGAAAAAGAGAATGAAGGGAAGCAGAAACAGGGAGACAAAAATATAGCCAAGATAATCGCTATACACCATGACTTGATTGGCGTCATCCGGCCAGAGAGAAAAATAAAAGACCGTTATGCCGATAATCACCATGCTTGTTTTAGTCGATAATCCGAATGTCTTCTTTAGCCCGTTAGCGGCAAAGTATCCGTAAATGACAAATGTGGTGAAAAACTGGATGATCCAGACCACCAGTAAAAACGATTCAAACCGTTCAATAAATATGCCTTTAAGCTCAAAGGACTGAAAGAGAGAAATAGTCGGCCAAATCAGCGTTTTTACCTCGGGAGCGGTCAAAGCTCCGACAACGATAATATACGTAAGGATATATAAGATAATCGGAATCAGAAATCCTAGAGACGCATATCTGAACGTGTATTTCTTTTTCTTCATATGTTCAGGAAGAAACAGCATCACTTCCATTCCTAAAAAAGAGATGGAAACGACGGTAAGGGAGTTTGCAATGGGTCCAAGGCCTTCGCCTAAAACAGGACGCAAATTATTAATATCAAAAATTTTAAAACTGATCCCAAACACAACCAGCAAAATAATAATGGTTACCGTTAAATAAAAGGGAAACAGCCGCGACACATCACTTAAACCCCCGACGATTAAATAAATACCGCAGCAAATAAACGTTAAAATAATGACTTGAATTGGGGTTCTCTCCAGCAGGAAAAACTTCACCATTTCAGCCATTGCCCGTGTCTCGAAGCTGGCTACGCCGAGGAAATAGCCGCAGATCAAAAGGCCGATGATGCTGCCGATCCATTTCCCAAGCCCTTCCTTCAAATATTCAAAGAGTGAAGGGTATTGATGTTTTTTCTGAATGAGCGTGTTTAAATAAATGAAGAAAATAAAAATGAAACTTTCTAATATCAGCGTGATCCAGCCGTCAGGCGTATTAGCCTTAGTGGTCAGCGCTCGCGGCAATGTTAAAAGTCCGGCCCCAAGCATTGTATTTGCAACAATAGAAATACCTTGAAAGGTATTAAGTTTCAGTGGAGTCTGTTTTTGGCTCATTTGGATTATTCGCCCCTTTTGGTTTGTTTTTAATTGGGAGACGGATAATGGAGTCATCCGTATTTTTCAGGCTAAAGAATCCGTTTGGCGAAAAATACGGAGACCCAAAGCTCGTTTGTCTCGTTAAGTGCGTATAAACGACAAGCATAAATAAAATAATGCCGTACAGCCCTAAAATAGCGGCGGAAAACATCGAAATAAAACGCAGCACCCGGAAAGACAGACCCATTCCGTATTGAGGAACGGTAAAGGATGCCAGGGCAATGACACTGACGACAATGACCATAATCGAACTGACGAGATTCGCTTCTACAGCAGCCTGTCCGATGACTACGCCCCCAACGAGGCCGATCGTCTGTCCGAGCGGATTGGGGAGTCGCAGTCCGGCTTCCCTTAGCAGCTCGATGGTGACTTCCATCAGCAGGGCTTCAAATATCGGAGGGAACGGCACGTTTTCCCTGTTCGCCGAAATTGTAACGGCGAGCGCGGTCGGCAGCAGCCCCTGATGGAAGGAAACAAGTGCTATATAAATCGATGACAAAAACAAGGTGATAAAGATAGAAGCAAAGCGCAGCGACCGGATAAGAGATGCTGAAATCCAGCGTTCATAGTAGTCATCCGGGGATTGCATCAGGATGCCGAGAGAAACCGGCACCAGCAGCACAAATGGTGAACTGTCGACCAAAATTGCCACACGGCCGTTAAACAGGGCTGAAGATACTTTGTCAGGTCTTTCCGTATTTTGTATCTGCGGAAATGGTGAATATTTATTATCTTCAATGAGCTCCTCGAGCGTTCCGCTGTCCTGGATATCTTCCAGCTGGATATTTTTAAGCCGCGCCTTCACTTCTTTTATGACGGACTTTTTCGCTTTGCCCTCAATGTACATAATGGCTGCGGGCTTCAGCTTGTTTTCGCCGATCATGATTTTTTTGGTGATCAATTTCGGATGAGAGGTTCTTTGTCTGATCAGAGCGAGATTTGTATCAATATCCTCTACAAACGCAACTTTTGGGCCGCGTACCACTTTTTCAGTTGTCGGCTCTGTCAGGCTTCTTGTTTTTTTCTTTCCTGTGGTCAGAATATAGGCTTTATCCAATCCGTTGATAAACACAGCACAATTGCCGTTGAGAATCGATTCAATCGTTTTTTTTGCGGTTTCAACAGGTCTTGCGTCAAGCTGGTCAAGGCGTTTTTTGACCTGGTCAAGCGTTAAGGTCTCCTCATCTTTAATTAAAGTTTTAATGGCTTCTGACACCTTATTCTCATCAGTCAGTTCACTGAAATAGAGATAGTAAAAAACCAGTCCGTTCGCAAGCATTTTTTTGTTTTTCACCAGATCATCGTTTTCTTTTAATTTTGGCAGCACCAATGCTAAATTATCGTGTATATATTCCTTAAACTCTGTTTGTTCCAATGAGGTCACCTCTTATCCAAAACCTTAGTAGAGGTTATCTTTTCCTGTTAAAAAAATGATATACTGTGTTAGAGTATTTCATGGAGTAAGTTTTTTTATGAAAGCGGAGGATACGAAGTGGCACAGGTAAGGCTAGCTGGAAAACAAGAAGAAATTGAACAGCTCATTAGATCATTTGAAAAGCATTATGATGTCTCTTATACATCAAAGGAGTACGGAAGGACGAATCCAAAATACAAATATTCAAAGGATTCCCGCGTATATCTTGAATTAAAATTAAAATCTGCCAAGATCGAAAAATAAAAAGGATTTTTTGTGTCATTGGCGAATTATGATCTATTGAAGCAACCGTTATGGAGGGATACATAAATGGAATACAGAATTGAACGAGACACCATGGGAGAAGTAAAAGTTCCTGCTGATAAATTTTGGGGCGCCCAAACACAGCGAAGCAAGGAGAACTTTAAGATCGGTTCTGAAAAAATGCCGATGCGTGTTGTGAAGGCGTTTGCAATATTAAAACGAAGCACAGCTCTAGCTAATAAACGCCTCGGCAATCTGGATGCTGAAAAAGCAGAAGCGATTGCAGCGGTTTGTGATGATGTGCTCAAAGGCAAGTACGATGACAACTTCCCGCTTGTCGTATGGCAGACCGGAAGCGGCACACAAAGCAATATGAACATGAACGAAGTGGTAGCCAACCGTGCGACTGCTTTATTAAATGAGAAGAACTCTGATCAAACGATTCATCCAAATGATGACGTGAACCGAAGCCAAAGCTCAAACGACACATTCCCGACGGCGATGCATGTTGCCGCTGTTTTGGCTGTTTACGAGCAGCTTGTGCCGGCGCTTGATCAGCTTCGCAATACACTGGATGAAAAAGCAAAAGCATACAATGATATTGTCAAAATCGGACGCACGCATCTTCAGGATGCTACGCCACTGACCCTCGGACAGGAAATCAGCGGATGGGTTCACATGCTGGACCGTTCGAAGGAAATGATTTTGGAAGCGACAGATAAAATGCGTGCGCTTGCAATTGGTGGAACGGCTGTCGGAACGGGTATCAACGCCCACCCAGAGTTTGGAGAGCTTGTCTCAGAAGAGATCACTAAGCTGACCGGCCAAACGTTTAGCAGTTCACCGAATAAATTTCACGCGCTGACAAGCCATGACGAAATCACTTATGCGCATGGCGCATTAAAAGCGCTTGCGGCTGACTTAATGAAAATCGCGAACGATGTCAGATGGCTCGCAAGCGGACCTCGCTGCGGCATCGGGGAGATCGTCATTCCTGAAAATGAGCCGGGAAGCTCCATTATGCCTGGTAAAGTCAACCCGACACAAAGCGAAGCGTTAACAATGATCGCAGCGCAAATCATGGGGAACGATGCGACAATCGGCTTTGCTGCGAGTCAGGGAAACTTTGAACTGAACGTGTTTAAGCCTGTTATTATTTACAACTTCCTGCAATCTGTGCAGCTGCTCAGTGACGGCATGAATTCATTCCATGATAAATGTGCTGTCGGTATTGAGCCTAATAAAGAAACCATTCAGGAAAACCTGTCAAATTCATTAATGCTTGTTACGGCGCTGAACCCGCATATCGGTTATGAAAACGCGGCGAAAATCGCCAAGCTTGCACATAAAGAGGGATTGACGCTCAAAGAAGCAGCTTTGAAGCTTGAATTGCTGACAGAGGAGCAATTTAACGAAATGGTTAAGCCGGAAGACATGGTAAAACCAAAGGCGTAATAGTAAGAAAGAACGGCTGCTTTTTAAGCAGCCGTTCTTCTAAATATGTTGCTGTTTTAATAAATATTTAAGCTGTTCCGCATCTTTGGCGAGAGCTTCAGACTCCGTCAGATTATGAATCATTCCTTTTATGATCGCCAGCTTCGGTGTTTTTTTCTTCATTTCTGCTTCAAGTATGTCCAAGCTCTCCGATAATTCAAGAGAGGAGTTTGTGTTTAAGCTGTTAATTTTGTCACGTAGGCTTTTCACAATCGATTCAGTCAGCGGGTCAGGCCGTCCGTGCGTAAGAGGCCCGAATAAAGAGCTCGCCTCTTCCAATGTGATGAAAGGCTTATCGTTTCGTTCAGACATGCCTTTTACCATATCATCAATTCGATTCATAATGATATCAGCTAATTGAGACGGCTTCACAGTGTACCCGAGCAAAATCATGCATTCCAGGTAAATCTGGCTGATGCCCTCTATTAAAAAACAAAGCTCAGCAGTGTACGGTTCCGCTTTTTTTCCATAGATGTTCAGCAGGCTGTCGATATGAAATTGAAGTGAGGACTGGCGGATTTTTTTTGCGCATTGCTCCACTTCTTCTGTGTAAGGCAGAGAACCCTCCTTCAACTGCATGCTGATAAAATCTTTGTGTTCAAGAATGTTTTCATAGAGGACGGTCAGCTGTTTACGGTAAGCCGTTCTGGGGCTGTCGCCCTTCGTTTTAATATTTAAAATTCGGGTAAACGTTTTATCATAATAGTAGTTCAGCATAGAGAGAAGAAGCGCTTCTTTCGAAGGAAAATAAATATAAAAAGCGCCTTTAGATATTTTGCACTCTTTTGCGATTTCCTGGACTGATGTTGAGTTGTATCCTTTTTGGGCAAATAGTTTTAAGGCTGTTTCAATAATCAGTTTTTCTTTTTCCTTCAATGGTTCCACCCTTTCGGAGCCCGGAGGCCTGCTAGGATATGACCATGTAGTCACACCGTCTGTTATAAAATTAACCTTATTGTAACTTGTTTTTTTATCATGTATTATTTATATTATAAATTGAGATGACCGAATGGTCAAAGCTCAAGCGAAAGGGTGAATCTAGAATGAGAGAATTGGACGAAATGATCAGCCGCTTGCGAAACAGAGGAATCAAAGTGGAGAAAGTCAAATATCCGAAGCAGACCTTGTCAGAGAAAAAATGGGTTCATCAATGCAAACAGCCGCTCAAAACAAATTACAGAGATTTTAACGGCTATTCTTTCACATAAAAAAATAGACTGCAAAACATCTACAGTCTATTTTGGCACTGCTATGCGGTACGTTACACCCGTTTTGTCATTTTCAATTGAGATAGATGCCTTATGAAGAGTTAAAATTCGTTTTACGATGCTTAGACCAATGCCGAATTCGCCTTTCTTCCCTTTATTAAAAGGCTCATAGAGGCTGGAGAGCATCTCATCTTCAATATGCGGACCGTCATTTTTAATGGTGATCACGATATTTCGATCATCTTGTTTCATGCTGATTTCTATTTTTGTCTCAGCATAGCGGATTTGATTTTCCAGAATGTTTTCGAGGAGTTTGTTCCATTGCTCCGGATCGCCCGGCATCAAAATATCCTCTTCTACATCAATTTCCCACGATAGTTCTTTCCGCGCCCACTTCAATCGTTCGATGACTTCTTCTGTCACTTCCACAATACTGAACATGTCGTGCTGCACTTTTTGCTTCGCTAAATAATCCAGCTTCGTTAAATATAATAAATCCTTTATTTTTTTCTCCAGCTTAAGGGCTTCGCATTCAATAACATCTACAGTGTTTTCAAGGTCTCCTTTAGGAAAAATCCCGTCTTTAATTGATTGTGTATAGCCTCTGATGACCATGACCGGCGTTTTTAAATCATGAGAGATATTTTGCAATAGAGTTCTTTCTGTTTCATCCTTTTGCACAAGCTTTTGGCGCATCTCTTCGATGGTATGGCCCAATTTGCCGATTTCATCTTTCCGATCCACTTTTACTGGGTCATCCCAATCCTGTTCAGAAATCCGTTTGACGTGTTTTTCAAATGATACAAGAGGCCTTGATAAATACTTTGCAAGCCAAATAGCCGGAATCCAGCTTAATAAAATGACGACAGCTATAATAAACAGAAGCTGTTTGAACAAGGTATAGGCCAAATCGTCCCGATAAGAATCAAGCGCGTAAGAGAGCATCATCGCTGATTGTCCATTGACGGAAAGTCCCTTTTTAATGACAAAAAACACTTTCTCTCCATTGACGTCGGCGCTGTAACGTTTCTTTTTAGCTTCCTGCTTATCAGCCAGCTTGTACACCTTGTGGATAAATGAAGATGACAGAATGCTTAAATCCTTGTCTGAAGAAGCCTCTTCATTTTCAGGAAGGAGCACGTGCTGTACGGAGCGGACAGTTGTCGGCGCCGTCGCTTCCTCGCTGTAATAGCGCCTTTCAATCGAACCTGGCAGGCGGTACTCTGTCAGCACATGCTGCTCATTTTCAATCGTCGTATACGTTTCATTAGTGAAAAAATCTCGCAGCGTGTTTGAAAATAACACAAGCAGTAAAATCGATATCGCTAACAGGATGCCGGATATGACAACCCATATCTGAAACGCGAGCGGCTTGTTTTTCATGATGACATCATCCTGTAGCCGAAACCGTAAATCGTCTCCACCTTCAATTCAGGCATCTTTCTGCGCAGTCTCCGGACGAGATCATCAACGACCCGATCTGTTCCGAAGTAGTCATGTCCCCACACTTTTAGGAGGATATCCTCACGAGAGTATGGATGCCCTTTATGATGGATAAATAATAGCAGCAGATCAAATTCCTTTGACGTCAAATTGATGATATTCCCGTTTTCGTCATAAACCTCGCGGGCGTCTTCAGCAACCCGATACGAGGAGACGGCAATTTCATTTTTTTGGACAGGAGGAGCTTCCTTATATACGAGCTGCAGCAGCTTTTGCACACGGATAATCAGCTCCCGCGGCAGAAACGGCTTGGAAATGTAGTCATTGCTGCCAAGCTCTAAGCCAAGCACTCTGTCAATATCCGCATCTCGGGCGGAAATAAAAATGACCGGCACGTCAGGATCTTTCGCCTTGATTTCTTTTATTAATGTATAGCCGTCGGTATCCGGCAGCATGATATCGAGAATCCATAGGTGGGGAGACGGTGTCATTTTCTTTCTGGCGTCTTCACCTTTCGTAAAAGATGTAATGTTCCAGCCCTCATTCTCTAAATACTTCGTCAGCAGTTCATTCAGGTTATCCTCATCTTCAACTAGATAAATGGTGTATGACAAGGCTCTTCACATCCTTTCAACGTCATTATAAACTAGTTTTAACATACGGCAGGCAATTTTCATAATTTCACATATTCTTTTCATTTTTATCCCACAATGTTTGTTTATGATATGTATAAGGGAAGAAAGGAAGAGAAAAAGAGCGAGGAAGATGTAGGATGATCAAACATATTCTATTTTGGTGCTTTGCTTTTCTCCTCATTATTGGGACAATTGAACTTGTACATGCGATGAATATGTAACGATAAATGAATAACCGTTAAAGGAGTGTAAGAACATGGATTATCGACGTGATGGCCAAAACGATCAACATCAAACTGAACCTTCACATACAGAACAGCAGAATACAGAAAACCAGAAGCTGATTGGACATTCTGAACAAGAATTGCTTGACGCGCCTGTGTCGTATGAAGCGGGACGGCAGGAAACGGCTTCTGCTTTAGAAATGGAAAAGCAAGAAACGGCTGTGAAAAAAGAAAAGAAACGGAGAGCCGCATGGCTGAGCCCGATTTTAGGCGGTATTATCGGCGGGGGCCTCATGCTTGGCATCGCGCCTTATCTGCCGTCAGACCAAAATCAGGCGACCGAAACCGCTTCCGCAAATAAACAGGTGCAGTCTGATAATTTTACAACGGCGCCGATAACGAACGCATCAAACATCGCTGATATGGTAGAGGATTTAGAGCCTACGATTGTCGGAATCTCAAATATCCAAACCTCTCAAAATAACACATTCGGCACGGGAGGAGGCTCCAGCTCAGAAAGTGAAAGCGGAACCGGGTCAGGTGTTATTTTCAAAAAAGACAGCGATAAAGCGTATATCATTACAAACAACCATGTCGTTGAAGGCGCGAACAAGCTGACTGTTACGCTATACAACGGAGAAACGGAAACTGCCAAGCTTGTCGGCAGCGATACCATTACTGATTTGGCAGTTTTGGAAATCAGCAGCAAGAACGTCAAAAAAGTGGCGAGCTTTGGTGATTCTTCACAGCTGCGCACTGGCGAAAAGGTAATCGCTATCGGTAACCCGCTCGGACAGCAGTTTTCCGGTACGGTGACACAAGGCATCATTAGCGGACTGAACCGGACAATTGATGTGGATACAACACAAGGGACGGTGGAAATGAACGTGCTGCAAACCGATGCAGCGATCAATCCGGGGAACAGCGGAGGCCCATTAATCAATGCAAGCGGCCAGGTCATCGGCATCAACAGCTTGAAGGTGAGCGAAAGCGGCGTGGAATCACTTGGATTTGCGATCCCAAGCAATGATGTCGAGCCGATTGTTGACCAGCTGCTGCAAAACGGGAAGGTGGACCGTCCGTTTTTAGGCGTGCAGATGATTGACATGTCACAAGTTCCTGAAACCTATCAGGAAAATACGCTCGGCCTGTTTGGAGATCAATTGGGCAAAGGTGTTTATGTAAAAGAAGTTCAAGCAAATTCGCCGGCAGAAAAAGCAGGTATTAAATCTGAGGATGTCATTGTCAAACTAAACGGTAAAGACGTGGAAAGCAGTGCGGATATCCGTCAGATCCTTTACAAAGACTTAAAAGTCGGAGATAAAACAACAATCCAAGTGCTGCGAAAGGGAAAAACGAAAACGTTGAACGCGACACTGACCAAGCAGACAGAAAGCAGTTCAAGCTAAGAAAAAAACAAAAAGCTGAACCCAAATAGGGTTCAGCTTTTTTTATCCTAAGTAAGAGGAAAGCATCCACACTTGTTTTTCAACTTCTTCAATTAATCCGACAAACAAGTCCGCTGTCGCATTGTCTTGATTTTCTTCAGCCAGGCCGATCACAAATTTAGATTCGCTGCTGATTTGTTTGTAGTCGTTTACCAATGCTTGTACCATTTCTGAAGCTGATGTTTCGTTTCCGCCGTCTGTGATAGATGCATGCTCAGTGTATTCTTTCACTGTGGCAACAGGCTGTCCGCCAATCGCCAGCAGGCGCTCAGCGATGGTATCCACTGTTTCAGCCGCATGGTCATAAAGTTCTTCAAATTTCTCGTGCAATGTAAAGAAATGAGGCCCTTTCACATACCAATGAAAACGGTGGAGCTTAGAGTATAAAAGAAACCAGTTTGATAATTGTGTGTTCATTGAATTCTCAACTAATGTTTGATTTGTTTTTGCGTTTTCAGTTTTCATAAGATAACATCCTCCTTGTGATCTGTTGACTTAATTATATCATATACTAAATAAAAATCAATACTAAATTATAATAATTATAATTTAGATCAGCTGAATAGCTTTTTCTTCAGGATAGACTCCCACGCAGACCAAGGAAAAAGCGATCGGAACAGCAGGGTGAGCTTGATGCCCTTTCCGATCGGGTATCGCAATTTCTTGATATGCTGTTTTGTTGCCAATTGATAAATGAGGTCGGCAACCTCTTGGGGATCTCCGCTTTCTTCTCCGTTTTTTTCAACGTAGGAAAGGATCTTTTTATAGTATTGATGATAGGCTGAATCGTCAGCAGGCACCGACATAAAATTTGATAATGACGTTGACCAGATCGATGTCTTGTATGAGCCCGGCTCGATCAAAGCGGTTTCGATACCGAACGGAAGCAGCTCGATACGTAGGCTTTCAGAAAAACCTTCCAATGCATGCTTAGAAGAAACATATGGTGACAGCGCTGGGAATCCGGTCAGTCCGCTGATGCTGCTCACGTTTATAATCTTTGCGCCGCCATGCTTTCTTATGTAAGGGAGAACGGTTTTTGTCACATGGATCACACCGAAGACATTCGTTTCAAATTGTTGTCTGAAATGTTCCATCGGCACATCCTCGATAAATCCTCCATAAGCTGTTCCGGCGTTGTTAACGAGTAAGTCGATCGGGGCGTAAGCACTAACGGCTTTTCCGAATGAGACTATAGATTGTTCATCGGTGACATCGAGAGCTGTAATGAGAATGGAATCAGACACATTGTGTGCTGCAGCCAATTCTCGAAGCTGTTCCGCTTTTTCAGGCTGTCTTGATGTGGCTATCACGAAAAATGATCGGGCAAGCTTTACAGCTGCCAGCAGACCGAAGCCGCTGGACGCTCCCGTTACGATTGCTATTTTTTTATTCATCCTATCCCTCCTATTAAACTGCTACAGCTATTGTACTATCCTGAACAGGAGATGACGCCTGTAAAAAGAAATTTTTATACAACAATTCAGAATTGTTCTATAATAGAACGAAAGAAGGAAAGGGGTTTTGTGATATGGCGCTGCAAGGGGTAGGCCAAAGATGGGATCTTGATTCATTTTTTAAGGGCGGGAGCCAATCGGAAGAATTCAAAGGTTATATTGAGAAGCTGTCACAAAGTCTGCGTGCATTTCAAGACAGGACTGATGCGTTTCAGGTGCCTGAATCGCCTGAAGAGGCTGAAGGGCTGACCGCGTTGCTTGATTTATTCGAACAGACATCCGTCAAGCTTCAGCAGGCCGGCGCGTTTGTTGCCTGTCTTCAGGCCCAGAATATCAATGATCAAAAGGCTATAGAGCATCAGGCACTCATGAACCGGCTTTCCGCAGATTTTCAATCGTCGCTCGTTACATTAGATCATAAACTTGTGGACATTGATCAAGAAGTGTGGAATGAATTGTTAACAAAACCGGGATTGCGCGATGTTTCTTACATATTAAATGAAAGAAGACAGAGGGTTGCCGAAAAGCTTAGCCCCGGTAAAGAAAAACTGATCGGGAACCTTGCGGTGGACGGATATCACGCTTGGAGTGACTTATACAATATGATTGTCGGGAAAATGACGATCCCGTATGAGGAAAACGGTGAAAACAAGCAATTGTCTGTCGGTCAGGCGGAGAATATGATGGACCATCAAGACCGTACTGTCAGAAAAACAGTATATGAACGTTTCCGCCAAGCTTGGGAGAGTAAGCAAGATATTTTCAGCAGCACGCTGAATCATTTGGCGGGATTCCGGCTTGAAACCTATAAAGCGCGCGGTTGGGAGAATGTCCTGAAGGAACCGCTGCAAATTAACAGGATGAAAAAAGAAACACTTGATACGATGTGGCAGGTCATCACTGAAAACAAGAAGCCGTTCGTTCAGTTTTTGAACCGGAAAGCATCCATGCTCGGCCTTGAAAAACTCAGCTGGTACGATGTCGAGGCACCGATCGGTTCTGACGGAAAGGTCTATTCGTATGATGAAGCCGCAAATATCATTACCAGCCAGTTTTCAACGTTTGGCAAAAAACTGTCCTCATTCACTGAAAAAGCGTTTCGGGACGGCTGGATTGAGGCGGAAGACAGGAGCGGAAAAAGAGTCGGCGGCTTTTGCACCAGTTTTCCGGACAGCGGGGAATCCCGAATTTTCATGACATTTTCGGGCAGCGCCTCAAATGTCTCTACTCTTGCGCATGAACTCGGGCACGCGTTCCATCAGGAAGCAATGCTCGACGTCAGGCCGTTAAACCGTTCCTACGCCATGAACGTTGCAGAAACAGCTTCAACGTTTGCAGAGATGATAGTCGCGGACGCGACTGTCCAGCAGGCCGAGACGAGGGAAGAGAAGCTTGTTCTTCTGGAGGATAAAGTGCAAAGAAGTGTTGCGTTCTTCATGAACATTCACGCAAGATTTCTATTCGAAACGAGATTCTACGAGGAACGAAAGCGGGGAGTGGTACCGGCCAGCCGCTTGAATGAGCTGATGGAAGAGGCACAAAGAGAGGCATACTGCAATGCGTTAGAAGAATATCATCCGCTTTTTTGGGCATCAAAACTTCACTTTCACATCACGAGGGTGCCGTTTTACAATTTCCCTTATACATTCGGCTACCTATTTTCTCTTGGCATTTACGCGCTGGCGCTTGAAGAAAAAAACGCATTTGAAGAGAAGTATATGGCGCTATTGCGCGATACTGCTTCTATGACAGTGGAGGATTTGGCGATGAAGCATTTGGGCGCTGACATCACGAAGCGTGATTTTTGGGAGAATGCCATCAAGCTGGCTGTGCGTGACGCCGAAACCTTTTTGCAAATGACCGAATCTTAAAGAAAAAGCCGTGGCGTTAAATGCCCCGGCTTTTTCAATTCTTCTCTGAATGAGGATTTCATTCTCTGGATATACCTAAAATAAATGGAATCCTACAGGGGGGAAACATATGCATTTGGTCAGAGCAGCCGGGGCTGTATGTCTCGCAGTGGTTCTGATTGCGGGCTGCCGTTTCAATGAAGACCAGCATCAGGCAGAAGGAGAAAATACAGCCGTCACCCAGCTGAAGTCCGTTCCCTACAGTAATTTTTCGCTTCGTGTGAGCTACGGGGATGGTGAGCATAACCGTTATGAAGGAATCTATACAAAGAACGGGACTCAGGAAAAAGCGGAAATACAGGATAAGCTCTCCGGTGTCAATCAGGAAGGAGAAGAAGCGTTAGATGAGATGAAAATGATTTTGAGCGAGCTTTCCGTAACAGACCAAATGGCTGAAACAGAAGTGATACACAGTGTGCTGGCAGCATTTAATCTGGACAGTCATTATGATCATATCGATTTAAAATTGAAGCTGAAGGACGGCTCCATCAGAGAAATCAAGAAGTAATCTTGTGATAAAAAACCCATAAACGTCAATTATGTCCATAAAACTAATTGAAAATGATTTTCAAAGTCAGTGTTTTCTGCTACAATGAGGGATATATGACCATATCAAATGGCTGAATATCGGAATCATTTGCATTGATGACAATTGACTTAAAAGCATGTATATAGAAAACGTGCAATACATAGTGCTGCTAAAAAGCCAGCAAAAAGGAGCGGTTATGGGTATGAGTGCAATTTCTACAGAAACGCTGAGCTTAGGATACGGGGATGCCGTTATTATTGATGAGTTGAATTTAACAATTCCCAAAGGTGAAATTACCGTATTTATTGGCAGCAATGGCTGCGGAAAATCGACACTTTTACGTTCATTAGCGCGCCTGATGAAGCCGAGAGGCGGTTCAGTGCTGCTGGAAGGAAGAGCGATTGCCAAGCTTCCGACGAAGGAAGTCGCAAAAGAGCTCGCAATCCTGCCCCAAGGTCCTTCGGCTCCAGAGGGGCTGACGGTGCATCAGCTGGTGAAGCAAGGAAGATATCCTTACCAAAACTGGCTGAAGCAGTGGTCAAAAGAGGATGAGGAAGCAGTTGAAAGAGCGCTTAAAGCAACAAAGCTTGAGGACATGGCTGACCGTGCCGTTGATTCTTTGTCAGGCGGACAGCGCCAGCGGGCTTGGATCGCGATGACGCTTGCCCAGGAAACGGATATCATCCTTCTTGACGAGCCGACGACGTATTTAGACATGACGCATCAAATTGAAATTCTTGATTTGCTGTTTGAGCTGAATGAAAAGGAAGACCGGACGATTGTTATGGTTCTCCATGACTTAAACTTGGCGTGCCGCTATGCGCATCATCTTGTGGCCATAAAAGATAAACGGATTTATGCAGAAGGCCGTCCGGAAGAGGTCATCACTTGTGATCTTGTGCAAAATGTGTTTTCTATGAACTGTCAGGTTACACAGGACCCGCTCTTCGGAACGCCTCTTTGCATTCCTCATGGCAGGGGCAGATGCATTGTCCAGGAAGCGGCTTTCACATCACATGGATAAATAACGCAGCGAAGGAGCTTTCAATTGAGAAAGCTCCTTGCTGTTTTTTCGAAAGGAAGATGGAAAATGGAACAAAAACTTCAGGAGCAGCTTGATGGATTGCTGGAGAAGTATACTGAGCTTCTGCTTGGTGAAACAAACGATGAGCTAAAAGAAGAAGTGAAGCAATGGATTTTGTACACCCATATAGCCAAAAGCATGCCTCCGCTCGCTAAGCATTGGAATGCGACATACCCCGACGCGAAGCAGGGCATTAAAGAGATCATTCAGCATATTAAGGAATTAAATGAAGCGCATCGAAACAAACAATAGCCAAAAAGCAGTCTGTTCATTATAGCAGACTGCTTTTTTGTGATTCAGCCGTTTTATCTGGCGTAAAGGAATCCATAAAGGTTCTCAGCGCGCTGCTGATAAACGAATCTTTTCGAACAATAAACTCTGTTTTCATCTGGCTGAGCGCTTCAGGCAGCGGGTACAATCGAATTGATCCTTCTGCTTCATGTTTCTGCACAACCGTTCTTGGCAGCAACGAGATGCCAAGACCTGCTGTAACCCCGCCGATAATTGCTTCAAGCGTCCCAAATTCCATAATGACCGGCTGTGTGACACCGACGGAGCGCAGCCATTTTTCAAGTGTTTCTCGATACGAACAGCCTGTGCTGTAAACGAGAATCGGCTTTGTGATGGCTTCCTCAACATCGGGCACGGAGGCAGCCGAAACAACTACTGGTTCTTCCTCAAACGCAGGATAGGATTCGAGCTCAGGATGATGGCATTCGCATCCGATAAACGCGCCATCCAATTCATAACGAAGAACTTTATCAAGGAGAAATTGCGTATGTCCTGTTGTTAAAGATAGCTGGACGTTTGGATGTTCTTCATAATAAGATGCCAGGAGCTTTGGAAGCCTTACCGCGGCGGTTGTCTGAGTGGAGCCGATCATAAGCGGCCCGCTTGGTTCTGCGGAGGATGAGAGCGCTTTAGACGCTTCATCAAGCAGGCCGATAATTTTATTTGCGTAGTCCAGCAGCAATTTTCCGCTTGCAGAAAGTGTCATGCCCCGATTATGGCGCAAAAACAGTGTGGTACCCAGCTCAGCTTCCAATTGCTGAATTCTGGCCGTGACATTCGATTGTACATAGCCAAGCTGCAGGGCTGCTTTCGTAATGGTTCCTTCACGAGCTACCATTTGAAACACACGTAAATCTCCGCTTTCCATTTTGAACTCCTCCGTTCGTTTGCTATCAATCTAAGTGATATCTAGTATCTTTAACAATCATTATACGTAACATCAAAGCTGGATTACAATGGAATCAGAAATATACTTTAGTCAACAGCAAGGAGTGGCGGCAATGAATGTCTTGAACAAAATAGCTCTCGTAACGGGGGGCGGCACAGGAATCGGAAAAGCAGCCAGTATGGAATTGGCAAAGCGCGGGGCGATTGTGGCGGTGAATTATTCACGCTCGCAATCAGAAGCGGAGGAAACAGTGGAAATGATTAAAAAAGCTGGCGGGCAAGCCTTCGCCATCCAAGCAGATGTATCCAAAAACAGTGACGTGCAGGATATGATTCAAGCAATCGTGAACACACACGGCACGGTTGATATTTTAGTCAACAATGCCAGCATTACACGGCATATTCCAATGGATGATCTTGAGGCTGCGACAGAAGACATATGGGATGAGCTGTATGCCGTCAATGTGAAAGGGATGTTTTTCTGCGCGCGGGCAGTGGTTCCGTTCATGAAGAAAAGCAAGGCCGGGGCGATCGTAAACGTCGGCAGCATCGCAGGGGTAACTGGTGCCGGCTCATCTATGCCTTACGCAGTATCAAAATCAGCGGTGCACGGTTTAACGAAATCATTGGCCCACGCCTTAGCGCCTGAAATCAGAGTGAGCGGTGTAGCACCAGGAGCTGTGGCAACGAGATGGTGGGCCGGCCGGGAAGAAAAAATGAAAAGCATGATCGGCTCTTTGCCGCTGCAGTGTATTGCTGAACCAGATGATGTTGCCAAATTGATTTGTTCACTAATTGAACAGGAATCACTCACAGGCCAAATTATCACAATTGACAGCGGACAGACGCTGTAAAGAAAGGGATGCGGGGAGATGCCATTTGTACAGATTCATTTACGGTCGGGAAGAAGCGAAGTGTGGCTTCAAAAACTGAGCAGGACTATCCACCAATCGATGATTGAAGAAATCAATGTGCCGGAAGATGACTATTTCCAAGTCATCAGACAATATGAAAAAAGCGAATTTTTTTATGATCCATTTTATCTCCAAGTCGAGCGTACTGATGAACTGATATACATTCATTTTACACTGAAACAGTCAAGAACAACTGAACAGAAAAAAGCACTTTACCGCTCAATCGCGAGCCGGATTCATTCCGAGCTTGGCGTCAGAAAAGAAGATGTGTTTATCATGCTGGCCGGAAATCAGGCTGAGGATTGGTCTTTCGGAAATGGAAGAGCCCAGATGATTGAATAAAAAACCCCGCGGATTGATACCCGCGGGGTGCTCTATTAATGGGAAGGTGATTCAACGGCTTTTGCCGCTTTCTCTTTTTCTTGTTGGTCTTCCGTTTTCTTATTTGATAGCTTGATAGGTTTTAAGAACAAGGTGAATACGGCTCCGACTGCGATAAAGATCAGGCCCGTATAAAACACGCTGTGGAGCGAATCCATCAACGATGTTTTTAAAATCGGCACAATATGGGATGAGAAAGCCGCAGGGATTTGTTTGACCGCGTCCGGACTGAACAGCGATTGCAGCAGCCCTTGCGGATTTGTATCAATCATACCCTTTAGCTGGGCGGCAAACGAGCTTGCCTGTGCCGGAAGAGAGTCTAAATATGGCACCAATTTATCTGTTAATAGATTTCCTGATCTCGCATTCATTACGGCTCCCAGCATGGTAATGCCGAATGTTCCGCCGATAGAACGGAAGAATTGGCTGGATGAAGTGACAACTCCAAGCTCCTCCTTCGAAAAGCTTTCCTGTAAAGCCAATGTCAGAATCGGCATAACAAGACCCATTCCCAGACCAATAATCGCCATAAAAGATGTAGCGACAAGCTTGCTCGTGTCGAGATCCAATGTCGTTAACAGCAGGAATCCGCCGGCCATAACCAGCATGCCTGTAATGATTTGCGGTTTAATCCCAATTTTATAAACAAGCTGTCCGCCGATGATACTTGTAATAATCATAGAAATCATCATCGGTGTCATAATTGTACCCGATTCAGACGCACTTACACCGACAATTCCCTGCATAAAGAAAGGAACAAACGTAATGGCGCCAAACATACCGATACTCATAAAGAAGCCGATCAAGTTTAGAAATGTAAATGTTCTGTTTTTAAATAAATACATTGGCAGGATTGGCTCTTTTGCTTTTGATTCTACGATGATAAAGCTGACAATGCCGATCAGTGCGAGAGCGAACAACCCAAGAATCTGCCATGAATCCCATGCATAATCTTTTCCGCCAAAGCTTAAGGCGAGCAGGAGGCTGACCACACCGACAATCATTGTGAAAATACCAGCGATATCGAAGTTGATCGGACCAGTCTGCTGGCGTCCCTGTAATCCTCTGGCAATAAAAATAACCGCAATAATTCCGACTGGCAGGTTAATATAGAAAACCCATTTCCAGTTTAACGAGTCTACAATCCAGCCGCCGATTTGCGGCCCAATCACTGAAGCCAGCCCGTAAATTGCGCCAAAGACACCTTGGAATTTAGCACGCTGTTTTCCTGTGAACAAGTCACCGATGACAATCATCGCCATCGGCATCATGATGCCTCCGCCGATGCCCTGCAGTCCACGGAAGATAATCAATTCCGTCATGTTGTTGGCCATTCCGCACAAAGCAGAAGCGGCCATAAAAATAATCAAACCTGATACATAGACAATGCGGCGTCCCAATAAATCAGCCAGTTTACCGGCAATTGGAACAATGGTTGTTGATGTTAACAAATATGCAGTTGTCAGCCAGGTCATCATGCTCAAACCGCCCAGATCACCGACAATTTTCGGCATGGCCGTTCCGACAATGGTACCGTCAAGGGCTGAAAAAAACATGGCAATAATTAAGCCTGTTATTAATAACGTTCGTTTTGATTGTTTGCCTTCTTTACTCATTTTCATCCGTTTCCTCTTTTCATGTTTTGCTTTTCATCCGTTTCTGCTGCTTGTGCGAGCTTTGCTGTAATATGCGCCGCCTGCAGCATCTCCTCCTCCGTCAAAAAGGAAAGATAGCGCGCCATTATGGCTTTTCTGCCCGCCAAAACCTCCTCGAACTTTCTGTCTCCTTCGTCAGTAAGACTGAGATCAATCACTCGCCTGTCTTTTGTGTTGTGTGTTCTGGCGATAAGATTTTTTTGTTCAAGGCGATCTGCCATCAGCGTCACCGCGCTTGGCTTCACCTCCATACGCTCGGCAATTTCAGAAACTTTGAGGCTGCCGTGTTTCTTTAGGCTGGCCAGCACAAACAGCTGCGCTGGGGTGACACCTTGTTTCTCCATGCTTTCCAGCATTTCAGGCTGTATCTTTTGAAAGAGCGCCTGAAGCGATAATTGAATATCGGACATTAACTGATCCGCACTCTTCATATTCATTTCCCCTCTGTTACATACACTGTATATATATTTTAATGACAAAATAGTTAATGCTTATTAAATATAAATAAGCGTAAATGAAAAGTCAACTGATTTTACACAAAAAAAGGATAGATGCCCGAAAGAACATCGTATCCTTTTTACTAATGTTGTTATTGCTGATAAGGAGACTGCTGCTGAATGGTCTGCTGGAATTTTTGATAGGACTGCTGCAGCTTTTGTGCATCCTCCGCTTCAACAGAATACCATCCATATTGGAACATGAGATCATATAGTTTTCTTTGCGCTTTTTGTGACTCATCAAAAATGGATTGAATATCCTGATAAAGAGACTCGTGGCTGAATTCGTGCAAGGCAGTGCAATAAGCTGTTGTCATGTATTTTTCGGTTGTCAGCAATTCGTTGACGAAATCTCTGTCATTCATTTCCGATGTTGTCGGTACAGGTGTCTGCGGGTTGCTGATTTTTTGATTTTGCTGATTCATTCTGGCGCCTCCTTATTGGATGTAGCCGGACTGCTGCTGGCCTGGCTGCAGGTGCTTTAATATTCTTTGATAGTGATCATGATGCATGTGTCCGACGCGGTCGAGTTCTTGCTTTAACGTTTGATCCTGGCACTGCTGCGCCATGAAATGCGCTTTCTTCATCGCGAGCAAATTCCAGTTCAGCATGTCATTGAGATACAAATGATCCTTTGTCGAAATAACGGAAGGCGGCATTTGAGATTGCTGCTGATTATCCATTGTGATCCTCCTTTGGTTTCTGTTCATTTTATAGTTTCCTTCAGACTGGGAGTTATATACAGGTGTTTTGAAGATGACGGCGGGAGGGAGTCGGATGTTGAGACATGTGTTTTTATTCTTATCTCAAAATAAAACACTTACCAAGTTCGCAAAAGCATACGGAACGCGGCTTGGAGCACGAAGGTTTGTCGCAGGGGATACGATTGAATCGGCGGTTAAGACCGTCAAAAGGCTAAACAGATCCGGTTTGTGTGCAACAATTGATTATTTAGGCGAGTATGCAGCTTCGGAAAAAGAAGCAAACCAAGTCGCAGAGGAATGCAAGAAAGCCATTCAAGCCATTGCCGAACATCAATTGGACTCAGAGCTTTCACTTAAGCTGACCTCAATCGGGCTCGATCTTTCAGAAGAACTTGCTCTTACTCATTTGCGCGCCATTCTTTCCGTTGCGAAGCAATATGATGTTGCTGTGACCATTGATATGGAAGACTATTCTCATTATGAACAGACACTTTCTATTTACAGGCAATGCAAACAGGAATTTGAGAAGCTCGGCACGGTCATTCAGGCGTATTTGTACCGGGCGGCAGAAGATATCAGAAAGATGCGGGACTTAAAGCCGAATCTCAGACTTGTAAAAGGAGCTTATAAAGAATCTCCGGCTGTAGCGTTTCCCGACAAAAGAGGAACGGACCTTCATTTTCAGAGCTTAATAAAGCTGCAGTTGTTAAGCGGGAACTACACGGCTGTCGCCACACATGACGATGACATCATTGCATTTACGAAACAGCTTGTCGCCGAACATCAAATCCCCGCGTCGCAATTTGAGTTTCAAATGCTATACGGCATCAGGCCGGAGCGTCAGAAGGAACTCGCCAAGGAAGGCTACAGAATGCGTGTGTATGTCCCATATGGAACGGACTGGTTCAGCTACTTTATGAGAAGAATTGCCGAGCGGCCTGCCAATGCAGCGTTTGTGTTAAAAGGAATTTTGAAAAAGTGAAAGCAGCCGCGGGAAGCAGCTGCATTATGATTGTTCCATGTTATGTTTTTTATACTGCTGATTTTGACTTGTCCGTTTTCCGCCGCCGTAATGCTGAGTCGGACCGGCATCTCCCTTTACGCTCGCCGCGCTGACTGCCGCTGAAGACGGATTTTTTTTCTCTCGTACCATTCCCTTCACCTCCGGGCTTAAGTTGCCCGACTTTTATAGGCTTCATACAAAAAAATAACAAATTAGCTATTGAAGTCGAACCGGAAATCTTTTAAGATAAAAGAAGAAACGGGTTTCATTTTTTTTAGTCAAAAAATGAATGACTATTCATTCAATGTTCAAGGGGGATATCTCATGCACAAACACATTCGGAAGGCAGCCGTTTTAGGATCGGGGGTAATGGGTTCCGGGATTGCGGCGCATTTGGCTAACATCGGAATTCCTGTCCTGCTGCTAGATATTGTGCCGAACGATTTGACAAAGGAAGAGGAAAAAAAGGGGCTGACGAAGGACAGTCCGGAGGTGCGCAGCAGGCTGAGCCGGCAGGCGGTGAAAAAACTGCTGAAACAAAAGCCCGCTCCCCTCACATCAGCGAAAAATACCTCCTATATTACACCGGGCAATCTGGAGGATGATGCAGAAAAACTGAAAGAAGCAGATTGGATTATTGAGGTCGTTGTCGAAAACCTTGAAGTCAAAAAGAAAATTTTCGCTCTTGTGGATGAACATCGAAAGACTGGAAGCATCGTCTCAAGCAACACATCCGGCATATCAGTGCAGGAAATGGCTGAAGGCCGGTCGGATGATTTTAAAGCCCATTTTCTCGGAACGCATTTTTTTAATCCCGCACGCTATTTAAAGCTGCTGGAGATCATTCCGATTAAGGAAACGGATCCTGATATTTTAAAGTTTATGACAGCTTTCGGAGAAAATGTCCTCGGGAAAGGCGTTGTTACAGCAAAGGACACACCGAACTTTATCGCAAACCGCATCGGGACGTACGGGCTTCTCGTGACAGTCCAAGAAATGCTGAAAGGCGGCTATCAGGTCGGGGAGGTTGATTCGATCACAGGACCGCTGATCGGCAGGCCGAAAAGCGCTACCTTTAGAACGCTTGATGTGGTCGGTCTCGATACATTCGCCCACGTTGCCCGAAATGTGTATGACAAAGCTGATGGCGATGAAAAAGAAGTGTTTCGCCTTCCAAGCTTCATGAACGATATGCTGGAAAAAGGGTGGATCGGAAGCAAGGCCGGCCAAGGCTTTTATAAAAAAGAAGGAAAAACGATTTATGAGCTTGACCCAGTGACGCTTACTTACGGCGAGCGGACAAAAATGAAAACACCGGCACTTGAAGCGGCAAAACAGGCAAAAGGGACAAAAGCCAAAATGAAAGCGCTTATTTATTCGGATGACAGAGCCGGCCGATTGCTGTGGAATATCACATCTCAAACCCTGCTTTACTCAGCCGAGCTGCTTGGCGAGATTGCCGATGATATTCATGCGATTGACCAAGCCATGAAGTGGGGATTCGGCTGGGAACTGGGACCTTTTGAGATGTGGGACGCCATCGGCCTCAAGCAGTCAGCGGAAAAGCTCGAGCAGCTTGGAGCAGATATGCCTGGCTGGATAAAAGAGATGCTGGACAAAGGAAATGAAACCTTCTACATCAAAGAGAACGGAACGGTATTTTATTATGACCGCGGCGAATACAGAGCCGTGAAAGAAAACAAAAAACGAATTCATTTACAAGCACTTAAAGAAACAAAAGGCGTGATTGCGAAAAACAGCGGAGCAAGCTTAATTGACCTTGGAGATGATGTGGCCCTTCTTGAATTTCATTCGAAAAGCAATGCGATCGGCCTTGATATCATTCAAATGATCCACAAAGGATTAGAGGAAACAGAACGGAATTACAAGGGGCTTGTCATCGGCAATCAAGGGAAAAATTTCTGCGTCGGCGCGAATCTCGCCATGATCTTAATGGAAGTCCAAGATGACAACTTTTTGGAAGTTGATTTTGTGATCCGCCGTTTTCAGGAGACGATGATGAAGATCAAATACAGTGCGAAACCGGTCGTCGCCGCGCCATTTGGCATGACGCTCGGCGGAGGAACGGAAGTATGCCTGCCTGCGGCGCGTACTCAAGCGGCAAGCGAAGCCTATATGGGCCTTGTTGAATCAGGTGTCGGCCTCATCCCTGGCGGAGGAGGTAACAAAGAGCTGTACATCAATCATCTTCGCCGCGGCCTTGATCCGATGAATGCGGCAATGAAAACATTTGAAACGATTGCGATGGCGAAAGTGTCCGCTTCCGCTCAAGAGGCTCGTGAGATGAACATCTTAAAAGAAACGGATCAGATCAGCGTGAATCAAGACCACCTGTTATACGATGCGAAGCAGCTGGCCGCATCTTTATACGATACCGGCTGGCGGCCGCCTGTAAAAGAAAAGGTCAAGGTGCCGGGAGAAACCGGTTATGCGGCACTCTTGCTTGGCGCTGAGCAGATGAAGCTGTCCGGCTATATATCTGAGCATGATTTCAAGATCGCGAAAAAACTCGCTTATGTCATTGCGGGCGGAAAAGTGCCGTTTGGTACAGAGGTTGATGAAGAGTATTTATTGGAGATCGAAAGAGAAGCGTTTTTGAGTTTGGCAGGAGAGGCAAAATCTCAAGCGAGAATGCAGCATATGCTTGTGAAAGGTAAACCTTTACGGAATTAGGAGGGAGCTTATGAAAGAGGCAGTCATTGTGTCAGGTGCAAGAACACCGGTTGGAAAAGCAAAAAAAGGATCGTTGGCCACCGTTCGCCCGGATGATTTGGGAGCGATTTGTGTCAAAGAGACACTGAAACGGGCAGGCGGTTACGAAGGCAATATTGACGATTTGATTATTGGCTGTGCAACGCCTGAAGCGGAGCAGGGGCTTAATATGGCGAGAAATATCGGTGCGCTCGCGGGCCTGCCGTACACGGTTCCAGCGATTACAGTTAACCGTTATTGCTCTTCAGGCCTTCAGTCTATTGCATATGCAGCAGAAAAAATTATGCTGGGCGCCTACGATACAGCGATCGCCGGCGGAGCAGAATCCATGTCGCAAGTTCCGATGATGGGGCATGTTACCCGTCCGAACCTTGCTTTGGCAGAAAAGGCACCGGAATATTATATGAGCATGGGCCACACAGCCGAGCAAGTCGCGAAAAAATACGGCGTCTCCCGTGAGGATCAAGACGCGTTTGCCGTTCGCAGCCATCAAAACGCTGCTAAAGCCCTTGCAGAAGGAAAATTTAAAGATGAAATTGTACCCGTAGAAGTGACGGTGACAGAAATCGGAGAAGACCATAAGCCTATGGAAAAACAGTTTGTGTTTTCTCAGGATGAAGGTGTTCGCCCGCAAACGACTGCAGACATCTTATCGACATTGCGCCCGGCCTTTTCCGTTGACGGGACGGTGACTGCGGGCAATTCCTCGCAGACAAGTGACGGAGCGGCGGCTGTCATGCTGATGGACCGGGAAAAAGCCGATGCTCTTGGCCTGGCCCCGCTTGTGAAATTCCGTTCCTTTGCAGTAGGCGGCGTGCCGCCGGAAGTGATGGGAATCGGACCGGTGGAAGCGATTCCACGCGCTTTGAAGCTTGCCGGACTTCAGCTGCAGGACATCGGCTTGTTTGAACTGAATGAAGCTTTTGCCTCACAGGCCATTCAAGTAATCAGGGAATTGGGAATTGATGAAGAAAAAGTGAATGTCAACGGGGGCGCAATCGCGCTTGGACACCCGCTTGGCTGTACGGGCACAAAGCTTACACTCTCACTCATCCATGAAATGAAACGGAGAAACGAGCAATTTGGAGTCGTGACCATGTGTATCGGCGGCGGGATGGGAGCGGCCGGTGTATTTGAATTATGCTAAAGGGGGAAAAACAAATGGCAAAAAAAGCGGCTGAAGTACAAAAAGGCGGCGGATTTTTAATCGAGGATGTCACATACGATCAAATGTATACACCGGAGGATCTCACTGACGAGCATAAAATGATTGCGAAAACAACAGAGGATTATATCGAGCAAGATGTTCTCCCTCATATAGATGATATCGAAAACCATCAATTCGAGCATTCTGTCAGACTGTTGAAGAAAGCGGGCGAACTAGGGCTGCTTGGCGCCGATGTGCCGGAAGAATACGGCGGGCTCGGCC
Organism: Bacillus sp. SIMBA_008; assembly: GCF_046535495.1. Lineage (NCBI taxonomy): Bacteria > Bacillati > Bacillota > Bacilli > Caryophanales > Bacillaceae > Bacillus > Bacillus sp. SIMBA_008. Next base: position 195,251 of record NZ_JAWRWL010000003.1, on the reverse strand, counting down.
TTGATAAAATCAGCTCGGCACTCATCACTGAGAAATTTTCGCGTGCGGGAAGCTTTTCTCTTTCTTATGGCGCGCATGTCGGTATCGGTTCCTTGCCGATCGTCTTTTTCGGGTCAGAAGAACAAAAGAAAAAATATTTGCCTGGACTCGCTTCAGGCGAAAAGATCGCCGCTTATGCTCTGACTGAGCCTGGCTCTGGGTCTGATGCACTTGGAGCAAAAACAACAGCTGTGCTGAATGAAGCAGGAACCCATTATGTATTAACAGGGGAAAAACAGTGGATTACCAACTCTGCTTTTGCCGATGTATTTGTGGTTTACGCTAAGGTAGACGGCGACAAGTTTTCAGCCTTTATTGTAGAAAAAGAGTTCCCGGGTGTCTCCACGGGACCGGAAGAAAAGAAAATGGGAATCAAGGGATCATCGACAAGAACCCTCATTCTGGATCAAGCTGAAGTGCCAAAGGAAAACCTGCTCGGAGAAATCGGCAAAGGGCATGTCATCGCCTTTAATATTTTAAACATCGGCCGTTACAAACTGGCGGTTGGCACAATCGGCGCATCTAAACGCGTCATCGAGCTGTCTGCGGCATACGCAAATCAGCGCCGCCAATTTAAAACGCCGATTGCTGGTTTTTCATTAACACAGGAAAAAATCGGGACAATGGCCTCAAGGCTGTATGCGATGGAAAGCTCTGTATACAGAACCGTCGGGCTGTTTGAAGACAATATGAGCCAGTTCACGGCCGAAGATCTCAAGGACGGCCGGCAAATCGCCAAATCGATTGCGGAATACGCCATCGAATGCTCTCTGAATAAGGTATTCGGCTCTGAAACGCTTGATTATATCGTTGATGAAGGCGTGCAGATTCATGGAGGCTACGGCTTTATGCAGGAGTACGAAGTAGAAAGGGCCTATAGGGATTCAAGGATCAATCGGATTTTTGAAGGCACAAACGAAATCAACAGGTTAATCGTGCCAAGCACCTTCCTGAAAAAAGCGCTTAAAGGCGAGCTGCCTTTATTCGAAAAAGCGCAGTCGCTGCAGGAAGAACTCATGATGCTTATGCCTGAAGAGCCTGGAAGCGGCGTCTTAGAGCAGGAGAAATATATCGTCAAGCAAGCCAAAAAAATTGCGTTGTTTGCTGCCGGCCTAGCCGCGCAAAAATACGGAAAAGCGATCGATCGTGAGCAAGAAATTCTCGTGAACGTAGCGGATATCGTCAGCAATGTATACGCAATGGAATCAGCCGTGCTCAGAACGGAAAAGGCCATTGCCGCACAAGGCGCTGAAAAAGCAGCGCAAAAGGTGCTGTACACAGAAATTTTCGTTCAAGAGGCCTTTAACGAAATTGAAGCGCATGCGAAGGAATCCCTTATCGCAATGGAAGAAGGAGATTCACTCCGCATGATGCTTTCCGCTCTGCGCAAGCTGACGCGCGTAACGCCTAAAAACGTGATTCAGAAAAAACGCGAGGCGGCGGCAGGCATTTTTGAGGCTGAGAAATATACTGTCTGATTGGCCTAGAGCTCCGAATGCGCGGAGCTCTTTTTTAAGAAGCACTGTTTTAGGTTTTTAAAACAAACTGTGTTAAAATAACCTCGATTATTTTATTGAGGGGGAAGAAGATGTCGTTAACTTTTTACTGGTACCCTAAATGCGGAACGTGCCGCAAAGCAAAGAAGTGGCTTGAAGAGCATGGAAAAGAAATAAACGAAATACATATTGCTGAGCAGCCGCCAAGCAAAGAAGAATTAAAAGCGCTTTATGAAAAAAGCGGGCTGGATCTCAAGAAATTTTTCAACACGAGCGGCATGAAATACCGCGAGCTCAATCTCAAGGAAAAGCTGTATCACATGTCAGAGGACGAACAGCTCGAGCTGCTGGCTTCAGATGGTATGCTGATCAAACGCCCGCTTACAACAGATGGCGAAAAAGTGACTGTCGGATTTAAAGAAGACCAATTTGAAGAAAACTGGGCTTAATGTAAATTTTTTTTGAAAAGTGTGGTATCTTCTTATTGTAGTGCTGTAAAAAATGGAGGGATTCAATTGAGCATACCAAAAGATTTGCGTTACTCAGGAGAACACGAGTGGGTAAAAGTTGAAGGAGAAAAAGCCAGAATCGGAATTACGCATTTTGCCCAGTCCGAACTAGGCGACATCGTGTTTGTCGAACTTCCTGAAGTGGGCGCTGAAATCAAAGCGGACGAGCCATTCGGCAGTGTTGAATCCGTTAAAACGGTATCTGAGCTTTATGCACCGATTAACGGAACGGTTGTGGAAGTAAACGAAGATCTTGATGACAGTCCGGAATTCGTCAACGAATCTCCGTACGAAAAAGCATGGATGATCGTCGTTGAGCCATCTGACGCTTCTGAAATTGAAAAACTGATGACAGCAGAGCAATACGAAGAGATGACACAAGAAGACTAAAACAGGATAGCCGTAAAAGCAATTGGACACGCTAACGTTATGGGAGGTGTCCAATATGGCTTTCGACAAACAAAAGCTCGATGTCACCAATGACGTGACAGGCCGCTTTCAAAATGGCCGGCTCTCGTTATATCATGATAATGAGATGATCGGCCAAATGACAAGCATGAATGAATATGAGCTTAAGTCCGGTTATTCCTTTGAAAATGAGAAATTTTATAAGACAGCCGATGTGGTCTCTGGAGACGACGCAAAATATGTAGATTGTGACTACGAAAACGGCTGGTGTTAATGTTGGCGGTGAATTTCACTGCCTTCTTTTACAATCTGAACGTTTCAAATTTGACGCGGCAGGTGAACAAGATGAAGATGGATGAGCTGGAAAAGGTTATGATTGTCGAGGGGAAATCAGATAAAGAGAAAATCGAAAGCGTCCTGAATGAACCGGTGCGCATTATCTGCACAAACGGAACAATCAGCCAGCTGAGGCTCGAGGAATTGGCTGACGAGCTTTATGATAAAGACGTCTATATATTAGTTGATGCTGATGAATCAGGTGAGAAATTGAGAAAACAGCTGAAGCGTGAATTTAATGAAGCCTGCCATCTCCATATCGACAGAGCCTATAAGGAAGTAGCGGCTGCGCCCAGGCACCATGTCGCCTCTGTATTGCTGCGTGCGAATCTGAATGTCCATACTATTTTTCTTGAAAGAAAGTCCCGAGGTGTATAGCATGAAAGAACTCCAAGAACACGAACTTGATCACATTGAAGATGATGTGTACCTTCTATATTTATATACTCCGTTTTGCGGCACCTGCCAGCTTGCAAGCAAAATGCTGACAGTGGTGAAAGAAATGCTGCCGGATGTCGCCTTCTATCAAAACAATGTCAATTACTCTCCGACATTCGCAAAAGCGTATCAAATTGAAAGCGTCCCTTGTTTTCTGCTGTTTAAAGGCGGAAAGATGGTCGAAAGAGGATATGCATTTCATTCCGTTTCTTATTTATATGAGCTGATCAAACAAAAATCATCTTCCGCATCCCATTTATGACATATTTCTCAGCATATCCAATGAAATTGTCGTTCGTTTTATAAAGGGGTTCTTGCGACAAAGAGAGAAATGTGTATGTATGACCAACAAATAGGAGGTTGTACATATGGAGAAAGCGGAAGTTTTAGAGGATGAGTATCAGCATCTGTTTTTAAAACCCCTTTTGAATGCCTCAACATTGCTCATTACCTTCCAAGGAGAAGCAGAAGCCTTAACCGTCTCAATAAACGAACAGGGAGAAATGAAAAAAGTTTCTCCGCCCCAAACGTCCAACCTGACCTTTTACGGAAACCAAACGGAAATTATTGATTTATTGCACGGAGACATTTCCCTTCAGCACCTGATTCAGAGCGGAAGCCTCAAAGTAAAGGGGTCATTCAGGGCCCTGTTAAAGCTGGAAGCCATTCTCTGGCTGACAAATGGATTTTTTCAGAGGATTTTAAAAAATTAAAAAATAATAAATTATTATAATAGTAAAAGTTGACATCATTTATTTTATTGACATTTAATCATTCGCCGTGCTATTCTACATTAAGAATTTCCGGACGAAAAAGACTATATATTTCTCTTATCAAGAGAGGTGGAGGGAAGTGCCCTATGAAGCCCGGCAACCATCAACACTGTTGAAATGGTGCCAATTCACACGAAGCGTTCAGCTTTGAAAGATGAGAGAAAGGCATTTTATATAAGCCTTTCTGCTCAAGTGTGCAGAAAGGCTTTTCTTTTGCAGAAAAAACCGGAAGATTTCTTAGAATAGTGTTAAGGCAGGTGATTGCTTTGATCAATCTTCAGGATGTTTCAAAAGTTTACAAGTCGAAACATGGAGATGTCAATGCTGTCCAAAACGTCTCGCTTTCCATTAAAAAAGGTGAGATTTTTGGAATTATAGGATATAGCGGAGCTGGTAAGAGTTCCTTAATCCGTCTGCTGAACGGCCTTGAGAAACCAACCTCAGGAACCGTGGAAGTGGCGGGAACCAAGATTAATGAAGTAAATGGACGCGGTTTAAGAAAAGCACGCCATGAGATCAGTATGATTTTCCAGCATTTCAATTTGCTTTGGTCGCGGACTGTCAGAGATAATATCATGTTTCCTTTAGAAATTGCCGGGGTGAAAAAGAGCGAGCGGATCAAGCGCGCCAATGAACTGATTAAACTGGTAGGTTTAGAAGGAAAAGAAAAATCATATCCGTCTCAGCTGAGCGGCGGGCAGAAGCAGCGTGTCGGAATTGCCAGAGCGCTTGCAAACAATCCGAAGGTTCTTCTTTGTGACGAAGCGACATCAGCATTAGATCCGCAAACGACAGATTCAATTCTGGATCTATTGTCCGATATTAATGAAAGACTCGGTTTGACGATTGTGCTGATTACGCACGAAATGCATGTCATCCGCAAAATCTGCAACAGAGTCGCCGTCATGGAAAACGGCAAGGTGGTCGAAGAAGGCGAGGTTCTCGATGTCTTTAAAAATCCAAAGGAACAAATGACAAAACGATTTGTTCAGCAGGTGACAGAGCCGGAAGAAACGAAAGAGACGCTTCAGCACCTTCTTGATGATACAGCATCAGGAAAAATGGTTCAGCTCACATTTGTCGGTGAGTCAGCTGAACAGCCTCTGATTACAGAGATGATCAGAAACTTCAATGTCAGCGTCAATATTCTGCAAGGGAAAATTTCGCAGACGAAGGATGGGGCTTACGGTTCACTGTTCATCCACATTGACGGGGACGAGGAAGAAGTGCAAAACGTGATCCGATTCATTAATGACAAACAGGTGAAAGCAGAGGTGATCACGAATGTTTGAAAAATACTTCCCGAACGTTGATTTAACTGAATTATGGAACGCGACATATGAAACACTTTATATGACGCTGATTTCTTTACTGTTTGCTTTTGTCATCGGGGTCATCCTCGGCTTGCTGCTCTTTCTGACGAGCAAAGGAAGCCTCTGGCAGAATAAAGCGGTCAACTCTGTGATTGCGGCCGTTGTTAACATATTCAGATCGATTCCGTTCCTTATTTTAATTATTTTACTATTAGGTTTTACGAAATTTTTAGTCGGCACGATCTTAGGGCCAAACGCCGCATTGCCGGCGCTGGTAATCGGCTCGGCACCATTTTACGCGCGCCTTGTTGAAATCGCGCTGCGTGAGGTGGATAAAGGTGTGATTGAAGCCGCTAAATCAATGGGCGCGAAAACGTCTACGATTATTTTCAAAGTGCTGATTCCGGAATCAATGCCTGCTCTTATTTCTGGCATTACGGTTACTGCCATCGCTTTGATCGGCTCAACGGCAATTGCCGGAGCCATTGGTTCAGGAGGCCTTGGAAACCTTGCGTACGTAGAAGGATATCAGTCTAATAACGCTGATGTTACCTTCGTTGCTACTGTGTTTATTTTAATCATCGTGTTTATTATTCAAATCATCGGTGATCTAATAACAAATATTATAGACAAACGATAAGGGAGGATTTACATTGAAAAAGCTATTTTTGGGTGCATTACTGCTTGTATTTGCAGGAGTTATGGCTGCCTGCGGTTCGAATAACGGCGCTGAATCCGGCAAGAAAGAAATTGTCGTTGCGGCAACGAAAACACCGCATGCGGAAATTTTAAAAGAAGCTGAACCATTGCTGAAAGAAAAAGGCTATACGCTGAAAGTGAAAGTTCTTAGTGATTATAAAATGTACAATAAAGCTTTAGCTGATAAAGAAGTGGACGCGAACTACTTCCAGCACATTCCTTACCTTGAGCAAGAAATGAAAGAAAACACAGATTACAAACTTGTGAATGCCGGCGCTGTTCACTTAGAGCCATTCGGTATTTACTCTAAAACATACAAATCACTGAAAGACCTTCCAGACGGTGCGACAATCATTCTGACAAACAACGTTGCTGAACAAGGCCGTATGCTTGCAATGCTTGAAAACGCTGGATTAATCACTCTTGATTCTAAAGTGGAAACAGTTGACGCAACATTGAAAGACATTAAGAAAAACCCGAAAAACCTTGAATTCAAAAAAGTAGCGCCTGAATTAACGGCAAAAGCATATGAAAACAAAGAAGGAGACGCGGTCTTCATCAATGTAAACTATGCGATCCAAAATAAATTAAATCCTAAAAAAGACGCAATTGAAGTAGAATCAACGAAAAACAACCCATACGCTAACATCATCGCAGTAAGAAAAGGCGAAGAAGATTCTGCAAAAATCAAAGCGCTGATGGAAGTTCTTCACTCTAAAAAGATCAAAGACTTCATCGAGAAAAAATACGACGGAGCTGTGCTTCCTGTATCTGAATAAGACTGAAACCCCGGATGAGAATTCCGGGGTTCAATTATTGACAAAGCCCTAAAACGATATTCGTTTTAGGGCTTTGTCATCTTTTCAGCGTGATTGAAAACCCTTGAAGTCTAGGAAGGCCGAGCATTGGAGCGGAGCGAATGTTGCAATTCGTGAGCACCAACGCGCAGGTCTGACAACGAATGCGAGGGTTTGCTGACACGGTGAAACCTCGGATGAGAATTCCGGGGTTTTTTTCGCGTATTTTCCTAAAAGCTGTTCATAATAAAAAGGAATGTTAAACAGATGGAGGGATTTTCTTTGAATCAAGACAGAGGAAGCATGCAGAACGCATTAAAACAATATAAACATGGTTTAGGCACATTTGAACAAAAGATGCCGCTGATGGGAAGAAAATTTAACGAATTTACTGAACAGTGCTTTGCCGGGAATTCTCTGACTGAAAGAGAAAAACAGCTGATCGCCCTCGGAATTGCCATCAATGCTCAGGACGAATATTGCATGATCTATCATACAAAAGGCTGTCTTGATCAGGGAGCGTCAGAAGAAAACATTCTCGAAGCCGTCAGTGTGGCAGCGGCATTTGGAGGCGGCGCAGCTTTCAGCCAAGGCGTGACAGTCGTTCAACAGTGCATTGAGGAATTCGGAAACACCACGCATTAAGAGAAGGAATATTCCGAAAAACCATTCTCATTTGTTCTGAAAGGATGCTTTCGTCTCATCTGCCGCTATTTCACGCCAAATCGTTTTTGCGGCATCCAACGCAGCACTGGTACAATAAAAAGCAAATATATGAAGGGATTGATTCATTATTTGCAGCAGCCAGGACAGACTGAACCTCGATTATACGTCAGAAATGGAAAAAGCGATGCAGCTGTCACACGGAATTGGATACGAGGAATATGGACGCCGGCTGGAAACAAGAATGAAAGTAGAGCGGCAGAGAGAGCTTGATTATGAAAAAAGCAAGCGGATTTCTGCGGGAGCTTATTGAGAAAATCAATCTTTTAAAAAAGGGTGGGAATCCACTCTTTTTCTTTTTCAATCGCTTTAATAAAGTGCTGATCTTTGTTAAACTTGAGGAATGTGCAAGGCACGATAAAAAGTTGTATTTACTTTTCATTTGTTATAAAATTAGAATGAGAATAAAATGAGAATAATGATTATATATTTTTGGAGGTATAGATATGGCTGCTTCAACATTAACGATCAAAGATCTTCACGTTGAAATCGAAGGGAAAGAGATCTTAAAGGGTGTAAACCTTGAAATAAAAGGTGGAGAATTCCACGCAGTAATGGGCCCGAACGGAACTGGTAAATCCACTTTATCAGCTGCTATTATGGGGCATCCTAAATATGAAGTAACAAAAGGCAGCATCACGCTTGACGGCAAAGATGTACTGGAGATGGAAGTGGACGAGCGTGCGCAGGCAGGCTTATTCCTTGCGATGCAGTACCCAAGTGAAATCAGCGGTGTGACAAATGCCGACTTCCTTCGCTCAGCAATCAACGCGCGCAGAGAAGAAGGCGATGAAATTTCTCTCATGAAATTCATCCGCAAAATGGACGAAAACATGGAGTTCCTTGAAATGGACCCTGAAATGGCTCAGCGCTATCTTAACGAAGGCTTCTCAGGCGGGGAGAAAAAACGCAACGAAATCCTTCAATTAATGATGATTGAACCGAAAATCGCCATCCTTGATGAAATTGACTCAGGTCTTGATATTGACGCTTTGAAAGTTGTATCAAAAGGGATCAACAAAATGCGCAGCGAAAACTTCGGCTGCTTGATGATCACTCACTATCAGCGCCTGTTAAACTACATCACTCCGGATGTTGTTCACGTTATGATGCAAGGCCGCGTTGTCAAATCCGGCGGTGCAGAGCTTGCACAGCGTCTTGAAGCAGAAGGTTATGACTGGATCAAACAAGAACTTGGCATTGAAGACGAAACTGTTGGCCAAGAAGCGTAAGCGTTAGGGGGATTAATATGACACTAGGTACAAAACTATCCGTAGATCAGGAGTATCTCAAAAGCTTTTCCGAAAAGCACCAAGAACCTGCCTGGCTGAAGAACCTGCGCTTACAGGCTCTTGAACAAGCTGAGGATCTGCCGATGCCGAAACCTGACAAAACAAAAATCACAAACTGGAACTTCACGAATTTCGCGAAGCATACAGTAGATAACGAACCGCTTTCTTCATTAGAAGATTTGACTGATGAAGTAAAAGCGCTGATCGACATTGAAAACGAAGATAAAACATTATACGTACAGCGTGACCAGACGCCGGCACATCTTTCTCTTTCTCAAGAATTGAAAGACAAAGGCGTCATCTTCACTGATATTCTGACTGCTGCACGCGAGCACAGCGACTTGGTGGAGAAATACTTTATGAAGGACGGCGTGAAGGTTGACGAACATAAGTTAACTGCACTTCACGCGGCTCTTGTTAACGGAGGAGCATTCCTTTATGTTCCGAAAAATGTTCAGGTGGAGACGCCGGTTCAGGCTGTTTATGTCCACGAAAGTAATGATACAGCTCTATTCAACCACGTGCTGATTGTGGCTGAAGACCACAGCTCTGTAACATATGTAGAAAACTACATCAGCACTGTAAACCCGAAAGACGCTGTCTTCAATATTATCAGTGAGGTCATCACAGGTGATAATGCCAGCGTGACATACGGTGCGGTGGATAATCTGTCAAGCGGTGTGACAACTTATGTGAACCGCCGCGGTGCTGCGCGCGGACGCGACAGCAAAATCGAGTGGGCTCTCGGCCTGATGAACGATGGCGACACGATTTCCGAAAACACAACAAACCTTTACGGTGACGGCACATACGGCGATACGAAAACGGTTGTTGTCGGAAGAGGAGAGCAAACAGAAAACTTCACAACACAAATCATCCATTTCGGTAAAGCTTCTGAAGGCTATATCTTGAAGCATGGTGTGATGAAGGATTCCGCTTCTTCTATCTTTAACGGAATCGGCAAAATCGAACATGGCGCTTCTAAAGCGAATGCGGAGCAAGAATCACGCGTGCTGATGCTCAGCGAAAAAGCACGCGGAGACGCAAACCCTATTCTTTTAATTGACGAAGACGATGTAACTGCAGGACATGCGGCATCTGTCGGCCGTGTGGACCCTATTCAGCTTTACTACCTGATGAGCCGCGGAATTCCGAAAGAAGAAGCAGAACGCTTAGTCATTTACGGATTCCTTGCACCGGTAGTAAATGAACTTCCGATTGAAGGCGTTAAGAAACAATTAGTTTCTGTTATCGAAAGGAAAGTGAAGTAATGAATATCACAGATATACGTGAACAGTTCCCGATCCTTCATCAGCAAGTGAACGGACATGATCTCGTTTATCTCGACAGCGCGGCGACTTCCCAGAAGCCGCGTGCTGTCATTGAAACACTGGATAAGTATTATAACCAATACAATTCCAATGTTCACCGGGGCGTCCATACACTTGGAACCAGAGCGACAGATGGTTATGAAGGAGCGCGTGAAAAAGTCCGCAAGTTTATTAACGCGAAGTCAATGGCTGAGATTATTTTCACAAAAGGCACGACCACATCACTGAATATGGTGGCGTTAAGCTATGCGCGCGCCAACCTGAAACCTGGTGATGAAGTGGTCATCACCTACATGGAGCATCATGCGAATATCATTCCGTGGCAGCAGGCTGTAAAAGCAACTGGCGCCACATTAAAATATATTCCGCTGCAGGAAGACGGAACGATTTCTTTAGAAGACGTCAGAGAAACGGTCACAAGCAACACAAAAATTGTTGCGGTGTCTCATGTATCTAATGTTCTCGGCACGGTCAACCCGATTAAAGAAATGGCGAAAATCGCTCATGACAATGGGGCTGTCATTGTGGTGGACGGTGCACAAAGCACGCCTCACATGAAAATTGACGTGCAGGATCTCGATTGCGACTTCTTTGCGCTTTCTTCCCATAAAATGTGCGGACCTACTGGTATTGGTGTGCTGTACGGAAAGAAAGCCCTGCTGGAAAACATGGAGCCTGCCGAATTCGGCGGTGAAATGATCGACTTTGTCGGGCTTTATGAATCAACTTGGAAAGAGCTTCCGTGGAAATTCGAAGCGGGTACGCCGATTATTGCAGGAGCAATCGGCCTCGGTGCCGCCATTGATTTTCTCGAAGAAATCGGTCTTGATGAGATTTCCCGCCATGAGCACAAGCTTGCTGCTTATGCGCTTGAACGCTTCCGCCAGCTTGACGGCGTAACGGTTTACGGGCCGGAAGAGCGTGCCGGGCTTGTCACATTTAACCTTGATGATGTTCATCCGCACGATGTGGCGACTGTGCTTGATGCGGAGGGAATCGCAGTCAGAGCCGGCCACCATTGTGCGCAGCCGCTGATGAAATGGCTGGATGTAACTGCTACTGCAAGAGCAAGCTTTTATCTGTATAATACAGAGGAAGAGATTGATAAGCTTGTGGAAGCTCTTCAAAAGACAAAGGAGTATTTTACAAATGTCTTTTAATGCAAACTTAGATACATTGTACAGACAGGTGATTATGGATCATTACAAAAACCCGCGAAATAAAGGGGTTTTGAATGACAGCATTGTCGTGGATATGAACAATCCGACATGCGGCGACCGCATCAGACTGACAATGAAGCTTGACGGAGACATCGTGGAAGATGCGAAGTTTGAAGGGGAAGGCTGTTCCATTTCAATGGCATCCGCTTCGATGATGACTCAGGCGATTAAAGGGAAAGATATTGAAACTGCCCTTTCCATGTCTAAGATTTTCTCGGATATGATGCAAGGGAAAGAGTATGATGATTCTATAGATCTCGGGGATATTGAAGCCCTTCAAGGCGTTTCAAAATTCCCGGCCCGTATCAAATGTGCAACCCTGTCATGGAAAGCACTTGAAAAAGGAGTCGCGAAAGAAGAAGGCGGCAATTAAAAGGATTGGAGTGAAAATGGATGGCTAAAAAAATGCCTGATATTGGTGAATACAAGTATGGTTTTCACGACAAGGACGTTTCCATTTTCCGTTCAGAGCGCGGATTGACAAAAGAAATCGTAGAAGAAATTTCTCGCATGAAAGAAGAGCCTCAATGGATGCTTGACTTCCGCTTGAAATCACTTGAGCATTTCTACAACATGCCGATGCCTCAATGGGGCGGAGATTTAAACTCACTGAACTTTGACGAAATTACGTACTACGTAAAACCGTCTGAGCGTTCAGAGCGTTCTTGGGATGAAGTTCCTGAAGAAATTAAACAAACATTCGACAAGCTCGGTATTCCTGAAGCTGAACAAAAATACCTTGCGGGTGTTTCTGCTCAGTACGAATCTGAGGTTGTATACCACAACATGAAAGAAGATCTTGAAGCGCAAGGTATTGTCTTTAAAGACACTGACAGCGCGCTGAAAGAGAATGAAGATATTTTCCGTGAGCACTGGGCAAAAGTAATCCCGCCGACTGATAACAAGTTTGCGGCGCTTAACTCAGCTGTTTGGTCGGGCGGATCTTTCATCTACGTGCCTAAAGGCGTGAAGGTTGAAACACCGCTTCAAGCTTACTTCCGTATCAACTCTGAGAACATGGGTCAGTTCGAACGTACACTGATCATTGTTGACGAAGAAGCAAGCGTTCATTATGTTGAAGGCTGTACTGCGCCTGTTTACACAACAAACTCACTTCACAGTGCGGTCGTTGAGATCATCGTGAAAAAAGGCGGCTACTGCCGTTATACAACGATCCAAAACTGGGCGAACAACGTTTACAACCTTGTAACAAAGCGTACAGTCTGTGAAGAAAACGCAACAATGGAATGGATCGACGGCAACATCGGTTCTAAGCTGACAATGAAATATCCGGCTTGTATCCTAAAAGGCGAAGGCGCGCGCGGTATGACGCTTTCTATCGCTCTTGCGGGTAAAGGCCAGCATCAGGATGCAGGTGCGAAAATGATTCACCTTGCACCAAACACATCATCTACAATCGTATCAAAATCGATTTCAAAACAGGGCGGAAAAGTAACGTACCGCGGAATCGTCCACTTCGGACGCAAAGCGGAAGGCGCTCGCTCTAACATCGAGTGCGATACGCTCATTATGGATAACAAATCAACGTCAGACACAATTCCTTACAATGAAATCTTAAATGATAACATTTCATTGGAGCACGAAGCGAAAGTGTCTAAAGTATCTGAAGAGCAGCTCTTCTACTTGATGAGCCGCGGTATTTCTGAAGAAGAAGCAACTGAAATGATCGTAATGGGCTTTATCGAGCCATTCACAAAAGAGCTTCCAATGGAATACGCAGTAGAAATGAACCGTTTGATTAAGTTCGAAATGGAAGGTTCTATTGGATAACTAACGAAAAACCCTTGTTTATCGAGGGTTTTTCTTATTTTCGACACATGCCAAGTTTCTATTGTGCCAATTTTTATGCCAAGCTTTTTGTTATCTTGATGAGTAAGAAGCAAATTTTGCAAGCTCATCTTGTTCGATTTTTTTAGTTATGTGTGAATATTTTTCACTTATTGTTTTAGTGTTCTAGTGTCCAACCGTGTCTGAAAGCGTGTAAGCCTCTATATTCAACCCCTGAAGCTTGTGATAGTTTCGAATGTGTAAGATAGTGCCTATTGTAATTTTAGAAAATGATTACATCTTTGTTTTTTTGAATCCTGGATATTTCAAGATTCAATTCATTTTGCTTTGACCTTTTTTAATTCACAAATATTTTCTTCATATGCAAATATCAGGCTCAGTGTTTTAATATAGAGTTGGAGTCGGAGGAGAACAATAGAAGGAAACAATATCTCTTAAATCAACGGAATAATTATTCCATCTTCCACCGAAAAACCTATATCCATAAACTCTTGATTCTCCGATAGCCGTTAAGAAATACCAGAAATTATCATTATTTCTAAGCCACAAATATGTGAAACGATACAAACAATTTTGTAAATCCCGGGGATTCAGGGCATAGGGTGTCATTTGTCTTTGATATACCATTATTCGAGGTTCACTCCTTATTGCAATTAGACTTTTAACTAGTTTACGCTCAGGGTCAAAACTTGGTTTGGATGTATGCCTAGTAGCCTCAAAAATTTAAATATGAATAAAGCATTTTATTGAGAACGGTATTTCTATTTCAAAAGATTAGTACAGTTTAAATAAGCCGTGGAATAGTTCAACTAACAGGTGCATTACTTCAATAAGAACTTTCAAAAGATATGAAACTTACGGCACCAGTGAATTATGACTGTAAACCCTTATATCATGCGGCTTCAGCTCATGCCAACACGGTGCCAAGTTAAGATTATCATCATTTAAACCATCTGAAGAAATGGCTTTAAATCAAGGGTTTGGGTGACCCTTTTATAAATCATTCCGTACCATTTTATAAAAATAATCAAGTTCGAAATGGAAGGTTCAATTGATTATTTTTTTATAAAAAGGACGTGACTGGTTTTCAGTCGCGTCCTTTTTGTATGCAGAAGAAAAACCGCTGGCCGAGGGGCCGCGGTTTTTTACTCTTCTTCTGTCTCTTGATTGATAATTTGCTTTACAGATGATCTGCTGTTATTTTCTCTGTTCATCTCTCGCAATTGAGTATAAGCCATATCGAATTCCTCTTTTGTCATCTGCTTTGCGGCTAATGCAGAGCATAATATAGCAAAAGCAATTGGCATTGTATCAATGTGAATGTCGATATGGACCTCTGAGTTGCCGCTGTTTTTGATAACAGATTCAGTAGTGGGTATCTCTTGAGTATGTCTGTTGAGAGGAATGATGTTTTCGTTCATTAGTCTTCTCCGTCTTGTGACTGCGCCTGTGCCTGATCCTGATCTGTATTCACGCTGACCACGACTTTTGCATTACCGCTGTTTTGGACTTTTGCGACTGCCGCATCGCGTCTGTTTTCTTCATTTTCATGACGATTTTCGCTCATGGTATCATCCTTTCTCTATTGATAGTGACAGGATATTCGATAGGAGAGTAAAGAGATTGGACGAACTTCGCGGTTTTTCCACATTAGGGCAAAAGGTCGAAGGAAAGCATTCTATTTGGTAAAATGAATAGACATTATAATAGAAAAGGTGTTTGCATATGAAATCGTACATCATCGTCGGCGCAGGGATTCTGGGCGCGTCGACGGCTTATCATCTCGCAAAATCAGGCGCTCGCGTTACTGTCATTGATCGGAAAGAGCCGGGACAAGCGACTGATGCGGCGGCGGGGATCGTCTGTCCATGGCTCTCGCAACGCCGTAATCAGGATTGGTACCAGCTTGCTAAGGGGGGAGCGCGGTACTATAAGGATTTAATCCATCAATTGGAAAAAGACGGTGAATCGGATACAGGATACAAACGTGTCGGTGCCATCAGCATTCATACTGACGCGTCTAAACTCGATAAAATGGAGGAAAGGGCGTATAAGAGACGGGAGGATGCGCCGGAAATCGGCGACATTACCCGCTTGTCTGCAAGTGAAACGAAAAAGCTGTTTCCGATTTTAGCTGACGGCTATGAATCGGTTCATATCAGCGGTGCCGCCCGTGTGAACGGAAGAGCGCTGTGCCGGTCGCTTTTAAGCGCTGCAGAGAAACGCGGCGCAACGGTCATCAAAGGAAATGCGTCCTTGCTTTTTGAAAACGGAACAGTCACCGGCGTGCAAACAGATACAAAGCAGTTTGCGGCAGACGCGGTGATTGTGGCGGCGGGGGCATGGGCCAATGAAATCATGAAGCCTCTTGGCATTCATTTTCAAGTGTCTTTTCAGAAAGCGCAGATTATGCATTTTGAAATGATGGACACGGATACAGGGGCGTGGCCGGTTGTGATGCCGCCGAACGATCAGTACATTCTTTCGTTTGATAACGGCAGAATTGTAGCCGGCGCCACACACGAGAACGATGCCGGTCTTGATGATCTGCGTGTGACAGCCGGAGGCCAGCACGAAGTATTGAGCAAAGCGTTAGGCGTTGCACCGGGCCTTGCTGATGCCGCTGCCATTGAAACAAGAGTGGGCTTCAGGCCGTTTACACCGGGATTTCTGCCGGTCGTAGGGGCCGTGCCGAATGTTCAAGGCTTATATGCTGCAAACGGTTTGGGTGCTTCTGGACTGACGATGGGGCCGTTCTTGGGTGCAGAGCTCGCAAAGCTAGTTCTTGGAAAGCAGACAGAATTAGACCTTAGTCCTTATCATCCAGCCGAAGCACTTGCATAATAAGTAAGAGCATAACAAACAAATATAATAAAGCTGTTCTAGCTTTTCTTTTCTGTATGTGTTAGCATTTATCTTTAATGAAAAAGAGGACGTGAACTGATTTTGATAAAAATTGATATACCCGCACCGAATGTTACCATCACTGAACGACAGCAGTCAGCTAATGATAACGAGCCGAAGATAAAACCGATTCACGGATTCATCGACTTTCACCAGATCCCAAGGGACAAAGGCGGCATTTTTATGTTTTACAACATTCATGACGAGCTGCTGTTTGTCGGTAAAGCCAGAAAGTTAAGACAGAGAATCAAGAAGCATTTCGAAGACACTGTTTCACCGATCAAACATCACAGAGATGAAGTCTATAAAATCGAGGTATGTGTAGTTGATGATCCAATGGAAAGAGAGATTTACGAAACATATATCATCAATACACAGCACTCGAAGTACAATATCGACAAGGTATTTTTTAAATAAGACGTCAGTCTGCGGATTGAACAGCGAAGCCAGAGCTTAAGTCAAGTTCTGGCTTTTGATTTGGGCATTTTTTCGCATATAGACCCTTTGTCTATCATTCGAATAAATTATTGAGAAATTTCAGAAAATAATATTGACAATCCTAGCCGCGGACTTTAATATAACAATATTTAATGTTATATAACGTTATATAATAAAAACGGGGAGTGAAGGATTTGAGTCAGGCCACAGCAAAAGTAAATCGTGAGGTTCAAGCTTTCTTGCAGGATTTGAAAGGGAAAACCATTGAACATGTATTCTTTGTCGCATGCGGAGGGTCTTCTGCCATTATGTATCCGAGTAAGTATGTGTTTGACAGAGAGTCAAAATCAATAAACTCCGACCTCTACAGCGCCAACGAATTTATTCAGCGCAACCCTGTTCAGCTTGGTGAAAAGTCTCTTGTTATTTTGTGCTCGCATTCGGGAAATACCCCGGAGACAGTCAAAGCTGCTGCGTTTGCAAGGGGCAAGGGTGCACTTACGATTGCGATGACGTTTAAACCGGAGTCTCCTTTAGCGCAGGAAGCGCAATATGTTGCCCAGTACGATTGGGGTGATGAGGCGCTTGCGATCAATACAAACTATGGCGTTTTGTATCAAATCGTTTTTGGAACCCTGCAAGTATTAGAAAACAATACGAAATTTGAGCAAGCAATTGAAGGCTTAGATCAATTGCAGGCTGTATATGAAAAAGCCCTTAAACAGGAAGCTGACAACGCCAAGCAATTTGCAAAAGCCCATGAAAAAGAAAGCATTATTTATACCATGGCAAGCGGTGCAAACTACGGTGTCGCTTACTCCTACAGCATCTGCATTCTCATGGAAATGCAATGGATTCATTCCCACGCCATTCATGCCGGAGAATATTTTCACGGACCGTTTGAAATTATTGATGAATCCGTGCCGTTTATCATCCTGCTCGGTTTAGATGAAACAAGACCTCTTGAAGAGCGGGCGCTTACCTTCTCGAAAAAGTATGGCAAAAAGCTCACTGTGCTTGATGCTGCATCTTACGACTTCACTGCAATTGACGATTCAGTTAAAGGCTATCTTGCTCCGCTCGTTCTCAATCGTGTGCTGAGAAGCTATGCAGACGAGCTGGCAGAGGCGAGAAATCATCCTTTATCTCATAGAAGATACATGTGGAAAGTTGAGTATTGATCTGAAAATGAGGAACCATTATGCATTAGACTATAATGTTATATAACATTATAGTCTAATGTCCAGAGGAGGCCAACCCTTTGAAGAAAATGTTGTTGTTCTTGATCATTGCAGCTGTCAGTATGTTCACCATTGCAGGCTGTTCGAGCCAAAGCAGTTCAGCGGACGGAAAGGTGACATTGAAATTTTTCCACAGATGGCCAAAGGAGCCGGAAAAAAGTTATTTTGAAGAGGTTGTAAAAGAATTTGAAAAAGATCACCCAGATATCGACATTCAAATTGAAGCCGTTTTAAATGACTCCTATAAAGATAAAATTAAGGTCATGCTGGGAACTACCAGCCCTCCTGACATTTACTTCTCTTGGAGCGATGAGTTTGCTTTTAAATTTATCAGAGGCAATAAAGCACTTGATCTCTCGTCCTACTACAAAAATGACACCGATTGGTCATCACAGCTCGTTCAATCGCAAATTACACCATTTACTTATGAAAACAAGCAATATGGCGTGCCGTGGCAAATGGACGCTAAATCATTCTTCTATAATAAAGACATTTTCCAAAAGCTGAATCTTGATCCCCCGAAGACGTGGGATGAATTAATCGATGTGTCAAAAAAGCTGAAAGAACATGGCTACACACCGATCAGCTTCGGAACAAAGGCGACTTGGACAATCTCGCACTATATCGGCACGCTTAATCAGCGGATGGTCGATGAAAAAACACGGGAAAAGGACTATAACGCCAAAACGGGTGAATTTACTGATGAAGGCTACGTAAAAGCCCTTGAAAAGCTTCAAGAGCTGATGCCTTACTTTAATAAACATGTAAACTCCGTCGACCACGAATATGTGAGACAGCAATTTGAGAGCGGAAAGTCGGCGATGATATATGCGGAAACAGCGGAAATCAAGCTGGTTGAACCGGTTAATCTCGGGATGTTCCCATTTCCTGAAATCAGCGGACAAAAAGGATCTTCAGAAGCGTTAACGGGAGCGCCGGAAGGATTCATGATTTCCTCAAGAACAAAACATCCGAAGGAAGCAATGGAATTTTTGCAGTTCTTGACGTCGAAAAAAATGGGCGAAAAGCTCGTGAAAGATGTCGGGAAATACAGTGCAGTGCAAGGTACGGCTACTGAAGAAAATGCAACAGCTATTCAGCGTGAAGCCGTTCAGCATATTGTTGATGCCAAATCAATGGTTCCATGGTTTGATATGGATGTCGATGTTGAAGTCGCAGATGCGTACCTAACAGGCGTCCAGCAAATGCTTGGCGGCGACATGACACCGCAGCAGGTGATGAAAGCCGTTCAAAAGGCAGCAAAGCAGGTGAGGGCGTCAGCTGAATAAATCAAAGAAAAGGTGAAGCTTCGCACCTTTTCTTTTTATAAAGGAGATGAGATACCCTTGGTCAATCAGAATAAAATAATCCCCTATTTGTTTTTGGTGCCCGCTCTCGTTTTTTTACTTTTCGTTTATATCCCGATTTTTGAGAATGTATTCCTCAGCCTGTTTCAGTGGAGCTCATTTTCTCCGGAAAAAACGTTTATCGGCTTAAAAAACTATGTTGAATTATTTCATGATCCTGTCTTTTATCAGGCACTGACCAATAACGTGCTTTACGCAGTGATCTCAATTGTATGCCAGGTGTTTGGCGGTTTGATTTTGGCGGCGGTGCTTGAGGATAAGCTGGTCAGAAAATGGTCGCCGTTTTTTCGTACCGTTTTCTTTTTGCCGGTTGTCATCTCAATGACGGTGATCGCGCTTTTGTTTGATTTTATTTACAATCCGGAGACAGGGCTTTTGAATCAGCTGCTTCAGGCCATCGGTCTTGATCAGCTGACGAGGGCCTGGCTCGGGGATGACAGCACAGCTATGCTTTCTGTCATTTTTGTGTCCCAGTGGCAATCTGTCGGTTATATTGCGATGCTGTACATTGTGTCGATTCAAAAAATACCGGATGAACTGTATGAAGCGGCCCGGCTTGACGGCGCGGGTAAAATTCAGCAGTTTTTTCATATTACTGTTCCCCAGACGAAAGAGATGTCTTTTGTTGCGGTGGTCATGACGCTTACCGGGGCTTTTACGGTCTTTAATGAGCCGTACATTTTGACAGGCGGCGGGCCGGGAAACGCGTCAGAAGTCTTGAGCACGTTTTTATATAAAAGCGCCTTTACAAAGGATATGATGGGCTACGCCTCAGCGATTGCCACTGTCGTGTTAATCATTACGCTTGCATTATCGCTCATGCAAATGAAGTTCTTTAAAACCGGAAAGGAGGAGTAACTGATGCTGCCTCAGAAGAAGACAGATTCGTTCAGATTGGAGCCGGTGCCTGACCAGCACATTGAGGTTAAAGATAAGCCTAGACGAAAATGGTATATCGGAGAAACGTCTGTGTGGGTTTTTCTGTTTCTTTATCTGATTGCGATTGCCTATCCGCTTCTCTGGATGGTGATGAGCGCCTTTAAAAACTCTGACGATATTTTTGAGCACAGCTGGTCGCTGCCGTCTTCGTGGCATCCGGAAAATTTTGTTTCCGCCTGGAATCAGGGGATTTCTTCTTATTTTATGAACAGTGTCATCGTTACGGCGCTGACGTGTGTGATCACTGTCTTTATCAGTGCATGGGCAGCGTATGGCCTTTCCCGGTTTGAGTTTAAAGGAAAAGGATTCTTTTTGGTGCTATGTCTTGGCGGATTGATGCTGACGCCGCAGGTCAGTCTTGTGCCGCTTTATTCTATTATTCAGTCGCTTGGCCTTTACAATACGTATTGGGCGTTAATCCTGCCGTATGCGGCTTATCGGATCCCATTCACCATCATTTTGATCCGCTCTTATTTTCTTTCTATTTCAAAAGAATTGGAGGAGGCGGCCTATTTGGATGGGTGTACAAGTTTTGGAGTATTTTTCAGAATTTTCTTACCGATGAGCGTGCCGATTTTGGTGACATCCGGCATTTTGACGGCTTACCATACATGGAATGAGTTTATGTTTGCGATTATTTTCATAGATGATGAGAATTTGCGGACCATTCCAGCCGGGCTGATGCAGTTCAGAGACGCGCTGCAGACAGACTGGGGCGTCCTGCTGGCGGGGTTAACGATTTCAGCCGCGCCGATTATTATTCTATTTTTATTGATGCAGAAATATTTTGTCCGCGGAATTGCAAGCGGCAGTGTAAAAGGATAAAGGAGGAAGCGCTATGAAATTGATTGCGGTTGGAGATAATGTTGTAGATTACTACCAGGATCAAGAAACATTTTACCCGGGAGGAAATGCCTTAAACGTTGCTGTGCTTGCCAAGCGGCTCGGGCATGAGTCTTCCTATATCGGAATCGTCGGCAATGACGAAGCCGCGGCGCATCTGTTGAACGTTCTCAAGCTGGAGCAGGTCAATGCAGATTATATCCGCCAGGCGCACGGAGAAAACGGGATGGCGATTGTCACCCTTGATGAACAGGGGGACCGCATTTTTGTCAGATCAAATAAAGGCGGCATTCAGTCCCGGCTTCGCCTCGCGTTTCAGGAGAAAGATGTATCTTTTATCAGCGGGCATGATCTGCTGCATACGAGCGTGTACAGCAGGCTTGAGAACGATCTTCCGCAGCTGTGCGGGCTGGTCCCTGTCTCATTTGATTTTTCAACCAATCGGGAGGATGATTATTTGAGGAGGGTCTGTCCTTATGTGACGTATGCGTTTTTTTCAGGAAGCGATTTGAGTGAGTCGGAATGCGGTGAGCTTGCCAAAACAGCTCATGGGTACGGAGCCAAAATGGTTTGTATGACCCGAGGGGGCCAAGGAGCAATCCTGTCTGCGGGTGATCGAGTCTATCATCAGCCGATTGTGGAAGCTGATATAATAGATACACTTGGAGCGGGAGATTCTTTTATAGCAGGCTTTTTGACTGCCTTTTGCGTGAAGCAGGATATAACGTATGCTTTGCGCCAGGCTGCTGAAACGGCTGCGAAAACATGCGGTGTGTACGGAGCTTTCGGCTATGGCTATCCTTATCGCTGGGAGGACGGGGGAAGCAGTGAAAAAACGAGAATACTATAAGCAGTGTCTCGTTTTTTATGCCTGTTATGTGTAGGGGCTGTTGATGGTAAAAGTGACACGGTTTGTGTGCATCAAAAACAATGAGCAATAGATTGGCTGGTCGTTTGATGTAAAAGCCGTTTTATCAATTTCAAACAGCGCATCCCCGATATCACAATCCAGGTATTTGCTTTCCTCCTGTTGGGCATATACAACGTTTAATAGCTTCGTATTGTGCGTGGGTACAACTTTGTATTGCTGTTTCAAAATATCATGCATGGAGACGCCGTCAGCAATAAAGGTATCAATGCCGGGAAACAAATCAAGCGGATAATGCGTCACTTCAAAGGTGAGAGGCTGATCATCATTATATAAAATCCGTTTTAATTCAACGACAGGGCTCTCGGGATGGATTTGAAGCTTTTCTGCGATGGGTTTTGACGCTGGAATGATGTCATGGGACAGCACATGATGCTTCGGTTTTTTTGCCGGTTGATTCCATAAATTCCGAGTAGCCGTTTACAGCGATCAGCTCTCGTTTTAATTTAGGGCTTTTAACGAACGTTCCCTTTCCCTGCTGCCTGATCAGATAGCCTTCTTCGACTAAATCGAGTATGGCTTTCCTGACGGTGATGCGGCTGACGTTATACTTGGTGCAAAGCTCGTTTTCGGTAGGCAGCTTGGCGGTTGGGGAATACACGCCCTTTTTGATGTCATCAGTGATGATTTGTTTTAGCTGAATGTATAAAGGTGTAGAACTTCCGTTGTTTAACAAAGGGTAGCCTCCTTTTAACCTATTATTTATATTATAATGTATTATGACGTTATAATACAAATTTACATTTTTTATTTTAGAAATATAGCAAAAATGGGAATCGATTACTCTAAAAATAACAGAAAGACCAAGTTGTTTCCAGTGACGAAATAACGGGTCAAAAGATAGGGGGACTTTTCTGATGGCTTCATTAACATTTGAACACGTCAAAAAATCATATCACTCACAATTAACCGTGAAGGACTTTGATTTAGATGTAAAGGATAAGGAGCTTTTGGTGCTGGTGGGGCCGTCAGGATGCGGAAAATCAACAACGCTGCGGATGGTGGCTGGATTAGAAAGCATTTCTGAAGGAAATCTTCTTATTGATGGGGAGCGGGTCAATGATCTTCCGCCGAAAGAACGTGATATTGCGATGGTATTCCAGAACTATGCGCTTTATCCGCATATGACGGTTTTTGATAATATGGCGTTTGGATTAAAGCTCAGAAAGATGGCGAAACAGGAAATTGCCGAGCGGGTTCATGCGGCAGCCAGAATTTTAGAAATTGAACATTTGCTGAAGAGAAAACCGAAGGCGCTCTCCGGCGGGCAGCGGCAAAGGGTGGCGCTTGGCAGGTCGATTGTGAGGGAGCCGAAGGTCTTTTTAATGGACGAGCCGCTTTCTAATCTGGATGCAAAACTAAGAGTGACGATGCGGACAGAAATCAGCAAGCTGCACCAGCGATTAGAGGCAACGATCATTTATGTCACGCATGACCAGACCGAAGCAATGACAATGGGAGATCGGATTGTCGTCATGAATGAAGGGGAAATTCAGCAAGTGGCGAAACCTCATGACATTTATCATTACCCGGCCAATTTGTTTGTCGCAGGCTTCATTGGCTCTCCTGGGATGAACTTTTTGAAAGGCATCATAGAACAGCAGCATGGCGAGCTGTTTTTCACAAATTCTTCGATCCGGCTTCATATTCCTGAAGAAAAAGCAAAGCGGCTGAAGGAAAAGGGATATGCCGGAGAACAGATGATTGCCGGTGTACGGCCGGAGCACATCACACAAATGACAGGAAATGACCAGTTGTTTGATTCAGTGTTTCAAGCGAAGGTGGAAGTGAATGAAAATCTGGGCTCGGAGCTCATAGTGCATGTCATGGCTGGGGACGAGCGGCTCAAGGTCCGCCTGGACGGAAACACGCGAATCGATGCAGGCGATTCAATCCAGCTCTCAGTGAAAATGGACCACGTCGTCTTTTTCGATGCGGAAACGGAAGAGGCTGTGTATTAGAAAAAGGTGCTCCTCAAAAGGAGCACCTTTTTCTTACGGCCAAATCTCATCCGCCCATTCAGGGTGGTCGATAAATGGATTGCGGTTGTGCTGATATTTTTCATAAATGATTTCATTTCTTTTCCGCTCGCGGTCGTCAACCGGATCCTGCTTATTCCATTCGAGCAGGACAGATTGTTTGCCATGATAAGGAGCTGAGCCGTTGCCTGTCTTATCATTAAGCTCAAGATCAGGATAGCCGTCATCACCCTCGTAACGGACAGCCATGTAAAACAGCATGCGGGCAACATCGCCTTTCACATCATCGCGGGGCTCCCATGAATCGCCGTCATAATAATTTCCGGGTGCCTTCGCATATTCAGTGCCGCCATTGTCAAAATCCATATTTCCTCTTGTGCTGTTAACTTGAACATCGGCTGGGCGTAAATGATGAATATCAGTACCAGGTCCCTTGCTCGTACCAAAATCGCCATGGGATTTCGCCCAGACGTGCTCGCGGTTCCAATCGCCGACATTGCCGCCGTTCAGGCTTTTGGACCGCGATTCATTCGTATAGAGCAGGATGACGTTATTCGGATTTCTCGGGTCTTCATCCGTTTCTTTCAGCGCGTTCCACACTTCGCTGTAGGACAGCATCGTGTGTCCGCTGATAATACGGTGCAGGGTGCTTTTTAGCGAGTCTCCTGTTTTACCTTCAGCCCCTTCATAATAGGTATCTGTGTCAGCATAGGGTGCAGCGGGGGCGGCTAATGAGAGAAGGCTTCCTGTTCCTGAAGGGGAAGACGCCAATCGGTCATTGAGGCTTAATGCGGTTTGCGCGCTTGCTGAAGCTGCCGGCGCAAGCCATCCGGAAATCAGTAATACACAGACGAGCGGCAGAAACCATGCTTTTTTTGTCATCACTTGCCCTCCTTTTATCAGATCATGTCTATTATCTAAAATTCAAATAAAGGATAGAAGTGTCATTTTGTATATTTTTCATTAAAATTGTAAATTAGTCCCTTTGGAGGAGGCGGAAATCTCCTGTTCCATATCTTTAGGTCCTGTTTTTGCGAGCTGCCGGCATTTCCGTTTTCATCCGTTCCGCAAACATCGCCTCTCTGGCAAGCTGAGCTTGACCCTCTCTTTCGCTCTTGCTGGCTCTCTTCCTTACCGTGTTTTCTTTTGACCTTTACACTAAAATAGTTGTGACATATAGGGTGAATCTGGTTGTTGGATAGATACTGCGACTAAAAAATAAACGTTTTTTTGGTTAATCTGTCAATGAACTATCATGTTCTTCCTTCTATAATGAAGTCACCATAGCGGCCAGAGGGGGGAGTACATGGAAAAGCAGAAGCTTTCAGTAAAAAACAGCATCACAGATTATATTGAATGGCTCGCCCAATACGGTGCGTCTGCGGATGGCGGCGTAACGAGGCTTTTATACACAAAAGAGTGGATGGACGCACAGCTTGCTGTGAAAACGGAAATGTCTTCTTTCGGGCTTGAAACAAGATTCGACGATGTCGGCAATGTGTTTGGAAGGCTTTCGGGCACCCAGTCTCCGGATGAAGTCATTGTAACCGGTTCACATATCGATACTGTCATCAATGGAGGAAAATACGACGGCGCCTATGGCGTTCTGGCGGCGATGCTTGCGATAAAGCGGCTCAAAGAGACATACGGAGCGCCAAAAAAAACGCTCGAGGCGGTCTCCTTATGTGAGGAGGAAGGCAGCCGTTTTCCAATGACCTATTGGGGGTCGGGGAATATGACGGGTGTTTTTTCAGAACAAGATGCAAAAGAGCCAAGAGACGAGTCGGGAGTCTCCCTCCAAACAGCGATGCATGAGAGCGGTTTTGGCAAAGGTGTGTTTCAGTCAGCATATAGGACAGATATCAGCGCGTTTGTTGAGCTGCATATTGAACAGGGGAAGACGTTGGAAATGTCAGGCCGGGATCTCGGCATCGTGACAAGTATTGCGGGGCAGAGACGATATCTCGTCACGCTCGAAGGAGAATGCAATCACGCAGGAACCACCTCCATGAAATGGCGCAAGGACCCGCTCGCAGCCAGCAGCCGTATCATTCATGAGCTGCTGCTGCGGTCGGAGGAGCTGCCGGATGAGCTCCGTCTGACATGCGGAAAAATAACGGCAGAGCCCAATGTAGCCAATGTCATACCGGGCCGCGTCCAGTTTTCAATCGATATTCGCCATCAGCATCAGCATGTGCTGGAACAGTTTCATCAAGACATGGTTGCTTTGATCAACGGCATTTGCCTACAAAAAGGAATTCGCGCTGTGATTGATGAATATATGCGGATAGAGCCTGTGCCGATGGACGAAAGGCTGAAGGCTGCGGCTTTTGAAACAGCATTAGAAAACGGCTTCAGCTGTGAGGAAATGGTGAGCGGAGCAGGGCATGACGCGCAAATGATCGGAAGGCGCTATCCTGCTTGTATGCTGTTTGTGCCGAGCCGAGGCGGCGTCAGCCACTCACCGAAGGAATATACGTCAGCCAGACAGCTTGAGATCGGCGTCCGCGCACTGACTGATTTATTATACAAACTGGCTTACTGATAAAGGAGGAATGGCTGTGTCAGGCAGAAGAGAATTATGCACCCCGTTAAGAACGATTATGACGCCGGGGCCTGTTGAGGTTGATCCGCGTGTATTAAGAGTAATGAGCACCCCGGTTGTCGGCCAATTTGATCCGGCGTTTACAGGTATTATGAATGAAACGATGGAGATGCTTCGGGAGCTGTTCCAAACAAAAAACCGCTGGGCATACCCGATTGACGGCACTTCACGGGCGGGAATTGAAGCAGTGCTGGCTAGTGTGATAGAGCCGGAAGATGATGTGCTCATTCCCATTTACGGCCGTTTCGGTTATTTGCTGACTGAAATCGCCGAGCGATATGGGGCAAATGTTCATATGCTGGAGTGCGAATGGGGAACGGTTTTTGACCCGGAGGACATCATACGGGAGATAAAAAAAGTGAAGCCGAAAATTGTGGCCATGGTGCATGGAGAAACATCGACAGGACGGATTCACCCGCTGAAAGCCATCGGCGAAGCCTGCCGCACCGAGGATGCATTGTTTATCGTCGATGCAGTCGCAACGATTGGGGGCTGCGAGGTTAAAGTCGATGAATGGAAGATTGACGCTGCCATCGGCGGAACGCAAAAATGTTTGTCTGTGCCTTCAGGAATGGCGCCGATTACATATAATGAGCGGGTGGCGGACGTGATTGCAGCTCGCAAAAAGGTGGAACGCGGGATTGCGACACAAGCTGACAGGGCAGCACTTTCGGGAAATCGGCCAATTACAAGCAACTACTTTGATTTGAGCCAGCTTGAGGATTATTGGAGCGAAAGACGGCTCAATCATCATACAGAAGCGACGACAATGCTGTACGCCTTACGTGAGGGAGTCAGACTGGTGCTTGAAGAAGGTCTTGAGACGCGTTTCGAGCGGCATCGGCACCATGAAGCCGCATTAGCAGCAGGGATAAAGGCAATGGGGCTAAGATTGTTTGGAGATGACAGCTGCAAAATGCCTGTTGTCACCTGTGTCGAAATTCCCGGCGGCATTGACGGCGAGTCTGTCCGTGACATGCTGCTGGCACAATTCGGCATTGAAATCGCCAGCTCATTCGGCCCGCTTGCAGGGAAGATCTGGAGGATCGGCACGATGGGGTACAGCTGCAGAAAAGAAAACGTGCTATTCGTGCTTGCCGGGTTAGAGGCTGTGCTTCTCAGACATAACGCAGGAATCGAAGCAGGAAAAGCGCTCCAAGCAGCGCTGGATGTGTATGAAAACGCTGGCCGCCAGGCAGCGGTGTAAAGAAAAGCTTGCGGAACTCCGCAAGCTTTTTAACGATATGATTTCGTGTTTTCTCCAATCTGATTTTCTTCGTTTGACTCTTTTTACAAATCCTCTTTCTATGTGTTTCATTTTCTGACAAATCATGAGTCATTTTTTCTTCCATCGTCTATTCTTTATACAAGTTACCTATAAAATCACGCTGAACTAGTTGTTTCTCACGGCAATTTTCGAGAGGAGGATGCGGCATTGGGGAATTTTCACACGATGTTAGATGCGCTCCTGGAAGACCAGGAGGAGGCTGTACTGGCGACAATTGTTCAAGTTGAAGGCTCCGCGTATCGAAAAGCAGGCGCCTCTATGCTCTTTAAGAAAAAAGGCAGACGGATTGGCTTGCTGAGCGGCGGGTGTGTGGAAGAAGATGTATTCCAAAGAATCAGTGCGCTGGGCGATCAGCTCACATCAACGCTGATTCCCTACGACATGCGGTCGGAGGACGATCTTTCTTGGGGCATGGGAGCCGGGTGCAATGGCATTATTCATGTTCATGCAGAGCGAATCACTCAGGAAAAAAGGCGGCACTATGAGAAAGTGAGGGATTGCCTTCATTCAGGCAAAGCTGTCACTTCTGTTATAAAGATTGAATCCTCCCATTATTTATTTCTGACGGAGAACGGGCATTTTGGCAACTGGCCGGACGCGCCTCTGCAAGATATTCAACGTACTGTTTCAACGCTTCATTTACCGCATTTCGATCCACCCACTAACATGTTTATTCAGCGAATTGAACCGAAGCCGCGCCTCATTCTGTTTGGGGCGGGACCGGATACTGTACCGCTGGCCAATTTGGCGGCTGACACAGGGTTTTCTGTTATCGTGACGGATTGGCGGCCCGCTTATTGTACATCCTCTCTTTTTCCAAAAGCGGATCAGCTGATCACCGCTTTTCCGGAACGAATGCTTAGCAAATTTCAATTTTTTCCGCATGATGCAGCTGTTGTGGCAACCCATCATTATCAGCACGATCAAACGATCATCAACTTCTTATTTTCTCAAAACCTCCATTATATTGGACTGTTGGGTTCGGCAAACCGCACGAAACGGCTGCTGAACGGAAAACATCCTCCGTCTCACTTTTACAGTCCGGTCGGGCTGAAAATCGGTGCGGAAGGTCCAGAGGAAATTGCGGTAAGTGTAGTTGCAGAAATCATTCAAACAAGAAAACGAATAGCGGTTGTATGAGAAGCCCCTATCTGATCGGCGTGTTTCTCGCTGCCGGCAAAAGCAGAAGAATGGGTCAAAACAAGCTGGCTTTGCCGCTAAAAGGAGAAAACATCGGCTCACTTTCCTTGAAAGCTGCTCTGTCGTCCCGCCTTGATCACGTGCTGGTCGTCGAGCGGACAGAACATGCCTCCCTTGAGTGGATAGGAGCGCCGTATCACGCTCCGCCTTTTCAAAAACGCTGGAGCCTGCACGTTTGCCAAGACGCAGAAAAGGGTCAGGGGCATTCAGTCAGCAGCGGGGTGAGAAAAGCAGAAAGCATGGGGGCGGACGGCGTTGTCATTTTGTTAGCCGACCAGCCTCAGCTTTCCGTCGATCATCTCAATGCCCTTGTGGCACTGGCCCCTGAGCCATTTGCCGTGTCATCGTTTTTAGGGGCGTTCACCCCGCCAATCTACTTCTCGTCGGCTTGTTTTCCTTATGTAAAGGGGTTAACGGGAGATGAAGGGGCTCGCAGGCTCCTGAAAAGCGGACAGCTTGGAGCAGGAGCGGTTTTGGAGGCAAAGGATAGCGGCGAGTTGGACGATATTGATACACCCGAGGAATATGACATGGTAAGGAGGGCGATGGCTTGAACGGCCAAGTGACAAAAGCAAGGATGAATATTCAATTATGGAGGCCGGCAGCGCTTGATGAGGCCTATTCGCTTTTAGAGAAGCTTGCTCCGGATGTGTGTGCCGCATCGGGAAGCACGCTGCTTCAGCTTCAGTGGGACAAAGGAACTCTACCGAAACAGCACCTTGTCAGCCTTGAAGGGATTGACGAGATGCGAGGGATCAGCGCCAGTGACACCCACGTGTCGATCGGGGCGCTCACATCACTGAGTGAATGCAGAAAGAACCCTTTGATCAAGAGCACGCTTGGCTGTTTCAGTGACGCTGCTTCCGCTGTCGCCGCACCGGGAATCCGCAGCCGTGCCACGATTGGCGGCAACATAGCGAGTAAAATCGGTGATTTCATTCCGCTTCTGCTTGTGCTTGATGCTGATCTTATCGTATATCAAAAGAAGCTAATCAGGCTGCCGCTTGGCGCTTGGCTCATTGAGGAAGACTTTAGAACGGCTATCGTCACGCGTGTCATCATCCCGCGGGCGGAGGGAGAGCGTGTATTTTATCACAAGCTTGGAAGGCGTCAGGCTTTTACAGGAGCGGTTGCTGTTGCAGCTGGACGTTTTTTGAAAGACGGCGGCATTCGCCTCGCCGCTGGCCATGCCGATATCACTCCTAGGAGATTATTGGACAGCGAAGCGAAATGGATGGCACCAGGGTGGGACTCGCATGAGCTGTACAAAACACTTATTCATGAGCTGTCGTTTTCCTCAGATGCTTTTATGTCAGCGGCATACAGAAAAAAAGCCGCTGCCAACGTCATCATGGCAGAGCTGATGGCTGAGGGAGGGGAATAAATGATCATCAACAAACCGTCAAGAGTCAGACCGGATGGAAGGGATAAGGTCACAGGGGAATTGAAATATATGACCGATCTCAGCTTTCCAGGAATGCTGTATGGCAAGGTGCTGAGAAGTGCTTATCCTCATGCAGAGATTGTGTCGGTTTGCACCATAAAAGCTGAGAAAATGGAAGGCGTGCAGGCCGTCGTCACACATAAAGACGTTCCCGGCTTAAACCGATTTGGCATTGTCATCCCTGATCAGCCGGTTTTATGTGAGGACAGGGTGCGGTATGTCGGGGATGCGATCGCCGCAGTTGCTGCGGAAACGGAAGAAATCGCGGAAGCGGCGCTGGAGCTGATTCGAGTTGAGTATAAAGAGCTGGAAGTCATGGATTCACCAGAAAAAGCGCTTCGGCCGAATGCGCAAAGACTGCATGAGGACGGGAATATCCTGCACCGCGCATTTTTTTCAAACGGTGATGTGGAAGAAGGGTTTCAAGCATCTGACACAGTCTTTGAAGAAACCTATGAGCTGCCGCGGCAGATGCATACGTATATGGAAACGGAGGGAGGTGTAGCCGTTCCGGAAGACGACGGGGGTTTTACGATGTATGCAGGAACCCAGCACGGCTATAAAGACCGTTTCCAGCTTGCCCGTATTTTTGATATTCCTGAAGAGAAGATCAGAATTGTGTCAAGTCCGATGGGCGGCTCGTTCGGAGGGAAGGATGAGCTGAATATTCAGCCGTATGCTGCGCTTTTGGCCCTGAAAAGCGGACGCCCTGTCAAAATTCATCAGACACGAAAGGAATCTGTACGTTCTGGCATTAAGCGCCATCCGATGAAGATTACGATAAAAACGGGTGCAGATCATTCGGGAAATCTATTGGCGCACGACGTGAAAATTGTGGCGGACACAGGCGCTTACGCTACGCTCGGACCGGCTGTTCTTGATTTTTCTGTCGAGCATGCCGCGGGGCCGTACCGTATTCCGAATATCCGGACTGAAGGAATATCAGTATTTACGAACAACGGGGTGGCGGGGGAATTTCGGGGCTTTGGCGGCAACCAAATCACATTTGCACTCGAAACCCATCTCGATCGTCTCAGCGGCATGCTTGGCATCGACCCGCTCGAGCTGAGAAGAAAAAATATCAGAAAACCGCATGACTTGGGGCCGCTTGAGCATCGAATTGCACCAACTGACGGAGCGGCACAGGTGTTGAATGCCATATCTAAATCTCCCATTCTTAAAAAAACAAGCCGGAACTGCGGGTATCTGCAAAGAGGCACGGGAGCGGCAATTACAATGCACGGCGGCGGGCTGGGGTTTGGCCGAATGGATGCGGCAGGAGGCCGTTTGTCCCTTTCGAGTGAAGGCAAAATCACTGCTTCGTTTGGATTTGAAGAATGCGGACAGGGGATTCTAGCAGCGATTGAACAGATTGTCATGGAGGAGTTAGGTTGTGCCGCAGAGGATATTTCCATTGTTATTGGGGATACCGCAAAAGTGCCGAAGTCAGGCTCCTCCACAGCATCCCGCGGCACAAGCATGGTGTGGCACGCGATCCAGCGTTTGAAGAAGCCGTTTCTAGCTCAGTTGAAAAAACGGGCGGCAGAATGGAGCGGCTGTTCAGCGGAAAATCTTATTCCCGGCGCTGCAGGCTTGCGTGACAAAAACACAAAGGCGCTCGTGGTGACGTATAAGGAGCTGGCTGAAAAAGGCCCTTTGGCAGAGGAAACGGCATTTGACTTTCCAACAACGCCTGATCCTGTGGTGGGCGGCCATTTCCTCTACTCATTTGGAGCGGCTGCCGTTGAGGTGGAGGTAGATCTGTTAACAGGCGATGTCAAATTGATAGATTGTGAGCACGCTATTGCGGCAGGTCCGGTTATCAGTCCGCAGGGATATCGAGGTCAAATTGAAGGCGGCGCTGCCATGGCACTCGGCTACACACTGATGGAGGAAGCGAAAATGACGGATGGCCGTTATGCTGCGGAAAATCTCGATCACTATTTGATTCCCGGAATCAAAGATGTTCCTGACATGAAGGTGATTGCAATAGAAGACTTAATGAAGGGAGACGTATATGGACCGCGCGGTGTTGGCGAAATCGGAACAATCGCCATCACTCCGGCGATTGTAAAGGCAGTACATGATGCGGTCGGATGCTGGATAAACAAGCTGCCAATTTCAAGAGAAGAGCTGCTTGAAGCGATAGACAGAAAGGGGCTGAAGCAATGGACGTAAAAGAGGCCGGGCCATTTCCTGTAAAAAAGGAACAGTTCCGGATGACCGTGAATGGGCAGGAGCGGGAGGTTGCTGCCGTTCCTACGACACATCTGAGTGACCTGCTTAGAAAGGAATTTCAGCTGACCGGGACAAAGGTGTCCTGCGGAATCGGCCGCTGCGGAGCCTGCTCTATTTTAATCGACGGAAAGCTGGCCAATGCGTGTATGACCATGGCTTATCAAGTGGACGGCCATTCCATTACAACAATCGAGGGCGTACAAAAAGAGGAACTGGATATCTGCCAAACCGCTTTTTTGGAAGAAGGAGGCTTCCAATGCGGCTACTGTACCCCAGGAATGATAATTGCGCTTAAAGCACTGTTTCGGGAAACCCCTCAACCTTCTGACGAAGATATAGAAGAAGGGCTGGCGGGGAATTTGTGCCGGTGTACCGGGTATGGCGGGATTATGCGGTCAGCTTGCAGGATTAGAAGAGAGTTGAACGGGGGTAGACGGGAGTCCGGCTTTTAAAAGCCGGACTTTTTTAGCCTCAGTCAGACAGCGCGATCAAGACGCAGAAGCGTTGTGGGAAAACACACGATAAATCTCGTAGAACTTGACAGCTTCTGAATTACAAAAAGATTAGTGAGCACATAGCAAAGACGCCATAAAAACTTCTTATGGCGTCTGTCGGACAGGGAGGTGTTGGATACGGCGGAGGCAAGGAAAGTTAAACTTAATAATTAAAGATAGCTGCTCCAACAATGATCAACAAAATGAATAGCACCACGATCAAAGCGAAGGAGCTCCCGAAACCGTTTGAGTAACCAGAGTTTCCACTGTATCCACCAGAATTGTAGAATCCCATAATGTCACCTCCTTAGTGGAGATAGTATAAGATATGCCAACGATCATTTTCGACATAGATTTAAGTCTAAAAAAGAAAAAATGAATATTTTGTCTAAAGGTGTAAGAGAGAACGCGTTATCAAAACTATTAAAAACGCAGCAATTGTCTTCAGAGTATTTTTTCGAGAAAAAACGCGGTCTGTTTATAGGATTGGAGAAGGGAGCTCGGCTGCTAAGAGCTGACTTATTAGTTTGAAACCTCGATTTATAAATGAAAGGACTACAGGATATTTTTGTCGTAGGCAATTATCCTGAAAAATATAGGTGAATGTTTATTCTAGCTGTTGTTTCACTAAGCGTGGGATTACTGCAAGTACTGATCAAAAGTTTATTGAAGTGCAAATAGAAGACCGCCGGTGAGGCGGGCTTCCTTCTTAACTCCCCCTATACACCTGATAACCAAACGGCGACAGCAAGAGCGGGATATGATAATGTGCATCTGGATCTGCAAGCTGAAAACGGACGGTAACTATGGTTAAAAACGGCTGGTCGACCGTATTCACGTATTTATTCGCAAAATAGTCTCCTGCATGAAATTCCATCACATATTCTCCGGACACCAGCTCTTCACCAGCCAGCAGAGGGACATTGGCTCTGCCGTCATTGTTAGTGTAAACCTCTTTCAAAATACTTTCGCCCAGCCGCTTCAATTCAATTTTTACGTTCGCCGCTGGTTTGCCGCTGGTTAAATCTAAAATATGGGTTGTCAGTTTTCCCATCAGGCTTTCAGGCTCCGACATTTTTCAGCGGCTTTCTGTTTTTCTTTCTCGGCGTCTTCTCTTGTCACGGTAAAATATTGGAAACCGTATGGCGGGCGCGGTTCGGTGTAGACTTTTCCTTTTGAGCCCGGGATTTCTTCGACAACCGTATCCCACGTGTGATTTTGAGATTGGAAGCTGACATCAGTGAGCTGTGGGAACCTCGCTAATATTCTGCAGCCGATATGATAGATTAGGTTTTGGATTGAAGGGGTTTCGAGCTCGTGAAAAACGGTGCTCGCCAAGTCGCGGACTTGTTCAGCCGCAACGTAGCGGGCTGGATCAAAAGCGTATGCGTCATTGGTATTTTCATATTGCCAGCTGATGTTTAAATAGACAAACAGCGGGCGGTTGCCGTCTTCCGGGAGAGTCGTATATTCGTCCCGGATGAAGCCGACGAAGGAGTTGCCGCTCACCTTGACGAGCTGAAGATCCATGATTTCGCTGTATTGCTCGGTAATCGTTATGGTATTCCCGCTTCGTTCTGCTTTCAGCACAGAGCGGCTTCGTTCATTACGCGATCTTCTGAAGACGAGGCGGCTTGTGCTGAGCTCTTTCTCCTCGTATGCAGGCATTGCTTCAAACGGAATGTCTTCGCCAGTCAGAGTGATCGTGTCCATATGAGAATAAGTATCTAAAAATCGGTGAGCTACATAGTGTAGGAACCCCTCGGTTGTCGTTCCTTCATAGGATGCGAGATGGCGCTGGATAAAGTTTTTCATTGAATCCGTTGCCACGACGAGAGTATTGTCTCCGTCTGTAAATGATGGCAGGAAGGCTTCTCCGCCAATTTCGCATGTCACATCAACGCCGACAATGGTATTGCTTCTCCCGGCAAAAGATGATTCTGGGATTTGCTTCACTCCAGTGAGCGGTTTTAAAAACGTTCGGTATGCAAATACATTTCCTTTGCCATAAGACATGGTTCTTTTCATTTGCGTCTCTCCTTTTTCAGTGATGATGTCAGCCAGACGAAAGCGGGCGATTCGGTAAATTTCGATAAGGGCCTGCTGGAACTCCGTTTCTCGTTCGCTCTCAAGCCTTGCCAGCAGGGCTTGGTGAATGTCCTGTTTCGTCTTTCCCTTCACCGCTAAAATAAAAGGAAAGCCGAAGCGATCATAATAGTGTTCATTCAGCATGAGAAACTCCTCGTATTCCTGCTGTTCTAATTTGCCGAGCCCCGCGTTCTGCTGCTCTCGTACCGAGTCACCGCTCATTGTTTTCTTTGTTCCGAGCCGGGGATGCTTTTTGATTAAATCAAGCTGTGTCTCGCGATCCGCGGCTTTTACAATGCCAGTCATTTTGCGGTGAAGATCAGAAAGGGACGAAAACGGCCGTAGTGCTGCGGATCTCTCCGCAATCCATGAAGAGTGTTCAAAAATAGAGCCAAGTGTGTCTGTCAGTGTTTGTGTATCCATTTGGTTCAGGTCATCCATTGTGAACATTGGCATCTTCCTTTACGTTTTTATGTCTGTGCCATTCGGCTGTTTGGTTTGAAAAAAAGCGTGCAGTGCAATGGCCGTCAAACTGCCGATCACAATTCCGCTTCCTGCCAAGACAGAGGCCGCGCCCGGAAGAGATGAAAACAACGCGGGAACTGTTGTAGCGCCAAGCCCCAAGCTGACGGAAGAGGCGATAATCAGCAAGTTGCCTTGCGAATCAAGGTCAACGCTGGATAGCATTTTGATCCCGTAAGAAATGACCATGCCGAACATGACGATCATTGCGCCGCCGAGAACTGGGGTGGGGATCACTGTTGTCAGGGCCGCTGCTTTTGGAACCAGCCCGATCGCCATCAGCATGATTCCTGTAATGGCGATGACGTTGACACTTTTCAACTTTGAAAGCTGAACGATGCCGACATTCTGCGAGAAAGCTGTATAGGGAAACGCGTTAAATAAGCCGCCCAGCAAAATCGCAAGGCCTTCTGCCCGGTAGCCTTTTTCCAGATCCTTCTCCGATAGCCTGCGGTTTGTGATATCGGCAAGCGCAAAGTAAACACCTGTCGATTCAACGAGGCTGACAATCACAACGAGAAGCATCGTGACAACAGCCGGCAGCTCAAAGGTTGGCGGTCCGAAATAAAACAGAGATGGAACATGAAGCCAAGACGCCTCCAAGACCTCAGAAAAATCGACCTTTCCCATGAAATATGCAGCCGCTGTTCCTGCGATAAGACCGAGCAAAATCGCTATGGAGCGGATAAAGCCTTTAAAGAAATAAAACAGCAATAAGATAAATGCTGTGACGCCAAACCCGAGGAGCACGTTGTCCAGTGAGCCGAATTCTTTGCTTCCTTCACCTCCGGCCAGGTTATTCATTGCCGTTGGAATCAGGCTGATGCCGATGATCATGACGACTGATCCGGTTACGACAGGCGGAAAAAAACGGACAAGCTTCCCGAAGAAGCCCGCGGCTAAGACGACAATCAGTCCTGCGGCGATAATGGCACCATATATCGCTGGGACACCGTAAGTGCTTCCGATGGAAATCATCGGGCCGACTGCGGTAAACGTGCATCCGAGCACAACGGGAAGGCCGATGCCGAAATATCGGTTTCTCCAGAGCTGCAAAAGAGTTGCCGCCCCGCACATAAACAAATCAATCGCGATTAAATACGTCAGCTGCCCCGCATTCAGCCCGATCGCTGCTCCGACGATCAACGGAACGAGAATGGCTCCCGCATACATGGCAAGCATGTGCTGAAGCCCCAGCATCATTAGCTGTAAGGCATTGTGCTGTTCCTTCATCTTTTTTACACCTCTTTTTCTAATGCGAGTGTATGTTCTAATACCGGAAGTTCTGTTTGCTGTGCTGTTAATTCTTTTTTGTCGCGCAAGCTGAAAAATAGATTCAAAAAGATGGCGGTCAGGCTGCCAGTGATGGTGCCGTCACTGACCAGAATTCTAATCGGAGCGGGGAATTCAGCAAAAATCCCGGGGGCCGTGCTGGCGCCGATGCCGAGTGCGATTGAGCATGCGATGGTTAGGAGGTGGTATTGATTTTTGAGATCCGCTGTGCTGAGCATTTTGACGCCGGAGGCAATCACCATGCCGAACATGACGACGGTCGCGCCGCCAAGTACAGCAGCAGGAACGGCAGATGCAAGGGCGGCAATCTTCGGAATCAGTCCGAGACAGACAAGGATACAGCCTGCGGTAACGACGATGTTTCTTGTTTTCACTTTGGTCAGCTGCAATAAGCCGGCGTTTTGCGCAAAGGTATTATAAGGAAAGGCATTGAACAGCCCGCCGATGAGAATGGCGATTCCTTCCGCTCGATAGCCTTTGACGAGATCTTTTTCAGTTAAAGGTCTGCCGCATATCTTTCCGATTGCGTAAAAAACGCCGGTTGATTCCACAATAATGACGATTCCGACGATCAGCATCGTTAAGATCGGACCGATTTCAAACGTGGGGGCTCCGAAGTAAAAAGGCTTCGGGATTTGGAAGAACGGTGCTTCTGTAACAGAAGAAAAGCTGACTTTGCCCATGATCGCTGCTGCCGCTGTTCCGGCGGCGATGCCGATCAGAACGGATAGTGTTCGGGCAAATCCTTTGAGAAAGCGGTTGAGGACTAAGATCAGAACAAGGACACCGACAGAGAGAAGAAGGTTTTCGAGCGAACCGTATTCGGGGTTGGCGCTGCCGTTTATTTTTTCGCCGCCAGCCATATTTTTCACACCTGTCGGAACAAGTGAAAGGCCGATCAAGGTCACAACGGTACCTGTTACGACAGGAGGAAATAACACAGTCAGCTTGCCGAAAAAACGCGCAAACAAAAAGATGAACACACCGGCCGCAATGATGGAACCATAAATCGCGTGAATGCCGTAATTGCTGCCGATTGCGATCATCGGGGTGACGGCCACAAATGAACTGCCAAGCATGACGGGAAGCCCGATGCCGATGTATGCTCCGCGCAAGGTTTGCAAAAGCGTCGCGACGCCGCATGTTAACAGGTCAATCGCCAATAGGTAGGACAGCTGTTCAGTTGTTACATTCAGCGCCCTGCCGACAAGCAGGGGCACCAAAATCGCACCTGCATACATGGCGAGCACATGCTGCAGGCTAAGCGTAAACACCTTAAACGATCTTTTTTTCACTATAGTCCCTCCCTGTATGTGAACTTTAGTAACATGATATCGTGCCGATCGAGGGGTGTCATTGGATACAGTAGCTGAAAAAGACAGGTGTGATTGCTGAAAGTGACGAAAAATGATTCGTTTTGTAATAAAATGTAACAAACATTAGCTGATCAGCCGCTGCATACGTAATGCAAGCCGCAAACGCATCGTTGTTTCAGGATCTTTTAAGCTTTTCCCCAGAAGCTCTTCGCATTTTTCAAGGCGGTATATGACCGTATTGCGATGAACGTACAGACGCTTTGCCGTCTCTGAAATTTGGCAGTGTGTCTCTAAATAGACGGAAAGCGTATGAAGCAGGCTTTGATCCTCCTGCTGTTTTTCAGCGAGGCTCTGAAGCGTGGAGTTGTAAAATTTCTTCAAATCCTCAACCGGGAGCAAGCGCAGAAGCTCAGGCACATCTTTGGCGTGATACACCTGGATAAATGCGGTGCTTCTTGACAAATGCCCCGATTGCAGAGCATCAGAAGCTTCTGTGAAAGCGTCGGGAACATCAATGAGCTTTTGGCAGATATTGCTGATGCCAAAGGACACGGTTCGTTTAAATTGAGCGCTGACCTGTGTTTGAAACTGTTCTAAAAAGCTGATCACCGAGGCGTGCATTTCACTCCAGCTGTCTGTCGCTTCGATTAGAATAATGCCGACATTTCCTTTCATAAAGAAGTGAGGCGGAAACGGGAAGGCTGATAATTCACCTTCAAGAAATTCGAATACGCTGTCGGAAGCGAGCTGATTTTCTGTAAAGCTGATTGATTCGTCATTGCGATCGAGTTTGCCGGCAATGCACATGTATTTTTGATCCCATCGCAGCTTGAATTCTTTCGCCCGGTTTTTGATTTCGTCATCTGAAGAAAAGGACCGCTCAATAAAATTGTTGAAAAACTCATTGCGGGCCCGCCGGCTGAACTGCTTCAGCGCATTTTCCTTCAGCAGTTCAAAGGAAATGACGTTGGCCGCTTGTTCAATCGTGAGGATCAATCCTTTGTCGCCGGCCTGCACCATGTCCGGTATCAGCAGGTAGCCGCAGTTTTTTTCGTGATTATAAATAGGCAGGACAGAATATGTTTTCTGATCTGAGATTGTAGAGAAACAAGTGAAAAATGGCCCGGATACGGTATTCAGGGTGCCTTTCAGCTTTTCGGTCTCAACTGAAATCTGATGAGACGCAGACAGCATTTTGGCATGCTGGTCAAGCAGCAGCACGGGAAGCTGAAGGAGGTCTGACACCTTTTTGAGGAGGGATTGCAGCCCCTTGCCGCTCATAATGTGGTTTGTGAATTTTTTGTGCGCGTAAATGGCTTGCTGCAGCTCGTTAGAACGCATATCGAGAATATGGCTGAGTGTGGCATTCACAATATCGCCGAGGCGGATGTGTTCCGGAAGCTCAATTATCGGAAACGCATATGAATCGGCCAGTTCGATGATTTCCTTCGGGATATCTTCCAGATAGCGCTTTGTTTTAATGCCGAGGCCCGCGCAGCCCCGTTTTGCCATTTGCTGAATCAGTTCAGATAATTGATGCGGGTGATCCTTCAGGTGATAGGCGGTGGTGACGAGCAATTCATTCTTATGCAAAAAGTCTGCGATATCCGGAGCGTCCATCATATTGACATGCTGAACCTCTCTTTCTCCTCCTGCTTTACCAGCAATTAAATTGGCGTTTTCAAAAGCCGGTATTTTCATCACATCAAAAATATTCATAGCGCATTCTCCTTTTCTATAAAAACATTGGTTAAGGTGAATAATTTTCAATAGGAATTCTAGCGGTTTTGCTGATGTAATACGATCATAGTAGCAGTAAGCTGTTGAAAATAGAACTGGTTGTGTTACATAAACTGA
The DNA here is from genome assembly GCF_046535495.1 of Bacillus sp. SIMBA_008. Lineage (NCBI taxonomy): Bacteria > Bacillati > Bacillota > Bacilli > Caryophanales > Bacillaceae > Bacillus > Bacillus sp. SIMBA_008. The sequence goes on along the minus strand of NZ_JAWRWL010000003.1, from coordinate 155,084 downwards.
CATGAAAAATCGTCATCCTTACATGGGGGGATCAATATGGCTTACGATATGGTGATAAAAGGTGCGAAGGCAGTTACGCCAGATGGCGTTATAGAAGCTGATATTGCAGTTCAAAACGGTGTCATTGCCGAGATAGGTTCTGACATTGAAGCAAGCGGGACGGAAATCATCCAGGCAGACGGGAAATACGTGTTTCCTGGTGTGATAGACTGCCATGTTCATTTTAATGAACCGGGCAGGGAGGATTGGGAGGGGTTTGAAACAGGTTCTCAAATGATGGCCGCAGGCGGCTGCACCACCTATTTTGATATGCCGCTCAACTGTATTCCATCAACCGTGACGGCAGAGCATCTTCTCGCAAAAGCTGAGCTAGGCAGGCAAAAATCTGCCGTGGATTTTGCGCTATGGGGCGGCCTTGTGCCAGGCCATATCGAGGACATCCGTCCGATGGCTGAAGCGGGAGCGATCGGGTTTAAAGCGTTTTTATCAAAGTCAGGTACTGATGAGTTCCGCTCTGTTGATGAACGGACATTGCTCAAAGGCATGGCAGAAATCGCGGCTGCAGGAAAAATCCTCGCTCTCCACGCGGAAAGCGACGCGATCACAAGCTACTTGCAGATGGTTTTGGCCAATAAAGGAAAGGTGGATGCGGATGCGTACGCCGCCTCCCGCCCGGAGGAAGCAGAAGTTGAAGCGGTGTATCGCACGATTCAGTATGCGAAGGTGACAGGCTGTCCGGTTCATTTTGTCCATATCAGCACGGCGAAAGCGGTCCGGCTGATCAGAGAGGCGAAACAGGAAGGTCTTGATGTTTCGGTTGAAACATGCCCGCATTATGTCTTGTTTAGCCATGACGATTTACGGCAAAGGGGCTCTGTCGCAAAATGCGCGCCTCCGCTCCGGTCGCGGCAATCAAAAGAGACGCTGATCGAGACGCTTATTGCCGGGGACATTGACATGGTTTCCTCAGACCATTCCCCCTGCCGTCCATCCTTGAAGCGGGAGGATAACATGTTTTTATCATGGGGCGGAATCAGCGGCGGGCAGTTCACTTTATTAGGAATGCTGGAACTGGCGCTTGGGCATCAGATTCCGTTTGAAACCATCGCAGAATGGACAGCGGCGGCCCCTGCAAAACGATTCGGCCTTCAGAAAAAAGGGCGGCTTGAGGCGGGGTGTGATGCAGATTTCGTGCTCGTCAGCATGGAGCCGTACACTGTTACAAGAGAATCGATGTTTGCAAAGCATAAAAAAAGCATTTACGAAGGACATACATTTCCCTGCAGCATTTCGGCCACTTACAGCAAAGGCCGGTGCGTGTACAATGATGGGGAAAAAGTCACTGAAATTGACGGAGCTCTGGTCGTTCCTTCGTAAGCCCGGCGGATTTTACCGCCGGGTTTTTTGATTTCCTCCGTTCTAGTTTTTAAAATCTCATCAACGTGGTATCTTTTTTTAAAAAGGAGGCGGAGGCAATGGAGCATGTCAAATACATACTTAAGCAATCCTGGTCGCGCCATTCGAGCTCTAAATGGACGGAAGAATGCCCGTCATGCGGCCAATGCGGCGTGACGGCATTGGTGATTCAAGACCATTTCGGCGGCACGATTTTCAAAACAAAAGTCGGTGAGAGCTGGCATTTTTACAACAGCATCAATGGTGTGATGTACGATTTTACGAGTGAGCAGTTTCAGGCGCCTATTGAATATCAGCATATTCCTTCCTCAAGAGAAGAGGCGTTTTTAGATACGAATGAGGAACAATATCAGCATCTTCGTTCTGCATTTTCCCGCCATATGAACAGCATTTCCGAGGAAACCTGAAAACACGTGTGATAAACTGGAAGAGAGGTGAATGAGTGTGATTTATATCGGACTGACGGGGTGGGGGGATCATGACAGCATCTATCCGCCGAAAACGGCCAGCCAGAAAAAATTGCAGGCCTATTCCTCCCATTTTCCGATCGTGGAATTAGACGCGAGCTTTTACGCGATTCAGCCGACGCGCAATAATGAAAAGTGGGTGAAGGAAACGCCCGAAACCTTCCAATTTATCGTGAAAGCATATCAGGGCATGACAGGGCATCAGCGCGGCGAAATTCCCTTTGACTCAAAAGAGGAGATGTTTGATGCGTTTAAGGTGTCTTTAACGCCATATTTACATAGCAATAAGCTCGCCATGGTGCTGTTTCAATTTCCGCCGTGGTTTGACTGCAAGAAGGAGAATGTCGCCTATTTGAGATGGTGCAAGCACCAAATGGGAGATATTCCTTGCGCGCTTGAATTCAGAAACCGTTCCTGGTTCTCGCCGCCATTTTATGAGCAGACGCTTTCATTTATGAAAGCGGAAGGCTGGATTCACAGTGTCTGTGATGAACCGCAAATCGGAGAAGGCAGCGTTCCGACCGTGTTGCGCGCGACCGATGAAAACAAAACGCTCGTCAGGTTTCACGGGCGCAACAAGCAGGGCTGGATGAAGCCTGATGGCGGGAAAAACTGGCGGGAGGTCAGGTACTTATACCGCTACAACCAACAGGAGCTGGAGGATTGGAAAAAGCACCTGAATGAATTGCAGCAGCAATGTAAGGATGTTTTTGTCCTGTTCAACAATAATTCCGGCGGTGACGCTGCGGATAATGGCAAGCAGATGCTTGAACTGCTTGATATCGAGTACAGCGGACTTGCTCCGAGACAGCTCGATTTATTTTAGAAAAGAGGTTTTTATTGATGTCGTTTGTGATTTTGGTCGTACTGGGATTAATCGCAGGTACGGTAGGAAGTCTGATCGGGCTTGGCGGCGGAATTGTCATTGTGCCGTCTCTGATGTTTTTAAGCACAGTGACGCAGCTGTTTCAGGATGTGACGCCGCAGGTTGCGATTGGAACTTCGCTTTTGGTCATTATTTTTACGGGCCTTTCTTCAACTTTGGCTTATATTAAATATAAAACAGTTGATTATAAGAGCGGGCTCATTTTCTTTATCGGTTCAGGTCCCGGCAGCATGATCGGGGCTTACGTGTCAAAGCTGTTCAATTCAAACTCGTTTTCCGTTTGGTTTGGCATTTTTATGATTCTGATTTCATTATCCTTAATGCTGAAAGCGAAAGCCCGGCCAATCAACAAAGCGCACAAAGGAATTATCCGGACATTTCAGGATGATGCCGGTGAGCCTTATACGTACTCATATCAGGCCTCTGTGGGTATTGCCATTGCCTTTGTTGTCGGTTTTTTAGGCGGACTTTTCGGTATAGGCGGCGGATCACTGATGGTTCCGGCGATGATGCTGTTATTTCTGTTTCCGCCGAAGGTTGCGGTGGCAACGTCCATGTTTATTATTTTCCTGTCTTCTATGACAGGGTCTGTTTCACATATGATTTCCGGGCACGTCAATTGGCTGTATGCCCTCGCGCTTGTGCCCGGCGCTTGGTTCGGCGGAAAGCTTGGCGCCGCCATCAACAGAAAAATGCAGACGAAAACGATCGTTATGATCATGCGGATCGTATTGATTTTGATCGGCTGCCAGCTCATTTATGAAGGCATTTTCAGCTGAACGATTAGGGAGAGATATTATGAAGGAGAAGCTCCGCTTATATCATACAAATGATTTGCACAGCCATTTTGAAAATTGGCCGAAAATTGTAGATTATATCGAGCAGAAAAGAAAAGAGCATCAGTCAGACGGTGAAGAGACGCTCGTTTTTGATATTGGCGATCATCTTGATCGTTTTCAATTCGTGACAGAGGCGACATTCGGAAAAGCGAATGTCGATCTCTTAAACCGCCTTCACATTGATGGAGCGGCGATCGGCAATAACGAAGGGATTACGCTTCCGCATGAAGAGCTTGCTGCCTTATATGATCATGCTGAATTTCCTGTCATCGTCTCTAACCTGTTTGATAAAAATGGAAACCGTCCGTCCTGGGCGGTGCCTTACCATATCAAATCATTGAAAAACGGTATGTCCATTGCTTTCTTAGGTGTAACTGTGCCGTATTATCCTGTATATGACAAGCTGGGATGGACAGTAACGGATGCTCTTGAAAGCATAAAGGAAACCATTCGGGAAGTGAAAGGGCAGGCTGATATTATCGTTCTGCTGTCGCATTTAGGCATTCTAGATGATCAGGCAGTGGCTGAAGCGGTACCTGAGATTGATGTAATCCTCGAATCACATACCCATCATTTGCTTGAAGATGGACAAGTGGTGAATGGGGTACTGCTGGCCAGCGCCGAGAAATACGGGCATTATGTCGGCTGTGTAGAAATCACGGTGGACAGCGTACAGCGAAGCATCATCAGCAAAACGGCTTCTGTGCAGAACATGGCGGAATGGACAGGAGAATCCGCAGAAACAAAAGCGTTTCTCAATGAAAAAGAACGTGAAGCCGAGGAGAAACTGTCCGATGCCGTTGCAGAGCTTGCACAAGATGCTGAGGTGAAGTGGTTTGAAGAATCAGAGCTGCCTTTGCTTTTGGCATACGCCTTAAAGGAATGGTGCGAGACGGACATCAGTATGGTCAATTCAGGTGTCATTCTCGGTCCGCTAAAAGCAGGTCCTGTGACAAAGCTGGATCTGCACCGCATCTGTCCGCATCCGATCAACCCGGTGGCTGTCCGCCTGACGGGAGAAGAACTGAAGGAAACCATTGTCCATGCCGCTTCCGAACAAATGGAGCAGCTCCGGATCAAAGGACTCGGCTTCCGCGGAGAAGTGATGGGGAAAATGGTGTATGCCGGCGTTGAGGTAGAAACGAAACGGCTCGATGACGGGATCACCCACGTCACTCGGATCACACTGAACGGGGAAGATATTGAAAAACATAAACAATACTCCGTTGCGGTGCTTGATATGTTTACGCTCGGCAAACTGTTTCCGTTGATTCGCGACGCTGCAGAAAAAGAATATTTTATGCCGGAATTTTTGCGGGATCTGCTTGCTTGGAAGCTTGCACAATAAGGCAGTCAGCCCACAACAAGCTGTGCCCTTCATCATAAAGTGATGAATGAAGGGAGTGGTTGACGTGGTAAACCTGACACCGATCATGATAGAAGGACAGCCTTTTACAGCTGTGACAGTAAAGCTTCCCAAAACGAATTTTATGGCCGTCGCCAATGATCACGGATACATTATGTGCGGCGCGCTTGATGTGGCACTGCTGAATGAAAAATTAAAGGAGCGCGGCATCGTGGCGGGACGCGCAGTTGGTGTCCGCACCATTGACCAGCTGTTAGACGCACCTTTAGAATCCGTCACGTACGCTGCGGAAGATCTTGGCATCAAAGTCGGCATGAGCGGCAGAGAAGCGCTTTTAAAAATGATGAAATAAAATAAATTGGCCCCGGCTATTACTATGTCCCCTCTTACAAGCATACATTGTGATATGTAAGGGGGGATTTTCTTGCCAAGATATCGCGGCCCTTTTCGCAAGAGAGGACCTTTGCCTTTCCGTTACGTGATGCTCCTGTCCGTTGTCTTTTTTATCCTGTCAACAACGGTCAGCCTTTGGATGATCAATGGCTCGATCAAACCTGTTTTAATGGACATCGGCGAGATGGAAACGAAGCGTATAGCGACAGAGGTGATCCAGGATTCGATTGAGGACTATATGTCTGACAGTGAAAATATGAAAGATATGTTTCAAATGAATTCTGATGAAAACGGAAACTTAACGACAATCGATTTTAATACACAGGTTGTAAACAGTGTGAAAACAAAAGTGACAAAGCAGCTTCAGGCTAATTTGAAAGAGATGGAAACCCATACCGGACACAGCGGCGCCAGTGAAAACATTATGATCAACATTCCGCTGGGACAGGTAACCGGCAACAGCCTTCTTGGAAACCTCGGGCCGAAAATCCCGGTCCGGTTCAATTTAATCGGTGACGCTTTTACAGATGTCAAAACCAAAATCAAGCCGTATGGCATAAATAACGCACTTATTGATATCAGCATCTTTGTCGAAATTAAAGTGAAGGTCATCATTCCATTTGCCAGCAAAACCGCTGTCGTCACAAATAATGTTCCTGTATCAATTAAAGCAGTGCAGGGCGAAGTGCCGCAGTTTTATAATGGAAGCGGCGGCTCGGGTGTCACGCCTTCTGTCCAGCTTCCGAGCAGCAAAGAAGACGGTGCCGATTCAAAAAAAGAAAAAAGCAGCAAATAAGCCGCCTGTTGAAGAGGCGGCTTTTGTTACTTCTTTTTTTGGTATTCATATCGCTCCCACGCCCTCAAATGCGGGTATGGATCAAATGACCATTCGGTTCTTCCGTTATCTTTGTACATGCCATAGTGCAGATGCGGCGGGAACTTCCCGGCGGTTCCCGGCGGGCCGTATCCGGAGCTGCCGACTGATCCGATCACTTGGCCAGGCTCAACGATTTGTCCTGTTTTAATCCCTTTGGCAAACCCATTGAGATGGGCAAAATAATGATACGTATTGTTAATGTCCCTGATGCCGATTCTCCATCCTCCGAAGCGGTTCCAGCCCTTCATTTCAACTACGCCGTAACATGTGGATTTGACAGGAAGGCCGTAATGGGCAAAGATATCCGTACCTTCATGAATCCGCCTTCCTCCGAAGCCGCGGGCATCTCCCCACGTGCTTCGATAGCTGTAATCGGTTCTGATCGGAAGCGGGAATGCATGCTCGCCCAGATCAATATGGCCGTAGGCTTTAAACAGCTTCATGAATTCAGATATGATCCCCACTGTCTGATCACGCCGGTAATAATTCCAAAGCCCGATCCGGATGTTGTCTTCATCTGTGCCATACGACAGTAAGTATTGGCTGAACGTATACAAAATATCTTCATCGTTGCTGACCTCGGCTTTCCCGTCTCCATCGCCATCCATTCCGATTCCGTCAAACACTTTAATGCTTAACGGCGCATCGTCTTTCGGATTCGGGTTTTCAGGCCCGCTCCAGATGTCATCGGGTATATAGATGCTGATGATTCCCGCCTTGTCAGGCAGATCTTTCCGGTTGCTCCGCACGTTTTCTTCGTATTGATCAACAGCGGCGAGCGCATACCAAGGGATCTGCGTCACAGCTTCGATTTTATGATATAATTCCATCCGTTTCGACAGCACTGGATCTGAAAGTTTTTTTCCAGACGCAGAAGGCTCAAATGCAAACAAAAGGAGAAGAAGAGCGGATAACAAAAGTTTCACAAAATAATCTCCTTTCATATTGAATACACATAGTTTGCGGCAACCCGGCTTAAAAATGTCAGTAATCATCTTCCCTTGTCGAGAAATTTTTCCTATGTTAAAGTGTCTAAAGAAAAGACTTTCTTTAGTTAGAAAAACATTATTTTTGTTGCAGAACTAAAACCTGCACCTTTCTCGTTTTCAGAATGTTTCGTGTCAGAAATTGAGTATATTGGATATTGGAGATGATGGGAATTGGCAAAGAAAGACGAACACCTCAGAAAGCCCGAATGGCTTAAAATTAAATTAAATACAAATGAAAACTATACAGGGCTCAAAAAACTCATGCGGGAAAACAACCTGCATACCGTATGCGAAGAAGCAAAGTGTCCGAATATTCATGAATGCTGGGCGGTCAGACGTACAGCGACATTTATGATTTTAGGTTCTGTTTGTACAAGAGCATGCCGTTTCTGTGCTGTCAAAACAGGCCTTCCAACTGAGCTTGACCTGCAAGAGCCGGAACGCGTAGCGGATTCAGTCGCGCTTATGAATCTGAAGCACGCGGTCATTACGGCTGTTGCGCGTGACGATCAGAAAGATGGAGGGGCAGGCATTTTCGCGGAAACGGTCCGAGCGATCCGCAGAAAAAGCCCGTTCACAACAATTGAGGTGCTGCCGTCTGATATGGGCGGAAACTACGATAACCTAAAAACCTTAATGGATACACGCCCAGACATCCTGAATCACAATATCGAAACGGTTCGCCGCCTGACGCCAAGAGTCCGTGCGCGTGCGACGTACGACCGTTCATTGGAATTTTTGCGCCGTGCGAAGGAAATGCAGCCTGACATTCCGACAAAATCAAGTATCATGATCGGGCTCGGCGAAACAAAAGAAGAGATTATTGAAGTAATGGACGACCTCTTGGCGAACAACGTGGATATTATGGCAATCGGCCAATATCTGCAGCCGACGAAGAAACACTTGAAAGTCCAAAAATACTACCATCCTGATGAATTTGCAGAATTAAAAGAAATCGCGATGCAAAAAGGCTTCAGCCATTGTGAAGCCGGTCCGCTTGTCCGTTCCTCTTACCATGCGGATGAACAAGTAAACGAAGCATCTAAAAAGCGTCAAGCACAAGCATAATGCCAAAACGCCAGATCATCTGGCGTTTTTGTCATTCCTATCGATTTTCATGTCCTGACGCGTTTCTCCATTGGCATTTTCATTCTCTGAGACAGGGCTTCCTTGCGGGGAGGTTTTCATTTCTTGAATCGTCCCCGACATGATCTCTCTGATATCCCTTGAACCAGAGCCGAGATTGCTGTAATTTTCGATCGACTGCATATGGTTTGGGTTATCTGAAATATACACATGATAGTATCGCGGGATCACAGAAGCCGCTGTTTTCTTCACTTGATCGGCGGTCAGCTCCCGGTTTTTAGAATCGGTTTTGTATACGACAAGCGCTTCTCGGTCAGTCACCAATGTCGCAGCATCTTGAATATGGGGGAGCTGAACCGTTAAACTTGATATCATGTGAGCGGTTTCTTCCCGGTTCATCACCGGCGTTTTCTGCTGGTCTCCGTCAAATTGTTCTCTTTGATAGCGGACATAGCCAAATTGTTCGTTCTCATTATGCCTGTTAAAAGCCTCGTTGCGGTCCGACACATGAATGGGTTTGGTTTGATTCTGCGTCTGATTCCGGACATTTTGGGCATTATCCAATCCTGCGCCTCCGCACCCGGATAAAAGTCCGGTCAGAAGGCAGAGGCTGACAGCGGTTCGTTTCATTTATCAATCCCTCCTCATGTGTAGGGTAGCCAAATCGCATGATTTATTCTTTAGCAATTGATGGGGACGGGGCAATGAATTATGATAGGAATGAGTGAAAAAGAGGTGAGATCATGATTCTTATTCAAAATGCCGAATTTGAATTGGTGCACAATTTCAAAGACGGCTTCAACGAAGAGGCTTTTAAAGCCCGCTACTCCGATATATTAAATAAATACGATTATATTGTGGGAGACTGGGGATACGGTCAGTTAAGGCTCAAGGGCTTCTTTGACGACCAGAATCAAAAGGCAACCTTCGAAACGAAAATCAGCACATTAGATGAATATATTTACGAATACTGCAATTTCGGCTGTGCGTATTTTGTCTTGAAACGGATCAGAAAATAAATATACACAAAGGGGATGCTGTCATGTATTTTGTTGACAGAAGCAAAATCGAGAAAACACTAGGGTTCTTCGAGCACCAGCTGGCGCTATTTGACTCACAAACAGACTGGCAGTCTGAAATCGGGGAATTGGCACTTCAGCGTATAGGCCATCTGTTAATCGAATGCATTTTGGATACAGGCAATGACATGATTGACGGCTTTATTATGCGGGACCCGGGCAGCTATGACGACATTATGGATATACTTGTTGATGAGAAAGTTGTCACGGAAAAAGAGGGTGATGAGCTCAAAAAATTGATCGCCTACCGCAAAACGTTGGTTCAACAGTATCTGCTCGCTGACAGCGGCGAGCTTTACAGGCTGATCAAGGCGCATCAAACAGCTCTTCAGGACTTCCCGAAACGGATCAGAAGCTATTTGGAAACAGAGCTAGGACCTGTTTCCGCGTTTAAATAACAACTGGAAAGCCACAGGAGTGTTGGATATGAAAACATATAAAGGGTATTTAATTGATTTAGACGGAACAATGTACAATGGCACGGAAAAAATCGAGGAGGCGTGTGAATTTGTCAGAACGCTGAAAGATCGCGGCGTTCCTTATCTTTTCGTGACAAACAACTCTTCGCGCACACCGAAGCAGGTAGCGGACAAGCTCGTGTCTTTTGATATTCCGGCAACAGAAGAGCAGGTCTTCACGACCAGCATGGCAACTGCCCAGCACATTGCACAGCAGAAAAAAGACGCGTCTGTGTATGTGATTGGGGAGGAAGGAATCCGCCAGGCGATTGAAGAAAACGGCCTGACATTTGGCGGAGAAAACGCGGATTTTGTCGTTGTTGGCATCGACCGTTCCATTACATACGAAAAATTTGCTGTCGGCTGCCTGGCAATCAGAAATGGCGCCCGCTTTATTTCCACTAACGGAGATATTGCGATTCCGACTGAAAGAGGGCTCCTGCCGGGAAACGGCTCACTGACATCGGTGTTAACCGTATCTACAGGTGTACAGCCTGTATTTATCGGCAAGCCGGAATCAATTATTATGGAGCAGGCGATGCGCGTTCTCGGCACAGATGTGTCTGAAACACTCATGGTCGGCGACAACTACGCCACTGATATTATGGCCGGCATTAACGCGGGTATGGATACGCTGCTCGTTCACACAGGCGTAACGAAAAGAGAACATATAACAGACGATATGGAAAAACCGACTCGCGCCATTGACTCTCTGACTGAATGGATTCCATACATTTGAAAAAAGGGCGCCCTAAAAGGGTGCCCTTATTCTGTATGCCGCGCGCGGTGAGCAAGTCTGCTTGAAGCCGCGGCAGAAATCGCTCCGACGATGTCATCTAAAAAGGTATGGCATTCACCGGTTGATTTATCATTCAATCGTTTAAGGATTCCGGGTTTTTCTTTGTCGATGTAACCGTAGTTCGTAAACCCGATCGATCCGTAAATGTTCACAATGGAAAATGCCAGAACTTCATCTACTCCATATAGGCTTTCATCTATTTCCAGCATCGTTTGCAGCGGTTCAGACAGTTTTTTCTGCTCAGCAAGAACATCCAATTCAATGCCCGTTAAAATCGCGTTTTGCACCTCGCGTTTTGCGAGAACACGATTGACGTTCAGCGTGCATTCATCAATGGTTAAATCCGGATGATATTTTTTCTGCAGAAAAAAGACAAGCTCGGCAATGTCTGATACCTCAATGCCGCGCTCCTTCATCCGTGCTCTTGCTTTAGCTTCCATCTGACTGAATTGTTCGTTTTCTGACATCAGCTTCACCCAATCTTTTTTACTAGTTTATACAAAATGCTTGAGAAGTTTACGACTTTTTCTTGCGCCTTCTTCGGATTAAAATATGTATTCATAATTCCGGCTGTGTATGACTACGATGTGATGAGCCCAAATTCAACAGGCAGGTGATCATGGTGAAAGGTACAATAAAAGAAAAATACGGCATTCACATCAGGCAGCTTTCCATGTATCAGCACACATATCAATGCTTTCAGACGCCTAATTCATACTTTCTGATTGTCCCCGTTTCCCAATTCTCAGAAACAGAGCTGGCGGAGCTTTATTACATGAGTCAGTATTTACAAGAACAAAGTGACCCATACGTTTCGGTTTTTATCTTTACAAAAGAAGGTGAATTGACATTTGAACATGAGGGAAAAACGTACGCTCTGCTGAAGGCGGCCCCCCCTTATTCAAACAGGGCGTTCTCCATTGGAGCGGAGCTGGCGGAATTTCACCGAAAAGGCCGAGGATATCCATATGAGGTGAAGGCGGCCGGAAGAATCGGCCAGTGGAAGGATCTGTGGGGAAAACGAATTGATCAGCTGGAAGCATTTTGGCAGAGAAAGGTTCAGACCCCTCCGCATGAGCCATTCGATAAAAAAATGATCGAATCATTTCCATATTATTTAGGACTGTCAGAAAACGCGATACAATATTTAGTGGACACTGAGCTGGATGACAAGCCCCAAGCCGCTGATTCAGGAACGATATGCCATCAGCGGATGGAAAGGCATACATGGTCACCGGAATCATTGATCAGGATTCCGGCCGATTGGGTGTTTGACCACGCTTCCCGTGATTTGGCTGAATATATGAGGCATACGTTTTTGCATCACAGACAAGATTTTAATCAGCAGGGCTTTCTCTTTTTACAGGAATACGAGCAAGTCACACCGCTGTCTTCATTTTCGAAACGCCTTTTATACAGCCGTCTGCTTTTCCCGCTTCATTATTTTGAAATCGTAGAAAGCTATTACATGTCATCAGAATCAGAAAAGCATTATTTTGAAGAACAGCTTAACTTCATTCTTAATGACTGTGGGCGTTATGAACAATTTCTCAATACAGCGCAGGAATTCATGAATATGCGGGCGCAGAAGCTGTTTGTTCCACGCGTCAGCTGGCTCGGCAAAGGCAGCTCAGGGTGAGGAGAAAATCTGACAAAAATAATTAGAAAATAAAGAATCTTGTCATATCAATGCGTTAAGCGTTTACATTCGCAAAATTCAGCCTAATGCTGTCTTGTCAAAACAGGAGCGGGCTTATATAATGTTTGTAACTTATATGTCTGTGTTGAGTTAACAATTGTCTTTTTCAAGAGGACAACCAAAAGAAAGGTGGAGTTTTTTTGAAAGCGATTCGTGTAGGGCTTTTAGGTTTAGGTACCGTCGGAAGCGGTGTCGTTAAAATTATTCAAGACCATCAGGATAAGCTTATGCATCAGGTCGGCTGTCCGGTTACGATAAAAAAAGTGCTTGTAAAAGATTTAGAGAAAAAGAGAGAAGTAGATTTGCCGAAGGAAGTGCTCACGACAGAAGTGTATGATGTCATTGATGATCCAGATGTTGATGTCGTCATCGAGGTGATCGGCGGCGTTGAACAGACAAAACAATATTTGGTCGACGCGCTGAGATCGAAAAAGCATGTTGTCACAGCAAACAAGGACTTAATGGCTGTGTACGGCTCCGAGCTGCTTGCCGAAGCGAAGGAAAATGGATGCGATATCTACTTTGAAGCCAGTGTTGCCGGCGGGATTCCGATTCTGCGCACGTTAGAGGAAGGCCTCTCATCAGATCGAATTACAAAAATGATGGGAATTGTGAACGGCACAACAAACTTTATCTTAACCAAAATGATCAAAGAGAAAAGCCCATACGAGGAAGTGCTCAAGGAAGCGCAGGATCTCGGTTTTGCCGAAGCTGATCCGACTTCTGACGTGGAAGGGCTTGACGCCGCACGGAAAATGGCGATATTGGCGCGCCTCGGCTTCTCGATGAACGTGGATCTGGAAGACGTCAAAGTAAAGGGGATCTCCCAAATTACAGACGAGGACATCAGCTTCAGCAAACGCCTCGGCTATACAATGAAGCTGATCGGGATTGCTCAGCGTGACGGCAGCAAAATCGAGGTCAGCGTACAGCCGACACTGCTTCCTGACCATCATCCGCTTTCTGCTGTTCATAATGAGTTTAACGCTGTTTATGTATACGGCGAGGCTGTCGGTGAGACGATGTTCTACGGGCCGGGAGCCGGAAGCATGCCGACAGCGACATCCGTTGTTTCTGACCTCGTCGCTGTCATGAAAAATATGCGCCTCGGTGTAACCGGCAACAGCTTTGTCGGACCGCAATATGAGAAAAACATGAAATCGCCGTCTGACATTTATGCACAGCAGTTTTTAAGAATTCATGTGAAAGATGAGGTCGGTTCATTCTCGAAAATTACATCTGTGTTCTCAGAGCGGGGCGTGAGCTTTGAAAAAATCCTTCAGCTGCCAATTAAAGGCCATGATGAGTTAGCTGAAATCGTAATTGTCACACATCATACATCAGAAGCTGATTTCAGTGATATCCTGCAAAACCTAAATGATTTGGAAGTCGTTCAAGAAGTCAAAAGCACATATCGTGTAGAAGGGAACGGTTGGAGCTAATGTGGAAAGGACTTATCCATCAATATAAAGAATTTTTACCTGTAACAGATCAAACACCGGCGCTAACTTTACATGAAGGAAACACACCTCTTATTCACCTGCCGAAGCTGTCTGAGCAGCTCGGAATTGAGCTTCATGTCAAAACGGAAGGCGTCAATCCTACGGGATCATTTAAAGATCGCGGAATGGTTATGGCTGTGGCAAAGGCAAAAGAAGAAGGCAATGACACGATTATGTGCGCGTCAACAGGTAACACTTCCGCTGCTGCGGCAGCATATGCAGCCCGCGCTAACATGAAATGCATTGTCATCATCCCGAACGGAAAAATTGCATTTGGAAAACTCGCTCAAGCTGTCATGTACGGAGCCGAGATTATCGCAATTGACGGAAACTTTGACGATGCGCTTAAAATTGTTCGTTCCATCTGTGAGAAATCACCGATTGCCCTTGTCAACTCAGTCAATCCTTACCGCATTGAAGGCCAAAAAACTGCTGCCTTCGAAGTGTGCGAACAGCTGGGGGAAGCGCCTGATGTTTTAGCGATCCCGGTCGGAAACGCGGGAAACATCACTGCGTACTGGAAGGGCTTCAAGGAATATCATGAGAAAAACGGCACAGGCCTTCCGAAAATGCGCGGCTTTGAAGCTGAGGGTGCGGCGGCAATCGTGCGCAATGAAGTGATTGAAAATCCGGAAACAATAGCGACAGCCATTCGTATCGGAAACCCGGCAAGCTGGGACAAAGCTGTAAAGGCAGCCGAGGAATCCAATGGGAAAATTGACGAAGTCACTGATGATGAAATCCTTCACGCATATCAGCTGATCGCCCGTGTAGAAGGCGTGTTTGCAGAACCGGGTTCTTGCGCGTCTATCGCAGGAGTGCTGAAACAGGTGAAATCCGGAGAAATTCCGAAAGGCAGCAAGGTCGTAGCTGTGTTAACAGGAAACGGACTGAAAGATCCGAACACAGCGGTCGACATTTCAGAAATCAAGCCTGTCACATTGCCGACTGATGAAGACAGCATCCTTGAATATGTAAAAGGAGCGGCCCGTGTATGAACGAAGCCGACATGCTGTTCTCTGTCACTGTTCCCGGAAGCACAGCTAACCTAGGCCCCGGCTTTGATTCAGTCGGAATGGCGCTCAGCAGATATTTGAAGCTGACCGTCTTTGAAAGCGACAAATGGTCTTTTGAGGCTGAAACAGAAACAGTCGCCGGAATTCCGGCGGGTACAGATAACCTGATCTATCAAGTGGCTAAACGGACCGCAGATTTGTACGGAAAAGAAATGCCTCCTGTCCATGTGAAGGTGTGGAGCGACATCCCGCTTGCACGCGGCCTTGGCAGCAGCGCCGCGGCAATTGTAGCGGCCATTGAACTGGCTGATGAATTATGCGGCTTAAAGCTGTCTGAAGCGGACAAGCTGCATTTAGCGAGTCTAGAAGAAGGACACCCGGACAATGCTGGCGCTTCTCTCGTCGGCGGACTTGTGATCGGCCTGCATGAGGATGACGAGACCCAAATGATCCGCGTCCCGAATGCTGACATTGACGTAGTCGTTGTCATTCCTTTTTATGAAGTGCTGACAAGAGACGCGAGAGACGTGCTTCCGAAGGAGTTTCCATATGCCGATGCCGTAAAAGCAAGTGCTGTCAGCAATATCCTCATTGCTGCGATCATGTCCAAGGATTGGCCGCTTGTCGGGAAAATTATGAAGAAGGATATGTTCCATCAGCCGTACCGGGCGATGCTTGTGCCTGAGCTGTCAAAAGTAGAGCACGTCGCCGAGATGAAGGGCGCATATGGAACGGCTCTCAGCGGAGCAGGCCCAACGATTCTCGTCATGACCGAAAAAGGAAAGGGAGAAGAGCTAAAAGAACAGCTCGCGCTTCATTTCCCTCATTGTGAAGTAGACGCTTTGACCGTTCCGAAAGAGGGAAGTATAATAGAGCGAAATCCTTTATATCAAGTAAAAAGTGTATAGATCATGCCAAGCGTTCCTCAGCGTCAGCGGAGGGCGCTTTTTTTTGCTGGAGATAAAGGAGTTTTTATTTAGAAAAACGAAATACATGTAAAAAGGAGGAGATGAATATGAAAAAGCTGATAACCGCAGACAACATCACAGCGATTGTCTCTGTGACCGATCCTCAATACGCCCCAGACGGTACCCGTGCCGCATATGTAAAATCACAAGTAAATCAAGAGAAAGATTCGTATACATCAAATATATGGATCTATGAAACGAAAACGGGCGGATCTGTTCCTTGGACACATGGAGAAAAGCGAAGCACCGACCCAAGATGGTCTCCGGACGGGCGCACGCTTGCCTTTATTTCTGATCGAGAAGGCGATGCGGCACAGCTTTATATCATGAGCACTGAAGGCGGAGAAGCAAGAAAACTGACTGATATCCCATATGGCGTGTCAAAGCCGCTATGGTCCCCGGACGGTGAATCGATTCTGGTCACTGTCAGTTTGGGAGAGGGGGAAAGCATTGATGACCGAGAAAAAACGGAGCAGGACAGCTATGAACCTGTTGAAGTGCAAAGCCTCTCCTACAAACGGGACGGCAAAGGGCTGACGAGAGGCGCGTATGCCCAGCTTGTGCTTGTCAGCGTAAAGTCGGGTGAGATGAAGGAGCTGACAAGTCACAAAGCTGATCATGGTGATCCTGCTTTTTCTCCTGACGGCAAATGGCTTGTTTTCTCAGCTAATTTAACTGAAACAGATGATGCCAGCAAGCCTCATGATGTTTACATAATGTCATTGGAGTCTGGAGATCTTAAGCAGGTTACACCTCATCGCGGCTCATTCGGATCTAGTTCATTTTCACCAGACGGAAGGTATCTTGCTTTGCTTGGAAATGAAAAGGAATATAAGAATGCAACGCTCTCAAAGGCGTGGCTCTATGATATCGAACAAGGCCGCCTCACATGTCTGACTGAGATGCTGGACGTTCATTTAGCAGATGCGCTGATTGGAGATTCATTGATCGGTGGTGCTGAACAGCGCCCGATTTGGACAAAGGACAGCCAAGGGTTTTATGTCATCGGCACAGATCAAGGCAGTACGGGCATCTATTATATTTCGATTGAAGGCCTTGTATATCCGGTTCGTCTGGAAAAAGAGTACATCAATAGCTTTTCTCTTTCACCTGATGAACAGCACTTTATTGCCAGTGTGACAAAGCCGGACAGACCGAGTGAGCTTTACAGTATCCCGCTTGGACAGGAAGAGAAACAGCTGACTGGCGCGAATGACAAGTTTGTCAGTGAGCATACGATATCAATACCTGAAGAGATTCAATATGCTACAGAAGACGGCGTGATGGTGAACGGCTGGCTGATGAAGCCTGCACAAATGGAAGGTGAGACAACATATCCACTTATTCTCAACATACACGGCGGTCCGCATATGATGTACGGACATACATATTTTCATGAGTTTCAGGTGCTGGCGGCGAAAGGATACGCGGTCGTTTATATCAATCCGAGAGGAAGCCACGGCTACGGGCAGGAATTTGTGAATGCGGTCAGAGGGGATTATGGAGGAAAAGATTATGACGATGTGATGCAAGCTGTGGATGAGGCTATCAAGCGAGATCCGCATATTGATCCTAAGCGGCTCGGTGTCACGGGCGGAAGCTACGGAGGTTTTATGACCAACTGGATCGTCGGGCAGACGAACCGCTTTAAAGCTGCCGTTACCCAGCGCTCGATATCAAATTGGATCAGCTTTCACGGCGTCAGTGATATCGGCTATTTCTTTACAGACTGGCAGCTTGAGCATGACATGTTTGAGGACACAGAAAAGCTCTGGGACCGGTCTCCTTTAAAATACGCAGCAAACGTGGAGACACCGCTTTTGATACTGCATGGCGAGCGGGATGACCGATGCCCGATCGAGCAGGCGGAGCAGCTGTTTATCGCTCTGAAAAAAATGGGCAAGGAAACCATGCTTGTCCGTTTTCCGAAAGCATCGCACAATTTGTCACGCACCGGACACCCAAGACAGCGGATCAAGCGCCTGAATTATATCAGCTCATGGTTTGACCAATATCTCTAATAAAAAAAGCCAGGCTGATCAAATATCCGCCTGGCTGCTTTATTAAAAGACTTGTTCTACTTCAACGACACCCGGCACTTCTTCTAGAAGAGCGCGCTCAATTCCGGCTTTCAGCGTAATTGTTGAACTTGGGCAGCTGCCGCATGCGCCTAGAAGGCGAAGCTTAACGATACCTTCATCTACGTCTACAAGCTCACAGTCACCGCCGTCACGAAGTAAAAACGGACGAAGTTTGTCCAGTACTTCCTGCACCTGTTCTTTCATTTCAACTTCAGTCATGACATTCGCTCCTTTCGTCGTCATAAAACCATTATATTCAGTGTAACAATAAAAATCTATTGTTTGGTTTGCAAAGTTGCTCTCCCTATTATAGCACATTCAGACTTCAACACAAAAACGGTTTTTTTCTATAAAAACGCCCTTTGGCTCTGTATACTTAAAAGAAAGGACTTACATAGGAGAAGGGGGCGTTTACAAGTGATGAAACCAGTCATGCTAAGCGTGTACGGAGCAGAAACCGTTTGTGCGAGCTGTGTCAATATGCCGACAGCCAAGGATACATACGAGTGGCTTGAGGCTGCGCTGAAAAGAAAATATCCAAATCAGCCTTTTGAGATGCAGTACATCGATATTTATGAGCCGCCTGACAATGAACATGCGAAAGAGCTTGCGGAAAAAATCAGAAATGACGAGTATTTTTATCCGCTTGTGCTCGTAGAAGACAAAATTGTCGGTGAAGGCAATCCAAAATTAAAAGACGTTTATGAGGAAATGGAGAAGCATGGGTATACAGAAAACCGCTGACTTGATCAGCGGTTCTTCTCTATCATTAACCGTTATGGTGTTTATACATCCACAGCAAGCCGGATTTCAGCATACGCGGAACACGGCCGATCAGCGGACGGTCAGCAACAAGCCCGAAGCCGGCTTTTTTTCCGAGTGAACCGAGGACGCCTTTAAGCTTAAACTGAGGCATTGATTCAGGCAGGGCTTCTCCATTCCAGCGTTTTTGCAAGATTTGGACAATCTGCTCTGCTTGAGCCTCTGCCAGCTGGGCGCTCGGCGCATGAGGAAGGCTGGCGCAATCGCCGACAACGTACAGATGTTCATCACCTGGAAGATTGTGATGTGGCGTTAATACAATACGCCCTTGTGCGTCCTTCTCCACATCTAAGTCTCTGACGACTTTGTTTGGCTGGATGCCGGCTGTCCACACGATGGCGTCTGCAGAAATCGGATCATCGTGGTTATACACAACGCCTTCTTCTACTTTTGTGATATTTGCCCTGTTAATAATGCGGACACCGTGCTCTTCGAACCATTTTTGCACATATTTGCTTAAACGCTCGGGAAAGCTTGATAAAATGAGATTACCGCGGTCGAACAAAATAATGTTCAGGTCATCACGGCTTTCTCTCAATTCACTTGCAAGCTCAACGCCGCTTAAGCCCGCTCCGACAATGGCGACGGTGGCATTAGCGCTCAGATTATTCAGCTTTTGGTAGGTTTCGCGGGACTGATCGATGGTTTGAATACTGTAGGTGAATTCAGGCGCTCCCGGCACGTTGTGATATTTATCCTCACAGCCGAGCCCGATTACGGCGTCATCGTAAGAAATCGGTTCACGATCTTGGAACAGCACTTGTTTTTGTACAATATCAATTGATGTGATATCACCGTATTGGACATCCAGGCGAGGGTGCTCTGGGAATGACACTCTGATATGATGGTCAGAAATTGTGCCTGCGGCAAGGGCATAATATTCTGTTTTCAAGCAGTGATAAGGATTTCTGTCAATTAACGTGATTGAAACATCATCAGGCAGCTGGTTTGGCAATAAGCGATGAAGAACACGCATGTTCCCGTAACCTCCGCCGATCAAGACCAATTTTTTCATTTGAATTCCCCTTTAATCCGAAGAGTATGATAGATACATTGAAGAAAATACGAACTATGTAAAATAACATCTAGAATTATATCGAATTTGATCTAAAATCACAATAATAGTTTCAAAATAACCTACAATTTAGCCTGAAAACACAAATTAGTAAAACGTTATTTGAGAAATAATATGTTACGATAATAAATTTTGAATCATCCGTTGTCTTTGACGAATAGTGAAAAATTCGCGATAATGGACATATGTGAGGTGAAACCGCATGAATCCAATGATTGAATTTTGTGTCAGCAATCTGGCTCACGGCTCTCAGGAAGCCCGGGCGATTTTGGAGAAGGATCCCAACCTTGATGTCCTTGAATATGGCTGCTTAAGCTACTGCGGGACATGCATGGAATCGCTTTTCGCTCTGGTAAACGGAGAAGTCGTCATGGGTGAAACGCCTGCTGAGCTTGTTGAGAATATATATACCTTTATTGAAGAAAATCCAATGTTTTAAAGAAAAGGGCCTGGACAGGCCCTTTTTTATTTTGCCGTACAAAAGAACTAAAAAAATGTGTAGACATCAAAAAATATTATTGTTATCGTATAAAAGATATTTTTTTAAATAAAATTTAAGAGGTGTACGAGTATTCATGAATGTTCTGTGGGGGCTGCTGGGCGCAGTTGCGATCATTGCTATCGCGTTTTTATTTTCAGAAAAGAAAAGCAATATTAAGATAAGAACCGTCATCGTTGGTTTATGCACACAGGTGGCGTTTGGATACATCGTGTTGAAATGGGAAGCGGGACGCGCTGTTTTTTTATGGTTTTCAAGCCGTGTACAGCTTCTGATTGACTATGCGAATGAAGGCATCAGTTTTATTTTTGGACCGCTTCTAAAGGTCGGAGACAGTCCGGCATTTGCATTAAGTGTACTGCCCGTTATCATTTTCTTCTCAGCACTGATTGCAGTTTTATATCATTTGAAAATCATGCAGCTCGTTTTCCGTGTCATTGGCGGCGGATTGTCGAAGCTCCTTGGAACAAGCAAAACGGAATCTCTGGCGGCTGCTGCCAATATTTTTGTAGGACAATCAGAATCTCCGTTAGTGATCAAACCCCTGATTGCCG
Source organism: Bacillus sp. SIMBA_008 (assembly GCF_046535495.1). NCBI lineage: Bacteria > Bacillati > Bacillota > Bacilli > Caryophanales > Bacillaceae > Bacillus > Bacillus sp. SIMBA_008. Next base: position 134,213 of record NZ_JAWRWL010000003.1, on the reverse strand, counting down.
GGCTGACGCGCTCTGAGTTGTTTACGATTATGACGAGCGGTCTATCGGCAGTTGCGGGATCTACCTTGTTTGGGTACGCGCTTCTCGGTATTCCGATTGAATACTTGCTGGCGGCCAGCTTTATGGCTGCTCCAGCTGGACTAGTCTTTGGTAAATTGATTATACCCGAAACGGAAAAAACGCAAACCGTAAAAAGCGATTTCAAAATGGATGAAGGCGAAGGCGCAGCCAACGTCATTGACGCAGCTGCAAAGGGAGCGTCAACAGGACTGCAAATAGCGTTAAACGTTGGGGCGATGCTGCTTGCGTTTGTTGCGTTAATCGCTGTAGTAAACGGTATTCTCGGCGGGGCTTTCGGCTTGTTCGGTTTAAAAGGCGTAACATTAGAATCCATTCTCGGTTATGTGTTTTCTCCTATCGCCTTTTTGATTGGCGTGCCTTGGCATGAAGCATTGCAGGCGGGAAGCTATATCGGTCAGAAATTGGTGCTGAATGAGTTTGTCGCTTATTCTAACTTCGGTCCGCACATCGGCGAGTTTTCTAAGAAAACTGCTACCATTATCAGTTTCGCGTTATGCGGATTCGCCAATTTTTCATCAATTGCGATTATGCTTGGTACGCTGGGCGGATTAGCACCCAGCCGCCGTTCAGATATCGCGCGTCTCGGCCTGAAGGCTGTTCTTGCAGGAACATTAGCCAATCTGCTCAGCGCAGCCATTGCCGGCATGTTTATATAAACGATAAAAGCTCCTTGCGTCAGTGCAAGGAGCTTTTATGTATGAAAAACGGGGGAAAATTGTATTGTGTCCGCTTATAATAGCTTTTATACTAAGAAAAAGAAAAAAAGTTGGAGGCACCTATGAACTCATTTCGATTTACCAAAATGCACGGCCTGGGAAACAGTTATATTTATGTGAATCAATTTGAAGAACAGCTTCCAGAAGAAAAACTGTCAGAGATTGCAATTCAGGTTTCTTCTGTTTATACAGGGATCGGATCGGACGGAATGATCCTGATATGCCCATCAGACCAAGCGCCTGTTAAAATGCGGATTTTTAATAATGACGGATCTGAAGGGAAAAACTGCGGCAACGGCCTGCGCTGCGTCGCAAAATACGCATATGAGCATAAGCTAGTTGAGGAAACATCTTTTCTGATTGAAACTCTCTCCGGGCTTGTGAAAGCGGAGGTTCAAGTCGAAAACGGAAAAGTGAATGTGGTCACTGTCGATATGGGCGAACCGCGCTTGACAAAATCCGAGCTTCCGATGCTTGACGGCGGGGGAGAGCACACAATCAATGAAACGATGGCATTTGGTGAAGTAGAACTAACAGGCACTGCCGTTTCAATGGGAAATCCGCATATCGTTTTTCCGATCGCAGACATTGAACAGGCACCCTTAACGACACTGGGGCCGGTGATTGAGAAAGATCCGAGATTTCCGGAAGGCATCAATGTGGAATTCGTTGAAACCGTGAATGAACAAGAATTGCATTTCCGCGTCTGGGAACGGGGATCAGGGATTACTCAGGCATGCGGGACAGGAGCATGTGCAGCGGCAGTCGCATCTGTATTAAACGGCGTATCAAAGCGAAATCAAGACATCACGGTGCATTTAGCAGGCGGGGATTTGGTGATAAACTGGAAAGATAACGGCCATGTAATGATGACAGGGCCGGCTGAAACCGTTTGTGAGGGTGTCTATTTCTTGTAAAACACCTTGTTTGAGAATTGGAACGATCATGTTTATAATAAAAGACAGCAACCGGTTTTTAAAAGGAGGTTCACAATGATGAGCAACCCGGTAACAATTACAGAAGCAGCAGCTTTGCATATAAAAGATATGATGAAAGAGCATGAAGAAGAAAACGCGTTTCTGCGTGTAGGCGTCAAAGGCGGCGGCTGCAGCGGACTTTCTTACGGCATGGGCTTTGAGCATGAAAAGAGTGAATCAGACAGTGTGTTTGATCAGCACGGCATCACTGTTCTAGTTGACAAAGAAAGCCTTGACATCATGAACGGCACCGTGATTGATTATAAACAATCCATGCTCGGCGGCGGCTTCACCATCGACAATCCAAACGCCATCGCTTCATGCGGCTGCGGTTCTTCGTTCAGAACAGCAACGAATGCAGGCAAGCCTGAAGAGTGCTAAGCACTAAAAACGGATAGCAACTATTACTGACGCTTTTCTTAGCGATAAATCATCGTTAAGGGAGGCGTTTTTATTATGGGGAAATGATGCAGAGAGTTCCGGGAACTTCGGCAAGAGAAACGCTGCTTTGTTGTTTGATTTTTGTTGTAAATACAGCAAAGTTACGCTATATTTAATGCGGGGTATGTTTTATTGCATTTGCAACAAAATCACGATAGGGAGTTGGTGTTGAAGAAGATTTTTGGAATGGTAACAAGGTCAGTATCTGTTCCGTGTTTAAATATATTAAAAAGGGACACAAGACAATTGAATTTTAAATAAAGGGGCTGAATCCGAACAATGAGTGTAAAAATGAAAAAATGCAGCCGGGAAGATTTACAAACACTTCAACAATTGAGTATTGAAACATTCAATGACACTTTTAAAGAACAGAACTCACCTGAAAATATGAAAGCCTATTTAGAAAGCGCATTTAACACTGAGCAGCTGGAAAAAGAGTTATCCAATATGTCTTCGCAATTCTTTTTTATTTACTTTGATCATGAAATCGCTGGATATGTAAAGGTCAATATCGATGATGCTCAGTCTGAAGAAATGGGTGCTGAATCACTTGAAATTGAGAGAATTTATATAAAGAACAACTTTCAAAAACATGGGCTTGGCAAACATCTGCTGAATAAAGCTATAGAAATTGCACTGGAACGTAATAAAAAGAACATTTGGCTAGGTGTGTGGGAAAAAAATGAAAATGCCATTGCCTTTTATAAGAGAATGGGGTTTGTTCAGACCGGCGCCCACTCTTTTTATATGGGTGATGAAGAGCAAACGGATTTAATCATGGCTAAAACACTCATATAATATTTTTCGAAGGGTGGATGATGATGTATATTCCAAAATATTTTAAAGTCACAAATGCTGAAGAAATTTGGAATTTTGTACAAGAAAACTCCTTTGGTACGATTGTCACAACAGAACAAGGAAAACCAATTGCCACACATTTGCCGTTAGGATTCAATAAAAAAGATGATCATTACTATATTACGGGGCATTTCGCTTATGGAAATCCTCAGTGGAGAACGTTTGAAGCCTGTGAAGATGTGCTTGTCATGTTTCAGGGACCGCACGCTTATATTTCTTCTTCCTGGTATTCACGCGAAAATGTTCCGACGTGGAATTATCAGACTGTCCACATGTATGGAAAAGCAAGTATGTTAGAGAAAGATGAATTAGCAGAAGAATTAACAATCATGCTGGAGAAATACGAAAAACATCGTGACAATCCTGTTTTATGGGATAAGCTTTCTCCAAAACTCTTAGAACGTGAATTGAAAGGTATCGTTGGATTTAAGATTAAGGTGGAAGACATTCAAGCGGCATATAAATTAAGCCAGAACCGAAATGAAACGGATTATATGAACATCATTGAACAGTTGCAAAATGAAGAAAATCCAAATGCAAAACAAATGGCAGAACTGATGGAAAACAGATTGAAAGATCAATTATAAAGCTCACCTATTATGAAACCCTCAGATTAAAGAAAACGGAGCTCTTATATTGCAGCTTTTCCTCAAACATGAAAGATTGTACCTAAAAACGGAGGCATTTAAACAAAAAGTGAAATTCAGGTAAAAGGGCATTACTTAGTCGTCAGGAGTACGCAGCGTAAACAATTTAATTGAACAATAATAATTTTCACATCGTACTATATAAACGTCGATATGTTAGTGTTTTCATCTACTGTAAACAGGTTGTCTGTAGTAACTGTTCTTCGTTTAGAATAGTAATGAATGTATGCCTAAAGTGCACTAGAATGATCATGGCAAGTCTTCTTGAAAAGATTCATCTTTTTAAGAGGCTTTTTTTATTGCCCCAAAAAGGAAAGGGATAGATATGCCGAGAGAAAACATGATTAAAATTAGGTCGTTCAGACTAAGTGATGAAGCATAGGATTTCACCCTACAAATGGGAAACCGCACGTTTTTGAAGAGTCTACAATGACGAGAAAGGAAGAGTCTTTACGATTGAAGTCTGGAGTAAGCGGAAAATGATACAAAGTATAGTTTCAGCATTTTTCATCTGTCTGATATTAATAGGTACAATCAGCCTAGTTCGGGTTGGTTGGCTTCCTCCAAAAGATAGTAGTATCAGGTTATTTATAATGAAAAGGGTTATGCGATTAAAACTGTCAAGCTAACATACAAATAGCTTGAAGTTGCCCCAGATGGTGGAGCCATTTCGCCGTAATCGCCCTTAATCCGGAGGAAAAAAATATTTGTATAAAAATAAAGGGTGTTTAGAACTAAAATTAAGGAGAGGTATTCTATTTTCTGATAATTTTAATTCAAAAATATTTTTTGTAAAAATATGTTGATTTTTTTCTAGAGATAGAGTAAATTGTAAAAGTATAGAATAGTTGATTTATTTTGTAAGAAAAGGATGATATTATGATAGGTCAATGGAGCAATAAAAAAATACTTTTCGGTTCGTTTTTCATAATTTTGATCTGTTCATTTCTCTTCCAATATAGTATTTCAGATAAGGTTTTGCACACATATTACTCTTCTGTCGGAGAAGGTACCTTTGATATCGGGGAAAAAAGTGTTCGTACAATTGTCATGTTTCTGCAAGGCTTTATGATCTTCACAACTTTCTTAGAGATTCTAATTGGCGGATTTATATTATTTATTGTTGCTTTTATTCTTGGTTCAAAGAAACCAAAAAAAACATATTTGGTTCTATATACATTAACTTCTTTAATTTCGGCGTTTAAAATGTTAATTCTTTCAGTAGTTAACTATTTGACTGCCGATTCCTCACTTATATATTCAGCCAGCGGCACTGAATTGAGTTTACAGCTGCTGGACCCATTTCTGCTTATATCAATTGCGGCTGTATATGTTGTCGCAGGAAAACTTACCGATCTCGACAAAAGCAAGAGAATAATATTGACGGGATGTTTTGTTTTATTAAAGCTCTTTAATATTTTATTTAATTATTTTATGGTGGATAAAATTTAGCTCGGGAGAGAGTAATTTCAGCTAAATTTTATTATATATTAAAAAGAAGAGTAGGAGATGTTAAGATGAACTTAGTAAAATCTAATAAAAAATCATTCATTTTATTTGGTGCAGCTCTTGCTGCAGCAACATTGGTTTATGCACTTTTGTTAACTGGTACAGAATTAAATGTGGCGGCGGCTCATGCATTCTCAGCCAATGCTGAATTAGCATCGACTCTTGGGATCTCTACAGCAGCGGCTAAAAAAGCAATTGATATTATTGATGCTGCTTCAACAGTTGCTTCTATCATTTCTCTAATCGGTATTGTTACAGGAGCAGGTGCTATTTCTTATGCAATTGTTGCAACAGCAAAAACAATGATTAAGAAATACGGCAAAAAATATGCAGCCGCTTGGTAAAATCAATCAATAAATAATAGCTCTTTTTGTACTAGCTGCAAAAAGAGCCTCTCTCCCAAATACATATGGTAAGGATTGAAAGTATGATAGTCAAACAAATTGCGGCTCTTATCAAATATAATACCCTGTCATCGTTTCGCAAAAGAAAAGAAGATTGGGGAATTCCTCAACTCAGCGGCAAACTGCTGTCTGCTATTATTATTTCTCTGTTATGTGTTTATCTCATCTTACTGGGATGCGGTGTTCTATTCGGGTCAAAACTGATTCAGCTCCCTCTCAGCGCATGGGGACAATTTGTTTTAATCGCCGTTTCACTCGAGCAGCTTTTTTGGGCTGCCGGCTTCTTTAAAGAACATCAAAATGCCTTTCTGCTCGATACACGCAAGGTTATTCATCAATTAAAGAAGGTTCGTTTTTTACAGCTGTTTTCTGTTTTTGCCGGTCAGGCGATCAAAAAAACCATTTTCATATGGTATCTTTTTGTTTTTCCGATCTTTTTATTTTTAACCGGCGCAGGCATGGCTGGATCTGAAGCGGTCATCGTATTTTTCCTGGGCTTCGTTTATTTTCTTCTCAATTTATTTTTATCTATGCTGTTTTCTTATGTTGCTTACCTTCTTACGAATATGTGGAGCAAAATGTTTTACTTGAAAATCCTAAAAGGCATTTTATTCAGTGTTAGCTTGCTGGTTCCGCTTGCAGTCGGGTATGCTGTTTATCTTCTCGTGTTTGGAGAGTATACGGTAAAGGATATCTCCGGGTTTACAGAATCACCGGCTTTTCGTAATATCCTCATGAATACGCCGTATGTATGGTTAACGTTCCGCTCACATTCTGTGCTCGTTTTCTCTGCGGTGTTTGCGGCTGCCGTCCTTTTAACGGCGGTGCAGTTTAAGCTGTGGTCGGCTACCCTGAAGAAAATGGATCTTATTCCTTATATGTTTTTGACAAACTCTGATTTTGCGCCAAAGCTGAAATTATATAGAAATAACAAAATATTTCATGCCATTTTTCAAAAAGATCTGCTGTTTCTATCAAGAATTGACGGGTTTTTTATCAGGAATTTCGGCAGTATGCTTTATTTATTCATGCTGTTTTTAGGTTTTTGTGTGCCGCTGCTCTCTCATCATTTTACCGAGTACTCGGCAGCTGCCATCGTATCGGCGGCGGTCATCATTGCGAACTTTTCGTATCAGCTTGTCGGGGATGCGCTCAAAACAGTATTATCTGTTGACGGAGAAATAAAAAATCAGCATCTGTTTCATCGGAATATCAAACATGCGTGGCAACTGGTATTTCCGAAAGTATGTATTTATAATCTTGCAGCTCTCATCTATTCGTTCATCATTACCATTTTAATTACGGTGTTTTTTCCGTCTTCCGTTGCGCTGACGATCTATTTGTTTATTGTATTTTTGTGTTCGGGTTTTTTATACAGTCTTGTCCAGATTTCAAGCACCGCTCTGTATCCTAAGAAAAACTGGGAGCATCTGTACGAAATTGGAGAAGCGGGGAAAGCAAAGACGTATAACAACTTATATGGTTCTTTCATTTTCATTGTATCGCTTCAAATCGCTGCGATCACCTCGTATTTTATCTATAAAAACCCGGAACTTGAAACGATGCTTATTCATTCTGCATCAGGTATTTTTGTCCTGTTCACGCTATTAAACTATGGAGTCATGTTTCTGTTTCTTCGCAGAATCAATATGGCGGAAAGGTTTGCGAACAATGATTAAATTAAAGAATATCCAAAAAAGCTATGGTGAAAAACAGGTGTTGAAAGATATTTCTTTTGAAGTGAAAAAAGGTTCCATTTATGCTTTGCTGGGAACCAATGGAGTCGGGAAAACAACAACTTTGAAAATTATTTCGGGCCTGCTTAATCCCACTTCAGGTTGCGTCATGATTGACGATAAAGAAATGGATTCAGAAAGGGAAGGGCAAATATCGGCTGATATTGGATTTGTGCCCGATCATGCCTTTTTATATGAATATTTAACGGGAGTCGAATACTTGCGTTTTACTGCTGAGATGTTTCAAGTACCGACTCAGCGGGCAAATGATTATATAGAGAATATGTTAGAGACGCTGAAGCTTTCAAAAGATGGAAATCAGCTTATTAAATCATATTCACATGGAATGAAACAAAAATTATCAATTGCAGCTGCACTCATTCATCAGCCTAAAATCTTAATTCTTGACGAACCGCTTACAGGCATTGATTTAATCAGCGGCAAGACTATACGCATGTTATTAAGAGAGTACGTCAAAAAAGGAAATACGGTATTGCTATCGACTCACTTGTTGGAACTGGCTCATTCTTTGTGTGATACAATTGGGATTATTCATGAGGGGACTTTTGCGGCGGAGTATCAATCATCAAAGTATTCATTAGAAGAAATTGAAGAATTGGCTGAGAGTATTTATACATGATGAATCGAATCTCATTATCAATCAAGATGTCGTTTATTCCGTTAACCGCATCATTGCTGTTTTTTTTAGTCGGTGCTATCGCTGCGATATTTTCCGATCAGTTTTTTTCAACAGCCCCCTATAATGGTTCGTCAGGCCCAGTTGAATTATTAAAGAATAATGCAATAGCTTGTCTGTTTTTAGTGGCAGGTTTTTTTACTTTTGGCTTAACCTCGATTTTTTATTTATTCACCAATGGGTTTATTTTAAGCGGCTCAATTATAGAAAATCTGCATAATGAGGTTCCTTTATATCAGATTATTTTACTGCTAATTCCTCATGGTATATTTGAAGTTCCAGCGTTATTATTAAGTGGTGCTATTGGTTTTAAGGGGATTGAATTAGTCATTAGACTATGTTTTTCTAAGGAAAAAAAGGTAATAACCCCAACCTTTATGCATATCGGAATTTTGATACTGGTTATTATGTGTTTACTAATCACCGCTGCAATTATTGAAGCTTATATCACACCAATATTTAAGTAAAGGGGGCAGAAATAATATGAGAAGCAAGTTATCATTGATCGGTGTGCCAATTGTTATGATTATCGGTTATATCATTTCCTTATCCTTTGAGTGGTTATTTCCTGTTCTTACATTCGGAGCAGCAGGATTATATATATTTATATTTGCTCCGATACAAAATAGATTCGTTCGTTACTTTTTTTTATTTGTATTTCTGATTAATCTTTTAGCAAGTGCTGCTCTATATTTTCGTATTTAGTGAAAAATGACATTCATTTCATGAATGTCATTTTTTTAGGTTTAGGAGATTTTTTCTCTAAAAAGAATGGTTTTCTTATGTTTAAAACCTATCCCCATTAAAAATGGAATTCTTCACAATCACATAATCCACATTGCGGATGGCGTCAAGCTTTGTTCCGCCTGCATAAGAAATAGAAGATTGAAGATCCTGCTCCATTTCAATCAGTGTATCCTTGATTGAGCCTTTATGCTCCACATGCATTTTTTTTCCTTCGACATTTTTCTTTTCGCCTTTTTGGAATTCAGAGGCTGAGCCGAAGTACTCCTTGTAAAGCTTTCCGTCTTTTTCGATCGTTTGGCCTGGCGATTCTTCGTGTCCGGCAAATAGTGAACCGATCATGACCATCGTTGCGCCGAATCGGATTGATTTTGCGATGTCACCATGGGTGCGGATGCCGCCATCCGCGATAATTGGTTTGCTGGCAGCCTTGGCACACCAGCGCAGCGCTGCTAATTGCCAGCCGCCTGTGCCGAAGCCGGTTTTGATTTTCGTAATACATACTTTTCCCGGTCCGATGCCGACTTTAGTGGCATCCGCTCCCGCATTTTCAAGCTCTCTGACTGCTTCTGGCGTTCCGACGTTGCCAGCAATAACAAAGCTGTCCGGCAAATGTTTTTTAAGGTGCTGGATCATTTCAATGACAGCATTTGAGTGCCCGTGAGCAATGTCAATTGTCACGTATTCAGGAGTCAGATTTTCTTCTGCCAGCTGGCGGACAAATTCATACTCCTCATCTTTGACGCCCACGCTGATAGAAGAGAATAACCCGCGTGCGTTCATATCTTTAATAAAATCAATCCGATTTTCAGGTTCAAATCGGTGCATCACATAAAAGTAGCCATTTTCGGCTAATGAAATCGCTAGTTTTTCATCTATAATCGTCTGCATATTGGCAGGGACGACGGGCAATTTAAATGTACGTCCGCCTAAACGTACGGATGTATCACATTCTGAACGGCTATTCACAATGCATTTTGCAGGAATTAGCTGAATATCTTCGTAATCAAATACGTTTTCCATGGTTTTCACTCCTAAAAACGAATATTTAAAATTATATTATATTAAATGTTCGCCTTCTATAATGTACTCTGTTTTATTTAGGATGTCAAACATTATGATTTGCTGGCAGGTGTGGTGCAAGTGCCGAAGCTTGTCATGCAGGGTGAGTTTAGGTATCATAGTTTTAACGAATGGTCTTAGAGAGCGGATCAAAACGCGAATGATATACGTTCAGCAAAGCTTGGTCGTTCAGCACCAGGCTTTCTTTATGGCATGGACATGGGAAAGGAGCGAATAAAATGGCCCAAAACGAAGAAAAAACACCGAAGTCCCAAAAGATTCAGGACCGCATTATTATGGCAATGATCTGGGTAGTCGCAGCCCTTGTGATTGCGCTGGTTGTAGGAACTGCATTGAATTATATAAATATCTTCAAATAAAAAAGGAGCTGTGTCGCAGACACAAGCTCTCTTTTTTTATTATTTATTTTCAAAAAGACTTGTTGAGTGAAGAGGCTGTACGCGGGCTTTCGGGTCCATGTAAGCCTTGGCGTTGTTCACTGCTGTCGGTGCCTCACCGAAGCCGCTGGCAATCAGGTTGACTTTTCCTTCGTATGTACAAATGTCACCTGCTGCAAAGAAGCCTTCGATATTTGTTTCCATTGTTGATTTCACGACAATGGAATTTTTCTCGATGTCCAGGCCCCAGTTTTTGATCGGTCCAAGAGATGAAACGAAACCGTAGTTGACGATTAAGTCATCAATTTCTAAAATCTCTTTGCGGTCGCCTTTCACTTCTTCAAGCACTAGCTGTTCGATTTTGTCTTCGCCGATCAGCTCCGCAGGGACGAATGGTGTCAGGACATTAACCTTCGACGCATGAAGGTTTTCCACACTGTGCTCGTGCGCACGGAACTTGTCGCGGCGGTGAATGATCGATACTTCTTTTGCGATTGGCTCAAGCATAAGCGCCCAATCAACCGCGGAATCTCCACCGCCAAGGATCGCAACGCGTCTGCCGGCGAATTTTTGCAGATCATCAACGAAGTAATGGAGGTTTTTGCCTTCATACTGCTCGGCATTTTCAAGTTCCAGCTTTCTCGGTTTGAATGCGCCGTTTCCTGCAGTGATGATGACCGTTTTAGAGTAGTGGGTTTCTTCATTTGTTACAAGCTTAAACACGCCGTCCGCTTGTTTCTCAACAGATTCAACCGCTTGCTCCAGACAAATGGTTTGGTCGAATTTTGCCATTTGCTCTTTTAGGTTATTGATAAGCTCTTGCGCACGGATTTTCGGGAATCCCGCTACATCATATATATACTTCTCAGGGTATAGGGCGCTAAGCTGTCCGCCGAGCTGAGGCAGGCTTTCGATAATTTTGACGCTTGCCTGTCTCATCCCGCCGTAAAAAGCGGTGAATAAGCCGACCGGTCCCCCGCCTATAATTGTAATATCATAAACCTTTGTATCCTCTCGCATACGAAAATTGCCTCCTAAATGAAAATTGTTATTAATTATACCATATTGCCGTTCAAATTGACGAGTCAGCAGAAAAAATCGTAAGGATCTAACGTGCCCATCCGTTCTTGAAAATATTTCCGCAGGCCGCTACGATAATAACCAAATGAAATGATCTTTTTCTGAATGTTTCTTGGGCCAGCCGGATAAACATGATAATAGTGCTACGGGTAAGGACTTCACAAAAAACTTTTCAATATATTTCATAAAATCCCGCCAATAAGCTGAAGCTAACACAAATGATGATTTTATTATGGGTCTAACAAAAGCAAAAAAAGAGAAGGTGGATGTGATGGCATTGAATAAGCCCAAAATCGTGATTTTAGGTGCAGGATATGGCGGATTGATGACGGTGACAAGGCTGACGAAGTATGTCGGGCCGAATGATGCTGACATTACGCTTGTAAATAAACACAATTATCATTATGAAACGACATGGATGCATGAAGCGAGCGCGGGTACGCTCCATCATGACCGCTGCCGTTATCAGATAAAAGATGTAATCAACCAGACACGGGTGAATTTTGTACAGGATACCGTAAAGGCAATCAAAATTGATGAGAAAAAAGTTGTGCTTGCGAATGGAGAACTGCAGTACGATTATTTAGTCATCGGGCTCGGCGCCGTGCCTGAAACGTTCGGCATTAAAGGCTTAAAAGAATATGCGTTTCCGATTGCCAACATCAACACGTCGCGACTGCTACGGGAACATATTGAGCTGCAGTTTGCGACTTACAATACGGAAGCGGAAAAACGGCCGGACAGGTTAACGATCGTTGTTGGTGGTGCCGGATTTACGGGAATTGAATTTCTTGGCGAACTGGCTGCTCGCGTGCCCGAGCTCTGTAAGGAATATGACGTTGACAGAAGCCTTGTCCGCATCATTTGTGTGGAAGCAGCGCCGACCGTTTTGCCGGGCTTTGATCCGGAACTTGTTGATTACGCCGTACATTATCTTGAGGAAAACGGAGTTGAGTTCAAGATCGGCACGGCTGTACAAGAATGTACACCAGAAGGAGTCAGAGTCGGCAAAAAAGATGAGGAACCAGAGCAGATCAAATCGCAAACCGTTGTATGGGCGGCAGGTGTCCGCGGTCATCCGATTGTGGAGGAAGCCGGTTTTGAGAATATGCGCGGCCGAGTCAAAGTCAATCCTGATCTCCGCGCCCCGGGACATGACAATGTCTTTATTCTCGGCGACAGCTCGCTGTTTATGAATGAAGATACAGAGCGCCCGTATCCGCCGACTGCGCAAATTGCAATGCAGCAGGGCATAACGGTCGCTAAAAACCTTGGCAGGCTTATTAAAGGCGGAGAGCTTGAGGAATTCAAGCCGGACATTAAGGGAACAGTGGCTTCTCTTGGCGAGCATAACGCGGTTGGGGTTGTTTATGGCAGAAAGCTGAAAGGCACGCCTGCTTCGTTTATGAAAAAAGTCATTGATAACCGCTCGCTGTTTATGATTGGCGGACTCGGACTGACACTGAAAAAAGGCAAGTTCAAGTTTTTCTAAAAACCCGCGGAAGCGGGTTTTCTTTATTAAAAAACGCCAAAATAAAAAGAGAACGAGAGGAAAACAAGTATGTTTCCGCTTACATCAAAAGATTTGTCACATGATCTGACTTTATTGTTGACAGCTTGATATGGTATATTATCAGAAAATTAAGAAAAAAGGGTGATGATTAGATGAAAACTGCAACGACAACCGCTTCACATGCATGCCCATTTTGTTCAGGAAAAGGATATTTTCAATTGATTCTCGGCGGTTCAGAGACTTGTCCGTCTTGCCAGGGGACAGGAAAAGACAGTCATTCTTTTTCCAGCCGTTGACTTTATTTCAGCCCCCGCGTTACACTAAAAACAACGCAGGGGGGTGGAATAGGTTGATTAGTCTGCCAGTCGTAATCATCTCAATTGTTTTGTTTTTTGTCTTGTTTTTTGGAATCGGTTTCTTATTAAACATGCTGCTGAGAATGTCTTGGATTATGGCTGTGATTTATCCAATTGTATGCCTTTTCATTATCAGCAAAGAAAAGCTGATCAGCTATGTCCAGTCGCCGGGAGAATCCTTTGCCAGTCTGTTTCATCGTGTCTTATCATTAGCGGCTGCTGATGTGCTGATTTTAGTCAGCGGTTTGGCCGGCGCCATCGTGTCCGGTATAGCGATCAACATGCTCAGAAAAAGAGGATATCAAATGTTTTAAATGCCGCTTTCTTCTAAAGAAAGCTTTTTTTATGCGTTCAGCTCATTCATCATTTTGAATAATGCTCTCTCCACTTGGGAACAATGATTCGGAGGAGAGGTGAATGATGTGAATATGATCAGACGTTTGCTGATGACCTGTTTATTTCTGCTTGCATTTGGCACGACATTTTTATCAGTGTCAGGAATTGAAGCGAAGGACTTGTCAAAATGGGTGCAGGAACATCAGGAAAAGCACTTGAAGCATGCAGGACTGACATTAAAAGCATTGCAGCAGAAACAAACACAAACCACGTCCGCGGCTGAGGATAAAACTAAACCGTTAGAAGAGGCATTTGATTGGGATGAATATCCAGTCCAAAGAGTAACAGCAACAGGCTACACAGCAGGAGCTGAGTCGACGGGCAAAAATCCCGGTGATCCATTATACGGGCTTACATATTCCGGTGTGAAAGTGAAAAGGGATTTATATTCCACGGTTACTGCTGACCCGTCCGTATTTCCGATTGGCACGATCTTATTCATTCCGAACTACGGTCTCGGCGTTGTAGCTGACACAGGATCGGCAATTAAGGGAAACCGCCTTGATCTGTACTTTGAAACCGTCAAAGATGTATACAATGAATGGGGCAAAAAAACCCTTGATGTATATGTGATTAAAAAGGGAACGGGAAAGATTACCGAGGATGAGCTTGAGAAGCTCAATGAAACAAAATCTTTGCAAGTGTTCAGAAATCAATATAAAACTGTGAAAGAATAAAACGCTCCAGCGAAAGCAGGAGCGTTTTTTTACATGAAAAAGTAAGCGAGTACCAATGTCAGTAAAATACCTGTTAGTCCTCCGAAAAAGACTTCGATCGGCTGATGTCCGAGAAGCTCTTTCAGCTTTTTTTGCTTTTCTTTCTCTGCTGCCTTAGGGAAGTCCTTCGCTTCATTTACGAAACGGTTAAAATCAATGACAAGCTTATTAATGACTGTTGCCTGCTCACCGGCGTGACGTCTGACGCCAGTTGCGTCAAACATGGTTATGACGGCGAAAATGGCGGAAACCGCAAAGAGTGAGGAGTCTAATCCATGCTCTAAGGCTACGCCTGTTGAAAGTGCAGTGACCGCTGCGGAGTGAGAGCTGGGCATGCCGCCTGTGCTTGTGACCAGCGACCAGTCCAGTTTTCTGGACACGATAAACTGTATGGGCACTTTGATGACCTGAGCAAAAATAATTGCGGCCAGGCTTGATAATAAAGGAAAATTCGTTAAAAGTTCCATCGGCGACATCCTTTCTATTTGAAAAATCCTTCGTGTTTCAAAAGAAAAAAGCAAGTCTTAGACTGTTGTTTGTTAAAATAAGTATAGTGGAAAGAATGTTTTTCCTATTATACCATTGTTCATTACAAATACCCATTACGTTAGGAGTGTAAGCCTCATGTTTTATGCGGTTCAACAATCAGAGCATACAGAAACCCTTGTGGTCGGGCTTTTTCAAAAAAGCCAGCTGACAGGAAAAGCATTGGAAATTGATGAAATGCTTGAAGGCCATCTGACACAGCTTTTAAAAGAGGGTGATGTCTCTGCGAAACCGAATCAAGTATCAAAAGTATTCCCTCCATCTTCTGCGGGTATGAAACGGATTTATTTCGTTGGTCTGGGGAGAGAAGCAAATTATTCGTTTGAACAGGCGAAGGAACGTTTTGCTCATGTTTTTCAAGCCATTCATAAAGATCGAAAACAAGAAACTGCTGTTCTGCTTGATACGTTTATTTCGGAAGACGTGCCTCCAGCCGATGCCGCGCATGCTTTAGCTGAGAGCTGCCTGCTTGCTTCCTATGAGGTGCAGGATTATAAGCACAAATCAAATGAGCCTGACAAACAAATTGAAGCCGTGTATGTTGTAACAGATGAAGATACACAGGAAGTGCAGGCCGGGCTTCGCGTCGGCCAGGCATACGGACAAGGGACAAATTCGGCTAGAACGCTTGTGAATATGCCGGGAAACATGCTGACAGCGACTGACCTCGCTTCGTATGCTGAAGAGCTTGCGGCGAAATATGATTTTGAGTGTGAAATATTGGAGAAATCAGAGATGGAAGAGCTCGGTATGGGCGGAATACTTGCGGTAAACCAAGGCTCCACCGAACCGCCGAAAATGATTGTGTTGAAATATCAGGGCAAAAAGGAATGGGAAGACGTCGTCGGACTAGTCGGGAAAGGAATTACCTTTGACACAGGCGGCTACTCCATTAAAACGAAATCTGGAATTGTCGGCATGAAATCAGATATGGGAGGAGCTGCTGCGGTTCTCGGTGCTATGGAAACGATCGGAGAGCTTCGTCCTGAGCAAAACGTGCTGTGCGTTATTCCATCAACCGATAATATGATCTCCGGCGGGGCCATGAAGCCGGATGACGTGATCGTATCTTTAAGCGGAAAAACAATAGAAATCCTTAATACGGATGCTGAAGGAAGGCTAGTGCTTGCAGATGGCATTACATACGCGAAACAGCATGGCGCGTCAGTTCTTGTGGATGTAGCTACGCTTACCGGCGGCGTCGTTGTGGCATTAGGAACTGAAACAACCGGTGCAATGACAAATGATCAAAGCTTTTACCAGCAGGTAGCTGATGCTGCACAAGAGTGCGGCGAGGCAATCTGGCAGCTGCCGATAACAGAGAAGGATAAAAAACGCGTGAAAAGCAGCCAAATGGCGGATCTCAACAATTCACCGGGACGCGAGGGACATGCGATTATGGCAGGAACGTTTCTTGGTGAATTCGCTGAGTCAACACCTTGGGTTCACCTTGATATTGCAGGAACAGCGACTGCCAATAAAGCAACCTGCTTCGGGCCGGCCGGGGCTACTGGCGTTATGGCAAGAACACTGGCTACACTTGCGGAGCGATTTACATTGGAAGAAGATAAAAACGAGTAATGAAAAATCCCTGCTGTATGATGCGGCAGGGATTTTTTTCTTCCGGAATCTTTAGTTGACTAAAGTGGATCGGTTATGATACGATACGTTCGTACTTTATTTATCTACTACATTAGCAAACTAAAGGATTTTTGGAGGGGTATCATCATGAATGCAGTCGTCATCGCAGTCATGCTTATGCTTGTATTAAGCCTGCTGCGTGTCAATATTGTTATCGCATTAATTATAGGCGCCTTGGCCGGCGGGTTAACAGGCGGGCTCGGTCTTGGCGAAACGGTTAAAGCTTTCACAGACGGTCTCGGCGGAAATGCCACCGTTGCAGTCAGCTATGCCATGCTTGGCGCGTTTGCCGCCGCTTTGACGAAAACGGGTCTTCCGGACGCAATGGTGGAAGCCTCCGTTAAATTAATCGGAAATAAAGAAGATTCTCGAAAAAAAGCACTGTCTAAGGTGCTGATTGTGCTGATTATTTTAATTGTATCTTGTTTTTCGCAAAACGTCGTTCCGGTTCACATCGCGTTTATCCCGGTGCTGATTCCGCCGCTTTTGAAAATCTTTAATGAACTTGAAATGGACCGCCGTCTGATCGCGTGTGTAATTACATTTGGCTTAACGGCTCCTTATATTTTGCTTCCGGTCGGTTTCGGCCAAATCTTCCAAGGCATGCTGAAGGACAATATGGCGGATGCCGGGTTAAACGTTCCGCTTGCTGACATTCCGTACGCACTGATTATTCCAGTTGCAGGTATGGTTGTCGGCCTTATTTTATCAGTGATCGTATACCGTAAACCGAAACAATATGAAACAAAAGACATTTCAGGTGCAGAAGCATCGCCATATACGAGAAAAAGTATTGGTATCGCGGTTCTAGCCATTGTTGTGTCACTCGGCGTCCAGCTTTACTTATCTCAGACTTTGGGAGTAGAAGGAATGATTATAGGGGCGCTCGCTGGTCTGATTGTTCTGTTTGTCAGCGGTGTGATGAAGCGTGATGAAGCGGACTCACTGATTACTGATGGAATGGTTTTAATGGCCTTTATCGGCTTTGTCATGCTTGTTGCAGCCGGGTTTTCAAACGTATTGACGAAAACCGGGGATGTCGAGTCACTGGTCAAAACGTCAGCTGGTTTTATCGGACACAGTCAGTCCTTGGGCGCATTGCTGATGCTCATTGTCGGCTTATTAATTACAATGGGAATCGGATCTTCTTTTGCGACGATTCCTGTTATCACAACCATCTTTGTGCCTCTATGCATGCAGCTAGGATTCAGCCCGATGGCAACGATTGCGATTATCGGAGCTGCTGCTGCGCTTGGCGATGCCGGTTCACCTGCCAGTGACAGTACGCTTGGACCGACTTCAGGTTTGAGTGCGGACGGCCAGCATCATCACATTTGGGATACTTGTGTGCCGACATTTATATTTTATAATATTCCGCTTGTCATCTTTGGCTGGATTGCAGCGCTTGTTTTATAGGAAAAAGGCTCCCCTTTACTGGGGAGCCTTTTCTCGTTATGATAAAAAACCGTCCACTAGAACGGTTTTTACGTAGATGATATGTGATTTCTGTTAAAGCCGGTTGCTTTATGAATAGAGCGGTAGATTGCTGGTGCGATAAACGACAGTATCACAGCCAGCGCTGTATCTTTTACCATAAACCAAATCATAAAGCCCCAAGCCGTGCCGTAGCTCACTGGCGTATGAATCCACAGCTTCAGTGCAAGATACATATAGGTAGTGCCGATGAGATACATGATCGCCGTTCCGATAAGTGAAGCAATGAGAAATCGAATTTTACTTGGCTGAATGTTTCGTTCTAAAAACCACCCCGCTGCAAATGCTGCCGGGATGTATGAGATAATAAACCCGCCGCTTTTCCCTGCAAACGGTGCGAAGCCTGCTGAAAATTGAGCAAACACAGGCGCTCCGGCCAATCCCACAAGTGCATATACAATCATGGCAATCGCTGCTCGTTTGCTGCCAAGAAGCAAAGCTGCCAAGAGACAGAAAAACGGCTGCATCGAAAGCGGAATGCCGGCTACTTGTAAAAAGGGTGCTACTGATGTAATGTTGGCCCCGACAGCCATAAGTGCGGCGAACATGCCAATCAGCGCCATATCTCCCGCACGAAGTTTACGTTGTTTCATCGTTGTTCCCCCTTAGGTTGACATACACAATCATAGAGTAATAAAGAACAAAAAGATTGTCAACATGATTTTAAATTAGGTTAACAAAAAGGAGGCCCATATGTATTTCGGAAAAACAAGACAGTCCGATCAATCTGGAAGAGTGCCGCCAAATCAAAACGTCACCACTTCATTTCCTGTGCTTCATACCGGAGATGTCCCATATTACGAAGATATGACGAAATGGAATCTTCAAGTATACGGTTTGGTTGACCATCCGATGCTGCTAAGCTTTGAAGATGTCAAAGCCTTTCCACGGTATGAATCGAAAAATGACATTCATTGTGTCACGGGATGGTCAAGGCTTGATAATGTGTGGCAAGGCGTGCGGGCTTGTGATATAGCGGAAAAAGCGGGTGTAAAAGAAGAAGCGGGCTACGTCATTTTACATGCTGAAGAGGGCTGGACGACCAATCTGCCGCTTGATGATTTCTTAGCGGAAACTTCCCTTCTGGCTTATGCGCATAATGGCGAACCTTTAACCCCTGAACACGGCTTTCCGCTGCGGGGTGTATTTCCGCATCTGTATTTTTGGAAAAGCGCCAAGTGGCTGCGCGGCATCCAATTTACGAAAGAAAATCACCCTGGCTTTTGGGAGCGGAATGGCTATCACATGAGAGGCGATCCTTGGCAAAATCAAAGGTTTACATGGGATTAAGGTTCTATTTCAAATAGGACAATCCGCATCTTTATTAGGTTTTTACTTCCATATTGATAGTCTGCAGGTACCTTATTTGATCAAGGTGCCTTTTTTATTCGGGAAAAAGTTGACTTTCTTTGGAAGAAAACCTATTATTTGAGGTGTCTAGTTGATAGTGAAAATCATTATCATACATTGCGGTTTAGTTTAAGGAGAGGAATGTCGTACTGCATGAAAGAGCAAACAACAGACCGGACAAATGGCGGCACATCAAACGCATTTACGATTCCTGGTACGGAAGTGCGTATGATGTCTTCACGCAATGAAAACCGTACCTATCACATTTTTATCTCGAAACCTAGTACGCCGCCGCCACCCGCTGGTTATCCTGTGATTTATCTGCTGGATGCCAATTCTGTCTTCGGAACGATGACGGAAGCCGTTCGAATACAGGGACGCCGACCCGAAAAAACCGGGGTGATCCCTGCAGTGATCGTCGGCATTGGCTATGAGACAGCGGAGCCGTTCTCTTCAGCACGCCACCGGGATTTTACAATGCCAACAGCCCAATCGAAGCTGCCGGAAAGGCCCGACGGCAGAGAATGGCCGGAGCATGGCGGAGCGGAGGGCTTTTTCAGATTTATTGAAGAGGATTTAAAACCGGAGATAGAACGAGATTACCAGATTGATAAAAATAGACAAACAATCTTTGGCCATTCGCTCGGAGGGCTTTTCGTGCTGCAGGTGCTGCTAACAAAGCCTGATGCGTTTCAAACGTATATCGCAGGAAGTCCGTCCATTCATTGGAATAAACCGTTTATTCTCGAGAAAACGGACCATTTCGTCTCTCTCACCAAGAAAAACAATCAGCCTATCAATATCCTGCTTGCCGCAGGAGAATTAGAGCAGCATCATAAAAGCCGGATGAATGATAATGCAAGGGAGCTTTATGAGCGGCTGGCCGTTTTATCTGAACAAGGCATACGGGCAGAATTTTGCGAGTTTTCAGGAGAAGGACATATTTCAGTTCTTCCTGTTTTGGTCAGCAGGGCGCTGCGTTTTGCGCTTCACCCTGACGGACCGCATCTATCAATGGGCTGAGACATACTCAGCCTTGCCTTTAAAAAAATATTTGTCACTGAAATTATATTTGACTGTCACATGACATTTGGATATGATTATTTTTATAATTGATAATGATAATCATTATCAATGGATTGCGTTTTTCAAGGCGCAGCAGTCTTTTTCGCTGGATGTCTGTCCGGCATTGGAGCGAAGAAAGGAATTGATGATATGAATGCAAAGGGTTTAGAGGGAAAAATTGCTTTTATAACAGGGGCTGCCCAAGGAATAGGCGAAGCTGTTGCGCGGACGCTTGCCAGTCAAGGCGCACATATTGCGGCAGTTGATTATAATCCTGAAAAGCTGGAAAAGGTTGTGAGCAGCCTCAAAGCAGAAGGCCGCCATGCAGAAGCTTTTCCTGCGGATGTGAGAGACAGCGCGGCGATTGACGAGATCACGGCGCGCATCGAACGTGAAATGGGGCCGATTGATATTTTAGTGAATGTAGCGGGTGTCCTTCGCCCGGGACTGATCCATTCGCTTAGCGATGAGGAATGGGAGGCGACGTTCTCAGTGAATTCGACTGGCGTATTTAACGCCTCGCGTTCAGTAAGCAAATATATGATGGACCGAAGATCGGGTTCGATTGTAACAGTCGGATCGAATGCTGCCGGTGTGCCAAGAACATCTATGGCGGCATATGCGTCTTCAAAGGCTGCGGCTGTGATGTTTACGAAATGCCTTGGCCTTGAGCTTGCAGAATACAATATTCGCTGCAACATTGTATCTCCCGGATCAACGGAAACAGACATGCAGTGGTCATTATGGGCCGACGAGAATGGAGCGGAGCAAGTCATAAAAGGATCACTTGAGACATTTAAAACAGGGATTCCGCTCAAAAAACTAGCCAAGCCTTCGGATATTGCGGATGCGGTGCTCTTTTTGGTTTCTGGCCAGGCAGGGCATATTACGATGCATAACTTATGCGTAGATGGCGGCGCGACCTTAGGCGTGTAACTGAATTTAAAGGAGGTTCATGAGAATGTTGGATCAAAACGTTATAACAGAAACAAAAGCGGAGCATTTGCTTCATGAATATCAGCCGGGCGCCTTTTTCTTAGCGTCTCCTCATCGTGTACTGTTAGCGAAAGGCATATGTGAAATCGTACCGGAGGCAGACGGGCAAAACCAAATGGAAACCCTTTCTGGCCGAATTGCAGAGGCGTTACGTCAGGCAAAACAATCAGGGCAAAGCCGGCCGCTTGTTGTCGGGGCCGTTCCTTTTGATCAAGTAAAAGCAGCGCGGCTCGTTGTACCTGAAGAAGTGCGCTGGTCAGGACCGCTTCAATTTGATCATGAGGAAAAGGAACAGCAGGCTGGGCATACATACCACATAAAGCCTGTTCCTGAACCTGAGGATTATAAAAATGGTGTTGAACAAGGGCTGACACGCATTGCCGATGGAATACTCAGCAAAATCGTCCTGTCCAGATCGCTGCATTTGACATCGCCTGAACCGATTCAGACGGATGAATTGCTTCGCCATCTGGCTCAGCATAACTCGCATGGCTACACGTTTGCCGCAGACGTGTCCAGTCAGGAGGAAACGTCTCCCCGCCGAACATTGCTCGGAGCAAGTCCGGAGCTTCTCGTTTCAAGGATGGGAACACAGGTCGTTTCCAACCCATTAGCCGGCTCAAGGCCGCGCAGTAATGATCCTGTTGAAGACCAGCGCCGGGCAGCTGAATTGCTTTCTTCCGCAAAGGATCTTCATGAGCACGCGGTTGTCGCTGACGCGGTTGCGGCAGCGCTGAGACCTTTCTGCCGGACGCTGGAGGTTCCGGAGAAGCCTTCACTGATCAAAACGGAAACGATGTGGCACCTGTCCAGCGTGATTAAGGGAGAGCTTTCCGACCCGTCTGTAACCGCACTTGAATTGGCGGCGGCTCTCCACCCGACGCCAGCAGTCTGCGGAACACCGACTGATCTTGCAAGAGAAGCGATTCTCAGCATTGAACCATTTGACCGCGGTTTCTTTACCGGCATGGTCGGATGGTGTGACGATGCCGGTGACGGAGAATGGATCGTGACCATCCGTTGTGCAGAAGCAGAAGAACGCTCACTCCGCCTGTATGCTGGAGCTGGTGTTGTGGCCGGTTCAAAGCCCGAGGACGAGCTTCAGGAGACGTCCGCAAAGTTTCGGACAATGCTGCGGGCAATGGGCGTGGATCACATATGAACAGAATGAATTGCTGGAGGGATGCAACATGCTGAAAGGATTTACTCCTTGGCCTGATGAGTTAGCTGAGACCTATCGAAAGAATGGCTGCTGGGCCGGCGAGACGTTTGGAGATTTGTTAAGAGACCGGGCAGCCAAATATGGCGACCGCATTGCGATTACATGCGGGAACACCCATTGGAGCTATCAAGAGCTTGACACAAGGGTTGATCGTTTGGCTGCCGGATTTCAGAAGCTCGGCATTCAACAGATGGATCGTGTCGTGGTGCAGCTGCCAAATATCAAAGAGTTTTTTGAAGTTATTTTCGCGCTATTCCGTCTGGGGGCGCTTCCAGTCTTCGCACTGCCTTCTCATCGAAGCAGTGAAATTACATATTTTTGCGAGTTTGCTGAAGCGGCTGCATATATCATTCCCGACGCTTATTCCGGTTTTGACTACCGTACGCTTGCCAGACAAGTTCAAAGCAAGCTGCCGACTTTGAAACACGTCATTGTCGCAGGTGAGGCAGAGGAATTTTTGCCGCTGGAGGATTTGCATACAGAACCTGTAAAACTGCCTGAAGTCAAATCTTCGGATGTGGCGTTCCTCCAGCTTTCTGGCGGGAGCACCGGGCTATCGAAACTGATTCCGAGGACCCACGATGACTACATATACAGCCTGAAGCGGAGTGTGGAGGTCTGCTGGCTCGACCACAGCACGGTGTACTTGGCCGCGCTGCCGATGGCACACAATTATCCGCTGAGCTCACCTGGCGTTCTCGGCGTATTATACGCTGGAGGAAGAGTGGTATTATCTCCTTCTCCAAGTCCAGATGACGCATTTCCTTTAATTGAACGGGAAAAGGTCACGATAACCGCTCTTGTTCCGCCTCTTGCGATGGTATGGATGGATGCGGCATCCTCACGCCGTGATGATTTATCCAGCCTTCAAGTGCTGCAGGTCGGCGGTGCCAAGTTTAGTGCTGAAGCCGCGCGCAGGGTAAAAGCTGTTTTCGGCTGCACGCTGCAGCAGGTGTTCGGAATGGCAGAGGGTCTCGTCAATTATACGAGATTGGATGATCCTGAGGAGATCATTGTCAACACCCAAGGAAAACCGATGTCTCCATATGATGAAGTGCGTGTTTGGGATGATCATGATCGCGACGTAAAACCTGGTGAAACAGGCCATCTGCTGACGCGGGGACCGTATACAATTCGCGGTTACTATAAGGCAGAAGAGCATAACGCCGCTTCATTTACTGAGGACGGTTTTTACCGTACGGGTGATATCGTCAGGCTGACACGAGACGGTTATATTGTCGTTGAAGGCCGGGCGAAGGATCAAATTAACCGTGGAGGAGAAAAGGTTGCGGCTGAAGAGGTAGAAAATCATCTGCTGGCGCATCCGGCTGTCCATGATGCAGCAATGGTCTCCATGCCTGATCAATTTCTTGGCGAAAGATCTTGTGTGTTCATTATTCCCCGGGATGAAGCCCCAAAAGCCGCAGAGCTTAAAGCATTTTTGAGAGAGCGCGGACTGGCGGCATATAAAATCCCTGACCGAGTTGAATTTGTCGAATCCTTTCCGCAGACAGGGGTAGGAAAGGTAAGCAAAAAGGCTCTTCGTGAAGCCATTTCCGAGAAACTTCTTGCAGGGTCAAAAAAATAAATCAACAATTTGAGAGGAAGTGTTCATATGGCTATACCTGCCATTCAGCCGTATCAAATGCCGACAGCGTCTGATATGCCGCAAAACAAAGTCTCATGGGTGCCTGATCCAAATCGGGCGGTCCTATTAATACACGATATGCAAAACTATTTTGTCGATGCTTTCACAGCGGGAGCGTCTCCGGTAACAGAGCTTTCAGCGAATATACGAAAGCTGAAGAATCAATGTGTTCAGCTTGGGATTCCTGTTGTCTATACCGCACAGCCGGGAAGCCAAAATCCGGATGAGCGTGCGCTGCTGACAGACTTTTGGGGCCCGGGATTAAACAGCGGTCCTTATGAGGAGAAAATTATAACCGAGCTGGCACCGGAGGATGATGATCTTGTGCTGACAAAATGGAGATACAGCGCGTTTAAGAGAACGAATCTGCTTGAAATGATGCGCAAAGAGGGACGCGATCAGCTGATCATTACAGGAATTTACGCCCATATCGGCTGTCTTGTTACAGCATGTGAAGCATTTATGGAGGATATTAAAGCCTTTTTTGTGGGAGATGCAGTTGCTGATTTTTCATTAGAAAAACATCAAATGGCGCTGGACTATGCGGCTGGACGCTGTGCGTTTACCGTGATGACTGACAGTCTTCTTGATCAGCTGCAGAATGCGCCGGCAGACGTTCAAAAAACGTCAGCAAACACTGGCAAAAAGAATGTGTTTACATGTGAGAATATCCGTAAACAAATTGCTGAGCTTCTACAAGAAACATCGGAAGACATCACAGATCAAGAGGATTTGCTCGATCGTGGTCTTGATTCGGTAAGGATCATGACATTGGTGGAACAATGGCGCCGTGAAGGGGCAGAGGTGACTTTCGTGGAATTGGCTGAACGCCCAACGATCGAAGAATGGCAAAAATTGCTCACAACCCGCAACCAGCAAGTGCTGCCAAACGCGGATTATTTATAAAAGGAGGGTAAACAAACGGATGCCTGATACAAAAGATCTTCAATATTCTTTGACCGGGGCGCAAACTGGCATATGGTTTGCTCAGCAGCTTGATCCGGACAATCCAATTTACAATACAGCGGAATATATAGAAATCAATGGACCAATCAATATTGCTCTTTTTGAAGAAGCTTTGCGGCACGTGATCAAGGAAGCGGAATCGCTGCATGTCCGCTTCGGTGAAAATATGGACGGGCCTTGGCAGATGATAAACCCGTCTCCGGATGTACAGCTGCACGTCATTGACGTCAGCTCTGAGCCTGATCCGGAAAAAACAGCATTAAACTGGATGAAAGCTGATTTAGCAAAGCCGGTTGATTTAGGGTATGACCCTTTGTTCAATGAAGCTCTGTTTATTGCCGGGCCTGATCGTTTCTTTTGGTATCAGCGCATTCATCATATAGCGATCGACGGCTTCGGTTTTTCCCTGATAGCCCAGCGTGTGGCAAGTACATATACTGCGCTTATAAAAGGACAAACAGCTAAAGGCCGTTCCTTTGGGTCTCTCCAGGCCATTTTGGAGGAGGATACAGATTATCGCGGATCAGAGCAGTATGAGAAGGATCGTCAATTCTGGCTGGACCGTTTTGCAGATGCACCTGAAGTTGTAAGCTTAGCTGATCGGGCGCCGAGAACATCTAACAGTTTTCTTCGTCATACGGCATATCTGCCTCCGTCTGATGTAAACGCGTTAAAAGAAGCGGCGCGCTATTTCTCAGGAAGCTGGCATGAAGTCATGATTGCGGTGTCAGCTGTTTATGTGCACCGTATGACCGGCTCTGAGGATGTTGTGCTCGGCCTGCCCATGATGGGTCGGATAGGGTCCGCGTCACTGAATGTACCGGCTATGGTGATGAACCTTCTCCCGCTCCGGCTGACGGTAAGCTCTTCGATGAGCTTTTCTGAACTGATTCAGCAAATTTCCCGGGAAATCCGCAGCATTCGGCGACATCATAAGTATCGCCATGAAGAGCTTCGGCGCGATCTGAAATTGATAGGAGAAAATCATAGATTATTTGGCCCTCAAATCAATCTTATGCCGTTTGATTACGGTCTCGACTTTGCCGGCGCCCGGGGCACAACGCATAATCTTTCAGCCGGTCCTGTTGATGATCTATCAATTAATGTATATGACAGAACAGACGGCAGCGGGCTGCGAATTGATGTTGATGCGAATCCCGAGGTATACAGTGAGTCTGATATTAAGCTTCATCAGCAGCGTATCCTGCAGCTGCTGCAAACGGCTTCTGCCGGAGAGGACATGCTGATTGGGCAAATGGAGCTTCTGTTGCCAGAGGAGAAAGAAAAAGTCATTTCTAAATGGAATGAGACGGCAAAATCAGAGAAGCTGGTCAGCCTTCAGGACATGTTCGAAAAGCAGGCAGTTCTTACGCCAGAACGTATCGCTCTCATGTGTGATGACATTCAAGTCAACTATCGAAAGCTCAATGAAGAGGCAAACCGCCTCGCGCGTCTGTTGATCGAAAAAGGGATTGGTCCGGAGCAATTTGTCGCTTTGGCGCTGCCGCGTTCCCCTGAGATGGTGGCCTCAATGCTTGGTGTGCTCAAGACTGGTGCGGCGTATCTCCCCCTTGATCCGGAGTTTCCAGCCGACCGCATTTCTTACATGCTGGAGGATGCGAAACCTTCATGCATCATAACGACTGAGGAAATAGCAGCCAGTCTGCCTGATAACCTGGCTGTACCGGAGCTTGTGCTTGATCAGGCTGTTACACAGGAGATTATAAAACGCTATTCGCCGGAAAATCCGGATGTATCGGTTTCTCTTGACCATCCCGCGTATATCATCTATACCTCAGGATCAACAGGAAGACCGAAGGGAGTCGTTGTGACACAGAAAAGCTTAAGCAATTTTCTGCTGTCCATGCAGGAGGCATTTTCTCTAGGAGAAGAAGACAGGCTGTTGGCTGTGACGACTGTCGCTTTTGATATTTCAGCATTGGAGTTATATCTTCCGCTGATTAGCGGAGCGCAAATTGTGATCGCAAAGAAAGAAACGATCCGTGAGCCGCAGGCATTAGCTCAAATGATTGAAAATTTCGATATTAACATCATGCAGGCGACACCGACACTGTGGCACGCTTTGGTAACGAGTGAACCTGAGAAACTTCGGGGGCTTAGAGTGCTTGTAGGAGGCGAGGCGCTGCCGAGCGGTCTTTTGCAGGCGCTTCAAGACCTTCATTGTTCAGTCACGAACTTATACGGTCCCACTGAAACAACGATTTGGTCTGCCGCAGCTTTTCTTGAAGAAGGGTTGCAGGGCGTTCCTCCGATTGGGAAACCGATTTGGAACACGCAGGTGTATGTGCTTGATAATGGATTGCAGCCGGTGCCGCCGGGCGTTGTCGGAGAGCTTTATATTGCAGGCACCGGCTTGGCCAGAGGTTATTTCCATCGCCCTGATTTAACGGCGGAGCGCTTCGTTGCAGATCCATACGGACCGCCGGGAACTAGGATGTATCGGACCGGAGACCAGGCCCGCTGGCGTGCCGATGGGTCTTTGGATTATATCGGGCGGGCGGATCATCAAATCAAAATTCGCGGATTCCGAATTGAACTTGGAGAAATTGATGCCGTGCTTGCCAATCATCCGCACATTGAACAGGCCTCGGTTGTCGTACGGGAAGATCAGCCGGGAGACAAACGATTGGCGGCTTATGTAGTCGCTGATGGTGCTATTGATACTGCAGAGCTTCGTCGTTATATGGGGGCTAGTCTTCCTGATTATATGGTACCGGCGGCGTTTGTGGAGATGGACGAGCTGCCATTAACACCTAATGGCAAGCTTGACCGGAAAGCACTGCCGGCACCAGACTTCAGCACATCTGTCAGTGATCGGTCCCCGCGGACTCCTCAGGAAGAGATATTGTGTGACTTGTTTGCAGAGGTTCTCGGTTTGGCACGCGTCGGTATCGATGACAGTTTCTTCGAGCTTGGGGGCCATTCTCTTCTTGCAGCCCGTCTGATGAGCCGCATTCGCGAGGTAATGGGAGCCGAACTTGGTATCGCCAAGCTCTTTGACGAACCGACAGTAGCCGGACTCGCTGCCCATCTTGATTTGGCGCAGAGTGCACGTCCCGCTTTGCAGAGAGCTGAGCGGCCTGAAAAGATCCCGCTATCATTTGCCCAGCGCCGGCTATGGTTCCTGCATTGTCTGGAAGGACCGAGTCCTACTTATAATATTCCGGTTGCTGTCCGTTTGTCAGGTGAGCTGGATCAAGGATTGCTGAAAGCGGCACTTTATGACCTCGTCTGCCGTCATGAAAGTCTTCGGACGATCTTCCCTGAATCACAGGGGACATCCTATCAGCATATTTTAGATGCCGATCAAGCCTGTCCCGAGTTACATGTTACTGAAATTGCTGAGAAGGAGCTTTCTGATCGGCTTGCCGAAGCTGTACGCTACAGCTTTGATCTTGCAGCTGAACCTGCTTTTCGTGCCGAGCTTTTTGTGATCGGTCCTGACGAGTACGTGCTGCTTCTTCTCGTCCATCATATTGTCGGGGACGGCTGGTCCTTAACACCGCTGACCCGAGACCTTGGGACGGCTTATGCGGCTCGCTGCCACGGACGATCTCCCGAATGGGCGCCTCTTGCTGTGCAGTATGCAGACTATGCGCTTTGGCAGCAAGAACTGCTTGGAAACGAGGATAATCCAAACAGCTTGATTGCCGGTCAGCTTGCTTTCTGGAAAGAAACCTTGAAAAACCTGCCTGATCAGCTTGAACTGCCAATCGATTATTCACGTCCGGCTGAGCCGAGTCATGATGGAGATACGATTCATTTTCGTATTGAGCCCGAGTTTCACAAGCGATTGCAGGAGCTGGCTCGCACAAATAGGGTGAGCCTGTTTATGGTGCTTCAATCCGGTCTCGCCGCTTTATTGACAAGGCTCGGGGCGGGCACCGACATTCCGATCGGCAGTCCGATCGCGGGACGGAATGATGATGCGCTGGGCGATCTTGTAGGGCTGTTTATTAATACATTGGTGCTCAGAACTGATACGTCCGGTGACCCAAGCTTTCGTGAGCTTCTAGACAGAGTACGGAAAGTGAATCTGGCCGCCTATGACAATCAGGATCTGCCGTTTGAGAGACTTGTAGAGGTGCTCAATCCGGCTCGTTCGCGTGCGATGCATCCTTTATTCCAAATCATGCTTGCGTTCCAAAACACACCGGACGCTGAACTGCATCTTCCTGATATGGAGAGCAGCCTGCGAATCAACAGTGTCGGTTCTGCCAAGTTTGATTTGACGCTGGAAATTAGTGAAGATCGCCTTGCTGACGGGACACCAAACGGAATGGAAGGACTGCTTGAATACAGCACTGATCTTTTCAAGCGGGAAACTGCTCAGGCTCTTGCTGACCGATTGATGCGCCTGTTGGAGGCTGCAGAGTCTGATCCTGACGAGCAAATCGGAAATCTGGATATTCTTGCGCCAGAGGAACGCAGCAGCATGGTGGCTGATTGGCAAAGTGTATCTGAAAAGATTCCGCACGCATGTTTGCCAGAGCAATTTGAGAAGCAGGCAGCTTTACGTCCTGATGCCATTGCCGTTGTATATGAAGATCAGGCACTGAGCTATGCAGAGCTGAATGAAAGAGCAAACCGGCTTGCCCGAATGCTGATTAGTGAAGGTGTCGGGCCGGAGCAATTTGTGGCATTGGCACTGCCCCGATCGTTGGAAATGGCTGTCGGCCTATTGGCGGTGCTAAAGGCCGGGGCAGCTTATCTCCCTCTTGATCCGGATTATCCGGCTGATCGAATTGCTTTTATGCTAAAAGATGCCCAGCCTGCGTTTATCATGACGAACACTAAAGCTGCAAATCACATTCCGCCAGTTGAAAACGTGCCGAAAATCGTGCTGGATGATCCCGAGCTGGCAGAGAAACTAAACACGTACCCTGCAGAGAATCCAAAAAATAAGGACAGGACTCAGCCGCTTTCGCCTTTGAATACGGCGTATGTCATTTATACATCCGGCTCAACAGGTGTTCCAAAAGGTGTAATGATTCCTCACCAAAATGTAACACGTTTATTTGCAGCGACTGAGCACTGGTTCCGTTTCAGCTCAGACGATATCTGGACCATGTTCCATTCCTATGCGTTTGATTTTTCGGTGTGGGAGATCTGGGGGCCTCTGCTGCATGGCGGACGTCTTGTGATCGTGCCTCACCACGTCAGCAGATCGCCAGAAGCGTTTTTGCGCCTGCTTGTCAAAGAGGGGGTGACTGTTCTGAACCAGACACCGTCTGCTTTCTATCAGTTTATGCAGGCGGAACGGGAACAGCCGGATCTCGGACAGGCACTCAGTCTGCGCTATGTCATTTTTGGCGGAGAAGCGCTTGAACTCAGCCGTTTAGAGGATTGGTACAACCGCCACCCTGAAAATAGACCGCAGCTTATCAATATGTATGGGATTACAGAAACGACGGTGCATGTGAGCTATATCGAATTAGACCGAAGCATGGCAGCTTTACGGGCAAACAGCTTGATCGGCTGCGGCATTCCCGATCTTGGTGTATACGTGCTGGATGAACGCCTGCAGCCGGTTCCGCCGGGTGTTGCCGGAGAGCTGTATGTATCAGGAGCGGGGTTAGCACGAGGTTATCTAGGCCGGCCTGGTTTAACATCTGAACGCTTCATAGCTGATCCGTTCGGTCCTCCAGGCACCCGGATGTACCGCACTGGGGATGTGGCCCGCCTCCGCGCTGACGGTTCCCTCGACTATGTCGGCCGTGCAGACCATCAAGTGAAAATTCGGGGATTCCGAATTGAATTGGGAGAAATTGAAGCCGCACTTGTTCAGCATCCGCAGCTTGAAGATGCGGCAGTGATCGTTCGTGAGGATCAGCCGGGAGATAAACGGTTGGCAGCTTATGTCATCCCTTCGGAAGAAACATTTGATACGGCGGAACTGCGCAAATATGCTGCGGAGAGACTGCCGGATTACATGGTGCCTGCTGCCTTTATGACGATGAAAGAATTGCCGCTGACACCGAATGGAAAGCTTGATCGTAAAGCGCTGCCCGCTCCGGATTTCGCAGCGGCAGTGACAGGACGAGGACCGAGAACGCCGCAGGAAGAAATTCTCTGTGACCTCTTTATGGAGGTGCTTCACTTGCCGCGTGTCGGCATTGATGACCGTTTCTTTGATTTAGGCGGACATTCCTTGCTTGCTGTACAGCTCATGAGCCGCATTCGTGAAGCACTCGGCGTTGAACTCAGCATCGGCAACTTGTTCGAAGCACCTACTGTAGCCGGGCTCGCTGAAAGACTTGAAATGGGATCAAGCCAAAGCGCTCTTGACGTTCTGCTGCCGCTCCGAACAAGCGGAGACAAGCCTCCTTTATTCTGTGTTCATCCAGCAGGGGGACTCAGCTGGTGCTATGCCGGTTTGACGACGAATATAGGAACGGATTATCCGATCTACGGCTTGCAGGCACGGGGAATCGGGCAGCGCGAGGAGCTTCCGAAAACACTTGATGACATGGCTGCCGATTACATTAAACAAATCCGAACGGTTCAGCCGAAAGGCCCGTACCATCTACTAGGCTGGTCTCTGGGCGGGAATGTCGTTCAAGCGATGGCCACCCAGCTGCAAAATCAAGGAGAAGAAGTTTCACTATTGGTGATGCTGGATGCCTATCCAAACCACTTCCTTCCTATAAAAGAGGCGCCGGATGATGAGGAAGCGCTTATTGCCCTTCTGGCGTTAGGCGGGTACGATCCGGACAGCTTAGGGGACAAACCGCTAGATTTTGAAGCAGCGATTGAGATTCTTCGCCGTGACGGCAGTGCGCTTGCGAGCTTGGATGAAACGGTCATTTTAAATTTGAAGAATACGTATGTCAATTCTGTCGGCATTTTAGGCTCCTATAAGCCGAAAACCTTCCGTGGAAATGTTTTGTTTTTCAGATCAACAATCATTCCTGAATGGTTTGATCCGATTGAACCTGACTCATGGAAGCCTTATATTAACGGACAGATTGAACAAATCGACATCGACTGCCGTCATAAAGATTTATGTCAGCCGGAACCTCTGGCTCAAATCGGCAAGGTTCTCGCTGTCAAATTGGAAGAGTTGAATAAATGGGAGGAGAAATAGAATGGCAAATCCTTTTGAAAATGCGGATGGCACATATTTGGTGCTGGTCAATGAAGAAGGCCAATATTCCCTATGGCCGGGTTTTATAGATGTGCCGAGCGGCTGGACAGTCGTTCATGAGCAAAAAGGGCGTGAAGCTTGTTTGGACTATATCCAATCGCATTGGAGCGATATGAGGCCAAACAGCCTAAAGACTGTTGAAAATGTGTAATCGTATCAAAAAGAGACTGCTCGCCGCAGTCTCTTTTTCTATCTTACGCAGACGTTTGGGTATGATCACAATCCCTGACCGGGTTTCCGTTTTCATCGGTACACCAAGATTGGGATAAAAACGCTAAAAACACAGCGGCCCACTGATCTGCAAACTGAATCAGAATACCCCCGTCATGCCAAGAGCCGTTGTCTTTTTTCCAGCGGGTATCCATTGCATTCCCTTGATTCATATGGATATTGTGCATTCCGTTGGTCGGGGTAAAGCCGAATATTTTATCTGCAGCCTGTTCAGGTCCGAATTTTGAACCAAATATATAAACCGGCGCTTTCTCATCTTGTGCTTTCTTCATATAGGTTTCAATAAAATCATTTAAATCATTATCAGGTCCTGTGATTTCATGAGGCAAAGGCTTCATTTCCCGCGGGTCAAACAAATTGCCCCGCACATAATCCAGTGCCACTTCACGGTTTGCTTCATTGATCCTTGTATATCCATACGGCATGTTCGGAAGGATGGTAATTGAGCCCGAATCAAACTGATCGTCAGCCAAATACAATACTTCAGATTCCTCAGAACTGGACATCACATTGATGGCGCACCTGTAATACGTATTCTCTTCACCGAGCATTTTGACTTGGAAATGAGGACTGTCATCATCTGTTTCCCGCTTCATGTCTAAGACTATGCCTTTTAACACGCCATATTGCTGAACAGCCATATGAATCCTCCTTTATGATCAACTTCATAGTCATAATTCGTGAAATGGTCTCTTTTTTCCTTTTAAAAAATAAAAAAGCCTGCAGAAATCTTTCTGCAAGCTCATTGTGAATTAAGCACCCGCCACAGATGATTCATCCTGTAAAGCTTTCTCGGCAGGAACATACTCATAGCCTAGATCTCTTGCTACAGCTTCATAGGTCACGTGTCCGTTTGCGGTGTTTAAACCCGCTCTCAGTGCCGCATTGTCTGCGAGCGCTTTTACTGCCCCTTTGTTCGCGATTTGCAGCGCGTATGGAACAGTAACGTTAGTCAGGGCGATTGTTGATGTACGAGGGACAGCACCCGGCATGTTCGCTACAGCATAATGCACAACCCCGTGCTTTTCATATGTTGGCTGATCATGTGTTGTGATATGGTCGACAGTTTCGACGATGCCGCCTTGGTCGATCGCTACATCAACAATGACTGAACCAGGTTTCATTTGTTTTACCATTTCCTCAGTGACAAGAGTCGGAGCTTTAGCGCCCGGAATTAATACCGCGCAAATGAGGAGATCAGCTTCCGCCACAGCATCAGCAATATTGACCGGATTAGAAATTAACGTTTTAATCTGATGGCCGAAGATGTCATCAAGCTGGCGCAAGCGGTCTGCGTTTAAGTCAATGATCGTCACATCTGCACCGAGGCCGACAGCCATTTTCGCCGCGTTTGTCCCGACAACGCCTCCTCCGATAATCGTTACTTTTCCGCGGGAAACGCCCGGCACCCCGGCAAGCAGAATGCCTTTTCCGCCTTTAGGCTTTTCTAAGAATTGAGCGCCGATTTGCGCTGCCATTCTGCCCGCAACCTCTGACATTGGCGTGAGAAGAGGCAATGTCCGGCCTTCACTGACCGTTTCATATGCGATGGCAGTTACTCCTTTATCCTTCAAGGCCTGTGCAAGCTCAGGCTCAGCTGCTAAATGAAGGTACGTAAACAGCACAAGTCCTTTGCGGAAATAAACATATTCTTCCGGCAGCGGTTCTTTTACCTTCATGACCATTTCGGCGTCCCAGACCTGCTTCGGATCAGCAATGATTTCCGCTCCTGCTGACTCATAGGCTTCATTTTCAAATCCGCTTCCAAGGCCCGCGCCTGTTTCAACCAGCACCCGGTGGCCGTTTGAAATGAGCTGAGAAACGCCCCCGGGTGTTAATGCGACACGGTTTTCATTGTTTTTTATCTCTTTAGGAACCCCTATGATCATATCTGTCTCCTCCTGTATCCTGTGATATTTTTAGTGTAGCTTGATATTTTGGAAAATTCTTTGTTTGATTAAGAAAATAAAAAAACATGGATTTGTGAAATTTCACAAATCCATGTGCCGAAGTTTGATATCTAAATAGATGGTGAATTTTTGATTCACATTTTTCAAATCAATTTCAGCGATCTGGCTGATCCGCTTAAGGCGGTAATTCAACGTATTAACGTGTATATTTAACAGCTTGGAAGCCGTATTCACGTTGCTGTCTGCTTCAATAAAGCGCTCTAGTGTTTCTACCATATTTGACTGGTGATCCCGGTCATATTGTTCCAGTTTGGAAAGCGAGTAATTATAATGGCCCGCCTGTTTCCGTTTTTCATTTAAGACATCTAAGTATTGATAAATGCCTAACTCAGAAAAGCTGAAAAGATGTTTGGTCTCTTCAGCGAACCGTTCCTTCGTTTTTAAGACGGACAATGCTTCCTGATAGGAGCGGGAGACAAAAGAAATAGAGTTGTATATTCCGCCAAAAGCGATAGAAACGTCTTCTATTTTATACCGCTCCTTCAGCTGTTTTTGCGTACTTAAAGCAAACTGTTTTAAATCTTGAAAAGGATGATCTGTTTTGGGTGAGGTTAATATAATAAGTTCATTGGAATCTACGGTCGCCAGCAGCACGTAAACCTGCTGGGTCGTTTCCTGTAAATATTGCAGCTGCTGTTCGATTTTTTCAGTCAGCTCGCCATTTATGCGGATGATCATAACGGAATACTCTGAAGGAGCGGCCATTCCAAGCTTATGGAACCCATCCGCCATATCATCCTCCTGATGGATGTGTCCGGTCAGCATTTTCCAGAAAAATTCTTGGCTGCGTTCTTCATTTTTCGTTTTTCTGATTTGAAGTTTGAGAAGCTTGTTTTTCACTGCTTTTGCTGCCATTTGCAATGTCAGCAGATCTTCATCGGACAATGTTTTTTGGATCTCAAGCGCCCATATGAAGCCAAGTACTTGCTTGTTTTTCCAAATCGAAATAGCGACGCGATTGCTCAGCCCGACTTCATCAATTTGCTTGACTCTGATCGGCTGGTCCGTTTTTAAGAGAGCTGGAATTGTCCCATCTTTCCACAACTTGTTAATCACCTTCTCCGGTACCCTTCTGCCAATAATGGTAGACGTCCGGGCAGGGTCTGTGCAGTCGCTGTGTGTACTGTAGGCAAGCAGCTTGTGGTTAACATCCTCTATGGTGATCGGGCAGCGCAGAACGTCGCTGATATGATCAGCCACATCTTCAAGTCTGTCAAAACTATATTTAAACGGATCATTCGGCATGGTCATAAATCTCCCTACTTTTCGTGCTTGATTTCTCTTTGACATCTCATCCCCTTCCTTTTATTATGATTGTTGTTGTTTGTGAAAATCAACAACAAAGAACAGAAGCAAAAAAACAATTTCATGAGAGAAACGTTCTATATACATTTGGCGGTGTAATCGCCTTTTTGCAGGACAGTTGTATGCCTCATATAATACGACAGCTTATCCTATTAATCTTCTAAGAAAGTCATCGGAGGCAAGACTAATTAAGGAAAGAAAAAACTGAACCTTTCAGAAATGGTGCTGTAGCATCAAATTTTCTGAAAGGTTTTTTTTGGGAGTTGGAGCGTTATTTGGGTCTTTTGGATTATTCGGAGAATGAAGAGAAGATTAAGAAAATAAACCTATTTACTTTACATTATATGTCATTTTTAAGTGATTCGGGGTAAACCATTGGACTCATTTTGTAAAATTAAAACATATTTGTTTGACTATGCCGAAAAACTGTTTTTATAATAATGACGTTCTAAAAATAAGTGAATTAGCCCATATTTAGGCTGATGGCACAGGAGGTAATGAGGAATATGGCAGGATTAATTCGTGTCACACCCGAAGAGCTAAGAGCGATGGCGAAGCAATACGGCGTTGAAAGCCAAGAAGTATTAAATCAGGTTGATCGTTTAAACCGAATGATCTCTGATTTGAAAAGCATGTGGGAAGGTGCTTCAAGCGAAGCGTTCGCAGATCAATACGAGCAGCTCAAACCTTCATTTATCAAAATGTCAGATTTGCTTCAAGATGTGAATCAGCAGCTTGATCAAACAGCAAATACACTTGAGTCTACTGACCAAGACATCGCAAATCAAATCCGCGGATAACAGTATGAAAGGGAAGGAGCGCCTGATTCAAAAGAAGACGGCGCTCTTTCTATGTAAGGGTGATCCTAAATGTATATTGATATTACAATAGATTTGAAACATTATAACGGCAGTGTCTTTGATCTCAGATTGTCAGATTACCACCCGGTGAAAAAAGTAATTGATATTGCTTGGCAGGCCCAAAGCGTATCTATGCCTCCGCGCGAAGGGCACTGGATCAGAGTGGTGAACAAGGATAAGGTGTTTTCCGGAGAATGCAAGCTGTCTGATTGCGGCATTACAAACGGAGACCGGCTTGAAATATTATGAAAGGATCTGGTTGAATGTCAGGTGAACAAAAATCATATTTAGAAAACCAATTAGAAGCTGTTGCCGAGAAAACAGATGCCGGCTATACATTTACCTTTCAACGGGAAAAAATAAAGCTTCTCGACGGTCTTGAAGCTAATGTGATCAAAGATATAAATCCATTTTTTCATAAAGAAATCGATGTGACGGATGATGAAGTAATCATCACAATCCAACCTCCCTCCTCCTATAAAGCATTCCGCTTCATGAAAGCTAAGGATAAAAAAAGTAAATGGCAGTTTGCCTATCAGCTTGTTCAAGCCGTACAGCAGCACAATCTGTCGAGGCTGAATTTGATTGTCGCTCCTGAAAACATTGTATTCGATAAAGGGCTTACGCCTTATTTTCTCCATTATGGAGTAAAAGAAAGCATTCCTCCTTACGAGCGTGATGAGGAAAGAGTATGGCAGGAGCTGAAAGCGGCAGCGGCTTTGGCAGTTGACGGCGCTTTTGCGTTTGAAGACTACCTGAAATTCAATGAAACGCTGACGTTCTCCGCAGAGGCAAAGGCGATATTAGATGCTGAATCCTATGATGATTTGCTCGAGCTGATTCAAACCCATATTGATGAGCTCGAAGCCAAAGCAAAAACATACATACATATCCCGAGAAAGAAGTGGAACATCCAGCGATATATCGGCCTGGGGCTCATTGTTTTGCTTGTACCGGCACTTATTTATTCGATGTACGCCTTATTTTTCGCGCAGCCAAAGCACCAGGCGATAGTGGACAGCAACCGTGCGTTCTTAAACAAGCAGTACAGTGAAGTCATCAGCACACTGTCCAAGTACGATGCGGAAAGCCTGCCTGAATCGGTGCAGTATCAGCTGGCGACGTCCTATGTTGAGGTCGAAAACCTGGGGAGTGCAAAAACCAAAAATATAGAAAATAACTTAGTCACCCTTCAATCAGACCCTCAGCATTTCTTGTATTGGATTGATTATGGTCGAGGAGAATACAAAGAAGCGATCAGTATCGGCCGTAAGCTTGAATACAATGATTATATTTACTTTGCCCTAGCTAAATATAAACAGCAGCTTTTATCTGAGGATACAAATGATGAAGACATACAAAAAGAACTTGACTCAGTAAATAGTGAGCTTGAAAAAGCCCAAAAAGAACGTCAAGAAAATAAACAGTCTAATTCTGAAACATCGTTAGTCGATACAAGCGAAGAACAGACACAAACAGACGAAGAAAAACAAGCAGAAGAGAAAGCGGCAGAAGAAAAAGCCGCAGCCGAGGAAAAAGCGAAAAAAGAAGAACAGAAGAAAAAAGAAGACGAGAAAAAAGAAACAGAAAAGAAAGATGAGAAAAAAGATGACAAATAACGTGAGACATGAAGCACAGGTCATCGCATGCTGCCATTCGGCCGTAAGGGGGTTCGCCATTTGAGTCTATTATGGGTTTTTTACCAAAATAACGTTCAAAAATTAAATCTGTCTAACCTCCCGTCGTCTCATCCGGTGACCATAGGGCCTGATGTGAAGGATTCTGTTACGATCAGCTCCATTCCATTTAATAGCGGAGTGATTTCTCTTAAAAGAAAGGAATCCGGCGGCCAATACGAAGTTTTCCTGGGAAATGATTGTCTCGGCACGATTGAGGCGGATATATCATTTACTCTCCAAACGGATCAGCAGGATATACGCTTGATATTGACGGGCAGTGAACCTGAGAAATCCGTTTATTTTACGGGAAACCGGGATGAAATTGTATGTTCCTCAGAAAAAACGAATGCAGATATTTATCTGAATCCGCAAGACTTTGCATTTGCAGAACAAAGCACGTTTTCTTTGCTTCGTTCAGGCGGCAGCTGGTCGGTCCGCCCTGAAAACGGGTCTATCTTCTTGAACGGAGAGAAAATCAACGTCAATACGCCGCTTAAGCCGGGGGACGAAATATTCTGGAACTTCACGCAAATGAGGGTGACGGAACAAGACCTGTTAGAAATTGTTCATTATGCCCAGTTTGAAACAGCGTTAACAGAAACGGTCAAACCGAGTACAGAGATGCAGAAAAAATATCCGCAGTACAGAAGAACGCCGCGGATGGTATACGATCTGCCGGATGACCGCGTTTCTTTCAGTTTTCCCTCTCAGGAGAGCGATCAAACCAACAGAGGGCTGTGGCTCGTCATCCTGCCTCCGCTTGTGATGCTGATCGTGATGGGCGTAGTTGCCATCATCCAGCCGCGCGGCATATTTATACTCGTTTCTTTGGCGATGTTTATGATGACTCTCATTACCTCGACAGTGCAATATTTCCGGGATAAAAACCAGCGGAAAAAACGCGAGGAAAAACGGGAGCGTGTATATAAGCTTTACTTAGACAATAAGCGGAAAGAGCTTCAGGCACTTGCTGAAAAACAAAAGCAGGTTCTTGAATTTCACTTTCCTTCATTTGAACAAATGAAATACTTAACAAGTGAAATCAGTGACCGGATCTGGGAAAAATCCCTTGAAAGCAAGGATTATCTCCAGCTGCGGCTTGGGACGGGAACAGTTCCGTCAAGCTATGAAATCAATATGAGCGGCGGAGACTTGGCTAATCGTGATATCGATGATCTCATGGAGAAATCGCAGCACATGCAGCGCGTCTATAAAGATATCCGCAATGCGCCGGTGACGGTCGATTTGGCAGAAGGTCCGATGGGGCTTGTCGGTAAATCGCAAATTGTGAAAAATGAGATTCACCAGCTGATCGGACAGCTGTCGTTCTTTAACAGCTATCACGATTTGCGTTTTGTATTTATTTTTCATGAAGATGAGTATAAAGACTGGGAGTGGATGAAGTGGCTTCCGCAATTTCAAATGCCCCATATTTATGCAAAGGGATTTATTTATAATGAGCAAACGCGAGATCAGCTCCTGTCTTCACTTTACGAATTGATCAGAGAGCGTGATCTCGAAGATGACAAAGAAAAACTGCAGTTCAAACCGCATTTTGTATTTGTCATCACGAATCAGCAGCTGATCTCCGAGCATGTCATTCTCGAATATTTAGAAGGACAGCATGAGCATCTGGGCATCTCGACAATTGTCGCGGCGGAAACAAAGGAAAGCTTGTCGGAAAACATTACAACTCTTGTCCGCTACATTAATGAGCATGAAGGCGACATTTTAATACAAAAGAAAAAAGCGGTAAGAATTCCGTTCCGTCTCGATCATCATCAGCGTGAGGACAACGAACGGTTCTCACGCACGCTGCGGACGCTGAACCACCAGGTCGGCATTACGAATTCCATTCCGGAAACGGTATCGTTCCTGGAGCTTTTTCATGCGAAGGAAGTAAAAGAAATCGGCATTCAGCAAAGATGGCTGACAAGTGAATCGTCGAAGTCGCTGTCAGTGCCGATCGGCTATAAAGGGAAAGATGACATTGTGTATCTGAACCTTCACGAAAAAGCACACGGTCCGCACGGCTTGCTTGCGGGGACAACGGGATCAGGGAAAAGTGAATTTCTCCAGACCTACATCTTGTCACTTGCAGTGCATTTTCATCCGCATGAAGCGGCTTTCTTACTAATTGACTATAAAGGCGGAGGAATGGCGCAGCCGTTCCGCAACATTCCCCACCTCCTCGGCACGATCACAAATATTGAAGGAAGCAAAAACTTCAGTATGCGTGCGCTTGCTTCCATTAAAAGCGAGCTGAAAAAAAGGCAGCGTCTGTTTGACCAGTATCAAGTCAATCACATCAATGACTATACAAAGCTATACAAGCAAGGGAAAGCAGAAGTGGCGATGCCTCACTTGTTCTTAATCTCTGATGAGTTTGCCGAGCTGAAAAGCGAGGAGCCTGATTTTATCAGGGAGCTTGTCAGTGCCGCGCGTATCGGACGAAGCCTCGGCGTTCATTTGATTTTGGCGACACAGAAGCCAGGCGGCATCATCGACGACCAGATCTGGAGTAACTCGCGCTTTAAAGTAGCGCTCAAGGTCCAGGATGCCACCGACAGTAAA
Source organism: Bacillus sp. SIMBA_008 (assembly GCF_046535495.1). Lineage (NCBI taxonomy): Bacteria > Bacillati > Bacillota > Bacilli > Caryophanales > Bacillaceae > Bacillus > Bacillus sp. SIMBA_008. The sequence goes on along the minus strand of NZ_JAWRWL010000003.1, from coordinate 93,167 downwards.
GAAATTTTGAAAAACAGCGATGCCGCAAACATTACCGTAACAGGCCGCGGCTATTTGCAGGTCGGAAACAATGAAGTGTATGAGCTGTTCCAATCTGCATGGAGCGGGGCGCCTTACTTAGAGGAAGTCTACGGTACTGAGGATGAAATCGCGATCGTCACAGATACGGGTCTGATCCCGCTTTCTGAGGTTGATACCGAAGATAACGCGAAAAAAGACGTTCAAACCGAAATCGAAGCTGTAGTTGACGAAATTGAACGCATCCAAGATGAAATGGGAATCGAGAAGCTGCCAAGCCCTTGGCTGCCGCCGCTTGCGGAACGTATTCCGCGCACTCTTTTCCCTTCAAACGAAAAAGACCATTTCCACTTTGCGTATGTCGATGAACCTGATCTGCAAAGACAGGCGCCAATTGCTTATAAGATGATGGAAGATGGAAATATCGGCATCTTCGGCTCTTCGGGCTACGGAAAATCGATTGCAGCCGCAACGTTCCTGATGAGTTTTGCGGACGTATACACACCTGAAGAGCTTCATGTCTATATCTTTGATTTCGGAAACGGAACGCTGCTGCCATTAGCGAAGCTCCCGCATACCGCGGATTACTTCCTGATGGACCAGTCAAGAAAAATTGAAAAGTTCATGATTCGAATCAAAGAAGAAATTGACCGCCGTAAACGTTTGTTCCGGGAAAAAGAAATCAGCCACATCAAAATGTACAATGCGCTGAGCGAAGAAGAGCTTCCATTCATTTTTATCACCATTGACAACTTTGACATTGTCAAGGATGAGATGCATGAGCTTGAATCGGAATTTGTCCAGCTTTCCAGAGACGGACAAAGCTTGGGTATCTACTTTATGCTGACAGCAACGCGGGTGAATGCTGTCCGCCAGTCATTGTTAAATAACTTGAAAACAAAGGTTGTCCATTATCTCATGGATCAATCAGAAGGATATTCCATTTACGGCCGTCCGAAATTCAATCTTGAGCCGATTCCGGGACGCGTCATCATTCAAAAGGAAGAGCTTTATTTCGCGCAAATGTTCCTGCCTGTTGACGCCGATGATGATATCGGCATGTTCAACGAGCTGAAATCAGACGTACAGAAACTTCAAGGGCGATTTGCTTCAATGGAGCAGCCGGCACCGATTCCGATGCTGCCTGAGAGCTTGTCTACGAGAGAATTTTCTCTCCGCTTCAAGCTGGAACGCAAGCCTTTATCTGTACCGATCGGGCTTCATGAAGAAACAGTCAGCCCAGTCTATTTTGATTTAGGCAAGCATAAGCACTGCCTGATTTTAGGCCAGACTCAGCGCGGGAAAACAAACGTCTTAAAAGTCATGCTCGAACATCTGATTGATGATGAAACTGAAATGATCGGCCTGTTTGACTCGATTGACCGCGGCTTATCTCATTATGCGAAGGAATCAGATGTTTCATATTTGGAAACGAAAGAAGATATTGAGCAGTGGATTGAAACAGCAGAAGACATTTTCAAAATAAGAGAAGCCATGTATGTAGAAGCCGTCCGCCAAGGAGACACGCAAAATCTGCGATTCTCACAAGTCGTGCTGATGATTGACGGGATAACGAGATTCCAGCAGACGATTGATACGAGAATACAAGATCGTCTCGCTAACTTCATGAAATCATACGCTCATCTTGGGTTCAGCTTTATCCCGGGCGGAAACCACAGCGAATTCTCAAAAGGCTATGACTCCTTGACGACTGAGATGAAGCAAATCCGCCACGCGATTCTGCTGATGAAAAAGTCTGAGCAAAATGTCATTCCTCTCCCGTACCAAAGACAGGAGCCTGAGATTCAGCCGGGCTTCGGATATGTTGTGGAAAACGGGAAGGAGCAAAAAGTTCAAATTCCTTTATGTTCTGCTGAAAGGGAGAGTGCTAGATGACAGAACAACGAAAAAGCTTGATCAAGTTAATATCCGCCGTCATCATCATTTTGCTGCTGCCGGTGTTGTTTTTCCGATTTATCGGAGACGACCCGACGAAAAAAGCAGTCAATTCCACCCGGCAAATCGCGGTGGTGAATGAAGACACTGGCGTATTGAGTGATGAGGTAAAGTCTGATGAAGAGGACAAATCCGCCCAGTTCGGCAAGGAAGTAGCGGCTGTTCTGGGTGAACGTCCTGATTATTCGTGGACGGTCGTAAACCGTAGCGCGGCTGAGACCGGTCTCGCGTCAAAAAAATACGATGCGATCGTCTACATTCCCTCAGACTTCTCAAAAAACATTTTGAGCTATGACAAAGACCATCCACAAAAAGCAACGCTTGAATTCAGCATTCAAGATAACCTGAATGCGGTCAACAAAGAAAAAGTTCAGCGTGAGCTTGAGGATGCCCAAAAGACAATGAACAAAAAAATGTCAGCCTTATACTGGAACTTTGTGTCGCAAAAAGTGGACAACATCAGAGGAGAATTTGACAAAATCGTCAATAAAGAATCTGAATTCCAGAATGTCATGTACAACTTTTACAAACCAAGCTCTAATGATTTAGCAGGTGAAATCAAACAGCAAAAAGACTTAATCGATGAGCTGAAGAAATCAATGAATGAAGCGCAAGGCACGACAAAAGAAAAAGCTTCTACAGCGGAGGAAGCCAAAAATACGCTGAAAGAATTCATTGATACAGTTGAAAGATACAAGGAATATCAAGAAAATCAGAAAAAGCTGCTTTTGGCAGCCCAGGATTCAACACAGCAGCAAATCCGGACAGGTCTGGATGCCATCCAGGCACAGCAAAAGGCGAATCAGTTCAGTGAACGCATGAGCGGGTTGGTAACCGGGATCGGCCAAGCGAAGACACAGCTCGGACAAACCAGCAATGTGCTGGCAAACGCCCAGGAAATTAGGGAAGGGCAAGTGTCCCAGCAGGAACTTGGCATGGCAAAAATCCAAAGTAATTTAATCGAACAATATCAGGCCGCATCAAGACAGGCTGCACTAAATCAGGTGTACCAATTGCTTGTCCCGGCACGTCAGGCATTGACAGTTGCGAAAGGGGACGACCCAGTCATAGACGATGGTTCTGACAACAATGATAAAGACCCTAAAGAAGAAGATCCTGAAGAACTCAAAATTGATCTTGAAAAACAGCGTGAAGAACTGAAAAATATCGCTGCTGATATTCAGGATATTTCAGACAATCTGAAGGAGCCTGAAAAAGAGGACCCAACACCGGAGGACCCGGGTACTGAACCAGACGATCCGTCCACTGATAATCCAGAAAAACCTGATGACGGGGGCAGTACAAAGCCCGATGATACACAGGGCGACACAGGGAACGACAATAACAGCAGTGATACCGGTAATGACGGACAAACGGACGGCAGTACTCAGGATCAAGACCAGCAGAAGGGAACAGACGGTCAGGAGCAGAACGGCGATGCCTCTGATGGTGCGTCCGACAGCGGACAAACCGAAACGGGCACATCTGCCGAACAGACTGCATCTTCTGATTCAGCCCTTCAATTTATCAAGCTGGCAAATGAAGGCGGAACCGGAGATTCAGGAGATACCGGTAGCGGCGAAGATACGACGGAGCCTGGGGACCAAGAGCAACCAGGAAACGATGACATTTCTGATATCGCCAAAGCAAAAGAACAGCTCAGCAAAGCGTCTGAGCGAATCAAGCAAATTGAAGAAGAACTGAAGGAAAAAGAAAATACACATAATGAAGCACTGAAGAAGAAGCTTCAAGAATTGAAAGAGCAAATGGACGGTCTTAATGATGAAATAGATGATCTCAAAGACCAAGTGAAAACACTCGATGATAATCTCAAAAGACTCGAAGCGAAACGGAAGCGGGAGTTTGAAGGGATTTACAGTGCGATTCGCGAGCTTGAAAATAAAGATCAGCTTCAATTTTCAGGAGAAATCAATACAGAAAGCATCTCCGCTTTAATGAGATACTATAAATATTTGTCTGTTTATGACTCTGTATTATCCGGCACGATAGACAGCGCTGCGAAAACCAATGCCATTGAAGGCCAGCAGGGCAACGTCAAATCAGTCCTGGCTCTCACACCTGAAGAATCAGCCAGCTGGGAAGCTCTCAAAAACAACACGATGCAAACTGATGAAGATATTAACAGCTTCATCGACGGCATGACCAAATTTGCGGACGACTACAGCGGCTATATCCGTGACTCTCAAGCAGGTGTTCTCGACGAACTGACGAAAATCTCTGAAAGTGCCGCAAAAGCGTCAGAACAGCTTGTAACGGGCGCAACACAGGAATCTGCGACGTTCAGCAACGATGGGCTGTCTGGCACCATGGCACTGAGTGTCCAAGATACGGTCGGCCAGGAAGTGCTGCAAATGTCAGACATGATGGGTTCATTGTCTGATCGCCAGTCAGGCATCATTGATTACACAACCAACATGCAGCAAAGCGTCAATGATGTTCAAGCGAAAGCCGACACCTTAAACAACAACTGGGGGAAAAATGTAGCCTCCACGAAACTCGTGCGAAATGACGTATACGGCATACTCGGAAATACATTAGTAGACGGGCAAAACAATGGCTATGTATATGATTACTTAGCGAATCCGCTTAAAATCAGCGGAGAGGTTCCGGAAGAAAAAATTCAGACGGTACCTCCGGTTGTCATCCTTGTCATTGTGTTGATCAGCAGTCTGTTAATAGGCTATTTCAGCTCGTATTACCAAAACGCACCGCTTCTCGTTAAAGGAGCGTTATTCGGAATTCTGAATATCCTTGTCGGACTTATGATCAGCTTGTTCGGCTTGAATATTTATTCACTGCCGGACGATCAGACGATTAAGTGGTCGGTGTTTACGATTCTATTGCTGGTCGCAAGCTCTGCCTTCATCCGGACGGCATTCAGATTCGGATCAATCCCTGGCTGGGTTGCTTCAGCGGCAATGATTCTATTCTATGTCGCACCGCTTATTGATTTGATCATGCCGAACTTTACATTTGAAGATCCGGTTTCGAAAGTATATATCGACATCCAGTACGGTACTGGGCACTTGTTTACAATGGGAATAACAGTTCTGCTGATCATTACGGTGATTGCCGCGGCTCTGCCGCTGATTATCCGGCTGATGGCTGAACACACAGCAGAAAGCGATGAAACATATGAAGCGTGATCGCAGCATGGAAAAGGGGATCATGATTTGTATGCTCTCCTTTTCCCTTTTCATACCCTCTGCAGCGGCTGCCCAAACTGAAGAAAATACAGATGTCGCGCCAAACCAGTATGAGAAAAAAGACATCGAAATCGATACGAATTATTTGCATGAAGATACCTACTATGAAGAAAAAACAGAACTGCCTGAGGAACAGAAGGATATTACTTTTGATAAACCGAAGGACAAGGACGCCGAGCTGATAAAAGATTTGTTTACATCAACAAATGCCGAGGATTCCAACACGATTGCGGCCCAGTCGAAACAGCTTGGAATTACATTTGCTGAAAAACCAATAACAAAGACATCATCAACGGAAACAGAAGATGAACAAGAAACATCATCATTGCTGCTGCCGATGATCTATGTCGTACTGATCCTGCTCGGAATTGCAGGCATCGTGTTCCTCATCCCAAAAGTCACAGCGCAGGAAAACAAGAAGGCGTAGGCCGCGTGCTTGTGTTGTGTAAAAGCAGTGCCGTACAATAATAACGGAAAAGGAGGTTTCCAATGGAACTTTATATCATCACCGGAGCGTCAAAAGGGCTGGGTCAAGCCGTTGCATTACAGGCTTTAGAAAAGGGGCATGAAGTCCATGCCTTATCCAGAACGAAAACAGATGTCTCTCACAAAAAACTAACGCAGCATCAAATAGACCTCATCAATCTTGAAGAAGCTGAACAGCAATTTGAAACATTGCTCTCATCCATCGATCCAGATCGTTATTCTGGTATTACCCTTATCAATAACGCCGGAATGGTAACGCCGATCAAACGTGCCGGCGAAGCGTCTCTTGACGAACTTCAGCGCCATTATCAGCTGAACCTGACTGCGCCCGTGCTTTTGAGTCAGCTGTTTACAAAACGGTTTGCTTCATACAGCGGCAAAAAGACGGTTGTCAACATTACTTCAGGAGCCGCCAAAAATCCATATAAGGGATGGAGCGCGTATTGCAGTTCAAAAGCCGGGCTCGACATGTTTACGAGGACATTCGGATTTGAACAGGAGGATGAAGAGCTGCCGGTGAACATGATTTCGTTCTCACCTGGAGTGATGGACACTGAGATGCAGGCCGTCATCCGTTCTTCATCGAAAAAGGATTTCCACCACATTGAACGATTCCGGAAATTAAATGAAACAGGAAGCCTTCGCAGTCCGGACTTTATTGCCGGCACGCTGCTTTCTTTACTAGAAAAAGGGACGGAAAACGGCCGCATTTATGATATTAAAGAGTTTTTGTAGAGCAGATATTTTCTGCTCTTTTTTTATACAAAAGGCTGCAGCCATCGCATTTTATTGAACAGCCGCATATACTGACTGAAACGCTGCTTTTAGGGTATAACAATGATGATAAGAAGATCAAAATGATGTGAGATAAGAATTGAGTTTCTCTGCAAATTATGTTAGGATTCTAAAAATATCTAAAGGAGGGGTTTCCATGAGAAAGGTTACATTAATGGATGTTTTCACCCATCCAATTGCACAAAAATATCTTCAGCGTTCCGGCGTGGCACATGCGATTGCCTGCGCTTATCATGCATACAGGCTGTCTGTGAAGGCTGACATTAATCCTGATTTAGCAGCAAAAGCGGCACTGCTTCATGACATCGGCCATTATGAATGGTATACAGACGGAAAGTGGGATTATGAGAAATACAAAAGAAATGACATTCATGCCATTAAAGGGGCGGAACGGGCGCATAAGCTTCTGATTCGGCTTGGCGAGGAACCGAAAGCGGCAAAAGAGATTGCACTAGCCATTTTGCTTCATACAGATTCCTATTTGCCTGAAGGCGAATTAGATAAAAACACGCTGCAGCAGATTGTCAAAAAAGCGGACGAACTGGATGAAGAGCCGGGCGGCCACCATCATTACCGCCAAATTGATCCTTCAACCGCACGAAAAAAAATAGAAAAGCTGGACCAATTAATCGACCAAGCCCAGGCATCCGTGATAAAGCCTGTATAAGTACGGAACAGCGCCAGCTTTCTTCGCTGTCTCCGCTTCATCGATACTTCCTTTACACCCGCTTCCAAACGTATTCTCCTAAAATCTCCGCACTCCTTTGTTTTATCAGGTAAGCCTGTGTCATTATCCATAAGCGCGGCATAAGCTGAGATAAAACACACAAAGGGGATAAAAGTATGGTCAACCAAGGTAGTCCGCAACTGGTCTCTTTAGTCGATCCTTATGTCTATCAGACCATTAAAAAGCTCATCGGCTCAAGGTTCGTTATACAGACAGTACGAGATACGGTCAGAGGCAGACTGATCGATGTAAAACCTGACCATATCACAATTGAAGGAGCCCGAAATTCTGTTTGTTTGATCAGAATCCAGCACATGATTTCCGTCACCCCAGATTACAGTGAGCGGGTCTAACAGTGCTTGCGCATGAAAAATAGGCGTACACCGGGACGTCCTATTTTTCAGTTAAGCGCTGTAAAAACGCACTATGATACATTGTTCCATCAAGGTCAAAGCCGGCAAATTCCTGATAGTCACCATCTGAAAAACAGAAAGTGACACCGTACACCGTATAGCAGGAACGGACTGAAGCATGCTGGCAGACCCGAAAATGATAACCGTCTGAATCTTTTACATATAGCCGGGATTTCCCGGCAAATGGGGCACAGAGGTGTGCTGCCTCACCAAAACATTCGAATCCGGCGATTTTGCCATCTTGGCTGATATCCAGCAGGAGACAATCATTGACTCTGAGCTCCTCAGTCCGTACATTCCTGTTCTTTTTCGGAGGAAGAACATAGATATAAGCCAGTTCTGAATCTGTATCGTATGTCACGGCCTTCATCACCAACACTCCTTTCATTATATTAAGAGTTCTGATATGAGTTCATTTTTGTTACAATGATGGGGTATAAGTTCTTTTATCTGACAGACAAAGAAAAACTAGGAGGAACAAAGCTTGTTGAAATCAAAAGTCCATTTTTGGACATTGCAGATTTTATTTGTTTTGCTGATTATTTTTGTAGCAACAAAAGTTTCATTTGTATTTCAGCCGTTTATTGTTTTTATCTCGACATTGTTTTTCCCGATGCTGATTGCGGGAATTTTGTATTTCATATTTAATCCGGTCGTCCGCCTGCTTGAGAAAAAAATTCCGCGGACATTATCCATTCTATTGATCTATTTACTGTTTATCGGTTTGCTTGCCTTTATTTCAGCGTCAGTCGGACCTATCATCACCTCACAGGTGACAGGGCTGTTTAACAACCTTCCTGATTATATAAAACAGATTCAGGCGCTGACAAAGGATTTGTCCCATTCTCAATGGTTTACCTGGATGATGAACCAGGATTATGTATCGATATCAAAAATTGAACAGTCATTGACAAGTTTTCTCCAAAACCTGCCGCAAAATATCACGTCCAGTTTATCTGCGGTGTTTGGTGTCGTGACAAACATCACGCTTGTTATTATTACTGTTCCATTTATCCTTTTTTACATGCTGAAAGACGGACACCGCTTTCCGCATCTGGCAGTAAAAATTCTTCCGGCTTCTTATCGGACAGAAGGCTTGAAAATTTTTAAAGATTTATCCGATACGCTTGCGGCATACTTCCAGGGTCAGCTGTTAATTTGTCTTTTTGTCGGGACAGCGTGTTTTATTGGCTATTTAATTGCCGGACTGCCGTATGCCCTGATTCTCGGGATTGTCATGGCGATTACCAATATCATTCCCTATGTCGGGCCTTTTCTCGGTGCCGCGCCGGCTGTCATTGTCGGTTTTATGGACTCGCCGGCCAAAGCGCTGTTTGCGATTATTGTGGTCGTCATCGTTCAGCAGCTGGACGGAAACCTGCTGTCTCCTCTTGTGATCGGAAAGCGGCTGAATACCCATCCGCTTACGATTATTTTGCTATTAATCGGAGCGGGAAGCTTCGGCGGAATTCTCGGCATGATTTTAGCGGTGCCGGTTTATGCGGTAGTGAAGGCGTTCTTCCTGAATATTGTCCGCTTGATCAAGCTGCGCCAGCGGTCACGACTCGAGGAAAACGCAAAGCCAGCTGAATAGGCGGGCACCATTAGCGGCTCTTTGCATATGATGCTGTAAATCAATGCGGAGGTGGGGAAATGCCTGCAATTGTGGGGCCGATTTATATCATGTCAGTTACGGGTAATGCCGCGGCAAGCTTTGGAGACGTATTTGCGATTTCGCCCAAAAGTGTCGCTCATTCAGGGGCGGGGTCAGGCGCTTTTCAGCTTGGTGATTTTGTGAAGATTAACAACCAAACGAGTAAAACTCTTTTCAAAGATGCCGATATCACTGATGAAACAGTTTCGTTTAACGGGTAACAGCCTTTTCACAAGAGGCTGTTGCTTTTTTATTGTATAATATGGGTAGTCTTTTAATAGAGAGGTCATGTTATGAAAATCAGAAAAGCAAATATCAATACGCAAACCGGAATGATCACGGACGTGTATCTGCATGAAAACAGAAAAGAACTGCGCACGCTTGTAGCGGTACCACAGCTGGAGTGGAGCACGATCATTTCCTATGAAGAAGATAAAGCAACTCTGCCTGAACGGCTGGAAGCGTCGTTGCGCCGGCATACAGAGGAAACCCCTGCTGGTGAGCTGGCCAAAAAAATCATTCATTGGGTAACAGAAATGTAAACGGCGCTTGAAAGTTTAGCTCCTGCCTGTTCAGGTGATAATGAAGACAAACAAGACGGGAGGACAGGCTTTTGAGTGAAGACAAAATGGATCTCTATTTGCAGCAAGGAATGTATGGGCCTTTGGAGACAAAGCCTGACGAGCGCCATTTGTTTTTAGGCTCTTTAAGAGAAAGAGTCGTTTTGGCACTGACGAAAGGACAGGTGCTTAGAAGTAAACCGTATAAAGAGGCGGAGCACGAGCTGAAAAACAGCCATAACGTCACCCTTTTGGTTAATGGAGAGCTTCAGTATCAGTCTTACTCTCCTTATATCCAAATGGCGAACCGGTACGGAGTGCCCTTCAAGATTGTATCTGATCTTCAGTTTCATACGCCTTTAGGCATCGTCATTGCGGCTGACATCGCTGTGAATCGTGAATTGATATATATTCAGGACGACATTTATAATCGGTCAGTGCTGAAATCTTAAGAGACAAACGGACCGTTTGTCTTTTTGTTCATGGCAATTCACTTACAACTGGAGATAAGATATAATGTTCTCATACTGATGGCGGGGAGGCCGGCTATGAAAAAAGCACTTATTTGTATTGATTATACGAATGATTTTGTGGCGAGTGACGGAAAATTGACCTGCGGGGAGCCCGGCAGAATGATTGAAGAGGCGATCGTCAATTTAACTGAAGAATTCATCACAAACGGTGATTACGTCGTATTAGCAGTAGATTCTCATGATGAAGGGGATCAATATCACCCTGAAACCCGTCTTTTTCCTCCGCATAATATAAAAGGCACGGAAGGAAAAGATCTGTACGGAAAGCTTTTGCCTCTATATCAGAAACATGAACATGAGCCTAATGTTTACTACATGGAAAAAACGAGATATTCTGCTTTTGCGGGAACTGATTTAGAGCTCAAACTCAGAGAGCGGCAGATTGGCGAACTGCACCTTGCCGGTGTCTGCACAGATATTTGTGTGTTGCATACAGCTGTTGACGCATATAACAAAGGTTTTGGGATTGTTGTGCATAAACAAGCTGTTGCCAGCTTTAATCAGGAGGGGCACGCATGGGCTCTTTCCCATTTTGCAAACAGTATCGGAGCGCAAGTGGCAGAGTAAGGAAGGGGAAAAACAGTGTTAGAGTACGGATTTAAAGATGACAGCCTGTCATTACATACAGACCTTTATCAGATCAATATGGCGGAAACGTACTGGAGAGACGGCATTCATGAAAAGAAAGCGATTTTTGAGCTGTTTTTCAGAAGGCTTCCGTTTGAAAATGGCTATGCCGTATTTGCGGGCTTGGAAAAAGCCATTGAATACTTGGAAAATTTCAAGTTTACGGATAGCGATTTGAGTTATTTACAGGATGAACTCGGGTATCATGAAGATTTTATTGAATATTTGCGCGGGTTATCTTTTACAGGTTCACTTTACTCTATGAAAGAAGGAGAGCTCGTTTTTAACAATGAGCCGATTATGAGGGTGGAGGCACCCCTGGTAGAAGCGCAGCTGATTGAAACAGCTTTGCTCAACATTGTGAACTATCAAACATTAATCGCAACAAAGGCTGCCCGGATTAAAGGCGTCATTGGTGATGAAGTTGCGCTTGAATTCGGAACAAGACGGGCGCACGAAATGGATGCGGCCATGTGGGGAGCGAGAGCAGCCTTAATCGGCGGCTTTAGCGCGACAAGCAATGTAAGAGCCGGAAAGCGCTTTAATATCCCGGTTTCCGGCACACATGCGCATGCGCTTGTGCAGGCTTACCGCGATGAATATACAGCTTTCAAAAAATACGCGGAAACACATAAGGATTGCGTTTTCTTAGTTGACACGTATGACACGCTTCGTTCAGGCATGCCGAACGCGATTAGGGTTGCCAAGGAATTCGGCGACCGCATTAATTTCATTGGCATCCGTCTGGACAGCGGCGATTTGGCGTACCTGTCAAAAAAAGCCCGGAAAATGCTTGATGAAGCAGGATTTACAGATGCGAAGGTGATTGCTTCAAGCGATTTGGATGAGCACACCATTATGAATTTAAAGGCTCAGGGAGCGCGCATTGATGTCTGGGGTGTCGGTACGAAGCTGATCACTGCCTATGACCAGCCGGCTCTCGGCGCAGTTTATAAACTCGTTGCCATTGAAGAAGACGGGAAAATGGTTGACACGATCAAAATTTCGTCCAATCCTGAAAAAGTGACGACACCGGGCAGAAAGAAAGTCTACCGCATTATTAATCAGTCCAACCATCATTCTGAAGGCGACTATATTGCGCTTTATGATGAGCAGGTGAATGATCAGAAGCGGCTCAGAATGTTCCACCCGGTTCATACATTCATCAGCAAATTTGTCACGAATTTTTATGCGAAGGATCTTCATGAGCTGATTTTTGAGAAGGGTATTCTTTGCTACCAAAACCCTGAGATTTCAGACATACAGCAGTATGTGCAGGATAACCTCAGCCTGCTTTGGGAGGAATATAAGAGAATCAGCAAGCCGGAGGAATACCCGGTTGATTTAAGCGAGGACTGCTGGAGCAATAAAATGCAGCGGATCCACGAAGTGAAAAGCAGAATTGAAGAAGAGCTTGAGGAAGAATAAAGAAAAACTGGCCTTTCGTTCGCGAGGGGCCAGTTTTCTTTATGTATATATTATTTTTCATGTTTAGACAATTTTCGTCAAATTATTTGATATACTTAGGGGTGAAAGCCGCGCGTATTGTAAGGGGGATAAATCAATGAGGGTGTTTGTTGCAAGACAGCCTATTTTTAATAGAAAAGAACAGGTTGTTGCTTATGAACTGCTGTATAGAGAAAGCGAAGAGAACGTGTATAGCGCTAAAGACGGCGATCAGGCAACAACAGATTTGGTGATCAACAGCTTTTTAAACATCGGAATTGAGAAGCTGACGGAAGGGAAACGCTGTTTTGTTAATTTTACGGAAAGCCTGATGTTTTCGAATCTTCCCACCTCCTTCAATCCGAAACAGCTTGTCATTGAAATCCTTGAAGATATACCGATCACGCCGGCCCTCATTTCTAGATGCAAAGAATTGAAAAAAATGGGGTATATGCTGGCGCTTGATGATTTTTATGCAATAAACCCGCAAGATGAGGACTTACTGGAAAAACTCATGAGCTATATTGATATATTGAAAATTGATTTTCTCAAAACAACACGAATGGAACGCAGAACAATTTTGCAAACCTACGGCTGCCGCGGCCTGATTTTTTTAGCGGAAAAAGTAGAGACCCGAAAAGAATATAAACAGGCGGTCCAAGACGGCTTTCAATTATTCCAAGGCTACTTTTTCAGCGAGCCGCGCATCATCAGCGGGCATGACCTATCGACTCATTTCTATTCTTACTATGAACTGCTTAACGAACTGAGCAAAGAGCAGCCTAACATAAAGCGTGTGACAGAGTACATAGAGCGGGATTTATCACTGTCCTATCAGATTTTAAAATTTTTAAACTCATCCCACAGCCGTTTGAGCCAGAAAATTGAAAGCATTCAACAGGCCATTATGCTGCTGGGATTTAATGAAATCAAACGGTGGATATATATTCTTTCCTTTAAGGATTTAAGCAGGAAAGGGCATTCCAGCAAGCACGAAATCATTAAGATTTCTTTGATAAGAGCAAAGCTTTGCGAACTGCTGGCAAGAAAGACATCCCGGCCGCAGCCTGCTTCTTATATGCTGATCGGAATGTTTTCTCTCATAGACACCCTCCTGCATAGAGAAATAGAGGAAATTGTTCAAGAATTGCCTTTAAAAGATGAAGTCGGGCAAGCATTATTAGGCCATCAAAACGACTACTACCAAATGCTTGAGCTTGTGAAATTAATTGAAAGCAACAACTGGGACACTTGCTCAGAATTAGGCAATCAACTCGACAAAGAAGAAGCGTATGAATGTTATTTAGAGGCTCTGGAATGGTGTCATAATCTTATGGACGCAAAATGATTGCGGTCCTCTGACCACCGCAAAGCAAGAATCATTCGGCTTTGCGTTCCGATAAGGCTGATATAGATGCCGTCGGGATTAAAGACCGTATCCACTTCATGCCGGACGCCCATTTGTTTGATCAGGCGCTTGATGGTTTGTTTATCGGACTGCTCGGCTGCGGTCAGAATGCGGCGCGAGAGCTCCCGCGAGCCCGCAATGCGGCTGAGAACGAGCTGGGCATCCGCAAATATCCCTGCGGCCTGCTTCGCTGAACGGATAAAGGTATCAATATTGTTGGCAGGAGCGGGCGGACGGCGTACCTCATACGGATACACGTAAAACCAGGGATAACGATATCTCATGGGAGCACCTCGCAAAAAAGGATGTTTCTATATGTATAGATCCCTAATTGCCGAATATGACAAAGCGAAAAGGCCACAACTTTAGCGTTGCGGTCTTTTTCGGTGTTTGTCGGTCAGGAAACGCCAAGAATCACATATTCAATTTTGAAAATACGGTATGAAGGACTATAGTCTTGCTTAGTGAAAATGCGAAACCCGTTAAAATCAAGGAGATTAAGAATCTTTCTCAATTTCAGCACATATAAACGCTCTTTCACATAGAAAGATAGTCCCGTTCTTGTTGTGATTCCTTTGAGTATAAGGACCTATTGAGATTTGCGGTGTCACGCAGGACTTTTTTGCATACTTTTCGGTGAAAAATGAGCCGAAAGCAGATACACTATTAGTAACAGATCAAATACCTAGGACTCGTTCACCATACACAATTCATTGATCTTTCAAAAAAAGGAGTGTGGAAACGATGGAAAAGAAACTTGAAGAAGTAAAACAATTGTTATTCCGACTCGAACTTGATATTAAAGAAACGACAGATTCATTACGAAACATTAACAAAAGCATTGATCAACTCGATAAATACAATTATGCAATGAAAATTTCGTGAAAAAGACTTGGAAACAAGTCTTTTTTTTCGTTCTACCGATACAATAAATGGATAAAGTATTATATGATTGTTAAAAAACGAAAAACCTGCTGTCCTTTAAATGTCCCATTTAGTAAAATGGAATGGGAGGGGGGAAGTCGTTATTGAGCAGATATGTTTAGATTCTGTCCGGATCAAGGAGAAAATGAAGGAGATTGTAGATGAAAATATTTTAAATGAGGACTTAAAAGTGAAGCTCATTTCTTTTATCGAAGAAAAAAAACAATTTTCATTTGCAGAACTGGCTTATTACCATTACATAGCATTTGATGGAAAAAACGACAAAGCAATTGAGTTACTGGCGTCAGGTATAGAACTTTTAATTTTATCTGCGGACATTTTTGACGATATTGAGGATAAGGACAATCTTCAGGCTTCTTGGATGAAATTAGATCCTTCTATAGCAACTAACGCAGCTACCGCACTTTATACATTAAGTCTGCAGGTAATAGGCTCAGTCTCAAATCATCCAAAACTTTTAAGCCTTACTTTGCAATATTCACTCCAATCTTTACAAGGACAACATGTAGATTTGAATTTAACAGCCTCATCAGAATCAGAGTATATTGAAATGATTAAACTTAAGTCGGGTTCTCTGGTAACATTGCCCAGTATTCTTGGTGTATATCTGGCAACTGGAGAATGTAATGAAACAGTTGAGGAGTATTCACGTTATTTAGGTGTAGTCGAGCAAATTGCAAATGATCACTATGGACTTTATTACCCTAACAATAATGACTTCAAAACTAGACATACGCTTGCCTTCAATTATCTTAAAAATAAATTTAACCAATCATCAATTGACTTATTAAATTTTTATGCGCAAGAAAATCATATGATAAATAATTTGGAAGATTTGAAGGGAAAGTTAAGAGAATCAGGTGTAATACAATATTTGAATGTTATAAAAAATTTAGCAGTGGAAAATTTTAAGGAATCATTCAAAAAACTGAGATTAGATGAACAAAGAAAAAATAAATTACTTATTCAATTATTAAGGGGGATTTAATTTGAAACATATTGATAAAATCATTAGCCATCTAGTAAACAACCCGGAAGCGTTTGATCAATTTAAGAATGGGAACTTAACCTTGCTAAATATAAATGAAAAAGAAAAGAAAGCAATATTATACGCGTTTGAACAAGGAGAGGTGCCAAGAACAAGCAAGTGGCCTCCAATAGAAGCTATTAGTAATTTTTTTGAGGATGATAAAAGAAAAAGTTTGATTTAATTACGGGATGATGTGATGTACAGATATATTAACGTCTATAAATATTTGTCTCTAGTTTTTATCATTTTAAGTTTTATTTATGTTATATACCTCTCGTATAGCTTTGCTTTTAACATCTTCGTAGGTGCGGATGTAAAGATAAATGAACAGGGTAAGTTAGAGGTCACTAATGTTTTAGATTATACAGATGAATATTATTCAGGTGTGAAAAAGGGAGATATCATTCTTGAAGTAAATGGGGAGAAAGGCAGTGATATTCAATTAAAAAGTGGAAGATTGGTCAATGTAGAAAGTTTAATTGTTGAGAGAGATAATAAATCATTTCATTTACAAAATGTAAGCCTAATCAGTGAAGAAAATTTATTTATGTATCTCATTCCTGTAATATCTTATTCAATCTGTTTATTTTGTATATTTTTTATTTATAGAATAAATAAAGTAAGAAAATCAACTTCTGCTTATATTTTAATATTATTTTTGTTATTTGTATCAGTAGCGTATGTAAGTGCATGCGGGGCAAGAAGAGGTGAAGAGATAAGCACTTACCTGCTTGTTCTTACTTTAGTCAGCTGTCCGGTGTTATATATTCATTTTATATATAAATACTTTATAGAATTAGGAACAAAGTTATTCGAAAAGAAGATTTTAATCATTATGTATATGCTCCCGCTAATAAATCTTTTATTAGAGGACGTTCTGAGTAATAGATTAAAATCTTCGGCTTTTTTGTCTAATCTGAATTTGATTTCATTTTTTGTCCTAGTTCTTACTGTATCGATTCTTATCCATAAAGGGATAAGAAAATTTAAACAAAAAGAGCAAAAGTCAATTTTGAAAGTCCTTGCTTATACAAATATCTTTTCTTTCAGTCCGTTTATTGTCTTTTTTGCTGTTCCATATGTGTTTTTGGAGAAGTATGTCTCACCTTTTAGTTTGGCTGCTTTTACACTTGTTATACCTTTTTCTTTAGTATATCAATTTATGACTAATAGACTTTATAATATCGACTTTGTTGTGGGGCGGCTTAAGTACTACGGTTTTTTAGCCATTACACCTACTATTATCGTAGTGACCATCTTTAATTACATTCAGCAACCAAAGGATATCTTTTATTTAGTTAAACTAACAATTGCAATATATGTGCTTATGTTTGCCGTTTTTTACTTTAAAGAGATTATTGACTTTCGTTTCAAGTTAAAAAGATTTACTGAAAAATTTAATTATCAAGATGGGATTTTTAAATTTACTCAATTAATAAAGCAAGCATCATCAGTAGATCAAGTACTTAATCACTTTAAGAATACAATCTTAGATGTATTAAATATAGATAATGCTTGTGTGTATGATAATTCAAAAGGAGAAATTACTCTCCTTAGCAAGAATAACTTTAAAGATCTCACTTATACAAATCATGAGCAATATGTGAAAAATTTTACTGGTGATATCGGCAAAATTAAAGAGTTTAAACAAGGTTTTATTATTAAAATAGGTGAACGAGGAGACAAATCATTTTTAGTACTCTGTTTCTCAAGTTATAATACTTTTAAATTAACAAGAGATGAAATTGCATGGCTCCAAACATTAGCGTTTTATACAAATGTTTCATTGGAAAACGTGATGAAAATAGAGGAATTGATGGTGCATCTTGAGGATTTAAAACAACAAGAATCCAACCCCGTATGGCTCAAAAAACTCATGTACACGATCGAGGAAAAACAACGCTCCGATCTCGCCCGCGATCTCCACGATTCGGTTCTTCAGGATTTGATTTCCTTAAAACGCCAGTGTGAGCTGTTTTTGGGTGATTTCAAGAAGGATGATAATCCGTGCCGTGAAGAGGTGCAGGACAAGCTGGTACAGATGAATGAGCAGATGTCTGATGTGATTTCGATGACAAGGGAGACGTGTCATGAGTTGCGGCCGCAGCTTCTGTATGATCTTGGGCTGGTCAAGGCGCTGTCGAAGCTGGTGGCGCAGCAGCAGGAGCGGGTTCCGTTTCATATTCGTTTAAATACCGGGAGATTTACGGCTTCCCTTGATCTGGATTCGCAGCTGAATTTGTACCGGATCATTCAAGAGTTTCTGTCTAATGCGGTCAAGCACTCTCAGGCGACGGATGTGCTGATTATGCTCATCAGTATTCAAAACAAAATCGTTCTTCATTATGAGGATGATGGCGTAGGGTTTGATCAGGAAAAGAATACTGAGCATTCCATGAGCATGGGGCTTTCTGGCATTAAGGAGAGAGTCAGGGCTTTAGATGGGCGCCTTCGGATTGAAACAAGTGAAGGAAAGGGCTTTAAGGCTGATATTGAAATCGAATTGTAATGGATTTATAACGGAAACGACTTGGCACAGGCCAAGTCTTTTTTATAAAATGGAAAAGAGTGAGTAAAAGGGAGGAAAACATGAAAAAGATACTAGTGATTGATGACCATCCGGCTGTCATGGAAGGCACCAAGACAATTTTGGAAACGGATTCGAATTTGTCTGTTGATTGTCTCAGTCCTGAACCGAGCGAACAGTTTATCAAGCAGCATGATTTCTCGTCATATGATCTCATTTTAATGGATCTGAATCTAGGCGGCGAGGTCAATGGGATGGAGCTTTCTAAACAGATTTTACAAGAGAATCCTCATTGTAAAATTATCGTGTATACCGGTTATGAGGTCGAGGATTATTTCGAGGAAGCGATTCGTGCGGGTCTGCACGGTGCCATCAGCAAAACGGAATCTAAAGAAAAGATCACCCAATACATATACCACGTACTCAACGGAGAAATTCTAGTCGATTTTGCTTACTTTAAACAGCTGATGACTCAGCAAAAAACAAAGCCGGCTCCTTCCTCTCAAAAAGAACAAGATGTGCTCACACCTAGAGAATGCCTGATTCTTCAAGAAGTTGAAAAGGGATTTACAAACCAAGAAATCGCAGATGCCCTTCATTTAAGCAAGCGGTCCATTGAATACAGCTTGACATCGATTTTCAATAAGCTGAATGTCGGTTCACGGACGGAAGCGGTTTTGATTGCGAAATCAGACGGTGTACTTTAAATGTTGGGGGTGTAGATGATGGATACGAAACACACATTGCTTGAAGCGCTTGGTATAGAGATTGTTGAAAACACAGCGGAACGATGCGTTGCGGTCATGCCGGTGGATCATCGGACGGTTCAGCCGTTCGGATATTTGCATGGGGGCGCTTCAGTGGCCCTGGCGGAAACAGCGGCGAGCGCAGGTGCACAGAACTTGATTGATCATTCAACACAGGCTTGTGTCGGTTTAGAGATTAACGCCAACCATTTAAAATCTGTAAAGGAAGGAACGGTAAAGGCGATAGCCGAGCCCGTTCACATAGGCAGAACGACGATTGTCTATCATATTCACATATATGACGAGCAAAAGAGGCTGATCTGTATATCCAGATGCACGCTGGCTGTCATCAAGAAATAAAAAAACAGCCGGAACTCTGCCTGTCCGGCTGCTTATTTTTATAAATAAGAATCCTCTTTTCGTTTAATCACAAAGTTTCTGATTCCGTTATAGTCATCCTGTACGCTTCTCTCATCAAGCTTGACGCCGGAGTTATACGCAGCACGGCAGATCAAGTGCCCGCCGATAGGCGACGTAATAAAGATAAAGAGAATCCCAAGCAGGATTTTAGCGGAGAGCTCCCCCGTCACAAACCACAAATAGAAGAAGACACCGAGCAGAATCATATTGACACCTAATGTTGAGCCTTTAGAAGCAGCATGAGCGCGTGTAAACACATCGGGAAGGCGAAGTACGCCAAATGAAGCAATGAGGCATATAAGAGCACCCAGCAAAATGAATACAGCCACAACAACCTTAGCGATTTCGATCATTTTCGATAATCTCTCCTTTCTCCAGGAACTTGGAAAATGCGATCGTTCCGATAAACGATAAAATCCCCAGCAGCAAAATAATATCCAAAAACGCACTTGTTTTCAGCAAAATGGAGACAAGCGCCGTGATTGCGATCAGATTGATGCCGATTGCATCCAGAGCCACGACCCGGTCAGGCACAGTCGGCCCTTTAATGACACGAATGACATACAAAAAGGTAGACACTGCCATAATGCCGAGCGCGATTTGCAGGATCAGTGTAAACATCACCGGCTCACCTCCTGTATGGCTTTTTCAAATGACTCCCGAATATCAAAAATCGCTTTTTCCGCATCCTCGATATCCATTGCATGAATATAAAGTATTGTTCTGTCATCTGAAATATCCATCACCAAGGTTCCCGGCGTTAATGTAATGAGCAGAGAAAGCAGGGTGATTTCCCAGTCCTTCGTCAGTTCAGTTTTAAAAGCAAAAATACCCGGTCTGATATTCAGTTTTGGAGATAAGACTGATTTCATCACACTGACATTGGCAAGGTACAGTTCCTTTATAAAAATGAAACAGAGCTTGATGATAGAAATCAATTTCCATAGATAAAACTGGCGAGTGAAAAAGCGCCGGAAGAAAAAGAGAGAGAGCATTCCCAGAATATAGCCTGTAATGAATCCTGCGGCGCTTGGACTGTTGCTTAAGAACATCCAGCAAAAAGCGAGAAACACATTTAATAAAATTTGAAATGCCATGCGATCTACTCCTTCAGAACAGCTTCGATATATTTTTCCGGATTCAGCAGCGTCTCGGCCGCTTGATCAACGTAAGGCGACACCCATTCTGTACCCAACCCGAAGAGAAGAGACAGCAAGAGAAAAATAGCTGCCGGATAAAGAAGTCCTTTAGCTGTTCGATGATTTGGTTTTGGCGTTTCTTTTTCTTCGTCCCAAAACGCATGTATAAAGATCCTCAGCACAGAGTACAGTACGAGCAAACTCGAAAGCAGAATCAGCATGGATATCGTAAATTCACCTTCTGCGAAGCCGCCCTCTGCAATTTTAAATTTGCCGACAAATCCGCTTAGTGGCGGAATGCCTGCAAGAGAAATAGCGGAAATGAAAAACATCCATCCAAGAACAGGATAGCGTTTGATCAGCCCGCCCATTTTATGCAGGCTCGCGGTTCCAGTCAATGCGATCAGCGTACCTGCCAGCATGAACAAAGCGCCTTTAATCAGCATATCGTGAATCAGATAGTAGATCGCGCCCTGAATGGATGCGGGGGTGTGTACTGCCACACCGAACAAAATCACGCCGACAGCGGTAATAATGTTATAGATCACAATTTTCATGACATTCGAATAAGCGAGTGAACCGATCACACCGAAAATCACAGTCAGCGCCGCCAGCCAAATCATCAGCTGATGGGTAAAGGCTGTATCGTGAATAAAAATCAATGTGAAAACCCTCGCAATCGCATATAACCCGACTTTTGTCAGCAAAGCGCCGAACAACGCGGAGATTGCTGCCGGTGGCGCGTAATAAGAGCCTGGAAGCCAAAAGTAGAGGGGGAAGATTCCGCCCTTCATGCCAAATACCAAAAGCAGCAGGACACCAATCACAGTGATCAGCCCGGTTTGTCCTGTTTCGCTGATTTTCACGCTAAGATCCGCCATGTTTAACGTGCCGGTTACAGCGTATAAAAAGCCGACCCCTATGACAAACAGGGCAGACGATACGATATTAAACACAATATATTTAAGGGATTCCCGCAGCTGAATTTTTGTGCCGCCTAATACAATCAGCATATAGGAAGCAATAAGCAGAAGCTCAAAAAATACGTACATATTAAATAAATCGCCTGTTAAAAACGCTCCGCTGACGCCGGCAAGCAAGAACTGAACGCCGGAGTAGTAAAAGGAGCGCTCCCGTTTTTCACCGACAGAACGGAAGGAATAAAGCCCAACCAATAAACCGATGACCGCTGTTGTGAGAACGAGAAGGCTGGCGAATTGGTCTGCGGCAAGCACAATGCCGTACGGCGCTTTCCATCCGCCTAGGCTGAGTGTCTGGATGCCTTTTGTGAAGACAGTCTGTACAAGTATGCCGCTAATCACAATCCCGATGGCCGATGCCGCCGTGCTGAAGATTCTCATGAGCATAAGATTCTTCGTCATGAAAATCAGAAGAATAGCCGACAAAAGCGGGATCAGGATTGGCAAAATAACAAAATTATTCATGTTGATCATTTCCCCTCATTTGATCCATATCGTCCGATTTCAATTCCTGATAAGCGCGAAAGGCCATGACGAGGATGAATGACGTAACGCCAAAAGAAATGACAATTGCGGTCAAAATCAGGGCTTGCGGAAGCGGATCGACAAATGATTTGGCATGCTCGCTCAAAATCGGAGCGGCGCCTTTCTTTAATCCTCCCATAGTCAAAAGCATTAAATGAACGCCATGGCTTAACAGTGCTGTTCCGATAATGACACGAAGCAGGCTTTTAGACAGCAGCAAATACGTAGCAGCCATAAAAATAATACCGGCTAATACAGCCATTAAGATTTCCATTATTCTTCCTCTCCAATCGTTTGAATAATGGTCATCGTTATGCCTACGACAACAAGATAAACGCCTAAATCAAATATCGTCGCTGTGGCGAGCTCCGTTTTCCCAAGGATCGGCAGCTGAAAGTATCCGAATGTGTGGGTTAAAAAAGGAGCCCCGAAGACAAAGGAGCCAACGCCTGTTAATACAGCGAGCAGAAGGCCGGCTCCCGCGACATAAATGAAATTGACCGGCAAAAGGGAACGCACGGTTTTTAAATCATATGCCAAGAGCAAGAGAACGATGGAAGAGGACGTGATCAGTCCGCCGACAAAGCCTCCTCCGGGCGCGTTATGCCCTGATAAAAATAAATAGAAAGAGAAAAGCAAAATGATAAAGGATACAAGCTTTGTCGCAGTTTGAAGAATCAAGTCATTTGTTTTTTGTTCATTCACCGCTTTTCCCCCTCCTCTTTTACTTTTGTTTTAATCATGCTGTAAATGCCGAGAGCGGCTATCGTTAATACCGTAATTTCAAACATTGTATCAAATCCCCTGAAATCAACGAGAATGACATTGACGACATTATCCCCTCCGCCGAGATCGTGGCTGTGTTTGACAAAGAAGGACGCAATGCTGTCTTTTGTCCGCTGGCTTGAGGATGCGATACCGAGCAGAGTAACGATAATACCGACGCCTAAAGAAATGATAAAATTCGTCATCCGGAACGTTCTCGTTTTTGTTTTCAGCCTCAGTTTCGGCAAATGGTAGAAGCAAAGCAGAAACAGTGCCACAGAAATCGTTTCAATGACGAGCTGAGTCAATGCCAAGTCCGGCGCTCTGAAAATGACAAAAAACAATGCAAGCGTATAACCGACAACACCGAGTGCAATGATCGCCGTCAGTCTTGACCTAGCAAAAACAGTCGCCACTGTGGCGCTGATCATGACAAGCGTCAAAATGATTTCGTATACACCGATTTTAGCCATGCCTTCCGTTTTAAATGAAAATCCGCCTTTAATGGCAAAAGCTCCGCCTATCAGAATGATGAAACCAGCGAAGATATACAGCAAATAATCTCTTAAAAACCCGGTCATATATTGTTTTGTGACCCGGTAAGAGCCTTTCTCCATCAGAGTCAAAAGCTTATCGTATAACCGGTTGAGTGTGAGTTTTGAAGGAAACAGTTTATAGATTCCTTTCCACTTATTCAGCGACAAATAACCAATTGTTCCGATCACAACAATACCCGCAGTCATGAGCAATTCCGTTGTAACCCCATGCCACTGTGAAATGTGAACGTGGAATTTCTCATGGCCGGCAAGCAGTGTCGGATAGATTGAGTTCATCGCAGGCTCTATCAGGCTGTACGACAATATATTCGGGAAAAAGAAGAGACTGACAGCCAAAGCGACAAGAATGACTGGTGGTACGAGCATGCCGACAGGCGCCTCATGAGCCGGTTTTTCAAGCTGCTCAGGCTGGTAATTTCCTCTGAATGTTTTAAACAGCAATTTCATGCTGTAGATAAACGTAAATACACTTCCGATCCAGGCGAAAAGAGGGAACAGAACGCCCCATGTCTGCACGTTGAACAGGTCAAAATGTGTCACGCGAAGCATGCTTGTGAAAAACATTTCTTTACTCAAAAATCCGTTAAACGGCGGTAAGCCGGCCATTGAAAATGTCCCGATTAAGGAAATGGTAAATGTAATCGGCATAATCGCCATCAGGCCGCCTAGCTTCCGGATATCCCGTGTGCCTGTTTCGTGATCGATAATCCCGACTGCCATAAACAAGCTTCCTTTAAAGGTTGCGTGGTTGATTAAATGGAAAATGGCAGCCATAGCGGCAACTGTATAATATTCTGTATGTCCGTAATGAAGGGCCGCAGCACTGACTCCAAGCATGGAGATGATCATGCCGAGCTGGCTGACGGTTGAAAACGCCAAAATCGATTTTAAATCAGTTTGTTTCACGGCATGGAATGAACCCCAAACCATCGTAAAAAGGCCAACGAGGGACACGATCCAAAACCACTGAGCTGAAAAGGCGAAAATAGGACTGAATCTCGCAATCACATAAATGCCGGCTTTTACCATAGTAGCTGAATGGAGATAAGCGCTGACAGGCGTCGGAGCTTCCATCGCGTCAGGGAGCCAGATGTAAAAAGGAAATTGCGCTGATTTCGTAAAAGCCCCTAATAAAATGAGAATCATAGCCGGGATAAACAATTCGTGGCCGGCAATTAATTGAACCTGATGAACCATCTCTCTAATACTGAAGGAATCCGTTATCAAATAAAGGAGAATAAATCCGCCGAGCATGCACAGCCCGCCGCTGACCGTAATCAAAAGTGATTTGGCTGCGCCATAGCGCGACTTTTCCCGCTTATACCAATAGCCGATCAGCAAAAAGGATGAAAGGCTTGTAAGCTCCCAGAACATGTAGAGAACCATGACATTGTCTACTAGAACGACGCCGAGCATGGCGCCCATGAACATCAATAAGTAGACATAAAAGGGCCCAAGCTGTTCTTTTTCTTTCGATAAATAAAAAATGCTGTAAAGAGTGACCAAAGAGCCAATGCCTGTGATCAGTAAAGCGAATAATAACCCGAGGCCGTCTATATAAACGGTAAAGTTAATGCCGAGTGACGGAATCCACTCTAATACCGATCGAAGTGTTTCTCCAGATTGTGTCATCCTGATCATTGGGAGAAAGTATATAAACAGCAAGACGGGCAAGATCAACACAAACCAGCCCGTATGCACTCTTTTTGCGTATTTTGCCAAGAAGGGAATGATAAAAGCAAATAAAAAAGGCGATAAAATAGCAAGATGTAAGAGCTGCAAAGATAAGACCTCCTTTTCTCGTTCTCAATTGAAAAATGCGCTATGTATGAAATATACGGTCAAACGACCTAGTCCAAATTATATCGCACTTTTCTGCAAGCTGCCACGCTTCGAACTGCTGTAATGGGTTTTTATGAGTTCTTTTGACCTCAAAATAAGTCTAACAAAAAAGAGGTTATTTGTATATTTAAAATCAATCCTGATCAAGCTGAAGGAAAGGAGCTGGTCATGTGAAAAGAAAAGTCGTGATGTGCTCAGGTTTATTCTGCTCAGTATTTGCAGGGGCATTCATGTTGAATCAATATGACGGGCGCAGCGGTGTGGCGGCTAGTGATGAGTGGGAGCTGTATTTACTGGAGCACCACCTGTCAGCCAGAATGAGTGAGACGGAATCAAAGGATCTGCCGTTTGGTCCCCGAGAGTATATTCGGATTGTGAATAAATAAAAAAAGAGTTCCGCATAAAACGGAACTCTTTCTGTTTATGAAGTGAAAAAACGAAGCAGCACTGTCGCGCAAATAACTGTGCCTGCACCGCCGAGACGGGTTGAAATTTGGGCAAACGGCATAAGGCCCATTCTTCCTGATGCCGATAAAATGGCAACATCACCCGTTCCGCCGAGGCCGCTGTGGCAGCAGGTAACGATTGCGGATTCAACCGGATACATGTTCATCAGCTTGCCTACGAAATATCCAGAACCAATCATCGCGATAACAACTGAAATACAGATGATGACAAACGGAATAGAAATCACAGACGCTACGTCATCCAACGGAATAAAGAGGATGCCGAGACCGACCATCAGCGGCCATGTAAAGCTTGAAGAAATAAACTTATAAAGCTGGTAAGCGCCTTCTTCCATTTTTTTCGGAAGAATATTCGCATACTTGACAGCCGCAGCTGAAATAATCATTAAGATCGCGCCCGGGATGAAGATGAATTTCTCCAATAACCCGCCAAAAATAAAGAATGTACACGCGAGCAGAACTCCCGCTCCCATTAGCTTAAAATCAATTTTTGCTTCGGCTTCTTTTTGATTGAAAATCTCATTTGCTTTTTTAGATTTTACGAGACGTCCGTTCCCATTTAGATCTGGACGCTTATCGCCAAGCTTTTTCATTAAGGCTGCACATATGATAGCAAAAACGTTTCCTATAATTGCGGCTGGCACCAGCTGAGACACAAATACATCGGCGGATGAGCCCAGTATTTGTGAATAGGCGATTGAAAGCGGCAAAATCCCTTCACCTATTCCCCCGGCAATAATCGGGACAACAACAAAGAAAAAGGAATCATAGGCACTATAGCCAAAAATAAATCCGACAAGGATGCCGGCTGCAACGGCCGCGATCGTTCCTGCAACCAGTGGAACGAACATTCTGATAAACCCCTGTATTAAAACAATTCTGTTCATACCGAGGATACTTCCCACAACAAGGCAAGCGATATAGAAATAAAGGAAGTTAGACGTTTTCATCAAGTTGGTTACAGCGTCTAAAGATGTTGAATTCAGTACATTGTAAAAGACTAAAAATGAAGGAACAAACAAAGATAAAATAGCAGGGCCGCCAATATCCTTCAATATCGGTATGCGTTGGCCTATGTCTCCGAGAAACACACCAAGAATCATAATGATGGCAAACCCGCCAAGCATATTTGCCGGCAGCTCATTGTAATAGGCTGCAAGAATAATAATAACAGCTAATACTGTGTATAAAGGCAGAGGAATCACACCGATTTCCCAAGACCAGATTTTTTGAAACAGGTTTTTCCCCTGTGAGTCTTTTTGCTCAGGTGAAATTGTCCCCGTTTTTGGAATTGCTCCCATGTCATACACCCCCATGTATTGTTTGTTACAGTCTACAAGAAAGCGTTAACACTTCATATTTTTTTAAGTTAAAAAACTAATAAACAATTAAATTAAGGGGGTCTTTTGGATTAGAAAAAAATCCCTGAGAATCGTCTTCCCAGGGGAGAATGTTTTATCTTTTTCCTTTAATATAAGGCACGCCATTGGCTTTTGGCGCATCTGCCCGCCCGATAAAGCCGGTTAAAGCGAGAATCGTTAAGACATAAGGAGCCATCAGCATATACACATTTGGTATGTCTTTAAAAAGAGGGAGCAGCGATCCAATGATGCTTAAGCTTTGGGCGAATCCGAAAAACAGGGCGGCCCCCAGTGCTCCGGTCGGATGCCATTTTCCGAATACAAGCGCTGCCAGGGCGATAAAGCCTTGCCCGGAGATGGTAGAGTGCGTGAAATCAAGCGCAATTGTGGAGGCATATACGCCGCCGCCGAGACCGCCGAACAATCCGCTGATCATCACGCCGACGTAGCGCATTTTATATACGTTGATTCCCATCGTATCGGCCGCCATCGGATGCTCTCCGACAGAACGGATACGAAGGCCGAACGGCGTTTTGAACAAGATAAACCAGGAAATAAAGGCAAGTGCTATTGCAAGAATAGACGTATAATAGACATCCGAAAAGAAGATCTTTCCCAAGACGGGAATATCGCCCAAACCGGGGATTTTCGTCTTATAAAAAGGCTCTGGAATTTTGTCTGTCTGCGCTTTGCCGTAGATCAGTTTGACGATAAATAAAGTTGCCCCAAGCGCCAGCATGTTAATGGCGACACCGCTGACTGTCTGGTCGGCGCGAAACGAAATCGCCGCTGCCGCGTGAATCAGTGAAAACAGGGCGCCTGCTGCCATGGCGGCAAGGAGCGAAAGCCAAGGTGCGGCGGCACCTAATTCCGGACCAAAAAATAAATTAAATAACACGCTGGTGAACGCCCCGATAATCATGAGGCCTTCTAGGCCGATATTCACCACACCTGATCTCTCGGAAAACACGCCGCCGAGAGCAGTTAAAATAAGCGGGGCCGCATAGACGAGTGTTGCAGGGACAATGATAGATAAAATCTGCACAATGTCCACTTAGTTCGCCCCCTTTTTCTTCAATTTGCCCATGACGAAACGAATCGCATAGCTTGAAGCCACAAACAGAATAATAATGGCAATCACAATATCAACGACCTCTGATGGAACGCCTGATTCAATCGGCATATTTAATGCGCCGATTTTCAGCCCGCCAAGCAGGCATGCCGCCAGTACAACGCCGACGGCTGTGTTTCCCCCAAGAAGAGCGACAGCGATACCGTCAAAGCCTACGCCGGTAAATGCGCCTTTCACTGCTGCGTATTCGAATGTTCCTAGGCCCTCCATGGCTCCGGCAAGGCCTGCAAAAGCGCCGGAGATAAGCATGGAGGTCATGATATTCTTCCGCACGCTCATGCCGGCATACTGGGAAGCGTGCTGGTTAAATCCGACCGCCCGGAGCTCAAATCCTTTTGTAGTTTTGTTGATGATAAACCACATGATAACTGCTGCGAGAAGGGCAACGATGATTCCCAAATGCAGCCGTGAGTAATCGGTGAGCTGTTCAAGAAAAGGAGAGCGGAGGGAGGCGGATTCGTGAATTTTCCCCGTCTTGTCCTGATGATCTGTCAAGACGTTTGAAATGATGTAATTGGTCATGTGCAGCGCGATATAATTCATCATAATGGTGACAATGACTTCATGAACGTAAAATCGCGCTTTCAAAATGCCGGGAATAAACCCCCATAATCCTCCTGCAGCTGCCGCTGTAATCAATGCGAGCGGCAAGTGAATATATGCCGGTCCGTCAAACGCCGTACCGACCCAAACCGCTGCTGTCCAGCCGACGAGCAGCTGGCCCTCGACGCCGATATTAAAGAGTCCGGTTCGGAATGCAAAGGCGACAGCCAATCCGGATAAAATATAAGGCGTAATTTGCCGGATGGTTTCTCCGACATAATAGATCTCTCCGAATATCCCATTCCACAAAGCCGAATATCCGCTGGCCACACTGTAGCCGCTCACAAGCATAATCAACGCGCCGGCCGCAAGACCAAGTATGATTGCGATGAGCGGCACGAGTAAATGAGAGAGTCGTTTAACCATTTGCTTTCCCCGCTTCCTTTTGCGTGCTTCCTGCCATCAAGAGACCAAGCTCCTGTTCAGTGGTTTCCTGCGGATTAACGCTGGCGATAATGCGTCCTTCAAAAATAACGGCGATTCTGTCACTGAGATTCATAATTTCTTCAAGCTCAAACGAGAGGAGAAGAACGGCTTTCCCGGCATCACGCTGCTCAATGAGCTTTTTATGGACAAATTCAATCGCTCCGACATCAAGGCCGCGAGTCGGCTGGGCGGCAATTAATAAATCAGGATTTCGGTCTATTTCCCGCCCGATAATCGCTTTTTGCTGGTTTCCGCCTGACAATGCCCGAGCGTGTGTATATTCATCCGGCGTTCTGACATCGTACTCAGTGATCAGGCTGCGTGCTTTTTTGTACATTTCGCCTTTATGTAAAACGCCCAATGCTGAATACGGCTTTTTGTAATAGCTTTGCAGCAGGATATTCTCTCCGATTGGAAAATCAAGGACGAGACCGTGTTTATGGCGATCCTGAGGAATATGCCCGATCCCGGATTCAGTGATTTTTCTTGGCGTCAGGTTTTGGATCTGTTTTCCGTTTAAGGTGATTGTTCCTGAATCTGTTTTGCGGAGTCCTGTCACCGCTTCGATCAGCTCTGATTGCCCGTTTCCGTCGACGCCTGCTATGCCGACTATTTCTCCCGCTTTGACAGAAAGAGACAAATCTCTGACTGTCTCTATTCCGCGGGTATCCTTTACAGTTATGCCGTCAATCGCAAGCACTTCCGCTCCCGGCTGAGCAGCTCTCTTTTCAGTTTTGAACGATACCTCGCGGCCGACCATTAGACTGGCGAGTTCGTCTTGGTTTGTATCACGGACATCAAGGGTTTTGATGCCTTTTCCTTTACGGATAACCGTAACGCGGTCACAAATCTCCATAATCTCTTTCAGCTTATGGGTGATTAAGATGATGGACTTCCCTTCTTTGACCAGGTTCTTCATAATTTGCATCAGTTCCTTAATTTCATGAGGCGTCAAAACAGCCGTCGGTTCATCAAAAATCAGAATGTCGGCACCGCGGTAGAGGGTTTTTAATATTTCTGCGCGCTGCTGCATACCGACTGATATGTCAGCTGCTTTTGCTTCAGGATGGATCTGCAGGCCGTATCGATCGGAAATGTCCTGCACCTCTTGGCCAGCACGCTTCCGGTCAATTCTGCCAAACTTCTTTGGCTCCTTCCCGAGAATAATATTTTCAGCAACTGTAAAGGTGTCAACAAGCATAAAGTGCTGGTGCACCATTCCAATTCCAAGGTCATTCGCTTTGTTCGGGCTGTTGATGTGCACCTTCTCGCCGCGCACCCGAATTTCACCCCGCTCCGGCTGATACAGCCCGAAAAGGACATTCATCAATGTTGATTTCCCCGCTCCGTTTTCACCGAGCAACGCGTGTATTTCGCCTTTTTTGACTTGAAGATTGATATTGTCATTGGCGACGATACCTGGAAACGCCTTGCGGATATTGAGCATTTCAATGACATATTCCATTGATTGACCGCTCCTTTATTTCAAAATAAAAGAAAAACAAGGGATAAGGGCTCGACCTCCTTATCCCTGCGATTCTTATTCAGCTTTGAAGGTTTTCAGCTCTTTCTCAGTTGCCGGGATTTCCAATCCGTCGATGATTTTTTTCTTCCATTTATCGACCGCTTTGATCACATCATCCGATAGATTTTGTTTAGATGGAGAAATGCCGACTCCGTCTTGATCAAGCCCGTAGGTAAGTGTTTCGCCGCCCGGGAACTTTCCGTCACTCGCTTTTTTCGTTACATCTTCAACGACTGTATCTACTTTTTTCACCATGGAAGTGAGGGTGACGTTATCATCTGTTCCTTCTACCTGGCCTTCTGCGTATTGGTCTTTATCGACACCGATGACCCAGACATCGCGTTTTGGATCTTCTTTTTTCAGGTTTTTCGCTTCAGTAAAGACGCCTGTGCCAGTGGCGCCCGCAGAGTGATAAATAACATCTACGCCTGATTTATACATGCTTTCGGCGGTTGCTTTACCGACATCGGCTTTATCGAAACCCCCTGCGTATTTCACTTCTACAACGGCTTTAGGGTTAACTGCTTGCACGCCGACACGGAAGCCGACCTCGAATTTTTTGATCAACTCTGATTCCATGCCGCCTACAAAGCCGATTTTTCCTGATTTGCTTGATAGGGCTGCGGCCACTCCGACGAGAAATGAGCCTTCCTGCTCTTTAAACGTAATACTTGCGACGTTGTCTTTATCGACAACAGCATCTATAATCGCAAAGTTTGTATTTTTACGCTGGTCAGCAATTTCGCTGATTGAATCCTCCATTAAGTAGCCGACGCCGTAAATTAAGTCAAAATTCTCACGCGCCAATTTATTTAAGTTCGTTGTATAGTCTGCATCAGATTTGGATTGAAGATAGTCGTAACCGTTTTTGCCTTTTTTCAGCCCATTCTCTTTCCCAAAGGCTTGGATGCCTTCCCAGGCTGATTGGTTGAAGGATTTGTCATCCACTCCGCCTACGTCAGTAACCATCGCCACACTGAATTTGTTTTTGCCTTCGCCTGAGCCGCTGCTTTTTTCGCTGTTTCCGCATGCTCCTAATATGGTGCCTGCTGCGATCACAAGTGACATCGCCAATCCGATTTTTCGTTTATTCAAGATATAACCCCCCAGAAAAATTTGGTTCAAAGCTGATCCGGCCAGTCATGTGATGGGCTGTCCTGAACAATTTCTTAGAATCGATAAAATTTTCTGATAATAACAAATGGAATGCGCTGAGACAGTTCTATTCTTCCCTGAATAAGCGTGGTGTGAGTATTTCCTTCGAAAGGCGGGGAAGAGAAGGATGCGGAAGGCGTTCCGGGCGGAAAACCGTGACATCGTTTTCTGAAGTAAGACTTATGACTTAGTTTTTCGGGATCAACTAACCAATCATAATTTATCATTTAACTAATAAGAAATAAATAGAATTTCGCATAATTTTTTAAAAAGTATCTATTTTTAGAATTATTTGCTTAAAAATGTGAAAGCCCTTTGTTATTCTTGTATAACTTATCAACAATAGAATCAAGCATCTTGGCAAGAGATATGACAGAAAAACGCACTGCTCAAAGCAAGCAGTGCGTTTTCTTATAGATATTGCTTTATTCCGTTAAGGTTACTGTTGTTGACGTTGTACTGAAACACAGGTCTTCCGATCGTTCCGTACGCCATTTCTACATTCAGAACCTGTATATCTTCAAGAAACTTTAAGTATTTTCGTATGGATACTTGAGAGATTTCTGTGTGCTTTGCCAAGTCTTCTGTCGTAAAAGATTCATTTTCAAATGACTGGATACTGGACCAGATCAGCTTCAGCGTGCTTTTTGTCAGGCCTTTAGGAAGCTGCACTTTTTCTGTTGCTTCTTTCTTTTGAAAAAGCTCGGCGTCCAGTTCTTTTTGGCTCATGTTGCGATGGGTTGAATACACCTTTTGTTTTCGTCTGTAATCAGACAGAGCCGTTTGGAAACGTTCAAATTCAAACGGTTTGATTAAATAATCAACAGCTCCGTACCGAAGTGTTTTCTTGATTACGTCAAGCTCGCTGGCCGCTGAGATGACAATCACGTCAACCGCTTCATTTTGGGCTCTCAATTCCGTCAGCAGTTCCAGCCCGTTTTTTCCCGGCATATAAATATCAAGCAAAATGAGGTCGATATGGTGCTCGCCTAAAATATGCAGAGCGCTTTGAAAGGAAGAAGCGATGCCTTTCAGCTGAAAGCCATCTATTTGGCTTAAGTATCGTTTATTTAATTCACCCACCATGGGGTCATCTTCAACTATTAGTACATTAATCATGATTTTCCTCCTTCGGTTCGTACGGGATGCGAATACTGAATGTCGTTCCTTCATTCTTTTCGCTTGTGAGGATCATTTGGCCTTTTAAATTTTCTATGCTTTGCTGTGTGAAATAAAGGCCGAATCCCCGGTTTTTGCCCTTTGTTGAATAGCCTTGTTCAAATACTTTGGCTTGGTCTTCTTCAGACATGCCTGCTCCAGTATCGGTAATTTCAATATCAAGTATGCTGTTATGGAAGCGCATGGACATGGTGATTTGTTTTTTCGGCATATCGGCAACGGCGTCTAAGCCATTGTTGATGAGATTTCCGATGATTGTAATAAGTTCATGGATGACAGAAGGGTCTGCCGCGTTCGGGATGACACCGTTGCATTCAATATCAAGATTTGCGCCCTGCTCACGTATAAAGCTTTGCTTTCCGAGCAGAAAACCGGCCAGTACGGAGCTTTTGACATCATTTATAATTTCACTTGTTTCTGATTTTTGCTGTATGGCTATATCTTTAATATAATCTCCAAGATCATCATACTCTTTCAGCTGGACGAGACCTAATATCACATGCAGTTTGTTCATAAATTCATGAGACTGCGCTCTCAGTGCGTTTGCATACATTTTAACACCGGAAAGCTGTTCAGCTAAATGTTTTACCTCGGTCTTGTCGCGGAATGTTGCAATCGCTCCGACAGTTTGTCCTTTCAGCTGGATAGGAACTTCATTAAACACAAGCTCCAGCCCGTTAATGCGGACGTCTCTGTCTTGAAGAGGTTTTTTTGTCTCAATGACCTTTTTCAAGCGGCTTTTCGGCAAGATGTCATCTACATCCTGATCAATGGGATTTGTGTTGATGCCCATTTTGACGAATAGGCGTTTTGCTTCCGCGTTGGCAAGTTTAATTTTGCCATGTTCATCGACAGCGAGTATTCCTTCCTTCGTCGATTCCAGCATCGCGCTCCGTTCTTCAAGCAGAGTCGCAATTTCATAAGGTTCAAGTCCGTACATGATATTTTTCACTGTACGGGCGACGATAACGGCTCCGATCACACCGACGAAGATGCTGACGCAAATAATAAAGTAAAGCGGCCGTAAGCTATGGCTGATCACTTCATCAATTTCATTTACGGTGATGCCGACCGCGACTGCACCGACCTGTTTTCCATTCTCTGCGTAGACAGGGACGAACGCTCTCTGCGATTTCCCGAGCGTGCCAGAGGCTGTGCTGATATGGACATGCCCTTTTAATACCTCGGACTCATCACCGCCCCTGAATTTTTTTCCGATTTTGCTCGGGTCAGGATGAGTTTTGCGGATACCGTTCATATCCATGACGACAACAAATTCCGTGCCGGTAATTTTCTGAACCCGCTTTGTGTAGCTCTGCAGTTCCTTTTGTTTTTTTCCGCTTTCTAAAGCAGCGGCTGTCATCGGCGCCTCAGCTACCATTTCAGCAGTCTGCAGCGCAGTGGCCTTTTCCTGATCTCTAATTCGTTTGGTGGTTTGGGCACCGACTGTAAAAAACGTAATGAGCAATGCGATTAATACAACGATACAAACAAATATGGTGAGTCTGGTTTGCAGTTTTAATGTTTTTTTCATATAAAACTTCCTTACGTTTTATGATTCCTGCGTACTACTTTACTCTCAAAATGCTGCTTTGTGAAGATTTGGGACCGTAATTCGTAAAAAGGAGAAAAAATGGAATAATTTATCTTGTCAATGTGTTTTAAGTCCTCCATAATAAATGAGGTAGATTATAGAAAGGGACTTTTTTATATGAAAAATACTTATTTGACAGGATATTTTCCGCTGATTGCGATCCTGCTTTTTAGTTCGTCCTTATCCATCTCAACTTCACTTTATGCGTTGAAGATGCTGTCTTCATTTGGAATGTATGATGGAATGCTCGATTATTTTTCAGAGAAAGGAATCAGGCTTGCGTTATTTGCTGCCTTTGCACTTTTATATTTTATGGTTCTGTCCGCTCTGAAATTAATTGCAAATACCGTGACCGAGCTGTCATTGCTGTTTTTTGCTAATGATCCGGAAGGGAACAACCTGAAAAAACTCAGAATGGGTTCCATGATTTATTTGGGCGGCGGGATTTTATCCTTTGTGCTCTTGCAAAATGTCATTTGGATTGTGATCTGGTTTGCGGTCGTCACGCTCGCTTACTTTGTGTTTACCGTGTACCGGATTTATTCGACGCTTTCTCTCATGTCATTAGTTGGATTCATTCTATTGGAACTGCTGTTTTGGTTTACCTTTGTTATCGGTATTCTGTTCATATTTATCAAGCTTTATAATAGCATAATGGCTAGCTTACCTGTGTAAGCTAGCCATTTCAGCGTTTAGTGGTCAGATTTGCGCTTCGTGCTCTGTACGCAATAAAACGGCGGCTAGATTCTCAGGTTCCTGCCGTTTCACATCCAATGCTCGCTCTTCGTCGACTTCAAAGGTTTTCAATCACGCTGAAAAGATGACAAAATCCTAAAACGAAGCCGTTTTAGGATTTTGTCAACAATCTGTGTTGGCTAGCTTCCTAGCCATTTTTTATTTACGGTAAAAATCTTTTTTTAATAGAAGGGGAGGGGAGCATACATTCATTTTTTTTGCCAAACCACTTATAGCGGTTGTTGGCAATAAAAGAATAGACCATATCTCTGACAGGCTTCGGCACTGCGAAAAACAGGACGAAGAGCCGCCATGGGCCTCGCAGATGCCTGAAAACCTTAATGGCTGCAGTTGACTTTGTGTACACTTGGCCGTCTTCAATAAAGACAAAGCTGTCAAACCGATCAGTCGGAAGCCCGCTTTTTTTCAGCAGGCTCTGTCCTGTTTCCGACTGCAGCGATGTGAAAGAAATCAATCCGTCCGGATCACGTTTAATGATAAACTGCACGGCTCCATTGCATAAATTGCAGACACCGTCAAACAGCAAAACGCGATTTGGAATTTGTTCTGAAGTCACTCCATATCCCCTCCGATCCTTTAATAAGCCGCTTGCAGCGTTCCTTTCCAGATGGAAAGCTGAGGGCTGATGCTGTGAAGATATTCAACGCTGGTCGGTGTATCCTTTCCGACCCAGACACCCATTGTATACGTATCAGTCAGGCCGACAAACCACATATCGTGATAATCATTTGATGTACCGGTTTTACCGCCGATGTAAGGCGCATTGAAATATGCTTTTTTCCCTGTTCCGCTTTTCACAACGGAAGACATCAGTTTTTTCAGCTGCATGTTCGTGCGGACGCTGAATATTTGAGTCGTTTTATCATTCCATTTATAAAGCGTTTTTCCTTTAAGGTCTGTCACCTTTGTAATCGCATGGCTCGGCGTATAGCTTCCGCTGTTGCCGAATGTCGTATAAGCCTTTGTCATCTCAAGAGGCGTCATGCCGTTTGTAAATCCGCCAAGCGCCGCCGGAAGAAGATAGTCACTGTCGACAAGTTTGGCAAAATGATACGGCTCAATATAACTGAATGCCTTTTGGATGCCGACGCGGTCGAGCATTCTAATAGCCGGTGTATTATATGAATTTTTAAACGCCGTATCAAGCGTCACTGTGCCGTAAGTGCGGTTATTGTAGTTTTGCGGACAGTAGTCTTTGCTGCAAAACTTGCTGGCATCAATGGTGCTGCTTCCTGTCGCGCCGGTCTGTTCAATATAAGGGCCGTAATCAAGAAGCGGCTTAATGGATGACCCCGGCTGCCTGTACGCCTGGTAGGCGCGGTTAAAGTCATATTTTTGATAGTTTTTCCCGCCGGATAGAGCGATGATTTGATGCGTCTGGTGATTAATCACAGCCGCTCCGCCCTGTACGTCCGCATACGGGAGCTTGGAATTCATTTGTGCCACAACTTGATTTTGCATGTATGGATCAAGTGCAGTATAAATTTTCACGCCGTCTTTCATCAGCGTGCTGACTCTTGCGGACAGCTCGTTCTCGATCTTTTCTTTTTGTTTTCCTGATGCTTTTTGAAGGCGTTTATCAAAGCCTTCTGATTCAGACACCAGCTGAGTGAATTCATCATTGACGTAGGAAACGTAGTCAGGATATTTGTCTTCTCTTTTTTCAACATCCAGTTTGATTTTTTGTTTTACGGCTTTTTTCAGCTCTTTGTCCGTAATGACCCCGGCATCTTTTAGTCCTTTAAGCAAACGTTCTTGACGGCTTTTCGTGTAGTCAAAATGCTTGAGAGGATCATATAATGTAGGGTTATTAGGTATAGCACAGATAAAAGCCATTTCTCCCACTGTGAGAGATTTCAGCGGTTTGCTGAAATAGAATTCAGCCGCTGAACCGACGCCATAAACGCCATTGTTAAAATAAATGGTATTTAAGTAAGCTTCAAGAATTTCATTTTTCGTATATTTTTTCTCCAGCTGATAGGAATACGCGAGCTCTGTCAGCTTGCGGCTGAAGGAGCGTTCGTGGCTCAAATACAAGTTTCTTGAAAGCTGCTGTGTGATGGTGCTGGCACCCTGGTCAATTTTCTTGTCTTTTACGTTAGAAGCAGTAGCCCGCACCATTCCCATAAAGTCAAAGCCTTTATGCTCGTAAAAATGGCGGTCCTCAGATGTTAAGAAAATCTGTTTGACTTCCTCGGGAATCTTGTTAAATGGAACGAGCACACGGTTTTCGTGGTCGCTGACGATTTCCGAGACAAGGGAGCCGTCCCTGTCATACATGTAGCTGTTCTGAACAAGGCTGATATCTTTCAGATTAATATTTTTATCAAGCACCTGATCCAGGGACTTCATTTGTTTTACTTCTTTTCCGGAAGCGATAACTGTAAATGCAAACAATGGGATTATGCAAAGGAGCAAAATCCATCCGATTATTTTTCGTAACATGGTCACTCTCTTTTCTCCTAAATTCTAGCCATATCGTACCATTCTTTTGAGATTACGAGAAGGTTAAATTTAGAAGATTCCTCAGTTTTTTCTCGGAATCAGCTTGCTTTGGCATAAGAATCTTTCCGAAGTTTCTGCATGATCCAAAGCATGCAGGCGCCAGCGAAAAAGAGAAACGCCGTGACGTAAAAGGTGGCCGAAATGGTAAAATGGCTCGATATGATTCCGCCGAGCAGAGGCCCGAGCACGTTTCCTAAAAAGCGAAAGCTGACATTGTAGCCGAGAACTTCACCTTGAATGCTGCCGGGAGCCTGAACGCGGATCGCTGCCGTAATGCATGGCAGCAAACCGCCCATCGCCATTCCGAATAAAAATCTGAAAACAAGGAGCACGCTGAGTGAGGACGCGAGCGCCTGCGGAATAAAAAAGAAAGAGGCGGCGAGCAAAAGTCCGATTAAAATGCGGCGGTGGCCGTAGCGGTCGCCCAGATCACCCCATTTTCTAGCCAGCAGCAAACTTCCGAGCCCCGTTGCTGAAAATGCCATGCCGGAGAAAAAGGCAAGATTGACAGGTCCGTGCAGCTCATTTACATATAAAGCGAGCAGGGGCTGGATACTGAAATTGCCTGTTTGAATCAGCATGGTTAACAGCATCATGACCCACAGCGCCGGCTGGTGAAAAATATAGGAGAGCACTTCTTTTCTCGAGTAAGACGTACGTTTGGCTGTTTTCTCTGCAAGAGGCTTTTCTTTGACACCAAATAACACGAGAAGAACAGACGAGAAAATCACAAAGGATGTGATAAAAAAGGTATACGTAAAGCCGAAATGATCAGCAAGCATGCCTCCCAAAAGCGGGCCGAACAAGCTTCCGGACACTTGCCCCATTTGCAGCGTGCCAAGCGTTTTGCCGGCTGAGCTCTTCGGAGTCTGTGCCGAAATCATCGCAAGAGATGTCGGGATGAATCCGGTTACAAGACCCATTGCCATACGCAGAAAAAACAATTGGTACACCGATGTAACAAAGCCCATGAAGAAAATGCTGAGGGCAATGCCCGTTCCGGTCGCCATAAGGATTTTCTTATATCCGCGTTTGTCTCCGAACCGTCCCCAAAACGGGGATACCAAAAACGCCATGAGAAATGTAATGCCGAACACATAGCCGCTCCACCTTTGCACAAAGCCGTTTGAAAAAGAGCTGAGCGTCTCAATGTATAAGGAGAGAAAAGGAACGATCATCGTTGTGCTAGCGGAGACAAAAAAGTTCGCCAGCCACACAATGACAAAGTTTTTCTTACGGATAGAAATAACATCACCTTCTTATTATTTCGGGTTCCTTACTAATTATAAAGAAACGATTCACAATTTAAAAGAAACGAAGCGGCTGGGAAAATTCATTATTTTTAGAAAATGAAGAAATGTCGAGAAGGGGAATTGATATACTATAAAGATAGCATTTTCTGATCGGAGGAAAGGCAGGTGTAAAAAGGTGACAACAAACAGCTTACTCATTATTGATTTCGAATTTACAATGCCTGATGGAAAGTACAGTCCTCAAAACTTCTTCCCGGAAATCATTGAAGCCGGAATTGTAAAGTCGATTGATGATGAAGTGGTTGAGACGTTTTCTAGCTATGTTAGACCGAAAAAGTTCCCGAAGCTTACGAAACGCTGCAAATCATTTTTAAAAATAACCCAAAAACAGGTAGACGAAGGAATGAGATTCGAGGATTTCATCCGTAAACTAAACGAGCTGGATCCTGAGAAAAACAGCACAATTATTACGTGGGGAAACATGGATATGAAAGTGCTGAAGCAAAACTGTATGTTTAACCATATCCCTTTCCCGTTTAAGGGAGAAATGAGAGATTTATCGCTTGAATACAAAAACTTTTTTGGAGACCGGACATTGACGGGTTTATGGAAAGCTGCCGAAGAGTATGGAGATTCCGGAACCGGCACCCATCATAAAGCGCTTGATGATGCTCTCACAGCATATAAACTTTTTAAGCTTGTTGAGCAGGATAAGCAGTATCTCGAAAAGCCAAAACCGCCCACAATCGGCGAAAGAATCGATTTAACCGAACTGTTCAAGCGCGCGACGTGAAAAACCCAATCTTTTGTCAGACTGGGTTATGGCAGGTTAAAATATTCTTTTTCTAAAATGTCCAGATTATGAAGGGAGCGCTTTGCCCACTCCGAACCATCCTCATTCAATTTGGCTCTCATCTGTGCTGTCGCCTCCCGCAGAGATTCGGTATAATCCGGCACTTCACCGTCATAAGGCTTCACCATATGGTGGGGGATATTGGTCTGTTCACCATATGCGAGCGCTTTTCTTTCGTGAAAAAATGGCACATCCGCCTGTTTTGGATGATGAAGGTCTCCCTGAGCGGGATGGGTAAGAACCGCTTTCACTTTCACTAAATAGTGCTGCGGCCTGCAAGCCGTGATTTCTCCTATGTATACACCTGTTTTGTAAAATCCTTTAACAATAGAGCCTGTCTCAAACGTGCTCATCTGTCATCACCTCGCATTTATTCTATTAAAGTTCCAATCGATTTGCTAGTGAGGAAGATCAGCGGGAAGCTTAATGGTCACCGTAGTGCCTTTTTGGAAGCTGCTGTTAAATGAAATGGTCCCGTGATGATGTTCAATAATGGAAAAGGTTACGGTGAGGCCGAGTCCCGTTCCGTTCGTTTTTAAGGAATAATAAGGTTCGCCGAGTTTTTGCATTTGATGGTCTGTCATCCCGACCCCATTGTCTGTGATGTTGATCATGATCGTATGGCCGTTTCTTTTGGCTGATATGTGGATCATCCCCTTACCGTGAGGAACCGCTTCAATGCTGTTTTTCATCAGGTTGATGACAGCCTGCTTCAGCTTTGTTGCGTCTCCGTATATCAAAAGGTCCGGTTCTGTTTCAGCCTCGACGGTTACTGACTTGTAATTGGCGTACGACACCATAAGGGAGCTTGTCTCTTTGATAAGGGCAGATAGGTCAAAAACCTCTTTTTCGTATAATTGCTGTTTGGCCATATCGAGATAGTTTGTAATAATGCCTTGCGCCCGGTCAAGCTCTGACAGTACAAGCTTTTTGTAATCTGCACTCGACTTGTTTTGTAAGGTTTCGTCATTAAAAAGCAGCTGGACAAACCCGCGGACAACTGTCAGCGGATTCCTGACCTCATGAGCGACGCTCGCTGCCAGTTCACTCACAATCGTCATTTTTTCAGAATGGATAAGCTGTGAACGCAGGGCGATATTTTCGGCGATGCTTTCGATAATATAGATGCTTAATAGAAGAACACTGGAGCGGAAAAGCCCTGACACTGCCGCCTCGTAAACGAAGATTCCTGATTTTTGAAAATTTAAAATATTCAAGGCG
This sequence comes from Bacillus sp. SIMBA_008, assembly GCF_046535495.1. Taxonomy (NCBI): domain Bacteria; kingdom Bacillati; phylum Bacillota; class Bacilli; order Caryophanales; family Bacillaceae; genus Bacillus; species Bacillus sp. SIMBA_008. Next base: position 51,811 of record NZ_JAWRWL010000003.1, on the reverse strand, counting down.
GAAAGAATCCAGCTTGAGGCGAAAAATAGGAAAATCTCCACGCAGCTGATCAATAAAGACAGCAGCAGTTTTTTCGCTTTGGACATGAATGGCCATTTTTTCTGAAATAAGATTGGGATAATGATAAGAAAAGGCAGCAAAGTGAAAACAAACATTGCGGAAGGTTCGTAAAAAAGCAGTTCAAAACATAGGACAGATGCGGCGACTGTAAGTCCGGAAGCGGTACTAATGTAAAATAAACAAATGATAACGGGAATCATCTGAAGGCCGTATTGTATGTAGTCCATTTCATGAATCGGGAAAATAATGCATAAAACGGAGGCGCCGCAGGCGAAGAGCGTGACCAAACCGCTGTTTATTTTTGGCACAAGAATCGCAGGTTTTCCAAGCCAAAACACTTGGTAAAGAAGAATAGGAAACAAAATAAAGCAGATGTGCAGAAGATAGTCTTTTAGAATTTCCATTCGTGTGAAATCCTTTCGTATAAAATATGAATCTATTATAACACTAAATATTAGAAGTAAAATATAAAATTCCTTTATTAAGAACGCCTTTACAAATGAAGACGTAAAGGCGTTTAACAGCTATATTTACGATAATGCGGCTTTGATGCGGCGCAGGCCGTCCTGCAGGGTTGCAAGAGAGCATCCCGCGTTCAGGCGCATAAATCCTTCTCCGCCAGGCCCGTATTTCGTCCCGGGCTCTAAAATAACTTTTCCTTTTTTTAGCATTCTTTGCTGAAGCTCTGCATCGGACAAACCGTAAGCGCTGAAGTCGAGCCAAATCAAGTATGATGCATCCGGCTTCATCATTTTGACCTTTGGCAGCTCGGTGCTCAAAAAAGCTTCCGCTTCGTTCATGTTTTTCTCAATGTAAGAGATCAATTCATCAAGCCACGGTCCGCCTTTTGAATACGCGGCTTCGATTGCAGTGACAGCAAACGCGTTCAGTCCGCCTAAACCATTGCGCTGAAGGCTTGCGGAAAACTTGGCGCGCTTCAGGCGATCCGGAATAATGATCGCTGAAGCTTGCAATCCGGCGATATTAAATGTTTTGCTTGGAGCAGAACATGTTACGGAAATATCAGCGAAATCGTCAGAGAGCGAAGCGAACGGCGTGTGTTTGTGTCCGTACAGCATTAAATCGGAATGGATTTCATCCGATACAATTGTGACGCCATGCTCAAGGCACAATTCGCCTAGCTTCAGTAAATCTTCCCGGCCCCATGAACGCCCAGAAGGGTTATGAGGATTGCATAAAATAAACAATGTAACGCTTGGGTCACTAAGCTTCGTCTCCAAATCTTCAAAATCCATTGCATATGCGCCGTCTTTTTCTAGCAGCGGATTATGTAAAATGCGCCGGCCGTTTTTCTCCACCATATGGTAAAAAGGCGTATAAACTGGAGGCTGAACAACTACTTGATCGCCCGGCTCCGTAAAAGCTTGTACCGCCATGCTCAAGGCCGTTACAACGCCGGGGCTGAATGTGATGCTTTCCGGATCCACCTTCCAGCCGTGCCTGTTTTGCATCCATCCGCACACAGCATCCCTCGTTTTTTGATCTGGAGTTGTATAACCAAAAATACCGTGGTCAAGACGCTCTTTTAACGCTTCAGTTATCGCTTCTGGCGCGCGAAAATCCATATCCGCCACCCACATCGGGAGTGCGTCTGTCACGCCAAATAATTCGCCTGTTTTGTCCCATTTGACAGATTGGGTGCCAAGGCGTTCTTCTCGTTTATCAAAGTTCATTCTGTTACCCCCTCATGTATGTTTATTCTTCTAAGCTTCACTATGATAAGATAGAACTGCAAATTTTATTATAAGCGGTGATGAATATGGAAGAAAGTCAAGCGGTCAGGGAAATGATTAAGATCATTGCCAAATGGGACCCGTTTAAATATGGAGAAGAGTTTTACGAAACGGAGGCTGTTGATGTCGTGCAGGCAGTCTATGATGAAGACGATCCCGACGTGCTGGCGAAAAGCATTCAGCATATATTTGAAACTTCTTTTGAACAAACGCTGCCGATCGCCAGCTGCCGGGAAGTGGCAGGCCAGCTTTTATTCATTAAAAACAGCAGCTCCTGCACGCCTTAAAAAACCGGTTCAGCACCGGTTTTTTTAATTGATAAAATGAGCAATGTGTTCAGAAACAAGTTCAGGCCGTTCTTCAGGCACCAGATGTCCGGTCTGGCCAAGTGAGTACAGCTCGGAATTAGGCAAATCCGCGTGCAGCCGTTTACCGATCTCCATTGGGACAATTCGATCCTCCTCGCCCCAAATCAATAGAGCAGGCTTGTTCATTTTCTTCAATTGCTCGGGTTCTAAATCTCCTTCTCTGTGGCGGATAAACCTTGTCATGGCTTTGAAAATCTGCTCGTCCTGAAACGGTCTGCCATAGCCGTCAATCATCTCCTCATCAATCAGCGATTTGTCATGCACCACATTTAATAAATTTTTCATCACGCCTTCTTTCGAGAGCCAGCGTTTGATGTAAAGATGAAAATACGGGATATGGGTCCCGAAAATAATCGTCGGGTGTGAACGTTTTAAATACCCTGAACTGCAAAGCAGCACAACCTTTGAAAAAAGCTCAGGTTTTTGGAGAGCAGCAGACAGCGATATCTGCCCGCCCATAGAATGCCCGACAAGCACAGCCTGTTTCACTTGCAAGTGCTCCAAAATCCCAATGACAAGCTTAGCAAGGTTTTGATAGGTATAGATAAACGTTCTTGATTTTTCAGATTGGCCGAAAGGAGGCAAATCAAGCGCGATGATGTCGTACTTGTCCCGAAGGAGAGGAATTACTTTTCTGAAGCTGAATGCAGATGATAAAAAACCGTGTACGCAAACCAGCGTTTGCCTGCCGGGATTTTGATAATGTTCGTAGTATACATTGACTCCATCGACCGTAAACCGCCTTATTGGTGAAACCGCCTCCATTCTGTGTCACTCCCTTTTTTTGATGGTTGTATTATGCCCTGAAATTGTAAATTCTAGCGGAAGTTTCTCCTCGTTTTTTCTTAGCATTCGTCAAAAAACGTGATATAATGTCATGAGATTTCTTGACATTGCAAAGGTGTGAATCAAATGAAACTGACAGAAAAAGAAACAGAAATATTAGAAATTTTAGACGAAAACAGCCGCGCCGATTTAGAAACAATCGCAAAGATGGCGGGCATCCCTGTAAATGAAGTAAAAACAATTATTGACAAACTGGAAAAAGAAAAGGTTATTATCGATTATTCCGCTATGATTGATTGGCGAAAAGTAGACGGACATGAGGGCGTTACGGCCATGATCGACGTCAAAGTAACGCCGAAGCGGGGCGTCGGTTTTGATGAAGTGGCGGAACGGATTTACCGATTCCAAGAGGTTGAATCAGTTTACCTGATGTCAGGCGTATACGATTTGTCTGTCGTGATTCGCGGCAATTCGATGTCTGACGTAGCGCGTTTTGTTTCGGATAAACTCTCAACGCTTGATTCAGTTGTATCTACGACAACCCATTTTATCCTGAAAAAATACAAGCATGACGGCAAAGTGTTTGAAACAGGAGACGACGACAAAAGAATCGTGGTGTCACCGTAAATGACTTCGTATTTATCAGACTATGTACAACAAATAAAACCATCCGGCATCCGCAAATTCTTTGATTTGGCGGCAACGATGGAAGGCGTCATTTCTTTAGGCGTCGGCGAGCCTGATTTTGTTACCGCGTGGAATGTCCGCGAAGCAAGCATTCTCTCTCTTGAACAAGGATATACGTCATACACGGCCAATGCGGGTTTATACTCATTGCGGGAGGAAATCAGCCGTTATTTGAGCAACAGGTTTGATCTTAGCTACTCGCCAGATAATGAGCTGATTGTGACAGTGGGGGCAAGTCAGGCTTTGGATATTGCGATCCGCGCCATTGTGAATCCAGGTGAGGAAGTCATCATTCCTGAGCCGTGTTTTGTGGCGTATGATGCGCTTGTTTCTTTGGCAGGCGGTATCCCGGTTCACGTTCATACAACGGCAGACAAAGGATTTAAAGCAACGGCTGCTGATTTTGAAGCGGCAGTCACTGAAAAAACAAAGGCTATTCTCATCTGCTCACCATCGAATCCGACAGGTTCGGTTTATTCGAAGGAAGAGCTGAATGAGATTGCTGAGTTTGCCAAAAAACATGATGTCATCGTCTTAGCCGACGAGATCTACGCGGAGCTGACATATGATGAGGAATTTACAAGTATAGCGGCATTACCGGGAATGAAGGAACGGACGGTAGTCATCTCAGGCTTTTCAAAAGCATTTGCAATGACGGGCTGGAGGCTCGGTTTTGCCGCGGCACCATCCTTGCTTCGGGATGCCATGCTTAAAATTCATCAGTATGCGATGATGTGCGCGCCTGCAATGGCGCAGTTTGCCGCCCTTGAAGGCCTGAAGAACGGCATGGAAGACGTAGAAAAAATGAAAAAAAGCTATCGAAGAAGACGGAATCTGTTTGTAGAATCGCTCAATGAAATCGGTCTCAGCTGTCATCATCCGGGCGGCGCTTTCTATGCTTTTCCATCTATTAAAAGCACGGGAATGAGTTCAGAACAGTTTGCCGAGGAGCTACTGACGCAGGAAAAAGTGGCCGTTGTTCCTGGAAGTGTGTTTGGTCCGAGCGGTGAGGGATATATCCGTTGTTCATACGCAACCTCGATTGAACAGCTTCAAGAAGCGTTAGTCAGAATGAAACGCTTCCTGCACAAAACAACATAAAAAAAGATACGAACCTTTTGTTCGCATCCAATAAAAGGGGGGAATACTAGAAAGCCTTTGGTATTTTCAGTTTACCCCCTTTTTGCTGTGCATAAACCTGATTTTTTATAAAAAAGTTTTCTTTGCGGAAATAAGACATGTGTGATATAATTTTAAATTGCGTATAAACAGATATTTAATTTAACTTAGGAGTTGTTATGAATGGCAGCAAAATTTGAAGTGGGCAGTGTTTACACTGGTAAAGTTACAGGATTACAAGCGTATGGTGCGTTTGTTGCATTAGATGAAGAAACTCAAGGTTTAGTACACATTTCTGAAGTGACTCACGGTTTCGTAAAAGATATCAACGAGCACCTTTCAGTTGGCGACGAAGTACAAGTAAAAGTACTTGCTGTTGATGAAGAAAAAGGCAAAATCAGCCTTTCAATTCGTGCGACACAAGCTGCGCCTGAGAAAAAAGAAAGCAAACCAAGAAAACCTAAAGCTGCTCAAGTAAGCGAAGAAGCTTCTACACCACAAGGTTTCAACACATTAAAAGATAAGCTTGAAGAGTGGATCGAAATGTCCAACCGCAAAGACCTTATCAAAAAATAAGCATGAAAAAAAGCACCGGACAGGAATGTTCGGTGCTTTTGATTTCATGCAAAATCCTATTTCAGCGTGATTGATATCCTATCGCATTTCAGGATTTGCTGCTTCTTCACGTGATCTTTCCTCGTTTGGCTTAAATAGCAGACCGAGGTTGATTAAGCCGGCGATTCCGACAAGTCCGTAAATGATTCGGGAAAGAGCTGACCCTTGGCCGCCGAAGATAGCCGCTACTAAGTCAAATTGGAAAAATCCGATCAGTCCCCAGTTAATGGCGCCAATGATGGTTAATACAAGACAAATTCTTTGAATGGTACTCATGTTTTGCAACCTCCTCCATGAATTATTAAAACAGTTATAGATTGTGACATATTGGAGAATCTATACATGCATTCTCCATATGAGGGAAGCTGGCCTGCCCTCGCTTATATCAGCTTCTTTCCCAGCACCTTGCAAAATAAAACCATCTGGTATGCTGATCGGTGAGAGCTGATTGCTTTACATGTGGTGAGGACATTCTGCATAATAAAAAATCTAAGGAGGAGATGTCATGCAAAACTTTACATACTGGAATCCGACCAAATTAATTTTCGGGCGCGGCGAAGTGGAAAGACTTCCGGAGGAACTCAAACCTTACGGAAAAAACGTATTGCTTGTGTACGGAGGCGGCAGCATTAAACGCAGCGGCCTGTATGATCAAGTGATTGAACAGCTGAATAAAGCCGGAGCTACCGTGCATGAATTAGCAGGTGTGGAACCGAATCCTCGTGTGTCGACTGTTAATAAAGGTGTTGCCATCTGTAAAGAACAAAACATTGATTTCTTGCTGGCTGTCGGAGGCGGAAGCGTAATCGACTGTACAAAAGCGATTGCCGCAGGAGCGAAGTATGATGGTGATGCGTGGGATATCGTTACGAAAAAGCATCAGCCAAAAGATGCTTTGCCATTCGGAACGGTATTGACTCTCGCTGCAACTGGTTCAGAAATGAACTCAGGATCTGTTATTACAAACTGGGAAACAAAAGAAAAATACGGCTGGGGCAGCCCGCTCGTATTCCCTAAATTCTCGATTCTTGATCCGGTGAATACATTCACCGTACCTAAAAACCACACGATCTACGGGATGGTTGACATGATGAGCCACGTATTCGAACAATACTTCCATCATGTATCAAACACGCCGTATCAGGACCGCATGTGTGAATCACTTTTGCGTACAGTCATTGAAACAGCGCCTAAGCTGATCAATGATCTCGAAAATTACGAATTGCGTGAGACGATCCTGTACACAGGAACAATCGCATTAAACGGCATGCTTTCTATGGGGGCAAGAGGGGATTGGGCTACTCATAATATTGAACATGCAGTATCAGCCGTTTATGATATTCCGCATGCCGGCGGACTGGCGATTCTGTTCCCGAATTGGATGAGACACACATTGTCTGAAAACCCTGCCCGCATGAAACAGCTTGCAGTTCGCGTGTTTGATGTTGAAGAAGCAGGTAAAACGGATGAAGAAATTGCCCTTGAAGGTATCGATAAGCTGTCCGCATTCTGGACAAGTCTTGGCGCTCCGAACCGTCTTGCTGATTATGATATTAATGATGAGCAGCTTGACACAATCGCTGACAAGGCAATGGCTAACGGTACATTCGGCCAATTTAAATCACTCAACAAAGAAGATGTGCTGTCAATTTTGAAAGCATCACTATAAAAAAAGGGGAAATAGCCGTTTGGCTGCTTCCCTTTTTCTTTTTTGTCAACTTATGTTACAATGGAAAATCTGTTTTTTACCAGCATCATTTGGAGGTTTTACTATGGAAAATTTCACTTATTATAATCCGACAAAGCTGATTTTTGGAAAAGGTCAGCTTGAACAATTAAGAAAAGAATTCAAACGATACGGCAAGAATGTACTGCTTGTTTACGGGGGCGGCAGCATTAAACGCAACGGCCTTTATGATCAAGTCACAGGCATTTTAAAAGAAGAGGGCGCTGTTGTTCATGAGCTGTCAGGTGTAGAGCCGAACCCGCGTCTTGCGACAGTGGAAAAAGGCATAGGACTTTGCAGAGAGCATAACATTGATTTTCTGCTTGCTGTCGGCGGAGGCAGTGTGATTGACTGTACAAAGGCAATCGCAGCTGGCGTCAAATACGATGGCGACGCTTGGGATATTTTCAGCAAAAAAGTAACAGCGGAGGATGCGCTGCCGTTTGGCACTGTTTTAACGCTTGCTGCGACAGGCTCTGAAATGAACCCTGATTCCGTGATTACAAACTGGGAAACAAACGAGAAATTTGTATGGGGCAGCAATGTCACTCATCCGCGTTTCTCTATTTTAGACCCTGAAAATACGTTCACCGTTCCAGAAAATCAAACAGTATACGGCATGGTTGACATGATGAGCCACGTATTCGAACAATACTTCCACAATGTTGAAAACACGCCGCTTCAGGATAGAATGTGCTTTGCTGTTTTGCAGACGGTCATCGAAACAGCTCCTAAGCTTCTTGAAGATCTGGAAAACTACGAACTTCGTGAAACGATTTTGTATGCTGGTACTATTGCTTTAAACGGCACGCTCCAAATGGGATACTTCGGTGACTGGGCTTCTCATACAATGGAACACGCTGTTTCAGCTGTATATGATATTCCGCACGCGGGCGGTTTGGCAATACTGTTCCCAAATTGGATGAGATACACGCTTGATACAAATGTAGGCCGCTTCAAAAACCTCATGCTCAGCATGTTTGACATTGATACTGAAGGCAAAACAGATAAAGAAATTGCGCTTGAAGGAATCGATAAACTGTCTGCGTTCTGGACAAGCCTCGGTGCACCTTCTCGTCTTGCTGATTACAATATTGGAGAAGAAAAGCTTGAGCTGATTGCTGATATCGCAGCCAAGGAAATGGAACACGGCGGCTTCGGCAACTTCCAAAAATTGAACAAAGATGACGTGCTTGCCATCCTTCGCGCGTCTCTATAAACCCAAAGGGCGGAATCCAGTCATTCCGCCCTTTCTTCTTGACTTGATTTCACAGATAAGTTCATATAAAGTGAAAGATGAAAACATTATACCGTTATGGAGGGACAAGCAATGACGCATGTACGCTTTGACTACTCAAAAGCGTTGACTTTCTTCAACGAACATGAACTTACATATCTGCGGGACTTTGTAAAAACAGCACACCATAATATCCATGAAAAAACAGGCGCGGGCAGCGATTTTCTAGGCTGGGTGGACCTCCCTGAACATTATGATAAAGAAGAATTCGCGCGCATCAAAAAAAGCGCGGAAAAAATCAAATCTGACTCTGATGTCTTGCTTGTTGTCGGCATCGGCGGTTCTTATCTTGGAGCGCGGGCAGCGATTGAAGCGCTGAATCACGCGTTTTATAACACTTTGCCAAAAGCAAAACGCGGCAATCCGCAAGTCATTTTTATCGGGAACAACATCAGTTCATCTTATATGAGAGACGTCATGGATCTTCTTGAAGATGTTGACTTCTCTATTAATGTGATTTCTAAATCAGGTACGACAACTGAACCTGCAATCGCTTTCCGTATTTTCCGCAAGCTTCTTGAAGAGAAATACGGTAAAGAAGAAGCGAAAGCGCGGATTTATGCAACAACTGATAAAGAGCGCGGCGCATTAAAAACGCTTTCTAACGAAGAAGGCTTTGAATCATTCGTAATTCCTGACGATGTCGGCGGCCGTTATTCAGTTTTAACAGCTGTAGGTCTCTTGCCGATTGCTGTCAGCGGCGTCAACATTGACGACATGATGAAAGGCGCCCTGGATGCGAGCAAAGATTTTGCAACATCTGAACTGGAAGATAACCCAGCATACCAATATGCGGTTGTTCGCAATGTCCTTTATAATAAGGGCAAAACAATTGAAATGCTCATCAACTACGAACCGGCGCTTCAATACTTTGCGGAATGGTGGAAGCAGCTGTTCGGAGAAAGCGAAGGGAAAGATGAGAAGGGCATTTATCCTTCTTCAGCGAACTATTCAACAGACCTTCATTCTTTAGGCCAGTATGTACAAGAAGGCCGCAGAGATTTATTCGAAACGGTCCTGAACGTAGAGAAGCCTAAACATGAACTGACAATTGAGGAAGCGGATAACGATCTTGACGGCTTGAACTATTTAGCCGGTAAAACTGTTGATTTCGTTAACAAAAAAGCATTCCAAGGTACAATGCTTGCCCATACAGACGGAAATGTTCCGAACTTAATCGTTAACATTCCTGAGCTGAATGCATATACTTTTGGATACCTTGTATATTTCTTCGAAAAAGCCTGCGCGATGAGCGGTTACCTCCTTGGCGTCAATCCGTTTGACCAGCCTGGTGTAGAAGCGTATAAAGTCAATATGTTTGCGTTACTCGGCAAACCTGGCTTTGAAGAGAAAAAAGCAGAGCTTGAAAAACGTCTGGAAGATTAATGTGAGAAAGCTGACTGGCATTTGCCGGTCGGCTTTTTATAAAATCAGAAAGGTGCTGATGTTCATGAAACAATTGGTTAAACATCTCATCATTGCCGGTTTTTCTGCAGCTATTTTAAGTTTCCTTATCTCCTTTGATGCCGTGTATACAGGGTTTTCTTCAAGCTTTGGCGGCACGCTGTCACATTTTTTCATCCACTCCTTTCTTCTCATTGGTTTGCCGCTTGCCCTTTTTACCGATGCGGTACATCGGATTTTGCATTTAAAACGAACCCATACTCTTTTCACTAAATTAGGACTCTATGCAACGGTTGTTTATGTGTCTTGGGATTCAGCTGTATGGCTTGCAGCGGCAATGGCTGTTTACTTCTTAATTGAATGCGCTTTCTTTCCTGTTGGCCGCGCGAAAGAAACAACGATTTCCATGTAGGCGCCTCTGAATGAAGTCTTGTTCGGCGGGACAGGATAAGTGAAAAAAGGGGCATTCTGATGATACCAATACCTTCCGCGATAGATGGGCAGTCTTTTCTGCTTCAAGAACTGGAACAAGTGATGAAGCCGCTCGGTTATGTGATAAACGGCGGCTGGGAATACGATCATGGCTACTTTGATTATAAAATTGATGATAGAGACGGCTATTTATTTTTAAGAATTCCCGTCAATGCGGTACAGGGCAGTCTCGATGAACGAGGGGCGGCCGTCCGGATCGGAACGCCATTTATGCTGAGACAGGTGTTTCAGGCGGATGTTGACGATCACGCCGAGGGAGGGCCTTTCCAATCACTGTTTAATCAATTTTCCGAACCGGAAAGGCGGGACGCGGAAATTGATCCGGCATTTTTGGATATCGGCGCCTCTCTCGTGAAAGAATTGGAGGATGTTCTGTTACACTAGATGGCAAGGAATTGATCTGTTTCGAGCACCTTGTATGTAAGAGGAGGGGAAAGCATCGGCCCCTCCTTTTTTTGTATGCCTATAATTGTTGTGTTGTGATCAAGGAAATAGAGAACACAGGTTTTGTAAGCCGCTCCCTTTAGTTCGTCAGGAACAGCAAGAAGCTCCACATGCTGATCAAGTGTCAGCTTGATTCCGTTCTGCTGTTTAGACGGCCGTAACTTGACTTGGTAATGCTGCAGCATCGCCCGGCTGATAAATTCTGAAGTTCCGATGATTTGGTTTGCGCCTGCCCGTTCCGCATTGGTGACAAAACGGTCAGTTAAAATCTCGACGATGCAGTAAGCAAGGGGATTAAGACCTTTAACAGATAAAAGAGTCAGCACTGACAGCATATCAGCATCAGTTTCACTTTTATACTGATCGGCAGTAATCATCACTGATTCCGCTTCAGTAATATTGGCCCGTTTCAGTGTCCCATCATCGGCAGCGTGCCCGCGTATGAAATGAACGTTTTCAATAAGCGGGCCTTCTGTTAAGGATTCATCGATTAGTACGACTGTTTTGGAAGGGGCGGCAAGCTGAAGGTCCTTCAAAAGCCGGTTTGTTTTTTCATTCCACCCGATCAGAATGATGTGGTCCCGGCCTTTGTAAGCAACTTTTCCTTCAATGTAGCGATGCTGTCTGCTGAATGCGGCCGCTGATAACGTAGCGAAATACGCTGTGACAAAGCTTGCTCCGCTCAAAATCAGCAGTATTCCGGCTGCCTGTCCCAGCGGAGTGTGCGGCACATAGTCTCCATAACCGACTGTAGAAACCGTAACGACAGCCCACCAAATACCTTCGAATACCGAAGTGAACTGCTTAGGCTCAAGTATATAAATGATTTGGCCGAACAAAAGAATCAGACATAAAATAATAACCCCGATTCGGATAAATAACGGCCACCTGAGCCATGAAATAAATATCCGATTTGATTTCATTCTTTTTCTCCTTCTTCAGATACTGAGATGGATAAAATCTGTTTAATAATTGTATTTAATTTCTCATTTAGCTTTTCCTGGCCGTACATATCTCGGGCCTGCTTCATTAACTCGGCTGTATCATCATCAAGCTGAATAAGCGGTTCATCAATTTCCGATTCATTATACAGCTGGATAAACGCGTCCAGTCCTTCATTCATTCGGTCGATTGCTGTGCTCAGCTGTTCCTTTTCCTCACTCGTCACTTTCATAGCTTCCATCACACCCGTGCTTTTTTCTAACAGTATGTCCCACTTCCGGTGATGTTTTTCAAAAAATGTACAAAACATATAAAACCGGATTTCTCCATAAACTAAAACAAAAAGGATGAAAAAGATGACGATCTTTCAAAGAACGATCGTGGTTTTAATCGGTACGCAGCTGGCGGCATCCGCGGTGATTTTGTTTATTTTCGATTTGAATTCATATAATCACTTTTCCGGAAGCTTCTCCTGGCTTCATTTTCTGAAAGAACTGGCCGGCAGTTTCGCCTTTTATTTGTTTTCAGCAGGCCTGTTCTTTTTGCTGATTGGATTGTGTGCTCCAAGCCGGAAGAAAAAGCGCATTTCTGTACACGAGAAAGAAAACTCATTAAAATAATCGTAATAGAGAAATGATCATGAACAAAGGATGATGAAAAAATGCTGTTTATATTTTTAACAATAGCCGCATTGGGATTGTCGTTTTGGGCACAATTTAAAGTAAAGAGCAACTTTGAAAAATATTCAAAAGTGGAAGCCTCAAGCGGACGTACAGGGGCAGAAACGGCAAGACGGATTTTAGATATAAACGGTCTTTACGACGTGCCGGTCGAACCGGTAAGAGGCACTTTAACAGACCATTACGACCCGACAAGACGGGTGGTGCGTTTATCTGAGCCGGTCTATTACGGCCGCTCAATTTCCGCCATATCCGTAGCTTCCCATGAAGTCGGACATGCCTTGCAGCATCAGGAGTCATATGGTGCGCTTGTGCTGAGACATAAAATCTTCCCAGTCGTGAATTTTGCATCCGGTGTAGCTCCTTTGCTTTTCTTAGGAGGCATGCTTCTCGGCAGCCTGAATTTGATCGGGCTTGGCATCATACTGTTTTCAGCGGCTGTCTTTTTCCAGCTGATTACATTGCCTGTCGAATTCAATGCAAGTTCACGTGCGAAGCAGATTATTGTGTCAGAAGGATTCATCCGAAACAATGAAGAAAATGGGGTAAATAAAGTGCTGAGTGCTGCTGCCTTAACGTATGTGGCCGCCGCCCTGGTTTCCCTGTTTGAACTACTTCGTTTTGTGATGATTTTCTTAAACGGTCGTGATGAGAATTAACGTTAAGGAGGTGGCCCCTTACCATTTATGGTAAGGGCTTTTTTTGCTTATTTTACAATTGATCGCCATTTTTGTTTTGATTGGCATTACGGCTGTTTTCGTTGCAGCGGAATTTGCGATCGTCAAAATCAGAGGTTCAAAAATCAATCAGCTCATCGAAAGCGGTGACAGCCGAGCACTAGCCGCACATAAAATCATCTCCAATCTTGACGAGTATTTATCAGCCTGCCAGCTCGGGATTACGATTACAGCCCTCGGCCTTGGGTGGCTTGGTGAACCTACATTTGAACGTTTTCTTCATCCCTTATTTACAATGACAGGCATACCGGAACCGTTTAACCACATTGTCACATTTGTAGTTGCATTTATCATCGTCACTTTTTTGCATGTGGTGATGGGGGAGCTTGCCCCGAAAACGGTTTCTATTCAAAAAGCTGAAGCTGTAAGCTTATGGATTGCAAAGCCGCTGATCTGGTTTTATAAAATCACGTACCCGTTTATTAAAGCATTAAACGGCTCTGCAAGTTTTCTTGTGAAATTGTTTGGCTTTCATTCGGTAAAGGAGCATCAGGTTGTCATCAGCGAAGAGGAACTAAGGCTGATCCTTTCTGAAAGCTATGAAAAGGGAGAAATCAATCAGTCTGAATTCCGCTATGTAAATAAGATTTTTGAATTTGACAACCGGGTAGCGAGAGAGATTATGATTCCGCGGACAGAAATTGCGGTTATCTCTCTGGAGCAGTCGCTTGAAGAGGCAATTCATCACATCATTAATGAACGGTATACACGCTACCCTGTCATCAAAGATGACAAGGATCATATTTTAGGGATCATCAACAGCAAAGATATGTTTAAAGCTTATTTTCTCGGCCAGCCGATAAAGCTGAATCAAATCATGAGGCCCGTTATCAGAGTCATTGAAAGCATTCCTGTTCAGCAGCTTTTAATCCGCATGCAGAAGGAGCGGATTCACATGGCGATTCTTGTCGATGAATACGGGGGAACGGCGGGGCTTGTCACTGTAGAGGATATTATCGAGGAAATCGTCGGGGAAATCCGCGATGAGTATGATCAGGATGAAACACCGCACATCCTGAAAAAGGGCGAGCACCATTATGTGATGGATGGAAAAGCGCTAATAGACGAAGTGAATGACCTTCTCGACATTGCGATTGAAAATGAAGAAATTGATACGATTGCAGGCTGGCTTCTAACGCAAAAAATGGAGCTGAAAGCAGGGGATGTGATACACGCGGAGGGCTGTGAATTTAAAATCCTCGACGCCGAAGATCACCACATCCGTTTTGTAGAAATAAAAAAAACTGATTTTTGATAAAAAACAGCCGGGGAACAAACGGCTGTTTTTTGTGTCATCAAGTCATTTCTTAAAAAGCAATGCTGTAAAGACCTTTTTCTACATAGGATATATAAGAACGGTACACTGGGAAGGAGTGGCTGTATGAAAAAGGCTTGGTGGAAGGAAGCCGTAGTTTACCAAATTTACCCCCGCAGTTTTAAAGATTCAAATGGCGACGGAATCGGGGATATTCAAGGAATCAGAACCAAGCTTTCTTACATAAAAGAGCTGGGCGCTGACGTCATATGGATTTGCCCGCTGTATGATTCACCGAATGCCGATAATGGCTATGATATCAGGGATTATCAAAACATATTAAGCGAGTTTGGCACGATGGAAGATTTTGATGAGCTGCTTGGTGACATTCATGATCTGGATATGAAGCTGATTATGGATCTCGTTGTGAACCACACAAGCGACGAACATCCATGGTTCATAGAATCCCGTTCATCCATACACTCGGAAAAGCGCGACTGGTATATTTGGAAAGACGGCAAAAACGGAAAAACGCCCAACAATTGGGAAAGCATTTTCGGCGGGCCGGCTTGGGAGTATGATCAAAAGACAAGCCAGTATTATCTGCACCTTTTTGATAAAAAACAGCCTGATTTGAATTGGGAAAATGAAAAGGTGAGGAATGCCGTTTATGACATGATCAATTGGTGGCTTGATAAAGGAATTGACGGATTTCGGGTGGATGCCATTACGCATATTAAGAAAAAAGAAGGGTTTCCTGACATGCCGAATCCAAAGGGACTGGACTATGTCCCTTCCTTTCCTTATCATATGAATGCTGACGGCATTATGGATTTGTTAACAGAGCTGAAGGAAAACACATTTTCCCGCTATCCGATTATGACAGTTGGTGAAGCAAACGGCGTCGCTGCAAAAGAAGCAGCTGATTGGGCTGGAGAAAAAAACGGCATATTCAGCATGATTTTTCAATTTGAGCATCTCGGCCTGTGGGATGTAGAGATCAATGAAAGTATTGATATCGTTGCATTTAAACGAATTTTAACTGACTGGCAGGACAGTCTGGAAGGGATCGGCTGGAATGCTTTGTTTATGGAGAATCACGACCAGCCCCGTTCAGTTTCTGTGTGGGGAGACGACGGAGTGTACCTGAAAGAAAGTGCAAAAGCGCTTTCCGCTGTTTATTTTCTCATGAAAGGCACACCGTTTATTTATCAGGGACAGGAACTCGGGATGACGAACGTGGCTTTTCCATCTATTGAGGACTATGATGATGTCGCATTGAAACGCCTGTATGAAACAAAAACAGCGAAAGGCACATCACACGAGGATGTGATGAAGATTGTCTGGAAAAAGGGAAGAGACAATTCGCGAACGCCGATGCAATGGAATGCTGGTCCATACGCCGGATTTTCTGAGGCCAAACCGTGGATCGGAATCAATGAGAATTACAAATGGCTGAATGCCGAGGCGCAAAAAAACGATAAAACATCCGTTTACCATTTTTACAAAAGCTTGATCAAGCTGCGCCAAACATATGATGTTTTTATTAACGGGACATACGAGCTCATTTTACCGGAAGATCAGCAAATCTTTGCATATCTTCGGAAAAACGAGAGCCATACTGCACTGATTGCGGCCAATCTGACAGGAACACCGGCGTTGTTCAGGCACTCTGGATTGCCATTGTCATCAGATGCACTCGTCTTGTCAAATATTGAAACAGAGCCGCACAAGCATATGACATCAGTACTCTTAAAGCCGTATGAAGCAAGAATATATCTATGGTGCTAAACTCCAGCCTTAGACTGGAGTTTTTTTGTTTTATCGGGTTTATGAGAGCGGTTTAACAGGAAAAAAAAGAACACAGAACGAATTAAGCGATGAGAGCGGACAAACGAAAGGAGAAACAAATGCTGAAAACACTGCAAATCAAAACAACCAAACGAGATGAAATGATAGATATCACCCGGGAGGTGGAAGCGTTTCTTCAAGAAACAGGTATAACGAGCGGCGCAGCGCTGATTTACTGTCCGCATACGACTGCGGGCATTACAATTAATGAAAATGCCGATCCGGACGTCAAAAAAGATATGCTCAGAAGGTTTGATGAGGTATATCCGTGGGAACATGAGCTGGACCGCCATATGGAGGGCAATACAGCTGCACACATGAAGTCGAGTACGGTCGGAGCTTCACAGCATGTCATTGTGGAAAACGGCCGGCTTATTCTTGGAACGTGGCAGGGCATTTATTTCTGCGAATTTGACGGGCCTCGCACCCGGACATGCTATATCAAAATGATGGGATAATAGGCTGTTTTTTATGACAAAAGCATGATCGCTGAACAAGCGCCGATAGCCGGAGGGCTTGTCACACCCGCCCACGCTGCGGCTTTATCGAATGAAGGCGTGCTTGGCATTCGTCCATATGCGAAATAAAAAGCGAGGGAAAGAGACACGCGCCTCACCCTTTGTTTTCCGGAAAGCCTGCATGAGGGATAGTTAATCAATGGATGTAAACGTACCGAGCTTTGCCGAACGTAACTTGATAAACTGAGGTGACAGATATGAACATTCTTCAATATTCTTATAAAAAAAGAGGGAAAATTGAGT
Source organism: Bacillus sp. SIMBA_008 (assembly GCF_046535495.1). Classification (NCBI taxonomy): domain Bacteria; kingdom Bacillati; phylum Bacillota; class Bacilli; order Caryophanales; family Bacillaceae; genus Bacillus; species Bacillus sp. SIMBA_008. Next base: position 34,833 of record NZ_JAWRWL010000003.1, on the reverse strand, counting down.
TTGTATTTGAAGGCTGGCCTCACTCAAAAGTTACAATGGTTCCTATCAAAGGCTACTATTTTGTCCGCTTTATCAAATGGAGCAGCCAGGATCCAATCGTGACAAGAAATGACCTTGAAAAAATGGAGTGGGCTGCGAACCAATATTTTGGCACAGCCCCCTTCTATCGAAAACGAAAGGCATTTGAAACCCCATCGTCCGGAAAATAGGCGATGGGGCTTTTTAGCGGACGATGCGGAAAAGAGACGGAACATCCAGTCTGGTCGCCTGAGACAGAAGGTAGGCTGACTGTAAGGCTCCTTTTTTCCTAAAAGAATTCAGCTTATCAATAATTTGCTTTCCGTTTAAGATTCCAAGACCATGGGCAAAATATTTATCTTCCCCCAGTAGTATCACATTTTCGCCTCTCCATTGCGCCTTTTGCGGATCAAATTCAGGATTCTTAAAATACAAACAATCTCCAAGGAAAAAGTGGTGTCCTGTTTCCGTATATATCGGCAATTTCTCATAATGCCAGTCATATAAAATAATTCTGTCAAAGCTGGCATTGAATTTATCTTCTCCGATTGTATCGATTAAGGCCAAGTAATAAATGATAACGATTGCGGTTGCGCATTCAAACGCATAAAACGGGCCGTTCTCTGCAATGTCCCGAATCGCTTTTGAAGGCGGCATTCTGTATTTCAGCTCCAAGGCGCCCTCCGGTGAAACCCTCCAATACGTTGTATTCCCGTATGTTTTTAAAAAAGTGGCAAACTTCGCCCCGCTTTTGTGCAGCGTCTTTGCCGCTGCTACAATATTCATCCGCAGTTTAAGCTCAAACATCAGTTCAGCAATTGAATGATAATCAAACTGAACAGGCGTCTCAATCATCTCTTTTAAGAGCGGATTCAGATCTTGATCAATCTGCCAATTTTCAATATCCTGGGGACGGAGCAATTGTCCTGATACAATAATCATGTTTAGCCCCCCTTGTTTTTTATAAGATATGCAAAGAGCTTGGGCAATGAAAGTTAAAAAGGCAGAAGACAGCCAAAAAGAACTTCTTCCATTTTTTATTTTAAAACTTTTTTAAGCAGCCGATATATACTGTATCAAACCTGAAGGAGCAAGTGACATGAAGACTTTTATCAATTGGCTGAAGAAACCGTCTATTTCAAAGAAATTAATCGTCTCATTTATTGCGATTCTCATTATCCCTATTCTTATATTAGAATTTAGCTCTTACCGAAGCGCCAGCGGAAAGCTGGATCAGGAAATTATGGGAAATGCGAAAAACAGTGTCGATACATTTAATACAACTGTTACAAATGATCTGGGAGAAAAAGCGAAAGCAGTCACCTTTTTCAGTGAATCTCTTAAAAGATCCGCATTCAAAGGGAAATCAAATCAAGAAGAGATCAAAGCTAAATTTTCACAATATGTATCTATTAATCAAGGAGTAGCCAGAATTTATGGGGGCGCAGATAACGGCACTTATGTACAAGCGCCAAAAGAAAAATTGCCGGAAGGATACGACCCGAGACAACGGCCTTGGTACCAGGATGCGATGAAGGCCGGCGGTGAAATTGTCGTGACAGATCCTTACGTGGCTGCGAGTGACGGAAGCATGGTCATTACCATTGCACAGGAGCTGAAGGACGGATCTGGCGTTGTCGCCATGGATATTACCATTGATAAATTGTTAGAACAAATGAAACAAATCAAGGTCGGAAAAGAAGGTTATGCTTTCATTGCAACAAAAAACAAAACCTATGTCGCCCACAAGAACCATAAGGCTGGAGAAAAGCTTTCAGGCGACTGGGTAGCCAAAATGTATGCGAATGACAGCGGTGAACTCCAGTATACTCTTAATAACGAAGATAAAAAGATGACCTATACTACAAACGAACTGACTGGTTGGAAAATAGCCGGCACAATGTATATGGATGAAATTAAGGATGCCTCAAAGTCTGTGCTGACAACAGGAATGATTGTGCTGATTGCTTCCATTGTGGCAGGCGGAATTTTAATTCTGTTTATCGTTCGTTCGATTACAAAACCGTTAAAACGTCTTGTTCAATCATCGAAAACGATCAGCAGGGGGGATCTGACCGAAACGATCGAAATCCATTCAAAGGATGAGCTTGGAGAGCTTGGGGAAAGCTTCAATGAAATGGGACAATCTCTCCGCTCTCTGATCAGCGCTATTCAGGACTCGGTGAACAATGTGGCCGCATCTTCCGAACAGCTTACCGCATCTGCCGGGCAGACGAGTAAAGCCACCGAGCATATTACGATGGCGATTGAGCAGTTCTCAAACGGAAACGAGGAGCAAAGCGAAAAGGTTGAATCCAGCTCTCATCAGCTGAACTTAATGAATGAAGGACTCCAGCAAGTCTCACAAACATCGTCAGATATTACAAAGGCATCTATCCAATCAACGGAAATCGCCGGAACGGGTGAGAAGTTTGTGCAGCAGACAGTCGGACAAATGAACTCGATTAATCAATCTGTTCAGCAGGCTGAAGCTGTTGTCAAAGGCTTAGAAGGAAAATCAAAAGACATCACAAGCATTTTGAGAGTCATCAACGGAATCGCTGACCAAACAAATCTGCTTGCACTAAATGCAGCCATTGAAGCGGCGCGTGCCGGAGAGTCAGGACGCGGCTTCTCTGTCGTAGCGGAGGAGGTGCGCAAGCTGGCTGTCCAATCAGCCGATTCAGCGAAAGAAATCGAAAAGCTGATCCAAGAAATCGTCGCAGAAATCGACACCTCTCTTCACATGTTTAAAGAGGTCAATCAGGAAGTACAGTCCGGACTTGTTGTCACAGACAATACAAAAGAAAGCTTCCAGAGCATTTTCAGCATGACAAACGAAATCGCGGGCAAGCTGCAGACGATGAATTCCACCGTCGAGCAGCTGTCAGACCGTTCACAGCATGTTTCAGCAGCAGTCAGCGGCATTGCAGACGTGTCGAAAGAAAGCTCGGCAAGCATCCAGGACATTGCCGCATCAGCTGAAGAACAGCTTGCTTCCATGGAAGAAATCAGTTCCTCAGCGACGACTCTTGCGCAGATGGCAGAAGAGCTTCGCGATCTGACGAAACAATTTAAAATCGAGTAAAAACCGAAAAACAGCGCTATCAAAGCGCTGTTTTTTTATATGGTAAACAATAATAAAGTCCTAGTTTAACAGGTGAATTTAGAACTATTTTTCATTTTTTCCTCCATTTTCAATGTAATTTAAAGGAAGATCCGCCGATATAATTTGTAAATTATTGAAAGAAGGTTCAAAAGGAAATGAAAAAAACACTCACCACTATTCGCAGATCATCAATTGCAAGGAGACTTATTATTTCTTTCCTGCTGATCTTAATTGTTCCGATAACCGCCCTTTCGGTTAGCGCTTATCAATCAGCAGTTGCCTCACTTGATGTACAGATGACGCAAAGCGCAAAGGAAAATGTTCAGATATTAGATCACATCATTGATGATAAAATCAGCACTACTGAAAAAAGCCTCGCATATTTCAGCGATTGGGCTACAGCAGAAAAATTTCAGGATAAAAAGAAAACAGAGCTGAAACAGGAATTTAAACAATTTATCCAAATGAATGATAATGTCGCTGCGGTATTTTCAAGCGGCAAAGACGGGGACTTCACACGTTATCCGTACGCTGACATGCCAAGCGACTTTAATGCTTTGGAACGAGATTGGTACAAAGAAGCAATGGCCAATAAAGGCAAAACAATTGTCACTGAGCCTTATGAATCGATTTCATCAGGAAAAATGGTCGTCACCATCGCCCGTCAAACGGTGGATGGGTCAGGCGTTGTCGCCATTGATATGAAAATTGATGACTTAGTCACTACCGCGAAAGGAATCAATATCGGAAAAGAAGGCTATGCTTTTATTTTGAGCCAAAACAAGAAAGTCATCGCCTACTCCGGAGAAAAAGCGGGAACAGAGCTAAAAGGGGACTGGGTTGATAAGCTCTACAAGGATAAAAGCGGGGACTTTGAATATACGTACAAAGGCAAAAAGAAAAAAATGGCATTTGCAACAAGCGAAACAACAGGCTGGAAAATTAGCGGCACGATGTATGCAAACGAGATTCACGATGCTGCAAGCAGGGTTCTGATCATGGCTTCAATCGTTCTGGCAATTGCCATCGCAGCTGGAATGACGGCGATTTATTTTGTGATTCGATCCATCACAAAGCCATTGAGACGCATTGTCGCATCCGCTGAAAAAATTAGTGAAGGCGATCTAACCGAAACGATTGAAATCAATTCAAAAGATGAACTCGGTGTTCTGAGCGAGAGCTTCAATCATATGGCACACTCGCTTCGCTCGCTCATTCACGGGATCAAAGACTCAGTAGAACACGTTGCCTCATCGTCTGAAGAGCTGACTGCATCGGCAGACCAGACAAGCAGAGCCACTGAGCACATTACGATGGCTATCGAGCAATTTTCAAACGGCAGTGAGAGCCAAAGCGAGAAAATAGAAACGACAACCGAACAAATTAATGAAATGAATGACGGATTGGCAGAGCTGGCGCGGGCTGCAGCAGTGATTACAGAAACATCCGCAGATTCAACAGAAGTGTCAAGTAAAGGGGAGACACTCGTCCAGAAAACAGCCGGTCAAATGAACACAATTGACCATTCCGTAAAAGCAGCGGAACAAGTGGTGAAAGGGCTGGAGATCAAATCAAAGGATATCACAAATATTTTGCGTGTCATCAACGGTATTGCGGATCAAACCAATCTTTTGGCTTTAAATGCTGCCATTGAAGCGGCCAGAGCGGGTGAATACGGCCGTGGCTTTTCAGTCGTCGCTGAGGAAGTGAGAAAGCTCGCGGTACAGTCGGCTGACTCGGCAAAAGAAATTGAATCGCTGATCAGTGAAATCGTAAAGGAAATTCACACATCACTGAACGTGCTTCAGTCCGTAAACAAAGAAGTTGAAACAGGGCTTGTCATGACGGATGAAACTAAACAGAGCTTCAAACATATATCTCAAATGACCAATCAAATTGCTTCCGAGCTGCAAAACATGAATGCGACGGTTGAGGAGCTGTCAGCGGGAGCTCAAGAAATTTCCGCAGCTTCAAATGATATCACAGCAATTTCTAAGGAAAGCTCGGATGGCATCCAAGATATCGCCGCTTCAGCTGAGGAACAGCTGGCATCCATGGAGGAGATTAGTTCATCTGCACTGACGCTTGAAAGAATGTCTGAAGAACTCCGTGATCTGACAAAACAATTTAAAGTAGATAAATAATAGGTCTAAAATACTATTTATTTATGGGAAATTAGTTACTTTTGTTAAATTTCTTCTTTTTTGCTGTATATATTTACCCATTTCCAGCCGATATGAAGGGTAGCATAAAAAAGGAGAAATGAATGATGAAAAAAATACTCCAACTCATAAAACAAAGATCAATTACACGGAAGCTTCTCGTTTCCTTTCTGTCGATCCTCATCATACCGGTTGTCATATTGGCGATCTTTGCGTATCAATCGGCTAGCAGCTCACTCGACAGACAGATGATGGGGAGCGCATTGGAAAATGTACAGCAATTAAACGAAATCATTAACACCAGCATCGGCGAAAAAGAAAACAGTGCTGATTATTTCAGCGAATGGCTGACAAAAGAGAAATACAATGCAAAAAGCAATGCAAGCATTGCAGAGAAATTCTCACAATATATCAGCCTTAACAAGGATGTAGAATCCATTTATACAAGCGACACAAAAGGACACTTTACCCGTTATCCGGATCTTCCGATGCCAAGCGGCTATAATCCGGTTGAACGCGACTGGTACAAAAAAGCGGTTGCAAATAAAGGGAAAGTCGTGATCACAGACCCTTATAAAACCGCGTCGACAAATACGATGGTTGTGACAATCGCCCAGCAGACAAAAGATGGTTCAGGCGTTATTGCAATCAACATGACGATTGAAAATCTGCTGAAAACAACCAAAAAAGTCAACATCGGCACACAAGGCTACGCATTTATCATGACGAAGGACAAAAAAGTTGTCGCACACCCGAATGAAAAATCAGGAACTGAATTAAAAGGCGACTGGCTCGATAAGATGCTGAACGCTGATAAAGGCGATTTTCAATACACCATGGATGGCGATAAGAAAAAAATGGCCTTTGACACAAACAAGTTGACGGGATGGAAGATCGGCGGCACCATGTATTTGGATGAAATCCATGAGGCAGCCCAGCCTGTCCTTCACCTTGCTTTAATTGTCTTGGCCGCAGCTATTATCATAGGGATTATCGTCATGACATTGATCATTCGGTCGATTACAACACCGCTGAAACAGCTTGTCGGTTCCTCTAAGCGGATCAGCGAGGGAGATTTGACGGAAACCATTGATATCCGTTCAAAAGATGAATTGGGCGAGCTCGGCAAAAGCTTTAACAATATGGCGTCGTCACTTCGTTCTCTCATACACGCCATCCAGGATTCCGTAGATAATGTTGCCGCTTCCTCTGAGGAGCTCACTGCATCAGCTGCGCAAACGAGCAAGGCAACAGAGCACATTACATTGGCGATTGAACAATTTTCTAACGGCAATGAAAAACAAAACGAAAACATTGAAACGGCAGCAGAGCACATATATCAAATGAATGACGGGTTGACGAATATGGCTCAAGCTTCTGAAGTGATCACTGATTCATCTGTTCAATCGACAGAAATTGCAAGTGAAGGCGGCAAGCTTGTTCATCAAACCGTCGGCCAAATGAATGTCATTGACAAGTCCGTTAAAGAAGCGGAGCAAGTCGTACGCGGATTGGAAACGAAATCGAAAGATATTACAAACATTTTGCGTGTGATCAACGGCATCGCAGACCAGACGAACCTGCTTGCCTTAAACGCAGCAATTGAAGCAGCGCGCGCAGGCGAGTACGGCCGCGGCTTCTCCGTTGTAGCGGAAGAAGTAAGAAAACTGGCAGTACAGTCAGCAGATTCAGCAAAAGAGATTGAAGGATTAATCATCGAAATTGTGAAGGAAATCAATACATCACTCGGCATGTTCCAATCTGTCAATCAAGAGGTGCAGACAGGACTTGACATCACAGATAAAACAGAAATGAGCTTCAAACGCATTTCTGAAATGACGAACCAAATCGCCGGCGAACTGCAAAATATGAGTGCGACGGTTCAGCAGCTTTCTGCCAGCTCCGAAGAAGTTTCGGGAGCGTCTGAGCACATTGCATCGATTTCAAAAGAAAGCTCAGCGCATATACAAGATATCGCGGCGTCAGCTGAAGAGCAGCTAGCTTCCATGGAAGAAATCAGCTCGTCTGCAGAGACCCTTTCCTCTATGGCGGAAGAGCTTCGGGATATGACCAAACGATTCAAAATTGAATAATAAGCCTTAACACCCAAGCTTTTGCGCTTGGGTGTTTTTTTTAGTTTTTTTATTAAACCTTTTATCCTAGTTTGACGATATTAGATTTATCTTAAAGGAGGAGTCAACGAGAATGGGAAAATTCATACAATGGATCAAACAGCCATCGATCAGCAAACCGCTAATCGCTGCGTTTCTGGCAGTGCTTATTTTGCCGGTTGGGGTTTTAGCATATTTCAGTTATCAATCAGCTTGGAACGCGTTAGACAGAGAGCTCATAAGCAGTGCGAAGGGAAATGTTGAAGAACTAAACAGTACGCTGCAAAATAAATTAGAAGATAAAGTAAAAGCAATAGATTATTATAGTGAGACAGTTGATAAAGACATATTGTTAGGCAAAAACAAAACATTACTGAAAGAGAAATTTAAGCAGTACACGACACTTAACGACGATGTAGGCGCAATCTATGCTGCCTCAGAAGATAAGAAGCTTTATAAATATCCGGATAGCGGTGTTCCGAAAGGTTTCGATCCGACAGGACGTGACTGGTACAAACAGGCGGTTGCGGAAAAAGGACAGGCTGTTTTCTCAGAACCGTATACCGATGAAGCGACAGGAGATATCGTTGTCACAATTTCAAAACAATTAAAAGACGGTTCAGGGGTTATAGCGCTGGATTTAAACCTGGATGAAGTGCTTACTGCATCAAAAAGAATCAAAATCGGTAAAGAAGGCTTTGCATTTATTACGACAGGCAACAAAAAATATATCGCCCATCCGACCATTAAGCCGGGGACAACCGGTTCCGGCGATTGGACAAACCAAGTATATTCCAAAAAAGAAGGCTCATTTGAATATACATTCGAAGGCAAAGAAAAGAAAATGGCCTTTACGACAAATAAACTGACTGGCTGGAAAATCGCGGGCACATATTTTGTCAGTGAATTGCAAGATGCTTCAAGCCCGGTGCTGAACACTGCGGTTATCATTCTATGCGTGTCAATAGTAATCGGCGGCATACTCATACTCTATATTATCCGTGCCATCACCAAGCCGTTAAGAAAACTTGTCTCAACGTCTGCAAAAATCAGCAGCGGAGATCTCACAGAAGTCATTGACATTCACTCGAAAAACGAGTTTGGCCAGCTTGGCGAAAGCTTTAATGAAATGTCTGCATCATTGCGTTCTGTAATCGGCGTTATTCAAACGTCTGTAGAAAACGTCGCTTCATCTTCTGAGGAGCTGACAGCAAGCGCAGCCCAAACAAGCAAGGCAACTGAACATATTACACTTGCCATCGAACAGTTCTCAGATGGCAACGAGGCACAAAGCGAGAAACTGGAAACAAGCTCAAATCATCTTTCTCAAATGAACGAGGGGATTTCAAAAGTGGCTCAGGCCTCTTCAACCATTACGAAATCATCGATTCAGTCCTCTGAGGCAGCGGGCAGCGGAGAAAAGCTGGTGGAGCATACAGTCGGCCAGATGAAAACAATTGACCAATCCGTTCAAAAAGCGGAAGCTGTTGTGAAGGGCCTTGAAACAAAATCGCAAGACATCACAAGCATCTTGAATGTGATTAACGGCATTGCTGATCAAACCAACCTGCTTGCATTAAATGCTGCGATTGAGGCGGCAAGAGCGGGAGAATACGGAAGAGGTTTCTCAGTAGTTGCGGAAGAGGTTAGAAAACTTGCTGTACAATCAGCAGACTCCGCCAAGGAAATTGAAGGATTAATTCAAGAGATTGTCAGGGAAATCAGCACCTCACTTACAATGTTCCAATCCGTGAATCATGAAGTGAAAGAAGGCTTGCAGATTACGGATCAAACAGCGGAAAGCTTTAAACAAATCTATGAGATGACAACCCAAATTTCCGGCGAATTGCAAAACTTGAACGCGACGGTTGAACAACTGTCAGCCGGATCACAGGAAGTGTCAAGTGCTGTTGAAGATATTTCTGCAGTGGCGAAAGAAAGCTCAGCAGGCATTCAGGATATCGCAGCTTCGGCGGAAGAACAGCTTGCTTCCATGGAAGAAATCAGCTCTTCAGCGGAAACGTTGGCAAACATGGCGGAAGAACTTCAGGACATTACGAAGAAATTTAAAATAGAATCATAATGAAACGAGAAAGCGGCATATCTGCTGCTTTCTTTTTTTGTTAAAAAGCAAAAATAAACAAAAAAGATTCAAAAACAAACAGAAATCATATATAATGAAAACGGATACAAATAAAAGGGTATGGAGGAATATCAAATATGGTGAAACATATATGGGATTCAGAGCGAGCTGCACAGCTACCTAAAGGTGTAGAGGAATTGGTGTACAGGTCCAATCTGATCGGGTCAGACCGCACTGTCTGCAACTGGGGCGGGGGGAATACATCTATGAAAACAACGGAAAAGGATTTTAGAGGCCGTGAAATAGAAGTCATGTGGGTAAAAGGAAGCGGTTCGGATTTGGCAACAATGAAAGCGCATAACTTTTCCGGTTTGAAATTAGATGATATCCGCCCGCTGATTAAAAGGGACCAAATGCCCGATGAAGAAATGGTAGACTACCTGTCTCATTGTATGATAGACAGCAAACATCCCCGCCCTTCAATTGAAACGCTATTACACGCTTTTCTGCCATACAAACATGTTGACCATACCCATCCAGATGCGATTATCAGCATATGCTGTGCGGATAATGGAAAACAAATCGCTGAAGACATTTACGGAAATCGGTTTGTATGGGTGCCATACGTCCGTCCTGGATTTACTTTGTCTAAAATGATCGCTGAAGGCGTAGCAAACAATCCCCACGCCGAGCTTGTATTAATGGAGAAACACGGCTTAGTCACTTGGGGAGAGACGTCTGAAACATGTTATCAAAAAACGATATCCATCATTCAAGAAGCCGAGCAGTATATTAACGATCGTATCAATCAGCATGAGGTATTCGGAGGCAAAAGGTATCAGCCTCTGCCGGAGGATAAAAGAAAACAAATCTTGGCAGGCATCATGCCTGTGATCAGAGGAGCAGTAAGTGAAGAAAAGAAAATGATCCTTTCCTATGATGATCATGACGATGTCTTGGAATTTGTAAACAGTGTCCAAGCGCCAGCACTTTCGCAAATCGGTGCGGCATGCCCGGATCACCTTGTTCACACAAAACGGGTTCCGCTGTACATTGATTGGAATCCGGAAACTCAAGATGTGCACAAGCTTGCGGATCTGATCAAGTCAGGAGTCGAGACCTTTACATCAGAGTATCAGGCTTACTTTACACGCAATCAGCAGGATGGGGATCAAATCTTTGAATCCGCCCCGCGGGTGATATTGATTCCTGGAATCGGAATGGTGAATACAGGAAAAAGTTATGCGATGTCTAAAGTAAGCGGGGCTTTATATCGGAGGGCCATCGCCGTAATGAAAGGAGCAACCGCTCTGGGGCAATTTGTTTCTTTACATGAAAATGAGTCCTACCATGTCGAATATTGGCCGCTCGAACTATATAAACTCACGCTGGCCCCGCCGGAAGCAGAATTTTCCCGAAAAGTAGCGCTGATAACTGGAGGAGCCGGCGGAATCGGCAGTGCGGCATGCCGCCGATTTGCAGCTGAGGGAGGGCACGTGATCGTAGCTGATCTGAATATAGAAGGCGCACAGAAAATTGCCGGGGAAATAAACGATGCATACGGAAAAGGACGGGCAATGGCTGTCAAAATGGATGTGACAAAGGAGGAAGACGTACAGTCAGCTTTTGAACGAGCGGCGCTTGCTTACGGCGGCATTGATATCGTCGTCAATAATGCCGGGCTGGCCACATCAAGCCCATTTGACGAAACAAGTCTAAAAGAATGGAATCTTAATATGAATGTTTTAGGAACAGGCTATTTCCTTGTAGCCCGTGAAGCGTTTAAACAGATGAAACATCAAAATAGAGGCGGAAGCATGGTATTTGTCGGATCGAAAAATTCAGTTTATGCGGGAAAAAACGCCTCTGCCTACAGCTCTGTTAAGGCGCTTGAAACCCATTTAGCAAGATGCATCGCAGCAGAAGGCGGAGAATTCGGCATTAGGGTCAACTCCGTTTTGCCTGATGCAGTTCTTCAAGGATCGGCAATCTGGGGTTCAAGCTGGCGTGAGGAACGAGCCGCGGCGTACGGGATTGAACCGGATCAGCTGGAGGAACATTACCGGAAACGGACAGCATTGCTCGTCAATATTTACCCGGAGGATATTGCCGAAGCCATTGCATTCTTCGCTTCTTCCAAAGCCGAAAAAACAACGGGCTGCATGATCACGGTAGACGGCGGCGTCCCTGCTGCTTTTACGCGTTAGATATATGCTATGATAAAAATATAAGACGGACTACGATATGAGGAAGGGCGTTACCGATGCTAGTAGCAGAACGGCAGCAAAAAATAGTGGAAATAGTAAATATGCGTTCAAGCATCCGCGTTTCCGAATTAAGTGACATTTTTTCAGTCACAGAGGAAACCATTCGGCGTGATCTTGAAAAGCTTGAAAAAGAACATAAACTGAGCCGGAGCCACGGAGGAGCGGTCAGTATTCAGCAGAAGGAATCAGAAATTCATTTTTCTGAACGGGAAATCACGAATGTCATCGAAAAAAAAGCCATCGCTCACGAAGCGGCCAAATATGTAAAAAGCGGAGACCGAATCATTCTCGATGCAAGCACAACCGCTTGGTACATGGCAAAAATACTCCCTGACATTGAGCTCACCGTGATTACAAACTCAATGAAAGCAGCTATTGAACTCAGCAATAAAGAAAACATATCAGTCATTTCAACAGGCGGCATTTTGCTGGAAAAATCATTATCATTTGCCGGCCCGTTAGCAGAGCGTTCACTTGAGACCTATCATGTCAATAAAACCTTTCTGTCATGTAAGGGATTTGACGTACACAACGGGATGAGTGATTCAAATGAGTGGCAGGCGCTGCTCAAAAAACGGATGATCGAAAGGTCGGACCAGACCATTTTGATGGCCGATTCAAGCAAATGGGGGAACCGCGAGTTTTCACATATCGCCTCGCTGCAAGATGTCAGCCGCCTTATTACGGATTCTGGACTTGATCCGGCATCGGTAAAAGCTCTTGAGGACAAAAAGGTGAAGGTGACAGCTGTTCCTCTTTCGAAGAGAGGGTGAAAGGATGATTTATACTGCCATTGATGTAGGCGCATCAAGCGGGAGAATCATGGTAGGTGAACTGAATGAAGGGAAGCTTGACATACAAGAGATTCACAGGTTCGCTAACGGTTTCAGTCAAAGAGACGGGCATTGCTTATGGGATATTGATCATTTGCTAAAACAAATCCTGCAAGGACTGCAAAAAGTAAAGACGCTTGGGTATGAACACTGCACCGTAGGCATTGATACATGGGCAGTCGATTATGTCTTACTGGACGAAAAAGGCGATCGGTTGCGGGAAGCAATCTCCTACCGTGATAGAAGAACAGATCACACAATAGACAAACTGGAACATACCCTCTCAAAAGCCGCAATTTATCAAAAAACAGGAATACAATTTCAGCCTTTCAACACGATCTATCAATTGTTTGAAGAAGACCGTGAGCTGCTGAAAAAGACAGACAAAATTATGATGATTCCTGATTATTTAGGCTATTGTTTAACCGGAAAAGCTGTAACGGAAATCACAAACGTGTCCACAACACAGCTTTTAAACGTCTCAACGGGAAATCTTGATCCTGAATTGCTTGAAGCCGTGTCTGTTCTGGAACAGCAATTTGCGCCGCTCACTGAACCGGGGTGTGAACTCGGGAAGCTAAGAAATGAGTGGTTCCCGGATTATGATCTCCCGGCGTGCAAGGTGATGACAGTCGCAACACATGATACGGCCTCGGCCGTCATTGCGGCGCCAGGCGTAAATGATGGCTGGGCGTATATCAGCAGCGGAACATGGTCGTTAATCGGGGTTGAAAACAAAACACCGATAATAACTGATCTTGCTTTAGAAAACAACTATACAAATGAACGCGGCGCAAACAACACCATTCGCTTTCTCAAAAACATTATCGGCATGTGGGTGATACAAGAAGTCAAACAGCAGCTACAAGCAGATTATTCTTTTCAGCAGCTTGCAGAAGAAGCCAAAAAAACAGAACCATTCCAGCAATTTATAAACTTAAATGATAAACGTTTCCTGAATCCAGAAAACATGATAAAGGAAATACAACATTATTGCAGACAAACCCGCCAAAAGATTCCCCGTACTGCAGGCGAACTTGCCTGCTGCATCTACAGCAATTTAGCCATCATCTATGCGATAGCCATCAAAGAGCTCGAAACAATCACAGAAAAACCGATCGAGCAATTTCATATCATCGGCGGCGGAGCCCGGAATGATTTCTTAAATCAATTAACGGCAGACATGAGTGGAAAAGCGGTATATGCAGGGCCGATAGAGGCAACTGCCACCGGAAATCTTTTGATGCAAATGATTGCTGCCAAAGAAGTCAAAGACATAAAAGAAGCCCGGCAAGTCGTCAGAAATTCCTTTCCGATCAAAGTGTTTACACCTAAAGACATTGATAGAAGCACGATCATTCAGTCATTTCAGCAAACTGTTTTGAAAGCGCTATCTAAATGATGAAGAGGTGAAAAGGTTTGAAAAGAAAAGCCAGTATCATGTTTGTCCATCAAGACAAGTACGAAGAATACAAACAGCGGCATGATGACATTTGGCCTGAGATGGCAGAAGCACTCAAAGCTCATGGAGCACACCATTATTCCATTTTTCTAGACGAGGAAACAGGCAGGCTTTTTGCATATTTAGAAATAGAGGATGAAGAGAAATGGAGAAAGATGGCGGACACGGAAGTTTGCCAAAGATGGTGGAAATCGATGGCGCCATTAATGAAAACAAATTCGGATTTCAGTCCTGTTGCGATAGATCTAAAGGAAGTTTTTTATTTGGATTGAAAAACTGATAAAGGGAGAGAGCCGTATGACCATAAAAGCCAATTATGACAGTGCAAAACAGGCATATGAAAAATGGGGAATTGATGTTGAAGAGGCGCTTCGGCAATTAGAGCAAGTGCCCATTTCGATCCACTGCTGGCAGGGTGACGACATTGAAGGCTTTGAAGTAAATAAGGGCGAGCTTTCAGGCGGAATTGACGTGACCGGCAATTATCCCGGAAAAGCGCAAACTCCTGAAGAATTAAGAAGAGATTTGGAGAAGGCTCTTTCTCTCATTCCTGGAAAGCACCGCGTAAACCTGCATGCGATATACGCAGAAACAAACAGGGAAGCGGTAGAACGTGACGAATTGAAGCCGCAGCATTTTGAAAACTGGGTGAAATGGGCAAAAAACCTTGGTCTCGGTTTAGATTTTAATCCAACCTTGTTTTCGCATGAGAAAGCGGCTGACGGACTCACCCTTTCACACCCTGATCCGGACATCAGAGAATTTTGGATCAGGCATTGCATCGCTTGCCGCCGTATCGGGGAATACTTCGGGAAAGAATTAGGAACACCTTGCTTGACGAATATTTGGATTCCCGACGGCTATAAGGATATCCCGAGTGATAGGCTGACACCGCGTAAAAGACTAAAAGAATCACTGGATCGGATCTTCTCAGAGGAGATCAGTGAACAACATAATCTTGATTCAATCGAGAGCAAGCTGTTCGGGCTTGGCTCCGAATCATATGTTGTCGGATCTCATGAATTTTATTTAGCTTATGCTTTGACGAATCATAAGCTTTGTTTACTTGATACAGGCCATTTCCATCCGACTGAGACGGTATCAAACAAGATCTCGTCCATGCTGCTTTACACAGACAAGCTTGCCTTGCACGTATCGCGGCCTGTTCGTTGGGATAGCGACCATGTAGTGGTTTTGGATGATGAATTGAGAGAAATCGCTCTTGAAATTGTACGAAATCATGCTCTTGAGAAGGTAGCCATCGGTCTGGATTTTTTCGATGCCAGCATTAACCGTGTAGCCGCCTGGACCATCGGAACGAGAAATATGATCAAAGCTTTATTGTATGCCCTGCTTCTCCCGAACGGATATTTAAAACAATTGCAGGAAGAGGGCCGCTATACAGAAAGGCTGGCCCTGATGGAGGAATTCAAAACATATCCTTTCGGAGCCATCTGGGATTCCTACTGTGAGCAAATGGGCGTTCCGGTAAAAGAGGCATGGCTTTATGACATCAAAGAATATGAGCAACAGGTGCTTTTAAAAAGGAAGGCATCTTCTCCGATTGTCTAATAAAAAATCCGCCGCGGCATTTGCACGCGGGCGGATTTTTTTAAGCTTGATCAGCAGGGTATACAATCCCCATTTGCTTTCTTGCTTCTTCCATAATTTTTGCGGTGGTCAAAGACCGTTCAAATGTATTTTCTTCAGATTCCAGCTTATTCTCTTTTATAAGCGTGACAAATTCTTCTGCTTCATAGAACATCGCCGGTTTAGGATCAGGGATCGCGATGTTTTCAAGGCGGCCGTCCCGGTAGCGGATTTCAACACGTTCAGGCCGGTGAATCGTATCGATTACAATCGTCCCGTCTTCACCCTGGATTTCAGCCGGGGCATAGGAAGTAGAGATTTTGGAATGCATCAGAACAGCTTCGAACCCGTCGTAAGACAGAATGACAGTTCCTTCTCCGTCCACTCCGGAGGATAAAGCATATCCGTTTGCTTTTACATCCTTCGGCGCGCCAAACAACACAACAGCCGGATAAATACAATAGACGCCAATATCCATTAATGACCCATTGGAAAGCTCAGGCTGAAACGCATTCAAAACAGTTCCGCTTCTGAACGCGTCATATCGTGAGGAATACTGGCAGTAGCTTGCGGTAAATCTGCGGACAGTGCCGATTTTATGCAGGTGTTTTTTCAGTTCTTTGAAATTCGGCAGGAAAGTGGTCTTCATTGCTTCCATGAGAACAACGCCGTTTGCCTTAGCCGCTGAGATCATCTCTTCTGTTTCTTTTGTATTCGAAGCAAACGGCTTCTCACAAAGCACATGCTTGCCATGGTTCATAAAGAGAACGGCTTGTTCCTTGTGAAGAGCGTTCGGGCTCGCTATGTATACGGCATCAAAGCAATCGCTCGCCGCCATTTCCTGAAGGTCTGAGAAGGCATGCGCAGCGTTGTGTTTAGCAGCAAACTCGCCAGCGCGTTCAGCCGATCTTGAATAAACAGCAGTCAGCTGAAAATCTTCGATATCCGCTGCTGACTCAAGAAAGCGGTCTGTAATCCAGTTGGTTCCTATTATTGCAAAACGTATCACTCGTATCGCTCCTTTTGCATGATATAGCTAAATTATAGCTTAAAAAGAACAAAATCACATGATAGATATAAATAGAATGTTAAAACCGAGAAAGCTTTTCCAGCAATTAACGGTTTTTATTTTTCATTATAGGGACGATAGTGTACAATTTAATTAAACTATGTATGACGGAGGAACGATAGTGGAGACGTTGCAAACATGGAGCGGCAGATTCAAGCGATTCTTCTTGGATAATAAGTTTGTTTTATTTTTGCTTGTGCTGCTGCTGATTGGTTTAAATATTCTAGTATTTACAAAAACATCATTTATTTTCACCCCGATTATTGTTCTGCTCAAAACGATATCACTTCCGATTATTTTGACAGGCATTGTTTTTTATCTGTTAAACCCAGTCGTCGATTTTCTGGAGAGAAGAAGAATAAGAAGAATCTATTCTATATTGCTGCTATACCTATTGGTTATCGGGCTGATCACGATCACGATCGTGTCGATCATTCCCTTCTTAAAAGAACAAATTATGAGTTTGATTGACAATATCCCGAGATATGTGGACGTCGTAGAAAATCAGACGAAACAGCTGATTGGCAGCAACTTCGTCAATCAGGCCCAGCAAACGATGAACATTAATATATCTGATCTTGCTACAAAGGTTTCGGATCAGGCAGCGACGATCGTGAACAGCACCTTTACCGGTGTTGGGAATTTTATCGGCGCACTGACTGAGATTATCATTTCGATCGTCACGGTTCCGTTTATTCTATTTTATTTGCTAAAAGACGGAAGAAAATTACCGGTCTACATACTGAAGTTTGTGCCGACTCGATTGAAAGAACAGACATATACAGTCTTAAGCGAAATGAATCATCGGTTAAGCTCTTATATCAGAGGCCAGATCATTGTCAGCTTCTGTATCGGGTTTTTGCTGTTTATCGGTTATTTGATTATCGGGCTGGATTATGCTTCATTGCTTGCAGTCATTGCGGCTTGCACAAGCATCGTTCCATATTTAGGGCCAACGATTGCCATTACGCCTGCGATTATCATTGCCATAGTGACATCGCCGCTCATGCTGCTTAAGCTGGTGATCGTTTGGACGATTGTTCAGCTGATTGAAGGGAAGCTGATCTCTCCGCAAATTATGGGAAAAAACCTTCACATCCATCCGATTACGATTATTTTTCTGCTGTTAACAGCCGGCAAGCTGTTTGGCGTTGTTGGAATCATTCTTGCGATTCCCGGCTATGCGGTTGCCAAAGTCATTACGACACATTTATTTGACTGGTTTAAAATGCAGTCACATTTATACGATGAAGAAAAAAATGAAAATACGCCGGGGCATAAAGTGTGATTTTCGTTTATAGTTATATAAGACGGGCTTTCCATTTATGGGAAGCTCCCGTTATGTAAAAAAATAAATGTCTAATGGGGAGAATCAAAATCATGACTCTATGGGAATTGTTTGTAGCCGCCATTTTAGGAATCGTAGAAGGATTAACAGAGTACGCGCCGGTTTCTTCGACAGGACATATGATCATAGTAGACGACATCTGGCTAAAATCAAGTAATCTGATGTCAGAAGAAGCTGCTAACTCATTCAAGGTGGTTATTCAGCTAGGCTCCATTTTAGCAGTAGCTATCGTGTTTAAAGACCGAATTTTAAATTTACTGGGCTTGAAAAAAAATATTACAAGCGACCAGGAGCAGGGACATAAATTAAGCATTGCCCAAATTGCCGTCGGACTCGTGCCTGCAGCTGTTCTCGGCTTTTTGTTTGAAGATTACATTGATGAATATTTATTTTCCGTTAAAACTGTGGCCATCGGTTTAATTGCCGGGGCAATCCTCATGCTTTTTGCTGACTGGGTCAATAAACGGAAAACAGCGACAGACACACTCGACCGCATTTCCTATAAACAGGCGATAGCCGTCGGCTTATTCCAATGTCTTTCCCTTTGGCCTGGTTTCTCGCGTTCGGGTTCAACCATTTCCGGCGGTGTTATTCTCGGATTAAACCACCGAGCTGCAGCCGACTTTACGTTTATTATGGCGATGCCGATCATGATGGGAGCCAGCTTTCTAAGCCTCGTGAAGCATTGGGACAGCTTAAGTTCGGATCTGATGCCGTTTTTCATCGTCGGCTTTATCTGTGCCTTTGTGGTCGCACTGTTTGTCGTCCGTTTCTTCTTAAGGCTGATTAACAAAATCAAACTTGTCCCATTTGCAATCTATCGAATTATTCTCGGTGTGATTTTACTTTTGATCATGATGTAAGTCGAAAAATAAGGCTCTTTTCCGAGCCTTATTTTTTCTGTCAATTCAAGAGGAAACAGCTTGTTTTTCAAAATAAAATCATCTATAATAAACATGACGTTACATACGGGGCCATAGCTCAGCTGGGAGAGCGCTACGCTGGCAGCGTAGAGGTCAGGGGTTCGAGCCCCCTTGGCTCCATACCTTTAAACCCTTATTCGATAAGGGTTTTTTTGTTTTGAGGAAAAGGTTTCATTCTCTGAATCCTCCAGTTGAGTGAAGTCAAAGTGAGCAGTTTATCTGTCAATCATGAATTTTCCAATACCTCCTTTTGTTCCTCAAAGACCGTCATGTCTTCCAAAGGAGGGGAGTAGACATGAAGAGACACCATTCGTTCAGATGTTGGATTGGACATTTTGTGAATTAAACCTTTGGTTGAAATAAGGCATTCTCCTTCGTGGACAAAGTATGAATTGGAGAGTTCTGCGTGTTCGCCGGTTGAACGATAAATAGAATTAAGAAGCTTTCCTTCTAACACCATTGCACAACCAATGGATTGACCATGATCGTGTACTGTTGTCTCCTTGTTTGGCGGAATGTTAATCACGATAATTTCCAATTCATTATTTCGATAGATGGCATTTCGGCCGTAAGCGTACTGGTCTGGTTCCTTAATATACGGTTGACTCAATTTTGCTGCGTTTGGAATTTGTTTTAAAGACGTTGCTAAATCTTTAACCGATGGATTTTTCAAGCCGCCAAAAATGTCTTGGATACACTCATACAGTTCCATTCGTTTTTGCCTCCCTTACATTGGTATTTCATAGGTTAATTCATGGTATTTACCCATATACAATTTAGAGGCGGCAAACGCCCAGTGAACACAAAAAAATGTGGGGGTAAAATGTTGTCTTATCACCAACTTATTTGAGTTTATTAGTTGGAATAGTGGATTGAAAGGATTAAAACGGCCTGCTTTAATTCGCTTGAGGGAACGAGCAGGGATTCATAAGTGCAGTTCTAGACACAATATCGGGGAAAAGCTTTCAAGCTTTCTATGTTGTGCTTGAAATTTACTCCATTGACAAAACACAATCGATTTGAAATAATATTTGATTATATGCTCATTCATTCACATAATTATAATAAAATAATATCATTTCCCCTGAAAGGGAGAATATTAGAATGAAAGCTAATGGTATGCAAAATCTATTAGCTTCTTTTGTTTTCAAAAAATGATGTGTTTCGCATGTATTCATATAGGAAGGGATGACAACATGAAGACAAAACACTATTGGGTGATTTCTTTGCTCGCCGTCTTAGCGGTCGGGCCGGGATTGATGTCTAACACGGCATTGTCGTCAGTTCAAGGCCTTGTTCAGAAAACGGTTGGAACAAGTGTCTTTACATCAGTAAATCCGATATTGATCGGCAATATGGCCTTTGCCTTGTTAGTTCCGGCAGGACCGCTGCTGAGGAAAAAATTCGGTGCTCGTCCCGTCTATCTGGCTTCATTACCTGTCTTTATACTAGGCTCACTGCTCATCGCATGTTCAGGCGATATTGCATTGATGGCGGCAGGGCGCTTTTTACAAGGGGCGGCAACAGGCGTCATGCTGATGATTATGATTCCAATGCTTGTACTGTCATTCCCGATTGAACGCAGGAACTATGCACTGCTTGTGCTGATCGGGGGATTCTATGGTTCTGTTATCATCGGTACAATCCTGGGAACCATTGCAACAAGCTGCGGGCATTGGAGATGGCTGTTTTTCATCTTTGGCACCTTGTCCCTGATCGGTGTCGCGGTGAGCTATTTCTTTCTTCATGATGAGCATCACGGAGCGGCGGATCAAGAACAGCCGCTTGATCGTGCGGGAATTCTTTTATCTGTCTTCCTTGCCGCAGCCTCAGCGGTTTCATTCATTTTTCTGCAAAAATGGGGGCTGTCATCGGGTTATGTATGGATTGGTTTCGGGGTGACGTTATGTTTGCTCATTGGTCTATTGATTGTGGAATATAAAGTGAAAAACCCCTTCATATCTATTAAACTGATGCTGCTGCCAAAACCGGTGCTCGGCTTATTGATCATAGCTGCAGGGACGATAACGGTAGCTGTCAGCCTTTCTGCTTTTCAAGGCTTGCTCCGTCAAATGTATGATATTTCTCAGGAGCATCTCATTCTTTTAAGCTTGACTCTTTTAATCGGAGTGGCGATCGCGGCCATTTTGAGCGCTCTGTTATACGATAAAGTCGGACCAGGGATGCTCGGTATTATCGGCGGACTCATTCTCGTTTTTGTGAATTTTCAATGGCTGCATATACAGGATCGATCATCTCTTTATATGTTCGCGGCACTGTTTATCATGCTTGCAGCGGGAACAGGCCTGACAGTCGCCGCAGGGCTGATGGGAGCTGCCATGGGAGGCCCGCTGCCTGATTTGGTCAAGAGAATGACAGCTGTTCAGTTTTTAAGATTGTTTGTCTATATGGGAGTTCCCATTCTCATCGGCTTTTTCACGAAAAAAGATGCTGCCAGACAAAGCGGTTCGGTACAGGATTCTATGATGACTGCTTATCATGATCTCTTCTTCATTTCTTTTATCCTTAGCGTGCTGCTCGTCTGCCTGTCATTTTGTATGAATGCCACTGGAATGGGGCACAAGCTGGCACATAAACCACATGATAAAGCGAAAACAGCTCCGGAAAAACCGGCCGTCTCAGCACAAGGTTTGTCGAAGGCAACTGTCAAATCATATAAAGTAATAAATGATACGGAATATCGGAATGCACTCAGAAATTTACAAAAATAGAAACATGGTAAAAACCTTTTCATTGAGCGAAAAGGTTTTTATTTTGCAATCTTTTCCCAACTTTATCCCTAAAGAATTGAAAAATATTAGAAGTGCAAGTAAAATTCTAAAAGGTAGATTCTTTTACATTCGTAATCTTTTAATTCGAAGGAAGGTTTTCATGGCCCGTAAAAAACTTAAAAAACGTAAACTCTTGATTTCACTATTTTTCCTTGTATCGATTCCGCTAGCTCTGTTTGTTTTAGCGACAACTTTATCAAAACCGATTGAAATATCCAAAGAAACTGAAGAAATCGATGAACAGCAAGTATTTATAGACAGTCTGTCCGGACATGCCCAAATTTTGTATGAAAAATACCATGTTCTCCCCAGCATCACAATTGCTCAGGCCATTCTCGAATCGGACTGGGGGAACAGTGAACTGGCTGCTAAGGCCAACAACCTTTTTGGCGTAAAAGGGAATTATAAAGGCCATCATGTCACGATGGAAACGGACGAAGTTGAAAAAGGGAAAAGAAAAACCATTCGCGCGAAGTTTCGAAAATACAGCACGTTTTTTGAATCTATGGATGATCACGCCCAATTGTTCGTCCGTGGCACATCGTGGAATAAAAAGAAGTATAAACCGGTGCTTGAGGCAGGGAATTATAAGGAAGCGGCAACCGCCCTGCAAACATCAGGATATGCTACAGACCCTGACTACGCTGACAAAATCAGCGCTATTGTGGAAAAATACGATTTAGATGAGTACGATGAGGTAAATCCATCCCTCAAATCTGTGGATTTAAACGCCTCTATTAAAGACAGTGCCGTTCAAGACGTATGGTCCAAGCCTTCTACTGATGATCGGTCCATAAGGCTTACCTCTGCCCAATCTTACGTCGGCAAAGACATAAAGGTTGTGTCTAAAAAACAGAAAGGCCAGTCTGTATGGTACCAATTCCAAATCAATGATAAACTTATCGGCTGGATTGATGATTCAGCTGTTGAAATAAAGGAGGCAACCTAAGCCCTTTTTACTGGTATTTTTAATTCTTTGTTCCATTCCGGGGAATTTGAGGTATAA
The DNA here is from genome assembly GCF_046535495.1 of Bacillus sp. SIMBA_008. NCBI lineage: Bacteria > Bacillati > Bacillota > Bacilli > Caryophanales > Bacillaceae > Bacillus > Bacillus sp. SIMBA_008. The sequence continues at coordinate 12,060 of NZ_JAWRWL010000003.1, read as the reverse complement.
TATTCCACGGAAGTTATCACTTTTTAACTATGCTTTCGGGAGGGAACAAAGGTGCAGAAATATAGACGCAGAAACACGGTTGCCTTTACAGTACTAGCTTATTTTACTTTTTTTGCGGGAGTATTTTTGTTTAGTATCGGACTCTATAATGCTGATAATCTGGAACTCAATGAAAAAGGTTATTACATCGCTGTTATGATACTTGTAGCAGTTGGTGCGATTCTTACGCAAAAAGTGACCCGTGATAACGCGGAGGATAACGAAATCATCGCGGAACAGGAAAAAAGACAAAATCAATCTCATATCGAATCATAAAAAATCCGGCGACTGCACGCCGGATTTTTTTGATATCACCCTGTAAACACTTCGCCATCAGGATAACGGATATTTGATTGCTCTGTTTTTGCGAATGAAAACACGAACGTTAAAGGGCCAATTCTTCCGATAAACATGATGACAATAATGATACACTTGCCAGCTGTTGTCAGTTCAGGAGTAAGCCCCATCGTAAGGCCGACAGTTCCGAATGCGGAAAAGGTTTCAAACACAATTTGAAGAAATGGCGCTTGTTCTGTGATCGTCAGGGCGAAAATCCCTAAAAACACGATGAACAAACTGGTGACACTCACAGCTAAAGCTTTAATGATAATCGGATATTTGATGGAACGGCGGAAAATAACCGTTTCTTTTTTACCTCTCAAGTAAGCAATAACAGATGTTAAAATCACGATGAACGTAGTCAGCTTAATGCCGCTCGCCGTTGATGCGCTTCCTGCTCCGATAAACATCAATAATAAAGTAAATACAATTGTTCCTTCTCTCATGCTTCCGAAATCTAGAGAATTGAAGCCTGCGGTTCTCGGCGTCACTGCCTGAAAATAGGACGCCCACAGTTTATCCACTATATGCAGGTGGCCGAGCGTGCCGGGGTTGCTGTATTCTAAAATAAAGACCGTAAGCATAGCAATCGCATTCAACATCAGCGTTCCTGTAAGCATGAGCTTTGTATGTAAAGAAAAAGCTTTAAAACGCCGATTTTTCATCACATCAAACAGAACCGTAAATCCGATCCCTCCTGTAATAAATAAGAAAGTAATCACGAGGTTTACTGTAGGATCGCCAACGTAGCTCATCAAATTATCAGACCACAGCGAAAACCCGGCATTGTTAAAAGCAGAAATTGCGTGAAACAAACTTGCAAACAAGCCGGATGACCAGCCGTACTGAGGTACAAGCCGGATGGATAAAATGAGTGCTGCTATCAATTCAATACTGATCGAAAACAGAAACAGGACTTTGACAAGGCCAATGACACCGCCGATTGTCGGCTGGTTTAAAGCTTCCTGGACGAGCATTCGTTCTTTTAATCCGATTTTTTTTCCTAATATCATGACGATCAAGACCGCAAACGTCATAAATCCAAGCCCGCCAATCTGAATCAGCCCCATAATAACTGTTTGCCCGAATACCGTAAATTGAGTACCGGTATCGACAACAGCAAGCCCTGTAACAGTTGTAGCGGAAGCCGCAGTAAAAAGGGCATCTATCCATGACAATGGCTTCGTAGTGGAAATCGGAAGCATTAATAGGACAGCCCCGATGATAATGGTAAGGAAAAAACCAATGGCAAGCACTTGAGGCGGTGTAAACCGAACCCATTTGATCACTTTATCCTTTTGAAGTGTCACCTTTGTCTACATCCCTTCGTTTTCAAAACGTTTAATATCCTTTTTGTGGCCCATGATCACCAGGCAATCTTGCTCGTGAATGATGTCTTCAGGCGCGGGGGAAAGACAGATATCTCCATGATGTTTGATGGCCAGGATCGTGCAGCCGTACTTTGCTCTTACATTCAGGTCAATAATCGATTTTGAATCAAGCTTGCGCGTAGCCAACAGCTCGACAATACTGTATTCATCAGATAGATCAATGTAATTCAAAACATTTTCGTCTGAAAGGCTTTGTGCGATTTTAACTCCCATATCTTTTTCAGGATGAATAATCCGGTCAGCGCCGATTTTTTCAAGCACCTTGTGATGATAATAGTTTTGAGCCTTCACCCAAATATTTGGAATATCAAGCTCCTTTAATAATAGGGTGGTCAGCGTACTCGCTTGAATATTTGCTCCGATGGCAACAATCACATATTCAAAATTGCGTATTCCTAATGAAAGCAATTCGTTTTCTTCGGTGGCGTTGGCAATTACCGCATGAGTGGCGTAAGAAGCATATGCATTGACCTTTTCTTCGTTGATATCAACCGCAAGGACCTCATGCCCCATTCTATGAAGTTCTTTACAAATGCTGCCGCCAAACCGGCCCAGACCGATCACGGCAAATTGCTTATTTTTAATTCTTCCCAATGTTCATATCTCCCTTAGTGAATTAACGTTTCTGAAGCAAAAAAGACCATTGCAAAGAATGGCCAAATAATAGACCTCCTCTCTGTATACGCCTACGAGGTTAGCTGTCGGATTAGGGATTCAGAGTACCCCCTCTTACTTAGTAAGATTCACCCCAAGGCTGTTAATAAAACAGCCAATCGTTGGTTCCCCCGTTCGTGTTTGATTAAGCGGTAAAAGAGACTGTATGAAATTGAACACTCAAGAATTTACTCCTGTTTCTAGTGTTTGTCAATTTAAATTTTAAACCAGAAAAAAGATAACGGGGATTAGAGAAAAAGGGGAGGGTAAAACGCAAAAAAGACCGGCGTTAACCGGTCTTTTACATTAGTTGCAACCGCAAGGCTGAGTCGGAGGAGTGCTGCGCTTAGCCACGTCAATGCTGGCTTCTGCGTAAAATTTATTTCCGATGCTTAATGATTTATTCTCTGCACGGAAAGTATATGTACCAGCGGCAGGAAGTGTTTTGTTATTCAGTTTTAATTTGAATTCGCCAGCTCCTAACAAATCAAGTGCCAAAGGAACTCTTACTGTTTTCCCGTTATTGAGGATCTGTGTTGTACGCAAGGCATTTCCGTTCAATGTGTCTTTCGTGTTTGCAGTAAATCCGCTTGGCAATGTAAACTCCATAACGCCAAGGCTGAGAAGCGTGTTTGGACGGTAAGTCAATTCGATATCTGAGAAAGACCATTCCGTTTTGCTGGCGCCAGTGATTGTTGCGAACAATGAAGCTGTAGACTGTGTTCTCATAGTAGATTCAGTATGAGCTTTAGTTGATGTAGATTCAGCCGCGAAAGAAGCTGTAGGTGCAGAAACGAGTAACCCGAGACTTAATGCACTAATTGCCAAAGAAGATAATAATTTGCGTTTCATAACAAAATTCCCCCTAAAAAATGATAAATTAAACAGGCCTGCCCGCTTTTCACCTCCTCTGAAAGGCCAAATACAAATTTTACCTACATAAAATTACCATCAAATATTTTGGAAGTAAATGGGGTGTTTTTCCCGTATTTTTCAAATTTGTAGTAGTTACATCAAAAAAACGCCTGCTTTCCCAGGCGTTTTCTGCTTTACTTTGTTTCGATCGGTATAAATTTAAAAATTTCTCCGGTCTGCACCGATTCAGCAAGCCGTTTCAGCCAGTCATAGTAAGCTTTAGAGCTTTCCAGCTGATCATATAACTGCAGTGCTTCATTTTTGATATCCTCATCGAGATCTTCCTTGCATAAAACCTTTTGTAAATCAGCTTGAGCTTCCTCGATCGCTGCTACATTCACTTGAACCTCCCGCTCCCATTTAGGTGGAAAGAAATTTGTGAAAAATTTAAAGAAATCCTTCTCAGCCACAAATGTATGCTTACGGATGCCCCGGTGAAATGTTTTTTTCACTACATTTAAGTCTTGAAGCTTTTTGACGCCTGTGCTCATGCTTGGTTTGCTCATTTGCAACTCCTCACGCATTTCGTCAAGCGTCATCTCATCCCTCATATACATCGTCCCATATAAAATCCCGACACTGCGGGTAATTCCGTAAAGATCCATCGTTTCAGCAATGGAGTCAATAACAAGATCCCGAGCCTGTTCTATAGCTGCAAATTCTGGATTTTCATCCATACTGACCCTCTTTTCCTTTAGAAAATTAAATTCGTTAAGTTATTTCTTTATGTTCTTTATCTTAACGAAACATGAGGAAAAGTCAAAAAGAAAAATCGAAATGGGACTTTGACAGTTTAAAAATCATATGTTAGATTAAGGTTGTTAAAAACATTAAATTTTTATTTAACAAACTTTATTTACGTCAAGGAGGCTTATATGAGTCAAACATTATTCATTGACGGAGAATGGATCAGTGCCGAAAAAGAACAGATCCGCAGTATTATCAACCCATTTAATCAAGAAGAAATTGCAACTGTAAGCGAGGGAGGGCGAGAGGACGCCATCAAAGCAATCGCAGCCGCACGCAGAGCATTTGACAAAGGAGAATGGTCATCGCTATCCGGGCTTGAACGCGGAAAAATTGTTCTGAAAATTGCGGAATTAATCAGACGCGATCTTGAGGAGCTGGCTGAGCTTGAATCTCTTGATACAGGAAAAACACTCGAAGAAAGCAAGGCCGATATGGACGATATCGCCAATGTTTTTCAATATTACGCCGGCTTGGCAGACAAAGATGGCGGAGAGATCATTTCATCTCCGATTCCTGATTCAGAAAGCAAAATTATTAGAGAGCCAATCGGGGTTTGCGGCCAGATCACTCCATGGAATTATCCGCTCCTTCAAGCGAGCTGGAAAATCGCCCCTGCACTGGCTGCAGGAAACACAATCGTCATGAAGCCGAGTGAGATTACGCCGCTGACGACAATCAAAGTCTTTAAGCTGATGGAAGAAGCCGGTGTTCCAAAAGGTGTCGCAAATCTTGTTCTTGGACCGGGAGCCACAGTGGGCGACGAGCTTGCAGTAAACAGAGACGTCGATTTGATTTCATTTACGGGCGGAATTGAAACAGGCAAAAAAATCATGCGGGCGGCAAGCGGAAACGTCAAAAAAATCGCCCTTGAACTTGGCGGGAAAAACCCAAATATTGTTTTCAAGGACGCGGATTTAGAAGTTGCGGTTGATCAGGCCTTAAACGCTGTATTTTTCCACGCCGGCCAAGTATGCTCTGCAGGTTCCCGCTTGCTTGTTGAGGACGCCATTCATGATCAATTTTTGGCGGAGCTGGTCAAACGGGCAAAACGCATAAAACTCGGAAACGGTTTTCATGCTGAGACAGAAAGCGGTCCGCTTATTTCGGCGGAGCACAGGGCAAAGGTAGAAAAATATGTAGAGATCGGAATAGAGGAAGGCGCGAAGCTGGAGACAGGAGGCAAACGCCCGGAAGATCCTGCGCTTCAAAACGGCTTTTTCTATGAACCTACTATTTTCTCAAACTGTAATTCTGACATGAGAATCGTTCAGGAAGAGGTTTTCGGTCCTGTATTGACAGTCGAAACCTTCAGCTCTGAAGAAGAGGTAATCGAGCTTGCGAATGATACCATCTATGGCTTGGCTGGAGCGGTATGGTCAAAAGATATTGAAAAGTGCGAACGGGTAGCAGCCCGCTTGAGAATGGGAACCGTTTGGATCAACGATTTTCATCCGTACTTTGCACAAGCGCCATGGGGCGGATATAAGCAATCCGGGTTCGGACGCGAGCTTGGAAAAATAGGCCTTGAAGAATACACAGAAGTCAAACATGTATACCGTAATACAAAACCGGCAGCGGTTAACTGGTTCAATTCATAAGAGGGGGAGATTGATGATGACATTAAATATGAAGGTAGAAAGCATGCAGAAATTCCACACATTTGAAATTCCGACTGTGATTAAGCATGGAATCGGAGCCATCAAGCATACGGGTGAGGAAGTAGCTGCACTGGGCGTTTCAAAAGCGCTCCTTGTCACAGACCCAGGGATTTATAAAGCCGGTGTTGCTGATCCTGTAATCGAATCACTTAAAGAAGCAGGCATTGAAGTGGTGCTCTTTCATAAAGTTGAGCCAAACCCGCCTGTCCGTCTGGTGAATGAAGGATCTGAGCTTTACAAAAAAGAGAACTGTAATGGTTTGGTGGCAGTCGGAGGCGGAAGCTCCATGGATACAGCAAAAGCAATCGGAGTAGAAGCGACTCACGAAGGAAGCGTGCTTGATTATGAAGCGGCAGATGGGAAAAAACCGCTGGAAAACCGCATTCCTCCGCTGACGACAATTCCCACTACAGCTGGAACAGGATCAGAAGTAACCCAATGGGCGGTTATCACAGATGAAGAAAGAGAATTCAAATTCAACACGGGCGGTCCGCTGATTGCAGCGCACTTGACCATCATTGATCCTGAGCTTCATGTTTCAATGCCTCCGCATGTAACAGCTATGACGGGAATTGATGCGCTCGCCCATGCCATTGAGTGCTATACAATGAAATTTGCACAGCCAATCACGGATGCGGTTGCCTTAATGGCGATTGAGTATGCCGCTCATTACATCAAGAGGGCATTTGCTGATGGAGAGGATCTGGAAGCAAGGTACGGAATGGCGCAGGCTGCGATGCTTGCCGGTCTTTCTTACGGAAGTGAATCAGCGGGCGCTGCTCATGCGATGAGCCAAACGCTTGGCGGTATTATCCCAGTCGCTCACGGCCAATGTGTAGCGGCGATGATGGGCCCTGTCATGGAATACAACTGGAAGGGCTATCCTGAGAAGTTTGCGCGTATTGCGAAAGCGTTCGGTATTGATACAAGCAAGATGACAACAGAAGAAGCTGCGAAAGCATCTGTCAATTGGATGTATGATCTGGTCGAAGATTTAGAAGTGCCGACTTTAGAAGAGCAGGGAGTATCACCTGATATGATCGAACGCTTGTCTAAAGAAGCAATGAAAGATCCGCAAACCTTCGGAAACCCTAGAGATTTAAATGAAAAAGCATACAACTGGATCTACAAGCGCTGCTTTAACCTTACGCCTAAAACGGTATAATCAAAATCCCGCTCCTTTACAGAGCGGGATTTTTTGGGATAATGAAGCATAGGTGGAAATTTTAGATAAGAAGGAAGGTGCCAGCTGATGTGGAAGCGTATGACTGCAAAAGCGGAAGGCTTATATATCGCAGATACAAAAAGCTTCGTAACAAAGCAAATGGACAAGCTTGATTTTGATTATGGCGGCATCCCCGGCGACTTGCATTTTGGCCTGACCAAAAAAGCGGGAGCCAGAGAACCAATGTTTTCAAGAGGGACTGAAATTTTCAACCGCAGACAAATTTCAATTGTTTCAATAGAGGAATGCAACGAAATCGCTTTAAAAATGGGAGTGCCGAGGATTTTGCCGGAATGGCTCGGGGCGAATGTGGCAGTCAGCGGTATTCCAGATCTTACTTCATTAAAAGAAGGAAGCCGGATTATTTTTCCGAGCGGAGCGGCTCTGCTGTGTGAGGGCGAAAATGATCCGTGTATCCAGCCGGGAGAAGTCATTCAGTCTTATTATCCGGACCAACCGAAGCTGGCGCCGGCTTTCGTCCGCCACGCACTGGGCATTAGAGGGATTGTCTGTATTGTGGAGAGACCTGGTGCTGTTTACACAGGTGATGAAATAGAAGTTCATTCCTATCAGCGAAAAGTTAAACGAAAAGCAGAAAGGGTCTGATCAAATCAGGCCCTTTCTATCTTTTCTTTAATTTCTTTCATTTGGCTGAGGTGCCGTTTTTCATGATGGCCGATAAAATCGATCCACTGTCTGACAGTCAGCTCTTGAAACACAGGATGCGGAAGCACTCTTTCAAAATCTTCTTCTTTCAGAGAGGCAATCGCAGCAGTCAGCTGCTCTCTTACCACATCAAGCTCACGTTTCATTTGGCTGCCTGAAATAAAATCATGCGCAGGCTCAAGATGACTCGGGGCTTTCCGTTTATTATTTCTGTCCTGTGCTACCTCAAGCGGTTTTTCTTCAATTTCTTTAATCGGAGCGTCCTTTACACGTTCCTTCAACATTTTTTGTGCGGTCATATCGATTTTTTTCAAATGGTCAAGAACTTCCCGTATGCTCCATTCTTCAGCAGAAGGCTTTTGATTCAGCTTTTCGTCAGAAAGTCCTTTCAATTCGTTCCACGTTTCTAATCTGGCTTCATTAAAGATACTCATCATATCTCCTCCTAAAATGACATTACCATATATATAAGCAATTATCATTTATAAAGCACTTCAAACGGGTTATTTGTCTTAAAATTTTGAAACTTTTCCCGGGGTGTCTCGTATAAATGGTAACGGCAGCCGTTCATCAATGCATTGATGAAGAAAGGATGAGGAAGTTGGAGTTATTTGGAGTACCTATACAAACAATGTATCTTTATACGCTTATTATTGCGGGCAGCCTTACGCTGTTATTCCTGTTTTTCGGAGATGTATTTGCAGGGCTGTCAGAAGGCATTCCGTTTCTTAATCCGACATTAGTGCTCTCATTTTTCACATGTTTTTCAGCGGGCGGATATATAGGTGAACTCGTATTGCCTCTGTCAAGCTTGCTGATTGCGCTTTTATCTTGCATCCTTTCGATCATGCTGGTGGTATTGCTTCACATCTTTGTACTGGTACCATTATCATCTGCAGAAGAATCATTGGCATATAGAGAAGATGATCTCAGAGGAAGACTCGGTAAAGTGATTACAGCTGTGCCGGTTGACGGGTTTGGTGAAGTGGTCATAGAAGGGATAGGCGGGACCATTTCAAAGTCAGCGGTCAGTTTTGATAATCAGCAGATCAGTTACGGGACAACGGTGTTAGTCGTAGATATTAACAACGGAGTTCTTTCGGTTACTCCGCATGAACCCATTTAACATAAAAGGAGGAATTTGATATGACAATGCCGATTATAATAATCATCGGAGTTGTATTCTTTTTATTAATTGCACTAATAACTGTGTTTATTACGAAGTATCGTACAGCAGGGCCTGATGAAGCGTTAATTGTAACAGGGAGCTATCTGGGCAATAAAAATGTTCATGTCGATGAAGGCGGCAACCGTATTAAAATCGTCCGCGGCGGAGGAACCTTTGTCCTTCCCGTCTTCCAGCAGGCAGAGCCGCTAAGCTTATTATCAAGCAAACTCGATGTTTCGACACCTGAAGTCTATACAGAACAAGGAGTGCCAGTAATGGCCGATGGAACTGCGATTATTAAAATCGGCGGTTCTATAGGAGAAATCGCTACAGCGGCCGAACAATTTTTAGGGAAATCAAAAGACGACCGTGAGCAGGAAGCGCGGGAGGTTTTAGAAGGCCACCTTCGTTCCATTCTCGGCTCAATGACAGTAGAAGAAATCTATAAAAACAGAGAAAAATTCTCTCAAGAGGTGCAGCGTGTCGCTTCACAGGATCTCGCGAAAATGGGGCTTGTAATCGTCTCGTTTACCATTAAAGATGTTCGTGATAAAAACGGTTATCTTGAATCATTAGGGAAACCGAGAATTGCCCAAGTAAAACGCGATGCTGATATCGCAACAGCAGAGGCTGATAAAGAAACCCGAATTAAGCGGGCAGAAGCCGATAAAGACGCAAAAAAATCAGAACTTGAACGGGCGACGGAAATCGCTGAAGCTGAAAAACTCAATCAGCTCAAAATGGCTGAATTCCGCAGAGAACAAGATACGGCAAAAGCGAATGCCGACCAAGCATATGATTTAGAGACTGCCAGAGCGCGCCAGCAAGTCACAGAGCAGGAAATGCAGGTTAAAATTATCGAACGCCAAAAACAAATAGAACTAGAAGAAAAAGAAATTCTTCGCCGTGAACGTCAATACGACTCAGAGGTAAAGAAAAAAGCCGATGCAGACCGTTATTCTGTTGAGCAGTCCGCAGCAGCTGAGAAAGCCAAACAGCTCGCGGAAGCCGATGCCAAGAAGTACAGTATAGAAGCAATGGCAAAGGCTGAGGCGGAAAAAGTAAGAATTGACGGGCTAGCAAAAGCAGAAGCGGAAAAAGCGAAAGGAGAGACAGAAGCAGAGGTTATCCGCCTGAAAGGCCTTGCAGAAGCGGAAGCAAAAGAGAAAATTGCGGCTGCCTTTGAACAGTACGGGCAGGCGGCGATTTTCGATATGATTGTCAAAATGCTTCCGGAATACGCGAAACAAGCAGCCGCACCTCTTTCAAATATTGATAAAATCACCGTTGTCGATACAGGAGGAAGCGGTGAATCAAGCGGAGCAAACAAAGTAACCAGCTATGCGACGAACTTAATGTCAAGTCTGCAAGAAAGTTTAAAAGCATCCTCGGGAATTGATGTAAAAGAAATGCTTGAGAACTTTTCAGGAAAAGGAAACGTAAAACAAAGCATTAATGAATTAACAAATGAAATCAAAGAAGCCAAAACGATCCAAAAATCAGAGTAAGGAAAGGACAGAACCGTATGGTAACTGTACGTGAAGCGAAGTTAGAGGATATAAAGGACATTGCAAAAGTGCATGTAGACAGCTGGAGGACAACATACCACGAAATTATCCCGATTGATTATTTAAACAGCCTGAACTATAAGGAATTTGAAGACAAATGGAAAAGTCGCTCGTTAAAAGGAGTATTTGTTGCTCAGGACGAAAAGGGTTCAGTATTCGGCTTTGCTTCATTTGGACCTATTCGCTCTGAACAAGAAGGCTATGACGGAGAGTTATACGCTATTTATCTTCTGGAAGAGCGCCAGCGGCAAGGTGCAGGCAGGGCGCTCTTAGCAAAAGGAGCGGAGTTTTTGCTTCAACATGGTTTTTCAAGTATGTTTGTTTGGGTTATTGAGCAGAATCCCTCGATTATATTTTATCAGGCCTATTCACCTGAAAGAGTAGCGGAGGACAACTTTGAAATTGCCGGAGTAAGGCTGAAAGAAGTAGGTCTTGGCTGGCCGGATCTTTCAGCTTTAAAAACACTTCTTAACAGATAACGAAAAATCCCCCAGCGGAATTCGCTGGGGGATTGTTACTTTTACGCTTTGTCACTTTTAAGCAAACGGGGTGCTGTCATAAATAATAAACATAGGACAATTGCACAAATAATGAATGAAGGAACCATGTAAGTCGCATTATAAGTTAAAGAATAAATCCATACCGGTGTTCCTTTTGGAGCAAAGCTGCCGAAAAACACAGCTCCTGAAATGACATGCGCGGCATAGCGCAGCAAACTGCCGATAAAAACTGCGCTGACCACTGAAACAATCAATTTCCCTTTTGTTTTTGATACAGCGGCTTTACGGACAGAAGAAGCGAAACAGCCGCTTATGCCGATTGCTGCGAAAGCGACAATGTAATCTAACAATAGCTGTACAGGATGTTGAGCAAACAAGTTTCCGATTGCTATTTGTACTAGACCTGTCAACAAACCTGTAGTAAGACCTGCTTTGACACCCCAGCGAAACGAAATTAAAAAGATCGGAATCATCATGATGGAGACCGAGCCTCCTTGAGGCATGCTAAGAAACATTCCTGAGACAATGTCTAAAATAACGGCTGCCGCTGTCATAATGGCAATTTCAATAAGGCGAACCAGTTGCTTAGATTGATTCATATCTATCTCCTTCCATTGACAGACAACCAAAAGGACAACAAAAAAGCAGCACGCGGAAGGATGAGAAAAGTTCCACGCACTGCTTTACGATCTGCAATTCATTTGACTTTGCCACATCCCTACGCCAGCGTTAACTAACAGGTTCAAAGGGTCAGAACGAAACCGCTCACTCTCAGCTTTAATGCTCCCCTTGTGGTCATCAGTATTTAGTTCGTTTCTACTATACAAGAAAATGAAAAAAACAACAAGATCACATGACTGATGTATATGTTCTTTTAAGAAAGTTATATGATACACACGCTTTAGAAATCATGGCGAGGATTATAGTTTATTTGTTTTATAGATTTTTTAAAAAAACTATTGCAATAAATAAATACAGGTGTTATATTATTAAACGTCGCTGATGCACAGCGGACACAAACTAGATGCTTCAAAACAACTTGAAAAAAGTTGTTGACAAAAAAGAAGATGAATGTTATATTAGTAAAGCTGCTTCATTGAGAAGTAACGAAATGATCTTTGAAAACTAAACAAGACAAAACGTACCTGTTAATTCATTTTTATAAATCGCACAGCGATGTGCGTAGT